>NZ_JAGTAR010000036.1 GCF_018156225.1 Carboxylicivirga sediminis
TTGTCTTCCCATTGCACTTCCTCTCCGCCTAACTGCAATGATGTTAATTTGTATCCGGCATCTGGTGTGATAGTAAATTCATCACTGCTTTCATTAATTAAGACTTCAGAAGTAGGTGGTGTTATAGCTCCTCCGGTACCTGCCGTCGCAGTTACAGTAAAGTACTCTGTAAACGCTGCAACTAAAGATGCATCTGCTGTAACCGTAGAAATGGTATAAGTTAAAACACCTGCATTGTCTTCCCATTGCACTTCCTCTCCATCCAATAGCAAGGATGTTAATTTATAGCCAGCATCTGGTGTGATAGTGAATTCATCACTACTTCTTCCTTCAAGAATAACCGATGTTAACGGAGAAATACTACCACCATCTACAGCCGTAGCAGTCACTGTATAATAGGGCAAGAATGTTACATTAACAGCCTTATCTTCCCCAATGGCACTAATAGTATAACTAAATGTTCCATCACCATTGTCAATCATTTGGTCGTAAACACTTTCGCTATTTACAACTACATCAGAAACTCCGTTCCCTTCAACCGGCGTCATAATAATCTCTAAATCATCACCTGGCAAAACTGATAAATCAGTTGCAGGAGAAGTTGCCCCCAAACCAGTGGACGCTATTGTCACATCATAATAAACGTTTTCAATTGCCCCCATATCAACACGTGTCTTATAAACCCTGCCATTGCCAAGTAAATCATTCTCTGGCAGTTCAAGACCTGTAATATCAGGCGTACCTCCATTAAAACATGGTGATAATAGAGTTAATCGCCAATCTGCCGTTTCAAACTCAGCTTCTTCTTCAGGCGTTGAAGCTGCACCAGCAAACGTGGTTGGCATTACAAATACCTCTGCAGACGGATCTAACTCAACATTACTTTCTCCGCTGTTTGCATTACTTTCAACAGCTGTGTATTGAAATGTTGCTGTCACATCAGGAGCATAATCAATCTCGGTGCCTGAAGGATTACTTCCCTCATTGCTGCATATAATTGAATTAACAAATTCACCAGATCCAGATGGGGTACTTGGTGCATTACACAAAACACCTTGACCTAACCCAGTAACGCTAAGCACTTTGTTGCGGGTTACTGTTGTATTAATAACAGCAACTACTCCATTAATATATAATCCACCTCCGCTTAACTCAGCAGTATTGTTATTTATTAATGAGTTAACTATTAAAGCGCCATCATTGGCATACACTCCCCCGCCTCTCTCGCTCTCATTATCATAAACGTGACAAGTATTCAGTTCTGCAGCCCCAGACATAAGCACACCAGATCCGGTACTGGCACCATAGTTACCTTTGATTATTGTCTTTTTAGCTACTCCTCCATCCAAAAACACTCCAGTACCGTTGTTATTTTCTATTGTACAGCCATCAATAAGACCTCCCACATTATAAACCCCGGCATGCGAGGTAACTACAGTATTTTCAAATATGGTAGAACTTAATAGAGAAGCACCAGTATTTAAATAAACACCACCACCTCTGTTGGCATTGTTTTCACTAATCATACAGTCATCAAAAGAGCCACCTCCTGGCAATGCATAAATAGCACCTCCATTACCATCGGCTGAATTATTGATAAACGTACAAGTCGTATAAACACCTCCATTATAAGTTGCACCATCAGCATAGGTACAGATAGCTCCCCCATTATTACCTGCTGTATTTCCACTAAAAGTAATATTTGTAAAACTACTTCCACTGGAGAATATGCCTCCACCATCGTTATCGGCAAGGTTACCAATAAATTCACAATTAGTTATTAGCGACTCTTCATGCACATAAAGACCACCTCCTTTACCATTGTATTCAGATGATGAGTACCATCCTCGGTTATTGACAAAGTTGCATTTATCAAATACCGAAGAAACACAATAAGCACCTCCACCTAAACCACCTCGATTGTCGATCAAAGTACATTCAATAAAGGTTCCTCCATTTCTGGCGTATATACCTCCACCAAAATAATTAGAATCCTCGAAACCGACCTCGGCGCTTGCTGCATTTGCAATTCCGTTGCGGACTATAACACCTTCCAGTACGGCAGTTTCATTCGACAGGTTACCCAAAAACACAACATGATAAGAACGCTCTGAGCCCAAATCTCCATCAAGAATAGTTGCATTCTCTCCAATGGTCTCTCCAACCAGATCATATGTAAAATTAGAACGCTGATCTTCATCTGTTTCTGTACCAGCAAAACCACCAACAACTCTAACATTGTTTTTTAGGATAAACGACTTGTTTCGATTATCTGATGCATCTCCATTGAATATCTCTGTTGGAAAATAAATGCCTTTAGCTACCCAAACCTCTCGTATATCTTCAGTACCCTCGGCTGCTAATGCATTTATAGCTGCTTGCAAATCGTGCGTAGCTACATTCCAATCAGCGTGTTCTGCGATTGAACTATAAGGAACACCGTCAGTTTTTACATAAATGCGCTGAGCAAATGCGCTGGTTGAAAGCAATAGTAGACCAACTACTGCTGTTGATTTAATAATGTGTAAAAGTTTAATCATGGCTAGTAAGTTAAAATGTGTTAATGAAGATAACACAATTCTAAGTGCCTGAAGAATTCTTTACACCAACAGTAGATTATTAATGATAAAAGTAAGTAATTGATTAATAAACGATACACCTAAGTTAGACAAAAGGCTTCTAGACTGATAAAGTGCGATAATCAGCATTTACTTTACCATTTTGCAGGTTAAGCAGCTGCCGCTTCAACATTACTTTTGTCAGCCAATTGAGTTCATCAATAAATAGCTTCCCTTCCAGATGGTCGTATTCATGTTGAATAACGCGCGCTGCAAAACCGGCATACTCCTCTGTTATATGATTAAAAGCCTCATCCTGGTAGTGGATGCAAATCCTGTCTGGACGCTTTACTTTCTTATGAATACCAGGCAGGCTTAGACACCCCTCAGATAACTTGATTTTTTTTGAGCTGTAAAATTCTATGCGAGGATTGATAAAGGTTTTTTTAAAACCTTTCAATTCGGGATGTTCATCCTTAAACACATCTAAATCGATGACGAATACTCTAATAGAATGCGCAACCTGAGGAGCTGCTAATCCAATCCCATCCGTACGATACATCGTAGCCCATAAATCATTAATAAACTGCTGCAGATTTGGATAATCAGGCTCAATGGTATTAGCAACCTGCCTCAAAACCGGGTGGCCATACACAGCTATAGGTAAAATCATATATGCTTCTGTTCAAGGTATGTTTGCAAAATGATGGTGGCACTCACCTTATCAATCAAAGCTTTATTCTGACGAGCTTTTTTCTTCAATCCGCCATCAATCATCGCCTGGAAGGCTATTTTAGAAGTGAAACGCTCATCGACCCACTCCACCGGTAATTCCGGAAAATTCTTCTTCAATCGATTCACAAAGGGTTCAATGTACTTCATGGACTCAGATACCTCTCCGGTTGTTTGCGTCGGATAGCCCATCACAATTTTTTCAACCTCTTCATCTTGCATATATTTAACTATAAAATCAAATAGTTCATGCGAAGATACTGTGGTCAACCCATTGGCTATAATTTGCATTGGATCTGTTACTGCTACACCACTTTTCTTTCGACCATAATCGATTGCCAGAATTCTGCCCACGCTTTTTTTTCTACAAAGATAGAATTTACATTATAATTGCAGTCATCCAATTATACGAGACGAGCTATTAAGCAGTGATCAAAAAAAACAAAACTATTTTGTAACTAATTCATCGTTTGGCTTACTAATAGATAGAACAAACTAACAAAACATTGAAAAAGGAAGAACTATTTAACACCATTGTAGATGCTAACCAGAATCGGATACGGCGAATCTGTGCATATTACAATGAGAATGAAAATGACCAGCAAGATATGTTTCAGGAAATACTGATCAACATATGGAAGAGCCTGGACAACTTTAAAAACAAATCATCGATTAATACATGGGTCTATCGCGTTGCTGTCAATACAGCTTTAAGCTTTAACGGCAAATCATATAAATACATGCGGCTCATTGTGACTGCTGATATGGAAAACCTAAACGTCATAACTGATGACTCGGGCAAAGAAAAAAAGCTTCTTGAAGAACAACAATTAGAGCAATTACAAAATGAGTTGAACATCTTATCTGTAATTGACAAAGCACTTGTTTCATTAATGCTTGAAGGACTTAGCATGAAAGAAATCAGCGACATTATTGGCATTACCGAAGCCAATGTAAAGGTGAAAATACACCGCATTAAAGACGCCTTAAAAAGCAAACTAAATACCAAAAGATGAAAGAACATACAAATACAAGCGACAACAAAATATCGGGTTTAATAAAGCAACTTAAAGCAAAAGACACCAACTACTCTGCGATAAGTAAACGAATGCAATTGATATATTGGACGTTATGCCCATTATATCTTTTTATAATTATCATGCAAATTGTGGAGCATAGCCCATCAAAAGAGATTATCAGCAGTTTCTGCTTCTTATTCGCCATGGTTACTTTTGCCTTACTTTTTAGGAAATACCAAAAGGAATACGCCGAAGTTGATTATTCACAACCAACCCTGCTCATGCTAAAAAAAGCAGTGAACCGCTACGAACCATTCTCTTCCAGAACAATAGGCATAATACCCGGTATTCTGCTGGTTGATATTGGCTTGACCATTAAAGTAAGTGACCAAACAGATGCTCTTTTGACTCAATTGGTATTTATTGGTGCAGTTGGGATTGGTCTAGTTGCAGGTATGATATGGTGGTATATTCAATACAAACCACTAAGAGACCATGCGCAGCAACTCATTGATGATATAGAATCTGCCTGAGCATAAACACTTATTTTACTACTTGAGTAAAAACTTAGAAAGGTCGCCCAAATGAGCGACCTTTCTTATATTAATTCGTTATTGTATATAATTAACGAAGATTAGCTTGTGCTGCAGCCAAACGTGCGATAGGCACACGGAAAGGCGAACATGACACATAGTCTAAACCGGTACGGTGACAGAACTCAACTGACGATGGTTCACCACCGTGCTCACCACAGATACCTAACTTCAACTCAGGACGAGCTGCACGACCCTTCTGACAACCCATTTCCACTAACTGGCCAACACCTGTTTGGTCAAGCGCCTGGAATGGATCTTGCTTCAGGATACCTTTTTCGATGTAGATAGGTAAGAATTTACCAGCATCATCACGAGAGTATCCGAAAGTCATCTGAGTCAAGTCATTTGTACCGAATGAGAAGAATTCTGCTACTTCAGCTACTTCATTAGCAGTTAATGCAGCACGAGGAATCTCAATCATTGTACCTACCATGTAGTCAACTTCAACTCCTTTCTCTTCGAATACTTTAGCAGCAGTTGAACGAATCAACTCTTCCTGCATCTTAAGCTCTTTTACAGTACCAATTAATGGAACCATAATTTCGGGCTTCGGATCTAAACCTTCTTTCTTCAAATCACAAGCAGCTTCGATGATAGCACGAGCCTGCATTACAGTAATTTCAGGATAAGTGTTACCTAAACGACAACCACGGTGACCTAACATTGGGTTGAATTCGTGTAAGCCTTCTACTTTTTCAGTAACAACTTTTACATCAACACCCAATTTCTCAGCCATCTCTTTTTGAGATTCCAAATCGTTAGGAGTAAACTCATGTAATGGAGGATCCAGTAGACGAATAGTTACGCCAAATCCGTCCATCGCTTTCAAAATACCGTAGAAATCTTCACGCTGAATAGGTAATAACTTAGCTAAAGCTTCTTCACGACCTTCAACTGTTTCAGCCAAGATCATTTCACGCATTTTCCAGATACGGTCGCCTTCGAAGAACATGTGCTCTGTACGGCAAAGACCAATACCTTTAGCACCAAACTCACGAGCAGTTTGTGCATCAGCTGGAGAATCAGCGTTTGTACGAACGTACATACGAGTATTCTTCTCAGCTAAATCCATCATCTTACCGAAGTCACCGTCTAATGAAGGCGTGATAGTAGCAACTTTACCTTCATAAACAATACCTGTAGTACCGTTCAATGAAATAAAGTCACCTTCTTTATATTCAACACCATTGATAGACATTGATGAGCCTGTTACAGTTAAGCCTGCAGCAGAAGAAATACAACATTTACCCATACCACGAGCTACAACAGCAGCGTGAGACGTCATACCACCACGCTCAGTTAAGATACCCTCAGCCGCGTACATACCTTTTAAGTCTTCTGGAGATGTTTCGCGACGAACAAGAATTACTTTCTTACCATCAGCAGCCCACTTTTCAGCAGCATCAGCCGAGAATACAACCTGACCTGTTGCAGCACCCGGAGATGCAGGAAGACCTTTAGACAATTCTTTAGCAGCATCTAAAGCAGCCTGGTCGAATACAGGGTGTAATAACTCATCTAATTTGTTTGGCTCCTGACGTAAGATAGCTGTTTTCTCATCGATACGTCCTTCCTCCAACATATCGATAGCCATCTTAACCATAGCAGCACCTGTACGCTTACCGCTACGAGTTTGCAACATCCAAAGCTTACCATCCTGAACGGTGAACTCCATATCCTGCATATCACTGTAGTGATCTTCAAGCTTCTGCTGCACCTCATTTAATTCAGCATATAGCTCAGGCATAGCTTCTTCCATAGACAAGAAGTTTTTCTGACGCTCTTCTTCCGAAGTACCATTACGCTCTGCCCAACGCTGAGAACCAATTTTTGTAATTTCAAGAGGTGTACGTACACCAGCTACAACGTCTTCACCCTGAGCATTGATTAGGTATTCACCGTTGAATAAGTCTTCACCAGTAGCTGCATCACGTGAGAAACATACTCCTGTTGCAGAAGTCTCGCCCATGTTACCGTATACCATTGCCTGCACGTTTACTGCTGTTCCCCACTCGTCAGGAATCTGCTCCATACGACGGTAAAGAATAGCACGCTCAGTGTTCCAAGAATCAAATACTGCACAAACAGCACCCCATAGCTGATCCCAAGGATTTGTTGGGAAATCAACACCAGCATGCTCACGTACAACAGCTTTATACTTTTCTACAAGCTCTTTAAGATCTTCAGCTGTTAATTCTGTATCTAATTTATATCCTTTTGCTTCTTTTAACTCATCTAATACAACTTCAAAAGGGTTGTGCTCACCTTCTTCAGCCTCAACACCCATTACAACATCGCCATACATGTGGATGAAACGACGGTATGAGTCATATGCAAATTTCTCGTTTCCTGATTTCTCAGCAACAATTTTTACTGCATCGTCGTTCATACCCAAGTTAAGTACAGTGTTCATCATACCTGGCATAGAAGCACGCGCGCCTGAACGAACAGATAATAACAATGGGAAAGCCTCACCTGTAGAACCAAACTTAGCATTCATTACTTTTTCAGTAGCAGCTACACCAGCTTCTACTTCAGCTCTCATTAATTCAACAACAGCTTCTTTTCCTTTTAGATTGTACTCTGTACACACCTCAGTTGTAATGGTAAAACCGGCTGGTACAGGAACCCCGATAAGGTTCATTTCAGCAAGGTTAGCACCTTTACCACCAAGTAGATTTCTCATATCAGCCTTACCCTCAGCTTGTCCGTTACCGAAGGTATAAACGCGTTTATTGCTCATACTTAGATTATTAAGAATTTATTATAAAATAGTAGTTATCAATGCATTCTAGATGTTCTGAAGCAAAACTTCAAAAACCATACAAATAAACAAAAAATTTGGGAAAGTCACTAGTTTATGGGGTTTTCGTATGCGTTAATAAATAATAAATTACCTATGAGCCAGATACAAAAAAAAGCAGTCTAAAACAGACTGCTTTCATCATATTAATATCAAAAATTTTCGTTAACCAACGGGATACTTTTTCAGGTATTCTTTAGCATTCATTAAGTAATCAACATACTGTCCACGACGGTATGCATGCGGATCGTCCACATTCTTTTTACACAGTTTGCCTTTAAAATCATCTATTTTATCATAGCCCTTTTCTTTCATCCAGGCTGAAATATCCTCCAGCATTCGGGTGATTTGCACCACACCATTTTTATATACGGTACTCACTACCTGAACAGCATTGGCACCTGCCAACAGCATAGTTATTACATCTTCTCCATCATGTATACCAGTATTGCTGCAAATACTGCCATTAAGGTTACATGATAATAAGCCTGCAAAACGCAGTGCCAACCGGTTATCGCCTTTATGGCTTAAGTTATATGGCACACGCAGCTTTTCCTCTTTAATATCAATATCAGGCTGGAAAAGTCTGTTAAACAAAACAAAACCATCAGCGCCATTGTGATCCATCCGGTATACCACATTCATCATATTGGTATAAAACGGGCTAAGTTTAACACTTACTGGTATTTTCACAGCCGCCTTTACCTTTTTCAACACCTCAATTCTTTCATTCTCCACATCTGCAGGCGATTTCTCCACATCCGAAATGGTTGAGTAAAAGTTTAGTTCCAAACCATCTACTCCTGTTTCCTCAAGATACTTGGCATATTCCACCCAACTTACATCGTAGGTGCAATTTAAGCTGGCAAAAACCGGAATTGAAACAGTCTCCTTCAGTTTCTTCAAAGCCAAGAGATGCGCTTTGGGCCCTGAATGCTCAATATTTGGAAAAAGCGTCGTCATTTCGGCATGAATGTCATCAAACTCATGCAATTCCTCTTCCAGCTCGGCTGCTTCGAGATGAAGCTGTTCCTCAAATAGCGATTTATAGACAATCGCAGCTGCACCAGCCTCTTCTAACTTCTTGGCCATGTTCAAATCCAGTACCAAGTTGCTGGCTCCGATAATAATGGGGTTCTTAAGTTCAATCCCCATGTAAGTTGTTTTTAAATCCATATTAAAGGTGATATTAAAGGGTTATTTAATTTCTTTCATATTAACAACAAGCAGCTGAAATCAATTGTTTTACATTAAAGATAAATTAGTCTTTTTAAAAGAGCACGCACATATCAATGTACGTCCTTTATCTGGCAAAAGCAATTCTGTGAATAGCTATATAAAAGTGAAATAAGGGCATAAAAAAGCCGCTCCCAAACGGAAGCGGCTCTCATTATATCTGAAATTGAACAATTATTATTCAATCACTTCATATTCCAAATCATTCAAACGCTTATAAGAGCTGTAACGCCATTTAGCATTCTTTTCTGATTCTGCAAACAACACTTTTGCATCCTCAGGGAATGACTTAGCAAGAGCTGTATAACGAACTTCGTTCATTAAGAAGCTCTGGAATTTATCCCATTGTGGAGGCTTAGAATCTAAAGTAAATGGATTTTTACCTTCGTTCTCCAACATTGGGTTATAACGATACAAATGCCAGTATCCGCACTCAACTGCAGCCTTACCTTCGGCTTGTGTTTTACCCATACCAGTCTTTAATCCGTGAGCAATACATGGTGAGTAAGCAATGATTAATGATGGACCTGGGTAAGCTTCAGCCTCTTTAAGTGCTTTGAAGTACTGCGCCTGGTTAGCTCCAATAGCTACCTGAGCAACGTATACATAACCATAAGTAGTAGCCATCAGACCAAGGTCTTTTTTGCGAATACGCTTACCTGAAGCAGCAAACTTAGCTACAGCACCAACTGGTGTTGATTTAGATGACTGACCTCCTGTGTTAGAGTATACCTCAGTATCCATTACTAAGATGTTTACATCTTCACCAGAAGCAATTACGTGATCCAAACCACCGTAACCGATGTCATAAGCCCATCCGTCACCACCAAAGATCCAAACTGACTTCTTAGATAAGTAGTCTTTAAGCGCAAGAATTTCTTTAGCAACAGCATGGGACTCGTTTCCAAGAGCTACAACAACAGCTTTAGAAGCAGCAACATTTTCGTTACCATTATCCTTGGTTTCCAACCACTTTTCGAAAGCAGCTTTAGTCTCAGCATTAACTTCGGCCATTGACTCATTCATCTTACGCTCGATACGCTCGCGTAGTTTCTTCACACCAGTAGCCATACCTAAACCATACTCAGCGTTATCTTCGAACAATGAGTTAGCCCATGCAGGACCTTTACCTTCTTTGTTGGCACAATAAGGAGTAGCAGGAGCCGAACCACCATAGATTGAAGAACAACCTGTAGCGTTGGCAATCATCATGCGATCACCGTATAATTGAGTGATTAGCTTGATATATGGTGTTTCTCCACAACCAGCACAAGCACCTGAAAACTCGAATAATGGCTGAGCGAACTGAGAAGCTTTCACATTCATATCCTTAGGCATGATGCTGTCCTTAATAGACACTTCTTCTACCATATAGTCCCAACGTGTAATTTCAGCCTGTTGAGTTTCAAGAGGCTTCATCTCAAGAGCTTTTGTCTTAGCCGGACAAACATCCGCACAGTTACCACAACCGGTACAATCTAATGCACTTACCTGGATCCGGTACTGTAATCCGTCAAACCCTTTACCGTTAGCTTTCTTAGTAGCCGTTCCTTCAGGAGCTCCAGCTAATTCTTTTTCGTCTAATAAGTAAGGACGAATAGCAGCGTGAGGACAAACATAAGCACACTGGTTACACTGGATACAGTTATCTGAAATCCACTCAGGAACATCCACAGCAATACCACGCTTCTCGTAAGCCGTAGTACCAGCAGGCAATGTACCATCTTCGCGACCTTTAAAGATACTTACAGGCAGGTCATCACCTTTTTGTCCGTTAACCGGGAATACAAAGTCTTTGATGAACTGAGGTGCTTTCTCGTTGGTTGGAAGAACCACTTCAGCTCCTTCATTAGCCCAAGATGCAGGAATAGTGATTTCGTTTACTTCACCACCTTTATCAACAGCCTGGTAGTTCATATTAACGATGTTTTCACCTTTCATACCAAACGACTTTACAATTGCTTTCTTCATCTGCTCAACAGCTTGCTCGTAAGGTATTACGTTAGCAATCTTGAAGAAAGCAGACTGCATAATGGTGTTGGTGCGGTTACCTAAACCAATTTCCTTGGCAATGTGCGTTGCATCAATAGTATAGAATTTAATCTTGTGGTCGGCAATGTAACGCTTCACATGAGCTGGCAGATGCTCTTCTAACTCGGCCTCGCTCCATGAACAGTTTAATAAGAAGGTACCACCATCTTTCAAGCCCTTAAGCATGTCGTACATGTTCAAATAAGCAGGTACGTGACAAGCTACAAAATCAGGCGTATTTACCAAATATGGCGAACGGATTGGCGTATCACCAAAGCGTAAGTGTGAAATAGTGATACCACCCGACTTCTTAGAGTCATAAGCAAAGTAAGCCTGAGCATACTTATCTGTATTATCACCAATAATCTTAATCGAGTTCTTGTTGGCACCAACAGTACCGTCAGAACCTAAACCGTAGAATTTACCTTCAAAAGTACCTTCAGCAGCCAATGAAAATTCAGGTAATAAAGGAAGTGATGTATGAGTTACATCATCAACAATACCTACAGTAAACTGATTCTTAGGCTCTTCTTGCTTTAGATTTTCGAATACGCTCAACATCATAGCTGGCGTAGTATCTTTTGAAGATAAACCATAACGACCACCCACCACAATAGGGGCATTTTCTTTTCCATAGAACAGGTCGCGGATATCCAGGTATAAAGGATCGCCGTTTGCTCCTGGTTCTTTTGTACGGTCAAGTACTGCAATTTTCTTAACTGAAGTTGGGAATGCCTCGAAGAAATATTTAGCTGAGAAAGGACGATACAAATGTACCGCAATCAAACCAACTTTTTCACCTTTTGCAACCAAGTCATCAATTACCTCGCGGATGGTTTCTGTGATAGAACCCATAGCTACAATAATATTCTCAGCATCAGCAGCTCCGTAGTAATCAAATGGACGATACTTACGACCAGTGATTTCACTAATCTTATCCATGTAATCAGCCACCATATCAGGTAATGCAGCGTAGAATGGATTAGCAGCCTCACGCGCCTGGAAATATACATCAGGATTTTGAGCTGTACCACGAGTAACAGGATGCTCTGGGTTCAGTGAATTATCACGGAAAGCCTGCAACGCTTCCTGATCTACTAATGGTGCTAAGTCATCATTGTCTAATACTTCAATCTTCTGAATCTCGTGTGATGTACGGAAACCATCGAAGAAATGAAGGAAAGGAACGCGTGACTTAATTGAAGTTAAGTGAGCCACACCAGCCAGGTCCATTACTTCCTGTACCGAACCGGTTGCCAACATAGCAAAACCAGATTGGCGTGTTGACATCACATCAGAGTGGTCACCAAAAATAGATAATGCCTGAGCAGCCAAACTACGTGCACTTACGTGGAATACACCAGGCAGCAGCTCACCGGCAATTTTATACATGTTAGGAATCATTAATAACAATCCCTGAGAAGCTGTAAATGTTGAAGTCAATGCTCCAGCCTGTAACGAACCGTGAACAGCACCAGCTGCACCAGCTTCTGACTGCATCTCCTCTACCTTAACTGTCTCACCGAAGATATTTTTTCTTCCGGCCGCAGCCCATTCATCCACATTTTCCGCCATGTTCGACGATGGCGTAATTGGATAGATAGCAGCCACTTCACTGAACATATACGCGATATGAGCAGCGGCATGATTACCATCACATGTAATAAACTTTTTTTCTTTAGCCATTTTATATACTCCTAATAATTAATTGGTTATTTTAATTATATCGTTTCAAAATTAAAACTCTTAATACAGAAACCCGAACAACCACAATGGTATCCGATTGCCTTCGCCTACTTCAAGCATGTGATGTGCCAGGTACTCATTGGCGCCTAAAGGCTTTTTCAACATCGCATCATCACCTATATAAAATTCGAGTGCATTATTCACCTTAAAATCACTCACCTTCGACACATTAACTTCGTGACGATAACCTAACTGGTTAAGAAAGAACGTGCGATTCATGTTCAACTGACTCACATTACCATGCGTTACTGAATGGTACACATTCGGATTCTGAATATAAATCCTCGATGGCTTCTTGGTTGATTCATTATCCTCATACAGCATATTAATCAAACGCCCGTTCTTCAGGTAGTTCAGATAATTCATCACAGTAGCCCTTGACGTTTCAATCTCCTGGCTCAAACGGCTGACATTGGGTTGCAATGGAGCCGTTTTGGCAATGGAGTAGAGTAATTTACGCAATTTGGGCAAATACTTCAATTCAATTTGTTCAAGGTACGATATATCAATCTCAAGAATCAAATTGACATTCTTCACTACATTTTCAAGATAATTGCGTTTTTCCAAAAAGAATGGATAGTATCCATGCTCAAGGTAATCGTTGAAATAAGCCAGAGGACGTACCTGCGAAGTTATTTCAGTACTAATTGCTTCATGATTAGCTAATATTTCATCAAGCGAATAGGTTTGAAATTTATTTTTTGTAGCCAGGTTCAGGTTTTCACGAAACGAAAAACCATCCAATCGATACACAGCTACACAGCCCTTCAGGTCAGGATTCTGATCCACCAGTCGCATAACAGCCGAGCCACTGAAAACTATCTTCAGATCGTCAAAATTATCATAACAGTAACGCAATTCCTTTGACCATTCAGGGTATTTATACACCTGGTCAAGAATTAGTGTCTTACCTCCTTTCTTTCGAAACTCATCGGCGAATGAAATAATTGAGCGCTCGGTAAAGTAGAGATTATTGAGGTTGACATATAAACAACTCTTATCGTAACCAAAGTGCGCCTTAGCAAAATCAAGTAGAAAAGTTGTTTTACCAACACCACGGGCTCCTTTGATTCCAATCAGCCGGTGATTCCAATCAATTTCATTCATTAGCTCACGGCGAACTGGGCTACCAAGATGCTCTAAAAGATATCGATGTGTTTCAAAAAATGATTGCATTCCTTAAGATTATACCTACAAATCTAAAAGGATATTGCGGAAGATTGCAAACTCTACATTACAATTTTGACTAACTCCTGCTATTTATAATTATTAAAAATAATAAAGACAACACTTTCATTTTCAATAATAAATTGAAGAATTTTTTCCACATTAAAAGTTGAAATTTTTCTCTAATTATACTTCCTGATTTATTTTCCAACTCATAATCTATATCTTACGACCCCTTCAAATTTCTCTTTCTCTTAAAAAGATGAGCAAAAGCAGCTTTTAATTTCACCTTGGTAAAATGAAAAAAAGCTGCCCACAAAGAAGCAGCTCTATACAGTCTCAATTGTTGCCATTAAAATTGCAAGCGGTAACTAAAAAAAGGATAAACCATCGTCATCCCGTGTGATACCACTTTCTGCTTCTCGAAATCGTATGCCCAACCGAACATCTCTTCAGTCATCAGGGCATTTTTCGCCTGTAAAATAAGCACGTGTGATACTTTAGTTCGATTGATGCGATAGTTTACAGCTATATCCACAAACAGTTTATTCTCCTCCTGCCACTCAAAAGCTCTGCTTTCGTCAAGGATGACCATCTCAGATTGACGTGACAATTCCTGTTCAGGCGGTGTGAAACGGTTACCTCCCATGTATGCAACTTTTCCATTGAGACTTAAGAGGTTATTATCGCGAACCTTCCATTCCTTACCACCCAGCACATTGATAACCATATTGCGGTTGTAGGAAGTATTGCGCTCTATACCGTCGCCCCCTTTGTATTTCGAATCAAAAAAAGAACCTGTTACCATATAATAATAGCCATCTTTCATATAGCGTTCGATGGTTACATCAATACCAACATTACTACCGGTGCCATCATTCACCAATGGCTCATTAAAATACATGTTCCACTCGTAGTTGATAAGCGATTCCGAACTACCTGCTATCACCGGCACATCATAAAGCCGTTGGTAATAGGGCTCCAGTTTGATACTCATATTATCAGATACCCGCCAGTCATAAGACAATACAAAATGCTCGGCTTTGGTAACATTCAAATCCGGGTTGAGATAGTCCCCTGCATCGTTTTGAGCCAGATAAAAGCGCAATGGCTCCAAGCGACTGTGCTTACCATAGGCCAAACTGACCGAATGCTTTGGAATAAATCGCCAGGTGAGGCCGAGCCTTAGTTCAGGCATCAGCTCCTGATTCAGGCCGAAATAGCTAAAGTTAATTCCGGCATTAACATCAAATGTAGGGGCTATCCGGAACTTACTTTGCGTATAAGCCTGCATCATATATGAGTTATCTTTTTGATTGGCAATACGGATAAGATCATCCTCTACCCCGGGATTAGGATTCCCCTGAATATCAAGATCAAAACTGAGGTTAGTATAGGTCACACCTGTGCGGTTCGTGTGACGGTTACCAAACTTATGATTGAAGTAGGAGCTGGCAATCAAGCGGTAGTTTTGCTCATTGTGATTGGCAATGGGTATGATGCTGCCATCGCGCTGTAGCTGGTCGCTCACGTTGGTAAAGCCATCGTAGGCCCCGGCAATGCTTGAAAACAAATAGCTTTTCTGCCCGATATTGAGGCGATGATTCATCCCCATGGCAGCTATCTCGGAGCCAGTATCGTATTCATGATTATCCCATGATGTGGTCCATTCATTGGGATCCTCATCAGGATCAAAGGCCACACTACTCTTGCCGCCAATGCCCCAAACAGAGAATGTACCGGCATTGCTTGTTGGCAGGTGCAGCTTAAAACTCAAATCCTGATAAGTTGGCAGGCCCACATCCATATCAGCCAGCTGCCCAACAAGGCCCATGCTGGAGTAACGATAGTTAAACAGGTAGGAGGCCGCTCCACCTGCCTTAAAAGGTCCTTCAGAACCGATATCAATCCCCTGGCTCCCCACCTGAAAAGCCGATTCTCGCTTGTTGCTATTCCCCTTTCGCAGCTTCATATCAAACACCCCAGACATGGCATTACTGTAATCTGCAGGAAAAGCTCCGGTAAAGAAATCAGAGTTATCCAGCATATTAACACTGAATATGGTTTCAATACCACCGCCATTATTCACACCATTCAGGTGATTAGGAGCAGGAATCTCCACTCCCTCCAGGCGCCACAGAAGTCCTTTAGGCGCATTTCCTCGCACCACAATGGCATTGTCATTCACACCTTCGGCCATGGTAACTCCGGCAAATGAGCCCGCAAGCCTTGATGGATCGTTCCAGCCACCGGCAAATCGCCCGGCCTCTTCCACCGTAAAGGAGCGCGCCGACAGGGTGGCCATGCTATTCTGTGCCTTGTCCTTTCGTTGCTGCGGTTTAACAACCACCTCATTTAACTGCTGAAAAGTTTCTTTGAGCCCTACATTTAATACCACTTCCTTGCCTGAGCCAACCAACACTTCCGGCATTACAACAGGCTCGTAGCCCATAAAGCTTATCTGTATACTAAAGCGACCTACAGGCACCTTTTCTATTATAAAATTGCCATCCATGTCGGTGATGGTGCCTTGCTGTGGATCGGTATCCAATATCACCACATTAACACCCGGAATAGTCATCTCCGAATCAGCATCGTACACTTTACCTTTGATCGTTTGAAAAGGCTCCTGAGCAAAAATTACTCCACTAAAAACAATACCGAGTAGTAAAACAATCACTCCCCTAATTTTTACCATCTTGAATCAATTATAAAATTTTGAATTATTTAGAAAACTTAACAATGCAGACTGCACTGCTAAATCAGTATTCAACAAAGGCAAAAATAGAGTACTTTCAGGCATTCAATGTTCAGATTTATAAACCAGAACCACAAAGCATAATATTGATAGAGTGTTAATTACATCAAATCAAAACATATTTTACAAAGTCGAACCTGCTTTTTTATACTCAGAAGGGGTTTGGCCGGTCATTTTCTTGAACGTAGTATTAAAGGAAGTCTTGGAGCTGAAACCGGATTCAAAAGCCACACCTAAAATAGAGAGTTTATCATTCTGACTATCGATGAGCATCACCTTCGCTTTCTCAACCCTGAACTTATTTACAAACTGGAAAAAATTCTCGTTATAGCCCTTGTTGATAACATGCGATAGCTGATGCGATGTTATTTCGAGCATATCAGCCAGCTTCACCAGATTTAAATCACTGTCCAGGTAAGGCTTTTGTTCGCTCATCAGTCCTTCAAGCCGGCCTTTGATCTCATCAAGCCTATCCTCTTCCATCAGCTGTTTTTTAGGTTCCTGCTCATTGACATCGGCAGTTGCCTTGTTTTTAGGAAAAATCTGATGTTGCTTAAGCGAATTATACACGATAAAAAACACCACACCCAACACGGTGGCATTCATAAACAGGTTCAGTGGCAGCTCATAAAACAATAGGTTAAACACCGCCACAGCAAAGGTCATAAACAAAGTAGCGATGATGATATAAACCAACCATCTCAGATTAATTTCCTGTGTAGAAGATGCAAATTGCTCAATTCCCTTTTGGTGCTGATGAATTCGCAGTAATGAATACCCTAAGTAAAAGATAGCGTGGCCCAAAACAAACAACAGCTGTACAAACTGGTATTTATCATCCAGTTCACGGTTGAGGAATAATAGGGTCAGGTAAAAAGCCGGGATAATCATATACTTCCCAACATTCTTGCTCAACGAATAGCTTGAATTAGTAAAATAGGATACACTTACAAAAAATGCTATTGGTGTTAAAAACTGAAGGAAGTTGACAACCAGAAAGTTGTTCAATTCAACCTTAACCCCTACTATATTATACCATAACTCTTCGAACCAAAACGAAGCCCAGAAAATAAGAGAAACCCCCAACCACCTATTGGCCCTGATATTAACTTTCATCGGATTCGAAATAAGAATAAAAGCGAGCATTATTAATGCATAAAAGATGAGTGTTTCAATCAGTTTTACCACCATACCTACATCCTGACTATATTTATAAGCCTGCTAAATATAGAAAAATATAGCATGACAATTTGTGCCAAATTCGCTATCAAGTGAGAATATGTTTATCTTTTTAAACAATTGTCGCCATAGTCTTAATTTAACAGATATTAGTTTTACCCTCAAAACAAGACATAAATATGAAGCTAATTTCAAACGTACTTTTATTGATTATCCTATCGGGGTTGGTGGCTTGCAGCCCTCAAATAAAAAAGCAGTCGGCCACCACCATTGAATTGAACTCGGGATGGCAGTTTAGCGAAGCTGACCAGAACGAATGGCGCACGGCCAGTGTACCGGGATGTGTTCATACCGATCTATTAAACCACGAACTGATTGAAGATCCGTTCTACCGCCTGAACGAGCACAACATGCAATGGATCGATAAGAAGGACTGGGAATACAAAACCACCTTTACCATTGACAAGTCGACCTACAGCAAGGAGCAAATTGCCCTTAACTTTGAGGGTCTTGACACCTATGCCGATGTTTATCTGAATGACCAGCTCATTCTGAAAGCCGATAACATGTTCAGAGGCTGGGAGGTTGATTGCAAAAACGTATTGAACGAAGGCGAAAACACTTTACGCGTCTATTTTCATTCACCCATCAAAGTAGGTTTAGATATATACGACAACTACCCCTATGTGGTGCAATCGTCGGCCAACGATTTGGCAAAGATTGGCCAGGTGCCAGGTGAGAAATGGGTGAGCCCACACGTGCGCAAAGCGCCTTACCAGTTTGGCTGGGACTGGGGACCTCGACTGGTTACTTCCGGTATCTGGGAGCCGGTGACACTGAAAGCCTGGGACAATGCTCAACTGGTAACGATTCATACACAACAAAAGGTACTCAACGACAGCGAAGCTAAGCTGACCTCTACCTTTGAGATTGAAGCCACAGCCGATGAAACTGCCCAACTGGCTATTAATATTGATGGACAGCAGCTGGCCAATAAAAAAGTGCATCTAAAAAAAGGTACACATACCTATCCGATTGACTTCACGATTGAAAACCCACAACGCTGGTGGAGCAATGGCCTTGGTGAAGCACATTTGTATCAGCTCGAAGGTGAGCTAAGCACCAGTGCAGGCACCGAGAGCTTTGAGCACACATTAGGACTGAGAACCATTGAACTGGTGCGCGAAGACGACGAGGTAGGTCGCTCATTCTATTTTAAGCTAAATGGCCAGCCGGTGTTTATGAAAGGGGCCAACTACATTCCTAATGATGTATTCCTCGACCGCGTATCGCCAGAAAAATACGAGCACATCATTAAATCGGCTGCCGATTGTCATTTTAACATGCTGCGCGTATGGGGCGGCGGTATCTACGAGAAAGAGATTTTCTATGACCTGTGTGATAAGTACGGTATTCTGGTGTGGCAAGACTTTATGTTTGCCTGCAACATGTACCCGGGCCATCCTGAGTTTCTGGAAAGCGTCAAGCACGAAGCCGATTACAACGTGCGCCGTCTGAGAAACCATCCGAGTATTGCACTTTGGTGTGGTAACAATGAGATTTTAGCGGCCTGGTTTGGCTGGGGCTGGAAGGAAGATAATGAGAAGACGCAGCCAGAAGGCGCCAAAGCGATGTGGCAGGCCTACAAAGATATTTTCCTCGATGTACTGCCATCAGCAGTTAACGAATTCGATCCTGACAGACAATACTGGGCATCGAGCCCACAGGCCGGCGACACCATCCGCACCAATAAAATTGACGGCGATGAGCACGACTGGCGCATCTGGTTCCAGGATGTACCATTTATCACCTACCACGATGGCGCGGCCCGTTTTGTAAGCGAATATGGCTTCCAATCGTTCCCTGAGCTAAAAACGGTGAAAAAATATGCCTTGCCGGAGGATTACGACATCAACTCGGAGGTGATGAAGTCGCACCAGCGCTCATTTATTGGCAATGGCGCCATTAAGCGATACATGGATAATTACTATCGCAATCCTAAAGATTTCGAATCGTTCCTGTATGTTGGTCTTTTGCTTCAGGCCGAAGGTATCCGCACGGGTATTGAAGGGCACCGCATTAACATGCCAACAACCATGGGAAGCCTGTACTGGCAGTTGAACGATGTGTGGCCGGTAGCATCGTGGTCGAGCATCGACTACTATGGCAACTGGAAAGCGCTACAGTATTTCACACGTAAAGCCTTTGCACCCATTATGGCTGTGCCCGATACCAAAACAGACGATTTACTGATTTATGCTGTATCCGATAAGTTTGAAGACACACCCGCGCAACTGAATTTGGAGATACTTGATTTTGAAGGCAAGCAACTGTGGTCTCATAGTGCTGATGTCAACATCAAAGCAAACACCTCTACCATCGTTTTTAAAGAGGCACTTAAATCGCTGCTGAAAAACATTAACACCAGCCAGGTGGTACTATCGACCAAACTATCTGTTGATAATAAACTGGTTTACGAAACTACCAGCTACTTTAAAGAAGCCAAGGATTTAATACTGCCCAAGCCAAACATCAACACCAAAGTTGAAAAAGTAGCCAAAGGCTATCAGATAACCGTTTCGACCGATAAGCTGGCCAAAAACCTATACCTCAGCTACGACGAGGCAGAAGGCTGGTTCTCTGATAACTATTTCGATCTGTTGCCGGGCGAGTCGAAGACCATTGTATTCGAAACAAAAGAAGACATTAACAACCTGCAAAAACAGCTTTTAATACGCACGATACAAGACACTTATTAAAATTTCATATTCCAATCCATCAACGAACGGTTCTTTCTTGCCACCTGGTAATAAGGAACCGTTCTTTTTTTTGTTTTATCTGGCGATAAAAAAGCTGCTAGCTAATGGCTGCTAGCCGCTAGCAATTCCTATGGCGCATAACACTCTTCCTTCATCGGTCACTTGTCACCTGCCATCTGCCACCTGTGTTCTGTCTTCTGTCTATCTACAATCTACTGACCACTGACTAATAATCACTACCGACAGGAAACTCAGCTTTGGCGACGGGGAGCCCTACTTTCGTGACGGGAGGCCCAGCTTGTACGATGGGAGAGCTCACCATAGCAATGGGAAGCACAAACTTACCGATGGGAAGGCCCATTTTGGCGATGGGAAGCTTTACTTTTGCGATGGGAAGACTCTCCATGGTGATGGAAACATAAACCTGCCGTCTGGCTTACTAAAGCGAAAAACAAGAGAGTGAGCTCAATAGTGGAATAATTAACAATATCACCCTAAATTGCTGATGATTGTTAATCAAACACTTAAATCATGAAGAAATTAGTAGCAGAATTTTTCGGAACCTGGTGGCTCGTATTGGGCGGTTGCGGCAGCGCCGTATTAGCAGCCGGTTATCCCGAACTGGGCATTGGCTTTGTGGGCGTATCAATCGCTTTTGGCCTAACCGTTCTGACCATGGCGTATGCAATTGGTCACATCTCGGGCTGTCATCTCAACCCGGCCGTTACCATTGGCTTATGGGCCGGCGGGCGCTTTGATGCCAAAGACATTATTCCCTACATTATTGCTCAAGTGCTTGGTGCCACAGCAGGAGCCTTAATCATTTACCTGATAGCCAGCGGCAAGGCAGGATTCGAATTGGGTGGTTTTGCAGCCAATGGCTATGGCGAGCACTCGCCTGATGGCTATGGATTGATAGCCGCCTTAATATGCGAGGTGGTAATGACCTTTATGTTTTTGATGGTGATACTTGGTGCCACGCATTCCAAAGCCCCTAAAGGTTTTGCCGGTGTGGCCATCGGACTGGCTTTAACACTTATTCACCTCATCAGTATCCCGGTGACCAATACCTCGGTTAACCCCGCAAGGAGTACTTCGCAAGCTATTTTTGTGGGCGACTGGGCAATGGGACAACTATGGCTGTTTTGGGTAGCACCCATCGTTGGTGCCATACTGGCCGGCATTGTTTACAAATACTTATCACCAGAAGAAGAAGAGTAAAGTCCAAGTCCGATTTACGGAGTCCCGATAGGTTCAAGCAATAAATATTTCATTAAAAAGCCTTAAGACGCATGCGCATGCGTCTTAAGGCTATCAATACATCCTTCGTTAGAAGGCATACTACTAACTATTTTTCTACAACCTGAATTCGGTTTAAATACTGAAATTCAGATTAGATATAAACTTCCAGTAACTTAGCTGAATCACCTGCTGCTAATTCTACTTTAGCAACAGACGCAGGTATCAGAGCAGCCTCCATCTCATTCAGCTCAATGCTTACATCAGCTGCTTTAATGGTGCATTGCCCACCTACATTCATCAAAATTACAAACGAATCGAGCTGGCTGTAATCCTTGCTAACGCTATCCGTCACATTCAGCACATTCGTGGTAAAATACTGACACGAAGCCAGCTCAACCGATTCATTAGCTTTGGCCACATAGGCAACTTTTCCCGACTCATCATCACTATAATTCATGGCATCTTTAGCCAGTTCGTGATGCAGCTCGCGTGGGTTGCCAAACTTATCGCGACGATCAAAATCGTAGATACGGTAGGTAATATCTGAGGTCTGCTGAATTTCAGCAATCAGGTTACCGGCACCAATCGAGTGCACCTTACCTGCCGGAATAAAAAAAGTATCGCCGGCAGTCGTTGAGTGCTTCTGCATCAACTCCATCAGCTTACCTGATGAATGGTACTGCTCAAACTCATCGACGCTTGTCTTTTTAGAGAAACCCGACACCAGCCCAGCACCTGCTTCGGCATCCACTACATACCACATCTCTGTTTTACCAAACGAGTTGTGCTTTATTTTAGCCTGCTCATCATTAGGATGCACCTGGATGGACAAATCATCATTCGCATCGATGTACTTTATCAGTAAGGGAAAGTTGGTTCCAAACTGCTGATACACCTTAGCTCCCAATAAATCCTCCTTATAGGTCTCAATCAGTTCAGTCATATTCTTGCCGGCTAAAGTACCATTGCTTACCACCGACTGATCATTCTTAAGGCCCGAAACGGCAAAGTTTTCACCAATTTTCACATCCTCAGCAACTTCAACATTTAACTTCTGAGGAAGCTTCTTTCCACCCCAAATCATTTCTTTCAAGATGGGATTAAATTTTAATGGATACAACATATTATTTTCTGCTTATTCGTTTATTTTATAAATCGTTAATTCATTGCTAACGCCTACCCTGCTTTATAGGGCAACAACACAAATCATCCTAATTACTCAGCTGACTTAAGGCATATGCATAAGCACCAATTGCAATGGCCTCGCTGGCATCCAGCTTACTGGTTGCAACGGCCACCTTCTGCTCAGGCGAATAATTTACTTTCTGGTTGGTAAAAGGTACTTCAATTTGATGAGTTTGGGTATTTAAAAATGCCTCTTTCTCATCTGCATTATCCAGACAATAGACTTTTTGTACCAATCGGTCCTGCCCATTACCAAACTGTCCTTTCAACACTTCCATTACGGCCGGCATATAAAATTGACTGGCGCCTGTTAAGCCTCCTCCAATCACTACCAAGCCATCAAACAGGTTAACAAGGTTAGCCACAGCATCGCCAATGTGCTTTCCAAACGTGCTAAATGCTGTGATAGCCGCTTCTTTGTTTCCTTCCTTATTACCCGATGCAATGTCAAAAATATCCTTTGGCATCAAGGCTTCGGTATTGCCCGATAGCTCATTATACACATTAATAATAGCACGAGTGCTCACACCTTCCTCAGCATTGCGCTCTGGCGAAACCGAGTTACTGATGTTCCACACCTCAGCAGCAATGCTGTTGTCACCGCCAATCAAAATATCATTGTGCACCAATCCGGCACCAAAACCTGTGCCAAGTGTCAGGCCAATCAGGTTCTTGTATCGCTTCGGATTGTTCTGTGCCTCCAGCTGCTCATTAATTTCGGGCAAAAGACCGCCAAGCGCCTCCCCATAGGCATATAAATCGCCATCGTTTTGAATAAACACAGGGATATTAAAATGATGCTCCAACATTGGGCCTAAGGCCACACCACCCCTGAAGGCCGGCAGGTTACCCAAATCACCGATAATGCCATTAGGATAATCTGCAGGGCCAGGAAACGCAAAACTAATAGCAACCGGCTCTGCACCTAACTGCTGCTTCACTTCCTTAAAGCCATCCAGCATGGTTTGCAGACACAACTCCAGATTGTCGCCATTGGCATCTTTCTTAATTGGCTCAATCAGGGTTTTACCGCCCTGCATGGCATTAAACACAAAATTGGTTCCTCCCGCATCGAGGGTTAACACCACTCTGTTGTCAAAATAAATACTACTCATATCTTCTAGTTAACCGTTTTAGTAAATGATTAAAATTTTTTACCTGTCAATTATTGTAGTTGAAAAACACACCCCGTTCATTGCGTGCCTGTGTTCAATCTGATGCATTAGCATTTTCACGCTCTCCTGAGCAATGCGTTCGCTTGGCTGCAAGGCAGATGTTACCTTAGGCAAGGCAAAATCAAACAAATCCAGGTTATCAAATGAAGCAAAATGCAGGCTATCGGCCAAGTGCGGAAATAGTTGGTTGATTGTCCAGATGCCTTGTGCAGCCAGCACATTATTTAAGAACAAAAATCCAGTTGGAGGCTCTTCCATAGCCAGTAATTCGCTTACTGCTGCTACTACATCCCGATTCTTTTCCTTTTCATCAATGTCTTTTATCAAACGCTCATCCAGGTTCAGGTTATTTTTTTCAAGCGCTTCCTGATAGCCTTTGATGCGCGCTGCAATATTGGGCAGAAAAGAGCTTAACGAAATTAGAGCTATCCGCCTGTGTCCTTTATTTATCAGTCGCTCTGTCAATAAAAATGCCGTCTCCTGGTTATTAACATCTACCGTGTTACCGGTTTCTTTTGAAAATACTCTGTCAAAACAAACAAGCGGCATATCACTGGTATATTTGATCGATTCGCCTGAAGACGGAGCCAGCACGACACCATCAATCTGTCTGTTTTTAAAGGCTTCGAGTATCATACGCTCTTTATCAGCCCTTTCGCCAGTGCTTGCCACCATTACCGAATACCCCAACTCCTCTGCATAAGCTTCCACTAACCGGGCGATTTTTCCAAAAAAAGGATTGGAGATATCTGGCACCACAAAACCAATGGTATAGGAACGCCCCGTACTTAAACTGCGGGCCAGATGATTGGGCTGGTAGTTCAGACGATGTGCCGTTTCCAGAATACGCCTCTGGGTTTCGGTGCTGATGTGCTTTTCTTCTCCCCGTCCGTTTAACACAAACGACACGGTTGTTTTCGACACGCCTGCTTGCTCTGCTATGGTTTTTAATGAAGGCTTCACTTATCTTTTACTAAACCGGTTAGATGACAAAGATAGAGAAGATTTATAAGTTCTCAAAACAAGCATTATAAAGTAGTTCTAGCCCTTTTTTTTTTTTTTGCCCACGATTTCAGCTCCCTCAGGGCCATATTTAATCTGTCGCGATGGAATTAAATTATAATGCTTACAAAAGTCCATTGATTTTTGTCCGATTTTATTAATTTACTTTGCCTTTCAGATACTATCTTTATTCCCTCAAAGAAAGGAAACAACAAAATAAGCAAAAGCTCCGCTTCGTTAATGCTAAAAAATAAAATCATGCATCTCAAATTACCTACACCAAAGAGAAAGTATAGACAATTACTGGTTGGAGCAATGCTTCTTCTCAGCTTACTTCCCACACTTTTAACAAGCTGTCAGCCTATCAAAGAAAAGGAACTGAAAGTGCTTCAGTTTAATATCTGGCAAGAAGGCACCGTTGTTCCCAATGGCTATACGGCAATATTAGATGAAATTATCCGCCTCGATGCGGATCTGATTGCCTTAAGTGAAGTGCGCAACTACAACAACCAAAGTCTGGCCGAACGTCTGGTCAGGGACCTGAAAGAGCGCGGGCACACCTTCTACTCTGAAACCAGTTACGACAGCGGCATCTTGTCGCGCTACCCAATTATTTCGCAAAAGATGTTATTTCCAGCCGTTGACGACCATGGTTCAGTCACAAAAGCCATCATCAATATGGATGGAATAGAAGTGGCTTTATACAGCGCCCACCTCGATTACCGCAACTGCAGCCTGTACCTTCCTCGCGGCTACGATGGCTCTACCTGGGAAAAACTGGATTCCATTATAACGGATACCGAAATTATAGCCTCTGACAATCTTCAATCGCAACGCGATGAAGCCATCCAGGCCGTTATCGCTGATGCCCGAATAGAACATGAGAAAGGTCGACTCACCCTACTGGGAGGCGATTTTAATGAGCCTTCGCACCTGGACTGGACTGAAACCACAAAGGATTTATTTGATCACAATGGCGTGGTGATGGAATGGCACAACACGAAACGACTCGAACAGGCCGGATTTATTGATGTCTACCGACAGATGTACCCTAATCCCGTAAGCCATCCTGGCTTTACTTTTCCGGCAGACAACCCACTGGTGGACATTAAGAAACTAGCCTGGGCACCTGAAGCTGATGACCGCGACCGCATCGACTTCATTTTTTACCAGCCTCATCCCCATTTGCAACTAATCGATGCAGCAATTGTTGGTCCACGCGGCTCCATCGTGCGCAACGAACGCGTACAGGAACAATCGAGTGATTCAATCATACCCCCGGCGACCATTTGGCCCACAGACCACAAAGCTATTCTGGCAACATTCAAACTAAGTTCTAAATGATGAAAATACACAAACTACACTTCCTCCTATCCTTTTTTGCAGTTGCGCTCCTATCAGGATGTACTCCAACAAAAGAGCAATCACCCAATATCATCCTGTTTATGGTGGATGACATGGGATGGCAGGATACTTCGGTACCTTTCTGGCACAAGAAAACACCCTACAACAAACGCTACCACACCCCCGGCATGGAACGCCTGGCCTCTGAGGGCATGATTTTCACGCAAGCCTATGCCAGCTCTGTGTGCTCTCCCACACGCGTGAGCTTAATGAGTGGGATGAATGCTGCCCGCCACCGGGTGACCAACTGGACCCTCCGTCGTAATGCTTCGGTTGATGCTACCGACTCCATATTGAGCTATCCTGACTGGAATGTGAATGGTTTGCAACCCGTTGACAGCATTGAACGGTCGACTTATGCCACCATGCTGCCACAGATACTGAAAGACAATGGCTATTTCACCATCCATTGTGGCAAAGCGCACTTTGGAGCCATGACCACACCATCGGCCAATCCGCTCAATTGCGGCTTCGACATCAATATAGCCGGTCACGCTGCAGGTGGACTTGGCAGTTACTTAGGAGAGCAAAACTTTGGCAACAAAGAGAAAGGATTCCACTCTGAACCATGGGGCGTACCAGGCCTGGAAAAATACCATGGCGACTCTATCTTTATCACTGAAGCATTGACCATTGAAGCAAAAAAGGCGCTTGATTCGGCACGCATCAGTAACAAGCCGTTTTTTCTGTATATGGCGCATTATGCGGTTCACATACCTTTAAATGCAGATAAACGATTCTACCAGAAATACCTTGAGATGGGCCTACCTGAATCAGAAGCTAAATATGCTTCGATGATTGAAGCTATGGATAAAAGCCTGGTTGACCTGATGGATTATTTGGACGAGAATAAGCTGACTGACAACACTATCATCTTGTTTATGTCAGATAATGGTGGCTTTAGTCTTCGCCCACGTGCCGGCGAGCTTCACACGCACAACAGTCCGCTCCAAAGTGGCAAAGGTTCAGCCTACGAAGGCGGTATCCGGGAGCCAATGATCGTAAAATGGCCTGGTAAGGTTAGTCAAAAATCTATCTGTGATGATTATCTGATTATTGAAGACTTTTACCCAAGCATCATAGAGATGGCTGGTATTGACAACTTCTCAACACCACAAACAATAGATGGAAAGAGCTTTGTTCCTATGCTACTAGAGCAAAACAACAAAAAACAAGAACGCGACTTATTTTGGCACTTCCCCAACAACTGGGGCCCAACAGGACCAGGCATTGGTGCCACCAGTACCATACGAAGTGGCGAATGGAAA
Organism: Carboxylicivirga sediminis; assembly: GCF_018156225.1. GTDB lineage: Bacteria > Bacteroidota > Bacteroidia > Bacteroidales > Marinilabiliaceae > Carboxylicivirga > Carboxylicivirga sediminis. The sequence continues at coordinate 27,861 of NZ_JAGTAR010000036.1, forward strand.
CTTATATACTACTATGCCAACCAACAATGCGAACTGTTTAATATACCTGAAGACATTGGAGAACACACTGACCTGGCTGCCTCAATGCCAGATAAAGTGAATGAATTAGCCTTAAAACTCGGCAACTACTTAAGAAGCGTTGACGCACAAAGACCAACATCTAAAACAACAGGCAAATTAGTTCCATGGCCTGATGAAGCGGGTGACATTCACCAATAACAACTTTCTATACCTGAGACATTATTAAACGACAAGAGGAGGCCATTCAACCAGAATACCTCCTCTTGTTATTACTTCCAGCCTCAAGCCAGGTTTTCGAATAATATTAATGCCCTACTTCAGACTCAATAGCCTTAAAGCCTTCACCGTGTATCTGGCTACTATCAATCACATTCACAAAGGCCTTAGGATCAATTTTCGCAATATGATTTAATAAGATGGTTGACTCGCGACGTGTAATAGTGGTGTAAATCACTTTGCGCTCAACACCCTCATACATGCCCATAGCCGAAAACATGGTCCCGCCACGCTTAATATTGTGCAAAAGTTTCTCTTGTATCTCATCATGTTTTTCTGAAATGATGAATAAGGTTTTATTCACTTTCAATCCATCAATCACCATATCAATAATCTTGCCTTCAATAAAGATAACTAACCATGAATAGATAGGAAGTGTCCAGTCAATTCCATTATCACCAGGCATAAACAGGGTTAACATGGTAATGGTACCGTCAACAATAATCACCAGTTTACCCAATGACATACGCGTGTATTTATTCAGAATCATGGAAATGATGTCTGAACCACCTGATGTAGCACGTGATTTGAAGATCAGACCAATGGCAACACCATATATAATACCGGCTACCAATGCATTTAACATGGGATCATTGGGCAAAAATGCCTCGTAGCCCCACCAGTAGGTTTCGAACATATAGGCAAAACCCATTATTAAGAAAGTACTAATTAGTGTTTTAATACCAAATCGAGGACCCAAAATAATGGTACCAATGATTAACAGTGGCACTTCCATGAACAGGACAGAAACACTAATTTTAAAACCAAAGGTATGGTACAAAAAGTTACCAATACCGTAAACACCACCAGGTGCCAGCTTGTATGGGTTCACAAACAGCACATCACCCATGGCGAACAAGAAACTACCCAGCAATATATAAGCATAGGTAATAAACCAATCTTTGGATAAAAACTTCTCCTTTGTAACAAAAGCCATAATTCAATTTAAATTTTTGTGTTCATGCAAAAAATCGCGCAAAGGTCGTCTCTTCTGCTACAGTGGGAAATGACAAATTTCATATTCACAAAAAAAGCTCACCCTTAATGCAGGCGAGCTTTGTATTTTTATTTCACACGTACTTGCTATTCCTCCCAGGTAAGGAAGGCTGACACCAGCCAGTGATTTAGCTCGTCGCCATCTATCTCCTGCGCTTCAGGAATACTGAAAGTAAACTGATGTTCGCCTGGTTGAATAGCCAAATCAACCACCAATGGCTCCACATCGGAACCCGGACACCAGTTAGAACGCGACAAGTCGGATGATGCCAATCGCTCTTCAATCACTTTTTCTTTATATTTCCAGGTTTCCCAATCGATATAGGTGGCTGTATCTTCGATCAACCACACTCCCGATCCTGGGTTAAAACGACGGAAAGCGGCACAATCATCACGCCAGGGAATAAAATTAATCACCTCCTGATTATCTACCTTAACAATATTGGTTTTCTTCACAAACTCATCGCCACCAGAGTGACCACCGTGACCTGTGGTGATATAGTGCAAGCGCACATTTTTAGCCCCTTCAGGCACCGCTGCACTCACCAGCAAATCCTTTCGCGCAAATAAATCGACATGCCTCTGGCCTTTGTAATATGGTATTGTATTGAGCAGTGATAGCACTTTAGTTTGAGGCTTTGGTGCATATAAATAGTCCGTTTCATCAAAGTTAATCTCAGCTGATACAGTATAGCCCTCCTTGGTCCATGTATCCACCCAGATACCAACCCAAACCTCGCCTTCGATAAGCGAGAGACGGTCGGTTACATCCTGCTCCCAAACAACCTTATCTTCCCAATGAGGAATATAAACCGGTTTCCGCAAATCCATCTTATCATTATAGAAACCAACCCCAAAAGGCGTCATAAAACGCATCAGCTCCACCACTGGCATGTAATCAGCATCGGGTACAATTCCTTTCAGGCTTTCCTGTTCAGCCGTCAACTCAGGCAGTTCACCTTCCGCTTGCAACGACACAAAATTGGTAATTGAACTGTTTGGGATAATAAAGAATGAACCAGACTTATCCCAACGGTCACCAGCCGATGCCACTGTCACTTTAACAGAAGCGGCAACTTCGCGACTATATTCAGGGAATGTTACTTTTTTAAGCAGGATACGGCCATCCATAATCCGATATACCTTATCAGCTTCTGTTAGTTCATCGGTAAAAGCACCACCATCAAAGTACAAATGCTCGTTATCGAAAATAACCATTTGCTTATCTCCAACCGACTGAATCACTTTCGGCCCGCAGCTCCATAGCGCAAGCATACTGATTAATAGTACTATATTCTTCATCATTGCTCTATTTATATTATTAATTTTTAACCTTAAACGTGCCAGCAAACACAGACAATACTAATAATAATACAGACAAAACACCAATTCCCCACCCCACTCCTGATAAATCAACAAGAATTCCCAATAACAATGCCAGCAGAGCTGATATCAAAGTCTCGCTTTGCGATTCAACCGACATGATACTGGCCATCATTTTTTCATCAAATTGCTTGGTTATATAATTAACCGCCAATGGCCGGCGTAAGTTTTGAACAATAAAAATGGATGCAAATGCCAGTAAAGCCACTAAAGGATAGTCGAAGACAAAAAACAAGGATGCCACTACCCCCAGTAAATAACCCGACCGCTGCAAATTTATGAGTCCTATGCGCAGTGTTGCACTCATTTGCTCAATCTTGTAGGCATTTCTTGATGCTACAGAATTGAGCATAAACAGAGCAAAGTAGGTCAATCCGATGTAAATAGCAATATGCTGTTCATTATTTACATGAGGTATAATAATAAACTTTGCTGCCAGTCCGGTAATAATTATTTGTATATAATCCTTTACTGCTTTATAGTACCCCGTAAAGCTACTTGTTAAAATCACCACCCTAACTGATGAGAGTTTTTTCATGGCCACCACAACTTCTATAAAGTGCGCTTTCACCTTCAGCCACAAACCACTCTTACTCATCCCTTTTGCTCCATTCAGATAAGATGGGTAGCTGCTTAATAACACTAAATCGAACACATAAGGCACTGCAGTTAATAAAAATAAGAAATCGTACCGCCCGGTATAAAAAAGCAAGAAAGCACTTAATAGGGAAGATATAGCCGAACCCCTCTGCGACCAACTACGGGTGCGCCCATAATACCTGACTTTTTCATCCTGCCAGTTGTTTCGCAGCAAATAAGCATTAATCATTGCCTTATGAGTGCCGGTGCGAAACGAATCACCAATACCATAGAAGAAAAAGGCCAATAAAAATCCGGTAAAGCCAGAAAAGCTATAGAACAAAAGAAAACTCACAATATAACTGACAAAAGCAGCAATCATGGCATTTTTACGACCAACTACATCGGCTATAACACCTGAAATAATTTCAAAGAGATTAATAATCACCTCGCGGAAAGCATACAGAATACCGATTTGAGAATATGAAATACCCTCATCAACAAAGTAAAGGAGCAAGAAAGGATCAAAAAGGCGCAGGTTTTTAAAAAAACCATAAAAACAGAACTTATAATACTGTTTATCCTTATAGAAATGCCGCTCTGAAATAGATTGTCGCATCATGTATATCACAACAAGAATACCGGACGATGGTTGTTTGAAGACCTCATAAAAAAAAGAAAGCCGCCTTAAAGCATTCTTTAAGACGACTTTCAACTTTTAACCAAACCTAACCCTAAACTATGAGAAAACTTACTCAATATTTTTATTGACACATCTGTGTCTAACTTTCAAATTTTAATACGTAAGAAGTAGATTTTTGTTTCAACCTTTTCCCTTATTCTCACATTGCAAATGTAATTGGTTTTATCACTAACGCATAATAACGAACGTTAAAAGAAGTTAAAATCAATATCGCCAATATATTACTTTTTGAATATCAATTCTTTTTAAAAATTATAACTAAATGTTATATTAAAATTTTCCCGAATCTGCACTTTTTTAGACTCGTTTGTAAAATACCTCAGGTGTGCTAATATCCTCGTCGACAGGAAGCGGTTGATTCGCAAATCAGCAATAACCTCCCAGTCTACCTGTACTTGTCTGTCTTTTCCCTCATCAACCTTACCCAAGTATTGATAAAACGCATCGAGTCGTGATGTTAATTTAACTTCCCGTGATAATTCATAGGATAGATTATTAACAACCGAGAGACCATTAACCACATGGCTCATCCTATTTTTTGACACGCCAAATTTGGTTTGATCAAACTTGGTTGTATCGGCTACCAATGTTAAACGCGAGGTAATAGGCGATAAAAGGAGCGTAAAGTTACTATTGGGTTTGTAGTCCATACCAACTGCAAATGACATGTATGCCGGTGCCATAAATCCGGATACCGGATCTTCTTCATCATTATCGTAACCGTAAAACAGCTGTGTTTTAAAGTTGTACAGAAAACTATAATACCATTTCTTCGATGCTTTATGACCGTATTTGGTATTGATCTCTATCAAGTCGGTATTTACTCGTCCTTTTTCTGTTTCGGTAGAGATAATGCCAACTTTATGAATAATGTAGTTATCCCAATCGTGTTTCCCTTTCTTATAGTTTGCCGTCAAACGCAAGTCACTCCCCAGACTTATACTACTCTCACCTCCTTTGACCCAATTCTCAACATAGCCTTGAGAGAAGAGGATATTTTCGGTTCCCTTAAATGTCCATGGGCCTGCTGTAACCTTAATCTTTTCAAGACTCGGACGAGCTTCTACCGAATTATCACGCAACAAAAGACTGATACCTTCACGCGCCGAACGACGTTTTAAATTACGCCCAATCTTAGGCGGATCAGGAATGGAATCCCATGACAAGCCAACCTGATCAAGGTGGCTAAATATATAATCCTCATGCACCTCTTTAATGAAGTATTGCTTCTCAAACACCTCTTCACTCTGATTGGAAAAGGTCTTAGAGTTCATCAACTCTTGAAACTCCGCAATGGCTTCTTTACTATAATTTGTAGGTTTAAAATCAATTATAGGATACTCTGGCACCTTAAATTTTGCACTAAACTTATAGGTTTTAACAGGATAGTCATGTAAAGGCGGAAATAAATTAGTATCGAACAGCTGCTCCTTATCTATCTGCTTTTTGAAAAATTCTGCCAAAAACAGCTGATCAAAAGCCGGGTATCTGGAAGTATTATTTTTATACAGCTCTTTCTGCCAATGTGCGGTTCTCTCATTATTTGCCCAATAGCTCCAATCCACCATACTCATTTGTCCGTTCATTGACTGCATACTAAGCCCAAATAAGCTCAACGCAAATAAATGAAATAAGTATGTCCTAATACATCCCGTCATATAAAAGCGGCTGTTTTGAGAATCGTTGATATTTAATTTAAACGCAAAAATAACAGGATATCTTTTAAACCCGAAAATGAATGGTGTTGTAAATAGTTTAAAAGACGCTTGAAATGTTCATATCAAAGCTCTAAAACAACCATTAATGCAACTAACCCATAAGCCCTGACAACAAACAACTTACAATCACCACCCCACACCATAACCAGCTAAACCACTCATCAGTTGCACTTTACACTACGCCAAGATGTAAGCAGCAGACGATTAAAACATGACTTATTACAAATTATCACTTGTTGTTTTTATCAAATGCAATAGTTTTTTACATTTGCAACATGAATTATTTTTTGATGGCAAATATTAACATACAATCTGCATTGTCTGTTCGGGTTTTCATCAATATTAAAAACCGCGACGAGTTTACCTGCTAAAGTTGGCCACCTGCCAGTGCCTCTATTTTTCTTTTTTTACGTAATTCATTTGTTCATCGCTACACCTACAGGCTGATGCCGGGTATTAAGCGATTTGAACAACCGATATATTATAACATATCTAAAAAAATATACAATGGAACTTCCTTTTTCAGAATCGTTTAAGATTAAGATGGTTGAACCAATCCGCAAAAGCACTCGCGAAGAGAGAGAAACATGGATTAAAGCAGCCAAATACAACTTATTCAACCTTCGTAGCGACCAGGTATTCATCGACCTGCTAACCGACAGTGGTACCGGCGCGATGAGCGATCGTCAATGGGCAGCAATGATGCTGGGTGATGAGAGCTATGCTGGTGCCTCATCGTACTACAACCTGAAGAATGCCATTAAAAACATCCTTGGCTTTGAGTACTTTTTGCCTACTCACCAGGGACGGGCTGCCGAAAACGTATTATTCTCTGCCTTAGTAAAAGAAGGAGATGTTGTACCTGGCAACTCCCATTTCGATACCACCAAGGGACATATTGAATTTAGGAAAGCAACAGCAATTGATTGTACCATCGATGAAGCTTTTGATACTACTATTGATCACCCATTTAAAGGTAACCTCGATTTAAACAAATTGGAGCACGTGTTGCAATCTCATCCGAAAGAAAACATCCCGATGATTATTGTAACGGTGACGTGTAATTCATCAGGCGGACAACCTGTATCGATGCAGAACATGCGCGATGTGTATGCCATGGCTAAAGAGTATGGCATCCGTGTATTATTTGATTCTGCCCGCTTTGCCGAAAATGCCTACTTTATCAAACTGCGCGAAGAAGGCTATGCTGACAAAAGCATCAAAGAGATTGTTAGGGAGATGTATACCTATGCTGATGGCATGACCATGAGCAGTAAAAAAGATGCCATTGTTAACATGGGCGGTTTCATTGCTTTACGCGAAGAAGAGCTATTCAAAAAAGCCAGTCAGTTTAACATCATCTACGAAGGATTTGTTACCTACGGTGGCATGTCGGGCCGTGATATGAATGCATTAGCTCAAGGTTTAGATGAAGGTACCGAATTTGATTATCTGGAGACACGCATTAAACAGGTTGCCTACTTAGGTAACAAGCTGAAGGAATTTGGTGTACCGGTACAGGAACCATTTGGTGGCCATGCTATTTTTGTAGATGCCAAACGTTTTTTACCACACATCCCAAAAGAAGAATACATTGCTCAAACATTGGCCATTGAGCTATATAAGGAAGCTGGTATCCGAGGCGTTGAAATAGGCACCCTATTGGCCGATCGTGATCCGGGGACACGTGAGAACCGATACCCTGCACTGGAACTGCTGCGACTGGCTATTCCACGACGCGTATACACCAATAACCACATGGATGTGATTGCTGTAGCACTTAAGAACGTATTCGAACGTCGCAATGAAATTAAACGTGGTTATGCTATCCTGGAGGAAGCTCCAATTATGCGCCACTTCACGGTTGAATTAGCTCCTACAGTTAAAGAAACCGTCTAATTAATACTCAATCACACACTTAAGGTTGACTCATTCGTGGGTCAACCTTTTTTTTATTCGAAGCTTTGCATGCCCCTGATTTTTTGGCTTGTTTTGTATTCCGTTAAAATAGCGGTAAACCAAAGCAGCCTGCTAATGGTTGTACTTGTCAATAAACGAATCAACACCAATGAAAGACCTCACTATAGGTAATGAAGCGAAGCTTATATTCAAATTTGCCCTACCTATGGTATTTGGCAACCTGCTTCAGCAGCTATACCATTTGGTCGACAGCATTATTGTTGGTAATTACTTGGGCAAAGAGGCTCTGGCTGCATTAGGTGCTTCATCCCCTATCTTTTATGCGCTAATTGCCTTTGTTATTGGTATTGGCAGTGGGGCTACTATTATTATCAGCCAGTATTTTGGCGCCAAAAATATTGATAAGGTCAAAAGAGCCATTGACACCACCTATATCTTCCTGTTTGTTGCATCCATAATAATTACAAGCATAGGCATTTTCTTCAGTGAAGAGATTTTCAGACTATTGCACGTTGAAGAAAAAGTAATACCCCTGGCCACCGAATACTTTAACGTGTTTATGATTGGGATGATTGCCTTCTTCGGGTTTAGCGGCACCTCCTCCATACTGCGTGGACTTGGTGATTCAATGACTCCACTCTATTTTATGGTAATCGCCACTTTTGTTAATATCGCACTCGACATTATATTTATTGTGGTGTTTAACTGGGGCATTAGCGGTGTGGCATATGCAACAGTAATAGCACAGGCAGGTGCTTTTATTTCAGGAGCCATCTATCTGAATAAAAAGCATCAGATTATCTCCTTCAATGTATTTAAGTTCCGCTTTGATAAGGAACTATTTCTTCAGAGCATACGCATTGGCTTACCAACCGGTTTTCAGCAAACATTTGTAGCATTGGGAATAATGGCACTTATCCGCATTGTGAACAACTTCGATACGGATGTACTTGCAGCTTTTTCGGTTGCCAGCCGCATTGATGCCTTAGCCGCCATGCCAGCTCTCAACCTGGCAAGTGCACTATCTGCTTTTGTGGGGCAAAACCTGGGAGCACAAAGAGTTGATCGCATTAAAAAGGGACTGCGGGCCACATTATTTATGGCTTGGGGCATGTCGCTAATAGTTATGCTGACAGTAATTTTCTTTGGCGAACATATGATGGGAGCTTTTACAAAAGATCAATCGGTCATTGACCATGGCGCCAATTACCTGGTTATAGTGAGTTCATTCTACATGATATTCTCCACCATGTTTGTAATGCATGGCGTACTGCGTGGCGCCGGCGATACGCTTATACCCATGTTTATAACCCTTTTTTCTCTTTGGGTTATACGCATTCCGTTTGCATTGGTACTGTCCAAACACTTTGGCGTTAACGGTATCTGGTGGGCCATACCTATTGGATGGAGCATGGGACTACTAGGCTCCTTATTTTACTACTTTACGGGTCGCTGGAAATACAAAGGTGTGGTAAAGCAACAGGCTAAATAACTACATAGCATTTAGCCTCGCTTTAAAATCTTTAGCAGTTGTTATTACTTCAAACTGCTTCGGCAAGGCTGGCTTCAATTCCCTTACCTGCAATCCGGTTACAAAAGACGTAACAGCAGGTACACTCTCTTCAATCCCTTTCAGAATGGCTTCTATATCCTCTTTTTTACCCGCAGATACAAAAGAAGTAAACATGGCATCAGCCTTACGAACATCAAAAACAACCTTAAGGTCTTCAACAGGAACAGACGCTCCCAAATAAATGACACTAAATCCTTCTTTACGGGCAATTAAACTGTAGAAAAGTAAGCCAATTTCATGCAGTTCATTCTCGGGCAAAAAGAAAACAATTGTTTTATCAGCTTTGGGAATAAAATTCTGCATCTCATTATCTATGGCTACAATCAGTTTTTGCCTGATGAGATTAGATATAAAATGCTCCTGCGCCGGATTAATGGTGCCTGCCTGCCAAAGTATGCCAATTCTATCGAGGAATGGAAATAAGATGACCTCTACAGTTGCTTCAAAGCCTAGTTTTATGATGGAGTTGGTCAATACATTTGTAAATTTACTTTCATCCATCTCAAGCATGGCTACCAGCAAGCTTTCGATTTGAACATCTGTATTACGGGTATCCAGGCACAGATCAATCACACGCTCGCGCAGCTGCTCCTCAGTCATATCGGCTATCTTCGATATTTTATACCCGTTCTGATTCAGAATCGACACATTTAATATACGTTTTAAGTCATCGTCATCGTAATAACGAATATTAGTAGACGTACGTTGTGGCTCAATAAGATTATACCGGCGTTCCCATATTCTTATTGTATGTGCCTTAATACCTGAAATTTTTTCTAAATCTTTTATCGAATAAAATGCCATACCTGGTTACAATAATTTTAGATGTTACTCTATCGTTGGATCTTTAACGCTTAGTCATTAAATAATGTTCATGGTTGCTATTTAAACTACGAACAAAAAACAAGGGGGTATTGCTACCCCCTATCACGCTCGATTAAAAATCGACAATTAAGGAATAATCACCTTATCAATTACGTGTACTATTCCGTTCTTACCTTGAATATCTGCAGCAACCACATTAACAACTTCATCAATGGTAACACCACCATCAACAGCAACTGCTAAGGTCTTTTGATCATTAAGGGTTGGCACAGTACCATTGCTTAAATCCGTTGATTTAACGTTACCACTAACTACATGAGCTAATAGAATAGGTGTTAAGTCTTCTTTCGTCAGGTCATCAATACCAGTGATGTTTAGCTCGGTAAACAATGCATCAAATGCAGCATTAGTTGGAGCAAACACTGTAAATGGACCATCGCCTGACAGAGCATCGACCAACTCAGCCTTAACAACTGCCTGCACTAATGTGCTGAAATTTGAATTATCAATGGCAATGTCAACAACACTAGGTGGCATAATCACTTTGTTGATGGCATGAATAATACCGTTGGTGGCTACTACATCCGTAGCTATAACCTCACTATCGGAATTCAAAAATACACCACCTTCTGTATCCACCTTTAAGCTAATGGCATTATCAAAAGCAGTACTTAGGGTTGGAAAATACCCTGCTTCCACCATTGACGCTGGTATAACACCCCCCATAGCATGATAAAGAATTACTGAGCTAAGTGTTTCTTTCGAAAGATCATCCAGGGTAACTCCAAGATCCGTAAAAAACATCTCGAAAGCGACGTTTGTTGGTGCAAACACAGTATACATTGCTGACTCATCATCTAAAGCACCAGCTAGTTCAGCTTTGGTTACACCAGCTACTAATGATGAAAATGCAGGATTGGCCACCGCATGGTCTGTAATGGTCATTGGCAACATCACCTTATCAATCACGTGGATAATACCATTATCAGCCTTAATGTCGGTAGCGGTTATTTTAGCTCGGCCATTAATCGTGGCTGAACTCATATCTACATAAAATGACAGACCATATCCATCTTTTGGGCCGTCGCTTAAAGAACTATAGTAGCCCGTTTCGATCATATTCGCCATTTTTGACCCTGACACAACGTGATATAGTAATACACTCGTCAGCACATCATTAGGAATATCATCTAACCCTGCAACATTTAATTCTGTCAGCAAAGCCGTAAAAGCATCATTAGTTGGCGCGAACACTGTAAATTCATTGTTCTCTGACGCTAAATCATCATCTAAACCTACTTTCTGAAGTGCAGCAACCAAAATACTGAAATCTGCATTACTGGCAGCAATATCAGTTATGGTCATCGGATTTTCCGGCATAGGATCATCATTCCCTGAATCATCATCGTCTTCACACGATACATTTGCAAAAGCTAGTCCTAACATTAATATTAGTACCCAAATGTTTTTTCCAAAATTGTCAATTACTCGTTTCATGTCCTTAATATTTAGATTATTTAATTGGTGATTTGTAAGGTAAACTGGACACTAAAATTTTTGTTTAATCTTTTATTATTTTTCTTAGTCATTTTCCGCTATTCTAAATAAATCATTCTGATTGTTTGATGTTTATGAAAATAATTTAGACAAAAATAAATCCTCACTTTTAACTGTTATCGATTTACATAGTCAAGTAGTGGAAAAAGATTACCTTTGCGCTTTACTTGAAATAATTGAGACCTATGATTCAATCAATGACCGGTTATGGGAAAGCCGTTTGTGAGCTTCCTAACAAAAAGATTAGCATTGAGATTAAATCACTAAACAGCAAGCAGCTTGATTTAAATACACGGCTGCCAAACCTTTACCGGGAGAAAGAAATTGAAGTAAGAAGCCTTTTGGGCAAGCAGCTTTCGCGCGGAAAAATAGACCTTAGTTTTTATGTAGAAGCGGCTACCTCTGATAAGATTACCAAAATTAATCAACAGGTTATCGCTAATTATCATGCTCAGCTAAAGTCTATAGCCACTGATCTTGGACTGGAGCAATCAACCGATTACCTGAAAGTGATTATGCCTCTTCCGGATACCGTTAAGGTTGAACTGGCCGAGCTGGACGAACAGGAATGGAAAGCGATTACTGAAACCCTTCGTGCTGCCATTGCCGACATTATAGATTTCAGAAGAAGAGAAGGAGCCGCCCTGGAAGCCGACATTAAAGAACGCATACAGCTGATTGGCGAATTACTGACAGAAGTACCCAAGTATGAAACTCAGCGGATTGAGAAAATAAAAACACGCATACGCGAAAACCTTGAAGAACTGGGACAAAACAATAAGATTGATGAAAATCGTTTTGAGCAGGAAATCATCTTCTACCTTGAGAAGCTTGATGTAACTGAGGAAAAAGTACGCTTGAGCAACCACCTGGAGTATTTCATGGAAACCATTGATAGCAAAGAACCTGTTGGTAAAAAATTGGGATTCATCACCCAGGAGATCGGCCGTGAAATAAACACGCTGGGTTCAAAAGCCAATGATGCAGACCTGCAAAAAATAGTCATCAGAATGAAGGACGAGTTAGAGAAAATTAAGGAACAAATTCTGAACGTTTTATAAATATAAGCACATTCTCCCCATTTTAATGAAGGACTTTTGTTATCACACCACTGTCAACAAAATGAATAAACAAGGTAAGCTCATCATATTTTCAGCCCCGTCTGGTGCTGGCAAAAGCACTATTGTACAAGCACTACTGAATAAAGGATTTGATCTCGAATTCTCTATTTCAGCCACCAGTCGCGCTCCACGTGGCAATGAAAAACACGGCGTGGAATATTACTTTCTGTCGCCTGAGGAGTTTAAGAAGCGAATTAATCAGGATGATTTCTTAGAGTGGGAAGAGGTGTATGAAAATACCTTTTATGGTACCCTCAAGAGTGAAGTAGAGCGCATCTGTTCCAAAGGCCAGAACATTGTTTTTGATGTAGATGTAGTTGGTGGTGTTAATATCAAAAAGATGTATGGCGACAAGGCGCTGAGCCTGTTTATTCAGCCCCCATCGGTTGAAGAGCTGCGTAACCGGCTACAGAACAGAGGTACTGACTCAGCCGAAAAGATAGCTATGCGAATAGCCAAAGCTGAAAAGGAACTTGCCTTTGCACCTGATTTTGACAAAGTCATTGTCAATGATAACCTTGAGCATGCCTTACAAGCAACAGAAGCAGCACTAAATGACTTTTTAAATAAATAGTACATGAAGCAAGTAGGTCTCTTCTTTGGTTCATTCAATCCCATTCACATAGGCCATTTGGCGCTGGCCAATTATATGCTGGAATTTGAAAACATTGAAGAGATCTGGTTTGTGGTTAGCCCGCAAAACCCTTTTAAAAATGCTGATGAGCTGTTAAGTGCCGAACAAAGATTGGAGATGGTGTGCATTGCCACCCAAAAAGAGCCAAAGTACCGGGCTGAAGATATTGAGTTAAGTTTACCAATACCATCTTATACTATTGACACGCTTAAGGCCCTGGAAAAGAAATACACGGATTGTTGTTTTAGTATCATCATGGGCGCCGACAACATTGCGCGCTTTGAGCATTGGAAATCGGCTGAGGAAATAATAGCCAACCACCGTATATACGTGTATCCACGCCATGGCACCAACCTGCATAGTCACACACTTACCCACAACTGCAAAATAACAGCTGCCCCCCTCATTGAAATTGCGTCATCAGATATTCGACAGTGGATAAAAGAAGGTAAGCAAACCCCATTCTTTTTACCTGCCAAGGTGTTTGAGTATATCCAAAGCAAAGGATTATACCTTGATGATAAAAACTAAAAAAGGCCGGCAGCACGTTAGCTCACCGACCTTTTTCATAACTAAAGGTATAAACTAATACTTATTAAGTACGATATAAACAGGGAAGTGATCGCTATAGCCACCATCGTATCGCTTACCTACATAAGTGCGGTAAGGGTAGCCTTTATACTTACCATCTGCCACCTTCAGGCGATCATGATTATAGATGTATGCTTTCTCAAAACTCAGTCCCTTTTCTGCTTCCATCATGCCCTGAGTTAGAACAATCTGATCAAACATATTCCAAAAGCCACGGTAACAAAGCGTTCCTACTCCTTCAATATGCATATCGGCATAGGGATTATATAAATCTTTTGCTTCATTCAACTCAGCTGCCTTAACGGCTTTCAACACTTCCTTAACACTAATATTATCCGGATCATCATTCAAGTCGCCCATCAAAATTACGTTTGCTGCATTATCAATGGCTTGTAACGAATCAACAATGGCTCGGCTTAGCTCCGCCGCCGCTCTGCGCGAAGGTCGACTACGCTCCTCACCTCCGTAACGCGAAGGCCAGTGATTAACAACTACGTGCACCTTTTCACCCAATAGCAATCCTGACACCAATAGCTGATCGCGCGTATAAATGCGCTCGCCGTCTACCTGATCGTATATATAAAGTGGCCGTGCTGTTACATTTTCCACCTGAAAAAGCTCTGGACGATAAAGCAGAGCCACATCAATGCCTCTCTTATCAGGCGACTCCTGATGAACCACCTGATAGCCCAAATCAACAAGGTGTTTATTCGCAATGAGATCATTGACTACATCAACATTTTCCACCTCACACAGCCCCATAATAGCCGGACCGCCCTTGCCAATGGTATCACCCAAACTGGCTATTACTTCTGCCATATTATTCAACTTGGCTGCATAGCGAGCTGATGTCCACTGCTTAACACTCTGCGGAGTAAATTCCTCATCATTAACACCAGATGCGTCAATGGTATCAAACAAATTCTCCAGATTATAAAAACCAATGACGGCTTGCTGGTCATGCCTTCCATCAGCGCGCTTTCCGATGTTACAACCAGAAACAAGCACCAGAAGGACCATAAAAACAACAGAATGCTTAATTGTTAACATATACAAATCAGGTTTAGGGCCGAAAATTAGTAATTTAAGCAGAAACATCACAGCTTCAATAGCTAATTTTCAACATTTTAATAATCAAATAACTTTGGAAATAAAATCACAAACAGACCTATTGGTCTATCCGATAAATGTTTAAATAACAATTTTAGACACAAAAAATAATCAATAACAAAGATGATAAGAGTATTGCCAGTTATCCTTTTTTTTTGTCAATTTGCAATGATGACCTCAATGACGAGGCAGAGTTATATGCATTAGTAAAAACGAAACATTAGGTTTTTTATTACAACTTATCAAATGGGTAAAGTTTTAATTATTGGAGCAGGTGGTGTTGGCACCGTTGTAGCTCACAAAATGGCGTCATTGCCAGATGTATTTTCTGAAATAATGTTGGCCAGCCGTACCAAAAGTAAATGCGATGCAATAGCAGAGCGCATTGGTAAGGATCGCATTCAAACCGCTCAGGTAGATGCAGATAATGTACCTGAATTGGTAGAGTTAATTAATTCATTTCAGCCCGACATTGTGGTTAATGTGGCATTACCCTATCAGGATCTGACTATAATGGATGCCTGTTTAGAAACAAAAACAGCTTATTTAGATACGGCCAACTACGAACCTATTGATGAGGCTAAGTTTGAATACAAATGGCAATGGGCCTACCAGGAACGCTTCAAAGAGGCGGGCATCACTGCTATTCTGGGATGTGGATTTGACCCGGGCGTTACCAGTATTTTTACGGCGCATGCAGCGAAGCACCACTTTGATGAGATTCAATATTTGGATATAGTTGACTGTAATGGCGGCGATCATGGTAAGGCTTTCGCCACCAACTTCAATCCGGAAATCAACATTCGTGAAGTCACCCAAAAAGGGAAGTATTGGGAGAATGGTCAGTGGGTGGAGACTGAACCACACGAAATTCATAGGCCATTAAACTATCCGAATATTGGCGCACGCGAATCATACGTTATTTACCACGAAGAGCTGGAATCGCTTACCAAGAATTTCCCAAGTCTGAAGCGTGCCCGTTTCTGGATGACCTTTGGACAGGAGTATTTAACACACCTGAGAGTAATCCAAAACATTGGTATGGCAGGCATTGAACCAATTATGTATGAAGGCAAAGAGATTATACCGATTCAGTTCCTGAAAGCTGTATTACCTGATCCTGGTGATTTGGGTGAAAACTACACCGGTGAAACATCAATTGGCTGTCGTATACGTGGTTTAAAAGATGGTAAGGAAAAGACCTACTACGTGTATAACAATTGCAAGCACCAGGATGCCTATAATGAAACAGGCGCACAGGGTGTGAGCTACACGACAGGTGTACCTGCCACTATTGGTGCCATGATGTACCTGCAGGGACTATGGAAAAAACCAGGCGTATTTAATGTGGAAGAGTTTAATCCGGATCCGTTTATGGAGCAACTCAACAAGCTGGGCTTACCTTGGATTGAGCAGCACGATGTGGATATTGAATTGTAATCCAATTAATAATAATAATAGAAGCTGTCACTTGTGGCAGCTTTTTTTATGCCACCCTCAGCCACCTGCCAGTCACCCTCACTTCCATTGGTAAAAAGTGTCATCAACATTGGTGTAAATTTGCAACAACATACCTGCACAATTGTCTGCGCCATTGCTGCAACTTTGCAGCAGCATACTTAACCAAATGTCTGGTTCATTGCTGCAAGTTTGCAGCAACGTGGCTACAAACTTGCAGCAGGACATTTCTCCCCCGCATTGAATAATTTGATTTTTAAGAAAGATGTGGTCAATACCAGATTAAAACGCAATAACTTCATAAATGCCACGTAGCGACATTTTAATACTTAATTAACTCCTAACGTTACTGTTTAATATTTTTAATTTACTTTTTTCAACTATTTATCATTTTTCAATTAACTAATGACAACCCCAATTTCATCTTGTTTTCGTCTTAAAAAATCACAATTCCCACTTACAAGCTATGTTTTTAAGAGCTTTACGAGCTTTATTCGATGTTTTTTCAGGACATCCTCACATACGCACAAAGTATCAATATGGCACTTCAGGATACTTTTTACTTATTTTTTGTAAGTTTTTCTTGTTTTTAAATAATGATTCATTACTTTTGAATCAGAAATAAAAACAATTACTCCATTACAAATTAAAAAATTAAATGTCATGTGTGGATTTGCAGTTTATACAGGAAGCGACAAAATGGACAAACTAAAGTTTGCCCGCGAGTTTAAGAAGATCCAATACAGAGGTCCGGATAACTCAATAACCAGAGATTTTGATGACGAAGGATGGATGGGATTCCACCGCCTAAGTATTATGGACGTGTCTGCAAATGGTAATCAGCCCTTAGTTTATAAGCACATTAATTTGGTATGTAATGGAGAAGTATACAATTACAATGCGCTTAGAACTAATTACGAGGAGTCATTTGAGTTTAAGTCGAGCAGCGACTGCGAAGTCATCATTCCTTTATTCTTAGAGAAAGGCATTGAAGAAACAGCCAAAGCACTGGATGCCGAATTTGTGTTTGTGATCTACGACTCTGTAGCTAAAAAATATTTTGCAGCACGCGATCCAATCGGTATCCGTCCACTATTCTATGGTTACTCCAAAGAAGGTGATATCATGTTTGCCAGTGAAATGAAAACCCTGCATGAACTTTGTGCAGAAGTGAAACCATTTCCTCCGGGACATTATTACGATGGTGAAACCATCAAACAATACCGTGACATTTCGAAAGTTGAAAAATTCGTTGACCATGAGCAGGATGAGATATTTATGCACATCAACCACTACCTTACCAAAGGTATTGAGAAACGTTTGCACGCCGATGTACCGGTTGGCTTCCTGCTAAGCGGCGGCCTCGATTCGAGCCTGGTATGTGCAGTCGGTGCACGCATGCTCGACAAGCCTATAAGAACCTTTGCTGTGGGCATTGAAGACGACCCGATTGACACAAAATATGCACGTATTGTAGCAGATTACCTGGGTGCCGATCACACTGAGGTACTGTTTAAGAAACAGGATATTTTTGATTCACTCAGTCACTTAATTTATTGTATCGAAACCTACGATATAACCACCATCAGAGCATCAATGGGCATGTACATGGTTTGTAAATACGTGGCAGAGAATACTGATATTAAGGTACTGATGACCGGTGAAATAAGCGATGAGATATTCGGTTACAAATACACCGATTTTGCACCATCGCCTGCAGCCTTCCAGAAAGAGGCCGAGAAGCGCTTGAAAGAGATTTACATGTACGACGTTCTGCGTGCTGACAGAAGTATCTCCTGCAACGGATTGGAAGCTCGTGTGCCTTTTGGTGACCTTGACTTTGTTGAATATGTGATGAGCATTCGTCCTGAGAAGAAAATGAACTTTACCGGCATTGGCAAGTACCTGCTGCGCAAAGCTTTTGAAGGCGACTACCTGCCAAAGGATATTCTGTACCGCGAGAAAGCAGCATTCTCTGATGCCGTTGGACACAGTGTGGTAGATTATCTGAAGGCCTATGCCGAAGACATGTACAGCGATGAAGAATTTGAGGCCAGAAAAGCGAAGTATACACATGCCACTCCTATCTCCAAAGAATCATTGATGTACCGTGAGTTGTTTGAAGAACACTTCCCTGGCCGAAATCAATCAGTAAAAGACTTCTGGATGCCTAATAAGGAATGGGAAAACTGTGACGTGAACGATCCAAGTGCTCGTGTATTGCCCAACTATGGTAAGAGTGGCGAATAAGTATCAATTTATCATTAGATGTAACACTTGATACATTATTAAATAAGCAAAGCATACCACAATTATTGAATAAACGTTAGCCATAAAAACAAAAGTCTGCATAAGGTCGGGGTCCAATAGGGTTTCGGCCTTTGTAGTATATCAGCTGCAGATTCATTACTTTTACAGCAAAAAGATAAATCAATGGCAATTGACTATACCAAAGTTCCAACCCCAAGCTATGTGCTGGATGAACAGTTGCTTCGCAATAATCTAAAACTCATAAAATCGGTGAAGGAGAAAGCCGGCATTGAAATCATCATGGCCTTTAAAGCCTTTTCAATGTGGAGCGCCTTCCCAATTGTTACTGAATACATTCCTAAGGCTACCGCCAGCTCAATACACGAAGCTCAACTGGCCTACGAAGAAATGGGTGCCAAAGCACACACCTATTCACCTGCATACAAAAAGGATGATTTTGAAACCCTGATGCGCTACAGCAGTCATATTACTTTCAACTCCCTGTCGCAGTTTGAACTTTTTAAGGAGGATATCAAACAATACCCCGAGGAAATATCAGCGGGCATTCGTATTAACCCACAATACAGCGATGTAGAAACTGACTTATACAATCCATGTGCACCCGGATCGCGTCTGGGAGTTATTGCCAGCCAGCTACCCGGGCAGTTACCCGAAGGTATTGAAGGACTGCATTTTCATACCCTTTGCGAATCCACCTCCTACGATCTGGAAAAAACACTTAAAGCAGTTGAAGAGCGTTTCTCCAATTACCTGCCACAGGTAAAATGGATCAATATGGGAGGCGGTCATTTAATGACCCGCAAAGGCTATGACACCGAACATCTGGTGGAGCTACTCAAACGATTTAAAGAAAAGTGGAATCTGGACATCATATTAGAACCAGGCAGTGCTTTTGCATGGGAAACAGGCGATTTAGTTGCATCAGTAGTAGATGTAGTTGAGAACCAAGGCGTAAAAACAGCCATTATGGATGTTTCATTTACAGCACATATGCCCGATTGCCTTGAGATGCCCTATCAACCAAGGGTTAAAAACAGCAAACAGGGGGCCATTGAAGGCATGCACATCTATCGACTGGGAGGTAATAGCTGCCTGGCTGGTGACTATATGGAGTATTGGTCATTTGAGCAGGAGCTTAAGCCCGGTGATAAATTGATATTTGAAGATATGATTCACTACACCATGGTTAAAACCACCATGTTCAACGGGGTGCCACATCCAAACATTGCCATTTGGAATGATGCAGCAGGCCTAAAGATAGTTAAGAAGTTCACCTATGAGGATTACAAAAACAGGTTAAGCTAAAAAGTAAAGAGCGCTTCAAAACAGAGGCGCTCTTCGTTTATCTTTAACCAGTACTATTATTTAATCGGGTACTTCCAGAATAAACGTTCAATCATTTCGTCCATCGCCTTAGTGCGTTTTTCTCCACCCGACGGAGGCGCTATTCCTTCAGCCCGACCTTCCCATATCATTTGCTTCTTTCGCACATCTATCAGGCTAACAATCAGCGTTCCCTCGCGGTAATTATTAACATCGGTGGAAGTATACCAGCCACCCCAACCATAAAAATAGGGGCCATAACCTCCATAGTGCGTATTGGTTACCACGGTTTTTTCTACTGATGTCACATAGCCATTAATAAGCAAGTCTGGCTGAGTTGATAAAACATACCCCCTCTTCTCCATCTCTGTCTGAACAGCATTTTTAACTCGACGCTTATCTAAATCATTCAGCTTAATTTCTTCAAAACTCTCACTAAAATTAAAGGATTGGTAGCCCCTGAAATCTGCTGATGGATCCCAATCTGCAGTTGTCCTTACTGATGAACAAGCTGAAAACAACCATACACTTAGAATAAAAAATACTATCCGTTTCATAACAAACAGTTTAACGTTATACACTCCTATTATTACAAACTAAAAATCATCGCCTTTTAAAACCTCCGGCTGGACGAGCAGCAGGGCGTGTAGCCGGTGTTGAAGGCCGACTCCAGTTCTGCCTGAAACTTTCGTTGGAACGATAGTTATTATAATTTACCGGTGGACTTGCAGGTCGTGTGGCCGGACGAGTTGATGGCTGAGCCGGTGGTGTAGCGGGCCTGGTGGACGGGCGTTGCGTCTCAGGCCTTGTTTCCGGCCTTGTTCCTGGTCGCTGTGTTGGCTGCGTAGGCCGGGTAGACGGACGCGTAGCAGGCCTTGTTTCTGGCCGCTGCACCGGGCGTTCGCCAGGGCGTACATCCGGACGGGTAGCTGGTCGTTCTGCAGGCCACTGCTTTGGAATAATCTTTGATCGATTGTTGTCTATCCTCGCTAAATTTGACCTATCGAGGTAAATATTGTTGTTAATATTCACATTTACTGTACGATTAAAATTATAGTACGAACGCGGATGACGGTGCGCATGACGATAATAGTGATACGACAAATGAGGATATCTGTTTGGGTAATAGCGATGATGCCAGCCAACATACCAATACGAAGGCATGCCAATATAGATAATGCGCCCCCCTGAACCGTAGTAAAAACCTGTATGGTAATACCATGGGTATGGTCGCCAATACGGATAGCTGTACCAGTATGGATAGCCATACCAGTATGAATAATGATTGACATTTACCACCTCCACCTGTTGAGTCACAGGATCGGTTATGCTTTTATTGTTCATCTCCTCCGATGCAAATTGCTCCGCTGCTGCCAGCATTTCCTGGTAAGCCTCTTCATCCTCCTCCATTTTCTGTTGATAATCTTCCAGCTCTTTAGCCTTCTGCACCTTAATCTGATTATGCATTTCTTCCAGCTTAGCTGACATATCTGCCGGATACTGATTATAGACACTTCCGGCCAACCTGGTAAATTCAAGATTATCAGCCATGGTTGCCAACACTTCAGGTGTATCAATTAATCGCTTAATAGCCTCCTGGAATGAACTATCATATTTGCCAATTAGCGTTTCAAAATCATCTTTATTTTTCTGATTTAAGCGACCTATGGCTGTCAATATTTTATGCTGAGAACGTCCATACTTCAATGCTGCCTCATGAATATCCTGAGGATACGCGATTATGATATTCTCAACATCACTTTTTTTCGTCTTTCCATTAATTGTTAATTCCTGAATCAGATCGGGATATCGACTCAACTCATAAATACCAAATTGCTTCTCCCTGTCAAGTCCTTCTATTAAAGCCCTGAACGAGTTTTGCGAGGCCTGCTGCATATCTTTAATCTGCTGCACCACTTCTGGATGCTGGGCAACAGTCAATATATCATTGCGCACAGCTTTGTCATAGCCTGCTAAACCATAAATGAGGGTACTATCCTCCTCAACCACTTTTTTAAACTGTTTCAAATCAGTTTGCGCAAAAGTAGTATTGGCAAAGTTAATTAGCATAACCATGGTAAGTATCATGGTAGCGGTCAAAATATTTAAGTGGCTTCTCATAGCAGTATTTTTTCGAGTTACAAAGTTTTAGATTCAAATAACATGCCATGATGAATATAACAATAATATCACCTGATACAAAACTCCTTACAGTTCTTATAACAATACTGTAAGCAAATTTGCGTTTAAAGCAAAACAAATGCAGAAACTAGTCCATGAAAGCTATTATGATTAACTTTGTCATGGCATCATACTAATACACTAACCATGACCGCACCAAATAAGAAGATAGCCATTATTACGGGTCCAACAAGTGGAATCGGACAGGCCTTTGCCATTAAGCTGGCAGAGCAAGGCTTTGAATTATTGCTTATTGCCAGACGCAAGGAAAAACTCGTTGAGTTATCCAGCTTTCTTTCTGCCAATTACAACACAACGATTAATTACATGGTAGCTGATCTATCGAAAGAAAGCGATATCCAACAGGTAGAACAACGCATTCATTCTCTCCAAAACATTCATTTATTAATCAATAATGCAGGCTTTGGTGTTGCTGGTTATTTCATGGAAGTGTCAATGGAAGAGCAATTGCGCATGATAAACGTGCACCTGACCAGCACTGTGAGGTTCAGCAAAGCTGTATTGCCAGAGATGATTAAGCAACAAACTGGCTATATAATCAACCTGGCATCCTTTGCTGCATTTATGGAGTTACCAGGAAGTGTGATGTATGCAACTACCAAGGCGGCCATCATCAAGTTCAGTCAAACTTTGCAGAGTGAGGTGGGGCGATACGGCATAAAAATTCAGGCGCTAAGTCCTGGTTTTACTCCAACCTCCTTTCATTCCGCCATTGACCGGAAAGCTGAATTCGTCAATCGTGTACCAGATTTTCTATGGACACCTGTTGAACAGGTAGTAGAAGCCTCACTGGCCAACCTGAATAGTAATAAAGTTATCTGCATACCCGGCACTATCAATACCCTTCTGTTCTGGCTTAACAAGTCTCCCCTATTGTCTCGCTGGATTCAACATGTTGCCACTAAAAGGCAAAAGCCTCCCAAAAACTCGGTGCTTACAACTAAAATCTAACTATTGGGCACAAAAAAGCGACAAAAGCCTAATCATGTTTTGACCTTTGTCGCTTTTGATATGCGATACTATTATTTTCTTTCCAGAAGCACTACATTTTCAACATGGTGCGTGTGCGGGAACATGTCCACGGGCTGCACTTTGGTTACTTTATAACGAACATCCAGCATATTAAGATCGCGAGCCTGTGTAGCTGAGTTACAACTTACATAAACAATACGATCCGGTGCCGTGGTCAAAATTGTTTCAACTACATCGGCGTGCATACCCGCTCTTGGCGGATCAACGATCATGACATCAGGATGCCCTTGTTTCTTTATAAAATCAAAGTTGAGTACATCCTTCATATCACCTGCAAAGAAGCTGGTATTATCGATGCCATTAATGGTTGAATTCACCTTTGCATCTTCGATGGCCTCAGGTACATATTCTACGCCAATCACTTTTTTAGCCTGGCGGGCAACAAAATTAGCAATGGTGCCTGTGCCTGTATACAAATCGTAAACGACTTCATGACTTTTAATATTAGCAAAATCACGTGTCACCTTATAAAGCTCATAGGCTTGCTCCGAATTTGTTTGATAGAAAGATTTTGGGCCAATTTTAAATTTCAAGCCTTCCATCTCTTCAAAAATATGATCCTGACCTGCGAAAAGAACAATGTCCTGATCGGCAATGGTATCATTCTTCTTTGAGTTGATAACATACATCAATGATGTTATTTCAGGGAACTTTGCTTGAATAAAATTCAGAAGACCTTCCCGCCATTCTTTATTCTCATGAAATAAAGTAAGAATAACCATTAATTCGCCGGTAGAACTTGTACGAATAATCAGTGTTCTTAAAAAACCTTCCTGCTTCTTAAGGTCGAAAAAGCTTAAGCCATGCTCAAGCGCATAGTCCTTAATAGCCAAACGAACAGCATTGGACGGATCCTTTTGCAAATAGCACTTCTTCACATCTTCAACCTTATCAAACATACCAGGAATGTGGAATCCAACTCCATTACGATGCTCAACAGGCTCATCGGTCTTCAATTCTTCCTCAGATAACCAGCGATTATTCGAGAACGTAAATTCCAATTTATTGCGGTAAAACTCAGTTTTTTCAGAACGCAAGATAGGTGTAACATCCGGCAAAGCTACCTTACCAATCCTGCTTAAGTTATTAACCACTTCACGTTCTTTGTATTTTAACTGATGCTCATAAGGCAATGCCTGCCATTTACAGCCACCACATACACCGAAATGCTCACACATAGGCTCCTGTCGAATACTGCTGTACTCATGAAAAAATACCGGAAAACCTTCGTAGTAGTTACGTCGTTTCTTAGTTACCTGCACATCCACTACATCGCCAGGCACAGTGCGCTGTACAAATACCACCCTGTCCTCAACTCGACACATAGCTTTGCCTTCAGCTGCCACATCTGTTATGGTTACCTTTTTTAATAAAGGTTTACTTTTTCGTGATCGTCCCACTTTCTATCTGTTTTTCGGGCGCAAAATTAGTTAAAAAAGTCCGAAGTCCGAAAAACGAAGTCCAAAGAGAACATAGAACACATTGCTCCCTTCTCATCTTGGTCTTCCATCCTTCGCCTTCTAACTTAAAAAACTAACATTTATCACCATTCCTCTCATCATCTATTATAAATCATTATTTTTGTTCTTCATAAAGCAAAACAAAAACCGAAATTATTTAATCAATGGAACAGCAAGTTTTAACGTACAAAGACATTGACCAGTCTATACTAAAATCACTGCCTAACCCCACGGGACAGGCTTATGAGATTAAGATTAAGATTCCTGAATTCACCTTTCTGGGGGTTAAGAATCAGCCCGACTTTGCGGATGTATTCATCACGTTTTATCCTAAAAAACGCATCATCGAGCTGAAGTCACTTAAAGAATACGTGCATCATCTGCGCAATATCACGGTATCATACGAGCGCCTGATTAACGTATTTTACGACCATCTGGTGGAGGTATACGAGCCGGAGCGCATACGTGTTACCATGATTTGCAACCCTCGCGGAGGCATCAGTTCTAAGTTGACGGTTGACTCAGACTGGAAAGTGCGCGGTGGTGATGAAAAGTTCAGCGATTGGAAGAATAATCTGGAAGATACCTGGCAAGTAACCATGTAATAAATGCTAGCAATCATATAACAATAAAGGCGACCGATGGTCGCCTTTCTGTTTTTATCTATTTTAAATTGTTCTCTTCAAACGGATTATCCTGCAAGGAAGATGAAGACTGTTGAGCTGCCGTACCTCTTGGCGGATCTGGTGGTTCTGTTTCACCAGTCATCAAGATCAGCGATATATCATTATCAACATGATACTCTTCCAAATTGGGACTGCAATATTTCCTCTTTTCTACTTTCATTTTAATTCAGCAGCAAATATAATTACTTTATCAATAACTTATGTGTAAAAACGCCTTCTTTTGAAACAACTTTAATTATTAGTATACCTGTTGCAGGTGCAAATATTTTATTTGTAACATCAGCATTCAACTCTTGCTTAAGCAACTGTTTACCTCCAACATCGAATACTTCTACCATTGGTTCCGACAACATTGGAAGTTTAATATAGATTTCTTTATTTGAATTATATATACGAATGCCATCTCCAATTGTTGCGTCACCAATTGAGGTTGCTTCAGAAGGCATTACATGAATAACAAAGCGATTTTCAAATTGACCAGCTGCTGTGCTAAACTCATATTGCTCACCTGGCAACATAGAGACGGTTTCATTGGTATTCAGATCTTCCAACTTAACTTCAACATCATCAGAGAAATTCTCAATCCCGGATAGCTCAATAAAATATGTTCCACCAACTCCAACCTTATAACCAGTTCTTACTGCTATTCCTTCTACATAATCCTCATATGCATCAATTGCCAACTTCTCATTTGAATTAATAGTATATAATTGCAGTACAGGACTCACATCATTTGATATAAAAAGCTTCTCAGAACGGTAAGTATCATCTCCACTATTAACGCCAGATGCAAAGGCAATTAACATTTCATCCTTCTGACTTAAAGAATTTATTCCACTTAAACGCACACCTGGAATTTTCTTCTGAGACTTTAAATAAGTATATCGTGAGTCTCTCTGCGCTGACTTAGGAACAGTAATACTACCACTCACTTCGTTAATATTAACCTGCACCCATACAGCATGCATACTAGGAATATATCCTGGGTTAGTTGGATCAAGATTAACACTACCCACCCCGTTATAAACACCATACTGTCCGGTATCATTAAGTCTGATATAGAAGTGATTATTCATCTCAGGAGATAGAGATAGTGCATCCCAGTCAATTGCTGCAGGATACGGATTGCCAAATAAGTTCCAGCCATAATTGACATATGATGGCGCAACTGTTCTTTCACAGTTAAAACTATACGATGCTGCATTGTTAATTTGACCACTGAATACCAAATCAGTACCTGATGAACTCCAAACCGAATATCCTTCGGCGGCATTAAACTGATCAGTAGCTCCCATAACCACCCATTTGGTATCTGGCACAAAACGATAAGCACCTCCATTAATTCCTATGCTTAATGGCGTTGCTCCTTGAACCGGACTGGACACATAATAATTGTATGGCTCTGAACTTATTTGTTGATGGATTCTAACCTCTGCATCAACACCCAAATTCAACGTGCCATTATTGATAAAGGTGGCATTACCAACTGCGGATTCGTTGGATGATTGTAACTCAAATATTCCATTTACCCCCAATGTCCCACCTGAAGCAATTGAAACATGTGCTCCAGGCTCAACTATCAGGTGTTCTAAATCTGCAAACCCAGAAACAACAGGCATATTGGCAGCACTGGCAGGTATAATTGTACTGAAGCTCCCAACAATTGTAGCATCCCAGTTGTTTGGATCTGTTGGGTCAGAGCTTACTGAACCATTCCACTTCACAAAGTTATCAGTAGTAAAAATGGTTGTCTGATCACTCGGTTGAGTTCCTGCATCGCCTTCTAATGCCTGAATAGTTACAGTATACTGTGTATTTGACAATAAATCACCTGAAGGAACTATTGTAATAATATCTTTAGAAGCATTAATTGAAGCTGTAAATGGCACAGAACCTCCGGAATAGGTAAAACTAATTAACGACGTTGGATCGGTTATTTCACCTCCGCCTACAAGTCTTACACCCTGATCGTAGGTTGCAACCACATTCGTTTGAATATTGATATCCGTCGCCCCATTAGATGGATTAAAAGTTGTGATTGGTATGATTGGTATAGTTGTAAATGTCCAGTCGCCATTAGTACTGAAACCTGCAAAATCAACGCCTGAGGTGGACTGGATAGCACCCGCATCAATCAAAATATAATACTGTGT
>NZ_JAGTAR010000037.1 GCF_018156225.1 Carboxylicivirga sediminis
GTTCGACGTAAAATTTTGAACTCAGAACGCTTACAAATAGTGAGTTTCAAGTGTATATTGACGAAAGAATAGCGGGCTATTTTGAGTCGATTACACGAAGAAAATTGCTGTTTATAAGCGGGATTGCCAAGCTTTGAATAAATAACTGATTTACTGCTTCAAATTTTATCGCAATAGTTCTCTATTTCTCTAAAATTATTCATTGTAAATCAGCTCTTTATTCTAATCTGAGTTTTAAATTTAAATCGAACTCAGGTTATTACTTCAACTACAAAGTTTTATCCGCATTATTATAAAAACGAATAAGCTGTTTAATTTCACTCTCCCTTAGTTTCGTAGTTCCCACTTTCTTAATGGCTTCCTGAGAATCTTTAACCAACTCATTTAATAAGGCCAACTGTTTCTTTTTACTTTTACGAAGCTGAACGGCCGGATACTCAGGTAACTTCTCAAGGATAAAAACCTCTTCGTAATTAAAGCCATAACCACCACTTGACATGGAACGAAGCACTGTTGAGTACAAATTAATTTTGCCTTTAATCTCAATTTTGGCAAACATGAACTTTTGCTTGCTGTTTCCAATATTGGTGCTCACTTTGGTTCTTACATTTTTAAGAACAACATAATGTTCATATCCCGTTCCATACCCCAGAATTTCGTCTGCTGTATAGGTCTGTTTCTTACTGTTTTCTTTGTTTAAAGGTTTTGTGGAAATACCTCCATCACTAATGTACTTAACAAGGCATTCGGTTTTAACACTATCCTTATCAATAATGTAACCTTGTCGATAATCTAATAGTTGAGCAAATAAATGGCTACCCATAGCAAATAGCAGCCCTAAAAAGATAATTCTCTTCATGGATTTGTTGTTTGGTTAAAATGTGTGTGTAGACACTACAATATGCCTGATTTTTCTCGGAGAATGAAGATATATAAAAAAACAAAAGCCAACGAAATAGCATGGCTTTTGTTGCTCAATTACAGTTCTACAATGTTGCAACAGTATTATACATCAGGTTCGTAGCTTGTAAGTCCTGCGCTTCGTCCTGCTATTTTAATACTATCTCTAATGCTTGCAGAATTTACAAACTTCGCCTCTTCAGGCACTTTAAGATCTAAAGTAATTTTATGTACTTGCTGTTCGGTATAGGTTTTATTTAACTTGCCATCAATTACCTTCAGGTTAACGCCTCCACTTTTGCCACTGATCTTTTCAACCACAAAATTGACTTCAATCTTAAGTTTATCGACTTCAAATAATGTATCCAATCCTTTTTGCTCTCTTAATTCTTCTGATGCGATAAGCTCCTCACGTACTTCGTGAATAAGTTCTTTTAGGTTCAGTTCTGACATAGTTTAATGTTTGATTGTTTATAATATGCAGCCCCCTTTAAGGGCTGAGATACAATAATGATGCACTCTTTGGGCTTCACCCACGGTTATTAGTCGTTTGTCTTTTCAGGACAATTATCAGAGTTAATCTTCTACAAACATAAGCCCTTTTCAGCCCCGCAGGGGTTGAACACATATCACTCACCCGACAATCACCGTAAAAAACGATCACTCAACCAACCTTCGACCATTACTTTACTCCAGCCCATCTTTGTTTGCTTAACAATTACCTGGGTATTCTCATTTAATACACCCAGTAACGGTCCTTTGGGCACTTCCCGAAAATTTAGCTTTGTTGTATTCACCACTTTGGGCTGGCCCTGCTCAATGTGCGGGATGACCGTTGGCGATCCTGATGTCAAATTCTTACTTATCGGCACATTATCCAGGTATGTGATAGTGACCTCTTCACCACTAATCAAAGCATTGGCTACCTTGGGGTACATTCGCACATAAGCTTGTGTACTGTTTTTGACCTTTCCGGACTGAATGGCATTATTATTCACCTCATCACCAACCAGCAGGCAGCCAGAGGTATCGTCATCGGTATTACCTATATGAATAAGGATATCGGTAAACTTGGGTACATTCATTACCTGCAACATACCATAATGCCAATCTGCACCATACTTCTGAAGGTAATCTGTATGATGCCGGCCATGGGTGCGCAGCTGCAGCTTATAGGTACCTGCATCTATGCGTGTTTCATGCATCTTTTTCACGTCGCGGTGCTCATCTTCGAGCGTGTAACACTCAAATACACCATCAATCAGTAACATGCCCAGCGTACTATCCGTTGAGCTGGCATATCGTACAACGGTTAATTTCATAGCTTATCCTTTTGGCTGATCCTTTGTCACTTGCTGGCTCTCTCTTCTGCTGGCATTCATCTGGCTCACCAAAGGAATCACATTCTTTAAGGCTCGTTCACCAAATAAGAAGCCCAGTACAAGGAAGTTGATCACATTAAACACAAATTCAAGATTAGAACCATCGTGTATGATGATGCAATCAAAAAACACCATTAAATCAATAAACAATACGGCAAAACCCCATAGAGGGCGCTGTGCACCACGCAAAAAGCGGATGAAGCGTCCCCACCAACCAAACTGTTTCAGGTCGGCGGTGGTACCTTCCAGCTCCCTAATGCGTTCCAACAGTTCTTCTTTTGCTTCACACTCTTTCAGCTGGTCTTCCAGTTCCTGCTCATAGATGGCCTCCGATAAAAGACGTTTCATTTTCTCCTTTTCGGCATCACTGGCAGTAAACTCATCCACCAGGTTTAAAATATCAAATTTGTCACTCTCTTTCATTACAATACGATTTAGTTTGGTTAGTTACTAAGCTCCAAAAACAAGAGCTTCGTCCTTATTGCCGGTTGTGGTTTGAATGGTAAATGTGCAGCTAATGGCATCGGCCTTATCGGGGTAATGCATTTCAATCAGCTCAAGTATCATGTAGCCAAACCATTTCTGATTAAAGCCCCGCTTATCGTTAACCACCGATTCGATAAAACCGAAAAGCTTGGCTATCTCCGATTTTCGCGCATGATCTACATCTATCTTTAAAGCTTTTGATTTGCTGATTTTCTCATCGAAATTGTTAAAGGCCTTTAAGAGCTCCTGGTAGCTCTTGAGGCTTTCGTCAAAAGGAATACCGCCAAAATAACTTGGCCGATTAACCGGGTTCAGACTAAGCCGGTTTGTTTCGAAGTTACGCCACTTTTTATAGGATCGGCGATACTTATTGTGTGCAAACAAATTATTGGTACTGCGCGTATTGTAAAAATCCAGGATGGGCTGATAGTAGAAGTCTTCGCGACTGGCCATACGTGCACTATCCTCATTTTTATTTTCATACACCGATGCGGCCATTGAACGCGCTAAAATTTCGTAGCCCATTGACGAACGCATGGCGTTTGCCAGGCATACAAACACCTCCGATGGCACATGCAGCTTACATTCGTATTCTACATCATCACAATGCTTAATCTTATTCCAGAGCTCACTTAGTCGCTTCTGCGAGTCGGTGTGGCTAAGGTCGGCCAAAGCGCCCCACACAACTGCCAGCTGGATAAACGCATTTAAATCTTTTACATCGCCCTTCTTCTTGTTTTTGCGCTCCTTTATGCGTCCTTTGATTTTCCCATCTTCCTTGCCGGCTATCAGAGTGAGGGTGTAATCTAAATCATCGTAATGCAATTCCTGGGCCGGATGCTTTGTTTCGGCATCCAGCGATATGGCTATTTTAGATTGCTCGGCAAAAACAAAAGCACCCTTTTCTTTCAGAGAAGAAATACTGATGGCTTTTTTACCATTAACACCTATCTCTTTCTCCTCAACTTCCAGTTCTTTTTGGGTATATGAGCTAAGGGTCCAGTTGCCAATACTCAAACCAAGGGCGAAACGACGACTGAATTCCAATCCCTTTTCTGAGAAGTAGTTGTTCACTTTAAATGGTGCATCATCGGCGTCTCTGTGGTGAACTAATAAACTGGCAACTTTTAGCTTAACCACATCGCCAAAATTCGCCATCAGGAAATCCTGTTGCACAGTTGCTTCGAGCAATACACCTGTAGTCATCGTTTTGCGGTACTCATACTCCAAGCCTATCTCCACTTTGGCCGAAAGCAGTGCAATGACTTTTTCTTTTACATCAGCTATCTTATCCTTGTATTCGTTGTAATGCGCTTTTAATTCCTCATAGGTATCACCAACAAAATCAATCTTTTCAATGATGGTTGCTATCGTTTCATCAGAAAGGTAATCATCAGTTTGTGCAATTAGTTCATCAAGCTCACCAGTGGGTTTGCCAAGATAATTTTCGTAATACTTATCAATGATCTGAATAATTTTCTCCTTCTCAACATCCAGTGATTCAATTGACACCCCCGCATTAATGCCCAATTCCTTGCTTGATGATTTGGCTTTCCCAAGCTTAAGCGCAAATACCTTATCTTCCACCTTACGCACCAGGCACTCAAAATTGTCCTCGCGCTTAAACGAGAAGGAAACACTTATGCTCGGATCGATTGAAACAGGCAGTTGGGTTCCGCTTTTAGTGAGTGTAAACACTGGTGCTAACACTGTAGATAAGAGCTGTACCACATCCACATCAATTTTACCACTCACCTGTCCTTTTAAGGCATACGAACAGGCCTCATTGGGTAAAAATCCATCCCAAAATTCAGCCTTGGCCGAGTCATTTAAAAGGCTTTTAAAGTCAAGTAAATCCTGGTAAACAGCCTCTGAGGTTTTGGTCGATAAATCGTGCAGGCGGTACATCGACACATCCAGCTCTCTGTTGGCACCAATTTCAAAACCCAGTATCTCTTTGATACTTCCACCTGCTTTGGCTCTTAATTTAGCACCTATGGAATAGCGCACCACCGCCTGCTCCTTCATCACCTTTTTGCAGTCGTCATCACTAAGGTAAAATCCATCGAGATCGTCGTTTCTTAAATCATCGGTATTGTTATACACCCATATATTAGCGGCAGCAGAAGTTTCAAAGTCAAGCACTGCATTGTTTAATAGTGGTACATCAAAACTTCCATTTTTACTGATTTCGGCGTTCTTCAATAGTTGCAATTCTGCCTCATCAAGTGGCATCAGACCTACCTTGGCGGCCTTCGGAATAAGTGGATATAGATTCATGGTATATTTGTTTTTTAATAGCGATTCATCATTAAAAAAAGTACTGTCATCCCCCTTCTTCTCAACTAGCTTTCAATATTGGCCCGGTCGCTCAGCGACTTTGATAAACGGGCACTGGTCATGCTTGAGTCAATGAGGTTATTCAAATGATTGACCAGGGCATTTAAAGCATCCGATGCCTTAATCTGCTGCTGTAGTTCAATCATCATTAATAAATTCTTAAGCGCTATAATTAATGGCCTTCGGGTTTCAGTCAGGGTCTTGTCATTACCTGTATCCTGACTATTGCGCTGTTGCACCAGGCTTTCAAAATGACTTTGATCGGCATTTAGCTCATCCAGCCAGTCAGTGGCTTCAACTATTGCACAATCCGACTTGAGAGGTTCCTTTCCAAGATCTGTAAGCAGGTTTTGCATAGCAGCCGTTTGCTCCGGGTACGACAAACGATAAAGCTCATTGCCATATCGCTCGATAACTGCTTTTATGTTATGAGCCGCCTGTTGTTTGCTTTGCTCTTTACGATAAGTACACGCTTCAATATAGTTTTTGAAGCCTAAAAAACGAAGATCCCGTTCCCTGTCAGCATCATTAATCTTAATAGTAAACGGATTCACATCATCACGTGTTAGAGCCTTATCGAACTCTTGCAAGCTACTTTCTGATTTCTCAACAAAGCTGCTGAATGGAGTTACATCTATACCGGCCGTTTTAATTATAGCTAATACTTCACGTGCGAATGTATAAAGAACCTTGTTTGATAATAAGGAATAGGCAATTTTATGCATGGTATTTTATTTTTAGTTAATAAGTAATAATTACAAAACGTGTCTATCAGGCTGATAGCCCAACATTTGATTAAAACCAGACAGATGAAGTAGTTTCTGCGACTATTCGAAATACAATTATCAAGGGTTAGTGAATTGTTCTGCAAGTTGCAGGACTCTTCCAAAGAAGCTGGCGAACTGTCCTGCAAGTCTCAGGAGTTTCCCATAAAGGCTGGCGATAAGCCCTGTAAGTCGCAGGAGACTTCCATAGAAGCTGGCGATAAGCCCTGCAAGTCGCAGGAGACTTCCATAGAAGCTGGCGAACTGTCCTGCTAATTGCGAGAGCTTTCAATAGAAGCTGGTCAATAGCACAGACACTCGTGTAATGCGAAATGACAGACACGTACTAAATTCTGCCTGGTTTAATATGATTTAGAAAATAAAAATTGAAGGCTTAAGAAGGGGGATTACAGTATGTCAAAGAACGTTTAAACAGACAATTGCACCTTGCAATAACCTGATTAATACTGTATCCCTATTAGTTTTTTGGAGTTTATCTGGCTAACTATTGCTTCCCGACAACAGTTAGCAGACAACGATAAGCAATTTACGGTAGGATATTTTAAAGTTCAATAGCCATTGGGAAATATTTTGGTATTATAAGGCTTTATAGCACCATGTTTAAAGTTTAGAGAATTGATATACAAAGTGAATAGTATCGAAAAAGTTACTATTACAATTACATTCACTTTCTTAACCAATTTTATTAAGCAATAATAGTACCATATAATTTTATTACAATTAGCGTGTAATAGATTGCTTTTACTAATTTTAACATGTAATGATTAAGTAAAAAATATACAGTATCTTAAATAGCAATAGAATATAACGCAATTAACAAAGTGAAATGCAAAGTGCAAAACCTAAAATTAACATTTAACAGGTTAGACAGTAGATAACAAACAACCTATCACCCTCAATAACAATAGACTATGAA
Source organism: Carboxylicivirga sediminis (assembly GCF_018156225.1). Taxonomy (GTDB): domain Bacteria; phylum Bacteroidota; class Bacteroidia; order Bacteroidales; family Marinilabiliaceae; genus Carboxylicivirga; species Carboxylicivirga sediminis. Next base: position 6,810 of record NZ_JAGTAR010000037.1, read on the forward strand.
ACAAATATTTTCAATCTTAGCATTTATTTGCATTTATAACCTTGGTTTTTCTCAACATGATTTTTTATTTGAAAAAAAGTGTCTTGGTGATATAAGAGCACATGAAAAATCGATTAATTCGATTTGCCTTGGATTTGTAAAATATCAAGTTCCTAATGACTTTTTTCAAACAGCTAAAAAAAATCATGACTATTACCCATTATGCTATAAGCGAACAAATGATGATTTTTCTCCACAGCTAATAATAAAATACTATTACGATGAGCAGGACTCAACATTACTAGTCACCAGTTATGACTGGAATATAATGGATCATGTAGATTATCTAAAAACAGATGGAGATAAATTTGAAGTTGAGAAAAAACGAAAGAACGAATACTTGAACAAATACAAAACAATTAAGCAAGAACTAATTAATAAATACGGAGAACCAACTACAATCAAAGAAACTATTTCTACGGATGGGTACCTCTACCGCCTAAGCTGGGAAAATGGATCTAATAATATTCATGTGTTATTAAATTTTTCTACAAAGTTGAAAACTCTGCTGGGAAATATGAAATTTGGCTTATACAATATTAGAGTAAAGATTGAGTATATTTAAAATCACATGCTAACATGAATGCCCTCGCTCGGTGAAGTAGGTGAGGCCAGTGATTACAAAAAGCAGTTCTAATTAATGCCAAATCTAACTTATGAAACAACTTTTTACGCTTTTATTAATCTTTGCCGCAACACTAGGTTTTGCGCAGGAAGAAACATTCAACAGCAATAACGGTTTAATCATTGATATTAAAGGCTCAATCCTCTTTGAATCAGACTTTACCATAGCGCCACTATTGGGTTATAAGTTTGGACGATTCATTGTATTTACCAGCTATGAAAAAGCAAATGATGATTTGGAAATGGATATGTCAACCCCTGATGATAATATTCAATATAAACGTGAAGTACTTAAAATAGGTGTACAGATATATCCGCATAAAAATCAAAAAAAAGTTAAGCTCTTCTATCAGGCACACTATAGTTACAAATGGTCTGATGAAATAAGAGCGTCTGAATATTCAATGATTAATGTAGGGACAGGGATACAATATTCAATTACGCATGCATTATCTGCCGGAACCAATGTGTTTATTGGATTTGGCAATGAAAAAACGCCACGGGGTGAGACACTTTTCCCTACCTATGACTTGGGTGGGACCATATTTATGCGCTACCATCTTGATTGGTCACATTTCAGAAAATCGGGCAATTAAAACCTCCCAGTTTGGCCCCGCAACCACGCTAATCCTTTCGCGTGGCGCGGCATCATGCGGTTACAGCTACTTCATCAACTTATCCATTATATTCTCAAAGCGCTTATTACTAATGGGGTGATGGCTAATGACCTCACCATTGTAAATAATGCAGAAAGTACCAAAAGCACAGGGTGTGGCCTGCGCAGCTGGTGCATTATCAAGGTCAATTAACTGAGTGGGTACTTTGTATTTCTTTTGTGCCGTATCAATAATAGCGTGCACGTTTTTCTCGGTATAGGGGCATTGCGGTGAGCGCAGTATGGCGAGGCCTTCTTTGTATTGTTCCGGCATCGTCTGTATGCTTGTTTTAAAGTCAGGAATAGGTGCACTATTGTTGAACTTGTAAACCAATAGCTCAAAGTCGGGCTTAGCTTTTGCCACCACTTCAAAACCATTCTTTAAAAACAGCTTATTATCAGCCATAAAAGAGCCTTTGCGCGTTACCACTGCAACACCATGCTTGTGTTGTGCTTTGGCATCCTGCAGGCATTCATCGAGCATGGCCGAGGCATAGCCTTTGCCTTTATGCTCCTTTTTAAAACCAACAAACAGGCAGTGGATAAACAGGTAGCCCTGAGCATTAACAGGACGATGCGCCAGTTCGCCCGGCAGATATTCAATCATGCCCTGATACGTGCCATCTTCAGCCAGCAGAGCTTTTATCTTTAGTCCTTGCGCATGGTAGGTACTAAACCATTCAATCTTATTGCGAAGCTCTTTGTGCTTGCTGACATCTTTATAGCCACACACACCATAATCGGCAATGGTTTCAGGCGTCAGGTCAATGATTTTAAAAGTTGTAGTCATGTTAGTGAATTGGTTAGTTTATTCAAATATAGTGAATGTTGCTTAGCTGGTAATGCTAGCCTGCAGTCTATTACTGATGGAGTTGTCCAAAAACATTACTATTTCTCGCAAAGTGCGCAAAGCTCTCAATAATTACATTCTACAGTTTGGCTCCTTTTCGCAATTCTTAGCGGTGAGATAACTATCGCACTTAGCGTGAAACTCTATTTTAGGGCACCCTCATCAATACAATCCACAATAATTGAAAAGAAGCAGAAATTCTTTGCTTATAAAAGGCAACTAAACCCGTCTTCATCCGTAGTAAACCAGGTTTATTGTATATCTAATCTAAAATTAACACACATGACAAGCCGAAGAATTGTTTCATTACTACTCCTTTTTATATGGTCAACATCGATATTTGCCATGCAGATTTTTGTAAAAACGGCATCAGGCAAAACAATTACACTTGATGTTGAAGCCAGTGACTCTATAGAAAATGTAAAGGCTAAGATTCAGGATAAAGAGGGCATCCCTATTGACCAGCAGCAGCTAATTTTTGCGGGTAAACAACTGGAAGATGGACGAACCTTATCGGACTACAACATTCAAAAAGAATCGATCCTTCATTTAGTCCTCGGCACACCCACATCCATTGATGACAATACGATTGCATCGATACAGGTTTACCCAAACCCGGTTGCCGAGCAATTACACATTAAAGGCTTGAAGAATACTAAGGATATAACTTATAGCATTTTTAATTCAACTGGAGAATGTATTACAAAAGGTATCATAACAGACAATAAGGCCATAGATGTAAATTCGCTATCTGCAGGTTTATACTTTGTACATTTTAAAGGAGATAATGCTTACACTCCTGTTAAGTTTATAAAAAAATAGCAACACATTCATAAGCCACAGTTGCATTAACTATATAAAATAGCCCTGACAGTATTTCAAATCCTGACAGGTTTGTAAGTTCAAAAAAGAGGGAGCCGTAGCTCCCTCTTCTGCATTTATATATAATTACTACTTAAGGGGCTCTGGTCCCATTTCCAGCTCCAGCTTGCCACCTTTGAGCAGCTCAGCAGCCGGAAACTTAAAATCATTCAGTACTTCACCGTTCAGCTTAGCCGACTGCACGTACTTATTCAATCGCGAGGCATTTTTGGCCTCAATTGTAAAGGTATCGCCACGCCCATAGCGGCCGCCCAGGTCAATCACCACCTGCTCATACAAGGGGCTGGCAATTTCGTAAACCGGCTCAACGCTGCAGCCTCCATCGGTCTGAAACAAGCCCATGGCTGCCATCACAAACCAGGCACTCATCTGCCCCTGGTCTTCGTCGCCCAGGTAGGCATTTGATACGCCATAGCCATAGTAACGATCCATAATGGCGCGGCTCCATTTTTGCGTTAGCCATGGCTGGCCCACCCAGTTAAACAGGAAGGCAAAATGCATCGACTGCTGGTTACCCTGCACCACCGGATAATCCCAATACTGGTCGTTGATGCCATTGTAGCGTGTTTTATCACTTTCTTCAAAGCCCCAATCGAGGCGTTCAATAAAGCGATCCTGACCAATCATTTCGGCTAGTGCAGGCACATCCTGCGGTACAAAATAGGTCAGCTGCCAGGCATTACCCTCCACATAGTGGTGGTTAGCACCCGATTTATACGGATCAAAGTCGTCTTTCCAATTGCCTTTGGCATCGCGCATGCGGGCATAGCCCATCTCCTTATCAATCACATTGCGCCAGTTGTAGCCACGCTCTAAAAAGTACTGGTAATCGGCTTCTTTACCCAAAGCCTTGGCCAGCTGCGACACCGTCCAGTCATCGTAGGCATACTCCAGCGAATTAGAGAAACGCCCCTCATCGTATGGCACGTAGCCATGCTCAAGGTAAGTCACCAGGTCGCGGTTGCCGGCATAGCCACCGCCTACCTCCTGCCCCGGTGTGGTTTGCATCTTCTTCACGGCTTCATAGGCCTTCTCCACATCATAATCGCGTATGCCCATCTGATAGGCCCCTACAATCATGGGAATCTCGTGTTCGGCCACCATCACCGGGATGTACTCCATGCCTGCCGGTCCTTTGGCCAGCCAGCCACCGGCATCGTACATGGCCAGCTGCGATTGCACCCAGCGGTTGCTCCACTCCGGTGTCACCAGATTCCAAAACTGGTTAAGGTTCCAGAAGGTGTTCCAAAAGGCATCGCATCCCAATGCCGGCGATGAAGGATCATCCAGCTGACAGATGTTCTCATCGGCATCACGCCACTGCCCATTCACATCACTATAGGTGTTACGGCTGCACAGCGAGCGATACATACTGTTATAAAAGCGCATCTTCTCCATGCTGTTGGTAGTGGATATGGTGACGCGGCTCAGGAGCTTGTTCCACTCCTGCACATGGTTGTTGCGCACCGCTTGAAAATCCCAGCCGAAAGGCTCAGTAATCTCAGTCTGCAGGTTTTCGGCCGCATTGGCAATACTTACATACGAGATACCGGTGCGTGCCTGCACCTGCTTGTTGTCTTTAGTATCAAACTCCACAAAACAACCAGCCTCATCGGGACGCTCATAGCTCATGCTGTTTACATCCAACACCTCATCGTTAATCCAGCCACCCATCTTGGCTATAGGCTGATCAAATTCAATCACAAAGAAGATGATGTACTCCTGATCAATGCCACCTGCCCAGGTGTTTTCGGTGAGCTGATGACTATAGCCCTCGATGCGGTAATCGCTCACCTGCTTCCATTCAACAGCCAGGTTCTGATACCAGTATTCAGCCGGTATATGCAAATCAATCATCACCCGCGACTGCTCATTATCAGGGAAGGTATAGCGCTGAAATCCACAACGTGTGGTGGAGGTTAGCTCCGCCTTGATATTATAATCGGTCAACTGAACGCCATAATAACCAATGGGTGCCTCTTCAGTGGTTTTATCAATGCGCGAGCGATAGCCACTGTCAGGGTCGCGCTCATCTCCCACCTTAATCTGCAGTGGTCCGTTAACAGGCATCATGCCCAGGCCGGCCAGTGTCCATTCATGTATATGACTAAAGCACCCAATAGACTCAAAATTAGGCTCGTAGCCACCCTGCCACGAGGGATTCTGGTTATCGGGACTCAGCTTCACCATGCTGAAGGGCATCCATGGTCCGGGAGCAATCATCCAGCGCGAGTGGCCGGTACCCACCTTCGTATCCACGTATTCGGCCGGTGTAATAAGCGCTTGAGGCTGTCGTACCACTTTGCCTGTTTCAACTTCCTGCCCATCTACACGGATGGAATAGGTACTAACCTGTTTCTGGCTAACGGCCGGCATGGGCGCTTCAAACACATAGCGTCCCTTCTCCACCACCTCCTGAAAGATGGGGGTGTTATCCACCAGCACTTCCAGCTTAGGCAGGTCGTTAAGATGTTCTACATCTACCAGTAATGGCTGATAGTTTTTGCCATCCAGCACAATCTCATACGCAGCCGGCTTGACCTCTCGCAAATGGATGTCTTTATCGATGCGCAACTTCACCCCTTTAGACCCTTCCAGGCGAATCTGTCCGTATTTCAACCATGAGCCTTCAAGAGTAGTCATCTTGATTTCGTTACCTCCTGTACGCAACAGCTTATGTGGTACAGGTATATCAATGCTATAGCCCGCTCCCGCTTTGGGCAGTTCATCAATAGAGCTGGCAGCCTTGGCAGGTAACTGGTATTTCCACTCCCTGCCATTAATGGTCACTTTAAATAAGGGCAAATCTTCGGCGTTATAGTCGATTAAATCAACCACCAGCGTCCAGTGGCCTTTTTTAGGCAACTTATCCACCCCGAACAAAACCGTCAGTGTACTTGAGCGCCAGCCCGAGGTGCCCCAGGTACCGCCCCAGGTATCGCTGATACCCGGCATAATATAAGGCCAATCGGTTTTGGCATCAGATGTACCTACCAGGTAGTAGGTATCTTCCCACCCAAAATCGTTGGCTATGTAATCGTTATACCCATCAGGATACAAAGCAAAATCTGCTCCTGTTTTATCGCCGTCGCCTATTTGCCACACAACATGTTGCGCGTTAGAGTTAAAAGTCAATAAACACAGGAACGAGAGTATTACGGATATCTTCATAATATCACTTTTTAAAAAGTTTACTTCATGTAGGCTTTAACTACCTTGGCCTCATTACCCCCTTCGTTGATGATTTTGTATGCACCGGCAGCAGCTGGAATCACAAACGTTTCGGCGTAATTAAAACGTTGACGCATGCCATTTTGTGTTTCCACAATAATGCTGCTTCCTTCCACAAGCGACAATACATTACACTTGTTCGCAGTATCAATCTCAATGCTTGAATTGAAATGGTAACGCTCCACGTCATAGGTATGCTTGGCGTGGGTTGCCAGGTGGTAGTGTTTCCAGTCATCACCTTCGGCCAATAAAGCAGGCTTGGCAACCAGCTTCTCCGTCACATACTCACCTTTACGGTCGAAACACAGATTCTCCATACCTCGCTCCACATTAATTGGTCGAGGCTGGCCATCTAAATCCACGCGCAACCAGTCATACATTTTGAAGGTAAAGATGTAGGGCGTGGTGCTGATTTCAAGCACCAGGTTCTCGGTTCCTGAGCCATGAATCGTGCCCGGAGGAATCAGAAATAAATCGTGCTTATGGCTGTCGAGCACCTGCACGTGTTTGGTAATATCAATTGGCTCCTTATTATCGAAGCTGTACTTTAAATCGGCCTCAAACCCTTTCGGATCGATAGACTCCTGGAAGCCCAGGTAGCACTTCGCATCCTTACCGGCATCCAGTATGTAATAGGTCTCTTCCTGCGTAATGGTTTCGCCAAAGTGCTGCTGTATATAATCCACCTGCGGATGGCATTGAATGGAAAGGTTGCCCCCATCGAATGTATCCAGAAAATCGAAGCGAAGAGGAAACTCATACATAAACTGCTCGGCATGCTGCCCCATCACCGCCTTATACTCCTGAAACATAATAGAATCGAAAGACACCTCCAGCATCAGCCCATCGCTTTCGAACAGCAGACCATTCTCCGGCACAATCAGTTCAAAGGACCAGGCGTAGTTAATCACATCCGGATTCAGCTGCTTGATTTTGTCTTTGATCCATTGACCGCCCCAGGCCCCCGGCTCAAACCACGGACGCACACGAAAAACGTTTTGCGCCATATTGTGTAAGCCCTGGCGAAGCTTATCGCCACTCATCCATACCAGCTCTTCGGTTTGTTGACCGTCAATCACTATATCAATAGCAGGCAATAACACTGCCTTGTGACTGTTGAGCACCACCCAATCGACAAAATAAAAGCGTTTGTACATCACCTTACCGGCAGCTGGCTCCTCAGCTCCCAGGTTACATACCGATTTGGCACGCGCCCTGAACTGCAGCTCATTCTTAGGCAGATCGACATACACCAACAGGCCTTCAGCACCTGATAAAGCCGCACCCGGCCCGTAAATAATGTTGATATCCGCACTGGCATCCAGCGGCAGGTTCTTCAGCTTTTCCTCCTGATAAAAGTCTTTTAACTGCAAACTGGTGCGCTTGCCGAAAATGGGGTCGTCACCACCCAGGAAAGGCGCAATCATAGCATCAATCACATTAGACGGCTTTAAGGCCTCCTGCATTGAGATGCTGTTAACCACCTTACCTTTCTGGCGAAGTGCTTCTTCCAGCTCCTTTACTATCTCCTCGTAAAATACACCCACATAACCATCAATAATGATTACTTTCTCATTGGCCATGCGCTCAACCAATGCCTTGCTACCTGCCTGAATAGCACCTTTATCCAACCTGGCGGTTGGATAAAGATCATAATTCCCTTTAGTTACATTTGCCTTCTGCAAAGGCAGTAAAAACTGTTTTGTTTCCCTTATCTTACTCATTACTCTTCAATAACCTGTTCCAACATTTCAATTGCCTTATACAGCACACCAGCCGAACCACGGAAAGTACCTGAACCGGTAGGTTCGTTATTCACCGTGTACCACTCAAAGAAACCATCGTTCTTCACCACACGCTCAGTCATTGGTAACAGCTGCTCATAGGCTTCCTGGTAGAAACCGTAGTCAATCAGCTGCTGTATTATACGTGCCCCAAACCAGGTCCAGTCACCACCATTCTGGTAGCCATAAGGGTACATGCCCTTGTTCTCGAAGAAACCTTCAGGATATGGTGGGTACATAGTCAAACCAATAGAACCTGCACCTGATGCTTTTACATTGGCAATCATCTTATCCAGTGATATTTTGATTTGCTCATTACTCAGTAAACCGGCCTCGATGGCAACGGCCGTACCTCCATGATAATAAATCTCGTTCTCGTCAAAATCAGCCGGGAATGGCGAACCATCGAGGTACACGTGTGGGATGAACTTGTCATTCTCCGTATCCCACAGGTGAAGCATGGTATTTTGGGCCAATCCATCGCGAATGGGTTCCCATTTGGCTTTTGACTCAGGCACTATCTCCATCATGTTATTCAACGCAATGATGAACATGGCATTGTCGTAGATATCCAAGCTAAACTTGGTATCCTCATCGATGAAAACACCCCATGGATGACTTTGCTGCACATCGCCCCAGTCGGCAGTAGTAGCACCCCAAATCAAACCATACTCATTGCTCCAGCGATGATTTAACAAGAACTCCATTGCCCATTCCATGCGCTCGGCTACTGTTTTATCGCCAATCTTCTCTTTTAAGAAAGCGGTATCGCCTGTTTTGGTAACATACTTGTAAACGGCCTGCACCAATGATGTCTCATGGTCGGTCTCCACATCGTTTTTATGACCGCAATAGGTAGGTTCCAGCTCATTGTAGTAATACGTGTAGCCCCCTTCGGATTGAACTGCCTTACTTTGAGGAATAAAACCATCAAGAATATTGCCATCGTCACCTTGTAAACGGAAGAAGACGCGCAGGTTTTCCTTCAACTCATCGTGTGGATACACTTCGGCCGACAATTCGATAAAGGTATTGTAATCGCGAATCCACACCTCACCGTAACCATCACCGGCATTAAACCCGGTCTTAACCACTTCCAGTGCCTTCGTTTTAACAAACTTGAAACTCTCATTGGTCTGAATAGATGTCTTTAACTCTTCGCTCACCTTTGGAGCTTTTCCACATCCCATTAAAGCAATGGCCATGAGGCCAATCATTAGTTTATTTCTCATTGTCATATAATGTTTCTGTTGTTTTTTCTAATTCAATAAACGCACCGTTCACCAGGTCTTTAAAGGCCACTTCGTACTTATCAAGCTTCTTGCCATTGAGCTTTGCCGACTGCAGCAACTTATTGTCTGGTGTGTTGTTTTTTGATTTGATCACGATTTGTTTCCCAGAGTAATAATCCGGATTGAGGCTGATGCACACCTCATCAAAAGCCGGACTGCCAATCTGCATGGTTGGTACTTCATTGGTTAAGCCAGCTACATCGAACAAGCCAATGGATGCCATTACGTACCAGGCACCCAGCTGTCCCTGGTCTTCATCCTGCCCGTAGCCATAGCCATGAATAGGATTAGTACCATAAAACTCATCGCAGATGGTGCGTGTCCAGTACTGTGTTTTCTCAGGCTGACCAGTGAAGTTGTATAGCCATGAGATGTGCAGGCTGGGCTGGTTACCATGATTATAAATGGTTTCCACACCCGCAAAGGCATCAATTTCGGTACCACCGCCAAAGTTATTGGCGCGCGACGAGAGGAAAAGCGTATCCAGTCGTTCCACAAACTCAGCTTCCCCCATCTTATCTACCAATTGCTTGATGTGATGGGGTATATAAAAACTGTACTGCCACGAGTTGCCTTCCTGAAATCCTCTCCAGGCCTGAAATGGTTTAAAATCAGAAATAAAGTTGCCCACACTGTCCCTGGGGTGAATAAAACCACTCTCTTCGTTAAAAATATATTCCCAGGCCGATGACAGCTCTTTCAATTGTTTGTATTCTTTTAGCTGTCCCAGTGATCTGGCCATCTGTGCCACGGCATTTGCACTAAATGAATACTCGAGCATGTGAGAGGCACAAAAAGCTGTAGCTTCGGGTATATCACCCCAATCGTCGGTATGCGCGATGTAACCATTCTTCACAAACTGTTCCACATCAAGCTTTCCCGCTCCCATGGGTCGGTTTTTCCATTCCAATTCGTTCTTGAGAGCCGCCTCAAGGGCCAAATTAACATCGTAATTACGAATGCCACAATTATAGGCCGCTGCAATGATAAGTCCCACAAAGTTGGTACCCACACCCGATACGTAGCGGCTGTTAGCCAGGCCATCGCCCAACCAGCCCGTATCCTTATATACCAGCAAGTGCGACTGCACATAGTCGTTATAGTACTCAGGCCAGGCCAATGCCCAAAGCTGTGTCAGGTTCCAGAAAGCGCCCCATATAGCATCGGTGTTATAGAAATTATATTCAGGTTCACCGGCTGCATTCAAAGGAATTTGCCCAACTGAACCATCATTCTTGGGATAAGCCCCGTTCACATCACTGGCTAAGCCACGCCCCAGTATAGCATGGTATAAGCCCGTGTAGAACTTAGTCTTATCAGCCTCAGTGCCGCCCGACACCTTTATTTTATTCAGTTCATTGCCCCATATTTCCGTGGCTGCCGCTTTGGCATTATCAAAACTTAAGCCTTCGCTTGTGCGATTAAGGCGGGCATTGTCAATGGATGTGTAGGATAAGCCTACCTGTATTTCCACCTGTTCGTTTGCATTGGATTTAAATGTTACATAAGCCCCCGCACCTTCACCACTGATTAGATCAGCTCCTGCATAAACGGTATCACCTCTGAACATCCCAAACTCATCAATTGCCCGGTCAAGCTCTGCAGAGAAATAAATATCGATGAAAGCGCCGCTTTGGTATTTCTTCACATACTCAGGCTCTGTTCTCACCCATCCTTCAATGGTGTTGGTGCCTGCTTTTCGTACCATGGCATCCACTACTTTACCGCTTTCGCCTTGCCTGCGACCAATATCAAATAAAATATGAGCATGCTCACTCTGCGGGAATGTATAACGATGAACGGCCACCCGCTTAGTGGATGTCAGTTCGGCTTTGATGCCATAATCATCCAGCATTACACTATAATACCCTGGCTGTGCCACTTCATTTTCTTTTGCAAAACGTGAGCGATAGCCCGCATCCGGCTCTTCCAGCAAGCCTGGTTGAGTCAACAATTTCCCAACAGTAGGCATCATGGCAATGCCTCCCACCTGGAATTCATGCACATTAACAAAGCTCTCAATGGAGGTATGCCTGTCATCGTAGCCCACAGCTTCCCAACCCCATTTATTTCCATAATGCCCGTTGGTTGATGGTGCAGGCTTGGCCATCCCGAAAGGCTGTGCTGCCGGTGTATAAAAAAACCAGCGACTATGAGCCGTTCCAATATTCGGATTGACATAGTCATAAGCCGCCTTTTCCGATTTGTTACAGGCAAACAGAGCCGTTGCCAATAAGCCGGCTGTGACGAATCGCTTAATCCTTGTTGATATGTTTGAACATATGTATAGATACATCTTTATTTGATTCATTTTATCTATGATTTTTTAACGCGTGTTAGCAATAGAATAAACACCAGCAGACCGAATATGATCCATAAACCACCGTTCAGGTGTGATCGCATAGCCAGGCCAACCAACAGTGGAAAAATGGCACCTCCTGAGATGGCCATCATCATCAGACCAGATATCTCATCGGACCTGTCGGGATAATTACCTACTGTAATGGAATAGATCAACGGAAATATATTGGAAACGCCCAGACTGATAAGCCCCACAAGAATCCAGGCCGCAATGCTATGCTGCACAAAAGTGAGTGCAAATACAAATACCAACGCCAATAAGGTGGACCATTTCAGGAATGTGTTGGCATTGCCTTTCATCAGTAAAATACCGCCTACCAGTGTACCCAGCATCTTGGCAAAAAAGTAAACTGATTTGCCGTATTTGGCGGCCTCTTCGCTAACACCAATCTTTAGCTGCAGAAATGTGCCAATATTAGAGTTGATGGCCACATCAATACCCACAACAGCAAAGATGCCCAATACCATCAATGCGATGTAACGATTACCCAACAGCTTTAGGCAAGAGCCTATGGTCACCTGCGTATCTGCATTCTTTTCCTCCGCTACAGGCGTTAGGCTAAGCCACAACCATGCCATAAAAGCAACAATACCAAATAAATACAAGCCAAACCGCCAGGTTCCCTCTCCTTCAAAACCAATGGCGCTGGCTACCAATGGCCCAACTACAGCAGCCACATACGGTCCCACCATGGAACCAAGGGACTTGATAAACTGCGACAGACTCAGGTAACCGGAACCTTTCTCAGCGGGTACCACACTCATCAATAACGGATTGGCAGCCACCTGCATAATGGTATTGCCAATACCCAATAGAGCGAATGATACCAGTATAACCAGCAATGTGTTACCCAACAGCGGGACAAACAATCCCAAAACTGTTATGAGGATGGCTATATTCAACACCCGCTTTTTGCCATAACGCGCCTGCCAAATTCCAGCCGGAACCGAAATAAGAAAGAACCAGATAAATGCCACGAAGGGAATAAGCTGTAACAAGTAATCGGGCGTATCAGCACCTTGCTTTAACTCATCCACACCGGTACCCACCAGGTCGACGAAGCTGACCACAAAAAATGAGAATAACACCGGCCATACGGCCTTCGATTTAGTGATTTGCGTATCTGTCATGGCTTACATGTATTTGAGCTGTTCACTAATCGAACTATAGAACTCATCATTCAGCAAGGCACCTGCTCCAATGAACGCTGCATCCTCCAGCAGTTGCGACTGAACCACATCTACTTCGAGCCCCTGAGCTAATAACGCTTCATTTAATACCTCATTAAATAAAGAGAAGGCTTTGGAGATATTCCCACCGATGAGCAATCTATCCACCTGAAAACTTTCGAACCATGGGGACAGGAATGCCGCCAGCTGCTTACCAAAATCAGTAAATACTCGTTCGGCAGCAAGGTCATCGTTATATAATTCGGCAATATCTTTCACACCAGACACCCGTTTGTTCGAATGCGCTTCATACCTTTCAACCAAACCGCGAGTGGAGAAATAATCATCAGCTATACCATTTTCGAAAGGTAAATACCAAAGACAGCCTCCTTCGGGCACTCGCTCGTCGTTAATAACAGGAATACCATTTTGCAGAAAAGCAGAGCCAAAGCCGGTTCCAAGGGTAATTGCCAGCGAATTATGACTACCCTTTAAATTGCCACTAAAGAACTCACCTATGGCAAAAGCTGTGGCATCATTCACAAATCGAATGTTATCAGGACGAATGTTGAGCCTTTGACTCAAGGCTTCTTTCATGTCAACATTATTCAGGTTTACATACTTTGCGTTCTCACCTGAAAACAAGCCAATGCCCTTCACATAATCGAATGGACCTGGCATTGCCAAACCAACACCAGCCAACTCAGAAGTTGCTAACTGTTCAAGCGCAGGCTTAATCAAAGCTTCAAAAGCATCCAAAATAGCCTCCATGCTGCCCATATTATCAATGGGCAGGTGCCTTTCCTTTTGATTTAAAAGTATGTTCTCATTAATATCAAATACCTTACAACTGATATGGCTGCCGCCAACATCAACACCAATGGCATATCTTTTAGTTTGCATATCGTATAATTATCGTGTGATTGTGATCGAATAGGTAAATTTCTCAGCATGATAAAAGCCAATATTGTATTCAATGGGCCGCCCGCCTGGATCGGATACATAGCGCTCGCGCACCAACACAGGTTCACCTGGTTTTATAGCTAAGCGTTTAGCCGTTATAACGGTTGCAGACCGTGCTTTTATCTTTTCTCTGGAGGTGGTAGGAATAACATTATAGTCATTCTCCAATATCTCATATAGAGGACGGGTAAAGTCCTCATCAGGGCTCACCTGAATACGCGGATGAAAGTAACTCTCGAAATAAACAAATGGCCCTTCCTTATCGCCTCTTAATCTTGACAAACAAAGCACTTCGGTACCTTCATTAACATCAAAGAAAGATGCCACTTTAGCATCCGCCTTAACCATCTTTACCTCCGATGAGTAGTTTTTAAAGCTCACCCCTTGTACTGACATTTCCTGAGTGAAGCTCATCCAGTTGTCGAGATTCGTGGTAATGCTTTTTTCGGCCACCTTGGTACCAATACCCTTTTTTCGAATAAGCAGCCCTTCGTACTCCAGTTTATTTGTTGCCTGCCTTAAGGTATTGCGTGAAATGCCAAGGCGTTTAGCCAAATCCACTTCACGGGGTAATAAGCCACCGTTCTTGTATTCAGGCAACTCAATCATCTTTCTTAACAGCATTTCTACCTGTGCGTGCAAAGGAATCGGGCTGTTGTGGTCAATTGCTAGCTTCATTTGTGCATATGTTTGAACATACGAATGTATTTAATGGAAACATCCAGTCCAATGGTGATAGCAAGAATTCTGCCAGTTTTAAACATTTGTCACCATTAAAAGAACGATTGAACGGCTTCCTGCAACCACAATCCTGCAACTATTGCATGGAAAGCACTACATTTGGTTATAACAACACTAACCAATCATTTATGATAGAACCAACACAAAGAGTACTTGTGGCAGGCGCCACCGGTTACCTCGGACGCTTTCTTGTGCAAGAACTAAAAAACAGAGGCTACTGGGTAAGAGTACTTATACGCAAGGAGGCACAGCAATCTTTATTTACTGATGTTGATGAATTTGTTATTGGTCAGATTACCCAACCTGATAGCATCAGAGGAATTTGTGACACAACAAACTACGTAATATCAACAGTGGGCATAACCCGCCAAAAAGATGGCCTCACATATATGGATGTTGACTACCTGGGGAATGCTAATTTACTGGCTGAAGCGAAACAATCACAGGTAAAACACTTTATGTATGTATCGGCGATAAATGGCGATAAGCTGAGGCATCTGAAAATATTTGAAGCCAAAGAACGCTTTGTTGATGAACTGAAAGCATCAGGTATAGACTACACCATTGTAAGGCCCAACGGCTTTTTCTCTGATATGCAGGATTTTCTGAGCATGGCAAAAAAAGGAACCGTCTACTTATTTGGGGATGGACACTACCAACTCAACCCCATTCACGGTGAGGATTTAGCGCATGCCTGCATTAATGCCCTCGAAACCGGTGAACACGAAGTATTGGTGGGCGGACCTCAGATTTTGTCGCAGAAAGAACTGGCGGCCATGGCATTAAAGGCGTGGAATAAACCCATAAAAATTCGACATTTACCCGATTGGACTCGCCGATTAAGCATTTGGTTACTACGAAATTTTACTTCATCAAAAATCTATGGACCGTATGAGTTCTTTTTAAGTGCCATGGCCATAGACAACGTTGCTCCATTGCATGGCAGACACCGCTTAAATGATTATTTTGATGAAGTTGTAAAACAAAGCTGATATTTATTTTTTCAATACTATATATTACTGGTATTTTAAATACATTTGCTGCGATATAATATTAATAAAATACTACTTGGGATTACCTAAATGAAGAACACGTATTTTGATTTGATTGAGCAAAGTTTTTACTTTCCTCAGGAAGGTTTCGACCTTAAGAATGATTATCTTACTTTTCACGGTGTATCGTTAAAATACCTGATAGAAAAGTATGGTACCCCATTCCGATTTATTTACCTACCAAAAATTGGTGACCAAATCAAAAAAGCACGTAACCTATTTAACCGTGCGATTAAAAACAATGCCTACAAGGGCAAATACCATTTTTGTTACTGTACGAAGTGTAATCACTTTAACCATGTGATAAATGAAGCCCTTAAGCACAATGTTAATATCGAAACATCTTCTTCATTCGATATTGACCTGGTGCGCTATCTTCATAAAAAAGGTAAAATCAACAAAGATATTATCACCGTTCATAATGGTTACAAAACCGAGGAATACCTGAAGAAGATTATCAAGCTGCAGGAGTCGGGTTTTACAAACTCTATCATTGTGCTGGACAGCATTAACGAGTTTGAGCGCCTGATGAAACTGAAATCAAAGCAAAAGATTAAAATCGGGCTACGCATGGCCATTAATGAGGAGGCTCAATCGGCCTATTATACTTCGCGTCTGGGCATTCAACACAATAAGATACTTGACTTTTATAAAGAGAAAATCAAGCCAAGCGAAAAGGTTGAGCTGAAGATGCTGCACTTTTTCGTTGATTCGGGTATTAAAGACACGCCATATTACTGGGGCGAATTCCAGAAAGCCCTGAAATTGTATGTGGAGTTGAAAAAAGAATGCGCCGATCTCGAATCGTTCAACCTGGGAGGTGGATTTCCTATTCGTAACCACTTAGGCTTCGAATACAATTATGAGTACATGATTCATGAAATCATTTCAAATATTAAAACCGCCTGTACAAAGGAAAACGTGATGGAGCCGGATATTTATACCGAGTTTGGTAAATATACCGTTGGCGAAGCCGGGGCGATCATTTTTGAAGTGCTGGAACAAAAACAGCAGAACGATACAGAGAACTGGTACATTATCAACAACAGCCTGATGAATACCATCCCTGATGCCTGGTCGATTCAGGAGAAATTTATTTTGCTGCCTGTTAACAAATGGAACAATGAATATGGCCGGGTAAATATTGGTGGCATCAGCTGCGATCACTCCGACTATTATAACTCTGAGGATTTTAACCAGGAGGTGCTGCTACCTAGTTATAACGATTCAGATGAAGAGCCTTTATACCTGGGCTTCTTCCACACGGGTGCCTATCAGGATTCGGTGAGTGGCTATGGAGGTATAAAACATTGTCTGATACCTGCACCCAAGCATGTTATTATCGACCGCGATGATACGGGCAATATTGTAGATACTGTGTATCGTGAAGAGCAATCAGTTCGTGAAATGTTGGATATTTTAGGCTATTTAGATGAAGAATAGGATTTTTGGAGATATAGACGATAAATACATATCGCTGGAGGAGGCAGAAATAGTACTTCAACCCATCCCATACGATGGCACCAGCACTTGGGGTAAAGGAGCTGATAAGGGCTTTGAGGTATTTATGAATACCACGCCTAATCTGGAGTTTTATGATATTGAAACCGATTCGGAAGTATACAAGAAAGGTATCCATATTCTGCCAACCATTGACGAAAACCGAAGCCCTGAACAGGTGTATGAAGCAGTGTATGCGAAAACAAAAGAGCTGCTGAAACTTAATAAGTTCATCACCTTCTTTGGTGGCGAGCACTCGGTAAGCATTGGCGCCATTGAGGCCTATCGCAAGAAATACGATAACCTGACAGTACTGCAACTGGATGCGCACTCAGATCTTCGTCCATCATACATGGGAAGTGCATACAATCACGCATGTGCGTTGCACAAGGCCTCCAAAACAACTAACCTGGTGCAGGTCGGTATCCGCAGCATGGATGTGGTGGAGAAACCATTTATAAATAAAGAAAAGTGTTTCTTTGCTGAAAATATATATGGTACCGAAGAATGGATGGATAAATGCATTGAATTAATGACTGATGATGTTTACCTCACCATTGATCTGGATGCTTTTGATCCATCAATAATGCCATCGACAGGTACACCTGAGCCGGGAGGTTTGTCGTGGGATACCACCATTCGTTTCCTTAAAAAGGTATTTGAACGAAAAAATGTTGTGGGGTTTGATATTGTAGAGTTTGCGCCCATTGATGGTTTACATGCACCTGATTTTTTAGTGGCTAAACTCTACTACAAGTTATTATCCTATAAGTTTTTTGCTAAACGATAGTTGGCTGACCGGCCATAAACTCATATACTAGAAACTTCTTGAGGTACTGAATCAACTTTTCCAGAGTTTTGAACTTTGGAAAAGTTGACACATAGTGCCAATGGTCATTTGAAAGCTGAATAAGGGCTCCACTAAAATTGAACGCTCATTTGACACATGAATGAGCCTTCCATGAAAATTGAAGGGTCATTCTATATCAGAATAAACGCTCTGTGTATATTGGATGGTCGTTTGATAACTGAATGAGCGGTCCATGGAAATTGGACGATCGTTTGACAGTTGAATGAGCGCTCCATGAAATCTGAACGGTCATTTTATAACTTAATAAGCGCTCAATTGAATTTGAACAGTCAATCGACATCTGATTGAGACCTTTTAATCCATAAACATATAAATGCCACAGCTCAAAATGAACTGTGGCATTCTTTTATTAATACACTATGGCTTAATCAGCATACACCAGCAATTTTGATTGCTCAATATTGCGTATGATCTGCTGATACAATTGTTCGTTTTCTGTTTTGCTAACCACTACAATCCCATCTTCATTGGCTATGCCTGACGAGAACTCAACACTTTTAAACCACTCATTAAGTTTAAACTCCATAACAATGTTGATGTTCTCACCCTCAATTACTTCAAATAGGTAAGCCTGACCAACATCTTCGGCCTCAGCCTCAGCCTCAAAATCAATATCCTCATCGGCCATAAATACGAAATCAATTGAATTTTCGTCATCAATGTACTGACTACCGGCCACCTGAATATTTGGTGATACATCATCATCTAACTCCACTTCTACTTCTTCATATTTACCTGGTAGCAGATAAGCAGTCGGGATTTTGGGCTGACTAATACCGGTCAACAAATCAATTGCAAATGGGCCTTCAAAATCAACATCAAAATCATCACCATCAATTTCCAATGACTCAAATTCAACCTCTTCAACATGTATTGTCGCCTCTGCGAAGGTTATTTCGTAAGCCGTTTTAAGGTTCACAGCTGATGATTTCATCAACAATGTAGCGTTTTTTGATTCAGGAGATTGGTTATCATCATCTGAACAAGCTAATACACCCAGCGTAAGCAAAGCCAATACACTTAGGTTGATAAAATTATTCTTCATACTAAATCAGTTTTAACGCGAAGTGATTATCAAAGCCTGTGCCATATATTACGTCATTAACGTTCATTGGCTTTTATTAATGGATAATGCTTAATGAACTACCTGATCTACTTACGAATTATCTTCACTAAAGTGCTCCATATCATTTAAATGCAGATCGAGCGCCCTTACCGATATCTTTATTTCCCAGCCCGATAGCAACAGGGAGATAATTAAAAGAAGTAATCCCAATCCGAAAGCATAGGCTGCCGGTAGAAACACCTCGATATAGATCAGGAACATGGATAAGACACAAAACATGAGACTGGCCACCCCAAGCAGCTGCATATTCTTAATCAGGTACAGGCGTTTGCGCAGGTTCATTATCTGATCTAGTAATACCTGATCGGGGTTGGCTTTCAACTTTTCGTATAGCTGACGAACCAGGCTGGCATAGCCCAGAAAACGGTTGGTATAAGCTAATAAAATCAATGACACCGCAGAAAACAGCAGGGCCGGCGTTGTTAATGTTAAGGCTTCCATAATTATATATTTTATTAGGGAGAAACCAAGGCCTGAAGGGCTTTGTTCGACATTGGAGTTGTTTTTAACAAAGTTTTAGAAAGACGAGAGACCGATGAAGGAAAGCAGAAAGCAGATGACAGAAGAAACAAAATTTTAAAAATACATTATCCGACATGGGTATAACTGATTGCTAGCTGGTAGCCTCAGTTATCTCTTCAAAAAACCAACTCCGGTAACTGCTTTATAGATGTCAGTTCATAGAACTGATTGGAGACGATCTCTTCAGTCACCAACTCATGATGCCAGGTGGTATGAAACGGAATATGTGCACCCCACCCGCCACATTCCAAAATTGGCAATACATCTGACTTGAGCGAATTACCTACCATAAGCACTTGCTTGGGCTGACAGTCAAGGTGAGCTATTAATGATCGATAGGCCTCTGTATGTTTATCGCTCATCACCTCTATGTGATGGAAATAACTGCCCAATCCGGATTTTTCCAGTTTCCGCTCCTGATCCAGTAAATCGCCTTTTGTGGCTACTATCAGCTTATAATGTCCATGTAACTGCTGCAATACCTCTTCCACGCCTTCAAGTAACACAACCGGCTTTTTCAGCATCTCTTTGCCCAGGTCAATTAATTCGCTAGTTTGGCGCGCCGTAATGCGAAAACCAGATAAGAGCTGGGCTGTTTCAATCAGTGATAAAATAAAGGCCTTAATACCATAACCGTACACCGGCATATTAGCCATCTCTACTTCGTATAAAATTCGAAGCACCTCGTCCCGGCCAGCATAGTCTTTTATCAGTTCCGCAAATTGATTTTCGGCCTCTCTGAAGAAGGTTTCATTTTCCCAGAGTGTATCATCCGCATCAAAAGCAATCACTTTTATTCCCGGTATCTTATTCATACGCTACTATAAAGAATGGTTCGTAGAATTTAAACTAATCCTTCGTTTGTTATTACATTTGCAAAAACACATTACAAAGATGGCAAAGAAAAAGAAGTGGAAAAACCTGGATGGCGTAGTTTTCTCAACCAATCAGGATTTTGATTACCAATATAACGAGGATGAACAGGAAGAAACGCTTGATCCTCAGGAACAGGATTTACGAGTGATGCTTGACAAGAAACAACGTGGTGGAAAAAAAGTAACCCTGATAACCGGCTTTATTGGCAATGAAGATGACCTGAAAGAGCTGGGTAAAATGCTTAAAAGTAAATGCGGCGTTGGTGGCTCTGCCAAGAATGGTGAGATATTGATACAGGGTGATTTTAGAGATAAAGTAGTTGAGTTACTTAAAAACGATGGCTACAAAGTCAAAAAATCCGGTGGTTAATCACCTGATTAAGAACAAAACCGTTCCTGTCAAACATTAACTACAGGAACGGTTTATTACATATCTCACGCTTTATCAGTTTATCTGGAAAGCATTCATTTGTGCCACACTCAGGTAATAATCCAGTTCGGCATTAAGCGCATTTTCCACAGCCTCATAGTAAATACCTAACTCCATCATATATTCCAGAATACTTATCTCCCCATTTTCAAGGGCTATCTGCAGCAATTCAGTATTGTTCAGTGCATCCATGGCACTTCGGTAATCTGCAGCAACAGCCTGCATGTTACCGGCTTTTAAATAAATTGCTTTTAACCCGTGATAAAGTTGTAAACGCGTATCAGCCATCTGATTTTCTAATGCCAGTGTAGTTAGCCTGGCTTCTTTTACTGTATTCTTATTTTCCCACAACGGAATCGTTAATCCTACATTTACCCCGCGGAATTTATCTACAGCGCCCGTTTCGGCACTATAGCCACCTGTTAGTTTAGGCAAGGACATCGCTTTGTTTAGCTTCTCATTATATCGGTTAGCTTCCAGTCCATCTTGCAAACTACCAAGTACCGGTATGATATCGGCATTAGCATTAAACCAGTCATCGTAATTTTCGGGTAGTTGCGCTAATGGCCAAAACTTTGTGTTAAACTCAATAGCTATTCCACCATTGATTTGCTGCAGCTGCTCTTCCTGCAATTGCTTGTCGGACTGAATCCGGGCAAGAGCATTGCGGGCATTAAGCAAATTAATATTGGCCTTGTTTAGCTCCAATATATTGGCATCCCCTTCATCAAACTTCAGCTGGTAAGCCTTCGCAATCTGTTCAGCATGCTTCAATCGCTTCTGAAACTCCTCTTCCAGTGCATTCTGGTAGATCAACCTGTATAGGATCTGCTGAGCAGAGAGCATCACTCTATTATAAGCATGGAGGTATTGCATTTCGGCCTGCTCATTAAGATTTTCTCTCATTTGCCTGCGATAGCGATAAGCAGTAGGAAAGTCAAAACTCTGTCTGACATGAAACTCCTGCTTATTACCCAACTGGCTGGTATTACCCCACTGGTAGATGTACTCCACTTCAGGATTGGAGGGATTCATCCCAGTTTTATTGCCCATAATAAGCGCGTCAGTTTGTGCCCGCAGCGATTTCAACATCAGATTATTCAGCTCAACCTGCTCAATCAACTGCGGAATGGAATTTTGACCTGCCAGGTGTATAGATACCAATAGTAAGTTTAAAATTAATAAACGCTTCATAACAAACCTCCTTTCGCTTCACTAGCTGATTTTCTTTTTTGTAACAGGTAATACACAATTGGTATCACATACATATTTAATAAAGTAGAAGTGAGCAGACCGCCCAATATGACTTTAGCCATCGGGCTTTGTATTTCGTTTCCGGGTTGATCGCCATTAAGCGCCAATGGTATCAGGGCCAGTGCAGCTGTAAGAGCTGTCATGAGTATCGGATTTAAACGATCAACCGAACCATGTACCACCAGATCAGTTAATCCCAACTTATCCGTCTTCATGTGCTGATAATTGGATATCAGCAATATGCCATTACGCGTAGCAATACCAAACAGGGTAATAAATCCGATGATAGCAGGAATACTAACAATACCCGATGTGAACTTAATGGCAAATACACCTCCAATCAAAGCCAGTGGCAGGTTTATAAGTATAATAGCCGCCAACTGCATGTTTTTAAATTCCTGATACAGCAAGAGGAAGATAATACAGATTGCCATAAAAGACGTCAACATCAGTGTTTGCGATGCTTTTGCTTCACTCTCAAATTGCCCGCCATACTCTATGCGGTAGCCATCAGGCAGACTTACTTTTTGCTTCACCTTTTCCCTGATATCATTTACCACACTTCTTAAATCACGTTCAGCCACATTCGCAGATACGACCAGCTTGCGCTGCACATTTTCCCTGGTGATAATACCAGGACCTGCTGCAGAGCTGATATGAGCCACTTCTTCGAGTGGCACTTTTTTGCCATCACCGGCATCAATCAAAGCCTTCTTTAACCCTTCAATTGAATTGGTATAATCATGATTGAAGCGTAACAACAGATCATAACTCTGCTGTCCTTCATATATGTCAGCCAGCTTTTCTCCGGCAAAAGCCACATCTACAAATTCATTGAACTCATTAAGTGTGATACCATACATGGCCAGCTTTCCTCTATCAGCCTTAATCTGAATCTGCGGAACTTCGGTTTGTTGTTCAACATTTACATCCACCAATCCTTCAATATCACTTATTGCTGCCTTAAGCTGGTTACCTAACACAAACAGTTGATTTAAATC
This sequence comes from Carboxylicivirga sediminis, assembly GCF_018156225.1. Lineage (GTDB taxonomy): Bacteria > Bacteroidota > Bacteroidia > Bacteroidales > Marinilabiliaceae > Carboxylicivirga > Carboxylicivirga sediminis. Next base: position 30,033 of record NZ_JAGTAR010000037.1, read on the forward strand.
CTGCCCAAACAGCTTTATGGCAATATTAGCTCGTGTGCCCGACAACATATGATCAATGCGGTGCCCCAATGGCTGGCCAACAGTAGTGGCTACTCCAGGCACATTAGCCAGCCGATGACGTACTTCAGCCATAAAAGCCTCCTGCCCACGTTCACCAACAATAAAATTAACATCAATCTCTGCACTATTGGTTGTTTGTGAGTGCTCATCCAGTTCTCCACGCCCAGTACGACGAGCTGTACTGGTGACCTCAGGTATATCCAGCAATTCGGTTTCGATGAGATTACCAAGTTCATTACTCTTCTCTAAAGAAACACCAGGCTGACTGACAGCTGAGATAGTAAGGGCACCTTCGTTAAATTCAGGTAAAAAGCTACGTCCCATAGTGCCTAATACACCCATTGATATAACAAACACTATAACAGACACTATCAGAAATCCTGCTTTATGCCTCAACGCCCAATGCAATGATGCCTGATAGCCGTTTTGTAGAAATCGCGTTAAGCGACTGTCTTTTTCTTTACGGTTCAAATAATTATCGCCCGTCAACAATAAGCGACACAATAGAGGAGTAATTGTCATGGCTATGATTAGCGACATGAACAGTGCAACAATATAAGCAATACCCAGTGGTCGTAACATACGCCCTTCCATACCAGATAAGAAGAATAACGGCACAAACGCCACTATAATAATCAACGTCGCATTTAATATGGAAGCCCTTATCTCTTTCGATGCTTCATAAACGATTGTAAGCGTTGATTCACGTTTTTCTTTGGCCAACTGATGATTCTGTCGCAGGCGTTTGTATACATTCTCAACATCAATAATGGCATCATCTACCAACGAACCAATGGCAATGGCCATACCACCAAGGCTCATTGTATTTATGTTCAGGTTCAGGTACTTCAACGTGATCACTGCGCCCAGCAGAGACAAAGGAATGGCCAGTAATGAAATTACTGTGGTTCTGAAGCTTCCTAAAAACAAAAACAGGATGATAACAACAAACACCCCCCCCTCAATAAGAGCGCGTTGCACATTGTTTACTGATGTTTCAATAAAATCAGCCTGGCGAAATATTTTTGTATCCAGCCTGACATCAGCGGGTAAGGTTTCTGACAGTGTCTGCAGGTTAGCTTCAATCCTCTCGGTTAATTCGAGTGTATTGGTATTTGGTTGCTTTGATATTGACAAAATTACCGCCGGTGTAGCATTCTGAGAAGCATACCCCATCTTGACAGCAGGCTCTATAACAACATCAGCCACATCATATACGTACACAGGCTGCCCGTTATTTTGTCTGATAAGCGAATTACCCAATACCACAAGGTCATTACTCCGCCCGACTCCGCGAACAACATATTCATTACCATATTCCCGAATAACTCCTCCGGTACTATTTTGGCTAATACCACGACACACATTGGCCAGTTCATCTAATGTCACACCATAATGCATCATCTTATGCGGATCGGCCAGTACTTTATACTGTTTATAGTCACCACCAATAATTGTTACCTGAGAAACTCCACCGGTTGCCAGCAACAAAGGCTTCACCTGCCAATCGGCAATTGTCCTCAATGTCATCTTATCCGTACTATCAGATTGCAAACCTATAAACAGGATTTCCCCCATAACACTTGACTGAGGTGCCAGAACCGGCTGAGAAATACCCAGTGGCAGTTGACCAGCCAAAGTTACCAGCTTCTCACTGACAATCTGCCTTGCCCTAAACACATCTGTTCCCCAATCGAACTCAACCCATACAAACGAAAAGCCATGTGAACTGGCCGAACGTACTCTTCTCACATCAGTAGCCCCATTTACCGCCGTCTCAATTGGGAATGTCACCAGTCGCTCAACCTCTTCAGCTGCCATGCCATGGGCATCGGTCATCACCACCACTGTAGGGGCAGTCAGATCCGGGAATACATCCACATCCATATTGTTGGCCGTATACAGGCCACCCAACATTAAGATAGCTGCCCCCAACAGCACCATAAGCTTATTGTGGAGCGAAAATTTTATGATCGTATCTAACATAGCCTGCCCTCCTAATGTACATGCCCGGCATGGGCGTCAACAGTATTGGATACAGCTGCCAGCTTCACCAAAGTAGCTCCTTTGGTTACAATACGCTCCCCGCCTGTCAAACCCGCTTGGATAACACAATTCCGGCCATCACTTTTTCCAGGCTTTACCTGTTGGCGTTCGAACAGTTCAGGTGTTAACTGCACGTATACAAAAAATAAACCTTGAATCTCAACGAGGGCAGTTTCCGGGACAACTAACTCTTCATTTGTTTCATCAGATTTCAAGTACACGTTTACAAAACCACTACTTAAAAGCTCTTGATTGTAGTCAACTTCAATGGTGACAGGTAATAGATAAGCCTCTTCATTAATTGATTGGGCAACAGAAACAATACGCCCGTTTAAATCCTGCAGCTTATACACCTTTCCGCCATTCGTTTCGATGGTAGCGTCATTAATGGCAGACAGTTCGGCCACCTTACTTAGTCTTACCATTGCGGTTAACAGCATTCGTTTATTTTCAACCATAGTAAATAAGGGTGTACCGGCCGATACAAACTCTCCATTCTGTACATGAACCGCATGAACGAATCCTTTACCGGGAGCCTGCACCTTCTCACCCGTTGTTCCAATAGCACTTTGAAGATTATTCCATTGTGTTGATGCCTTTTCATAACGCGCCTTTGACTCAAGCAGTGAGCGTTCCGAAACGATTTTTTTCTCATACAAGCGCCTATCCCTGTCATAATCAGATTTCGCAGTCTCATATTCCACTTTGGCCTCTTGCAGGCGCAGAACAGAATTATTCTCCGTTAAACCTTGTCCGGCGATAGTAAGTGCCCATTCCCCTTTGTTCAGTTTTTGACCAATAGATATAATATCGGAGGTAAACTGAATAACACCTGATGATTTGGCCACCACAATTCGCTGATTAATGGGCGATGCACTTACTTTAGCCGGCACCTTTATAACAGCACCAAAAGGGATGCGTTGCACCTGCCGGGTTTCAAACTCAACCTTCCATGATTGTTCCTTAGTAAATGCAATGGCATTGGGTGATGAAGGCAGATCTTCTTCTGCCAGGTGAACAGCATCGTGTTCATTAGAATATACTTTTACATCAGGAATAAGCACCTGATGCACTGCCCCATCCTTATTAAATTCAAACCGGAGTTGCCCCGCACCAGCGGTTGTTGGTTGAATTACAACTTTGAATATACCCTGCTGAACAGGTGATTCACTTTTAACCCTCACACCTTTTGCTCCAATAACTAGTGATATCGTTACATCCTGAATATCAACAGGCTTAAACGACTTTAGGTCCGTTATATGCACAATCAGCTGCGAATTAGCACCAACAGCTAAAGGTTGTGCATCTACAAAAATCTCCACACTCTCTGAATAACCGGTGTATGGAATAGTCATATCATCATGACTATGTGTATCATGTGTTGACTTGGAACTGTTGCTACAGGCTGATAAGATAAACGCCATCAACAGGTACCCAATTATATAATGTATTTTCATGTGTATACTTTACTTCAATTGTCACATGAAACTCGCCTATAGAATAATCGTCTTCATCGCTAAAAACTCCTAGTTATGGCTCGTTTCATCAAAACATCTTTTAATTCAATCTTTGTCGTGTGTAAAGCAAACTTAAAACAGGTACAAATCCTGCTTAAGTTTGCTAATACCTTCTACTCGTGTGAATGATCATGAGCATGATCGTGATCATGGCCATGGTCGTGATCGTGATCCTCTTCCGATTTTGTTACGCTGTCACAACTATCTTTGGCACATTCAGCAGAGCAACCTTTCTCTTTCACTTCGAAAGTTTCCTGCTGAGGAGCTGCATGCTCATGTGCCCCATGAACGGTTCCGTCTTCATGAACATGAGTACCTTCTTTGTTATCTGCTTTTTTGGTTCCACACGATGATAGAATTAAGGCTGATACAGCCAGAATAAATAGTAATTTCTGCATGATTAAAAGATTGAATGTTAGTAAATAGAAAGTTGCAACCATCCTATATTGAATACAATGGTTGATAATTTTTTAGAAACAAATCATACAGAGAAAGGCGGTGCCCTCAACGGGACCGCGAAATTGTAGCCCTCAGGAAACTTAATTGGGCTGTGATCAATATCGTATTTAGGAAGTTCTTTTACTGTAACCTGAAGTTGAAAAGTGTGATTAACAACGAGGAAAGGATGAAAATCAAGTGATTTAGCTGCCACAGGTCGCACATCAAAATGACAAGCGGCATGCTCCTCATTCTCGTGTTCATGCTTCAGGCATGAATCACTATACTGTGAATCAGCAAAAGAGTGATGATGTTGATGAACGTCATGGCCTTCGTGGTGATGATGTGCTTCATCTTCGTCACAAAACAATGCCACCACATTGGCCCCCAAGTCCATATGATGATGATGGGGTATAACATTATGAGCGAAAACCACACTGTATATCGCCAATAGAAAAAATGCCATATGTGAACGCCATTTATACATCGCTGCAATAATACAATTTTTTAACGTGTCTTGATACATTTTAATAACTTATTAACAAGCATAGCGCAGCAGTAGAATGTATTAAATTTTATTATTCTCAATCTGCAGCTGCTATTTCGGTAATAAAAAGTTATTTTCGGGATCTAAATTGAAAATCATGGGGCTTTTGCAATCTCTAATCGAACTCGATAAGGAACTACTTCTATTTTTAAACAGTTTTCATAATGGTTACTGGGATAATTTCTTCTGGATGTTTACCAGTAAAGAAGTATGGTTGCCTCTTTATTTAGTCATTGCCTATGTGATTTTTAAAAACCATGGAGCCCGCGGCTTAGTGACCATGCTTGCTGTGGCCGTATTAATCGTATTGTGCGATCAAATATCCTCAAATGTATTTAAGAGTGGTTTTGAACGATTACGCCCCTCGCACGATGAGGAACTAAAGTACCTGGTACATCTTATAAACGGTAAAAGAGGTGGTTTATACGGTTTTGTATCTTCCCATGCTACTAATTCTTTTGGTTTAGCCATGTTTACCTCACTCCTTTTCAGAAATAAGGCTTACACACTATTTATTTTCCTCTGGGCAACGGTTAACGCATACTCGCGCATTTACATGGGTGTGCACTTTTCGGGCGATATCATTGGAGGTTTCTTATTGGGTATCATTCTGGGACGAATCGTCTATGGCCTTTACCTGAGAGTTATACCACGGTTTGTGGTTATATCGCATCATAATAAACGGCTGCTTAAATCTGGTTTGGCTGAATCGTTTGGCACCGATGCCAGGTTGATTTTCTTTACCATCATTATCATGACAGGCACTTTACTAACAGCAGCCAAAGTGATGCTGAAGATTACAGGTTAAAACCAAAATAGCACAGCCACACCCAAAACTGCTAATGCCGCTCCTGCCACCTCTTTTAGTGATACTTTTTCTTTAAACAGTAAGATGGCTGGTGGAATGATCAACACAGGCACAATTGACATAATGGTGGAAGCAACACCTGTTGTGGTATATTTGATGGCCAACAGCGAAAACGAAACACCCAGAAATGGGCCAAAAAAAGCACCAATGGAAATGCGCACCATGGCAGCTCCGTATGTGATTGCTTTAATAACTCTTGGCCAGTGACCGGTAAAAATAAAAAGCACTGCAAAACCAATAGTACCGGCTATAACGCGTATCATAGTGGCCGATGCCGGATCATAATCGCCCATACCTAATTTACTTAGTACCAATCCTAATCCCTGGCCAGTTGCACCGCCAAAAGCCAGTAAAACTCCACGAACCGGATACTTAACCTCAATACGTTTGCCTTTGACAGGCTTTCCTAATATTACCAAGGCAATACCGGATATAGTAACCACCATGCCCACAATGTGACTCATCAATAGTTGCTCGCCCAGTAATAACCAGCCAAACAACGCTGCTAAAGGTGGCGACAATGACATAACCAGCATCGAAATACGAGCCCCTACCACTACAAAGGCCTGAAACAGCAACATATCACCTATCACAAAACCTACCAGGCCACTTATCGATAACCATATCCACTGATAGCTGGTAGCTCCTTCAGGAAAAAAGTAGCCAAAACGAATATATTGTAGTGTGCCCAACAAACCAATGGCCATTACCAATCGAATGATATTAACGGACATTGAACCTACCTTTTTACCGGCTGACTCAAATGAAAGTGAGGTAAACGTCCAGCATATAGCTGTAATCAGAGCTGCCAGCTCTCCCAGATGCGATGTAATATATTGATTCATGAAGCTAGTAAAGTTGCAAATGTAAATAGTCTGATAATCGTAGCAAATAAAAAAGGAGTGTCATTCACACTCCTTTAGTTTATATTAATATTATCTGGTGGTTATTGGCTTTCGCTCTTCGTCTTTTTTCAACGAGTATTTCAGCAAATAAAAACCAAACAGACCGGCCACAATTGAACCAACGAAGATACCTATCTTAGCTTGGTTGAGTAGTTCGGCGCTCTCTTTGAATCCAAGACTGGCAATAAAAATAGACATGGTAAACCCAATACCTCCCAAGAAACCTAACCCCAGGAATGACATCCATGATGACCTTTTAGGCTTTACGGCAAAGCCCAATCTAACTGCCAACCAAGAGAATACTGTGATACCAATACCCTTTCCGGCCACCAGACTAAAGGCTATGGCAAACGATAAAGTTGTAAATACATCACCGTTTCCATCGCCATGATGCACCAAAGTAACACCCGCGTTTGCCAAAGCAAATATTGGCAGTACGAATAGGCTTATAAAACCGTGGAATTGGTGCTCGATATATTGCAAAGGACTCTGAACCTTTTTTACACTGTACTCAACATCATTAATGGCGTACAACTGATCATCGGTCAACACACGTTCGTTTTCACTCTTAGGAACCGAATCGAAGCGTGTCAGCCCGGACTTGATGCGCGCTAAAAATTCATTGATATGTACCTTTGGACGAGCAGGAATGGTAAAGGCAATAAGCACACCAGCAATGGTAGCATGCAATCCTGAACCTGGCCCGTCAACACCTGACTGCAAAAACAGATACCAAATAATAAAGCCTAAGAAAGTGTAGATCTTCAGGTCTTGAATATTTTTTAGATTGGCAACTGTTAAAACCAACAATAAAATACCTGCAATCATCAGGTACGTCCAGTTTAAATCGCCACCGTAAAACAGTGCTATAACCAAAACAGCTCCAAGGTCATCAACAATGGCCAATGCGGTTAGAAACACTTTTAGAGCCAGTGGAACACGTTTTCCCAGAAGGGATAATATACCTAATGAAAATGCAATATCGGTAGCCATTGGAATACCCCATCCTTTAGAGGCTGTACCTTCAAACCCAAAACTGAAGTATAAAATGATTGGTACAACCATACCTCCAATGGCAGCGAATATTGGCAAAGAAGCCTGCTTAAAAGAACTCAGCTCACCAGCCAAAAACTCACGTTTGATTTCCAATCCCACAACAAAGAAGAAGATAGCCATTAGACCATCATTAATCCAGTGCGTCAGTCCCATTTCAACAGAAAACAATCCTGATGATATACCAAAAGTACTATGCCAGAAATGGTGGTAGCTGTCATGATCAACATTAGCCCAGATAACGGCCACTGCAGTTGCCATCATTAATAAGGCACTACCATTAGTGAAAAACTTAATAAATTGCTGAAGCGGGTCGCCTAACCTCCGCCTCCCGGTTCCACTTTGAATTTCGTTCATTTTGTTCTAATTATTTCCCTGATTTATAATATTGTTCTGCTTGTCTTAATTTTTCAATAGTCCCTACATCAAACCAGGCGTCATCATCTGCGACAGAAAAGCCCCTGATTTGCATATCCTGCGCCAATTGAAGGTAAGCTTTGATGATTGAAAAAACCCGCTTGCCTCCTAACTTATCAAGCAAATGTGGTTCAATCATGTGTATCCCGCTAAAGGCCATTTCCTTTATGTGATCACAAGCCAACACTTCAATGTGCTCACTTGTTTTGGCATTTCGCCAACCACACAGTTGCATATCATTATTAAACTGTAGGTAACGTGATGTATTACGATTCTTTACCATCAAAGTTGCATCATTGGCATTTTGTTGATGCGAATATATGAAACTTTCTAGATTTGTAGATGTGACAATATCTACATTTCTTACTAGTATTGACTTATTTGGAATGAATAAAGATTGGGCTCGCAATAGTCCACCCCCGGTATCCAGCAGTTCATCTGATTCATTGGAAATGAGCACTTCAGTCCACCAATCATTGCTTTCAATGTAATCAATAATTTGGGTTGCAAAATGGTGTACATTCACCACAATGCGCTCAATACCGAGGCCTTTGAGGCTATTGATGGCATGACCCAACAGAGGTTGCCCGTTAAAAGGAGCCAGTGCTTTAGGGAGTTGATTGGTAAGAGGTCTCAGACGGGTACCAAGACCCGCCGCAAAAATCATGGCATTCACTACTTCTTAATTTTTTTTGGCTTGCACAGGTTTTCCTCTTTTTTAGAGCCTAGCCCACACTTTTTGCATTCGTACTTATGACTGTCTTTAATAATCGGATTTTTCAACTTATCCGCATCTTTACATTTCTTCTTTCCCATATCAAAACTAACGCTTCTTCATATCTTGCTCTACGTGTTTTAATTCAACATTTAACTTGTATTTATGTTGAAGATGAGACGCCAACTGCTCGGCACTATAGACTGAACGATGCTGTCCGCCAGTACATCCGAAATTAACCATCAGGTTTTTAAATCCTCTGGAGATATATTTCTCAACCGACTTATCTACGAGGGAAAACACATCAGTCAGAAAATCGGCCATCTCGGGCTCTTTGCCAAAAAAAGCAATCACCTCTTCATCTTTACCAGTTTTATCAGCATATTCGGGATAACCACCTGGGTTGTGAATAGCACGACAATCGAATACAAAGCCACCTCCGTTGCCTGATACATCAACCGGAATACCTCTTTTATATGAAAAACTACTAATGCGCACCGTTAACAGAGAACTACGTTGTCCGATGGTCATTAGCTCCTCCGATTCGGTAACATTGGTAAGAGCTGCAAAGAGCGTAGGCAACTCAATACCTAAATCAATTGTCTCCAGCAAATATTTCAGATTATTAATAGCATAAGGTATACTCTTTAGAAAGTGCTCTTTCTTTTCATAAAAGCCCCTGAAACCATAGGCTCCCATAGCCTGCATAATTCTAATTAATACGTAACCCTGATAATGTTGTTTAAACTCTTGCTTATCAACCACTATGTGATTTTCCAGCTCCTCAACATAAAAATTAAGTAGCTCTTCACGGACACTATTCGGTATATCAGCCTTGGCATCAAATAATAACGAAGCCAAATCATATTGCAAGGCACCTTTACGACCACCCTGATAATCAATAAACCAAGGCTCATCATCCACCACCATCACATTACGCGACTGGAAATCGCGGTAGAGAAAATAGTCATGATCAGCCTCCAATAAAAAGTCGATCAAACGATGGTAATCATCTTCCAGCGCCTGCTCATCGAAAGGAACCCGTGCCAGCTTTAAGAAATAGTATTTAAAATAGTGTAAATCCCATAACATCGATTGCTTGTCGAATGCCTGTCGTGGATAGCACTTGCTATAGTTAAGTCCTTCTCCTCCTTGTACCTGAAAGCAAATGAGTTTGGTTATGGTTTTCTTATAGAAGTTAACCAGCTCTTCAGGAAAAGCTTTGCCTTTGCGTATACCTTGCAAAAAACTATAGAGCGTTACATCGCCCAAATCTTCCTGCAGATAGACATGATGGTCCATATCAACACCGTAAATAGCAGGCACTGGCAGTTGTTTATTCTTAAAGTGCTCTGAAAATTCCAAAAATGCCTGATTTTCCTTTGCATCGGCATTATATGCCCCCATGGCTGATTTGGTGCGACCGGCAATCCGGTAATATTCACGATAAGAACCAGAAGGAGGTAACATAACAAAAGAGCGTGCTTCTTCACCAGCCCATTTCTCAAATAGCCCTATCAATATTGACTTTGTATCTTTTTCCAAGGTGTGTTGTTTTATTAATCTATTTACAGATAGGCATTAAGCCAAATCAATACTACCACCACAATTAACGATGGTAGCATATTCATTATTCGTATTTGCTTTATTTCTAAAATATTAATCCCCAATCCAACTAACAAAATACCGCCAACAGCCGTTAATTCAGTGATGATATCCTTGCCGATAAAGTCGCCCAGCCAATAGGCCAGTAAAGTTATACCTCCCTGAAAAATAAGCAGAGGTACCACTGACATACAAACCCCAACTCCAAAAACAGAAGCCAGAGCTATGGATGAAAAGCCATCCATAAGTGCCTTTGTCATTAATACCTCTGACCCATTGCCCATACCTTCATCTATTGCGCCCACAATCGTCATAGATCCTACACAGTAAAGCAAAAAAGCAGTTAGCATACCTTCGGCAAACTTTGGATTTTTTAAGCGGAACTTTGTTTTAAGTACTCCTGATAACCCATCAACCTGTTTGTCCAGCGACATCAACTCACCTAAAATGGTACCAATAATAAGACTAAACACAATAATCAATAGCATTTGACCTTTAATAGCCATACCAACGCCCAAAACAATGGTAAAAAGCCCAATAGCCTGAAAAACACTTTTCGTCATTTTTTCAGGAATGCGATTTCCTATCAGTATTCCAATGGCGCTTCCTGCCAGCACTGTTAACACGTTTACCAGTGTTCCTCCAAACAGCATTCTATTAGCTTTTCGTGATTAATCCGATAAAAATAAATTAATATCAACTAAATGCGAAATTGTTTTTCATTTCAGAGCATCTATTGTACGTGATGCAATCTCATCGAATATGATAAAACTCAGCTTTTCAAGGCATTTTTTTCTCACTAATTCTCCTATTTTTGCTAGCAAACCAAATAAATTAGAGAATAATAACCTTTTTAAATCTTTGTTATGACCGACAAGAAAATGACACCTGCAGATTATATTGCTCGTGAAGATAAGTACGGTGCACACAATTACCACCCACTACCAGTTGTACTTGAAAAAGGCGAAGGTATATATGTATGGGACGTTGAAGGCAAGCGCTATTTTGACTTTCTTTCAGCCTACTCGGCGGTAAACCAGGGTCACTGTCACCCTAAAATCATTAATGCACTAACTGAACAAGCCCAACAGCTGACGCTCACATCAAGAGCTTTCTATAGCAGTGTATTAGGAGAGTTTGAAGAATACATGGCTAAATATTTTGGTTATGATAAAGTATTACCGATGAATACCGGTGCAGAAGCTGATGAAACTGCACTAAAACTTTGTCGTCGATGGGGATACGATAAAAAAGGTATTCCTGAGAATCAGGCAAAAATCATCGTTTGTGCCGATAACTTCCATGGCCGTACTATTACAATCATATCAATGTCAACCGATCCGGATTCGTACAAAGGATTTGGTCCTTATACACCTGGATTTGTAACGGTACCTTACAATGATTTGGACGCATTAGCCAAAGAATTAGAAGATCCTAATGTAGCTGGTTTTCTGGTAGAACCAATCCAGGGTGAAGCTGGTGTATTTGTACCGGATGAAGGCTACCTGAAGAAAGCCTATGAGATGTGTAAGGCGAAAAATGTACTGTTTATTGCGGATGAAGTACAGACTGGTATTGCTCGTACGGGTAAATTACTGGCTTGCGATCACGAAGGTGTTAAACCTGATGTACTGATTTTAGGTAAAGCTATCTCAGGTGGTGTATTCCCTGTTTCAGCAGTATTGGCCAATGATGATGTGATGCTGGTAATTAAACCAGGTGAACATGGCTCAACATATGGCGGAAATCCACTTGGATGTAAGGTGGCCATTGCAGCGCTTGACGTTATTAAAGACGAGAAACTAGCAGAAAATGCTGAGCGTCTTGGTAAGATATTCCGCGAAGAAATGCTAAGCATCGAATCTGATATGATAGAGCTGGTACGTGGTAAAGGGTTGTTAAATGCTGTGGCCATCAAGCCTAAAAATGGCAAAACAGCCTGGGATGTATGTGTGGCTATGAAAGAAAATGGCCTGATTGCCAAACCTACACACGAACACATTATACGTTTTGCTCCTCCATTGGTAATTAACGAAGAACAATTGCGCGAAGCTATTGATATTATTAAGAAAACATTAGCACAGTTTGCTTAAATGAATGTAAAGCCGACCTCCATGGTCGGCTTTTTTCTTGTCAGAAATTCAGCTGCTTCCAATTGGCTTTTAACCGATCGGTTAAAGGCTTGCCCATTCCTTTGACATCAACACCCAAGGCTTTCAACTCATCACTAACGCCGTACATATCGGCACAATTAACGCAGGCTTCAACCACAACACCATTTTTCTGCATTATTTTCAATTGCTCCTGCAGCTCTTTATCATTCGACAGCAACTGCGCCGAAGGTCCCCACACAATCAGGTACACTTCTTCAAACCACTGCATTTTTTTCGCAGCATTAGTATACATAAAACACACCTTCAGTGCCACATCTCTGTCGCCACTGCTCCAAATTATCATTAGCTTGTCTGCTTCCCTCATCTCCTTTTTATTAGCTGTCATCCCAAATAAAGGTACCGTCATCAAAAACAAAGTAACAATTAAATGCTTCATCCTATAATTTTTTAATTTAGAACTCAATATCATTGTATTAAATGAAAAACGCAATTATGAATACGGCTGCCTCCTATTTGAATTTATTGCAACAACAGCTTTCTAAAATTGACGACCGTGAGTTTGATTTAATCTCATGGAAGAAAGCAACGATTCTTTTAACAGCCTCGTGCTTTGGCAGCAATTCGCCACAGGTAGCGGCGCTCGACAAAATAGATTATGCATACAGCAGCTGGGCATTGAGAGACGAATCAGGCACTACAGATCCGGTTAAAACCGATTGCAAAACAACTCTTTCTACAATCATTGAGGAACTAAAAATAAAGCTGGAATCATCAACAGAATTGAGTAGTGCAGGAGATTTAAACAATCTTAGCTTTTTGTGGTTACCCTTTGAAGATGAATTAACCGGCGCCTCCTTAAAGCGGTTAAAAGCTTTAATAACAAAAGCCAATGTATCAGAAGACGAAGTACAAATGTTTCTAAAAGATCTGCCTAACCAAACACTCATCAATATAATCCAGCAAATGCTTATGTCCAAAGAGTTTAAGCAATGGATAACACAGTAGAACCAATACTTATAGCGCGACCTATGATTTCATACGCCTTTATTAATGATATACTTCACGTTTCCATCGATGGCCCTTCAACAATTTATGATTTATATGACTTTCTGGATGAGATAGGGAGTCTGCATACTTTACCCGATGATTTAAAGGTGTTTTATGATCTTAGAAATGCGGTGATTGATTTAAGGCTGGATGAAATAAGCCTGCTATCGAAAAAAGCTGAAGAAAAAACATTAAACTGCAAATCTGTTAAAACGGCTTTTTGCGTGCAGGATCCCAAAGTAACCGCCTATGCCATGCTGTTTTCGTGGTTGCCAGAGAACTCGAAAATCAAACGTGAACAATTCTCCACCAAAGAGGCTGCTCTAGAATGGCTTAACGCTGATTAGGAGACCATTAACGATTCTTAATATAAAAAACACTAGAAAACTTAATCTCATTATTAACTTTGTCCAAATTTTTTAGACAAGCTTAAGTTAATATGAAGATTTCTGTAAAAGAAGGAAAGCAGCTGAACGAATACCTTGTACTCACCTACAGATTGCTGCTAATAATGGCATTCTACAGTGCATTTCGTATTCTTTTTTACCTTTTTAATACCGAACTATTTCCTAACATCACCTTTAATGGCTTTTTAACCATTATGAAAGGTGGGCTCTTGTTCGATTTAAGTGCCATGTTGTACTTAAACGGGCTGTATGCCTTACTGTTTTTACTACCTCTTCCATTTAAGTTTCATAAAAGCTACCAGATTTTCTTAAAAACCTTATTCGTGCTGTTTAACAGCATTGGTCTGGCACTTAACAGCATCGACCTGATTTATTATCGATTTATTCTGAAACGTACCACCTACAATGTGATTAATATACTGGAAAACGAAACAAACATGACCAAACTATGGGGCCAGTTCATCATTGATTACTGGTATGTGGCCATTATTTTCATCGCTTCAGTATTTCTATTGGCCAAAAGTTATTCATTCATTAAGCCAAGAGCCATTAAGTTTTCGAATCGCTGGTTTTATCCGGCCCTATCTGTCGTAGCCCTTACTATATTTACTGGTTTTTCGATTGTTGGAATGCGCGGCGGCTACCGTCATTCAACCCGACCAATTAACATGGCTAATGCAGGTAAGTACGTTAATACACCTGACGAGATGGCTATCGTTCTAAACACCCCATTTTGTATGATTCGCACCTGGGGCAAAAAGAGTTTTACAGCCTATGATTACTTTGAGACAGAGGAGGAGTTAAACGAAGCATTCAACCCGCTTGTCTTAACCGATAGCATTGCTGATAAACCTAAGAAGAACATTGTCATATTTATTCTGGAAAGCTTCAATAAAGAGTTTCTGGGTTCATTCAACCCCGAACTTGATAATGGGAACTACAAAGGTTATACACCATTTCTTGATTCTTTGGCTCAGCATGCACTGATTTTTCCGAACACTTATGCCAATGGCCGCAAGTCAATTGATGCTATGCCATCGATATTAGCCAGCATACCGGCCCTGGTATTGCCATACGTTGTATCTGAATATTCATCCAACCACATTAATGGCTTACCCTTTTTATTGAAGAAGGATGGTTATAACAGTGCCTTTTTCCATGGGGCACCCAATGGTTCAATGGGATTTGACTCCTTTGCTAATGTTGCTAATTTCGATGCCTATAAGGGCATGACTGAGTTTAACAACGATGATGAATTTGATGGCATGTGGGGCATTTGGGATGAACCATTCTTCCAGTTTTTTGCCAATGAGATGAATAAAATGCAGGAACCTTTTATGACCTCGGTCTTTTCATTATCATCGCACCACCCATTTAAAGTACCCGATCAATATACCGATGCATTCCCCAAAGGCACATTACCAGTACATCAAGGCATTGGCTACACCGATTATGCATTGAGAAAGTTTTTTGAAAGCGCTAAACAGATGCCGTGGTATAGCAATACATTGTTTGTTATTACAGCTGACCATAGCACACAGGCACATTACGATATTTCGCAAACCAGCGTTAATAAGTTCCAGATTCCGCTGATATTGTATAGCCCGGGCGACAGCACCTTAAGAGGTGTTAACAACGAACTGGCACAGCAGATTGACATTATGCCAACGCTACTTAACTATATTGGTTTCAATAAAGAACCATATATAGCATTTGGTAAAGACTTATTGCATCCTGAAAATGACAGGTTCGCTATTAACTATACCAACAACAGCTATCAGATGGTGCATGGGGATTACGTGCTGCATTACGATGGTGAGAACCTGATTAGTGCATTTAATATTGCAGAAGATCCTTACTTAAAGCACAATCTTAAAAATACCGAAAGCGGCTACAAAAACAGCTTACCATTATTAAAAGGGATCATTCAGCAATACAACAACCGGATGATTGAAGACAGGCTGGTTGTAGAATAAGTAACCTGTCCATATCATTAAATTTAGAGCCTAACCTTGCAAATGAAAAATCCGGAAGAACAAATGATATATGTATCGGATCGACACTGCAAGGTTGAGTTTGTCATTAGTCTGGTGATGTCATCCTCTAAGTAGAAAGGAACGTCCTTTTGATTATGATACAAAAAAAGGAGGCAATTTGGGCCTCCTTGTATATTTATAACTAATCGTTCAACAGCTTAAAATTTATGCTTCAGGCGTTCATCCATTAACTCACGGGCCAACTTCTGCTCACGCTTTAAAGCTGATTTGCGATGCGTCTCAAATTCTTCTTCAACCTCGCTTAAGCGGTGCTTTGTTTCATTTGTAACGGCATGGCTACGCTTAAACATCAGGATTAAAATAACGGCCAATGCGAGTAAGCTAAAAACCAAACCCCACATCATTGAGTTATAAGCACCTTTAGCTAACTCTGCACCTAAAAACTGCATACTATCTTTACTATTCCTTGTCGACTCTAAATTGGCAGTTAAGGTACTAATCGTCTCATCCTTTGCCGCCAGCGTTTTTTCCAGTCCCGCAATATCATCAATTCGTTTTGTCAAATCACTTCTATACACATTGACACTATCAAGCGAATTACTCTTAAGCAGGTTATAAGTACCAATTTTTATCACCTTATAGCGCTCATACGTTTCTGATTTCTCATAAACGTACTCAAACTGTGCTTTTAAGGATAACGAGTCGAACCTTGAAGACAAATCACTCTGTGCAAGTAAATTAGTTGATTGAACAACCAACATAGTAGTAAAAACCAGCGAAAAAAATTTCATTATAAACAGTATTATTTGTGGGTGTTAATATACTCTGCAAACGGGCTGACACGGCGGTTTATTGCTCTTGCCACATTAGGTTAACCAAATATATTGATTATTCCTTAATAATTAGCCATTAAAAAAAGTTGAACTATAATAAAAAAGCCTGCAAATAGCAGGCTTTTATCTCGTTTTCAATTATTTCTACATCCTTTCGGGCACATTAATACCCATCATCCACATCGCATTTTTAATAACGGTTCCTACTGATTGACAAAGAAGCAAACGCATGGCACGCTTAGCTTCATCCTCTTCAACCGCAATTGGCGATTCGTGGTAGAACTGATTGAACTCTTTGGACAAATCATAAACAAAGTTGGCTATTAAAGCCGGACTATAAACCTTACCGGCCTCAGCTACAACAGATGGGAAATTGCTAATCATGCGCATTAACTGAATTTCCTTCTCAGACATAGCCGTATCAACACTTATCGCTTCAGGCAATTCAATACCATTGGCTTGGGCTTTGCGATTGATGGACTGTATACGGGCATAAGTATATTGAATAAACGGTCCTGTATTACCATTAAAATCAATCGATTCTTTAGGATCGAAAGTCATATTCTTCCTTGGGTCAACTTTAAGGATAAAGTACTTTAAAGCACCTAGCGCAATGGTTTCATAAACGCGTTCGGCTTCTTCTTCACTATAGCCTTCCAGCTTACCTAGTTCCTTTGACATATCACGGGCAGTATTGATCATGTCTGCCATCAAGTCATCGGCATCGACAACTGTTCCTTCACGCGACTTCATTTTTCCTTCGGGTAACTCAACCATTCCATAGCTAAAGTGCACCAAATCTTTACCCCACTCAAGACCTAAACGGTCCAGCAGGATGGCCAACACTTTAAAATGGTAGTTTTGCTCATTACCAACCACATAAACCATCTTATCAATATTGTAATCATCGTAGCGCAGTTTGGCTGTACCAATATCTTGTGTCATATACACACTGGTACCGTCAGAACGCAGCAACAGCTTTTCATCCAGGCCATCATTCTCAAGGTTAGCCCACACACTGTTATCTTCACGACGATAAAACACCTGTTTATCCAAGCCTTCCAGTACCATATCACGACCTACCTTGTAAGTATCCGATTCGTAATAAATCTTGTCGAAATCTACACCCATTTGCTTGTAGGTAACATCAAATCCCTGGTAAACCCATTGATTCATTTGCTGCCAAAGTGCATACACCTCAGGATCGTGAGCCTCCCATTTCAGAAGCATTTCACGCGCTTCCTTCATCAAAGGAGAGTTCGTTTCAGCCTCTTCTTTTGACTGACCGGCTGCCATTAACTCTGCCTGTTCTTTCTTATATTCCTGATCAAATTTCACATAGAAATCTCCAACCAGGTGATCTCCCTTTTTGCCTGTCGTTTCTGGTGTTTGTCCTTCGCCCCACTTTTTCCAGGCCAGCATCGATTTGCAAATATGTATACCGCGGTCGTTTACAATATTGGTCTTTACCACTCTATTACCATTTGCCTCAACAATGCGGGACAATGAATAACCCAAAAGGTTGTTACGAATATGTCCCAGGTGAAGTGGCTTATTGGTATTGGGCGATGAATATTCAATCATTACCAAGGGCGACTTGTCCGTTGCTTCGGTTTTTCCATACTCGGCATTATGCACATGTAAATTTAAAAGCCCCAACCAGTATGCTGTTGATAATTGCAAGTTCAAAAAGCCTTTCACTACTTCGAATTCGGCCACTTCAACACATTCCTTCTTGATATAGTTTCCAAGATCATTACCTGTTTCAACCGGATTCTTCTTAGAGATTTTCAAAAGCGGAAAGACAACAACGGTATAATCGCCCTTCATGTCTTTACGTGTCAACTGCAATTGAACGGCCTCTTCTGTAATGCTGGCTCCATATAAATCATTCACTGCTTTTACTACCGAAGCTTTTATCTGACTTTCAATTATCATTTTCGTATATTTAATATGCTCGTTAATTTTCTGACTGGCAAAGTTAATAAAGTTAACGTTTATGGACTGTAAGAATATTCGAAATATCTGTATAATTATGGGTTTTTAAGTTGACTTTGATTTTTTTTCAAACGCTTTTATTGTAAGCAGTCTATAAAAAAATACTTTTGTTGCTTATTTTGATAGTTCACAACTGAAAATATTTATTGATGTTCAACCGACAGGCTGTTCGCTACTATAACTTATTCTTATTTCTGGCAACTTCTACCAATGCTATAGCCAACAATGGCCAACTGGACGTAGAAGATGTCCAAAGTTTGTTTTACCAAATTATTGCTCTTCTGGGATTATCACTGATGGTGTATCTGTATATCAATTTCAGAAACAACAATAAAAAACAAAGCACGAGAAAAGCCCATATTAATATCAATCATGAAGCCCAAACAATTGCTGGTAACCTTCAGCAGATGATTGAGCTTATTCCCTACCCAGCTTGCATCTCAAATGAAAAACAGAAAGTCATTTATTGCAACTCCTTATACAAACAGTTAGTAAAGCATCAAAAAATTACTGAATCGCATCACTGGGACAAACAACTAAAACTGAATTCGCAGCAACTGCAACTGGACTCTTCTGGTGATGTAATTGCCCAAAGTGAAGATACGAGGTATTATAAAATTGCGATACGACCTGTACAAGTAAGTGATGTAAGCATCCAGCTATTTACCGTTATCATTGAAGAGATTAGCCATCAGTATATAAGCGAACAGAAACAACATCAACTCACAGCTAGCATTGCGAATGTTCAATTACCCATACTACTGCTTAATCAAGACAATACTATTACTGATTTTAACCACAGTGCCATACATCTATTAAAAACTGATTCGCAGGCCTTACAACAAAAGGCACTGACTGATATTATTATTGAGGATGAACATGCCGCAATCTCTCAACTTCTTAATCGTGATTTTTCGCATAAGTCACCTTTTGTATTTCATTTACTTACCCCCAATAATACCACCCAGCCAGTAGAGGTCTTTAAAATAGAACTTTTAAACCATGGTAAGCCTAACAATTTACTCATTCTAATTGATATCTCGGAACGAGTACAAATGCAGAATGAGGTCAAAAAAGCCACACAGCGTGCTGAGGAATCTGATCGTCTTAAATCTTCATTTTTGGCAAATATGTCTCACGAGGTTAGAACGCCCCTAAACAGCATCATGGGATTTACGGAACTTATGTGCGACGACCAACTCACAGGCACTGAGCGAAAAGAGTTTCATAACATTGTTAAAACAAGTTCGAATGAATTGTTGCGACTCCTCAACGACATTATGGAATTTTCTAAAATTGAGTCGGGCTTAATAAGCCTTGATTTAAAGAGTACATATGCCCATGAAATAGTTAATGAGCTGAGTGAATATGCAGCCCCTCTTGTGGCGAACAACGCCAACCTGCAGTTTCGGGTACAAGAGCCAATTGGTTTTGATACTCCTGCCATCATTACCGATAAAGAGCGTGTTAAACAAACGCTCAGACACTTAATTGATAATGCGTTGAAATTTACATACAGTGGTACTGTTACCTTAAGCTATCAGTACCGAAAAGATAATTCAGTTGAGTTCATTGTGTCGGATACCGGAATTGGTATTCCGAAGCATAAAATACCCAATATCTTTCATAAGTTCAGACAAGCAAATGATGAAAATTCAAGAGATTTTGGCGGTGCAGGACTGGGGCTTAGTATTTGTAAGCATCTTGCAAATGCACTTGGCGGCTTCCTATGGGTAACATCAGTTGAGAAAGTAGGCTCTGAATTTCATTTTGTTATACCGGCTGATGGACATTCTGCACAGGACAGTAAAACAGCTAACACAATACTGTTTTACTCCAACAAGCCACAGGATGCACCCGTTACTATCGAAGACACAAAGGTACTTTGCCTGTTTCAGTTTCAGGCGCTTTTGAATGTACCACTCGCTCACACTAGTCCAGTCATTCTAATTGATGCAAATTTAAAGTCGGAAGAGATGAATCTGCTACTTACTATTCCGCAAGTTAGAAAAGCTTCGTTGATTAAAGTAGGACAATACGAATCCGAAATAATTTATAGTCCTGCAGAAGGAGAAACAGGCCGCTTACTGACTGATAAACAAAAGCTCAAGAAATACATCAGTAAGTGCATCGAACGAATTTAACCGATTACACTATTCCAGTTGAAATTCAATGGCAATATGGTATTCACTAGCAACTGGATGGCCCATGTTAGTTGCTGCAATGAAACGCCATTTATCGGGCATTGTTTTAGCCACTTCTACTACGGCCCTGTCAATGATTGGATGTAACCTTTCGGCTATATAAAAGCCGATTACCTGACCTGTTTCATCAACCCTTAAAGCTAAAACCACCTTACCTTCTATAGACTCTTTAACTGCACTTCGCGGATAACTTAAATTATTTACTAAAAACAGATAAGGTATTAAAGGGCTCCCCATGAACAGGCAAGGTGTTTTCAATTTTAATTCATGCCTATCCTGACCACTCATCATAACAAGTTCATTCCTGTCAAAATCATATTCATAATCAAGGATACTCTCCAGGTTATAAAAGCGCCATCGTCCAACTCGGGTATTTTTCAAGTATCGGCCCTGCTCAATAACTTTACCCTTGTAATACGTTGTACTTTGTCCATTGCGAATAGCTGTATCATTGACATCTACCCAGCAAACCTCTTTGAAAAGCCCCCGCTCTTTTGTTACCAATTCTCTATCCTGCGCACTAACAACAGTGCTGGCCAAAGCCATTAAACTAATGCAAAAACACATATATAACCAGCCTGTTTGCTTCACTTTAAATACATTTTGGTAGTCATTTGCTGAATATACAACAATTTTGGAAGGCTCATGCATTAAGCCAGTAAATACTGCTTAATATGCAATTGCCAATCAATAATTCCTAACTTAGCCGGGCGCAATAGTGCAACCTATTTAAAAATAAACCTTCAAAATTATGAAACATTCGATTGTTAGTGTATTGATTTTTGCCCTTCTCGGTCTTGTTATCGGCTACCTCTTTTTTGGTAAAATTGCGGGTGAATATGTGAGCATAAGCACTTTACTAAAGCCTGCATCTAACGAACTCGTGTCACTGGGGCAAAAAATATCGGGCATCGCAAAAGTCAGAAATAATATTGCTATCTGTGGTGGTATCGGCGCTGTAGTTGGGATAGTTATTCGCTTGGTAAAAAAATAATGCATCATTGTTACTTTTTGTATAAATATGCAAAAACAAAGCACTATATTCGCTTTTGGCTTTTGACTGGAATTTCCTTCTGGCAAGGACATTTCCATCACAGCAGCCCGTGGGTCGATTTCGGCCAAAAGCCGCTTTATTTTTTTCTTCTATTACAATACTTCCTAATTATCAATTCAATATAAATAATGCGATTCAATCGTTAGAATCTAATTAATTATACCTCAATATTTATCATTTTTTGATAATTTTACGCCTCCATTCAAAAAAGCATATAACGTGTCAAAAACAGATAGTCAATTCAATCACGTCATTAATATTTGTAAAGACATCTTTGAGAAAAAGATGAAAGATTACGGAACAGCCTGGCGCATCCTCAGGCCATCAAGCATGACCGACCAAATATTCATTAAAGCACAGCGTATCAGAAGTATCGAAACAAAGGGCACCTCAAAGGTGGATGAAGGCATCAGGGATGAGTTTATTGGCATTGTTAACTACTGTGCTATGGCTCTTGTTCAGCTCGAACTTAAACCCGCCGAACAACCAGAGATGGACCACGATGAAGCTCTGAAAATGTACCTCAATAATATACACAGTGCTAAGGCACTCATGGAAAATAAAAACCATGATTATGACGAAGCATGGCGAAAAATGCGCGTAAGTTCATTCACCGATCTTATTCTTATGAAGCTTCACCGCACCAAACAGATTGAGGATAATCAGGGGCAGACAATTATTTCTGAAGGCATTGATGCCAACTATATGGACATGATTAATTATGCCATTTTTGCCCTTATTAAACTTGAATTTCCGGAAGACGAAGAAAACTTATAAACACCATAATTAGATGCTCAAGCTGATAAGTCGCCTGCTAACAGGGGCAGTATTTGTTTTTTCAGGGTTCGTTAAAGCTGTTGATCCCAAAGGAAGTGCTATTAAAATAGCTGAATACCTTGAAGTAATAGGAATACATAACAGCAATGGAATTGCCATTATCTTATCAATTGCTTTGTCATCTATTGAGTTTATTTTGGGTTTTCACTTACTACTCGGCTTCAGATTAAAGCGAGTAGCCTTGCCTGCATTGCTCTTTATGGCTGGGTTTACTATCATCACTTTTTTCATAGCTATATTTGAACCGGTCTCGGATTGCGGCTGCTTTGGCGATGCTATCAAGCTAAGCAACTGGGAAACATTAAGCAAAAACCTTATCATTCTTCCATTCAGTATAATTGTCTACTACAGAAGAAATGATTATAAATCTAATTTGTCTGGCGGGCGACAATTTCTACTTACCAGTACAGGACTACTTTTTATCATTGGTATCTCAGTGTATAGTATGTATTGCCTGCCTCTTCTTGATTTCAGGCCTTACCACATTGGCGCTAATATACCTGAAAAAATGAGTATACCAGAAGGGGCCGATGAAGGTGAATACGAAACCACATTCATACTGGAGAAAGACGGAGAAAGAAAAGAATTTGATGTTGACGATTATCCGTATAATGACAGTACTTGGATTTTTATCGATAGCAAAACAAAAATAATTCGCGAAGGTTATCAACCACCTATTACGGCCTTACATTTCACATCTACTGAAGGAGACGACATTACTGATGCCATTATTAATAATGAGCAGCCTGTATTTTTAATGGTGGCGCCTAAACTAGAAAATACATCAACAGATAATATCCAACAGTTTATCAATATTAAAAGTGTAGCTCAAAAACATAGTAGCTATTTTTACTTGGCCACAGCTTCATTAACGGAGGATTGCTACAAATTTGATATGGCGCATCAGGCTGCCTTTGAATATGCCCAATGTGATGAAACCACCCTTAAAACCATTATCAGAGCCAACCCCGGTTTAGTTATTATTCAAAAGGGTACAATTATTGCAAAATACAGCTACACCCAACTACCCGATGCAGAAACCTTAAAGAATCCACTTTCACAATCGATTCAGTCAATGCAAAGGGCCCATGATAAAACATGGCTTTGGCTATGCTTATCAGTTATAACAGGGTTAATCATTATCATATACAAATTCAAATAAACTTAAATTTTTATCAATGAGACAAAACATTGTTGCAGGGAACTGGAAAATGAACAACACCTTAGAAGAAGGTGTGGCATTAGCCAAAGAAGTGAACGAAATCTTGAAGGCCAACAAGCCTAATTGTCAAGTTGTATTGGGTGCACCATTTATTCACCTGACTGAAGTCGTTAAAACTGTTGATGCAGAATTAGTAGGCGTTGCAGCTCAGAACTGTGCTGATAAGGTAAGCGGTGCATACACTGGTGAAGTATCAGCTTCAATGGTGAAGTCAACTGGTGCGCAGTACGTTATTCTGGGTCACTCAGAAAGACGTGCTTATTATGGTGAAACAAATGCCATTTTAAAAGAAAAAACAGATTTAACTTTAGCTAATGGTCTGACACCAATCTTCTGTATTGGCGAAGTATTGGAGGAGCGTGAATCTGGTAAGCATTTCGAGGTTGTTAAAGAGCAAATCGAAGAAGCTTTATTCCATCTTTCAGCAGAAGAATTTGGTAAAGTTGTATTGGCGTACGAACCTGTATGGGCAATTGGAACAGGTAAAACTGCTTCCCCAGAGCAAGCTCAGGAAATTCATGCATTCATTCGTCAGACTTTAGCTAACAAATATGGCGCTGAAGTTGCTAATGAAACAAGCATCCTTTATGGTGGAAGCTGTAAGCCTTCAAATGCCAAGGAATTATTCGCAAACCCAGATGTAGATGGAGGATTAATTGGTGGTGCTTCGTTGAAGGCTGAAGATTTTCACGGAATTATCGCCGCATTTTAATTAGAGTATAATAAGCTCAAAATAGTTTTTCAGAATAAAGAGGGTGTCCAAAATTGAGACATCCTCTTTTTTGTGTTTTAAAATAGATTTGCTTTTGCATTATTGCTATGCTGCTATGAAGTTGTGCA
>NZ_JAGTAR010000038.1 GCF_018156225.1 Carboxylicivirga sediminis
GGAATATTTGTGAAAGCATAGCGAGCTATGGTGAACAGATATGACGATGAAAATGAATATTTATAAGTGAAACTCTAAGCTTTTCCTTAAATAATTGATTTACTGCTTTAAATCTCATCACCACAGCTCGCTACGCTTCTGAAATTTGCATTGTAAATCAGTTATGTAAGAAATTTTGAGCTCTGTAATTTTAATCGAACTCAGGTTATTAATTGATAAATCCCGGCAGAGAATATAATACTGCCGGAATATAAGCTTTATTGACTGGCCAGGCATTTGTTCAACATCGCCTTGTTATGAATCGATCCCCAGGTTGGCCAAAGGTGGTTAGGATGTTTGCTGTGGGCAAATAGTTCTGCCGCTTTTTCGTATAATGGTTGTGCTTTTTCTTTGCCACCACCAAACATTTTTGGTGTATGGTAGATGTTGTTGGCCTTACAATAGTATATGCGGGGATTAGCGGCATTGAGCTGTTCTGCTTTAGCCAGTGCTTCGTTTGACAAACTTGAGTACTTGTAGCCACGCATGGGATTTGTTATTCGTAATGAGTAAACCAGGGCTTGTAAGGCATAAATCTCCGATTCGTCACTTTTGCTGCCGACAAGCTGTTTCAATGCTAGTTGTGCTTTATCGAGTTGTAAATCAATAGAGTCGGCATCTGTGATAAAATGAGTGGAGCGAGCATATGCATAGGCTACGTAATAGAGCGGTAGCCATTCATCCTTTTCCACATCGGCAATGCGCTGAAAGCTGGCTGCAATTTGATTAATAGAACTAACATCTGTTGTTTGATAAAGCTGTGTGATGTTTTGTTGCATGATGGTCTCGTAGTCGTTTGCTTGCATCCATTGCGTTAGGCATAATGCAAAAATGAGTGTTAGTGTTTTCATAGTGAAATGATTTAATATTAGTTATTTATTGAAATGAATATCCCTAAGAACAGGAACTGCTTAATGTCGGGTAAAAGAGGTATTTGATAGCTATCACCGCTCTTGTCCGGGGACGAAACTGTTCGATAGCCCACCAAATGGTTTCGGCCCAACACGTTAGAAAATGAAAAGTGAACAATGGTTTGATGGTCACCCAGGGTTGTGAGATAGCTTAAGTTTATACTCAGGTCATTGTATACAGGTGCTTTTTGATTCATAAAAGTCGCATCACCGTTACGATGGTATGGGCGGCCTGAGGCCACTGTCCAGGTGGCACCAACTTGCGTGTTGATGGTGCCCATGAAATATTTTCCCACGGCCGAAAAGGTATGCTCTGCTATAAAGGATGGCATGGCAGACTTTGGGTAATCCTGATAGTGACGTTGGGTGTCAATGTATGAATAGGAAAGCCAAAAGTCTGTTCGTTTCAGTGTTTGCTTATCTCTGTAAAAAATATCAATGCCTTTAGCAAAGCCATTGCCTTTATTGGCCAGTTTCTGGAACTGATAATCTGTAAATGAGTTGTAGCTTATGAGTTGTTCGTAGTTTTTGTAATAACCTTCGACACGAAACAGACGTTTTGCAAGGGAGCCTGTCTGGTAACCAATTAGATAATGTGTGGCTTTTTCAAATTGTAGCGAGGATGAGTACTTCAGATAATCATTCTGAGGACTCTGGAAATAATGGCCCCATGCAGCTGTCAGTAAGCTGTTTTTGCCAGTTTTACAAGCCACAGCAAAGCGGGGCGACAGACTCGATTGGTTCAGATAGCTTGAGTACTCATACCGCAGGCCCGGCCGCAATGCCAGTTGAGCTGAAAGGTGTATTTCTGATTCAATGAACAAAGCTGCTATATGATCCCTGATATTAGTGCTGTATTCTGTATCAGTCAGTGTGTTGCTGTAATCTTGCTGATAGTAAGTGAAGGCATCAGCCAATCCGTATTTTAAATCTATACCTTCAGATAGTGGCTGATGAATGCTCAGGCGTGCTTCAGAATAAACCTCAGTATTCAGTGTGCGATTAGAACTTGCCAATTCACGTCTTCTGTTGATGGTTGTAGCAAGACCTGATTTAAGGCAACTTGCTGCTGAAATGGGTGTGACATAGCTGATGTTAATATATCCGTTACCACCTTCAGAATCAATGTTGACCTTGTTGCTGCCCACCACAGTATTGAATTCCTGAATGCCAAAGTCAAAGGTTGAGAAGCATTTAAACATGGCACCATTCGCTTTTTTCTGTCGATGCATCAGATTGACATTACCTGCTTCTGCAGGTTTAATCCAATCAAGGCGGTTATTAGTCATGTTGAAGTAGGGAGCAAGGTTGGTGTAACTTAAACCCAATGAGGTTGAGCGATTGGGCGCTGCCCATGTTTTGGAAGCCTCGAGTCCGATGGACATAAGTGATAGACTGGTTATTTCTTCTACCGCTATGTCATTTGATTCCAGAATAAGTATGGAAGAAAGAGCTTGTCCGTATTCGGCTGAATAACCGCCTGTGCTGAACACGGTTCCACTAAATAAGCTGGGAGCAAAACGGCCACGGGTGGGTAGATCAGGTACTTTAGAGTAGTAAGGTTTAGCAGCCAATAATCCATCCACAAGTACTTTTGTTTCTGAAGCCTCACCACCGCGTACCAGCAGTCGGCCGTCGTCAGCAGCAGGCTGCGTGCCCGGAAGTGTTTTAAGAGCCCCATTAATGTCACCCAATGAGCCAGCTGTGGTATAGATGTCAAGAGGTTCAAGCACGGTTGCCCGTTTTTTGTCGCCAGCACTAAAAGTTCCGGCAGTGATGGTAACAGCATTCAGGCTGGTAACACTCTCTTTTAGTACGATGGTTAAAAAACGGTTGTGTGGCGGCAATACTTCTTTGGTCTTATAGCCAATATAGCTGACAACCAATATTGCCTCCGGATGATTCGTCTCAATTTCGAATTTGCCTGCAGTATTGGTAATCGTGCCATCATAGGTGCCTTTTAATGTAATGTTTACGCCTATGAGGGGCGAGTTATCGCTACCAACGACAATGCCCTTGATTATAGGTTCACTCCGCATGTGCTGGGTGATACTAACCAGGACGAGAAAAACTGTATAAATTACTTTGCTTACCATTGATTGTTTGCATTTAATTGACAGTTCAAAAGTGCAGATGCCATCACAACTATTAAATTTTAAGATGACGAGCTGTTGAAATACTGCGACCAGTTGTTGAAAGGTGCAGGATGGCACAGTTGATTTTTAAATCATTTATAAATCGTTAATTTCACAGCTTGATTGAGGCAGTGCTGTTAATCTGCTTGAATAATTAAATACGATATGAAGAACAAAGTCATTATAATTACAGGTGCTTCGTCGGGTATTGGTTTGGCTTGCGCCAGGGAGTTTGCTCAACGTGGCGCTAAGCTGGCGCTGGCAGCTCGCAGTGCCGAAAAACTTGTGGAGATTGAGCATGAACTTAAGACCAATGGCACTGAAGTTATTTCAGTAAAAACCGATGTCAGTGTACAGGATGATTGCAGGCATTTAATTAGTGAAACGCTAAAAGCATTCGGACGCATTGATGTGTTGGTTAATAATGCAGGTATTTCCATGCGTGCGGCCTTTCAGGATGTTGATTTAGAGGTGCTAAAGCAGCTAATGGATGTGAATTTCTGGGGGACAGTATATTGCACCAAGTATGCTTTGCCTTCATTATTGGAGAGTAAGGGTTCTGTGGTAGGCGTTTCTTCTATTGCCGGATTTATTGGTTTGCCTGGTCGTACCGGTTATTCGGCATCCAAGTTTGCCATGCACGGATTCCTTGAAACCATTCGCGTTGAGAACCTGAAAAAAGGACTGCATGTATTGATTGCGGCACCTGGTTTTACGGCTTCCAATGTGCGCAAGGCGGCACTTACGGCAGATGGCAGCAACCAGGGAGAAACTCCTCGCAAGGAAGAAAAAATGATGAGTGCTGAAGAAGTGGCCATGCACATGGCTAAGGCTATTATTAAGCGCAAACGTACGCTCATCCTGACCTTTGTTGAGGGTAAACTAACCGTTTTTCTGAAGAAATTTGTGCCCGGATTATTGGATAAATTGTCCTATAATCACATGGCCAAAGAACCGGATAGTCCGATAAAGTAAAGAGGTATTATAAAGTGAAAACAGAATAGTAATAGTTTGGCTTTGGTGAGCTCAAATTATGAACTAGTTAGATTAAAAGTCATAAAAAAATCCCCGCAGCGTCATTCTGCGGGGATTTCTTTATGCTGTTTTATTAGAAGCCTAAGCCAAATTTGGCCCAGTATTTCTCTTCCAGTTCTTTCCAACGCAACATGGTTGCTCCGGTAAAATCTTTGGTGTATCGGTTCAATAGTTCTTGTGCTTTTTCTTTTTCACCCGCTTCAATGAGTTGATTAACGCGAGCTTCCAATTCTTTGGTCTCGGTCAGCCCTTTTTCTTCAAAATAGGCAATTTCCTTGTTCATCCCTTCTTTAGTGCTTTGCCACTCCAGTGTCGCCAGTTTGTTGGCTTTGCGATATTGCCAGGTAGCTGCATCGTTGCGATAGCGCTTCTGTCCGCAAAAATTGAAACTTTCGGGTAACTCGGTGGCTCCGCTGTAGATAGGTATGCGAGGTGATTGTGCCGGATTGTCGAAGCTGAACCAGGCAATACCACCAATTTCATCAGGTAGCCAATCGCGTAGCTGAATAATCTCAGAATATGAACACCACGATACAGCGACTGTTCTTTGAAACTCAACTGCTTCTTCTTTTAACGCATTGTATAGGTTTCGTTCGTTACGTCCCATCCATGGATTTGCAATAGGTGATTTAAGGGTGTCTACGCCAATTTCTTCCTTTTTATCGTTGTATTTCTTTTTTGTTACCAGCAGGTTCTGCGTCATATCATACTCGGTTCCTTCGTATGTTTCGCGGTACAGGGCCATCACATCCTGAACCGACACTTTTTTATCGGGCTTCACCGAGAAAGGCAGTTCATCAGCTTCAAAATCGAGGTTCAGAGAAGGAGCCAGGGCATTCAAAATGAAATACTCACGAATCATAAATGGTTTCTCAACATCGCCATAGGCTTTCCAGAATTTAAAGGGCTCTTTACCATCCCAGCGGCCCAGCTTCTTTGCCGCCGAGAAAACATTTTTAGAAGCCATAAAATGGTCTTTATCTTTCAGGTTGATTTCGCCAATGCGCGATATATTGGCCGATACACCCACGTGACCATCCGGAATGCGCTGTGCAGCCCATATACCGCCAATGTTATCGGGTCCTTCGCCAACAATCTCCAGTTGCCATACTTCCTTTTTATCGGCAATTGTAATGCATTCTCCCCAGTCGCCGTAGCCATATTCTTCAATCAGCTCACCAATCAGTTTAATGGCATCGCGGGCTGTTGAGCAGCGTTCCAGCGCAATGCGTTCCAGCTCTTCGATCAAAAACATTCCATCTTCATTCACCAGCTCTTTAGGTCCTACAAAGGTGGTTTCGCCAATGGCCAACTGTTTCTCATTCAGGCATGGATAAGCCGTATTCAGGAAACTGTATGTTTGTTTTGCCTGTGGAATTGTGCCGGCTACTTTAACCTTACGCATATCCCAAGGTGTTTCAGTTTTTAATTTTCCTTTTAAAATAGGTGTTGTGGTATCATTTTTGAATTGCTGGCCCTGCTCAATAGTCAGCCAGGTGCGATAGCGTCCATCGCAGGTGTGTGATGTAATTACCGAACCATCGGTGGAAGCGCCCTTGCTGACCATGATACTGGTGCAGGTTTCGCCAAAATAGGGATCGTTAACCTGGTCAAAAATACTTTGTGCAAAAGTGGCTATTGCGCAGATTAAAAGGAGGAAAGCAGTGAGATGTCTTTTCATGAGCATTATTTATTACAGTGTTATTTGACGCTAAAATAGTAAAAGCCAAATACTAACTGGCTAACAAACATCATGTGAAAGCATTTAAACAGCGATTTAATTAATTGTTTATCTTTAACTATCAACTTAAAGGCTACATTACGCCATGAAAACTAAAATCATAGCAAGTTTGCTGCTAATTACACTATTAAGCAGCTGTTCATTACTCAAATTCCAACCTCAGTTTGGTACCGAAGCATTATCAAAACAAGATTTGAATACACGAATGGCTGTGCGTTCTTATTATAAATCATTTACCGGGCAGGTCATTCAAGCGGCTGATTCGATTGTTGCTACTACAGAAGAGCCCAGCATAAAAGCCGAAGCTATTAAGTGGAAGGGAGCGGCTACTTCGGCGTGTGCTCGTACTGCTTTTCAAAGTGATGCTGAAATAGCACTGGTGGATACCTGGTTACTGGCAAAGCAAATGGATGTCTATCTGCAAGCGAGTGGTTCAGTACATTTTGGTGAATTGAGTCAGATAGCTGAAGCATGTGCCAATGAGCTTGTGAATGAAATACAGCAAACGGCCAAACGCAGCAATGATAAAAAGCATTACGAAGAGCTACTGAGTTTTGTCGAAACCTATCCGCTGACTTCAGAATTATACGAATGGCAATTTTCTAAGTTCGATACGCGACCGCTCTTAATTGAGCACCTGCAAATACCGGATTCGCTATATACATCTACCATTGGTACTGGAGCCGAAGTGATGAATGATTTTACTGACAGGATGAGTGTTTACAATGAGCAGATTCAGTCGCAGCTTGCCTGGGAAAAGGACTTGATTTTGTTGACATTGGAAAATGATAGTTTGGCTGAACCCTATTTGGCGCGGATTGATTCATTGTCTCAAATGCTTAACCGTTTGGCTATAGTGGCACAGGAATCGCCTGAAATGATGGGTATAATAGCCGTTCGTATGCGCGAAGAGTTAACGCCTGTCCTTCATGATTTTAACACGGGTATGCGCACAAGTATCTATGAACTATCACAAGAGCGGCAACACCTGCAGAAATATCTGGATGAACAGCGTGTATTGTTGCGTGATGATATTCAGCAGTCGGGAAAAGTACTGATTGAGGAAACAACCGATAACCTAATTCGTTTTATTCGCAGAATATCCTGGCTGATAGTATTTGTGGTAATTGTGCTGGTAGGAGTTATTTTTGGTTTACCTTTTACTTTAGGGTATTTACTGGCAAAAGCACGTTTTAAACCACGTTTGACAAATAAAAAAGACGAATAGATATACAGAAAATGAAAAAAATCTTGCTTATTATGGCCGTAGGCCTGGCATTGGTATCATGTACCAATAAAAAGGAAATAAAAACCTACCCGTTCTTTTTGGGAACCTATACAGATGGTGAAAGTGAAGGAATTTATCAGGGAGCTGTCTTTAGTGATGGTTCGTTTGATACTTTGAGGTTGGTGGCTAAAACTGACAATCCCTCTTTTTTATGTTTTGCTAATGAGCAACAAACCCTAATTGCTGTTAATGAATTAGATGTTGACGGCACAGGTACTGTTGAAAGTTATGCCATTATAGAAAATGGACTGGAGAAACGCTCCTCTTCTGAATGCGGAGGGGCACATCCCTGTCATGTTTCAAGCAATGATAAGGGAGATATCCTGGTTGCCAACTATTCTGGTGGTAACATCGGGTACCTTCAAGTTGATAAGAGTGGTGAGTTGAGCCCTTTAAAAGAAGTAGCTCAGCATTACGGTGAAGGCGTCACAGATCGTCAGAAAAGTCCTCATGCTCATTCTATCTGGTTTTTAGATAATAAACATGCCGTAGCTGTTGACCTTGGAATAGATCAATTGATTTTTTATCAGCTTATTCAGGGTGAACTTCTAAAAAGCGATAGCCTTAAACTGGACAATGGAGCGGGACCGAGGCACCTTGCTATGCATCCTCAAAAAGAGCAAATGTATGTCATTAATGAGCTTAACAGTACCGTAACAGTTGTTGGAAAGGTTTCAGGCTCTTGGCAGGTACTTGGCTCGGTATCTACTTTGCCAGCTGACTTCACCGGTGACAGCTATTGTGCCGACATACATATTTCTGGTGATGGTCGGTTTATTTATGCATCCAACAGAGGGCATAACTCATTGGCCATATTTAAAATAGTCGGTCAGCAATTGGAATTGATTGGGCACGAATCGGTAAGAGGAGACTGGCCACGTAATTTCGCCTTAACACCTGATGGCGAGTTGCTGGTGGTGGCTAATCAACGATCTAATAACCTGGTGGCTTTTAAACGCAACAGAGAAACCGGTTTGTTGTCATACGTGAGTGAGCAAAAGGCTGAGATGCCTGTATGTGTGTTGTTTGAGTAAGTTATAATAAAGAGATTATAGAAAGAGGAAAGTAGTGCTGTTTGAGGCTGCTTTCCTCTTTGTTTTTTAATCACTTCATTAACTTATTATCTGTATCTTTGTCGCCCAAAATAAACAGGAGATGCAATACGATTGGGGAACCAGCAAACGCTACAACGACTATAGTTCATACATTAAACGAACCTTTGGAGAGCGAGTACAAAAAGTATCTGTTAACGCAGGTTTTACTTGTCCCAACCGTGATGGTTCGAAAGGAACAGGTGGTTGTGCATTCTGTAACAACAGCACATTTAATCCATCGTATTGTGGACCGGAATTGAGTATTGTCGAGCAGATAGATAAGGGCATCTCTTTCTTTCGGCCTAAATATCAAACACAGCAATACCTGGCTTATTTTCAGGCATACAGCAATACCTATGGTGAAACAGCCTATCTGTTGGAACAATATCAGCAGGCGCTCAATCATCCAAAAGTTGCGGGTATTGTGTTGGGCACGCGGCCTGATTGTATTTCGGATGATTTATTGGTGACTCTGAAAGAGTGGCGCAAAGACTATTATATTGCGATTGAACTGGGTGCAGAATCCACCTCTGATGAGACATTGCTTCAGATTAACCGGGGGCACAATTATGCCGAAACAGTTGATGCAGCAAAACGTATTGCCGGGGCTGGTATTCCAGTAGGTATGCACTTAATACTGGGTTTGCCGGGTGAGAATCGCGAGCAGTTGCTTCAGCATGCGCGTGAAGTAAGTCAACTGCCAATTAGCTTTCTAAAGTTGCATCAGTTGCAAATTGTTAAGGGAAGTTCGTTTGCTAAAATATATGAAACCACACCTGACTTCTTCAGGCTTTATACAGCCGAGGAGTTTATTGATTTGGTGGTTGATTTTCTAGAGATAATGCATCCCCGTATTGTAATGGACCGTTTTATTAGTCAGGCACCCCACGATTTACTAATTGCTCCGCGCTGGGGGCTCAAAAATTTTGAGTTTGTTGCCAAAGTAGAAAAGCGTTTGGCTGAAAAAGATAGCTGGCAGGGAAAGTATTTCCAGCTTTAGTACTTTCCCTGTGTAAGTGTTTATATACCTGAGTTTTTGCGTCTGATCTTAATGCGCATGGCACCATCAACTGGCTTTTCGGATACCAATATCAGGTAACCACCACCCCCTGCACCTGCCAGTTTCCAGGCCAGTGCATCTTTTTTATAGGGCTCAATGGCAGCCGCCACGTCTTCATCAATCATGGCAGGAAACATGGTTGTTTGCGCTTCAAATGATTTAAGAAATGCTTGTGAGAAACCTTTCAGGTCTTTCGCCATAATAGCTTCCCATGCCTCTTCAGCGGCTGTGGCTAACGATTTTACATTTTCTTCGTTAATATATGTTTCCTTTAAAAGGTCCAGTCCATTTTTACGTGGCCAAAGCAAAACCATAAAAATATGTTCTTCAAGCCAGTTGAGGATATCCTCATCGTGAACAGATTCAAAGGATTTAGGCCAGTATGCTGCATCGTAATAGTGGCGAACCAGTCCGGGCATGCAAATGCCAATGGCATCTTGTGCGCCGGAAATGAGTTGCGATCCCGGCGAATTTTCGTACTTAAATAGTATTTCGGCCAGTTTTTCAGGTTTTTCAAGGGGTAAAAAATAGGGCCATATTTTTTTGGCCGCATTACGCGTTGAGGTGGACATGCCACAGCGTTCGTTGTATTCAATTATAGGTTCAAGCGACAGGGTGATGGCCCAGCCAGGATGAAATTCAGAAACATAAGGCTGGTCAATCCAGGTGCCGGCTAAATCAATGCGATAGGGAAGCAGGCAATTATCCGATGTTCTGATGTCGGTTGTAGAACGTTTGGGCAAGCCATCTTCCGGAATGCGCTTCAACACCTTTAATTCGGTGCCAATCTCCTTGCATAGCTTCTCTTTGGCCGGCGAAAAGCCATCTTCATTCACCACAAAATAGTCGGGCTTCAATTGCTTAACTTCTTCTTCAAAATCCATTATGCCACCACCTGAGTTCACAAACGCTTCTTTGACAAACTTAAGCGCCTTAATCATGTATAACCTTTCTTCCTCGCAGTTGATGGTTTCACGGCCTTTTAGTACTCTGATAGTTCTGTCAGAACCAATTCCAACATGTAAATCACCATATTTGGCAGCCTCTTTGAAAAAGGCTACATGCCCACTGTGTAACATGTCAAAACAACCGGAAACAAACACTTTTTTGCTCATTTGATATATGCTTAATTAAGGATTTGAAAGCCAAATATAATGGAATGTGTGGGAAGTGAAGAATGCTTTTGCCCGAAATACAAAAAAAAGAGCACCCAAACGGATGCTCTCTTTAGATTTGAAAGTTAAGCCACTAAATTTATTTCTTTTCGTAAACGAACCAATAGGCTGTTCCTACAAATAAAGCACCACCAATAATGTTGCCAATGGTAACTGGAATCAGGTTGTCGGTAAGGAATGAAAACCAGCTTACATCAGCCCCGTAAAAAATGGCTGTTGGGATAAAAAACATATTGGCCACACTGTGTTCGAAGCCCATAGCTACAAAGGCCATTATTGGGAACCAGATACCCAGTATTTTACCCGATAAATCTTTTGCCGCATAGGCCAGCCACATGGCCAAAGCCACCATCCAGTTACAGGCTATACCTTTGACGAGTGCCTTAAGGAATGGTGCAGCAGTTTTGTATTCGCCAATATTTACTGTGCTTGAAAGCCATGGATCTTTGCCAAAAATATCGGTATAATAGGCGAACAGGAAGGCTACTATTAATGAACCAATAAAGTTGCCGGCATACACAATACCCCAATTTTTAAATATGGTTTTTAGTTGACGGTTTCCCGATAGCAAGCCCGGAATAAAATAAGCTGTATTGCCGGTAAACAGGTCGGCCCCGGCAATGGCGCATAATATAAGCCCCAGCGGGAAAACAGCTCCAAACAGAAACTTTTGTATACCCGGATTGCTGGCACTTAGTCCGGGTAAACCGCCTCCAATAACAATGGCTAATAAACCACCCATAGCAATATAGCCACCCGCCAGCAACGCTAAAACAAATGTTTTTGGTACGCTGGTATTGGCTTTAGCTTCAGCCACTTTATTAACTTGCTCTACTATTTCTTTTGATGAATAATAGTTCATTCTTTCACTTTTTTAAGGGTTGAATATCAGAGGCAGAATTAGTTAATTACTACTTCTTTAAAATAGGTCGTCAGGATGTTATAGGCTTCATTCAGTTGTTCCGGTGTATTGGCTTTAACTCCTTTTAGCTTATACTCCCAGCCAAGGTGCTCATATTTGTGTGCGCCCAGTTCGTGGTATGGCTGTATTTCCAACTTCTCAATGTTGTTATATGCCTGAAAGTGTTTGCCAAGCTGGTGAAGGTGTTCTGGATTATTGCTATAACCCGGAACCAGAACATATCTCAGCCAAACAGGCTTGTTTATTTCCTGAAGGTAATCGACAAAAGCAAGTGTCTTGGCATTGCTTTTACCGGTTAGTAATTGATGTTGGGCTTCGTTTATGTGTTTAATATCGAGCAACACAATGTCAACATATTCCATCACCGCCTTAACATCTTCGTTAAGAATACTGCCGTTGGTATCAATGCACACATGGAAGCCTTCTTGTTTGAGTGTTTTTACGACAGGAAGCAATTGTTTGGCTTGTACCAGCGGTTCGCCTCCGGAGAAGGTAAGGCCACCTTTTTTTCCAAAGAAGGGCTTTTGGTTTTTAGCCATATTTACAATTTCCTCAACTGAGGTTTCTGTACCTCCCTTTAGTTCAATGGTATCGGCATTGGCACAATACAGGCATTTAAAATTACAGCCCTGCAGAAACACCACCAGACGAATTCCCGGTCCGTCGTAGGTGCCTAATGATTCAAATGAATGTACTCGTAACATAAGTATCTAGTTAAGAGTCAGAAGCCAGAAGGCAGAAGGATGACATGCACCTTCTGCCTTAATTCTTCTGCCTGTATATCTGTTATTACATATTGCTGTGGAAGCTACGTGAGATAACTTCTAACTGCTGTTCACGCGTCAGGCGAACAAAGTTCACAGCGTAACCTGAAACTCGAATGGTTAGCTGTGGGTATTCTCCAGGATTTTCCATGGCATCTTCCAATAGTTCACGATTCAGAACGTTCACATTCAAGTGGTGAGCTTCTTTAGAAAAGTAAGCATCCATCATGGTTACCAGATTTTCAGTACGTGTATCTGAATCAGCACCCAATGACTTAGGAATAATGCTGAAAGTATTTGATATACCATCAAGTGCATTCTTATAGTCCAATTTAGCTACAGAGTTCAACGAAGCAATTGCGCCGTTCTTGTCACGTCCGTGCATTGGGTTGGCTCCAGGAGCAAATGGTACACCTTGCGCACGTCCGTCAGGAGTTGCACCTGTTTTCAATCCGTATACCACGTTTGATGTAATGGTAAGGATTGACATAGTAGGCTCGGCGTTTTTGTATGTTGCCAAACCACATAGCAACTGGTTGAAGTTGTTTGAAATTTCCACAGCCAGGTTATCTACGCGATCATCATCGTTACCATAGCATGGGAATTCTCCTTCGATTTTGAAGTCAGTTGATAAACCTTCTTCGTTACGAATAACAGTTACTTTAGCATGCTTGATAGCCGATAATGAGTCAGCAACAATAGATAAACCTGCCATACCATAAGCCAAATTCACTTTAGGATTGGTGTCAACAAAAGCCATCTGTGCTTTTTCGTAGTAGTATTTATCGTGCATGTAGTGAATGATGTTCATCGACTCGTTGTAAACACGAGCCACATCTTTCATAGCCAATTTGTAGTTAGCCATTACCTCGTCAAATTCAAGTACTTCGCTTTTCAAGGCAGGGATACCTTCTACAATGGTCTTACCGCTCATCTCGCAACGTCCACCGTTTATGGCTAACAGTAATGTTTTAGCCAGGTTGGTACGTGCACCAAAGAACTGGATGTGCTTACCAATTTCCTGGAACGATACACAACAAGCAATACCGTAGTCGTCAGAGTTGCGAGTATTGGTCATCAAATCGTCATTCTCATACTGGATAGATGACGTATCGATTGATACCTGAGCACAGAACTTCTTGAAGTTTTCTGGTAAATCTTGTGACCAAAGAACTGTCATGTTTGGCTCTGGTGAAGGGCCTAAGTTGTAAAGTGTTTGTAAGAAACGGTATGAAGTTTTAGTAATTTTATGACGGCCATCCATCAATTTACCACCAATGGCTTCAGTTACCCAGGTTGGGTCGCCTGCAAAAATTTCATTGTAAGCATTCATGCGTAAGTGACGAACCACGCGTAGTTTCATCACAAACTGATCGATAAACTCCTGCGCTAATTCCTCAGTGATGTTGCCATTAGCCAAATCGTATTCCATGTAAATGTCAAGGAATGACGATACGTTACCTAATGACATAGCGGCACCATCCTGCTCTTTTACAGCCGACAGGTAGGCCATGTACACCCACTGAACAGCTTCTTGTGCAGATTCTGCGGGACGAGAAAGATCTAAACCATATTTGGCACCTAATTCTTTAATGTGGATAAGGGCTTTAATTTGCTCAGCCACTTCTTCGCGTAAGCGAATTTTATCATCGCTCATAGGACCAACTAATCCAGCTAAATCAGCTTGTTTGGCAGTCACCAGGCGGTCAATCCCATACAATGCTAAACGACGGTAGTCACCGATAATACGTCCACGCGCGTAGTTATCAGGCAAACCTGTTAAGAAACCTAATGAACGGTACTTGCGAATCTCATCAGTATAAACATCAAAAACACCATCGTTATGTGTTTTTGCGTAATTACGGAAAATATCTTTAACACGGTCAGATACTTCTAAACCTTGTTCACTACAAGCTTTCTCAACTACTGCAATACCACCATAAGGTTTCATAGCACGTTTTAGTAGTTCATCAGTCTGCAATCCTACGATTAGCTCAAGGTCTTTTTGGATGTATCCCGCTTCGTGAGATGTGATGGTTGATATCGTTTCAGTATCGATTGAACGAACACCGTTGTTTGCCCGCTCTTCTTTGATTGCATCCAAGCAGATTTCCCAAAGTTTTTTGGTTCTGTCGGTTGGTCCACACAAGAAAGAGCTATCTCCTTCATAAGGTGTGATGTTTTTCTGAACAAAATCTCTAACGTTTACCTGTTCGTTCCAATTTCCTCTAACGAACACTTCATTAATTTTACTCATAATTTGCCTGTTAACCTGTACTAATTATTGTTTGTGCGTATAATGCTTAATTGAGGTGACAAAGAAACATTGTTTTAATGTCTTGTGCAATCCTCATTATTAGGGTAAAAGGGGAGTGTTGGGTCTGAAATTAGTTCTGTCAAGAAGTATTAATTATAGAATATGTAGATTAAATATTCGAATATAAATTGTAATGTCCACATTACAAATGAGATTTAAGAGTGTAATATTTGATAGTCAATATGTGGAAATTTCGAAAACTCTGCTTAATAATTTCAGTTGTGAAAAGATGTAAATTCTAA
Source organism: Carboxylicivirga sediminis (assembly GCF_018156225.1). Classification (GTDB taxonomy): domain Bacteria; phylum Bacteroidota; class Bacteroidia; order Bacteroidales; family Marinilabiliaceae; genus Carboxylicivirga; species Carboxylicivirga sediminis. The sequence continues at coordinate 14,724 of NZ_JAGTAR010000038.1, forward strand.
AATTTATATATTTTTAACATTTAAGAGTTGATAGAAGAGCATAAAGTTGGACTTTTTTCTTCTAAAGTTGTTGAAAGAAAATATGGAAAATCGTTTCATGAAGTATCATTATATATACCTTTATAACAGTTTAACCCAATATTAAAACTATGAATAAACTTATTTACCTGGTAGGCATTGTTTTGTTTGTTGCCTGCAATACTCAATCAAAGAAAACATCATTAGTGCCGGGCGACCTGCCGGATGCGCCCATTGCTGCTAAAAAAGACTCAGTGTTAAAGATGCACGGACATTCGAGGGTTGATCCTTATTTCTGGATGCGATTAACTGATGAGCAAAAAAATGCAGAATCGCCCGACCTGCAAACGCAAAGTGTGCTTGATTACCTGAATGCCGAAAATGCCTATACAAAGGCAGTGATGAAAAATACGGAAGCTTTACAGGAAAAGTTGTTTGATGAAATTGTAGGGCGAATTAAGAAGGACGATGAGTCGGTGCCTTATTATTCCAATGGTTACTGGTATTACTCCAAATTCGAAGATGGTAAAGAATATCGGATTCATTGCCGTAAGAAAGGAACAATGGAGGCGCCAGAAGAAGTGTTTTTTAATGAAAACGAAAGGGCAAAAGGACAAGCTTATTATGCTCTTGGTAGCTTAAGTGTAAGTCAGGATAATAAGCTGCTGGCATTTGCCGAGGACTTTGTAAGTCGTCGTATTTATACAATCCGATTTAAAAATCTGGAGACTGGTGAAATATTATCTGATGAGCTGTCTAATGCACAGGCTGGCGGTGCCTGGGCCAATGATAACCAAACATATTTTTATACGACAAAGAACAAAGTTTCGTTATTAAGTGAGAAAATCTGGCGTCATAAGCTTGGTAACGCAGTTGAGCAGGATGTGATGGTTTATCACGAGACAGATCCTTCGTTTTATATTGGAGTAGGCAAAACCAAGTCTGATAAATACATTGTTATCGGTGAAAGCTCAACCTTGGTTAGTGATTACCATATACTGGATGCCAACACGCCGGAAGGAGAGTTTAAATCCTTTACGCCACGTACCGATAATCATGAATATAGCATTGAGCATTTTCAGGATAAGTGGTTTATATTAACCAACTCTGAAGCAACTAATTTCCGTTTAATGGAAACATCGGTTGATGCCACAGAAATGAGTAACTGGAAAGAGCTTATTCCTCATCGCGAGGATGTGCTGCTGGATGGAATGGAAGTGTTTAAAGAACACCTGGTGGTGAGTGAACGTAAAGATGCCCTGACGCATTTGCGTATTATTAATCAATCGACCAGCGAAGAACACTATATTGATTTTGGCGAAGAGGTATATGTGGCTTATATCTCCACCAACCCTGAGTTTGACACCAATTTATTGCGCTTTGGCTATAGTTCGATGACTACGCCTGTATCGACCATCGATTATAATATGGATACCAAAGAAAAGGATGTGAAAAAAGTACAGGAAGTGGTTGGTGGCCATAACCCAGATGAATATGTTACAGAGCGATTGTGGGCTACCGCTCGTGATGGTGCCAGGGTTCCCATGTCTGTGGTTTATAAAAAAGGTGTTCAGAAGGATGGGAATGCCCCGCTGTTGTTATACGCTTATGGCTCATATGGAGCTACAATGGATCCTTGGTTTAGTTCTACTCGTTTGAGTCTGCTTGACCGCGGGTTCATTTATGTGGTGGCCCATATACGAGGTAGCCAGGCTATGGGACGCCAATGGTACGACGATGGCAAGATGCTGAATAAAATCAATACGTTTAATGATTACATTGATTGTAGTAAATACCTTATCGAAAAGAAATATAGCTCTCCAGAGCACTTGTATGCAATGGGAGGAAGTGCCGGTGGATTGTTGATGGGTGCTGTTGCAAATATGGCACCTGAGTTGTATAATGGTATGATTGCAGCCGTTCCTTTTGTTGATGTGGTTTCAACCATGCTCGATGAAACAATACCATTAACAACTAATGAGTTTGACGAATGGGGGAATCCTAAGAATAAAGAATACTACGATTACATGCTGAGCTATTCACCGTATGATAATGTGGAGGCAAAAGCGTATCCGAACATGCTGATAACAACCGGCTTGTTTGATTCGCAAGTACAATACTGGGAGCCGGCCAAGTGGTGCGCCAAACTACGCGACAAGAAAACAGGAGACAATATATTATTGATGCACACGAATATGGAAGCTGGGCACGGTGGTGCATCGGGGCGCTTTAAGCGTTATCGCGAAACTGCATTGGATTATGCGTTTATGATGATGCTTGAAGGCATTGATGAGTAAATATACAATGATGATACATCTGACCCGCCGGTATATACTGGCGGGTTTTTTTTATGTCTGATTGATGGAGAGGTTTTTTGTGAGGCTTTAATAGGGGATGTATTGAGGTATTGTGTTGTTAAATGTAAATTTATAAATGCCAGTATGATAGATGTATATGGGGTAGGATGGAGTTTGTGTTAATAAGTGTTAAGGTTTTGGCATGGCGTTTGTTTTGTTATGAATAACAAAATTGACATTCTGGCCTGAATGATTGTCTAACTTTAAAATTAGGAGTCATGAAACGATTACATATATTATCCTCCATACTAATTTTTGCATTGTCTGTTATTAGTTTGTCACTTAGTGCACAAGGTAATAGTTGGCATAGTCGCAAGAATAATCGCAACAGCAATGATTACAGGGAACACTCAAATGCCAGACATCATAAAAAAGCTAAGCATAATGATACCCATACTTATCATCGCCATTATGAACATTCACACAGGTATGAGCGCAATGATTGCAGGGAGGATTATGGATATAGCGACAGATATGCTCATCAGCATAAACGTTATCATAAGTCAAAACACAAACGTGTTGAAAGTTGTTATGTGAGATGCTTACCTAATCGTTATTACACCAAGGTGTATGTTGGCGGAATGGCCTATTATCACTGCGATGGCCAGTTGTATACTTATCACAGGGGTTGTGGATATCAATTGGTTGATATTCATTGTCACACTGTGAGACACTTACCGCAACATTGTGATACGCGTATGTATGATGGAAGGCGATATTACTATAAAGATGGCTACTGTTATTTGCCTCAAAGAGGTGGTGGCTATCAGGTATTCAATTTTTCAATAAGATTATAAATGCAAAAAGGGGAGCTGAAAGCTCCCCCTTTGCATCGTATATGTAGTGATTATTTACAAAGACTTCAGATATTCAGTCACATTTTTCTCAACACGACCCACTACCTCTGAAACATCAGCTTTTACAAATTTATCACCTGTAATGCTTTCGTAAAGCTCTATGTAGCGCTCTGATACCTGCTCAACAAATTCGTCAGTCATTTCAGGTAATACATCTCCTTCGCGCCCCTGGAAGTTGTTTTCCATCAACCATTCGCGCACAAACTCTTTAGATAGCTGCTTCTGGTTTTCGCCTTTATCAAAACGCTCCTGGTAGCCATCAGCATAGAAGTAACGTGATGAATCGGGTGTATGAATTTCGTCAATCAGGTAAATCTGACCATCTTTTTTACCAAATTCATATTTGGTATCAACGAGGATTAATCCCATTTCTTTGGCGATTTCGCTGCCGCGCTTAAACAGAGCCAGCGAAATACGTTCCAGTTCCTTGTATTCTTCTTCTGATACTAAACCTTGTTTGATGATTTCCTCACGTGTAATGTTTTCGTCGTGGGCACCCTGCTCAGCCTTAGTGGTTGGTGTTAGGATTGGCTCAGGAAAAGCCTGGTGCTCTTGCATGCCGTCCGGAATAGGTACACCACAAATGTCGCGTCCGCCATCTTTGTATAAACGCCATGAACTACCAGTCAGGTAACCACGCACAATCATTTCAACCGGATAGGTTTCGCACATATGACCAACTGTTACGTTTGGGTCTGGCGTGGCAATCTTCCAGTTAGGAACGATGTCGGCAGTAGCATCCAGAAACTTAGCTGCAATCTGGTTCAAAACCTGCCCTTTGTAGGGAATGCCTTTAGGTAACACCACATCAAATGCTGAAATGCGGTCAGAAACAACCATAACCAGGTAGTCATCGTTAATATTGTAAACGTCGCGTACTTTTCCTTTGTATACGCTTTTTTGTCCCGGAAAATTGTAATCCGTTTTAACAATCGCTTTACTCATAATTATTAGTTTATAATCAATATTAGTTATTCCTTTAGTTTTGTTTTATACCCGTTTGGCTGTTTCCTTTAGTAAGTTGTCTTGATTATTCTTTATCGTATGCTTCAACAATATCCTGAACTAATTTATGTCGAACAATATCTTTGACTGTAAAGTTCACACGTTCTATTCTTTCAATGCCTTTTAATATGCGCATGGCTTGTACCAGTCCCGACTGCTGCTTGTTGGGCAAATCAATTTGTGTTACGTCTCCTGTGATAATGAATTTGGCAAATTCACCCATGCGCGTCAGGAACATCTTCATCTGATTATTGGTAGTGTTCTGTGCCTCATCAAGTATAACGCAGGCATTGTTTAGAGTGCGACCCCGCATGAATGCCAGAGGAGCTATTTGTATGGTACCATTTTCCATAAACTCTTTTAGCTTCACAGCCGGAATCATATCCTGAAGTGCATCATAAAGAGGCTGTAAATAAGGATCGATTTTTTCTTTCATATCCCCAGGCAGAAAGCCAAGTTTTTCGCCGGCTTCAACGGCTGGCCGGCTTAATATAATGCGTCGCACCTTCCTGTTTTTAAGAGCCGCCACCGCCAAGGCAATGGCTACATATGTTTTACCCGACCCTGCCGGTCCGACGGCAAATAACAGGTCGTTGTGCTTAAAGCTTTTAACCAGTTTCTCCTGGTTTTCAGTACGTGCTTTAATGGGTTTGCCACTGGTACTGAATAGAATAATATCACTGTCGCTACTGGCTTCGGTGAGCCTGTCGCCCAGCAATATTTCATTTAATGATTTTTCGCTGAGTACATTGTAATTATTGTAGTGTGTCAGCAGTAAATTCACTTTTTCTTCAAAGTCGGCTACCTCTTCTGCATCGCCAATGGCTTTTAGCCAATTACCCCTGGCAACAATATTCAATTTTGGGAAACGATTCTTAATTTGTTCCAGTTTGGCATTTTTAACCCCCAGGAACTCCACTAAATCAACCGATTCGAGGTAGATTAACTTTTCTATCATAAAGTGGTATAAATCCTTAATTTTGTATTCTGCAAAGTAACAATATTTTTTGCATTTGAGGGCTGACAAATGTGCGATTCATTGCACGATAATTATAAAAAATTCCATAAAATATCTATTCTGATTTTTCAACTAAAACGAAACGCAAAATGAGCCAACATCAACACGAATCGACATTGATTGTATTTAATGAGTTACTGACAATAATGGACGAGCTGCGTGCAAAATGTCCTTGGGATAAGAAGCAAACGAATGATTCGTTGCGCACTCTCACCATTGAAGAAACCTATGAGTTGGCCGATGCGATACTGAAGAACGACCCAATGCTGATTAAAAAGGAATTGGGCGACTTGCTGCTGCACATTGTGTTTTATTCCAAAATTGCGTCCGAAGCAAAAGACTTTACTATGGCTGACGTCATTAAAGCACTTAACGAGAAGTTGATATACAGGCATCCGCATATATTTGGTGATGTAGAGGCCAATGATGCGAAAACTGTGGAAGAGAATTGGGAAAAGCTGAAGTTGAAAGAAAAGGACGGCAATAAATCGGTGCTGGAAGGTGTACCTATGTCACTGCCGGCCATGGTGAAAGCCAATCGCATACAGGATAAGGCTCGTGGCGTAGGTTTTGACTGGGAACACAAAGAACAGGTGTGGGATAAAGTGAAAGAGGAGCTGGAGGAACTGATTGTTGAGGTGGAAGCCAATGATGAAGATAAGATGGAGGCTGAGTTTGGCGACTTGCTATTTTCAGTGATTAATGCGGCTCGTTTATATGGCGTTAATCCCGAAAATGCCCTGGAAAGAACCAATCGTAAGTTTATTAAGCGGTTTAATTACCTGGAAGAGAAGACGCTAAAGCAGGGTCGAGATTTGAAAGCCATGAGCCTGGCCGAAATGGATAAGATATGGGAAGAGGCCAAAAAGTTGTAATTCGATATTTTTGACGAATGACTATATGTTGCTTATTTATTAAACAGTATTGGTGCTTCAAATAATTGCGCATTTGCTGTACTTAAAATATTCAAATATCTGTATATTCCTGAAATGTAGGTTGTTGATGTTTTGTGGTGTGATTTAGCCAAATATTAATAGAATTTAAATAAGTAAATTATATCAATTATAATACACACGTAAGGTTGCTTTGTCAAACAAAAACGCATGTTAGTCATAAAAAATCAACCATTCGTCAATAACGAATAACATCTGAAGGTAAACCTCAGTAAACGCAAGTGAATTCACAATTCATTTTAAACACTCAAAGAAACTGAAACGGACGGTTTCTTAAAACACCCAACACTATTCAACATCCTTTTACCTCTGCAGCCAAGTTCTAACCCAAGAGAAACTGCAGAGGTTTTTTTTGCCTTTTAAGGCGAATACTGCAGAAGGAGCGCTTATGGGGAATCAATTTTTACTTTCCTGCTATACTTCAATGGACTTTTCTTTTACCGGTATCAATGCTGGCTGCTATGCAGGGCTTTTCGCGGTGTCGGTAATGCCTGCCTGCTGCTGTACACCACCATTCCGGTTGCCCCAATGGGTATCTGCAGCAGTTGACATACATGCATGGCGCCCAGCATGCCCATCTACAGCAGACGGAGGCCTTCCCGGTTGCCCAAACCCGGTTGTTCGTCGCAACAATAGCCTTTCTGGTAACCCGTAAGCACCTGTGCGTGCCAACAATGGCCTTCGCGGCTGCCCAAAGGCTCATCTACATCAGACGGAGGCCTTCCTGGTTGCCCAAAGCCGGTTGTTTGTTGCAACAATACCCATTCCGGTAGCCTGGAAGCACCTGTGCGTGTTGACAAAGCCCTTCCCGGCTCCCCAAATGCCCGTCTGCATCTGTAGGAGTCCTTCCTGGTTGCCCAAACCCGGTTGTTTGTTGCAACAATGGCTATTCTGGTTGCCCGGAAGCTTGTTTGGATTAGGCAGTGTTCAGTAGTGAGTAGTTAGAAGGCATAAGGCATAAGGCAATAGCCAGAAACCCTCAACTTTAAACTCTCAACTCTCAACTTTAAACCCATCAACCACTAGTGCATTATATCAATCAATATCGGTTTAAGTCCGCTGAAGAAGAACTCAACAGCAATTACCATAACAATGAGTCCCATCAGACGCATCAGAACATTGTTGCCGGTTTCCCCAAGCGCTTTAATAATTCGGCTGGAACTTAATAAGATGAAGTAGGTGAGTAGCACCACCAACGCTAATGCAGCAATCAGAACGGCAGCTCCAACCATACCACCAGCATCTTCCATCAATACAATGGCATTGGTAATGGCGCCCGGCCCGGCTATCATCGGTATAGCCATAGGGGTAATTGAAATGTCATTCACGTATTTCTTTACTTCCGAATCTTTCAGCTTAACCTTGGTCAGGCGTGCCTGTAGCATATCCATGCCCATAATAAAGAAGATAACCCCGCCAACGATGCGAAAGCTATTTACCGAAATGCCGAAAAACTTAAAAAGCAGCTGTCCGGATAGGGCAAATGCCACAATGATAATGAAGCCAACCAAAGAGGCTTTTTTAGCAGTACGAGCCCGGTCCTGAGGTGTTAAGTCGGCACTCATGGTCATAAATATGGGCATCACGCCCAATGGGTTGATGAGCGTAAAGAAAGAGGTAAACGCTAAAATGCCAAGGGTAATCAGTTCGTTCATTGTTTTTAGTGGCAAATGTATCAACCATTACCCTAACTTTATTTCAATAAGCAACTGATTTTTATCATAGATGAAAATGTTTTAACATGTTCCGATAGGTTAGTAAATGTTCTGTTATTGAAAAACGTGTGTTCAACATCTAAAAGCATTGCTTACCTTAGGTTCTGCTAAATAAAAATTATAAAATCATGCCCAAGAATTTAGTACATCTATTTATACTGGTTGTATTGTTTACATCGTGTAACAGAGCTGAACAATCGGAGAATAAGCAGCCCAATATACTGTTTATTATGAGTGATGATCATGCCTATCAGGCCATCAGTGCCTATGGTCATCAGCTTAATCATACGCCTAATATCGATCGCCTGGCCAGTGAAGGAGCTATTTTCAAACGCGCCTATGTGACGAATTCGATATGTGCTCCCAGCCGGGCGGTGATGCTCACAGGTAAGCACAGTTTTGTTAATGGCAAGGTCGATAATATGCAGCCCTTTGACTGGGAGCAGGATAACTTTGCCAAACAATTGCAGAAGGCTGGTTACACAACTGCTATGATTGGTAAGATTCATCTGCATGGCCTGCCACAAGGGTTCGATTACTCCAATGTTTTGCCAGGACAGGGACAATATTATAATCCTGATTTTATAGAAAATGGCGTGAAGAAGCAATACCATGGCTATTGCACAACCATAACCACCGAACTGGCGCTTGACTGGTTACAAAATAAGCGACAGAAGGATAAGCCATTCCTGCTGCTGTATCATCAAAAAGCACCCCACCGCTCATGGATGCCTGAACTTAAGTATTTTGAGTTATTTGATGACAAGGAGTTTGCGCCACCCGCTAATTTTTACGATGATTTTAAAGGGCGCCGCGCTGCAGCAACTCACGAAATGGGAATACGTGAACATATGGATTTGGCATACGACTTGAAGATGTTCGATAAGGAAGGTGAACTGGGTGGGCATTTGAGGCAAAGCGCCGGTTGGGTTACCAACAGGATGGACTCAGTGCAGCGTGCCCAATGGGATGACTACTATGATCCAATCATTGAGGATTTTAAACAGCATAAGATGGAAGGAGAGGAGCTGGCCCTTTGGAAATACAATCGCTACATCAAAGATTATCTGCGCTGCATACAATCGGTTGACGACGGTGTTGGAGAAGTGCTTGATTACCTCAAGGCAGCCGGCTTGGAGGAAAATACCATTGTCGTTTATACTTCTGATCAAGGTTTTTATCTGGGTGAGCATGGTTGGTTCGATAAGCGGTTTATGTATGAAGAGTCGTTTCGTACGCCTTTATTAGTGCGTTACCCTAAAGAGATTAAAGCCGGGACAACCGTCAACAAGTTGGTACAAAACCTCGATTTTGCACCCACCTTCCTGGATTATGCCGGGGTTACAGTATCCGATGATATTCAGGGAGAATCGTTTCGAAAACTGGTAACAGGTGATGACAGCAACTGGCGCGATGCCATTTACTATACGTACTATGAGTATCCGGCCGAGCACCATGTGAAGCGGCATTATGGTATTTGTACCGAGCGCTATAAGCTTATTCATTTCTATTACGATATTGATGAATGGGAGCTATATGACTTACACAATGATCCGGGGGAGATGAATAATGTTTACGACCAGGCTGATTATACAGATGTGCAGCAAATGATGCATGTAAAACTGGAGGAGCTTCGCAAGCAGTATGGCGATAGTGATGAGCTAAACCAAATGCATCTCGACCGCTATCTGCAAAAGCGACAAGTCCGGAAGTGATAAAAATCTTATGTTCCAGGCTAAGTATCTGAAAAGAAATTTGTATGTTGCCCATGCGTTAATAATAAGGAAGCAGACATGCCATTAAGTAATATCATAAAACATATTCAGGCGAATGAGGAGTTGTGGAATCAGGCCATTCAGCAATGCACATACTACAAAAGTGGTGAAGTGGTGTATGAGCAGGATACCAACATGAAACATGCCTATTTCGTCAACAAAGGCTTATTGAAAATATACCGTATTGGTTCAAAAGGGGAGCAACAGATAGTGCGCCTGGTGAAGGAAGGCGATTTGTTTGGGTTTCATTCACTTTTAGGTGACGAGCCAGAAGTTACAGCCTGCGAAAGCTTAACCGATAGTGAAGTGTGCGTTATCCCCGGTGAGGCATTTAAGCGCGCCATTAGTCAGAATAAAGAGCTGGCCGATTTACTGATTAAGAAGACCTGTGATGAGTTGAAGAACTCATACAATTCGCTGGTTGAACTATCGCAAAGGACCGTACGCGGCCGTTTGGCTAATTTGTTACTTAAGCTGCACGAATCGTTTAAGACATCAGCCGATGAGGCCATTCCATTGGTAATTTCGCGGTTGGATATGGCCCGTTGGATTGGCACTTCTAAAGAATCAGTCAGTCGTTTGATTACCGAATTTAAAAATGACGGTATCATACGTTTTGACAGGCGTGAGCTGATTATTGCCAATAAAGAAAAGCTGGAAAGAATTATTATGCTGTCGTAATAATTAGGGCTGAAGATATTTTTAAAGGATGGTAATCAATTGACTACCATCCTTTTTTGTATGCTATTTTTTGTTGAGCGGTAACTCCACCCCAAAGCCTTTTTTCTTATCCTCAAATTTAAGCAGCAGGGCAAATATCAAGCCCAATAAGCTAACAGCAGCAAACATTAAAATAGTGGCTGTGTAGTCCGAAATTTCAGGATTGCCAGGATTTGTTGCATCAAGTATAGCTCCAGCTAATAGAGGAAAAACAAAAAGACCAAGGTTTTGTATCGAGTACATCAAGCCGTATGCCGTTCCAATTTTGTTTTCATCCACAAGCTTAACCATAGTTGGCCACATGGCAGCAGGCACTAAAGCATAAGCGATGCCTAGCAGTATTATTGGAATTAATGGAGGCGTATATGTTAATGCAAATAAAAGGTGGGTTATAAGAAGTGTTATTGCTCCGAAAATCATTGCACTTGCACTTTTTCCCTTTCTATCAATCAACGCTCCAAATATAGGAGTGAATATTAAAGTTCCCATTGGCAGAAACGAGGTTAGGTTACCACTTTCGATAGAGCTAAGCCCGAATTTGTCTGAAATAAAATCGGGTGCGTAATGGTTAAACGGGAAGATTGCCGAATAAAACGTTACGCATAACAATGCGATATATAAATAAGCTCTATTTTTTAATAAGTCGATAATGTCTCTAATAGAGAAGCTATCTGTGGTTGATGCATTATTTACTGGTTGTATTTGTCGGTCAAGTTTGGCATCAAAAAGCATATATACCAGAAAAGCTAACAAGCCTATTGAAACTAATATAGCTCCGAACCAAATTGCGCTGCTTAAGTTGGTGCCTTCGTTCGAAATGAAAGGGGATATTCTTAGGGCTGCAAATGAGCCTAAACGACCAAAAGCTACTTTTAGACCAAAGGCTAAAGCCAAATCTTTACCATTGAACCATTTAACTAATATTTTACTAACTACAACAATTGTTGTTTCAGCGCCAAGTCCAAAGAAGAATCTTCCCAATAACATCACTTTAAGCTCTGGTGAGAATCGAGGAAGGAATGAACTCATCAGTTCGTAACCAAAACCACCGTTATTAAAGTAATCAGAAGCTCCGTAAGCTGTTAAGAAAGCTCCAATTGTCATGAAAAGCACGAAAAGAAAACCAGTTCTTCTAATTCCAATTTTATCCAGAATAATCCCGCCAATGACAGCCATTAACAAAAAAGTATTTGGCACTGAATAAAAAGATGCAAATAAACCATAATCTGTTCCTGTGAAACCAAATACAGTTCGCATATCATCTTTTAATGTTGAAAAGGCATCGTAGAAATAGTAGTTGACTGATAGCACAAAGCCTACCAGCAGGAGAACGCCCCAGCGCATGGCGGCTGATTCGTTGAGTGCTTTTTTAATTGTATTCATTGATAATGAAGTATTGATTTTGAATTGGGTGGCAAAATAGTGAATTACATTTTTTTATTGTCTGATATTTGATAAGATACCCTTATTTTAGATGAGCATATCTCTAAATCGTTCAAACTCATGCTCGAAATTGGGCGTGAAAATCCCTTTACCCAATTGCTTGTTGATTTCATCAATCGACCAGAAGCGCACCTCATCTACTTCTTGCTCATCAAATCTGAATGGGCCTTTGTGAGCAGTTTTAAATACAAAAACCATTTCTTTTTCAATGGGGCTCTCCCAAATGTAGCGGGTGATGGCCTGTGCTTTAAAATTCTCCAGTCCTATTTCTTCAAGGGTTTCTCGTTGAAGTGCCAGTTCAATGCTTTCGCCAGTTGATACATGCCCGCCTACGGCAGTATCCCATTTGCCTGGCTGAACCAGTTTGTGTGCTGGCCGCTTTTGTAATAGTATCTGCTGATTATAAACGACGTGCAGGTGAACAACAGGGTGCAGCAGAAAGGATTGTTTATGCACATGCGAACGGGGAGCCGAACCAATGATTTGGCCATCTTCACTAATAAGAGGTAGCCATTCATCCTGTTTTAGCTGTTTGCTTTCTCTTTTTTTCTGCCACCATTCGAAGGCCAAAAAGATGCCTGCTACTACTATGAAACCGGCACTTGCCAGGAACTTCCACAGGCGTGTGTCATCTAGAAAGGAAGCCGCTATAGTTGCCAGCGAATAGACCAACAGTAGCCAAAAGATACGTTTCATGCTTTGCTGCATTAACCACACCTGATAGGGATTGATGGTTACCTTTTTCATATAGCGCTGGCTCATTTGCAGCATCAGGTTCTGTTTGGTGAAAACAGAGAAGCCTACCAGGCCTGTCATAATTAAACTGATAATGCCTGGTTTGAGCATAAAAAAGAGTTCATTGTCCAGCAGAATAGAGACAAGGCCCAAGGCAATAATTAGTCCCACATCAACCAATATAAAGCGTTCAAGTTTTTTACTTTTTGTATACTCAATAAGTAATTCTGAGATTCCGATTATAATGGCCACGATTAAGCCATAAATGGTTCCCCAGATTTCATCAACAATAATGAAGACGATAATAGGTAGGAAGCCGGGTAGGAGCTGTTTGAGAAGTTGTGCTTTATTCATAATTACATTGACCTGAGCTGCGAAGATAACAAACGCAATGCTAATACCGATTGATATGTACTAGTGTATTCATAGAACTCGTTCGCTTGGATAATTGTGATTATCTGGCCCAGCTATCGACCTTTTTATTACTTTTGTGTACTGATTTTACTGAAACATTATTTATGAACGGTTACACAATTCAGTTACTGATCCCATTTGCCTCCTTTTTATCTTTTATGATGGTGTTTTTATCAATACCAACCATACTTAGGGTGGCGCATTCAAAAAACTTGTTTGATGAACCTAATAAACGCAGTGTTCATCGTATGCGGATTCCTACGCTGGGCGGATTGGCCATTTTTATTGGTTTCCTGTTTACATATTCGTTGTTTGTCGATTGGTTTCAGTTTATTGAAATTCCATTTCTGATACCGGCTCTACTTATAATTTTTGGCATAGGTATAAAAGATGATATATTAGTGACGGCACCAATGGTTAAGTTGGCTGGTCAGCTCATTGCTGTTATAATTGTTGTGGGTTTGGGTGGTCTGCAAATCACCGATTTTCACGGATTCTTTGGCCTTCATCCTGATCCTTTCTGGGGTACGGTGCTCACGATAGTGGGAATGGTATTTATCATCAATGGCTTTAACCTGATTGATGGTATCGATGGTTTGGCCGCTATCACTGGTATTATTACATCTTTGTCCTTCTCTGTTTGGTACTTTATTAATGAAGATTACCACATACCTACACTTGTGGCAGCATTGGTGGGAGGATTATTGGCTTTTGCCTACTACAACATCTTCTCAAAGCGCCAGAAGATATTTATGGGTGATACCGGTTCATTGATTTTGGGTTTTCTGATTGCTGTAGTAGCAGTGCATTTTAGCGAGTTTAATCGCCCTGACAATCAGTACAAACTGTTGCACACAATGAATAGTGCACCAGCTGTTGCCATAGCCATTCTGATAGTTCCTATTATTGATACCTTGAGGGTGTTTATGTTGCGAGTAGCGCAGGGGAATTCACCCTTTGCAGCAGACAAAAATCACATTCACCACCGCATGCTGGCTCTCGGTTTTTCACATCTGCAAATCAGTTTAATTATCGGCTCTATTAACATTGCATTTGTGATACTGGCCTTTTCGTTGCGTAACTGGGGTATGCTAAGGCTAAGTATTCTGATTTTATCTTTAGGCTTTGCTGTGGCTTACATTCCTTCAATAGTACTTTACTATAAGCGACGTCATTTCATCAGGCGCCTAAATCAGATGAAAAACAAAAAGTAATAGCTGATAATTACTGCTTGTTTGGGCATGAATTTAATATGTGTAAATCGGGCTGTGTATTTAAACAACTATTGCCGTTTTATGTTATATGTGTTAAGCAACTTGAAGCAATGAAGACGGTTACAGTGCGGTTCTTGGTGCTTAAATTATTTTCTTAAAGAACATTAACTAAAGAATAAGCTGGTTAATAATCCTGATAATTGATAGTGTTAATTAGCTTTTTCTTATACACCACTTGAAAAGATAATTATGGAAACATTAGCTGATATAGGCCTGATTGGTTTGGCCGTAATGGGCGAAAATCTGGTACTCAACATGGAAAGTAAAGGGTATCGGGTGGCAGTTTACAACCGTTCAACCGATAAAGTGGATAACTTTATCAATGGTAGAGGTAAGGATAAAAATATTGTGGGGACCCATTCGATGGAAGAGTTGGTAGCATCAATCGACCGCCCACGGAAAATAATGATGATGATTAAAGCCGGGACTGCAGTTGATGCAACTATTGATGCTCTTCTGCCTTTGCTGGAACCCGGTGACATTATTATTGATGGCGGTAATACCCATTATCCCGATACCGACCGACGAGTTAAGTACGTTGAGAGCAAAGGAGTTTATTATATTGGAGCTGGTGTTTCCGGAGGTGAAGAAGGAGCTTTGTTAGGTCCTTCAATCATGCCCGGAGGTTCAAAAGCTGCCTGGCCATCAGTTAAGCCGGTATTTCAATCTATCGCCGCCAAAGTAGAGGATGGTTCTCCTTGTTGCGATTGGGTAGGTGAAAATGGAGCCGGTCACTTTGTGAAGATGGTGCATAATGGCATTGAATATGGCGATATGCAGTTGATTACGGAAGCCTATCATATCATGAAAGATTTATTGGGCTTATCAGCTGATGAGATGCATGAGGTATTCAAAGAGTGGAATGAGCAGGAGCTGGACTCGTACCTGATTGAAATTACCCGGGATATTATGGCCTACAAAGATGAAGACGGCGAACCTTTGGTTGAAAAGATCCTGGACAAAGCTGGTCAAAAAGGAACCGGTAAATGGACGGGTATTACAGCGCTTGATTTGGGTGTGCCGCTAACCTTGATTGGAGAAGCTGTATTTTCTCGTTGTTTATCTTCAATAAAAGACGAACGAGTGGAGGCATCTCAAATCTTAACCGGACCAAAAACTGTATTTGAAGGTGATAAAAAAGCATTTATTGCAGCTATTAAAGATGCCTTGTATGCCTCGAAAATTGTGTCTTATGCACAAGGGTATGCTTTGATGCATGCCGCTGCGCAAGAGTACGGGTGGAACCTGAATTATGGCGGTATTGCCCTAATGTGGCGTGGTGGTTGTATCATCAGATCGGCATTCCTGGGAAAGATAAAAGAGGCCTTTGATCAGCAGCCTGGGTTAACTAACTTATTGCTCGATCCATATTTTAAAGCAGCGATTGATAAGGCACAAACTGGCTGGCGCAAGGTGGTAGCAACAGCTGTAATGAATGGTATTCCAACGCCTGCTTTTGCAACAGCCCTGAGCTATTATGATGGTTACCGTTCGGCCAATTTGCCGGCCAACCTGCTTCAGGCCCAACGCGATTACTTTGGAGCTCATACCTATGAGCGTATCGATAAGCCAAGAGGTGAATTTTTTCACACTAACTGGACCGGCCGAGGTGGAGATACGGCCAGTACAACTTACAATGTTTAAATAGCCTGTAATAATATTGAAATAGCCCGATCAAATAGTTGAATCGGGCTGTTTTGTAATTTAGAGGTTTTCAATACACCTGATGTGCGAGATAATACTGCAGGAATTTTTAGTTGCAACATCTTGCAGGCAGCTTCCTCAGATTATGACCTAACATTTAGGTGCACTTAACTTATTCATTAGTTCTTTTGAACCTCGGGCCATATAGGCGCTTCTGCTTCGTCGTCCCAATAAGGCCCCCACTGGATCTCAGTTAAAATATCGTGGTCGAAGAACAGATTGAGGCTAAAATCAGAGTTCGAGGCCAGGCTTTGGTTGGGAATTACATCTGTTGATAAATCCTCTAGTTCAAAGTCGCCCAGATTGAAAACCTCCATCTGTTCCATTACTTCACCCTGACTAAGACCAATCAGGTCGATGCCTTCGAAAAGAACTTCCGGTGAGGCGGTTGTGATGGATGTCAAGCGCCAGTTACAGTCTTCTTCAAACGACAAGGATAGGTGATGATCATCATAGTGCCAGGCTTCCATGGCTCCTGAATTATTGTCGCCATCCATTGGTTCTACTTCGCTGGGTTCACCGAGTAGCTGAATGACTTCTGGTCGGCTTAAGCCAAATGTAATATTGTCCAGCCCTTGTCCTAAGGTGATCTCTTTCATTGTGTTGTGTTTAAATGTATTTCTGCAAAAGTAGCTATTTGTCACATGTCTTTGAGCCGTCTGGTAGCTTTTTTTAATGCTTGTTGCTTTTTTGTCTTGAGCCTTCTTTCAATCGATGCTTTGGTAGGTTTTGTTCTCAGGCGCTTTTTTGCTGGCTTAAGGGCATCAGATAGCAGGTTGTAAAACTGCTCAATTGCTGCTGCTTTGTTATGTATTTGCGAACGACTCTCCTGGTTGCTGATAATTAGCTCATTATCGGAAGTCAATTTGTTATTTAGTTTTCTTAGTAATACCTGCTTTTCATTATCAGACAGCAAGACGGAGGCTTCAATGCTAAAGCGTAGAATAACCTTTGTATTTACTTTATTAACATTTTGCCCGCCTGGACCACTACTTCTGGTTGCATGAAAAGTTAATTCAGGCAGAAAATCTCGCTCCCTAATTGTTTTCATCGCATAAAATATTGCATAAAGATATTCATTATGAAATCAGAATGCCGTAATTTGGTTTATTTTGCAGACTCATTCAAATTTTATGAAACAATTATTCATAACCCTATATTTCACACTTCTGTTGATTGGTTTATCTGCACAGGAATATACCGGTGTGCATAATAGCCCTTATTTGCCGTTTGTTGGCATTGTTCATCAACCGGCCGATTTAACACGCCATCCGGCAAAGTGGAATATTAACCTGTTATCTACCAATGTAGGGTTACTACATAATCAGAATTTTGCCTCCCAGGACATTTGGGATGTGCTTGGAAAGGTTGGCTTTGGTGATTTAAAATTCTTTTTGGCTTCAGAAGAATCATTGTTGTATGTAAAAGGTCATATGATGGTGCCTTCTATCACTTATAAGCTGAATGATAAACATTCATTTGGTGTTACCGTAAGTGTGCGTGCCGATGGTATTTATAACTCGTCTAATGATGATTTTATCAATATATTCAAAGGCATCCATAATCCTGAAGGCTTAAAGGATATTAAAGACGAGTATTTTCGTTCACTCCTTAATAGTTGGGTTGAATATGGATTTGTATGGTCATCAACTTTGGTAAAGGATGAAAACAGATGGCTAAGCGGTGGTCTGGTGTTTAAGGTACTGCAGGGGTCTGGTGCCGGATATCTTGAAATGGATGGAATTGATGTCATGTTTGACAAGGAACATATTGCTTACTTTAACATGGACATGTCATATGGTTTTAATGAAAGTCTTAGCAAAACAGTTGATGGTGGTGATATTGTTGAGCAATCTGGTGATTTGGGATTTGGTTTGGATTTAGGTGTGAGTTACTCTTATTTACCCGAACATCTTGTTGGTGTGAAGGGAATCCCTTATCGATATAAATTAGGTTTAGTGGTGGCTGATATTGGTCAGATTCATCATCGGGACATTAAAGATCAGGCTTCGTATAATGTTAAAATGGAGGATGTGCCTTATAGCCGATTTAGTGGAATAACAACTATTGAGGCGCTTAAGGATTCGATTGAAAAATCGATAGATGTAGAAGAAAGACTTGGTGGTAGTTTTAGGACTAATCTGCCCCTTACAGTGAGGGCTGATGCAGACTATTGTATAGCTCCTAACTGGTTTGTTAGTGGCAATTTAGTTTTGAAGCCCAACTACTATAATTCATTGGTTAATATTGTATCAAAAACAGCATGGCGCGGCAATATAACCGGTCGCTATGAGTCGCCTAAATGGGGTGTTTATCTGCCAGTTACTTATTCAAATATATTAAAATGGGATATCGGTCTGTCTGCCAGGTATCGGAATTTTTTCGTTGGTTCGTCAACGGTTATTGGCAACCTGCTTAATATTGCCGACAAGCAGACGCTCATATATATAGGGGTGTCAATCCCAATTGGTTCAATGGCTAGTAATTAAGTTTTGGATGTCAAGTGCTAATTGCCGGCTGGAGCAATAGCATATCCCTTTATGATTCATAAAAGTGGAATCGGTTCGGTTGAGGTCTAGATCTTCCTTGTTGAAGCTGGCAGCATATGCGCCTATTTCATTAAAGATACAGGCCGATGCGGCATAATCCCACAAGCTGCCTCCTCCATCTTCTTTTTTGGGGAATTTAAAATAAGCTGCAAGTGAATTCTCCAGTACCCACATAGCATTCATAGCAGCTCCGCCATGGCAGATGATGTTTAGTTTATGATGACTAAACTGCCTAAGTTTACTGATAATCGTATTGTATGCTTTGTACTTTTTAAAACTGCGATCGCAAACTAGTGTTAATGACTCAGATGGGTGACTGATTGCCCATGGCTGCTGATTTTTATAGGCACCTTGTCCTTTTATGGCATGGTAAAGCGTTGAATCAACCGGATTGTAGATCACTCCAATATGAGGAATACCCAGCTTGTCAACCAATGCAATGGAAACTGCATAACCATCGGTTTGCTCAATAAACGGCAGCGTACCATCCAATGGGTCGATGCACCAGAAATAGTCCTTCTCAAAGCGGCTGCCGTCATCAGCTGTTTCTTCGCTAAGCAGTGCCAGATCATATTTTTCAATGGATGGCTGTAAGGCTTTCAGAATGATTTGTTCACTTGCCAAATCAACTTCTGTAAATACCTGTGATGCTAAACTATCACCACCTTCTTTCTTATGAATAGCTAACTTTTCCAGGCTACGTCGTTTAATCAGCTCACCGGCTTGTGTGGCAGCCTGTATGGCGCAAGAGCCTAATTCGTTTAATTGCAGGGGGGATAATAACATCTTATTGGGCTTTGTTTAATCGCGCCATCACTTCGCGGGCCAGGCGCTCGCTATAGCTGTTGATTTTCCAGTGGTCCGGGCTCCAGCCTTTCAGGAAACGGTGAAAATCGGTCCAGGCAAGCGGGTATAGCTCACGCCATTCCAGTTCAAGTTCTTCGAAGTCAATATCCGGATGTTTTTCAGATACAGCAGCTCTTAAAGCATCGAAGTAGAAGTCAAGAATCTGTTTCTCCATGCTTTCGCAATCATCCTCATACAAACAGCTGCCCACAAAATAGGCTACATCCTTCATGCCGCAGCCGCCACCCACATATTGAAAATCCACTGCCGCCACTTTCTTGCCATCTTCGGAAAAGCAAAAGTTGGCCAGCTTGGCGTCGCCATGTACAAATGTTTGATATTGGCAGTTGTTCAGTAGCTGGTCGATAGCCGGTGCTGCAGCTTTCAGCTTGGTATCATCCATGATGTTCAGTTCATCCGGTCGCGTATCCAAATGCCAGTATGTACCTACTTCCCAAAGTTTATCAGGTGTTTGTTTTAAATAGGTAGCATGGAAATTTGCCAGCCAACGTAAGCAGGTTTTGATTTCTGTCCAGCCAACACTATTCATTCGCCTGGAGAAACCTGACGCGTTTAAGTCCTCCATTACCATTACTACTTCTTCACCAACGTGATTTAACGCCAGGATGTGAGGAGTACGGCAATTATCGTCACAATCCCTATTCCAGAATTCATACCAGGCCGTTTCTACTTGATAGGATTTCAACTTGCGCTGATGTGAGAGGTTTGTATTCCAGCCTCTTGGGTGCTTAGTAGTATCCGGTAGTTTAACGTGCTTCACCACAACGCTATTGTGCTCACCTCCATGCAGCTTTACTCGTATTATCTGTCCATAACCGCTCCATAGGTTCTGGATGATTTCTGTATGGCCAATACCTTGTGCACCGGTGGCTTGTAATATAATGTCTGTCAACTGTTGATTCATGTCTGCCCTTGATAATTGAGGCGCAAAGATACTATTTTTGCTTTTTTATGTTTCAAGCATTGCCTTAAGCACCTTGTAATCGGTTTTGCCGGTGCCCAATACAGGTATCTCATCAATGCTGATCACTTCGCGAAGTTTCGCAATGGGAGCCACACCGTTTTTGAGTAAGTGCTCATTGGCTTCTTTCAGGTCAATGTTATCTTTTGTAAACAATGCGATACGCGGTGGCTGGCTCTTGTCGCTGCCCTCCACTGCCAGTACTTGCTCATCATCTCTGCCGTATTTGTCGAGTAGTATTTTTTCGATGAATGGCAGGCTTATCATCTCACCGGCAATTTTTATAAACCGCTTGAGACGCCCTGTAATAAACAGGTAGCCTTCCTCATCCAGATATCCCAGGTCGCCTGTTTTGTAATAGCATTTCCCATCAATGGTCTCAAACGGATGCAGTTCCGGTTGGTTCAAATAGCCATCAAACACATTTGGGCCACTTACATATATCATTCCTGGTTGCCCGACAGGCAGTGCTTCGTTGGTTTCTAAATTCAATATCTTAGCTTCAATGCCTGGCAGAAACCGGCCAACGCTGTTGAGCTTTTGTTTGACCTGAGGATTGAGCGTTAGCACAGGAGAACATTCGGTAATGCCGTAGCCTTCGAGGATGAGTCCGCTATCGGTGACTGCTTCAAAATGTTCTTTTAAGGATATAGGCATAGCTTCGGCACCCGATATAGCAAATTTCACCGATTTAAATGCATAGGCAGCACTGGTGCCCTCGGCCAGTAAAAGCTTCAGGAAGCCTGGTGTGCCAACCAATACATTGGCTTTGATGTGTTTCAGAATGCGCAGCACTTCACGTGAATCAGTTGGGTTGGGTGTATAGCCCACTTTTATAGCTGTTAGCAAGGGCATAATGTTGAGTACCGTAAAGCCAAAGCTGTGAAATGGTGGCAGAAACGATAGAAATACCTGGTTATTATCGATATCAACCAGCTGAAATGCTGCGGACAGGTTGCTGACGATATTGTTGTGTGATAATGGCACCGCTTTGGGCATGGCCTCGCTACCCGATGTAAACAGGATAACTGCGGTGTCCGGTTTGTTTTTAGTATTTATTAAAAGCTGTGGGAATTTAGCTTTTAAGGCTCCTTTAAGCTTTGTGATCAGTGATATCTGAGGTACTTTCTTCTCGAGTAGAATGATCTTATTCTTTATCTCCTCAGGAAGCTGTTCATCAATCTTATCAACAAATGCTCCCGCTGAAAGTATAGTCTGAACGCCTGTCGTTGCCAGGCAGTGCAAAAGCACTTTTTTGCCAACGGTCCAGTTAAGCATCACCGGCACTTTTCCGGCCAGATAACAGGCTGCAATCAGCAAAGTGGTGCTTTGTAAGGCGGGTAGCAATATACCCACATGCTGCTCTTTGCTCTCTTTTTTTAGCAACTCGGCTACTACGCATGCTTTTAAAAAGAACTCTTTACGGGTAGTGGAGCCTAGCATGGCATCGTAACAAAACGGATCATTTCCATGTTTGGAAAAGGTGTTGATGAACTGCTGAAGTATGGTGCCGTCATTGCTAATAGTCAGTCGCTTTACCTCGCTAAGAGGACGCTGCAGTGTCGAAGGTTTCAGATCACTCTCACTTTTAAATTGCCCCATTGCTACCAGGCATAAATCTTCAACGGTCTTTATGTCATTGATTTGAGGAGCCGAAAAGCTAGGAAACTGATTCTCCACTTCAGATATGATTTCCACAATATTGAGCGAGTCTGCACCTAAATCCAATTGTAAGTAGCTTTTTTGCTCAATGGTTTGTGCATCTATTTCCAGGATGGATGCTATACAGGCTTGTACCTTTGAAAAAACAGCACTAGGTATTGTTACATTGGATGCTGATGATTGCTTTTTTAATACTTTATCTGAACCTGCAATCTTTTCTGGCAGTTCTCTTTTTACTGGAGGTGATATGAAGTGATAGCGGATGTAGGATACTGCTTCTTCTCCTTTTATATTATAAATACTCTCCAGGTAACGGTTAAACTCCGCTTTGCCCTCACGACTTTTGGCTCTTGATTCAGCTGTAATATTAACGAATTCAATGTTAATCGTTCTTCGAGGCATAAAGAACAATAGGTTTGACAACACAAGCCCAACTGATTTAAACAGAGTAGGGAAGAATGAAGGAGATTGCCCCATCCATGCCTTTGACCAGCGGCTGCCCCACAGTCCTGAAATGCGAACGGCTATTACTTCTGCACCATCTGGCATGTTTTGAACGCTTAATTGTGCGCTTTGTTTATTGATAATGCGCTCAAAGCCCTGAGCTGCAATCTGACCACTTGGGTATAGAACGATGTTTTTGTTCATCATCAGTCCTTTGTCAACCGATGATACAATTTGTTTCAACACATTGGTGTTGCGGCTGCCGCCTTCGAGGTCACTTACACGTACAGCTCCCCATGCTTTGAACAGCCATTTGGCAACAGGGATATCAAAGTAGGAGGCTAGCATAACGGGCACTGCTGTTGTGTATTTGTACAAATAGGCAAACAGCAGAATGGGATCCATAATGGCCTGGTGATTCGGCAGAATCAGTTTGGGTGATTGACTGTTTAGCGTTTCCCGCCCCTTTACGTTTACCTTGTATCGAGCTCCAAGAATAAAACGCAGGAGGGCAAACAGCCCTTTAGCTAAGCCTATTATGATTGGGTGATGTTGTTTCATGCTTATGAAATTAATGCTAGTCAAATGTTTGTATATCTAGTCTTATACAACGTTGAATAGTTGTTATGATTTTCCGTCCTTTGTTTAACAACTACAGCGCCTTCAGTTTGTTGGCACCTGGAATTCGCAGCCATGCGACAATTGTGATGATAAGCGTAATAACTGCAACGGCTGCAAACACCATAAGTGAGTTGGCCATTGTTTCAACCAATCCAAAGATGCCTGCTGATACCAGGATAAAGGTAAACAGCATTAGGTTGTTATAAGCAAGTATTAGTCCCAGCTTACGCCCGTGCACGCGATCCTGAATAAATGAATTTAAAGGTATTTTAAAAATACCGGCAAAAAAGGCTGTCAGTACAATTAATACAGTGAACAATATGGTGGAAGGATTGACGATGAAGATGGTGGAAACACACAGTAGCATGCCTGTTCCGCCAATTGGCACCAGGTACATCTTCAGTTTCTTGTTGGAGATAACACCAGTCAAATAGCAGCCTGCTCCAATGCCAACAGCAACCAATGCCATAATGGTGCTGGTGGCTGTATCTGATAGTTGAAGCATATTGCGACAGTGCACTGTGATGTTCATCTGTAGTAAAGAACCAATGGCCCAAAAAGTAGCCAGACCAATAATCACAATATTCAAACCCTTAATTTGCTTGCTCCATTTATAAGAGCGAATGAGGAAAAGAATCGGATTGAGCGTTGTTTCATCTTCATCATCAGGTACCGTTTCTTTTGGAGCGATTTTTAAGCTGAAAAGCCAACCTAATACAGCAAAGAAAATAAGGGCAGCACATACGATGAGGGTTCTGTATGGCGATAAGGACTCAATCAGGCTGATATCAGATGTAACACCGGCAATGTATGTCCCAATAAGTACGCCCATAAACGTAAGCATTTCCATAGCACCGGTACCGAATGGAATCCCTTCTTTACCACCAATATCACGAATGATGCCGTATTTGGCCGGTGAGAACAAGCAGCTTTGCAAGCCCATCAGAAAAATGGCAAACATGGTAATGGTTACATTTTGGAGGATGAATCCCACCGATGCAATGGCCATGATGGGAATTTCGTATAGCTTCGCCCGCTGGATAATTTTAGACTTGGCATGATCGCGCGCCAGCTTACCGGCAATGGGCGAAAAAGCTATATATGGAAGTACAAACAAGGCTGATGCCAGCATGATGACGATGGACTCCTGATCTTTCATCATCCAGGTGGTGGAGATGAAAAATACCAGGTATTTAAGGTAGTTATCGTTCAGTACACCTAAAAAGTTGGTGATGAAAAGCGGGAGCCAGCTTGTTTTAACTGATTTATTCATAGCAAATGGTTTAATTAAGGGGTAAGTACAGTGATGTGACTTACCCCTGCAAATATAAACGATGCAAACTTTATCTTCACGTTATGGCTGAATATTAAAGCAGCCTAGTCGTGTTCAGGTGTGAATGGCTGTTTGTTAGCCTCCGCTTCAGCCTTCTCTTTATCAAGCCAGTATTTGTTGATACGGGCAATACCTAAAGTCAGCAGGCCAATGATGGAAAGAAACAACATTTTGCTGATGCTGGCATCTCCTGATATATCCCAGAAAAACACCTTTGCTGTCGTGATGATTAATACCAGTGAGCCCATAACTCTGAAGGCTGCTGCCCTCGTATGTGCTCCCCATGCAAAAATAAACAGAGCATAAATGATGTATGAGAAAGAAATTGCTAAAGAACGACTCATAAAAGTGATGTCGTAGGCTATCCAAAGATTTTTAATCTGAATAGTAACCAAACCGGCAACAATGATATTGGCAGCTATAGCCATCATTGTACTCAGGTTGGGACTTTTTGCCTGCTCAACTTTTGATCCATAAAAGCCAAAGGCCGCCAAAGCCATCCAGGTAAGAGCACCAGCATTAAAAAATGGCAGGTATTTTACACCAAATAATTCTATCCATTGTACATCCCAGGCTACTGTAAACCAGTAGATGATAAGCATCAGCCAGGCTGCGTAACTCACGTAAATCAATTCAAATGTTTTGGTGAATCGGCCAATGGAATAGGTGCTGATGACTACCAATAACCATAGCAAGGTGGTGAATACATACTCAAGACCATAAATACTCATTGGCTGGATGTTGGATGCAGAAATAGCAAACAGCAGCAAGCCCAGGCATGTGTAAATAATGGCAGGGAATGGCTTTTTATCCGATAGATAATAGATAAATGAGGATGTTGCCATGAAGCCTAGCCCAACAATTAACAATGGAATTGTGAATGTAATCTCGAAGCTTCCCAGAATGTATATCGACCAAAAGATAAACAGCATGGCATTAATAAGGCTCAGGTAAAGATTCGATCCGGTGAAGCGATCTTTTTCGTAATACGAGGCGAAAATAATGCCGCCCATATAGGTAGCAAAAAGTGATGCCGCATAAAAGAATGGTCGGCCCCATGTCAATGGATCGAAATAAATAAAGTAGGTGGCGTAGATGAGCACCGTAATGGCGAATGCCATGGCGCGTAATTCAATCCAACGCTTAGATATGCTGACATATAGAGCGCCAACGTTGAGGATTAACACGTAGGCAAACAACAGCCAGTCGTGATGAGGCTCTGCTTTCATAAACAGTGGCGAAAGTAAACCACCCATGATGCTGATGAATATGAGGCCTCTCAGGTCGTAGCGGTAACTCATAAAGGTGGTGAGTGCCGTCAGGCTGAGCACGGAAATAAATGTGATGTTGTAAGGCCAGTTAAGGCTGGTGCTGAATGCTACATAAGAGAATGTGGCATACACAACGCTCATGCCGGTTCCGGCCAGCAACTGACAAGTGTTTAACTGGTTCTTGCGGTAATTGCTGAATCCGGCAAACAGCAAGGTTAAGCCGATGGTAAAGCCCGAAAGAACTCTTAATTCTGCAGGAAACCAATTGTTTTCAAATACAATTTTTAAAAAGTAGGTGAATGATGAAAACAAGAACAGAATGCCCAATGTGGTTATCCAATGTTTCTTAATTAATTCAATCATGATCGTCAAATTTGGGTTATACTTTAATTTGTTCACGGTGTAAACTTACGGCACAGCCAGAGTCTAAAGCAAACCATAAATTGATAAGAAAGGACATTTAAAAATGTTTATATAGTGTGATTAAGGTCATAAAATAAGTAACTTAGGGTTTAAATAAAGGACTTTAAATAATGCTATGGATGCCCTTGTTGATATCATAAATACCCTTTCAAAACCGGAAGTCAGTGAATTTGCTTCATTCATAAATCGTCAAAAGCAGAAGACGAATCGAAAAGATTTGGATCTTTTCTGGTTGTTGTATAAAGAAGGCGAGTTGAGCTCCGAGGATGCTGTCAGTCGACTCTATCCTGATGGCAATCAGGTGGCTTATCATGCTTTGCGTAAAAAGCTAATGAAGCATCTGACGGACTTCATATACTTTAAGCAGTTGCGAAATGATTATACGGCTGAAGCACAGGTTTCGGCACAAGTGGCTATGGCCCGATATCTCAAGGAGTTTGACATCGTTCATCTCGCCTGGAAGAAGTTAAAGAAAGCGGAGCAGCTGGCTGTGAATAATGAGCAGTATGCATTGGCCAATCAGATTTGTCGACTTCAATTGGAAATGCCTCTGGATAAGCTTAATGAGCGAATTGATGTGGTTTTGTCCAAAAAGAAGCGTTACCTGCGTCTGGCCATTGAAGATGACAAGATTGATACAGCCTATAAGGTGATTCAGCATCATTTACAAAAATCCAAAGTGCAAGGTGAAATAGTTGATTTGCAACACATCATTGAACAAACATTGGAGGAGTTTGAACTCACACAGGCTATTTCCAACAGACCGTCGGTGGTGTATCGCCTGATGTCCATCGTACGAAGTGCCGCCAAATCACGTAAAGCCTATTATGAGTTTGAGCCTGTTTTGTTACATTTTTATCGCAACATGGAGGTGTTACCCAGTGCATCGGCCAATGATATAGTCTATGTGGCCCGTCTGCAATATATGGTGGCCCATACGCTTTTCCGTAATAAGAAGTTTAGTTTATCGCTCGATTACATTTACCTGTTAAGAGAACAAATGCGCAAGGTAGCCCGGAGCGAATACACGCGTCTGCTACCCCGTTTTACACAGCTGTATTGTGCATTACGCTTTTTTACAGGGCATATCAATGAAGCAATTCGTATGGTTGATGCTGCCTTTATGCAAAAATTGCGATTAAAGCCTGAAGAGGTGCTAAACCTGAAGCTAAACAAAGCTATCTATCATTTCTATAATACTGAATACAAAGTGGCACTGCAGGAGTTAATGAGTATTGAGCATAGTAATGCCTGGTGTTCCAAAATTGCGGGTGTTGAGTGGGTGATAAAAAAGGAATTTCTGGAAATATATATACAGTTCGAATTAGGTAAGTTCGATATTGCAGCTAACAAGATTCGTGGCTTGCTAAGGCAGAAAGAGTTATTTGAGAAACGGCCGCAAATGGAGCGTGTAAAGGTATTTTTGCAGTTGGTGAATCAAATAGTTGATGACCCTGCAGTTGCAGAAACAAGTGAATTTTACCAAGCAGTAGAAACGGCTTTTGACTGGATACCCATTGAACAGGAAGATTTGCATGCATCGGTGTATTACGCCTGGCTGAAGTCTAAATTTGTAGGTGAGCAGGCCTATAAGGTTCTGCTTGACCTGATACTAATCGAATGATTTCAACCGTCAGCAACGAGCTATACAAGGAAAAGTCCTAATTTTGTTCAATTAATTTGAATAGCAACTAAACTTATATGATTGAAAAGATACCGATAATTGATGAGCACCCTTCAGCCGAAATACCCATTGATGGGTTGGTGTCACGATTGATACAGGCTGGCGAACAGCAGTTTGTTTTTATGGAATTTGAAACGGATACGGAAGTAGCCCTTCATTCGCACGAAGCACAATGGGGCGTGGTACTGGATGGAGAAATGGAGCTGACAATCGGTAAACAGGTTTTGTTTTTGAAAAAGGGGGATACCTATTACATAAACAAAGGAGAACTGCACTCGGCAAAAATTAAAGCAGGCTATAAGGATCTGACCTTATTTAACCAAAAAGACAGGTATAAAACACAAAGTGATACGTAGTCATGGAAACTGTAATCTTATCAGCCAAAAACCGCAATGAGTATGTTGAACTGACCACCGGAGTGAAATTGGTAACTATTGAAGTATCGCGACAAAATTGTAAAGATGTGTTGCTCGAAGTGGTGGATGAACAAGGTCAATCAAAGGGAAAACCACTCGAAAAATGGTTGCCGCAGATAAAAGCTAAAAACATTGCAGGTTTGCGATTTATGATGAATGACTTTAGTACAAAACCAATTGAAATTAAGCTGACATGGAAATAAACAGTTTGGTAAAGTGGTTGTTTCTTGCTCAAATAGTAGTCTTAATGAGTTGTCAGCCAGCAATAGAAAATAATCATTATCAATCGGGAGATATTCTTTTCAGAGGATATCTAAATAGTACATTATCGCAGGCCATTGATGCAGTAACGCAAACTGGTAAGGAGCATCACTACACGCACATGGGCCTGGTGGAGGTAGATAGAGATACGGTTTGGGTATTGCACGCAGCTCCAGGTAAAGGAGTTTGTAAAGAGTTGCTCGAAGATTTTTGCCTGTCAGATTCCGATTCTGTTGTTGTGGGTCATTATCGGGTAAAAGGCCTGAATACAGAGAGTGTTGACACTGCTTTGGCATTTGCCAATAAGCAATTGGGGCAGCCATATAATTATTCCTACATCCTCGAAGATGAGGGTTTTTACTGCTCCGAGTTTGTTTACGAAGCCTTCGCCTTTGATTCGCTCTTTAAACTCAACCCCATGACTTTTATTGATCCGCAAACTGGTGATTTCCATCGAGGCTGGATCAAGCATTATAACGAGCTTGGGATTGCAGTGCCCGAGGGTGAGATAGGTTGCAATCCCAATGGTATGGCTGCCAATCAGCGATTGGAGTTTTTGGGAATGGTGAAACAGGGGCAAAGAGATGATAAACATCGGAGCAAGTAACAAATTATCAATTCAAGTAGTCAATAATTAAAGTAAGAAATGGGAATTCTAAGAAACATAAAAAGTGATTACGAGATTTATGAGAATGTAAGTCTTGAGTGCGTAGTGGCTATTGAGCGTAACGATTGTAAGAAAATAAAAGCATACCGAAAAAAATATAAGGGCAAAGAGCCATTACCCAGTGAAACGGTTGAAGGCTATCAGTTTATTATGGATGAGGAGTTTGGTTCATTGAAGATAGATTTTTCGAAGAAATTGAATTTCGAAATCAGGGATTTAGTGAATGTTAAGGGCTAAACCTTTTATAAAACTACCTGTTAAACGGAAGTAATATTTAATATATTGAAATGAAACAGATTGTACTGGTATTTGGTAGTATTTATGGCGCATTGTCTGTAACACTTGGTGCGCTTGGTGCACATGCCTTAAAAAAAGTATTAACCGAAACTCAGCTACAAAGCTTTGAGGTTGGCGTAAAATACCAGATGTATCACGCCATTGTGCTTCTGGTTATAGGTTTCTTCTTTACTTTCGAAACACGCTTGCAGCAGATGATGGGCTGGAGCTTCATTTCAGGCACCCTTTTGTTCTCATTCAGTATATACTTCTTAAGTTTATCGTCACTAATTGGGGCTAACCTTAAGGTATTAGGTCCGGTAACTCCATTGGGCGGTCTATTGATGATATTGGGGTGGTGTTTGTTGTTGGTACAGGTTGTGCGCAGTTTCTAAAGCATCATTGGTTAGTCATATTTAAAGTAATGTATGCCCATTTGTTGGTGCTTCAATATTAACTTGTTGAAGATGGTGTATGATGATAAGCTTTTTAACTGAACTCATCAAATGAGATATTGCTGTCTGGTACTCCCAGGTTATACAGCATGGCCATTGTTGCCTCATGCATTTTGGGAGGGCCACAAATATAATACTCAATCTCTTCAGGCTCCTCGTGTTTACTCAAATACTCCTTATAGATGACGTCGGAGATAAAACCGCAGTGGCCGCTCCAGTTATCATCACCTTTGGGTTCAGATAAGGCTATTTCGAATCGGAAGTTCTGATATTGTTTCTCCAGGTTTCTAAAGTCTTCTTCGTAGTATATCTCAATTTTTGAACGCGCACCATACCAATAGCTAACTTTACTGATGTATTGACGAGTAATTAGCAGATCAAATATTTGAGAGCGCAGCGGAGCCATGCCGGCCCCGCCACCAATAAACATAAGCTCTTTGGCCTGGCCTTTCACATAAAACTCGCCATAAGGACCGGATATTATAACTTTATCACCAGCCTTACGAGAAAAGATAAAAGAGGAGCAAATACCCGGGTTTACCTTCTTGAAATTATTTAGCTTCGTTATTGGTGGGGCAGCAATGCGTACGTTTAATGTTACTGTTTCTCCTTCGCCGGGATAATTAGCCATTGAATAAACCCTGTAGGTCTCTTCCCGGTTAGTCATTTGCAAATCCCACATGCCCATTTGTGTCCATTCACTTTTGTATGGCTCATCAATGGCAATGTCAGAATAATTAATGCTGACTTTAGGGACATATATCTGTATATAAGCACCGGCCCTAAAATCTAACCTTTCCTGTTGAGGAAGCTTGATAATACATTCTTTAATAAAGGCGGCCACATTGCGATTAGAAATCACCTCACATACCCATTTTTTGATCTCCATTACTTCAGGTGGTATTTCTATGCTAACATTTTCCTGCACCTTGGTTTGACAAGCCAGGCGCCAGTTATTGAGTCTTTCTTTGCGGTTGAAAAAAATAGTCTCGGAAGGAAGTATGCTTCCGCCACCTTCTACCACTCTGCATTTGCACATGCCGCAAGTGCCTTTACCTCCGCAAGCCGATGGCAATAATATATCTAAGGTGCTTAAACTATTGAGAACAGTCTGTCCTGCTGCTACCTGCCATTGTTTATCGTCGTTAATGGTCAGGGTCACCATTCCTTGAGTTGTTAGTTTAGCTTTGGCAATAAGCAGCATTACAACAAACAGCATAATAATGATAAAGAACACCATCATACTAAGCCATATAACAGACAATAATGTAAAAGCCGGTGTCATTGTACCTCGAATTGTTTCCCTTCTTACTAATTACGCAAAAAAAAGGCGGTTGTCAATAGGTAAGCTATTGTGACCACTTATCTTCTTACTGCCGACAGGTATGAATTCTCTTGTTATATACATCCTGAAAATTTAAGGAAAATCCGCTTATATTGGTTAACTTAAACCTCTCGCTTGCAACCGGTTTTTTGTCAGAAATAAAGTTGTTATTATGATCTTGCGTATTCGATTATTGCTTTTAATTTCATTTATTTGCCTGCTTATCCTTTCAAGTACCTTTTTTTTACCATATGGATTTTCAGTTATTCACGAAGGGTGGTTGGCAACTTTCTGGCTCTTAATTTCCAATACAGGTGGAACAATAGGAGTGCCTCTTATCACCATTTTGTTTTGTATACTCATCAGTATGCACTATAAAGGTTGGAAAAGCAAACTACTGGTAATAACAGGTGCTTTGGTGGTGTTTTCACTTGTGCTTGGTGTCTTTGCCCGCGTAAATGAGTATTTTATTAAGGAACAGCTGAAAGTAGAACGCCCAAATATTATTTTTCTTCATGAGTCGATGGGTTTTGATAGCGAAGCTTTTTATAACATTGAATCCAAGGATGAACGGCGTGCATTCATTGAGGATTTTTTTAACGGGCAGTTGTCTCAGGTAATTATGTTTGATGATGAACCTTTGCATCCCAAAGTCATCACGCATTGGCTGCATGAAACAGGCTATTCCTTTCCTTCGGGTCATTCGGTGAATGCTTTTTTGATGGCTACGCTAATGGCCTATATCATCCTGTTCATTTATTCCGATTTCAGGCGTCGTCTGTTTTTCATACTGCCTTTTGCCTGGGCGACATTGGTTGCTCTATCGCGGGTATTGTTAGGCGTGCATACGGCCCTTGATATCAGCCTGGGGGCAGCCATAGGGTGTTTGGTGGCTTTCTTAATTATCAGTACCCGGCTTATCGATAGGCACCTGATGCCAAAGAGTGTTGATGCTTAAAACAGAATTTCAAAAAAAAATCTTTCTCGAGTGGAAGCGCTTTTTGTGAGGATTATTGCAGGCTTGATAAAGATTCAATAGTAAATATGTGACAGATAATTTATCAGGTTTAAAAAATCCACATACATAAGGATATGTGTTAAGTATATAACACCTGAACTTTGTAAATCACAAAATTTCATATATCCACATTTTAAGCCCATTACAGTAATTTCTTTTAAATTAAAACTTGAGTGTTTTTGTAGTAGACTATTTGTAAAAAAATCGACAAAATCAGCTCGTATTTTTTTATTAAAGAAAAAAATCGTGAATTTTCATTTTTTTAACATTTATATGGTCAACTTATCAGGACTAGTATATATTTTTGGCAGCATAAAAGACAATTAAAGAATTTTTGGTGTAATTGTAAACTATCTGTATTTATGAAAGTATCTGAAAAGATTGAGCTACTTAAAAAGAAGCGTGAAGAAGTCCGAAAAATGGGGGGTGATGCACGTGTGGCTAAACATCACGAAAAGGGCAAACTTTCAGCTCGCGAGCGTTTAGATTATCTTTTTGACGAAGGTAGCTTTAGGGAGGTAGACATGTTTGTTGAGCATCGCTCAGTCAACTTTGGTCTTGAAAAAGTTGAAATACCTTCTGACGGTGTAATTATCGGTCACGGTTTAGTAAATGGTCGTCCGGTTTTTGCTTACTCACAAGATTTTACTTCACGTGGCGGTTCACTAGGTGAAATGCATGCTGCTAAGATTTGTAAAATTATGGACTTAGCGGTTAAAGCTGGTGCACCAGTTGTTGGGCTTAACGATTCAGGTGGTGCTCGTGTTGAAGAAGGCGTTGATGCTTTGAAAGGTTACGGTGAGATTTTCATGCGTAACTCACGTGCATCGGGTGTTATTCCGCAAATCTCAGCTATCATGGGACCTTGTGCCGGCGGTGCAGTATATTCTCCTGCTATGACCGACTTTATCTTTATGGTAAAGAAAAAAAGTCACATGTTTATTACAGGTCCTAATGTAATTAAAACCGTGACAGGTGAGGAAACTACTTTGGAAGATCTTGGTGGAGCTATGGTTCACAATACCAAGAGTGGTAATGCTCACTTTGCCTGCGATAGCGACGAAGATACAATAGATGCCATCAAAGAGTTGTTGGAGTTTTTACCAAACAACAATCTTGAAGAGGCACCGCAAATACCTATGGGTGATGACCCAACTCGTCAGTGTGAAGAGTTAGATACAATTATACCAGATGATCCAAAAACACCATATAACATGGTGGATGTTATTGAGTCGGTACTTGATAACGGTGAGTTTATGCAGGTGCATGAGCACTATGCTGAAAATGCTATTGTAGGTTTTGGTCACTTAAACAACCGTTCCGTAGGTATCATTGCCAATCAGCCAATGATTCAGGCAGGTTGTTTAGATATCGATGCTTCCGATAAAATTTCACGCTTCGTTCGTACTTGTGATGCTTACAATATTCCAATGATTACATTTGTTGACGTACCAGGATACTTGCCAGGTGTTCAGCAGGAGTGGGATGGCATTATTCGTCACGGTGCTAAATTACTTTGGTCATACGCCGAAGCTACTGTGCCTAAGTTCACTGTTGTTACACGTAAAGACTATGGAGGTGCCTATTTAGCCATGTGTTCGAAGCCATTGGGTGCTGATATGGTATTTGCATGGCCATCGGCCGAGATTGCAGTAATGGGTGCTAAAGGAGCTGTTGAGATTATTTCAACATACCGTAAGCAGATTGCTGAAGCAGAAGACAAGCAAGCGATGACAGATGCTAAAATCAGCGAGTACGAAGAGGCATTTAGTGTACCTTACTTAGCAGCTAAGCGCGGTTATATCGATGATGTTATTCTGCCAAGCGAAACAAGGCAGCGCCTAATCGACGCCATGGAAGTGATGTCGACTAAAACAGAGGTGTTACCTCCTAAAAAGCACGGAAACATTCCATTGTAAAAAACGATTGTACTATGACAGCAAGAGAAAAAAGAAGAAGAGCGGCAATGATCGCTGTAGCTTATTACCTGGAGCAGGAAGCAGCTAAAAATAACGAAGTTAAAGCTGTTAACTCATGGAAAGCTGCCGGTAAAGAAGTGATTATGAGTAACCGAGCAATGGTACAACGTCGTGGTCGTTTATTACGTTCTCGCGCTTAAGGTAAGTAAAGTAGTTTAACAGGCAGAAGGCAGAAGTGGGATAGAGCATGAAGAAAGAGAAGAGAGGTGCGAAGTGAGAGATGAGAATCTTACAGTTCGACAATTAAATAAATCACCAAATCGACTTTTTTACTTACAGGCACTAAGCACTTTGCACTAAGCACTTAAAAAAGAAAAAAGATGAATTTCGATAAGCACGGAGTATTAGAAATGGCTCCACTAGAGTTTGGCGCTGACCGTCCAAAGGCAGCCAATCCAATTAAAATTAATGACGTTAGTTTACGTGACGGACACCAGTCTTTATTTGCAACTCGCGGACGTACTGAAGATATGTTACCAGTTGCTGAAATGATCGACAACGCTGGTTACAACGCTGTTGAAACATGGGGTGGTGCTACTTTTGATACCATGCACCGTTTTCTGGCTGAGGATCCATGGGAGCGTTTACGCACCTTGAAGAAGCACATGCCAAAAACTCCTTTCTCAATGTTGCTACGTGGTCAGAATGTTGTGGGTTACCGTAATTACGCTGATGATGTAGTAAAAGCATTCGTTCAGCGTTCAATCGATAACGGTATGGATATCTTCCGTTGTTTCGATGCTTTGAATGACTACCGTAACTTCGAAACGGCTGCTCAGGTTATCAAAGACAATGGTAAGCACTTCCAGGGTGTAGTATGTTACACATTGAACCAGCCTCGTTTAGGTGGTGATGTTTATAACATGGACTACTACATCAACAAAGTAAAAGACTTAGTTGAGTTTGGTGTTGACTCTATCTGTATCAAAGATATGGCTGGTTTGGTTGCACCTTACGATATCTATAACTTGATTCGCGAAATCAAGAAATTCACTGATATTCCATTGAACCTGCACACTCACTTTACTTCTGGTATGGCTGACTTAGCTATCTTCAAAGCAATTGAGGCTGGTGTGGATATCGTTGATACTTGTATCGGGCCTTACGCTTACCGTACATCACATGCTGCTGTTGAGCCATTAATCATGTCGTTGTTAGGTACTAACCGCGATTCTGGTATGGACATCAATAAAATTACTGCTATTGCAGA
The DNA here is from genome assembly GCF_018156225.1 of Carboxylicivirga sediminis. GTDB lineage: Bacteria > Bacteroidota > Bacteroidia > Bacteroidales > Marinilabiliaceae > Carboxylicivirga > Carboxylicivirga sediminis. Next base: position 50,133 of record NZ_JAGTAR010000038.1, read on the forward strand.
AGAGATGGAGAAATACATACCTAAGTACAAGCACCTGGATAACAATCCTAACTACGCTACTACTGATATCAATGTATTGCTTCACCAAACACCAGGTGGTATGTTATCTAACCTGGTGAACCAGTTGAAAGCCATGAATGCTTTAGATAAGTTACCTGAAGTATTCCGTTTATTGCCAAAAGTTCGTAAAGACTTAGGTAACATTCCTTTGGTAACGCCTACGTCACAAATTGTTGGTGTACAAACAGTAAACAACGTATTGTTTGACTCGTACGAAGGAGAATACGCTCAGATTACTAAAGAGGTAAAAGACCTTTGTTACGGATTGTACGGTAAAACTACTGATCCTATCAATCCTGAAGTTCAGAAGAAAGCCTTGAAGGATTACCCACGTGGAGAGGAGCCTATTACTGTTCGTCCTGGTTCAATTTTAGAGCCTGAAATGGATGCCGTTAAAGAGGAGTTCAAAGACTTTACTCAAGACATCGACGACGAAGTATTGTGTGCTTTATACCCTGTAACAGGTAAGCGCTTCCTGAAGTGGAAATACGGTAAGGAAGAAGTACCAGCTGAGTTCCAGGCGAAGACTATGGAGCAGGTTGAGAAAGAAGAAGAGTTGGTGCGTAAGGCATTATCTGGCGAATTAACTTCTAAAGGTAACGGTGGTGCTACCCGTGAGTTGGAAGTTAAAGTTGATGGCGAAGTATTCACTGTTGAAATCAACGATCCAAATGCAACAGGTGCAGTGGCTCCTCGCGCTCGTCGTGCTAAGGGTGGTGCTAAAGAAGTTGAAGCTACAGGTAGCTTGTTAGCTCCAATCCCAGGTATGATTGTAGAGTTCAAGAAGAAAGTTGGCGAAGAAGTAAAAGCTGGTGAAACAGTGGTTGTGCTTGAAGCCATGAAGATGATGAATAACCTTGATGCTGCTGTTGACGGCGTGGTTACAGAAATCAAATTCGATTCTGGTGACTCTGTTGCTAAAGGAGATGTTCTGATGGTGATTGAACCAAAAGAGGCTTAAGCAACTTCGAAATACAATATACTCCAAAAATCGAGGGTGTCCAAAATTGAGACATCCTCTTTTTTGTGTTTTAAAATAGATTTGCTTTTGCATTATTGCTATGCTGCTATGAAGTTGTGCACGGGCT
>NZ_JAGTAR010000039.1 GCF_018156225.1 Carboxylicivirga sediminis
CAAAATAGCCCGCTATTCTTTCGTCAATATACACTTGAAACTCACTATTTGTAAGCGTTCTGAGTTCAAAATTTTACGTCGAACTCAGGTTAATAGAGTTACTAAGTAAAAACAATTGCAACAGCAAGAACTGTCTCGCTCAATGCATTACCACTCTGCGATGCTAAACTACGGGCACCACCATTCCCTAATGAAGAGAAGAGTATCATTGCTACTACATAGCTCGTGACCCAATTGGGTCAGATATCGCGACCCAGTTAGGTCAAGCACTATTACCCACTTAGGTCAAACAGTATGACCCACTTGGGTCAAGCACCTGGACCTAGGTGGGTCGTGCTACATCTCCTTAGCCACTAATGGTCTTTGTAAGCTACCAGTCCTGATGGTTTTAGCACGGTGCACTATGGCTCTCACCTCTAGCTTATAGTTGCCCTTTCTCAACTCATCAGGCATAATAAACATCAGTTCCGAAGGTTTATTAAGTATCAGAATCTCCACTTTTGTTTCGCTGCGATCCTCAGCTATCAGGTAGATGCCCTGTGCAGGATCCTGGGCATCGAATTTGAGCAAAGTACCCTTAATCCTTGCCGGCTGACCGGGTGTAAATGATGCATCGGTTGCATTGGTTGACAAATCGGTGAACTGCTTCAGAAAAGGTGCACGATGATTCAATATCTTTTTCTTTAGACGAATGCGCTGCCGGGCTTTTATAAGGCGTTCGCCTGCTTTAAAGTGCAATTTAACCTGATGCTTTTGCGAATCAAAACTATCCGTGATATTATCAAAATTACCTGCTATACCCGATGAGACGGTAAACAAATCGGTATGCACAATGGCTCCTTCACTCACCAGTTGCTCAACAGCCGAGTGGTACTCTTCAATAACAGCCAGTGCTTCGGCCTTGGTAACTGTTGATCCTTTTTGAATCATCATTTCAACAATACGCTCGGTGGTATAGGTTTCGTTTCCGCCGACCACAGCTATGTAGTTACCTCCCTTAGTAGATAGTGTGTTGGGCCTAAGGCCATACTTTAAAGGCATAGTGTTCAGGTATAATGGTTATCTCCTAAAACTAAGCATTTCTTATGTAAATATATGTGCTACCAACACAAAAAAGGTGATAGCCCAACAGACCACCACCTTTCAAACCCAACCCATTATCTAAATTTCCTTAAGCCATAAACTTGCTTTGCCTCTATGAGGACACAAAGAGCGAAAAGGATTTCTATACGCCCCGGAAAGTGATAAATAGGATAATCTCTTGATACCCCCATCGCCTTCGGCACTTCCCCAAGGGGAAGATGGCTTGCGCTAATACTTGCCCCTCGGAGAGAGAACCGCAGTAAGAGGCAGTACTTATCTCCAGTCTCCTAGCTATTTAACCAGCGATCGAGCTTATGCCAGCCACCGGCGTTATACACCTCTGCAATTCCATTTTGGATTAACATGCCTTTGGCCGAAGCACTACGCATACCCGAGGCACAACACACCACCAAGGGTGCATTGAGCTTCTTTAACTTTTTAATGGCTGAATCATTCAAGCGCTCCAGTGGAATATTCACCGAGCCATCGATATAGCCATATTTAAACTCCTGAGGCGTGCGCACATCAATAATACGTGCTCCTCGCTCAATGGCTTCCAGCACTTCCTGTTTTCTTTTTCCAAATAAAAAATCAAATAGACCCATGTTCTTATCGGTAATTTTATTGTTAATCGATATTTGATAAACCAGCTTTTACATTCAACCCTCTCCGGGGTTGTTTATTCCTCTATCTAAAGTCCCCGCGCTACGCACGAGGTTATTATTGTTAATGTCCTTCAGACATTTTTTAATCCCGAGGGGATTAAACTATAAGAACCATGGGGGCAATCCATGGAATATATAGCGATTAAACGAACCCCAGCGCAGATTCAACTATTCACATTATGCACTCACACTTTATAATAAATTGGCATAATGCACTCCATTAACCGCCCAAACTTCATAACTGAGACACCAGCATTGAATAAACACTGGTGGCCAGTTTTGGTTTTTGGTTAAAGGATTCAGATTACCTATCCCCCTCTCCCTTCGGGTTTCTCCCCAAGGGGGGAATTATCCATTACTAATCCTGTACCAATAGTTTAAGCATGTGACATCATGGCTGCGATACCACCACCGTTTTTTACGTTGGTATAACCACGTTGCTGCAATACCTGCATAGCATAAGCCGAGCGGGCTCCTGAAGCACAGTATACGATAATCTCGCGGTCAGTGCTACCCAGTTCACCTTTGCCCGACATGATATCGTCCAATGGAATATTGACTGCATTGGGGAAGGCGCCTGTCATAAACTCACCTGGTGTACGCACATCCACTACCAGGCGCTCCATCTCATCGCGACTCACGTTCTGGTTGCTTTCTACCTCTACTGCTTCGTCTTTGCTGTTAATGCTTTTCTTTTCGAGTGGCAACAAGGTCACATTGAAGTTTTCGAAGCCAACTGCAATAGCATGGCGCTGCAATGATATGTGTCCCCCCGAAATGTTATACACGTTGTCAAATCCGGCACCTTTCAGGGTACGCAAGGCCTGATGGCCTTTTTTGCCAATCTCATCGTAAACCAGAATGGTTACATCTTTTGGAATGGCCTGCAGGTTCTGTGAAAGCATTTCCAATGGCAGATGATGTGCTCCTTGTAGATTACTCTTGCGGAAAGCGAAGACATCACGCACATCCAGCACTACCAAGCGCTCTTCTTTCTCAATAAATGCATCCAACTCAGACACTAACAGGCTTGGGCTATAACCAGACAATTTGTTTTCGGCAGCATAAGCAGCCATATTCATGGCATCGTTAGCCGTTCCAATAGGCGGTGAATAAGCAAAATCCATATCGGCAATCTCACTCACCTTGATTTTGGCTGCTGCCGCTGTTGCCAACACATCCAAACGCTTATCAGCCCCTTTGTATCCGGCTGTTTGTCCACCCAGCACTACACCTGTCTGACGGTCATAAATCACCATCACACTCACGGTCTCAGCTCCAGGATAGTATGATGTATGGTGCTCTTTATGTACTACTACCGCATCGGCATCAATACCGGCTGCTTTGGCCTGTTTAAGCGACATACCGGTGATACCTGCCACCGCTTCGAACACACGCACTACCGATGTACCGATAGAACCTTTATAGGCATGTTGGCCACCCAGGGCATTTTCAGCAGCGATACGTCCCTGACGGTTAGCCGGTCCGGCCAGCGGGATACGTACTTTTTTACCGCTCACACGGTGTTCAATCTCCACCATGTCGCCACCGGCATAAATATCAGCATCGGATGTTTGCAGGTACTCATCTACCAGCAAACCTCCTGCTTCACCTATCTTCAGACCGGCATCAATGGCCAGCTGTAAGGTTGGACGCACACCAATGGATAGCAGCACCATGTCGGCCTCCAGCGTTTGTCCGTTATCCAGTTCTACCGAATCAGGGTTGATTTTCACGACCCCTGTTTCGGTATGCACACCAACTCCATATTCCTTTAGCTCACGTGTGATAAAACCAGCTGTTTCGGCATCCATCAGCGACATCACGTGTGGCATTTTCTCCACCACATGTACTTTTAAACCACGCTTAACGAGGGCTTCCACCATCTCCAGGCCAATAAACCCACCACCTACAACAACGGCTGTCTTAGGGTCTTCCTGCTTCAGGTGATTATCAATCTTATCCATGTCGGCCAGGGTCCACAGGCTGAACACATGGTCGTTGTCAGCCCCCGGCAGATCCGGTTGAATAGGACGGCCTCCCTGGGCCAGAATCAGTTTTGTATAGTCGTATTGCTTTTTGGTTCCGTCGCGTGTATCCAGCGTATGAACCAAGTGTGCTTCTTTATCAATAGATGTAACCAATGTATGAATGTGAACATCCACATTGTATTGTTCCTTAAAGCTCTCAGGACTTTGTAAGATCAATTTAGAACGGCTGTCAATATCGCCGGCGATATAATAAGGCAATCCACAGTTGGCAAATGACACATCGGGTCCGGCCTCAAGCATAGTGATTTGTGCATCTGGCGATAACCTTCTTGCTTTTGCGGCTGCCGTAGCGCCGGCAGCGACCCCTCCGATAATTACAATCTTTTCCATTTTGATGACTATTTATATTATTTTTTGTTTGCTCTGATTTTAACGGTGGCAAAACTAATGTCATCAAAAAAGATGCTTTGTGCCTATTGTCACATAAGGGAGGAAATTTAGGATTTTTAAGAAATATGGTGTAGTTATGGGTTTTGAGTTGAGGGTTGAGGGTTATTTATATTTGCTTCCTTTGTATTGAGATTCCAAAGGATTGCATCTTAATTTGAATGCTTTAAGTAAAGATGCAATCCATAATAATATTTTAGGATTTAACTTAAAACCCGAAACATATTAACTCAAATCAACTATCTCAATCTTATTCCTCGACAAACTTATTTTACCCAATTTCTCAAGCTGCTTCAACAGTCGTGAAATCACTTCGCGGGAGGTGTGCAAATCGTCGGCAATTTCCTGGTGTGTACCCAATAAGACAAGCGTATTGCGCTCTTCCGATAGCTGTATCAGGTACTCAATCAGGCGCTCATCCATCTTTTTAAAGGCAATGCTGTCGATGGTGTGCAGGAGCTCTTCAAAGCGCATGCGGTACGACTGCATGATGAAGCTGCGCCAGCCGGCATATTTCTTCATCCAGTCTTCCATACAATTGATGGGCACCATAATGGCCGTCACAGTTTCAATAACGGTGGCGCGCACCTCACTTTTAGCCCGCTCCATACAGCACGATAGTGTTGAAGCACAAGTATCTCCGCCGTTCAGATAATATAGTAGCAGCTCATTACCATCGCTATCCTCGCGCACTACCTTAATAACGCCTTTGGTTAAAAGGGGCATGGCCACCACATCGTCACCAATTTCAATAAAATTATTACCGGCTTCCAGTGTTTTGGTTGTGCAGTAACGTGCCATCTCATCCAGCAGCGCAGGTTCCATCAAAATGGGGAACTTTGATAGTATCGTATCTTTAATATTCATATCAGGACTTTAATACATGGTGAAAATAATGGATAAACGCGGACCGGCCAATTTAGCGCTTAAAAATTATATGCCATGTTAAAACTAAAGTAGTGCCCTTCTTTGGAGTAGGAGTAATAGGGCTGTAATATAATCTGCTCAAGTACATCCATCCATAAACCAGTGGTATGACTATGATGCCAATCGTTGGAATGCTCGCCATTGAGCCACACGCGCCCAATATCAAAACCTCCCAATATACCAATGTCCATCGGCAGGTATCGGTTATCCCAATTAAATAGCTGTATTCTCAAATCCAGGTTTTCGTACAAGGCCTTATTGCCCCGAAATCGATTATTGCGGAAGCCTCGCAGGTTGGTGCGGTTTCCCAGGTTGGGATACTGATAAAACTGTGCCTCGCCGCTGATTAGCTCATAGCCTACATTATTGGCTAACACTACCTGGGGATGATTAGCAATGGTTAAGTAGGTTTGCATATTGGTTCCGAACGTCCACAAAGTATTGGCATTGGTAACATCATCCTGGTAACTCAACGATGCATTGAACCGAATGCCGTTGGTTGGTTTTGATTCGCGATCGACATAATTGATACTGTACACCATTTTAGCACCAACAAAACTATGCCTGTCCAGTTCTTCATCGGTAAATCCCAGCTCCGGGTCCTGGGCGACACGGCCATTGGTATCTTCCAATCGGACCGATTCAAATGTGGGGCCAAATTTAAAGCTGATGAATGAATTACGACTACTTAAGCTGATGAGTGGCTCAATCTTATAAGCCCGTTTGCGCACCCAGTTATATTGTTTAGCCAAATCGTGGTTGACCGACTCATTACCATAACCAAAAAAGTTTTCTATACTCGGATAGTCGATATATAAAGAAGGATGAAAATCAACATTGGGTAATAGATTGAGGAAATGCCCTTCATACATTATGATGAAAGCATCCTGACTACCCGGTGCCACCAAAGCTGCTACCTTCTGCTTTGATTTATAGGGCTCACGGCGCCAGCCATATCGGGTCCAGTTGTGTGTTAAGCCAAGCCAGACACCATCGTCCAGTGTATAGCCACCCCTCAGAAAAGGCAGATTGGTATTGTATTTAAATCCGTAACGGTCGTAATCATTAATATCAACATGGTTCGAGGTTCTATCCTTGATATTAGAACCAATCAGCTCAATGCCTTCAATGTTATCGTAGGCATAAACTCCTTTAGCGGCAGATTGATTGATAACTGTATCCTCATCTTCACCACCAACGATTCGCACTTTAATGGCGTTGTTTGATGCACCTGTAATCATAAACTCATCATCGCCCCTAAGTCCATATAAGCGCACCTCGCGGGTTTCATCAGGATGAAACGTGCGCGAATACTTTAACAAATCGCCTTTTGATTTTCGCTTCACATAGTATTTCACGTTTAGCTGACCATCGTCAAAGCGTGTTATTTCAAAGCGGTCATCATCATCGGTTGCGGTCACCTCCACCTCAGTACTAATGTAGTCGTATAGTTTGCGGCTAATTGTAAGCAAATGCTCCCGACGCTCTTTTAACAGGGCAAGCACTTCTTTGTTTTGCTCCCTTACTTCGGGCGGCAAGCCCAATAATGCCGAGTCAATTACCTCATCTGTCATATTAGCCTGCAATTCCCTGGTAATCTGCTCCCATTGCGTCCATTCCAGCTCATTCAAAAAATAGCGGTCGAAATACCTGGCGTTAAATGCGAGGTGCCTCACATCCCGCACATCGCCTTTCATGGTTTTAAACTTCTTCATTAAAAAAGTGGAGACGTATACTGGAATTACCCCTTCAAACTTATAAAAGGCCTGATCACGATCACGTGGAATGGGCCGATAGATGGTGCGCTCATCCTCTTCAAAACTTGCCCAGCGCCACTGGTCGTCGTGCCTGTCCCAGTCATGAATAAACAAATCGAACAGGCGTGACTTAAGCACCCACTCCTGATCGACAAAATGCGTTTTCTTTTCGCGCAGATTTTCTAGTAAGTCGGTGTAGCCAATGATATCCTTTGAATTGCCAAAATAATCGGCATTGCTCCAATCACCTGACGGACGTTGCTCCAATAAATATACTTCCTCTGGAAAAAAGGCATTATAATTACCCAAACCACGCTGGTGCTTCATATAAACCAACTCAGGCTGGGTTGAATAAACTCCAGCCGCTGAGGATAAGGAAGGGATCATTAGCGCACCATATGGATGACTGGCCGAATTTTGATCCTTCATAATATTTAATGCCTTTAGGTTAGCAAACTTCTCATCCACCAGCCTGGTATAATCCTTATTGATTGAGCGTAAAATATATTGCTGCTCATCAGCTTTTTCCAAACGCAGGGAGTTCGATGACATGCCCCCTCCTTTTTTGATGGGTGCTAATCCCCCATGCTTCGTTTCCAGATCAATGAGCTGTACTTTCACATCAGTAGCCCACATGCTGCGGTATTGCTCTCCCAGGAAAAACTTCATTGTTTTACTCCCTTCAAAAATCTTGTTGGCAGCTACAATTGTGTCGGTTCCGCTTAATGGGGCATACTGCTTGTCCGTTTTTCTACTCCCGGCTTTAGGTGCGCGTATTTGCCGGCGATATTCCAACACTGGTTCGACATTAAAGCCATTGACTGTGTAAAACTCAATCCAGGCTTCGGAATTGCTATAGAAATCTATTTTTGCGTAACCACGTGCTTCACTGGCATAATCGGCTTCACCACCAGCCGCGGCATAGGTCACTTTACTGCCCGACCCGCTTATGACTTGTTTAATTTCATCATCATCGAAATACTGCAGGTTGTGCTCATGGCCCGAAACAAAGGTCACATTCACATCCCACAATTTGGCTGCCCGAACTATTCCTTCCACAAAATCCTGGTACAGGTGATGGCTGAGATCCTGCACCGAACCGGTGGTTTGCCTGTAAATTGGATAAACAGAGCCAATACCTGGCAATGGCACCCATAGCTGATGATTCAGTTCAAGTAATGGAAACAAGTGATGCTGGAAAGAAAAGTACCCGCCATGCTTACCATTACTCTCAATAGGGTGATGCATAAACACAATCACCTCATCGTTTTTATAGCTCATGAAGATTTCTTCCATTCGCACCAGGAAATCACCCCTTGTGTGAATGTCACAACCCTTGTTCATCTTTTTCTCCTCTTCCCAATTATGCAGCCACCATTGCGAATCGACAAACACATACACCAAATCCTTGCTTACCTTAACCACTTTTGGTTCGCCACAGCCGCCTCCCGGATAAAATTTCACTTTCGAATCAGTTGTTGGTTCATAGGCCTCCACAAATTTCTCCTGTCGCTTTATGCGTTTCAATCCTCCCTTTTTTCCTTTCTTCCAATCGTGGTTACCAGGAATAAAATAGGTGGTGCCACTTACTTGATTGGCCAGTAACAGCTGCGACTCAAGTATTAGTTCACTCAAAGCCCGGCATTCATGGTCTTTTGATGGCATGCCCAGCGGATAGATATTATCGCCAAGAAACACCAGGTCACTTGGTGAGCCAGTTCGCATTAAGTGTTGCTTAACAGCCGACAACACATAGTTGGTACCATTCACTTCGTCATCCAACTGACCGGCATCACCAACCAAGAATATGGTACGCACAGCATCATTTGACTGCATCTGGTTTTGTGACTGCCAGTTACTGGCCTCTGCACTATAATAGGGGGCTTTTACGCTTGAGCATCCAGCGAGCAGAAATGGTATTATGAGCAGGTATGATACGTATCTTCTCATCATCAATTAGGCGTAAATTTCATGAGTTTACCTCTCCCTGCTTTTCCTTCGGAAGCGATGTAAAGATTCAATTCTTCATCAAAAGCGATCCCCTCGGGCTGGGGTAACTTTTGCATATCCAGAAAAACAACGTAATCAAGTGAATGCTTTGCATCAAACACCATTAGCATGCTGCCACGCGCCGACAAAAGGAATATTTGCCCACTCTCAGGATGAATAGCAACACCTGAAGGAGCAAAACGGTTTAAGCGCCACAGCTGCTCAGCATTAAGCTCATTTTCTGCATTCTGCTTTAGTTGTTCCACATTAATCAAGAGCACAGGATCGGCATCCAACTGTTTGGTATCTAATCGAAAGCGATAAATGGCTTTTTCATGCCTATTTTCACTTAATGGCAAGCCTTTACAGGCAATTAACAGGCTATTGAAGCTCTGCTCATAATACAATCCTTCGGCATCATTAATTGCTGACAGGCCCGTATCATACACCTTTGTTTTATCCTTATCAGTATTGTAACGGTATAACTTACCATTGCTTTTTAAGACGAAAATAAATTTACCAGCTCGTGCGAGGCCTTCGTAATCACCACTTTTATGGAACTCATAGAGCTCATCTGCCTTTCCGCTTTGCCTGTCTATCTCATAAATAATTCCTTTTTCATCGTTGATAGCCAACAAGCGCTGGCTTTTCACATCATATTCCAAACCTGAAACCTCTTGCAAGGAATTATCAAGTTCGAGAAATGTATCTGCCAATGGAAAGTTATAAGTAGTACTCACCCCATCTTTTACTTTCCAAACCTGACTACCGGTACTAGTGCAGGAAGCAAGTAATAGAACTATTGATAATAATTTGAAGCTTATACATCTCACACGTGAAGGATTTTTAGAAGCTCAATTTACCAATTTTAAAGGATTATCGGTACATACCTCTTTTTAATTGATTACAATTGTCCGTATATCAAAATCCCGATACTAATAAAGAATGCAATCAGAAATAGATTATAAGACCACTGCAACAACTGGTACTTGCATAAGGTGTAATGGTTAAGCATAAAACTGGCGCGTACCTGGTTACCCACCTGTAAATCCTGATTGCGCACCACGGCATCCATCGATTTCTCATACTCATCAAGATCTACGCGTCTCATCATCATAAAACTGTTGTGCTTAAAGTCAGGGTATTTCTCCTTCATTTCGCGATGATACTTGAATAAGCGATGGACATATGCCCCAATAGGACTGGCTGTTAGCAGAGATAATACCAGTGACATTCCACTGCCAATCAATAAAACAATAACAATAGCATTCCCGTTATCGACATACACGTCCATTTTTTGATTAAACACAATGAGTAAGGAAATAATTGTGGTATTGATGCGCACCATAATCATGGCCTTACGGTCGGCCATTGTCATGCGGTTCACCAGCATTTTAAAATGATTCCGGAAGAAGGTACTCAGCGCTTTACGTGGCTCCTGTTTGGTATCATACAGCTTCTTCTTTTTTTTCTTTTTAGCAACAACACTATTTTCATCATCCCTTGAAGAGATTGGCTCAATAAGCTGTTCATTGACTAATAACTCTTGTGCCTCATGTGCTAAATTAGCCTCTAAACTCATATTATTAAATTTTATATATCTATATATCTAGATGCAAATATATATAAAATGCTATTAATACCAAATATTCTGTTTTTTGGCGACATATATCAGCAAACTTATCTACTTTTGCAACATCTAATCATTAGCATAACACACTCATTCAATGCAAATTCCACAACAATATAAGTTCATCGTGCAGCTTGGCAAGGCTTTGCACATTTATGGTGTTCCATCCTATAAATCACAGATATACCTCACCGAGATATCTGAAAAGAAAGATATTAAAGGTAGCTTTATGGATACACCAACATGGATTAACTATGTATTTTATGAGGAAGATGAACACACCTACAACCATGTGGAATGCGTCCCCCCGGGAGAGTTAAATCTGGGGGCTTTATCTCAGGTGGTTGAGATTACCAACAATGTGATTACCAATGAGCTCAACTTTGCTGAAGCCAAAGAGCAAATTATAGAACTTCAGAATAAGCCCAATAGCTACAATAAGTTAGTTGAGCTACTTTCTTTCATGTTCTCGGCCGGCTCCTTCTGTGTTTTACTCAACACCAACTGGCTGTCTGTTATTGTAGCCACCTTTATTGGCGCATTGGTCTATGGCATCACGCTCATGGCCCGTCATTCGAGCTATTTGCGCAGCACACTGGAGTCAATGGTTGCCTTTGGTGCCACCATCACTACTGGCTTACTGTCAACAGTTCTGCCCGAATTAAATATCTCCATGACCATACTCGCCTCCATCATTGTGTTTATACCCGGGCTATCGCTCACCACGGCACTTGAGGAAATTACCTCGCGTAGTCTGGTATCGGGTACCGCCAAGCTTTTTGATGCCCTGGTTTCCTTATTTAAGCAGTTTTTTGGTGTGGTGTTAGGTTTGGCACTGTTGCCGCTTTTTATAGAGATTAAACCGCATGTTGTGATTGATGACATTCCGCAATGGGTTGATTTCGCAGCTATTCTGATCCTATCGTTAAGCCTGATGCCTGTTTTTAAGGTACGCCCAAAAGACATACCGCTGGGTATGGTAACGGGTTTTGTCTGCTTTTACACCACCCTGTTACTTGGTTTCACAGGCATTCTGGTGAGTATTTTTTTCGGTACAATAGTAGCGGTAGCCATTAGCAAACTGTTCACTCATCTCACCAAGGTTCCGCGACTGGTTTACCTTATCCCCGGTATCATTATGCTGGTGCCGGGAAGTAAAGCATTCATTGGTCTGAGCACCTTATTCTTAGACGCACAGGTAAGTAACAGCAACATGGGCGAACAGGTTCTGTACATCTTTATGGGTATTATAGGCGGATTAATTTTCTCAGGCACCTTTATGGACAGGCGACTGGGCAAAAACCTGAATCAGACAGACCAGCTGTTTAAACGTTAAGAATTGTAAAAATAACTCCTGATAAAGAAGTTTAAAATCAATTGTTCGTATTAAGTTTCGTACCTTTGCGCCCTCTTTTTTATACAACAAGGGAAGAAACAAGCTGTTAGTTACAACAATCTGCTAATTAATGAATAGCAGATTTTAAGATTTACTGAAAAAAGCGTTCGCATGAAATTATTAGTAAAAACCTTTCATGGTTTAGAGGAAGTATTGGCTGATGAGTTAAGGGAAATAGGAGCCAATGATGTAACGCCCATCAAAAGGGCCGTAACCTGCACAGGCGACAAAGAAGTGCTGTATAAAGCCAACCTTCATTTGCGAACCGCTTTACGTGTATTAGTGCCAGTTCTGAAATTCAAGGCAAAAACTGAGGACGAACTGTATCAGAACATCTACAAATATGACTGGTCGGCGCACATCACCGAGAAAAATACATTTGCCATCGATGCAGTAGCTTTCTCTGATTTTTTTAAGCACACCAAGTATCTGGCATTAAAAACCAAAGATGCAATTGCAGACCAATTCAGAGATAAAAATGGCCAGCGTCCTTCGGTTAACATCGAAAAGCCAGATCTTCAGATAAATGTACATGTATCGCACGATCAGTTTACCGTATCGCTGGACAGTTCGGTTGAATCATTACACCGCAGAGGCTACCGCAACCCCCATCATAAAGCACCGCTTAATGAAGTATTGGCAGCAGGTATGCTGAAAATTGCCAAATGGCACAAAGACATTCCACTGATTGACCCAATGTGCGGAACCGGCACCATCCTGATGGAAGCCGCAATGATGGCTTGCGACATGGCTCCCGGATTTAAGCGCAAGCACTTTGGTTTTATGAGCTGGGCTGATTACGACAAGGCCTTGTGGGAAAAGATTCATACCGAGGCAGAGAATAAGATCCGCTATCCGAAAGTAAATATTGTAGGTGGCGATAATAATCCACAAGCGGTAGATATGGCCAAAACGGCTTCACTGGATTTCCGCCTGAACCGTCAGATTCGTATTGTACGTTCAAATATGGAAGACCACATGCCACCTGCTCCACGTGGTATGATGATTACCAATCCACCGTATGGCGAGCGCCTGACGAAGGATAACATCAATGAGTTCTACAAAAAGATTGGTTCGCACCTGAAAAAAAACTATACCGACTGGCAGGCATGGATCATTACTTCCAACACAGAAGCGCTTAAGCATGTCGGACTTCGCCCAGACTCTAAGTACACTTTATTCAACGGCCCGCTTGAGTGTAAGTTTGTGGCCTACGATATGTTCGAGGGTGAAATGAAAGAGTTTAAAAAGAAAATCAACCGAACCAAAAGACGAATTGATAGTTAATAATGGAAGTCAGATAATGATTTCAATAAATAACTATGCAAAACAGAATTACAGAGCTTTTTAATATACAGTACCCAATTATTCAGGGTGGAATGGTTTGGTGCAGTGGCTGGCGACTTGCTTCAGCTGTTAGTAACAATGGCGGCTTGGGTTTACTCGGCGCCGGCTCCATGTACCCTGAGGTGCTGCGTGAGCACATTCAAAAAATGAAGAAAGCCACCGACAAGCCATGGGGTGTGAATGTGCCATTATTGTATCCCAGCATTGATGAACTGATGCAAATCATCGTTGAGGAAGGGGTCAAAATTGTGTTTACTTCGGCTGGTAATCCGGCCAAATGGACAGGTTTCCTCAAAGAAAAAGGCATTACTGTTGTGCATGTTATAGCCAATGGCCGCTTCGCTAAAAAATGTGAAGAAGCCGGTGTAGATGCCATTGTAGCTGAAGGCTTTGAGGCGGGTGGACACAACGGCCGTGAAGAAACCACCACATTAACCTTGATTCCGTCTATCCGTCAGCAAACCACTCTGCCACTGATTGCAGCTGGTGGAATAGGTACCGGCAAAGGCATATTTGCTGCCATGGCACTAGGCGCCGATGGTGTGCAGATTGGTTCACGTTTTGCCATCACTGAAGAATCATCGGCTCACAAAGCATTTAAACAACTGGTGGTTGAAACGGGAGAAGGTGGCACCTTACTATCGCTTAAAAAGCTGGCACCTGTGCGATTAATGAAGAATGCATTTTTCGAACAGGTACATGAAGCAGAAAAAGCCGGGGCTTCTACATTAGACCTCCAAAAACTATTGGGAAAAGGGCGCGCTAAAAAAGGCATCTTTGAAGGTGATTTAGTAGAAGGAGAGCTGGAAATCGGACAGGTTGCCTCGTTAATTAATGACATTAAACCTGTTAGTGTAGTGTTTGAAGAACTATTATCAGAATACCGCCAGGTAAAAGAAGAAGCGGCCACAAACCCTCGATTTAATTTTTAATGATAAACATACAGAAGCATACGCTTAGCAACGGATTAAGAGTAGTTGTACATGTTGACAAAAGTACGCCGCTGGCTGCTGTTAACGTATTGTACAATGTGGGATCAAAGAATGAGCAACCTGACAAAACCGGCTTTGCTCACTTATTTGAACACCTGATGTTTGGAGGTAGTAAAAACATACCTTCGTATGATGCTCCATTGCAGATGGTGGGAGGTGATAACAATGCCTGGACCAACTGCGACATCACCAACTACTACCTGACCTTGCCGGCAGCTAACCTGGAAACAGGATTCTGGCTTGAATCGGATCGTATGCTGGAACTGGACTTTTCGGAGCAGAGCCTTGAAGTGCAGCGAAAGGTAGTTATTGAGGAGTTTAAGCAGCGTTACCTCAATCAACCATATGGTGACATTCCACTGCTACTAAGTCCCCTGGCCTATAAAGTACACCCCTATCAGTGGCCTACCATTGGTAAGGAAATAGCACACATTGAAAATGCAACGCTCGATGATGTGCGACAATTCTTCTTTAGTCATTACGCACCCAATAATGCTGTTTTGTGTGTTAGTGGGAATGTAGACCCGGATAAAGTATTTGTTCTGGCACAAAAATGGTTTGGCGATATTCCATACCGGGAACTGGCCCAAAACAATATACCTGCAGAGCCCACACAAACTGAAGCACGCAAACTGGAGGTAGAGCGCAATGTGCCAGCTAATATGATTCAGAAGGTGTACCATATTGGCAGCCGAACTGATGATGACTTTTATACAGTTGATTTACTCTCCGATGTGCTGGCCAACGGCCCATCGGCGCGTCTGATGCAATCATTGGTTAAAGAGCAGCAGCTTTTTAGTGAAGTAAATGCCTACATATCGGGCGATCATGATCCGGGACTATTCACGGTGATGGGTCGTCTACTACCCAACACTACCTTGGAACAAGCCGAAAAGGCTATCCAGGCTGAATTGGATAAAATAAGTACGCAGGCCATAGGTGATTATGAGCTCCAAAAAGTAAAGAATAAGGTGGAATCATCTCTGGTATTTTCTGAAATCAGCTTCCTGAACAAGGCCATGAATCTGGCATCCTTCGAGCTGCTGGGTAAAGCTGAAGACATTAATGACGAGGTTAATAAGTATCAGGCTGTCACCAAAGAAGCCATTCTGAATACGGCACAAAACACCTTTAAACCCACCAACTGTTCAACTTTATATTATCGCTCAAGCCAATAAAATGAGTATAGACAGACGCATTGCCCCGAAATTTAAAACAACCGATACATTTGAGCTACTCCCCATTGAAACCTTTCAACTGGATAATGGTATTCAGGTACACCTGATGCAGGCCGGCTCACAGGAAGTGGCCAAGCTCGACTTTTTATTCCCGGCAGGTTCTATACAGGCCAATAAACCCCTGTTGTCATCCATCACCTGCAAAGGTCTTTCTGAAGGAACCCAACACCTCACCGGTGCTGAAATCTCGGAGAAGATTGATTTTTATGGCGCTTACATTGGTCAACAGGCACAGTTTCATCATTCTATTGTAACGCTGGTAACACTTTCACATTTTTTACCACAAACACTTGAACTGCTCGAAAACATTATTAAGCACCCAACCTTTGAGCAAAAAGAGATTAATACGCTACTCAACAAGCGCAAACAAGAGTATCTTATTGAAAGCGATAAGGTAAAAACCCTTGCTACCAGGGCATTCACTCAAAACCTATATGGGAAAGAGCATCCATATGGCAATTACCTGACACTGGATGATTTTGAACAGATTACACGTGAGGATGTCATTGACTTTCATAAAAAAGCATACATACCTAAAGGAACACATATCATTGTGTCGGGTCAGCCTGGTTCGCAGCTAAAGCAGCTTTTAAACAAGCACTTTGGACAAGAATGGCATAGCACATCGCCCCTGCCCGATTTACTACCTCCAACAGATATTATTCCAGAGAAAGACCGGTTTGTCCCTAAAGAAGGGGCACTCCAATCTGCTATTAAAATGGGGGTTCCTCTTTTTAATAAGCAGCACTCCGACTTTCATGGCATGCAAATATTAAATACCGTGCTTGGCGGTTACTTTGGCTCGCGCCTGATGACGAATATTCGCGAAGAGAAAGGACTCACCTATGGTATCTCATCATTTATAATGACTTATAAGCATGCCGGCTTTCTGATTATCAGCTCCGACGTAAAGGCAGAGAACAGGGAACTGGCACTAAAAGAAATCAATAACGAACTACAAAAACTGAGAGACGAGCCCATTAGTGAGGAGGAGCTTCAGTTGGTTAAGAATTTTCTTATTGGCGACATGATTCGCAACTTTGACGGACCGTTTGCCACATCTGACAATTACAGGGGATTGATTGATTTGAACCTGACACCAGATTATTTTAATGAGTTCTTTAATGTACTCATTCACATCACATCGGGTGAATTGCAGCAGCTGGCACAGAAATATTTCAAAGAAGAAGCTCTAATAACGGTTGTTGCCGGCAAGTAGAGATGCTCAAAACTATGGCGTAGCAACATATACAGAATATTCAAATTCAACTTAATGAGGCTAAACAACTCGTTTAAAACCTTTGTTACAATCAAAGGAAATAAGTATTTTAGTTCGCTTTAACGAGTACGTGCATGACGAAAGCTGATTGGGAAGAAGAAGATAAAATGATACGTGAGCAATTTAATGCGCTCATAGATGCCTGTCCACGCTGCCAGACACCAGAAAACAAAAAACTGGTTACCAAAGCATTTGAGTTAGCTCATGAAGCTCATATGGGCATGCGTCGTAAATCAGGTGAACCATACATTTTACATCCGATTGAGGTGGCCCGCATTGCAGCTGAAGAAATTGGTTTAGGAACCAAAGGCGTTATTGCGGCGATTTTGCACGATGTGGTAGAAGATACCGACTACACGGTGGAAGACCTGCAGAATATCTTTGGCGAGAAAATCGCCTCGATTGTGGCTGGCCTTACCAAGTTGGAAGGTGTCTTTGATCAGTCCTCTTCCATTCAGGCCGAAAACTTCCGTAAGCTTTTGCTGACCATGGTTGAAGACGTGCGTGTTATACTTATCAAACTGGCAGACAGGCTGCACAATATGCGCACGCTTAACTCAATGCCCGAGCACAAGCGCTTAAAAATTGCCGGTGAAACACTTTACTTTTATGCACCTCTTGCCCACCGCCTCGGCCTCTATGCCATTAAAACAGAACTGGAGGATCTGAGTCTGAAATATGAATTGCCACAGGTATTCAATAACCTGAGTCAAAAGGTAAAAGACAGCGAAGAACAACATGTAGAATTCATCAATAACTTCAAAGCACCCATTGAAGAACGTCTGAAAGCAGAAGGCTATGAGTTTGATGTGGTTGGTCGACATAAATCAGTTTATTCCATTTGGAGCAAGATGCAGAAGAAAGATCTGCCGTTTGAAGAAATATATGATGTACTGGCCATCAGGGTGGTATTTAAGCCCAAAAGCCACTTGCCCGAAAAAACGCAATGCTGGGCCATCTATTCAATGATAACCGACATCTACAAGCCCAAACCAGACCGTTTGCGCGACTGGGTGTCAACCCCTAAAGCCAACGGTTACGAAGCGCTTCACAGCACAGTAATGGGGCCTGATGGCAAATGGGTGGAAATTCAGATCCGTACCACCCGAATGGATGAAATTGCAGAAAGAGGGTTTGCGGCACACTGGAAGTACAAAGGGCAGAAGGAGAAAGAATCGGAGCTGGACAAATGGCTGGAGATGATTAAAGAGCTGCTGGATAATCCCGATGCCGATTCACTGGAGTTCTTGGATGATTTTAAACTGAATCTGTTTGCTTCCGAAATCATGATTTTCACCCCCAAAGGCGATGTAAAAGTGATGCCCAAGGGAGCTACAGCACTCGATTTTGCATTTGATATCCACACCGACATTGGCTATAAATGCATCGGTGCCAAGGTTAACTTTAAACTGGTGCCACTCAGTCATCAGCTAAAAAGCGGTGATCAGGTTGAAATTATTACCTCTGAAAAACAACAACCCAAATACGAATGGTTGAGTTTTGTAACAACAGCCAAAGCTAAAACCCGCATTAAGAATGCCTTTAAGGAAGAGCGAAAATCCATTATAGCTAAAGGTGAAAGAATACTGGAACAAGAGCTTCACAAGAAGAAGCTAACCATCAACTCACGAATACTGAAGAAGATTCTTGATTTCCATAAAATTTCCAAGCGTGATGAGCTATATTTTAAAATTGGCAAAGGCAGCATCAAGCTGGATGACCTGCATAAGATACTAAGCACCAAATCGCGCAACAAATGGATTCGTTACTGGAAGCTAAACTTTGGAATGTCGACCAGTAAGCCGGAGGAGGTAAAACCCGAACCAAGCAAAAAGAAAACACAGGTTGTTTTATCGGATAATGACGAACAGGATCAGTTTACCATAGCCGACTGCTGTAATCCCATTCCCGGTGACGACATTCTGGCTTTCATGGATGAAAGCGACCAGATTATATTACACAGCCGCAAATGTCCGGTAGCCCTCAAGCTGATGTCAAGTCAGGGAAATCGCATTGTTTCGGCCCAATGGGAGTCACATAAAATACTATCATACCTGGCACTTATTAACCTGTCGGGCATCGACCAGATGGGTATTGTAAGTAAAATAACAAAAGTGATTTCTGAAGACCAGAATGTGAACATGCGCTCCATTAATATCGAAAGTCACGATGGCATATTTGAAGGCAACATCTATTTATACATTCACAACACCGAGGACTTAAACAACCTCATTCTTAATATCATGAAGATTAAAGGTGTACATAATGTTAACCGGCAAGACCGCATCAAAGCTGATTTATAATAATTCTAAACAAGTATTTTTTAATCTGACGATTTTACTTATTTTTAGGCTCTATTTTAATTGAGACTACATATGAATAAGGTAGATGCCAAAGATGTGGTAAAACAGCTATTCACTGAATACCTTCAGCGCAACGGACACAGGAAAACACCTGAACGTTATGCTATTTTAGATGAGATATATAGTCGCGAGGGACACTTCGATATTGAGTCGCTCTATATATTTATGAAAAACAAAAACTACCGCGTAAGTAGGGCTACTCTTTATAACACCATCGATCTGTTACTGGACTGTAAACTGGTCATCAAGCATCAGTTTGGCAAAAACATTGCTCAGTTTGAAAAAGCATTTGAGTCGAAGCAGCATGATCACCTTATCTGCACTAATTGTGGTTCGGTGATTGAATTCTGCGACCCGGGCATACAGACAGTGCTAAACAATGCTGCTGCTTTCAACGAGTTTAAGGTTTCTCACCACTCACTGTATGTATACGGAACATGTAAAGACTGTGCTGCTGAAGAAACTAAAGAATAAGATTATTCGATAAAAAAATCAGAGCTACACAATAGCTTTTAAACGGATAATGTGTACTTTTACAAATCGGAATTCTGAGGCAATCGGAAGTCCGATTTTTCGTGTTAAGACACTGTCTTTTCAGCGCTTAACAATTTATTAAACCAAGCTTACAGGCTGGGTTTAGTTAAGTAACCACAAGCTTTAGGGCATAATATTAAAACAAAAAAGAATGAAGGTTGATGTTTTACTAGGACTCCAATGGGGGGACGAAGGCAAAGGAAAAGTTGTTGACGTACTGACACCGCAATATGATGTCATTACCCGCTTTCAGGGAGGACCCAATGCAGGTCACACACTTGAATTTGATAATTTCAAGCATGTTCTTCACAATATTCCATCAGGAATTTTCCATGCTGATAAAGTCAACATTATTGGCAATGGCGTTGTTCTGGATCCCATCACTTTCAAAAAAGAGATTGACTCGCTGAAAGATAAAGGCTTTGACATCACCAAGAACCTTTATATTTCAAAAAAGGCACACCTGATCTTACCAACTCACCGCATATTGGATGCCGCTTCTGAAGCGTCTAAAGGAAAAACTAAAATTGGTTCAACCCTGAAGGGAATTGGTCCTACCTACATGGATAAGACTGGCCGAAATGGTTTACGCGTAGGCGACATCCTGCATGACTTTGAAGCAAAATATGCCGCTCTTAAAGAAAAGCATGTGAAAATGCTGGAGATGTATGATTTTGAATACAACATCGAAGAGTTTGAGCAAGGACTGCAGGAAGGTATTGAAACACTGAAGAGCTGCATCATCATTGATAGTGAACACGAAATCAATAAATACCTGAAAAACGGCAAAAGTATATTGGCTGAGGGTGCTCAGGGTACTTTGTTAGACATTGACTTTGGCTCCTACCCGTTTGTAACTTCATCCAATACCATTTGTGCAGGAGCTTGTACAGGTATGGGTGTTGCGCCTAATAAAATTGGCGAAGTATATGGTATTTTTAAAGCTTATTGTACGCGTGTTGGTAGTGGGCCATTCCCTACCGAGCTGTTTGACGAAACAGGCGAAGAGTTGCGCAAAGCAGGTCATGAATTTGGTGCTACAACCGGACGCCCTCGTCGTTGCGGTTGGATTGACCTTGTAGCTTTAAAATACTCAGTAATGATTAATGGTGTTACACAGTTAATCATGACTAAAGGGGATGTGTTAAGTGGTTTTGAAACCATCAAAGCAGCTACTGCATACAAGCTGAATGACGGAACAGTAACTGAAGAATTTCCATTTGAACTGACAGATGATGTAGAACCTATCTACACTGAAATAAAAGGATGGAAGGAAGATTTAACGGGTGTAAAATCAGAAGATGAATTCCCTCAGGAACTGAAGGATTACATTGCCTACCTGGAAAAAGAGCTGGAAGTACCAATCAAAATTGTTTCGGTTGGTCCGGATCGTGAGCAAACGATTGTTCGATAATTGATAAACTCAATAATACTTCAAACCGGTTCAAGTTGAGCCGGTTTTTTTATGTCACTCAAGTCCTGATTATATTTGCTAAAAACTGATAACGATGCTGACACAACCTACACTATTGCTCGACAAAGCCAAATGCCTGTCTAATATTGAGCGTATGGCACAAAAGGCTCTAAAGGCCAACGTAACGTTTCGCCCGCATTTTAAAACGCACCAGTCGGCAGAGGTAGGCAGCTGGTTCCGTGCCTATGGTGTCGACTGCATTACCGTTTCATCAGTAAAAATGGCGCTGTACTTTGCCAACAATGGCTGGACAGATATTACCATTGCCTTTCCTGCTAATATTTTAGAGTGGTCGACCATTAATGAGCTGGCCGCCAAAATCAACCTCAACATAGTAGTGGAGTCTGCAGAAACAATTCATTATCTGGAAAAGCAACTCACCAACCCCGTTGGCACTTACATCAAAACAGATACCGGTTATGGCCGCACTGGTGTTGCCGCAGAAGATTACGGCACCATGCAACAGCTGCTTAAAGAGTTAAAATCATGCAAAAACCTCATTTTTATTGGTTTTTTGTGTCATGCCGGACACACCTACAATACACAATCGCGCGATGAAATCTTAACAATTATGGAATCATCTCGCCAGCAATTATTGGCCTTAAAAACCTTTATGTCCAACGATTTCCCCTTGATACAACTATCATATGGCGACACACCATCTTGTTCGGTATCTGACAATTTTGAGGGCTTTGATGAGATACGACCCGGCAACTGTGTGTTTTATGATGATATGCAAACACGCATTGGCTCCTGCCATCAGGATGATATTGCCGTTGCACTGGCATGCCCGGTGGTAGCTAAGCACCCCGAACGTCTGGAGGTCATTGTCCATGGTGGTGCCGTCCACCTGTCAAAAGATGTGATGAGCATTAACAACCAGCCGCATTTTGGAACAGTTCTGCCTCTTATGGAAAATAAGTGGCTAGTGAACCAACCTTTAGGGTACGTCGCTAAGCTCTCACAGGAGCATGGCATTATTAAAATGCCTCAGCAAGCATTTGATAAGGTGAAGATAGGCGATATGTTGGCCGTATTGCCGGTGCACTCATGCCTGACAGCCAACCTGATGAAAGCGTACCAAAGCACCGATGGCTCTGTTATTTCAATGATGGTTTAATTTTTTTCAGCACTTGCCAGCAGGCGCCCTACCAGTAATGCCATGATAATAACCAGGTAGAACTGACCGCATAAGGTGATTAGCAAGGCCAATGACTTGGCTATTGGCGTAAGCGGTAATAAATCGCCATAGCCAAGGGTAGTCATGGAAACAAAGGTATAATAGAATGAATCATAAACTTGGTGTACTGATTTATCAACCATAAAGTTGAAGGCGCCTGTGAACTCAGAGCTTATCATATCAACCAGTATGGCAAAGCCCACACCAATCAGTAGATAACCGTTTATTGCTTCAATAATCACCAGAATATTCACCTCCTCCTTTCGGGAGAGCTGCTTGATAAACTTAAACACCCTCAACAAAAAAAATACCACCAGCCATAATGAGGATAAATAATGTATCACTTTCATTTCGGCCAAATCGGTTATCCACACAGCTATTATGGCCACCAAGACCTGAACTATCACCTTGGGTTTGGCATCTTCGCTGGTGGCATAAGTTGAAATAACTACAATAAATGTGATGAAAATACCAAACAAATATATGTCGAAGAATACATTTATAATAGGCAAGCCAAAAATGGTAAAGACCAAAAGTACCAATAAGCCCCAATTACTCATTAACTGTTTAAAATTCTGCTTAGTATCAAATCCGCCTATTAATCCCATAGTGCTCTGTTTTGGTAGTCATTACTACAAATCTAAATTAATCTGCAGTAAATCGGAACACTTTTTGTTTATTCACGTTGAATACCTCAAATAACTCAGAATATTTATGAAACAACTATTACCAATTCTGTTAATCACAGTATTGTTTGCCGGATGTGCCAGCAAACGCAATTACAACAAAGCTCAGAAATTTGATGAAGCAGGACTATATACCGATGCTGCCGCATTATACTTCAAATCATTAAGTGCCAATAAAAATAACATCGATGCTAAACTGGGGCTGCAACGTACCGGGCAGCTTGTTTTGGAAGACAAAATTGATGCGTTCAAGGCCCAATACAATAATGGCAGTGCCAAAGAAGCTGTTTACGCATACAGGGAAGCCGAGAGTTATTTCAATCAGCTATCAGCCTTAGGAGTTAAGTTGATTATGTCGGAAGAGCAAAAGGAGTACTACCTGGAAGTAAGAGATCGTTACCTTGATATTCTCTATCAGAAAGCCATGAAGGCGCTTAGCCTTGAAGAATTTAGCAATGCCGAAGCCCATTTCAGCGAGATTCTTGGCATCGACAAAAACTTTAAGGATGCCCAAACACAATGGATTACCGCTAAATACGAACCTGTTTACCGCCACGGTAATCAACTGATGGAAACCCAGCAATACCGTAGCGCCTATGCTGATTTTAACCTGATCAATAAAGCAACCAAGGGCTATAAGAATAGTATTGACCTGCAAACGCAGTGCTTAAGCGAAGCCACGGTGACGATAGCCATCCTGCCTGTGAGCTATAAATACCGCAGCACAAGAAGCTATACCACACTGATGAAGGAAAAGATAGTGGCAGAACTATCTCAAATAAAATCACCATTTTATCAAGTTATCAGCGATGAGGCCATCACCTCTATCCCAGGCTGGAATGAAGCTAAAGATCAGACCCTGGCACTAAAATATGCTCGCCAGCAAGGCAAATACTTTGAGGCCAAAAGCATATTATCGGCACGCATTGACAAATATGCAAAATCAACCGGCCAGCTTAAGAAGTTTGAAAAACATGGTTACCTGAAGAACATGGTTGAAGTTGTTAATCCGGAAACAAAAACCATTGAATTAAAAGCCAAATACACGAAAGTGAAGTATTATGAGTATACGCAGGAAAACACAGCTGCCATTGCCTTGTACTACGAGCTGAACAGGGTGGACCGAGATGAAATTGCTTTTGCAGACAATTTCTCGGGTGAGAAAAAAGATAAAGTACATTACGCCAAATTTGATGGGGATTATAAAAAACTGGTAGCCGGCACCTGGAAATACATCGACAAAGACTCAGCTGAAGATCAGGTGTATGATTCAGAAGATTCAAACAAACGCCTGCACACCTTATTCAAAAACAAAAAAGAGTTACAATCGGCAGCCAAGCTGGAAAGTCAGTTGCTATGTGAGTGCATGCAACATGTTTCCAACAACATCATTAATTATCAACCTGAAAACTAAACCTCCGTTGAATATGAAATTACTGTCAACGATAATACTGGCGCTGACATTGCTATGCAGTTGTTCATCCAAGAAAAAAGAAGCTGAGCTGTTAGAGCTATCTAAACCCGAATGGCTGAAAAGCCGGCCTGTGTCATCGGCCTATTTCTATGGTATAGGTACCACACCAAAGGTAGGCGGCTCTGTATTTTATGAAGAAAAAGCCAAGGAGAAGGCATTGGCTGATTTGTCTAAACAAATCAGCACAAAAATCAGCAGCGAGCAAAATCTTTACAGGATGGAAGATAACAAGGGCGTGTATGAATACTACCAAAGCCGCGTGAGAGCCCGCTCTGAAGAATTTTTGGAAGGCTATGAGTATGTTGATAAATGGGAGGATTTAAGCAATTATTATACTTTTTACCGCCTATCTAAAAGTGAGTTTTATGCCCGCAAAGAACAACGCAAGAGAGAGGCACTTCAGCTGTCATTGGAGAAATACCAACAGGCACAAACGGCTAACAAGCAGGCTAATTATGTATTGGCTATGGAGCTATACGCTTCGTCCATTGATGCCATTAGCGATTATCTGAATGAACAAACATCAGTTGAAACCACCAATGGCAACCTGGACATTTATGAAGCCAGCAAAGATGCCCTTAGTCAGCTCATCAACTCATTGACGATTGAATTTCAACCCAAAGAGCTATACGCTTCTTCAAACACCAAAATAAAAGAAGGAGCAGCTTTGCTGGCGGTACAGTGCCAGAATCAGCAGGCACACAATATGCCTGTTCAGTTTAACTACAGCGGTGGCTTTTTAATTACCGACCGGTTCAAAAGCAATGCCATGGGACAGGTTAAATCTCCCGCTTTAGAATATGCCAACAAGTCTGAAGAAACGCTTAAAGCCAGTATTGACCTTAAGTCACTGGGTCGCCAAATAACAAGAAACCTGATTGTAAGGCAAATAGTTGAAAAACAAAAGCCAGCTACCTCAATTATATCGATTCAGCTGGCTCAATAATATGTTGGAACCCGGATTTTAGCAGAGTCCGGGTTGTTTTTTTACATGCTGTAATGTAGTACCCCTGTTGGACCTAATGGCAAACCACTTAGCAACCAAAGCGCCAGCAGTATCATCCACGAGAATAAAAACACCATTGAATAGGGCAACATCGTTGAAACAATCGTACCAATTCCTGCTTTCTCGTCATACTTCTGAAAATACACAATAATCAAAGCAAAGAAACTCATCATGGGTGATATGATATTGGTGGCGCTATCACCAATACGATAAACCACCTGGGTCAATTCGGGCGAGTAACCCAGCATCATAAACATGGGAACAAAAATAGGCGCTAACAAGGCCCACTTGGCCGAGGCACTGCCCATTACCAGGTTGATGAGTCCGCAAAATAATGCAAACAGCAGCATCAACGGAATAACGCTCAGGTTTAAACTCTGAATAAGATTGGCCCCGTTAACTGCCATCACCAAACCCAAATTACTCCAGTTAAAATATGCCACAAACTGCGCTGCAAAAAACACTAACACCAGGTAAGGGCCTAATGATTTGGCAGCCTCTCCCATGGCACCCATTATATCTTTATCGCTTTTAAACTTTCCTGTTATTTTACCATAAACAACACCGCAAGTACCGGCCCACACAAATAAGACAGCCACAACACCCTTCAGTAAAGGCGATGTAAGTAGGTGACCATCGGCACCACGCAGGAAACCACCCTCAGGCAGCAAGCCCCACAAAATAATACCAATAAAAGCCAGTGAAACCAAACCGACCCACAGCAGTCCCTTACGCTCAACGGCTGACAGCTTCTCCAGTTTAGTCTCTTCTTCCGATACTTCACCAGTATATTCACCAAATCGTGGAGCAATAATTTTTTCGGTTACCCAGGTACCTACCAAGGCCACCATAAAAGTTGATACGACCATGAAATAGTAGTTGCTCACCGGATTCACTGTATATGTTTTATCAACAATATGTGCAGCCTCTTCGGTTAATCCTGCCAAAAGCGGGTCGATAGTACCAATAATCAAATTGGCACTGAAACCACCTGATACCCCGGCAAAAGCAGCTGCCATCCCCACCAATGGATGGCGCTTAGCCACTAAAAAGATAACACCTCCGAGTGGCACTAACAGCACATAACCCACACTGGAAGCTACATTTGATATAACACCTGCCAAAATAATGACAAAAGTGAGCAAACCTTTGGGAGCAGCCAGCACCAGCTTTCGTATGAGAGCGCCTATCAGATCTGATTTTTCAGCCAGTCCGATACCCAACATCGCCACCACTACAATTCCCATTGGTGCAAAGCTGGTGAAGTTTTTTACCATCTCTGTTAAGATACGGTTTAAACCTTCTACCGATAATAAGTTGATGACATGAATGGCTTTTCCGGTAGTTGGGTGTGCAGCTGTTGCTCCCATCCAGGCAAAAAGACCTGATAGAATCAATACCACAACAGCGAAAATACCAAACAGCAAAGCCGGATGCGGCAAAATATTACCTACACGCTCAACTCCATTTAAAAACAGATCTACTAACGATTTTTTCTTCTTTACGGCGGTGCCCATACGATAAGAGTTTTACTATTACAAGGCGCCGAAAATATAAAATTTTTAGTAGCCGACCATTATAAATACAATTAACAGAGCCTGTTATATAACATAAAGACATTTGCAACCCGTGCAACCTGTTGTTAATTAGACCTAAATACCAGCTCCACTAAACCAGTTCTTAAAATGTGGCACTTTCTCCCTACTAACAACCACCTCGCGGTCAAACGGCTGTTCGAACTGAATTTTCAACCGGCTGTTGGAGTGCACCAATACATCTTGTATGTGATTGATGTTAACAATAAACGAGCGACTGATGCGGTAGAAAGTAGCCGGATTCAGCAACTCCTCCAGTTCTTCCAGCTTATAGTCAATAATGTAGCGATTACCTTTGGACGTCAGGATAAAAGCATTCCGCCCTTCAGCGTAAAACAGCACAATTTTATCGCTGGTAACAGACTTGATGCGCTCACCCAGTTTAACCAGGAAACGCTCCTTGTAGGTTTTCCGATAGTGCAAAAGAGCTTCGTTGAGCTCCTCCAGCTTGATACGCTGACTGGCCGATGATAAGTTTTCTCGCAAACTTTCCAGCTTCTCCATACTGCGAAACAGGTCATCATAATCGAGCGGCTTCAGCAAGTAATCGATGCTATTCACCTTAAAGGCCTGAATGGCATATTCATTATAGGCAGTGGTGAAAATAACCGGGAGGTTCAGTTGTGTTTTATTAAATATCTCGAAGCTCAGTCCATCAGAAAGATGAATATCCATAAACACCAGATCTGCCGTATTAAGCGGATTGGACAGCCACTCAACACTGGCAGCTACCGAATCAAGCACTTCAGCAACCTCAATACTGCTATCGTAGCGTTGCAACAGGTGAATCAGGTTTTTAACGGCAGGTTTTTCATCTTCGATAATAAGTACTCTCATAAGGTTTAGATTATTCTTCTTCTATTTCAAATAGAGGGATATTGATGTGTAATTGTTGATCTGTTTGGGTGATTTCAAGCTGCTTATTGTCATTAAAAAAAGCATAGGCATTATTAATGAGTGATAAATTCCATACCCCGTTGCCATTGAGTCCAATCTTTGGATTATGATTGCATACAAAATACAACTCATCATCCTTAGTTTCAAGTCGAATTTTAAGTGGCTGAAACTCGTTTATAATAGTGCGGTTAACCAATTCCTGGATAAGTGCTGATATGGTACAGGGAATTATTTGCCTGTGCAACCATTCGCTTGGCAGCCTAGCTTCAAAATCAATGCTATTACTGTACTTGATATTCAGCAGATACAGCAACGATTGGCTGAGTTCCAGCTCTCTTTTCAGGTCAACCAACTCCACATGCCTGTTATCTAAACTGTAGCGGTATATCTTTGACAACTGATTCACAAACTGCTCGGCCATGCGCGGTTTAGCATGAACAATGGAGATAAGATTTTCAAGTCCATCATACAGCAATTGTGGATTAATCTGCATCTTAAATTTATCCAAATCCGACTCCATGCCCCTGCGTAACTCCTGCTCCTGCTTATAGTGCAACTGCTTATGAACAGCCAAAAAAGAGGTGCTGACATGGATAACACTATAAAGAATAGCCACCACACCATACACACCATTGAAAACAATCAGTTCAGTATTGAAATCGCTGATGATTAATACAAAATAGAAATACACACTTACTAAAGGCGTAATAACAAGCACAGAAAGTAGCAGACTGACTAATGGCAAAAGTATAATTCTTGAAGAATGGGTCAAGCCCTTAAACTCATGCATTTCACCATTCTCCGGCTGTATATCTGTCACTAACGGGAAACGCTTATCCAGAGCATTTAGCAATAGCCTTAAAGTTTCCATCAGCACAAATGCCAGCAATACGGTCACCAGCACCTCCTGACTGAAGAAGTTGGCAGTGAATTGATTAAGCGTATCAAACACCAACAGTATTAAAACATAAACTACCATCCCGATAGGAAATGGTAGCAGAAACCTAAGCCACTTTTGCTGTTTACTAATAGTTGGTGCTTTCATTAGAAACTAATGATTTTATGTTTAAACAGTAATGGTAAAATTACCGAAAATGATTCATTTTTAGTTATCTCTATCTCTTTTGAAGTAAAATAGCCATATCGTTTCCTGATATTTTCAAGTCCCACCTTATGAGACACATGGTTCTCCGGCTTTTTTAATAATTGGTTATCGACCTCAATAAATCCAGGCTTGCGTTCAAAATTATTAACCACCTCTATCCCATGCTGTTCATCGGAGCGAATAACTATCTGCAACGGCTTATCCTCAGAGAAATGATTGTGTTTAACCGCATTCTCAACCAGTAACTGCAGGGTCATTGGCGGAATATAGCTATCCATACTCACCTTGTCGAGTTCGATGGTGAGCTGCAATGCCTTTTCAAACCTTATCTTCAGTAAGAAATAGTATGCATGTATAAAGTCCACCTCTTGCTTCACCGCCACCAACTCTTTTTGATGACTATTAAGAATATACGTAAATGTTTGTGCAAACTTTCGAATAAAGCCTTCGGTAGTGGCGGCATCGCGATGAATGAGTGATGCAATGGTATTGAGGGTATTAAACAAATAATGCGGGCTTAACTGGCTTTTTAATATCTCGTATTGCAGTTTAAGCCGCTCGCGCACCATTTGCTCACTTTCAATATTAGCCTGTATAAAACTGGTAAATGAATACTGATAAAGATCAACCATTATAAATACAAGGTTGGTGAGTAAGAAAATGATGAAGAACTTGATGGTTGCATCGCCCATGTCCTCCATGAACAGGCCAAAGGATATACCATCGTACTTAATAACAATCAGCAGTTTAATGCATATCCACAACATTAGCCCTGCCACAATGGTATTTATAACAAACTGAATAATAAACCTGGAGAACATGCCCTTTAACCATGGATAGAATTTATTGAGAGCACGGCCGACAAGTGTCAGCACCCCAAATATCAACCACGAACTAAGAGTGAAAAAGGACAAAGAATCAATGTGTTGGGTTAAAGGTGGTAAAAACCCATTCTCACTATAGAACAAATACAGGAAAGCCAGTACACCATAGAGTGTACTGACTAATATCTGTGTCATTAGTTTTTTCGACGAATATAATTGGGTGTTGGTTATCATGGTGTCACTAAGTTATGGCATTAATTAGTTTTTTCGCAATAGACTAGACTCCATATTTAAGACCTAATAGTCTTTTTTTAACACTAGTCCCGCTAATTTTAACCTAGTTTAATGTTTTCAACACCCTGTTTTTCTCGTATTCAGATTCCAGATCTTTGGTCATCGATTTAAAAATATATGCTGTTGATGAACTGCTATTGCTGATATATGGACTCAAACGAACCAATACCGCGGCACGTTCAACATCAACATCAATTTGCTGTGTACATTCAATGACCTTAGCAGCTATCTCATCATTCATCACCGGACTATCAATCACATAACGCAACAGCTCTTCAATAGTGCTATTCTGATCCATTCTGTTTATCAGGCGGAAGAACTGATTATAATTATTGGTTGACAATGGAAATTGTGCCACCACCTCGCGCATAACAGCTCCTGCTCCATGCTGGAAATCATCAACCAGGCGGTCAAGTGTTCTTAACAAACGGTACATAGCTGGCTCTTCCAGTTTATTCTTAGCCAATAAATCGAGCATCACATTGTACATCTCCATTTCACTATCCAAACCATTGAGTGCTTCGAAATATACATCCACCACTTCTTCATCATTAATGAATAGACGGTTAGCTTTTCGAAGTATGAGACCTTTTTGGCTATTAGAAGAAATACCTCTCGCCGTTTTCAGATAGTTGATTAACGAGGCTTTATCACTTTTTTGTGCACCTGAATCAAGCGCTGCATCAAGCAATGCGGTTGTTATCTCCCCTTTCAAAATGTAATAGCTATCGGACATATTGTCCAGTACATCTCTGAAAACCTCCATCACTTCTTCATCTTGTGGCATATATTTAATCAGATATAGCAGCAGGGCTCCCTTTTCGCGCTCCGATGAAAAATCATCAATGGTTTGCAGCATGCTAATCCAGCTGTCATTCGATAACTTAGTTACACGCACAAGATGCTTCAACACATTACCCTTCTCTGAGTTTATCTCCATGTCATCAATGATATCGAAATAACCCTTGCGAATGGCAAAATCATTGACATAAAACTTATTGAACATGCGCAGCGTTGAGCCACGTTCTGTGTTATAATCATGCGTAGCTGTTGCCTCCAACAGTACGGCCAGTTGTTCGGTGCTTAATTTATAATTTTCCAGGATATACCTGATAAGCGTGCCTTTGGTGCTGTTTGATCTGACTTCTTTAATTTCACTCAGCACAGGTATAATATCCTGACTCTTGAGTTCATTGTCGAACACCAGGGTTTTTAGAAATGTATTTTTAGATGCCGAACTTCCGGTTTTGTATGAGGACGATTTAATCGTAAATACATTCCACTCGCTTGTATAGGAGTAGGTGGTGCCCGATGGCAACTCTTCCAGAGCATCTAAAACATCTCTGATACCTTTTGTTCTGTACAAATGTCTAACACGCGACTCAACACCCAAATCGCTTCTCTTTACGATATCTGGCAGTATCTCACCTAGCCATTTTTTGCCTTCAGGATTAAAAGCGGTCTCGGTTTTACCAACATAGTACTCGTAGGTAATTGTACCTTTGTCGTCGGCATGTATAAATAGTCGGCGATTATTGCCAAAAGCCGTTTTATTGATTTCAACAAAACCATTCGCCGAAATTCCGGTAATCATTTTGCTATCATCCGATAAATCGATAATGCCTTTGTATTTTAGGTCAAATGGAAAATCTGATGCAACAGCTGAAATATCATACTTATCTGCAGTATAATGCTTCTTTAGCTCCATCATTTCTTCTCTGAGTTCATCACGCTGCTGGTATATTTCCTCACGCAACTTATCACGCTCTTCAATTATCTTCTTGCGGATCTTATCGCCATCATCACTCATTTCTCCAGCCATTGCCGAAGAAGTAACCGCCAGCATCATTGCTATTAATACAATAAAGTGGCCTATTTTCGTAAATCTGTGTGTAATATTGGTTCTCATAGGGATATTATTTAGTTGTTCATATACACTATTTGATATTACAATATTAAAACATGAGTTAGCCTGAAAAAAACAAAAAGTAGTGAGTTGTTGGAATAATGTAGTGAATTGTAGAGTCAATGAATTAAGGCTGGTTCAAATCCTTTTTTCTTAATAAGATTAGTGCGAATAATGCATAAAAAAAGCGTGTATTGAATACACGCCTTCTAATACATAGTCTAAATATCACTTGAACTTAGCTCTCTTAAATAACCGGTTGGCAGATAGTATCAATCTTGCTCAATTCTTCAGGTGAAAACTCAACATTATTCAATGCTCCCAAATTATTATCCAGTTGTTTGGTTGATGAAGCCCCAACCAAAACAGAAGTTACCGTTTTATTACTCAGGAGCCAGGCAATGGCCATCTGCGCCAACGACTGATGGCGTTGCTGAGCCAATTCATTCAACTCAACTATAGCCCTACGTTTGACATCGGTTAATGCCGATTCTTTCAAAAAATGTGCTTTGGCCATACGAGAGTCAGTCGGCACTTCTTTCAAATAGCGGTCGGTTAATAGGCCTTGTGCCAATGGTGAGAACGGAATACAGCCTATACCTCTCTTATCGAGTACAGTTGTCAAACCATCTTCCACCCACCGGTCGAATAAGTTGTAGCGCGGCTGATGAATCAAGCAAGGCGTTCCGAGTTCTCTCAAGATGTTTTCGGCCTTTTGTGTTTCTTCAGCTGAATAGTTTGATAAACCCACATACAGTGCCTTCCCCTGACGCACAATCAAATCAAGTGCAGCCATGGTCTCCTCCATAGGCGTTTCGGGATCGGGACGATGATGATAAAAGATATCCACATATTCAAGCCCCATGCGCTTAAGGCTTTGGTTAAGACTTGAAACGAGGTATTTCTTTGAACCCCACTCTCCATAGGGGCCTTCCCACATGTAATAGCCCGCCTTGGTAGATATCACTAACTCATCACGGTAAGCACTCATATCCTGCTTTAATACTTTGCCGAGCGTTTCTTCTGCTGAGCCGGGCACCGGACCATAGTTATTGGCCAGATCAAAATGAGTGACGCCATTATCAAAGGCATGTAATAGGATATTACGTGCATTGCTAAACACATCTTCGGAACCAAAGTTATGCCATAAACCCAATGAAATGGCAGGTAGTTGGAGGCCGCTGCGACCACAACGTCTGTATAACATGTTTGCGTATCTATTTTCTGAAGCCTGGTAATGCATAGTATAGTTATTTAATCTGTTACAAATTCAATCATCTTAACAATGGCCTCTTGACAAGCTGCACAAAAGCCTTCAGCCTCATTCGTTTTCATGCGGCAATTAACGGCCGGACGATAAACACCCTTCTCTACATATCCGCCACCTTCGAATACGCCCGTTTCATTGGTATACTGTTTTTCAAATGGTGTTGGAACCGGCACATCCTCCTTAATCAGGTGCTGCCATTTAGCCTTAAAGTTAACCAATGTGGTGATATTAGGCTGCCAAGGCTCTACCTTCAGGTCGAAGAAGTTTTGGTAGGCTACGTCAGATGTGTAATATTCATCGGCCAGACCACCAAAACCATGACCAATTTCATGTAGCATCACCTCTTTGGCCATTGGATGATCAGAAGTGCCAATTGAGAAATGGTTATAGATACCGCCACCACCGTATTTAGCCGATTTAACCAATACACAAATATGATCATATGGTGCACAAGCGGCAATATTGCGTATAGCTCTCACGTCACCTGTTTCAAGGTAGCGATCGACATAAAAGGTAT
The DNA here is from genome assembly GCF_018156225.1 of Carboxylicivirga sediminis. Classification (GTDB taxonomy): domain Bacteria; phylum Bacteroidota; class Bacteroidia; order Bacteroidales; family Marinilabiliaceae; genus Carboxylicivirga; species Carboxylicivirga sediminis. Next base: position 33,867 of record NZ_JAGTAR010000039.1, read on the forward strand.
TAAATGAAGAGCTAACAGCTGTATTCACCCACTTATTCTTCCTTGGGTTATCAGTACCGCCATCAATGGACGGCGAACAGACTGCCCAAAAGTTAAACTTATCGCGATGCGATTTGTAGGGTTCCTGTTCCAAAATATAGTCAGCCATCTGCTTTACGTCATCTATAAACTTATCCATCTCGTCAATTTGGTAACCTTCTGCTACAAAAGTAAAATCAACTTTATGTTTTGGTTCTCCGCTATCAATCACTTTAACCACCTTGTATTCGGGCAAAGCTTCTTTGCGAATATTAGGATCTTCAGGGTCAATTTCAAAGGTCATCAAGGTATTGTAAGTACCGTCCTTTCTGCGCTCTTCAAGCTTAAAAATCACTTTATCTTTTGGATAAGGAAAGGTAACTGTTTGAAAAAATGCTTTATTAATGAATTTAGCCTCCTCAGTCGTCCGCCACTCCTCAAACAAGGTGCAAAAGCCACGCGAATAAATTAGTTGGTTACCAGAAGCCTCACTTATGATGTATCGATACTCACCATAACCCAGTTCATCAATCAGGTTAAGCTGCGAGCCGCCCCAGTTAGGTTCCTCAATAATTTCGAGCAAGTAGGCTGATTGCGCAGATTTATTGCCCGCCAGCACTAAATCAATACGCATTGACTTAGAACTGAAATAGGTATCAAAAGCTGTTTGTGCGTGCACACAAGCTGAAAGCAATATGATACTAAACATACTAATAACAATTATCTTCATGTATTTCAATTTATTTATCGATGGCCAAATAAAACTTAGAAACAAAGTTCTCTGCCGTTCATTTTCTCCTGTTAGCTTAAATTACCACATCTTGTTTTACAGGCTTTAAAAACGGTTTACTATTTTCAGTAATTATAGTAGTTTTATACCCTTTCAATGATGCATATTAGATATGGAAACAACTGAACTTAATCAATTAAGCCAACTCGCTCACAATTACCTAAGCTCGTTAGGAATCGGTGATGAATATAGCAAATATTTAATTACCGGCCTTTGGATGATTTTCACCTTACTCACCATTTGGTTAACCAATAAACTAACTAAAAGCTACTTACTCCGGTTCATTGAAAAACTGGTTAGAAAAACCAAATCACAATATGACGATTTACTGATTAAGCGACATGTTCTGCGTCGCTTATCTAATGTAATCGCAGTCATATTGTTATACTACATGCTGCCTGTAATTTTTCAGCCTTTCACAGAAACCGAGATAATCGACCTTCTTCAAAAGATTGTCAGCAGCTCCATCCTTATTATCATTCTCTGGTCATTTTCGGCCTTACTGGGTGTGGTAAATGACATCTACAACACATTCTCTTACGCTAAAGATCGCCCGATACGCGGCATGATTCAAATAATAGAGATAGCTGCTTCGTTTATAACAGGGCTAGTTATTGTACATATTTTATTTGATATCGACATTACTAAAATAGTAACTGGTCTGGGAGCTACAGCCGCTGTCTTGCTGCTGGTTTTTAAAGACACAATACTGGGCTTTGTAGCCGGCATACAGCTTTCTGCCAATAAAATGGTTAGTGCCGGCGATTGGATTACAATGCCTTCATACAAGGCCGATGGTACGGTTCTGGACATTACGCTTAATACAGTTAAGGTACAAAACTGGGATAAAACAATCACGACCATTCCCACTTATAAACTGGTAGAAGATTCATTCATTAACTGGAAAGGAATGGAACATTCGGGTGGCCGGCGCATTAAACGTTCAATCAATATTGATGTGGCATCCGTCAAGTTTTGCTCGGCCGAGATGATTGAGCGCTTTAAAAAGATACGGCTGCTGCATAACTACATTTTAGAAAAGGAAGATGAATTGCTTAAGCACAACAAACAAAAAGAAGGTGAATCCATTTCGGAAAGCCTAGCCAATGGCCGCAGACTGACAAATATTGGTGTATTCAGAAAATATTTAGAGCAATACCTGCAAGAAAATCCGATGATTAATAAGGAAATGACTTACATGGTGCGGCAACTGCAACCTACTGAAAAAGGGCAACCTATCGAGATATATGCCTTTAGTAAAGTGCAGGAATGGATCAACTATGAATCGATACAAGCCGATATTTTTGATCACATCCTGGCAGTGGTTGGAGAGTTTGAGTTAAGAATCTATCAACTACCAAGTGGTGCTGATTTAAACTCTCATCACAACCTGAAAGCTACTTTATAATCGTTATAAATTGAAGTTACAATCGTTATCTTGAAAATATTTTTTTTTGTAACAATTTGTTAATTAGCACCTTTTAACCCAAACACTTTGCTTTGAAATTAAAAGGGTTAGCACCAACATGGTTCATTTACAAGGCAAATAGCGTTGGATATTTACTATTAATGTTTTATTTTCGTAGCAAACTATTAATAAAAGAGTATAATTAGTTACGATTCCTAACATTTATCATATACGATATGGAGAGCAGTTTACAAATCGATAGCCTTGATAAGAAAATCTTATCGCTTATCACCAAAAACGCCAGAATTCCCTTCCTGGAAGTTGCACGTGAATGTAAAGTTTCAGGAGCAGCCATACATCAACGCATACAGCGACTTATGAACATGGGCGTTATCAAAGGATCAGAGTTTATCATCAACCCGGCTAAAATTGGGTACCACACCTGTGCTTTTATGGGTATCTTCCTTAAAAAAGCAAGTCTGTTTGATAAGGTAGTAAAGATGCTCGAAGAAGTTCCTCAAATTGTTGAATGTCACTATACCACTGGTCAATATGCCATCTTCATTAAGATATATGCGAAGAGTAATGAGCATTTGAAGCGAATCTTGCACGACAAACTTCAGGCCATAGCAGGTATTTCAGCCACAGAAACAATCATCTCATTAGATGAGAGTTTTAAACGACAACTACCAATTGACTAATTTCGAATGATAAGATAAATAGTAAAGGCTCCGCACAGGAGCCTTTTTTTATAACTGATAAGTACCGTTAATGATGGACTGCAAGGGCTGGTTGAACTTTTCAAAGATCCTTTCCAGCAACTGGAATACCCCTGATTGCCTCAACTCTTGCGAATCGTATACATCTTGCGCTAATAAATGCTGCTCATATCGATCCGAACTTTGACCAAGCACTAAATGAGGTAAGGTATTACTAGTGGCCTCTATCCTAAATTCATCAGCAGAAATAATGCCTTGTTCAATCAATAAAGGATGTGCTTCGAAGAAATTGAATGTATTGTCGCCCAAATACAAATGAAACGTTAATCGCAAGCTTAAAGGAATCGAATAATAGAAATGAAACTTACGGCGCTCATCGGGTAAAGATATGACGATACCATTACCAGCACGGTTAACCGGCGAATATTTCACCCTCCAAACAAGCGCCCCGGCACCTTCTAATTCATCCTTAATAGCATTAATAAGCCTTATACGGGGCCATGCAATGCTCTGGAAATGTTCATCGTGGCTGAATGCGCTTTGTAATTCATCCAGCCCTGTTGTATTTAATTCAAATGTATCAGACATGACAAATAGAGTTGACCAAAGCTACTGATTTTTTATTTTGCAAAGTAAGCTCCAAATCAAGATGCCCCAAATAGATGCCTCCCCAACCTGCCTGATTAACGATCACTTCCTTTCCATTCAGGTTTTGCACCTTATCAGGTGCTTCCATAAATGTATGGGTATGTCCTCCTAAAATAATATCAATATGCTGCGAATTTGTGGCCAGCAACACATCCGATACTTTATCTGACTTATATTTATAACCTAAATGCGACAAGGCAATAATCAAATCACATCCCAGCTTTTCCCTGAGTACAAGAGCTGTTATGTTGGCAGCTTCAATAGGATCATTATAGCGGGTTTCCTTATAGGATTTAGGATTCACCAACCCGGCCAGTTCAATGCCCAAGCCTATGACTCCAACTTTTAACGGGCCTTTTTGAATAACCTTATAAGGCACTGTCAGATCGCTCAACACCGAATCACTTACATCATAGTTGGTACATACAAAAGGAAATTTGGCTCGTTGAATATTATTGGCCAGCGCTTCTATGCCATTATCAAACTCATGATTACCAATAGTAGCAGCATCGTAGCCCATTTTATTCATCAGTTCAATCTCCAGTTTCCCCTTGTAAATATTAAAATAAGGCGTGCCCTGGAAAATATCACCGCAATCAAACAACAGCACATGCTCCTGATCAGTCCGGATTTGATTGATTAATTGTGCCCGCCGGGCAAAACCTCCCTTATTAGCCCAACGCGCATCATTAGCGGGAAAAGGATCGATATGGCTATGTACATCATTGGTATGCAGGATAGTCAGCTTAACTGGCGACTGCATACAGCTTTGCATCAGCGGTGAAATACTTAAAGCTGCAGCTCCTGCAATAGTGTTCCTTAAAAACTTTCTTCGGCTACTCTGCATAGTATATACGTTTATCCAATTGACTATTAACTAATTTATTTTCGGCCGTCAGTCTTTCAATGTGCTGCAGAATAGCATCGCGTACCTTTAAACCTGCCTCTTCTCTTTTTATAGCAGAAAGAAAAATATTGAAATGATCGCCGCCGTCGGCCAGGTAATCGGATGTGGCAATAATATAATTTCTGGCTTCAAGCGCTTGCCCCCCTACTTTAATATCAACTGCCTTTTTGTTTTTAATTGCAAAAGAAGCACCACTCATTCCGTCACCACCCACTGATGCCATAAAATGAAACAGCTCTTTTACTTGCTGAGGTGTCAATGTCAGGTATACAATCTCATTTTCGAAAGGCATTAACTGGTAGACACTTTCAACGGTGATTGGGCCTTTATTAACAGGCACTCGAAGGCCTTTTATATTAACAATACTAATATCTACTTTAATCGATGGGTTTAACAATTCTGTTTCAACGAGCATCAGGTCTGTCACAAAATTTGAAAGGAGCCCTTCGGGCAGTCCGCCCGATAATTGCTGTTGCGAATGCCCAATAACCTTCTTCATTTCCAGGTTCAGGCTGTCACGATATGGTTTTATGTTGGCATCCATCGCCTCATCATACCCGACCAAACTGTCTATAAGATGATAACTTGCATCTGATTGCCTCAATTCAAACCTACCCGAATTACAGGAAGACAGGAATAATAAAAAAGCTACAAACAGACTGACTAATTGACTATTAATCTTAATCATTTATCTTATTTATATTGAATAACAATAATATAAGGCGCAAGAATACAAAAAGGTTTTCAGATTAATATTAAAATATTATGAAAATTTATAAAGCCCAAACTTTTTACTGATGGCATACATAGACACAAAAAAACCACCCGAAGGTGGTTCCACTCATTATTTGATTCGTTCCAGATACTTCTGCCTGACTCCCAGCAGGTATTCCCTATCGATATTAGGATTATAAATTCTAACCATATCAATAATTCCAAAGTTTTGATGAAAATGACCAATCGCCGCATCAAACTTACTGTAGTCCCAATTATTCTTCACCTTACCGGTAATATCCTCAAAATATTTCCAAGGCAGCTTCTGAGGTATCGTAAAGTAGCCATGATCTTTTTCATCTAGATCAAAATACACACCATCCTCAATCTCTTCTAAGGTAAAAAACTTCTTCAGCCTAATTATGGCGGAGCCTTGTAGATTTTTCGGTGCCTTTTTAAATTCAAATCCCTCATCAATATACCCAGCCTGAAGGTCAATTATCTGATCAAATGAGTCAAGATGCCTGACACGAATAACATGATATTCTTTATTGTACATGCTTACTACACCTGCCGCAGCATTAAAGTCAGCACTGAAGTATTTTTTGATATTCTGTGTAGCCCTGGTGATCTCTTCAAGTGTATACAATCTTTTTAATACCAAATAGATATACAAAGGCTTTGAATCAGATGGTATTTCACTGTAGTAGCCAAAATAACCCGGGAATGGCTCCGGAGCTTCTAACACAAAGGTATTCGGAAGAATTTTATCGTGCATGGTTACCAATGATTCCTCCTTTAGCAGGTTACCATACCTTTCTAAAATAATTTTTTTTGCGCCCATAGATGTGTGTTTAATTAATTTAACCTCCGTTCAGCGTTCATTTGCCATCAAAAAAGTTATTAAAAAAAACCTTGGGAATCAAACACAAGCCTGCAAATTAACCTTCATGGTCGCGAACAAACACTGGTGAGTCACTTTTCGACAACTCTGGCTTGTAATAATAGCCCCCTTCACTAAATGCAATCAGGTCTTCGGGCCTGGATATTTGGTTCTGAATAATAAAACGGGTCATCCATCCACGAGCTTTTTTAGCGAAGAAACTGATGACCTTATACTGACCGCCTTTCCAATCTTTAAAAACGGGCGTTACAATCCGCTTGCTAAAGGCTTTTTTATTGATCGCCTTAAAATACTCATTTGAAGCCAGATTCACCAATACCTCAGAGCCCTGCTCTTCCATATCAGCCTGCAGCAGCTGACTTATTTTATCACCCCAAAACTCATACAAGTGCTTTGTGTCCTTCACATTCAGCTTTGTGCCCATTTCCAACCTGTATGCCATAATATTATCAAGCGGCCTTAGCAAACCGTACAATCCTGAAAGAATGCGCAGCTTTTCATTCGCAAAATTGATTTCCTTCTCACTCAGCGAAATAGCATCAAGCCCAGTATATACATCGCCTTTAAATGCAAAAAGAGCTGCTTTTACCTCATCTGCATCAAACGGGTATTTCCACACCTGGTAGCGACCATAATTGAGCTGCGCCAGATCTGAACTAATCTTCATCAGGCTTTTTAAGTCATCTGGTTTAAGACCCTTTAAAGCCGTCACGATTTCTTTCGCTTCATCCGGGAAGCGAATTTCTGAATTATTTGTAGCAGGCGCCTTTGATTTAAAATCCAGTGATTTGGCGGGGGATATTATAATGTGCATAATGTCAGTTTTTTCTATTTAACAAGGTTATTTAGTCTTAGTTCATACCATCAAACAAAAAAAGGACCGCTAAAGCAGTCCTTCAATCTTATTACATATAGCCTTAATCGGTTATGATGACTTCTACACCCGCATTTAATAACTTCTCCTTATCTTCTTCGGTAATACCACGGTCTGTCACCAGAATATCAATGTCTTTAACTTGACCAATAACAGCCAGACTTCTCTTCTTGAACTTACTGGAATCAACAACCAAAATAACCTTTTTAGCCATTTTCAGCATGGTCCTGTTCAAAGCAGCTTCTTCAAGATGCGGGGTACTGAAACCCAAATTAACATCGATACCATCGGCACCAATAAACAGCTTGTCGCAGAAGAAGTTTTTAAAACTGTTTTGCGCAATTGAGCCAACCAATGACAACGATTTTTTGCGCATGACTCCACCAGGCATTATCACGTTTATTTGCTCCAGTTCAGCCAATGGCCCGGCAATATTCAGCGCATTAGTTATAACAGTTAAGTTCTTAAACTTACTCAGATGGTTCGAAACTTCTTTGGTAGTTGTTCCACTGTCAAGCACAATAGTATCTCCTTCTTCAACGAGGCGCGCAGCGCGTTTGCCTATCGCTTCCTTCTCTTTGGCATTTTTCACTTTTTTATCAGAAAGCTTCATATCCAAAGTCACCTTATCAGTCTTGATAGCACCTCCACGCGCCCTTATCAACAGGTTTTTATGTTCCAGCTGGGTAAGGTCATTACGGATGGTCACCTCACTTACATTAAACTGCTCACTTAATTCGTGCACGTTAACCTGGCCTTTAGCATCCAATAATTTCAGTATTAAACCTCTCCGGCCAACGGTTGTATTGGGATCAAAATCATTCATGATAATTGTATTTACTACCACAACTTTTATCAAGTATGGTTACATTCATTGCCATTTTTTCACAAAATAAGTAAATTTTCACTTCAATAAGCATTTGAAAGCAATTAAGTTACTAAACATTATTGTCCACTTACCAACAATAAGCCAGGCACCTTACTTATCATTACTAACTCAATTACTTCGAAAGCAACCACCATCAGAACCTCAATATTACGAAACATCAGTCTTTAAAAGTAGATATTACCTTGCCCCCAACTCTGATATTATTGCTTATTTTGCTCTCCTGTTAAGGGTTTGGTATGAAAAAGGGAAGCTACTATTCTATTGAGGATTTTTATTCAATCAACAAAATCGACAGTCATCTGCATTACTACAGTGCTAATGATGCCTTTCTCAGGCTTGCACAAAGCTGTAACATGAAGCTGGTTTCAATCAATGTAGATTTCCGGGAAACCGAATGGATGCCACTTGAAGAGCAAAAGCGGATTGCCCGACTGCACAGGCTTAATTTCCCAAACCACTACTTTTTTATTGGAGCCATCCCTCTGGGCGACCCAATTAGCACCACTATGATTAAAGCTGCCTGCCATCAGATAGATACAGAAAGAGAAAGCGGGGCCATTGGTGCTAAAATATGGAAGAATGTTGGGATGAAGCTACAATACAACAACGAACTTGTCATGATTGACAATCCGGTATTTCACCCTTTACTATACCATCTGAGTAAAGCAAAAACACCTTTACTTGGCCATTTTGGTGAGCCACTCAACTGTTGGTTACCAATTGATGAAATGACGGTTGAATCGGACAAACGCTACTATGCCGGCCACCCAGAGTTTCATATGTATTTGCAACCCCATATGCCTTCGCATGCACAGCACATTGCTGCCAGTGATCAGATGCTCAGCAATAACCAACAACTTAGTTTCGTAGGTGCACACCTTGGCAGCAGTGAATATAGCATTGATGAAATTTCAAAGCGATTGGACGCTTATCCCAATATGCAGATGGATTTAGCTGAACGAGTGTGTCATTTACAGCACCAGGCCGTCAAGGATCATGATAAAGTACGCAACTTTATGATTAAATATCAGGACAGGCTATTGTATGGCTCTGACATAGTATTTACAGACAATAAAAGCGAGCAGGAGCAGCTGGAAGAAGTCAAGCGGCGTTGGCTATCCCAATGGCGTTTCTTTACACAGGACGACGAACAAACCACCTGGCAGGTTAATGGTTCATTTAAAGGACTGAGCCTTCCGAAAGAGGTCATTGACAAGCTATACTACCACAATGCCTGCAACACTTACCCCCGCATTCAAACCAATGCTTGATGACGCGATGAAAATATACATGGCTCCTCTACAGAGCTATACTACTGGCTTTTACCGCCTTGCACATGCTCGCACATATGGTAAAATGGATAAGTATTTCACCCCGTTTTTTGAAGAAAACAAGGAGGGTACAAAAGGCCTTGATCTCTATCCCGAACTATCGGAAAAATACAATAAGGATTTACACTGTATTCCCCAGGTAGCCACCAACCAAGCTGACTTTTTAATCAATTTTGCCCGACAGGCAAAGGAAATTGACTACCAGGAAATAAACATCAACATGGGTTGCCCCTTCCCCATGCTGGTCAAACGTCAACGGGGAGGTGGTATACTTAAGCACCCCGAACTGATTCAAGAAATGCTCGAAAGCTACTTCACACAAGGCATTGATGTAAAGGTATCGGTTAAAATGCGAATGGGCACCGACTCGCCCGAACAAGGCAAAAGCATCGTAAAGATCTTAAATAATTACCCTCTGGAAGAACTAATCATCCACCCAAGACTGGTAACTCAAAAATACAATGGACAGCCAGACTGGCAAGCCTTTGGCGAATTGTGTGAACTAAGCCATCATAAAATAATTGCCAATGGCGACATTACTTCGAAAGACACTGCCAATACCATTATTGAAAATTTTCCAGGAATCAATGGCATCATGATTGGGCGCGGATTGCTAATACAACCAGAATTACCATTCGCAATCCGAGGAATACAATACGACCAGCCTATCCTGTTTGATTTTCACGATCACTACTTCAGGTTAATACTCCAGTACTACCAGGACTGGAACAGAAGTTTTAATTTCCTCCAGAACTTTTGGCACTATCCGCTGCAAACCAGCCAAAACTTAAAAAGACTGTACCGACAGCTCAAAAAGCACAATAAGCCAGACAGCTATCAACTGTGGCTAACAACAGTAAAAAAGAGCATTTTATAATAGACATACGGCACCGCTTTGGCATTGCATGATAAAGCTCAAACTAGTTTCTTGTAAAAATGGTACATTTGTATCTTAAAAATTACAACCATGGTTTTAGAAGAAATTAAAAATATATTACAACACGAAGCACAAGCCGTTAGTAATATTCCTGCTACCGAAGACTTTATCAATGCCGTTAATCTCATTCATGAATATGTACACCAAAAAGGTGGTAAATTAATCACTTCAGGAATGGGGAAAGCGGGTCAGATAGCCATTAACATGGCCACGACCTTCAGCTCAACAGGAACACCCTCATGCTTTTTACACCCGAGTGAAGCACAGCATGGCGACCTGGGAATTGTACAGGAAAATGATGTACTTCTGATGATATCCAACTCGGGCAAAACCAGGGAAATTATTGAATTAATTGATCTGGCCCGTGGCTTACGCCCCAACATCCCTATCGTGGTGATAACCAGCAATACCGAATCAGTACTTGCTAAAGAGGCCAATGTATGCATCAGCACCGGCAACCCTAAAGAAGTATGCATTTTAGGTCTAACCCCAACCACCTCCACCACTACAATGACAGTTATTGGAGACGTGCTGGTTGTGCTCTTGATGAAGAAAATCAATTTCTCAAATACCGACTATGCTAAACGCCATCACGGTGGCTACCTTGGACATAAATCACGCGAAGCTGCAGGATTAAACAAATAAATATGGATTTCAACTGGAAACAACTTCAAAACGGTTCTGACATAAGGGGCGTTGCCCTGACTGGCATTGCCGGTCAGGAAGTGAACCTGGACACAAATATAGTAGCCCAGCTTGGTAAAGCCTTTTACCACTGGATAAAACAAAAGAACAGTGATACAAAAACAATCAAAGTAGCCGTTGGGATGGATTCGCGCTTATCGGGTCCGGATTTAAAAGCCGCTTTTATAGAAGCCTTGGTTAACTCAGGGGCTGAAGTACTTGACTGTGACATGGCCTCAACACCTGCTATGTTTATGACAACGGTTACAGAGCCTTACCTGGCGCATGGAGCTGTTATGCTAACGGCCAGTCACCTGCCCTTTAACCGTAACGGCCTTAAATTCTTTACACCACAGGGTGGTTTAGAAAAGCAGGATATCGCTGACATTTTAGCCATTGCAGAAGTTGGTAACACAACGGATTCTGGCAAAAAAGGGACTTTAAGCGAAGTTGACTTTATCGATGTATATTCCAAGCTGTTGGTAGAGAAAATACGTAAAGAAGTCAACTCAAAAGAAAACTACGATAAGCCACTAACAGGATTTAAACTAACTGTTGATGCCGGAAACGGTGCAGGGGGGTTTTATGCACACAGGGTACTCGAAGTACTGGGAGCCAATGTGAGCAGCAGCCAGTTTCTGGAGCCTGATGGCCGCTTCCCTAATCATGTTCCCAATCCGGAAGATGGTATAGCCATGAAATCCATTTGCGATGCGGTAAAAGCTAACAATAGTGACCTGGGAATTATCTTTGATACAGATGTTGACCGGGCTGCAATAGTAGATGAAAAAGGTAATCCTATTAACCGTAACGAGCTGGTGGCCCTTTCGGCAGCCATTGTTAACGAAGAGCACCCGGGAGCCACAGTAGTTACCGATTCTATTACTTCCGATGGTTTGGCCTGGTTCATCAACGAAGAATTAAAAGCCAGACACCATCGCTTTAAACGTGGTTACAAAAATGTGATTAACGAAGCCATTCGTTTGAATGAGCAGGGAGAAGAGTCGTGGCTGGCCATTGAAACATCAGGCCATGCCGCATTGAAGGAAAATTACTTTTTAGATGATGGTGCCTACCTGGTAACCAAGTGCATTATTAAAATGGCGCAGCTAAAGACTGATGGCAAGTCATTAACATCATTAATTGAGAAGCTGCCTGTTCCGGCCGAAAGCAAGGAATTCAGGATTAACATCAAAGCGGCAGACTTTAAGGCCTACGGCGAAAAAGTAATTAGTGAACTGGGACATCTGGCCGCCTCCAGGAATGGCTGGGAACTGGCTCCCAACAACTACGAAGGAGTACGGGTTAGTATCAGTACCAACGGCACCAAAGGATGGTTCTTATTACGTTTGTCGTTACACGACCCGGTTATTCCTTTAAACATTGAGTCGGACAACGAAGGAGGTGTTGAACAGATTGCCTGCCAACTGCTTTCGTTTTTCGAGAATTTTAGCGAACTGGATTTACAATCATTAATAAACAGATAAGATGAGACTTTTAAAAGAAAATGCAATTGGTGTAGTTGTTGATATTCAAGAACGCTTGTTTCCCCATATTGATAAGCATGAACAATTGGAAGCCAACACTAAAATACTCATCCAGGGCATGAAAGCGCTAAATATCCCATTTCTGGTAACCGAACAGTACAAGAAGGGACTTGGCGAAACAATTGAGGGGATTAAAGCATTGGTGCAGGACGATCCACATTTTGAGAAAATGGCCTTTAGCTGTTGTGATGATCCTAAATTTATGGAAGCACTTGAAACCAGCTCTAAACGCACAGTGATATTGGCCGGCATGGAATCACACATTTGTATGCTGCAAACAGCCATTGATTTGCGAGAAAGGGGCTTTACGCCTGTTATCGTTGAAGATTGTGTTAGTTCACGTACACCCGAGAATAAGCGCATGGGCATTGAGCGCCTGAAGCAGGAAGGCGTTATCGTTACCAGCTACGAATCAATTCTATTTGAATTGTGCCGCGTTTCAGGTTCCGATGCATTTAAGACCATCAGCAAATTGGTGAAATAAAAGAATTTACATATTTTGCGAGCCACCTTAGGATTAAGGTGGCTTTTTTGTGACTAGTTGGAAAGTAGAGCAATGGGAATGAGACGAGTATTTGGTATTGGGGAAACAGTTTTGGACATCATCTTTAAAGATCTTCAACCAATAGCAGCCAAAGCAGGCGGTAGCGCATTAAACACACTGGTATCATTGGCACGGGTAGATGCACAGGTTAGTTTTATTACTGAAATCGGGTGCGATAAGGTGGGCGATAACATCATGCAGTTTTTAAACGACAACCAGCTGAACACCGAGTATGTCTGCCGTTTCACCAATGGCAAGTCAGCATTGGCTCTGGCCTATCTGAATGACAATAATGATGCAGAATACGAATTTTTCAAAGACTACCCGCAGCAGCGTCTACAAGGCATCATTCCGGATTTCAGCTCAGGCGACATTGTTATCTTCGGCTCCTATTTTGGCTTAAATCCGGCCATTCGCCCTCGCCTGCTTGAATATTTGCATGTAGCCAAACAACAAGGAGCCATCATTATTTATGATCCTAATTTCAGGCAGCACCATCTGAGCAACCGAGAACAGCTACTACCTGTTATCGAAGAGAACTTTCAGTTGGCTGATCTGGTAAGGGGTAGCGACGAAGACTTTCAGAACATTTATAAGACAACCAATCCAACAGAAGTATATGCCCGGGTTGCTGCGCATTGTTCCAACCTGGTGATAACAGCAGGTGCCAAAGGTGTGTATACCTTCAGTGCGGGTTTTCACAGACATTTTAAAGTGCCTATCATCAATCCGGTCAGCACCATTGGTGCGGGTGATAATTTCAATGCCGGCATCATTAAATCTATGCTCGACTTTGATATCAACAAGGTTGACACTTTAGTCATCTCCCCTCAGGACTGGCTGCACATTGCGGCTTATGGTATTGAGTTTTCGTCAGAAGTATGTATGCGCATCGATAATTACATCGACACGCATGTAAAAAGCTCCTTAGAGGCAAAAATTAAACAGCGAATTAATTCACCAAACTAATGCGGTTCACCTTTAGGTCAAATCCGGATTAATAAATCTGTTCTCTTGTGTAGAACTGAGCTTCTTCAATCAAAACCTTTTCAAGATTCCCCTTAGTTATGGATACGGATGGTATTTTAACCGTTGGCACATCGCGCTGCCCATTATTAACCATCGCATTGGCCATTTGCTTTGCTTTGCGTTCGTTTTTGACCAACTCAATCAGCAACTCAGCCGCTTTGGTAGCTGCATCTTTTAAAGGGTGAAAGGCAGTCATTTGCTGCTTGCCAGCTAACACGTTTTTAGCGCCTTCTATGGTTGCATCCTGCCCGGTTATAAAAACCGGCTTATCACTACCATACTTTTCCAGAACATCAATACAGCTATTGGCAATACCATCAAAACCTGCAAAAATCATATCGGGCACTTCACCTGTATAAGAGAGATATTGCTCAAGCTCAAAAGCAGCATTTTCACCACTCCAGTCTTCAATATAAGTCACATATTTCAACTCAATATTACCAGATTCAATATGTGGCTGCAGGTATTTCTTGATAGAGGCCATGAGCTCAACTGCATTTCGATCATATTTATCTCCACCTAAAATAACAGCATCACCCGACGGCTTCACTTTTATAATCTCGTCAACCATTATCTTACCAAGCACATCATTATCTCCCGACACAAAAAAATCGAGGTCGCTATTTTTAATTAATCGATTATAGGCCATTACCTTTACACCGCGCTCATTTCCTTCACGCACAATAGCAGCAGCAGTATTGGCATTAACTGCAATTATAGCCAGTCCATCAACACCCTTATCAAACAACTCAATGGCCTTTTGATATTGAATGGCAGCATCCCCATTACCATGCTCCACATACACCTTTACATTATGTTTTTCAGCATATTCTTTGAAGTAGCCAGCTTCTCTGACATAACGATCAGTTATGGGAGATGAATATATAAATCCAAGCTTAATTCCATTATCTGATTGGCAAGCTGATAACATCGTAACAACCAGCAGTCCAATTAACCATTTTATGTTGCGCATACTAATATTAAGTTTTTATCACAGGTTTGAACGATAAAAGTAACATTTTATCTAATTATTGTTTTCAAAACATGATTTTTTTCACATTTTTAAAGCCATATTTGCAACTAAAACAACCAACGTGTATGAAGTGGAAAGATCTTAAGATCCGCGCCAAGATAGGAAGCGGGTTTGCCTTGATAATGTCAATAGTTATCATTTTAAGCGTTGTAATGCTCTATAACCTAAGCAATGTAAACAACGGTATTCAGGAGCTTAAATCAACTTATATACCTATTGTCAGAGAAGCAGGCAAGCTCGATAGATACTGGCACGAGACCAGGGAGTTCGCCAGAAGCTATGACTTTACCGGCAATGCATATTTTAAGTCAAGAGCAGAAAAGAGCTTTTCGAAAATGACTTTAGCGCTTGATGAATTGCAGAATACGCTCAATAACGACCTTGCGATAATGACATCTGCAGGCGTTGATATTGAATTATTAGTGCAACAAACAAAGCTTTATGATCAAACCACTAAAGCCTACTACGATATCTTCATAAAAGCAAGTAAAGATAAAAGCAGTTACCTGAGTGCATTAGATGAGCTTAGGTCTGCAACAAGTTTTAATGCGAAATCCGCGCTTCATCAACTTTCTTCAATTGCACTGGAAATTTATCAGCAAGAATCTGTCCAGAATTACTTTAATATTAAAGATACTGAAGAAGACTTCAATACTATCAAGACGGAAATTACAAATAGAACCTATAGCAGTACTGACAAAGAAATAATTGATAATACCATCAATGCTTTGGATGCATACATGAGCTCTTTACGCCAGCTTAAAACTGCCGAGCTAAAGCAGTTTGAACTATCCAAGAGTATTATGTGGGAAGTTGGCGCAACAGCCGATGTAGGTTTGGATATGATGATGAAAATGGGAGATGAAAGTGCCGACATCATTTCGATACAAAGGCAAATCCTTTTTATTGCCATCATTGTCATCATTCTTTTATGGTTAAGTTTGGTATTATTCTTATCAAAAGCCATTGCCAAGCCTGTTGAGGACAGCATTATACTGGCCGAACAACTGGCCAAAGGGGATTTATCAGTTCAATTTAAAGCCAATAGCAAAGACGAAGTAGGTAAACTGGCTGCCGCCTTAAATTCAATGGTGACCAACCTGAAAGACATGGTTTCGCAAATAAGTGAGAGTGCTAAGCAAATTGTTAATGCCAGTGCACAACTTAACCTTGGAGCTACCGAGCTATCTGACGGAGCCACCCAACAAGCCTCCTCGGCCGAAGAGGTATCATCGTCTATGGAAGAAATGTTTGCAAATATTCAGCAAAACACCGATAACTCGAGAACCACTGAACAAATTGCCAGCGAAGCATCCAAAGGCATCACTGACAGTAACAAGGCCTCAAAAGTAGCCAGTGAGTACATTGAACAGATTGCAGAAAAAATCAATGTCATCAGTGACATTGCCATGCAAACAAATATCCTGTCGCTTAATGCCGCTGTTGAAGCAGCCAGGGCCGGCCAGGAAGGACGTGGATTTGCAGTAGTAGCCAGTGAGGTTCGTAAGTTGGCCGAACGCAGTCAGCAGGCAGCCAATGAAATAACCACAGCCTCTGCCGATACACTGGAATCGTCGCGTATTGCCACCCAAAAGCTGGATATCATCACTCCAGAAATTGAAAAAACAGCGGTACTTGTTAAAGAAATTTCTACCGCATCTATGGAGCAGCTAAGCGGTGTTGAGCAAATCAACAGCGCCCTGCAGCAACTCAACCAGATTACTCAGCGCAATGCTGCTAATGCTGATGAAATAAGCAGTGCAGCCCAGTCATTAGAGCAGCTATCGCACCAGCTTGAAGAGGCAGTTTCCGTTTTTAATCAGTAATTAATACGTAAAACATAGTGTAAGCCACCTGCGATTGCCGGTGGCTTTTTTTTTGTAAACTTTATAGGGTAATCAATAGAAACAAATTAATTCAACAGGCTATTAACCTGAGTTCGATTAAAATTACAAAGCTCAAAATTTCTTAAATAACTGATTTACAATGCGAATTTCAGAAGCGTAGCGAGCTACGGTGAT
>NZ_JAGTAR010000003.1 GCF_018156225.1 Carboxylicivirga sediminis
TAGCTAGCACAAAACCTAAAAGCAAACTCTTTTCGAATTATTAAACTGATAATTACCTTGCTATACCACACGAAAGGATTCGTGCGGTAGCGAGGCAATCTCTCAGTTGCTCTTTCAATCAGTCCTCCAGCAAATCTGGTCGAATCTGCTTAGTACGCTCATAGGCCTGCTGTTCGCGCCATTCATCAATCATGGCCTGGTTGCCGCTTAGCAGCACATCAGGCACTTTCCAGCCATTGTAATCGGCCGGGCGGGTGTATACCGGTGGCGATAACAGCCCATCCTGAAAGCTGTCGGTTAAAGCTGATGTTTCGTCCGACATCACGCCGGGTATCAGGCGAATAATGGCATCGCTCACCACGGCCGCAGCCAGTTCACCTCCGGTTAATACATAATCGCCAATGGATATCTCCATGGTCACATAATGGTCGCGGATACGTTGATCAACACCCTTATAGTGGCCACACAGTATCATGATATTACCACATAACGACAAGGTGTTGGCGATGCGTTGCTCAAACCGTTGCCCATCGGGTGTCATGTAAATCACCTGGTCATAATCGCGCTCAGCCTTCAGCTTATCTATCAGGTCGGCAATAGGCTGAATGGTCATCACCATGCCCGCGCCACCACCAAAGGCATAGTCATCCACTTTTTTATGCTTATCAAGCGTGTAGTCCCTGATATCATGAAAATGCATCTCCACCAAACCCTTATCAACAGCCCGCTTCATAATCGACTGTGTTAATGGCCCTTCAAACATTTCCGGAAAAAGTGTCAATATATCTATGCGCATACCTGTTTCAATTTTTGGCCAAAGATAATTAAAAGCGTTTAGCTGATAGCTATTGGCTTTTAGCTTTCTTTTTGCAGCAAATAATTTGCCCATTGCCCGATTTACAATATATTCGTAAAATAAATTGACTTAAAGGACCATACCTTAGTCTAGATTAAAGAACTCAAAAGCTTATGGAAGCACAAGACCTAAACAAACCGACCAACGATGGTGCAGGTTTGAATTCAGACAATCAAGCTGAAAATACGCCTGCCAGCAACACACCCGAAAATGAGGTGCCTACTCCAACCGAAAGCAGCACGCCTGAAGCAGCTGCAACAGACGAACCTGCTACCGAAACTCCTCAGGAAGAGGCTATCAAACTGGAGCCGGTTGACCATATAATGCTGACCAAAGAAGAGTTAGTAAAGCGACTAAAATCTGTCCTTAAGGATTTCCCGGTTGAAAAGATTAAAGAAGAAGTAGAAGCTATCAAATCGGCCTTTTATAAGAAGCATGCCGCCGAAGTTGAAGATTTGAAGCGTAAGTTTATCGAATCGGGTGAACAGGAAGAGAACTTTGAGGCCCCGGCGGATACCTTTGAAGTGGAACTGAAGGCTTACCTGAAAGAGTTTAAGGAACGTAAAGCTGAATTCAATAAGCGTCTTGAAGAGGAAAAAGCGACCAACCTGCAAGCCAAACTCGATGTTATTGAAGGCATTAAAGAGTTAATCAATGGCCAGGAGTCGTTGAACGAAACATTCCAGCATTTCAGGGAATTACAGGAGAAGTGGCGCAACATCGGGACTATTCCGCAAAACCGCGTTCATGATTTGTGGGAGACCTATAACCACACCATCGAGAACTTCTACAGCTATATAAAAATAAACAAAGAATTGCGCGACCTTGACCTAAAAAAGAACAGGGAAGCCAAAATAGAGCTTTGCGAAAAGGCGGAGAAGCTGCTGCTTGAACCGACCATTGTTAAAGCCTTTAAAACATTGCAGAAATACCATGAGCAGTGGCGCGAAATAGGCCCTGTGCCGCGCGAAGAAAAAGAGGAAATATGGGCACGCTTTAAAGAAGCCACCTCTAAAATCAACAAGCGCCACCAGGAATACTTCGAAGGGCTGAAAGACCAGCTGCAGAAGAACCTGGATGCCAAAACAGAGCTTTGCGAAAAAGCCGAGGCCTTATCGGCACTTGAGCTGCATTCGCCTAAAGATTGGGAAGCCAAAAGCAAGGAGCTGATTGAGCTGCAAACCATCTGGAAAACCATTGGTTTCGCGCCTAAAAAAGATAACAACCGCATTTATGAGCGTTTCAGAACAGCTTGCGATAGTTTCTTCAATAATAAGCGTCAGTTCTTTAAATCATATAAATCGGAGCAAACCGAAAACCTTCAGCTGAAAACAGAGCTGTGTATACAGGCTGAAAACATGAAGGACAGCACCGATTGGAAGCGCACCACCGATGAGTTTGTACGTATCCAGAAGAAATGGAAAGAAATTGGTCCGGTACCTCGCAAGCAATCCGATGCCATTTGGAAACGCTTCCGTACTGCCTGTGATGCCTTCTTCGATCACAAAAAGAAATTTTTCAGCAAAAAGGATGAGTCGCAGGAAGAAAACCTGAAACTAAAAGAAGCCCTTATTGAAGAAGTGAAGGTCTTTGAACCAAGTGATAATGCCGAAGATAATTTCCAGAAACTGCAGGACTACCAGCATCGCTGGAATGAGATTGGTCATGTGCCTATCAAAGATAAGGACAGGGTGAATCAGGAGTTCCGCAACCACATTAATAAGTATTTCGATAATCTTAACCTGAATGAATTTGAGAAAAACGTTGAGAAGTTCAGAAATAAGATAGAGAACTATAAAACGGAACATGCCGATGACCGCTTAACCCAGGAGCGTAATAAGATCATCAACAAGCTGAAGCAGCTCGAAAATGATATTACCGTGTGGGAAAACAACATTGGCTTCTTTGCCAAGTCTAAAAAGTCAGATGCTTTGGTGCGCGACTTCCAGCACAAAATTGAAACAGGGCGACGCAACATCAAACTGCTGAATAAAAAGCTGGACATGCTCGAAGACATGGATTAAGTATTTCAAAATTATCATATTAAAAGGCCGTCGTTATGTCGGCCTTTTTTATTCTCAGCATGGCAATGGCACTATTAAGAATGATACTATCTTTGTTGGTTCGATAAAACAATAGTAAGGTCCGAATTAACACATCGTCCTAAAGCAATGGAGCAATTTATTACCGTCATATCCGAGAAACGTAATATTGGTTTTACCCTTATCCCCTTTTATGCCACACTTAATGAGAGTGGTACACTCAAACTGATTGAGCAGGCCACCAAAGAACATATCCAAGACGAGCGATTTGACTTTACACCTGCTCAGAAAGAAGTGGTGAAACTGCTGGTCAGTATCAATGAGCAAAACCTGTTTAAGCGCTTCTCTAAACAAAAAAACCTCAAGCTCTTTTTTGAGAAACTGGAAGAGCAATTTACCCTTGAGCACATACGCCCGGTGATGGATGATAAAATAACGCAGGCACTGGAAATTATTTCTTTGTCGGACATACCGGTGTACTTTAAAGATCCGAATTATTCATCCATCTATTCATCGGACCGCATTAAGGTACGTGCCCTGCACGACCAACCATTGTTTGACTTTAACCTGGAACCAACGGGGCTCAAATACACGCTTAAAATCAAAACGGAGACGGGTGAAATGGGCCTTACCAACCGCGAGGTAGCTGAAATAACCACATCACCATGTACCTTTTTAATTAATAACCAGCTGTTTCGTTTCCAGAATATCGACAGCAAAAAGTTCAAACCCTTTTTAAAAGTCAATCACCTGATTATACAGCCACGCAGCGTAGATGCCTATATGTCATCATTTGTGGAAAATTGTGTGCGTGACTTTCCTGTGCAGGCCAATGGCTTTTTCATCAATAATAAAGATGCCAGGCTGGTACCCCTGTTAATACTGGAGCACGACCTCTCACAGCAGCCCGTTTTCACCCTTAAATTCAAGTACGACGATCGTGAATACCTGGCCGGGACCCGTTCAAGGGTATTTGTTAATCATCGCAAGATGAAAGGGCACCATATATTCGACCGCTTTAATCGTAAAACTGAGGAAGAGCAGCAAATTATTGAAACCCTCATCGGCTTAGGATTGAAAGGCGTCAGCGAATCGCAATACCGACCAATCAACCAACAGCAACCAAGCACCGAAATGCACCAGGTTGTTGAGTGGCTCAATGCTAATGCCCATACCCTGGCAGCCAAAGGCATTAAAGTGGTGCAACAAGGCTTTGAACAGAACTACTATACCGGCGGCGTAAAGCTCACCATGCAATACACTGAAGACAATGATTGGTTTGATATTAAAGCGGTCATTCTGATAGATGAATTTAAAATACCGTTTCAACAGATCAGGCAGCACATCATACGTGGCAGACGCGAATTTATCTTACCTGATAAGGCTGTATTTATCATTCCGGATGAATGGTTTACCAAATACACTGATTTGATGCACTTTGTTAAAGCCGATGGCGAACAGCTTAAGCTGGATAAGATGCATTATAACCTGCTGGATCAGGAATTACTAGGCGAAGTATCGCCTCAGTGGCAGCAGCGGATGGAGCAATTAAAGCAACGTACCATTAATTATGATACACCTGACGGTTTGCAGGCTACACTCCGCTCCTATCAGCTCGATGGTTTTAAATGGATGAAACTACTTAACAGCAACCGATTTGGTGGCATATTGGCCGACGATATGGGATTGGGTAAAACCATACAAACCATTGCCTTGCTCCTCAACCAGTATGAAACCAAGGCAGTAAACGATAGCTACAATAATGCTCAGGGACAGCTAAACATGTTTGATGGAGTGCAGGGCTTTAACAACAGTGCTGTACCTGCCAGCCTCATTGTTATGCCTACCTCCTTGGTCCACAACTGGGCCAATGAGCTAATTAAGTTTGCACCAAACCTGAAAATTTATCTGTACACAGGTAATAATCGCACTAAATCGAAGGAAATAGGTAAAATATTGAAACACTACCATGTGGTGCTCACCAGCTACGGCATTGCCCGCAACGATATTGAGTACCTGAAGCATTACCAGTTTCATTATGCCATTCTGGACGAAAGCCAAAATATCAAGAACCCGGGTTCTAAGATATATCAGGCTGTTAGTGATATCCAGTCGACCTACAAACTGGTACTCACCGGCACACCCATTGAAAATGCGCTGGTGGACCTGTGGGCACAAATGAATTTTGTGAATAAAGGCCTGCTGGGCAACCTGAATTTTTTTAAAAACCATTATGCCGGCCCCATTGAAAAAAAGCAGGATGAAGCCAAGGAACAAAAGCTGCGTGAGCTAATCAATCCATTCATCCTGAGGCGTACCAAAGAAATGGTGGCCAAAGAACTGCCACCTGTAAGCGAGCAAACACTGGTGTGCGATATGACTGAAGAGCAGCAGAAGTTTTACGAGCGAGAGAAATCAGGTATCCGCAATGAGCTGATGAAAGCCATAGAACAAACAGGCGTGAATAAGAATGCCATATTGGCACTGCAGGCCCTGACTCGCTTACGCCAGATTGCCAACCACCCTGCACTGGTGGATACTTCTTACAAAGGCTCATCGGGTAAATACGAGCAGATATTTGAAAAACTTAACAATGCCATTAGTGAGCACCATAAGGTATTAATCTTCTCATCCTTTGTTAAGGACCTGGAGCTGATAGAGAAAGACCTAATAGCCAGCAAAACAAAATATGCCAAACTAACAGGTGCCACCGGCGACCGCCAAAAGGTGATTAAAAGCTTTACAGATGATGAGGATTGCAGGGTGTTTCTGATATCGCTTAAAGCCGGTGGTGTTGGACTTAACCTGATAGAAGCCGATTATGTATTTGTACTCAACCCCTGGTGGAATCCGGCAGCCGAAGCTCAAGCCATCAACCGGGCACACCGCATTGGACAAACTAAAAATGTATTTGTGTACAAATTTATTGCTGCCGATACCATTGAGGAAAAAATAGCCAAATTGCAGGAACGCAAATCTGCCCTGGCCGACACCTTTATTACAACTAATAATCCGCTAAAAGATTTATCAGAAAACGAGCTGCGTGAATTATTTGCATAGTTTTTGTTGTGAAAGTGAACATTTGCAACGTCTCTTCGTAAGGAAAAGCGGGGCTGGAGATAAGAAAGTGAAAACAATCAATAATAAAGAAACATCGAATGAAACTAACTAGCACAATCATACTGCTTTTGGCAGTTTTAACAGGATTACAAGCACAGGAACCCGATCACACGCAGATACGCAAAGTGGGATCTTTTGACAAGGTAAAAGCTTCCAAAGGTATTAATGTGACTCTAATTGAGGGTGATAAGGAAGAAGTGGATGTACACATTAAAAATGCAGAAGTCAGTGATGTTATCACCACCGTTAAAAACCGTCAGCTTGTGGTGAAGATGAAAACCAAGATTTATAAAGATATGGCCGTGCAGGTGTATGTAACCTATAAACGTTTGCGAGAGATAGAAGCCGGTTCGGGCGCCAGTATCGATGCTGAAAACATTATTTATGCCGAAAGCCTGAAACTACGTGGCGGTACCGAGTCAAACATCATACTGGATGTGGATGTTAACAACCTGGATGTAAACGGCTCTACTTCTAAAATTGAGCTAGCAGGTAAGGCTAAATACCAGGAAATCAATATTGGTGCAGGTGGCAAATACCTGGGCTTCAACGTTGAAAGTGATGAAACCTATGCCAAATCAACCTTAGGCAGTATTGTGGAAGTAACAGCCAACAAAAAACTAGGTGCAACAGCTGGTTCGGGCGGTGTTGTTTACTACCGTGGTGAACCCGATAAGATTGAGAAGAACGAAAATACAGGTGGTAAAGTTAAAAAGGACAGCGGTTCTTAATTGCTACACCTGTTAAGAACATAAAAAAACCCGGCCTCACAAAGCCGGGTTTTTAGTTATCTTTTTTTACGGAGCTTTTTCTTCTTTTTTTCAACGGCATAACCAAATTTCCCAATCTTCTTCCCCACCTCAAAATAATGACCGTGCGAATAGCAGATAGGCTTCGCCTTTTGCAGGCTGAAAGCACCGGTTTTCTCATCAATGTACTGCTCATCGGCTTTTACATTTACCACCTCAGCCATAAACATATCATGTGTGCCCAGCTCTTTCACCTCTGTCACTTTACATTCAATATTAATGGGCGATTCCTCAATGATAGGGGCATTCACTACCGATGCTTTACCCGGTGTTAAATGCATCTCTTCAAACTTATTGTATTGCCTGCCCGAACGCACCCCACACCAATCGGTTGCATAGGCCAAATCTTTTGTTGTCAGATTAATGACAAACTCACCTGTTTCCTTAAGGGTTTTGTAGGAGTGTCGGCCTTTACGCACCGAAATATAACACATAGGCGGATCGGAGCAAATGGTACCCGTCCAGGCAATGGTTATAATATTGTAGTTTTCAGGTGAATTACCAACCGACACCATCACGGCTGGCAAAGGATATATCATATTGCCGGGTTTCCAATCTTGTTTTGCCATGTTCTGAATTTTTCAACAAAGATACACCTCCGGCAGAAAAAGCCCGATGGATTGAAAAAAATATTGAAACAAACGTAAGTGTATCAGTCCTGCATATTGTCAAATAGGCAAGAAATACCTTAACGCTGAATAATGAAGAAAATTAAATTACTGGCCGTACTTTGCTGCGTCTTAACATCTGCCATTGCACAAAATGAAGAAATAAGCATCACCTACTCACCCGCTTCCCTATACCGCTTCGAAAAATGGGTGGATGGCCGTTCTGATGGGCAGGCTAAATATTTTGTACTGGGTGCCTTTAACCTGGAGTATAGCCGTTACCTGAACAAATGGCTCAAGCTGGGCATTAATATCATGTATGATAAAACTGTCAGTGAAGGCGTACAAGCCTATTACTATACGCCTTATCCGAATATAAACTCACCATACCGCTCTTCCAAAAGTGCTTTTGTGGTGGCACCACAGTTGGATTTTGAATACCTGCGCCATCCTAAGTTTAAGCTATACAGCGGGCTGAATATTGGCTATGCCAAAGAACGTATCAGAAATGAAGGCGGATTAAACAGTTCTGCAGATATTGATGGCCTTACAGTTCATCTTAACCTACTGGGCTTCAGATGGGGCCAGAAACAGGGCTTCACCGGTAATATTGGCATCGGTTATAAAGGCCTTATTAACCTGGGGTATTTTATCCGGTTTTAACAAAAAACAGCTAATAACCTGAATTCGATGTGAAATTTTGAGCTCAGAACGCTTACAAATAGTGAGTTTCAAGTGTATATTGACGAAAGAATAGCGGGCTATTTTGAGTCGATTACACGAAGAAAATTGCTGTTTGTAAGCGGGATTGCCAAGCTTTGAATAAATAACTGATTTACTGTTTCAAATTTTATCGCAATAGTTCACTATTCCTCTAAATTTATTCATTGTAAATCAGCTCTTTATTCTAATCTGAGTTTTAAAATTTAAATCGAACTCAGGTTAATAGCCTCCAACCGATAGCTATTAGCTGTAATTTTTTATCGCTTTCTTCCGAAAATATAGGACACCAGCAACAATGCCAGGGCAATAAATGCGCCCATCTCTTCTCCGTCATTTACGCTTATGTGAGCTGCTGCTGCCAATACAAAATCGAAGAAGAAGCCTGCATAGGCCCACTCTTTCAATAACCTTGATGCATTGGTTAATATGGCTACCAAACCAAGAATTTTGGCGATGGCCAATGGGTAAATAATGTAGGTTGGATAACCCAGCGTAATAAAGGCCTCAGTAATTACCTCGTGATTAAAAATATACATACCTGCCGACATGAGCATCATAACGGTAAGTAAACCAGTGGCGATCCAATAAATAATTTTGTCTCTTTTGTTCATTGCAAAAAAGTTTCATGTTTAATGAAACAAACAAAGGATAAAGGCAAATGTTTGGCACAATAAAAACTCCCGCATCGATCGATACGGGAGTTTCTTATTTAAGTTAGATGCTTGTGCACCCTGATCCGTCATTACAACACTTCGAGGTGAGCCTCGTTAGTGATTTTCTCACAGTATTGACATTTTAAAGCCAAAGGCGACTTCTCAACCAATGAGAACCTGGTTGTCATGTTCTCATTATTGGTTATACACTTAGGATTAAAACACTTGGCTATGCCCACAATCTGCTCCGGTATCTCCACCACCTTTTTCTCCACCACCTGGTAATCCTCAATAATATTTAGCTTCGCAAAAGGAGCTACCAAAGCAATCTTATTGATGTCTTCATCGGCAAAGTACTTTTTAGCTACTTTAATAATGGCTTTATGCCCCTGCTGCTTACTCTTCAGGTTGGTACCAAAGGTGATTTGATCCGTTATCTTATCCAATCCAAGAATAGAGATGACTTTAAACAAATGAGTAGCTGGTATATGGTCTATTACCGTACCGTTTTTTATTGCTCTTACGCTTAATTCTTTTTTTGTCATGATTCAATGTCTTTTAATCTGCTGTTACTTCAATCCTAAAATAGATGCCATAATGGCCATACGTGCATATACCCCGTTTTCGGCCTGCTCAAAATAGTAGGCTTTAGGGTTGGCGTCCACATCGGTGTGAATTTCGTTTACACGTGGCAGTGGGTGCAAAATTCTCAGGTTGTCTTTGGTATTATCCAGCATTGAATTGCGCAACACATACACATTCTTCACCTTCTCATATTCGATAGGATCTGAGAAACGCTCACGCTGTACGCGTGTCATGTAAAGAATATCGGCTTCTTCAATAATATCTGTAAACTCAAGGTGTTCGTAGTATTTAATGCCTTTCTTATCGAGAAACAACTTGTATTCGTCTGGCATTTTAAGTGAGTCGGGCGAAATAAAGTTGAAAGTTGGATTAAACTGTGACATCGCCATTAGCAATGAATGTACAGTTCGTCCGTACTTTAAGTCCCCAACCAAAAAGATATTCAGATTATCCAATGTACCCTGTGTTTTATAAATAGAGTACATATCAAGTAAAGTTTGTGTTGGGTGCTGATTAGCTCCATCGCCAGCATTGATAACCGGCACATCTGACACTTCAGAAGCATAGCGGGCTGAGCCTTCCAATGGGTGACGCATTACAATCAAATCGCTGTAGTTGCTCACCATCTTAATCGTATCATTCAACGACTCGCCTTTTGATGTTGACGACGATGATGAATCGGTAAATCCGATGATACGGCCTCCCAGGCGCTGAATAGCTGTTTCGAAGCTTAGGCGTGTACGGGTCGATGGTTCAAAAAACAGGCTTGAAACCACTTTGTCGTCCATTAACTTCTGATTTGGGTTAGCTTCAAATTCGGCAGCCAACTCAACAATGCGCAGGATTTCTTCCTTCGAGAAATCGGTGATGGAAACTAAACTTTTATTCTTCATTTGCATAACTGTTTACTGCGGACGCGGGTCCGCATTATTTGGTTCGGATTACAATTATTACTTAAGCAAAGGGTAAAGCTTGCTTGAGAAAAGAGCACAAAAAAAAGACCTGAAATAAAAATCAGGTCTTCTTTAAAATATCTAAAAATAATAAGTTGATCAGCATTGAGATGATTGAATGATCGAAGGGAAAAACGGCGTGTCAAACCATCTTTTTCCGGATGATTTACTGACTTTCGTCGTCGTAAATATTGGTCAATCTGTTGTCTCATTCCGGAGTTCAAAGATAGGTAATTTTCATATTACAAAACAACCCTTCCTTAAAACAAATTTAACATTACTTTTTTCAACCTACACCCAACTAACTGTCTTTCAATGCCAAAAACATGATTATTTTTTCAGCTTTTCTTTAAAGAGCTTTTTAAACTTTTCCATTTTAGGATTAATCACCACGTTGCAATAAGGCTGACGCGGATTGTTGGCAAAGTAATCCTGATGATAATCTTCAGCTTCATAGAATTGATCAAATGGGCTTACTTCTGTCACTATTGGATCATTAAAAATCTTTTCCTTCTCCAGCTCTTGTATTACTAATTCAGTAATGCGCTTTTGCTCCTGGTTGTGATAAAACACCACCGAACGATACTGTGTACCCACATCAGCCCCTTGCCGGTTAAGAGTAGTAGGATTATGAGTTGCAAAAAACACCTCCAATAAATCCTCAAAACCAATAAGATTAGGATGATAAGTAATTTGAACCACCTCGGCATGGCCTGTTAAGCCCGTGCATACTTCCTTATAAGTGGGATTAGGTGCTTTACCACCGCTATAACCCGATACAACCTTTTCAACGCCTTCAAGAGCGGTAAAAAACGCTTCGGTACACCAGAAACAGCCACCACCAAAGGTAGCAACTGCTTTTTCTTGTCCTGTACTATTCATGCTTATCAATAGAGTTAATGTTATTATCGCAATCTGTTTCATAAGTCGATTGTTTTAACCCGCAATATGTATTAGAAAATCTATTACGCATTTAAACTGCTTTAAAACAAAACACTTCGTTGCTTTACCTCAACTCACCAGAACGATGCTATGCCTCGTTTCAGTAAAGCTTTGTTTTATTGCATTTTCAACGCTCATAACGTATTTCTAATTCATAATCCGGGTTTAAGCATAACAGGTGATGGATATGAATGTTTAGGTATGAAGCATCTATTATGAAAGAAAATAATTACTAAAAAAGCCCGAAAGGTGTTATTCCTTTCGGGCTTTGTAATATTGTTTTACAGGTCCTTACACATCGCAAGAGTCGCCCATGCAGTTGGGCTTTATTTCAGGTGCTTTAATAATTTTTAAGCGTATGGCCAGGTGATAAAGCTGACAACCCACACAGATGCCAAAAGCTGACTCTAAATAGAGCAATAATAGGCACAAGAGGCACAGCATACAAACTGGTCCAAAATATGTTACGTCGTTTAATAGTTGCAATGACAGAATAAAAATGGTGAGTGATAATCCCAGGCCTAAACTCCAGGCAAATCGCTTTTGCACTGCTCCTATCCATAGTGGACTCTGGTTATAGGTTATCATCCTTGACACCAAGGCCGTAGGCGAATACTTAGGGTTGATAAACACCCCGATAAAAAAGTTAATAAACAAAAAGCCTGCAATGTAAGGCACCACTTCGTATTTGTTGAAAATAAAGCCATTGATGGATGCTATGGCGCCCAGCAATAACATGATGCCGGCGCTTCCCCGCCAAACGCGTTCATCAACCACTTTATAGCCTAAATCGTCTTTGTATTCCCCGAAACTAAATATTGCCATAATGATTTGTGTATGTTGTTAATTAGACCATTGGATTATAGACAAAAGATGGATTAGCATTTTGTCAACATCCAATAATCTGCATTTACTGTTTGTAACAATTTTGTCAAAAATAAGGAGATTGTAAGTAGCATTGTGTTAACGCGATGTAAAATTTATCACTGAATTGGTCAGGCTAAGCAATAGAATCTTATTTAGGTATACTGCCAAATTAATAAAATGACACTTTTATTATCCACTTAGCCAGGGATTTCGCCTTTTAAAAATAGATTGATTAAATTTCTTCTTTTATCCGCAAAACAACGTTCAACGAAGTCAATTTCGCGAATTACACCAATCTTAAATTCCGTATAGCGAAATAATTGGTGTTAATTGGTGCAATTAGTGGTTTAATATTTCTAATGGTGTTTAAAAGCAATTTCCCTGTCCACTGAGCAATTGCCATTCACTTTTGCGATTATTTTTCATTACAGACCAATTAAAAATGTAAAAAAACGTGGAAATGCCTATATGATATGCAATCCCGCTGGGATTGTTATTAATAAGGTAGGCTTATTATTTCTATAAATATTCAACTTCTCCGAAGTTGTTTTATTATCTCCAGCGGAGATAGATATTTGTAGATAAATGCAATGTTAATAACCAATCAACCTCAGCGAGGTTGAATATAAATTTAATCGGATATTAATGGATATTTTTAATAACTTGCTGTGTTATAATTAGATTAAGCAACTCAAAAATTGTTAGTTATGGAAGGAATTATTGTTACAATTTTGGTCGGTGCAGTAGCTGGCTGGTTAGGTAGTATTATTTACAAAGGCAGCGGATTGGGCATCCTTGGCAACATTATCGTTGGTATTATAGGGGGCTTTATTGGCTATAAGTTACTTGGTGCTATAGGCATTAGTTTAGGCTCCGGAATTGTTGGGGCAATATTAACCGGAGCAATAGGTGCCATTGTAATTCTTTTTATAATTAACCTGATTGTTAAGAAGAAATAAGACTATCACATTTTAATAATTAAAAAAGGCAGAGGCTTGTAATAGTAATTACTGGCCTCTTGTTTTATAATCTAATGGATTGGCAACCAATTAGCCTGATATCAACATGACATCTTTTAGCTCAGGTCAATAAGTGATTTCAACTGTCCATTAATGGTTTGAAGCAATTGGTCAATGCCAATTTCGATAATATGGCCTTTTTTGCCTCCACTCACTATTACTTTTCCCAGGGGTAGCGAGCTTTCTTCCAGGTAGGTCGGATACAGCTTTTTCATGCCCAAAGGCGAGCATCCACCTTTGATATAACCAGTATATTTCAGCAGATCTTTATGGGGTAACATCTCTATTTTCTTTTCGCCACATGCCTGAGCCGCCTTCTTTAGGTCCAGTTCTTTGTTAATAGGAATAATGAAGACAAACAGTTGATTTTTGCTGCTCTTAGCCACCAGTGTTTTATGTACCAATCCTGTATCGCGTCCATTCATACGGGCCACTAATGTCCCATCGGTATTTGCCTCATCTACTTTATAGTGAAACGATTCATGCGGCACTTTTTTAGCATCAAGCAGGCGCATGGCGTTGGTCTTTATTTGTTTTCCCATATACATCAGTTTGCTGTGCAAAATAAAGGCATTTAAATTAAATTACCTGCTTAAAAAGAAGAACAGCCTCCACTCATAGTAAAATATACAGTTCTCCTGAACGGCATTTTTCTTACTTTAGCACAATTATTGCTAAGGACTATCACCTGTGATTTTGTTACCGCATTTCTTTAAACAGAAATACACCATCACACGCATCTTTAATACATAAAAATAAGACGATATATGAACCAGTTAAAGTCACTGACAGGATATTTACTACTTGCCCTATTATTTGTTCAGCCATTAAAGGCACAAGAGACAGAATCGCCAAAAGATTTGGATTACCTGAAAAGCTTGATTGACATCACCGAAAATCAAAGCGCATCGGGCAGTATGAAGTTCGTCAAAGATTGCTATAAACAAATACGCTCCACGCTGCAGGTACTGGCCTCCAACCCTGGTTTTAATATGATGGAATTAGATGCTCTGGCGTTTTTTAATATGGTTAAATCGGATGACGAGGTGGTGGTTTTACTGGAATGGCGCCAACATATTGAAGGTAGCCTTAATACACCCGATGAAATGTGCCATATTTTGATTTATCGCCCCGTTAACGGTACCAGCCAGCATACCGAATGGAGTGCACTAAAAAATACCCATGTTAAATCGATACAAAAAGGCAGCTCAGATACGCACTACCTCTTTAATTATTCCAATAGCGGTGATTTATTGGTAACCGATAACTGGTCGGTGGGCAGTTGGGACACCGGCAAACTCATACAACTTAGCTCCTGCTCCATGAAATACCGCAAACACAGCGATGAACATGATGCTTCAATAGCCTGGGACAGCACTTCTGAAACTCTGAACTTTTTGATTCATAACGACCCTGATGAAGTGGGATTAGATCTAAAGATTAATGGCAAATCGGTGTTCTCTAAAATGAAATTATCGGGATTTGATACCACGTCTGAAATGACTTTGTTTACCTCTAAGCAAAGCACAGCCGCCAGTCCAATAGTGAAATATTCAGGCAAAGTACGCTTGGGTAATGATGATAAGTTTAAGCTCGTGAGTATTACTATTAATGAGCTGAGCAGCGATGCTGATACAGTGGAGTTATAAGTATTAAATTAGGCATTGCCATTAAGCGCGATTCCATTGAATCGGAATTGGCCGAACTGGACGATGTTACCGACAGTCTATTTACCTTGCTGCATGGTTTGGTCAAAGGCTATACCTGCCACCCCGATGAGGCGATATCCGGCCCTGCCTTACAGCTGTTTAAAATGATAGATAAATATGGACTGGAAGTAAAAAGCAAAGGCTATCGGGAAGAGTATCCGCTGCTGAGCTCAATGATTACCGATAGTAAAACCGAGCCCTATGCGGCCTGCATCACTGCCCTGACCGGGTGCGACGTGCGCTTCAGCCAGCTCGAAACGGCAGTGGATAATTTTAACGCCAAACAGCATGCCTACTATGGTGCCAGAGACGACCAACAGGAGCTGGAAACAGCATCGGTGATTAAAAAGCGTCTCATCAACTTGCTTTTCGATGATGTGACCCCTTACCTATATACCATGCAAAAGGTTAATGCCGCCCTGTATGGCCGGCTGGCACAATTTACCGCCAACCGCATTGCCGAGAGTAATGCCGTGGTGCGCAACCGCAGCAGCAAAGTGTTAGCAGACCAATAAACAATTAACCGAGATTAGTGACAGCCCTGCAGACATGTGGGGCTGTTTTATATCCCCCTATTAATACGCCATAACGAGCCCTCTTGTAAGGCACTCTATTTTTCTATATAGAAAATATTATACATCTTTAGGATGGTGATGGATATACGAAATAACAGCACCTGGTGTTGTTATTTAGGAGTTGTAGGTAATTAGCAATGTAATACAGCCTTCAAATATATTATCAACTTAAACAGGGTCTAATCGAACTTATGAGAACATTTTTTATAATAATCTCAATCATTCTGGTTTCGTGTCAAGACAAAGTCTCTGAAAATGAATTAGCAAGATGCAAGAAGCTTGCCTCACTTAAATTTGGAGATTCATTAGTCAACCATTTTCCAGATAAGCTAATAGGAAATTCTTTTGACCTAGATTATGTAAGTCCTGAATTGACACCAAATTTTGGTTGTTCTGGATTGCGCTATGGGACAAAGTTAGATTCAATTACAATTGCCAAAATTATTGAAAGATTTGAAAACAATAAAATTGATATTGAGCAAAATAAAGTGTGTTATGGCTACATGGACATTGATAGGCCTAACAATTGGTATAATAAAGATTGTGAGGTGATTATACCGAACTTAGCATTCTCATATAAAAACACTGATTTGGATTGCCATTTCTTAGACTTTGAGTTTGTTTTGCTTGATAGTATGAGTGTAAGCGATAGGTTATACAATCTTGAAAATGAATATAATTGGCGTTTTTACAAAGGTATAAGTTACAGTTACAAACGTGAATGTCTAACTTATTGGTTATATGTCATAAACTAGAAATAACTACCTACAATGGCTAATAAAGCATAGTCTTGCCGCAAGCCCCCACTGCCGCGAATCCAATCACCTAATAAACAATACCCAACCAAACCCCCAGCTGCCGCGCGAATCCGTTCGCGTGGCAAACACTACTCAACCAAACCCATGGGGCATATCCTTACCCTCGCTACTGTTTAATAATAACTCTGGTAGATACAAGAAACCTCACAACAGTGAATAATATTATTGTGAGATTGGCTACAACATAAACCGTAATACACCTGAGATATGAAAAAAATAATATGGGTTTCTCTATTTGTAATTGTGAATACAAGTTGTGGTATATTACTAGAACCAATTGTCAAGCCTATAAATAATATGCTCGAAGAATACCACGTTGAAGGTAAATTAGATAGTTGCGAGCTAAACTTGATTCAATTGATCATCAGCAAGCGAATATTTGAAAATGAATTTCCAAAGGATTATACAGATTTGTATAGTTATGATTATAAATCTATCCATGACAGTCTTTTAAATATTCAAGAATTCTCAAAAGATTTAAATGGAGTAATAACGAATCCTTGGAATGATGTCTGTATTAGCAAATTTGATACAGTCGTTTTTAAGCACTACAATCAAGATTCAATAAATATTGTATGGACTAAACACAAAAACTTAAACGGAAATACAAAAAAATATAGAGAATCATGGAATGTCACATACTTGCCTGACTCATTGCTAAGAACAACGATTGTGGGATTAAATATTGAACTTGTCGATTCAAAAGGCAATGTTATATATGAAGGGCAGTTACATGAAAATAAAGAAAATGCAGTAGCCAAAAAACTGCGATAAAGCCCCCACTGCCGCGCGAATCCAATCACCTAATAAACAATACCCAACCAAACCCCATGAGACAAGTACTAACCTTCGCCATCATTGCCATTATCACCATCAGCTGTAGCACAAATCAGGATGATTGGTATCAAATCCAGCAGCTCGATAAGCGCACTTATATTATTTCCGAGCCCCATAGTTCGCAGCGTAACTCCAGCTTTTTAATCATCGGTGAGAAAGAGGCCATATTGCTGGATGCCGGCACAGGCGAAAACGGCAAGCAGAGCATGGCACAGGTGGCCGATTCGCTCAGTCCGGTGCCGGTTACCTTGCTCCTGTCCCACTTTCATTTCGACCACATTGGCGGCGCTTCTGATTTTCGTAAAGTTGGCCTTGCGGCACTTCCATTTCTTGCAAATCGCCTGTCTGCCGATAGTATTCTGGTACTTACTAAAACTGAAGTATTAAGTAATGACACAGTGAGCCTAAAAATTGATAGGCTATACCCTGTTGGCGAAGCCATTGATTTAGGTCATCGTAATATAGAACTGCTTCACACACCCGGCCATTCAAAGGCCTCCATTGCGCTTATCGACCATGAGCAGCGATACCTCTTTACCGGCGACTTAATCTACAACGACCTGTTGCTGGTTAACAACTGTGAGGCCTACCTGCAAAGCATCAATACCATATATAAGCATAGCAATCCCGACTATCGTATATTTGGCTCACATGGCACTCCCGAGGTCGACTATGCACACCTGGCAAAAGTAAAAGAGGCTTTAACAGCCTACCTGGCAGACGACGATTCTTTTGACTCTAAAAAGAACATCAGTTTCTTTGGCACTCCTAAACAGGTCTATCAAAAAGGAGATGTAGCCTTTATGGTGGGTTATAGCGATGTGTTTGATCATTAAAACTACATAAGTGTTATTGAACCATTTTCTAAAACCACCAATTGTTTTCCTTAAAAATCAGAAACTGACAAGTCGAGAATTACTCACTGCAATCGCATTAAAAAACTGTTTTTTTTCAACTCAAGCCGTTGAGGCTTCACCTTTTTGACTTCAGCTCAAAAAGGTGAGAAAAAAGCCGCCGACTAAAGTACTTGTTTACCCATTAAGGCAACGCTTCTGGAAAAATTTAAAGATTTACAGCTTGGGAGCAAATTTTTCTTTCCTCCGCTTTTGCCAATGGGTCCCAAACTACGTTACTTATGTCGGTAAAGCGTATAAAAAAACATCATTATTCTAAAGTCGATTACCGTGGAGTATTTCATTCTGCTGCTGCAGGCAATTTTGAAATTTGTATTTTTGGGTTCTTAAAACAAAGATGCATGAGTGGATATCCTCCCCTGGCCGAGCGGATGCGGCCAACAAACCTGGAACAATACATTGGTCAGAAGCACCTGGTTGGCAAAGGCGCTGTGCTGCGTAAGATGCTTGATCGCAAAGTGATTTCGTCCATCATTTTATGGGGGCCTCCGGGAGTTGGTAAAACCACCCTGGCCAAAATCATCTCCAAGCAACTTGAGCGCCCCTTCTTTGTGCTGTCGGCCATCAATTCTGGGGTGAAGGATGTGCGTGAAGCAATAGAAAAGGCGCGTAAGGCCCGTTTTTTCAGTTCGCCCTCTCCCATCCTGTTTATCGATGAGATACACCGCTTCAGCAAGTCGCAGCAGGATAGTTTGCTGGGTGCTGTAGAAGAAGGTGTGGTAACGCTGATTGGCGCCACCACCGAAAACCCATCGTTTGAAGTTATTTCGCCGCTCTTGTCGCGTTGCCAGGTATATGTACTCAAAGCCCTTGAAAAAGAGGATTTGCTCGAACTGGTGGATAAAGTGCTCAGCGAAGACATTCTTTTAAAGGAGAAGAACATCAAGGTTAAAGAAGACACCGCCTTACTGCGCTATTCGGGTGGCGATGCACGCAAGCTGCTCAATATACTCGAATTGGTGACCAATGCTGAGATAAGCAGCGAAACGATTGAGATTACCGATGAATTGGTCACTACACATCTGCAACAAAACCCGGCCCAGTATGATAAAAATGGCGAGATGCATTACGACATTGTATCGGCTTTTATCAAATCCATCCGTGGCAGCGACCCAAATGCAGCCGTATATTGGTTGGCCCGCATGGTGGAAGGTGGCGAAGATCCCAAATTTATTGCACGTCGACTGATTATTTCTGCCTCCGAAGATATTGGACTAGCCAATCCCAATGCGCTGCTTCTGGCTACCAACTGTTTCGAAGCCATTAAGATGGTAGGCTGGCCCGAGGCCCGTATCATTCTGTCGCAGGTAACCATTTACCTGGCCACCAGTCCCAAAAGTAACTCGGCCTATCAGGCTATTAAAGATGCCCAGTCGATCGTTAAACAAACCGG
The DNA here is from genome assembly GCF_018156225.1 of Carboxylicivirga sediminis. Lineage (GTDB taxonomy): Bacteria > Bacteroidota > Bacteroidia > Bacteroidales > Marinilabiliaceae > Carboxylicivirga > Carboxylicivirga sediminis. The sequence continues at coordinate 19,424 of NZ_JAGTAR010000003.1, forward strand.
TAACCTGCCGGTGCCGCTGCACCTGCGCAATGCGCCCACCAAGCTCATGAAAGAGCTTAACTACGGTAAAGAGTATTTGTATGCGCACTCCTATCCCAATAATTTTGTGGAGCAGGATTACCTGCCCGATGAGCTCCAGAAACAGCAGATTTATCATCCGCAAAACAACCCGCAGGAAGCCAAGGCTAATGAACGCATGCAGTTTTTATGGAAAGACCGGTATAAGTAATAATGTAGCTGAGTATAAACAAAATTTAAAACGCTGAGACGCAAAGACGCGGAGTTCTTTTACCTCAACCATAAACTTTGTTACTTTGTGGTAGAAAGGTCCGAAGCCCGAAAGTCCGCTGCAGAATACTGATCGCAGCTTTAGAAGCACCTTGTAAGTAAAGATGCGAGCCACAGAAACTCATTACTCACTACTGACCACTCACTACTGACTAATTTAATTTAATATGTCAGTGGCTTTGCCTATTTTTGTACTTGCAATTAAAACAACCCCCGGACTTTCAAGCTCTGGACTATTTAACGACCATGGATATAAATAAGATACCGAAGATTAAACATACCGATAGTGGCAACTTTTTCCTGCTGGCCGGACCTTGTGCCATTGAAGGTGAAGAGATGGCCCTGCGCATAGCTGAGCGCATTGTTGAAATCACTAACAAGCTGCAGATACCATACATCTTTAAGGGCTCATACCGTAAAGCCAATCGTTCGCGCATCGATTCATTCAGTGGTATTGGCGATGAAAAAGCGTTGAAGATTTTGCGCAAGGTGAGCGAGACATTTGATGTGCCTACGGTTACAGACATACATGCGGCCGAAGAGGCGGCCATGGCTGCCGAATATGTAGATGTATTGCAGATACCAGCCTTCTTATGTCGCCAGACCGACCTGTTGGTGGCCGCAGCTAACACTGGTAAGGTGGTTAACATTAAAAAAGGACAGTTTCTGAGCCCCGAATCAATGGTGTTTGCCGTAAATAAAGTGAGAGACAGCCATAACAACCAGGTGATACTCACCGACCGTGGCACCATGTTTGGTTACCAGGATATGATTGTTGATTACCGTGGCATCCCTGCCATGAAGCAATTCGATGTACCGGTAGTGCTGGACATCACCCACTCGCTGCAGCAACCTAATCAATCAAGTGGTGTGACAGGTGGTAAACCCGAGCTGATTGAAACAGTAGCACGCGCAGGTATTGCTGTTGGTGCCGATGGGCTGTTTATCGAAACACATTTTGATCCGGGTAATGCCAAATCAGATGGTGCCAATATGCTGCACCTCGATTTACTGGAAGGCCTGATGACTCGTCTGGTTGAAATCAGAAAAGTGGTCAATACATTTTAAGTCAGGAGAAAAAATATTTGAAAAGCGTCGAACCGAAGGTTACGGCGCTTTTTTATTGATCAGTTAATGGCAGGTAGACTTTTATTTCGGTGCCCACTCCCACTTCACTTTCCACCTCTATTCGCCCATCATTCTTTTCTACCATATCCAGCGACAGGTGCAATCCCAAACCGGTTCCTTTTTCCTCTGACGTTCCGGAGGTAGTCATATAGCTACTGATGTTGAACAGTGTTTTTATTTTTTCAGGACGTATGCCAATACCAGTATCCTTAACCGACAATATTACAAACTTACCATCGATAACAGCATCGCATCGCACCTCACCTTTGGGATTGGTGAACTTAATAGCATTATGAATCAGGTTGCGCACCACAAACTTCATCATATCAAGGTCTGCATATGCCACTTCCATTTGCTGTACCTGATTGATGAGCTCAATCTGTTTGTTTTCGGCCTGTATGGTATATTGTTCGAACGCCATATCAACCAAATTTCTTAATCGGAAAAATTGTGGATTAACGGTCATCTGCCCCAACTGGCTTTTGGCCCATATCAACAAATCATCCAATAGCTTATAGACATTTTCGCTACTCAAGGCTATCTGCTCGATATAGGACTTAATCTCTTCTCTGCTGTAATTATCCAAGTTGTTTTTCAACAGCCCTGAGAACCCAAGAATACTATTGAACGGATTCTTAATATCATGCGCAATTATCGAAAACAGTTTATCTTTTGTGGCATTCAACTCTTTCAGCTTTTCTTCCCGCTCTTTTAGCTGAAGCTCTGTCTCCTTCTTTTTGGTACTATCGGTGATAATACCAATGATCTCTATAATTTCGCCGTTTACATCTTTAATAGGCGACACATGCAAATCACCCCAAAAAGTAGTATTATCGCGTCTTAATATTTCCAGCTCAAGGTTATAATCATTGACTTCACCGGATAACAGTCGCTGAAAGTTTTGCTCAGCTATAGCCGCCCACCGGGGATGGACAAACTCCAGGTGTTCACATGCGTAAATCTCCTCCTTACTATCGTATCCCATCATCTTCTGAAAGCGCTCATTCACCAGTACAAAGCGTCCGTCAGGTGACACCACGCCTATGCCAGCCACCGTACTATTTACTACTGCATCCAATTTATTCCGATGCTGAATAAGTTCCAGCTCTGATTTCTTCAACGGTGTTAAGTCCATACCCACCGATTGGTATTCAAATATTTCACCATCCGAATCTACCAGGGCGCGGTCCAGCCAGCGCATCCATTTGGTTTTGCCACCTTCCAGTACCAACTGATGCTCTACCACACTAATGGGATTTTCGGCCGTTAGCGATTTAATGGTACGTTTTGCACGCTGCTTCTCTTCATCCGGATACCAATCATAAATATTACGTCCAATCAAATCTTCACGCTGTACCTCAAAGGTTTTGCAATATTCTTCATTGGCATAAATAAGCACGCCGTCTTTGTCAAAACGACTGATGAGAGCCGGTGCATCTTCCACCAACGAAAAGTAACGCTCCTCACTTGCCTCCAAGGCCTGTATCGTTTGTCTGTAGGGCGATACATCATAAAAAAACAGACATACGTTATCCTTTCCAAAAGGAAAGCTCCGATAGCGCACATGCTTGCCAATATCTTTCAGATGCGATTCAAAAGATGACTTGCGGGATAATACCTGTGCCAGGCGCTCCTGGTCCATTTTATAATCTGGCAATATATCACTCACTTTCAGCCCTACCAAACCAAGTCTGCCCACAACTATCCCAGCTGAAGGATTAGCCCTTGTAACCCTGAAATCAACAACCTTGTCGTGCTCATAAATTGGCTGAAGAATAGCTATACCGACGGGCGAATTATCAAATAATTCATCCAGGAAACTGTTATCACGGTCGAGCTGTAGCTGCAGCTCACGTTGACGGGTGATATCCTCTTTGACGGCAATAAAACCAGTTAACCGGCCATTGTCATTCTTCACCGGACTAATAACCGCTTTCTCCCATATAAAATCACCCGACTTGGTAATATTCTTGAAGAGTCCACGCCAGGTTTCACCATTTTTTATGGTTGACCAGAGGTTATGATAGTAAATAGCATCGTGATAATCACTTTTAAAAAGGCGCGGAGTTTTCCCAATTACTTCCTCTCTCGAGTAGCCGTACTTTTCTACAAAACTATTGTTCACATAACGGATCATCCCCCGATTATCCGTTAACACAACAATACTTTCCGAATAGTCTAATGCCGTAATGAGTTCATCCCTTATTTGCATTTTCCCCAGATCTCACCCATGCAAATAAGTAAAAATGATAGTAAAACGCAAACTATTAAGCAAATATGTTAATAATACGTTCGTGTACCAAACAGTATTTAAACTGTGCTCTTAAACCTGTCAAATCTCACTTTCTAATATCCGGGATTTTATATATTTGTGTCAGAACAAACATTTTCACTTAATATTTTATTGATATGATGAAAAGATTTATTGCATTAATGGGTGTTGCAGCCATGCTGTTACATATAACACCTGCTAATGCCTGTACCAATGTATTGGTGACCAAAAATGCGTCGGTGGACGGTTCCACTATGATTTCTTACGCAGCTGACTCTCATGATTTATATGGTGAGTTGTATTTTTGGCCGGCTGCCACCTACGAACCTGGCACTATGCTTAAGGTTAATGAATGGGATACCGGTAAATACCTTGGTGAGATTCCTCAGGCCAGTCAAACATACACCGTGATTGGCAACATGAATGAGCACCAGCTTACCATTGCCGAAACAACCTTTGGTGGTCGCTCAGAATTACAGGATAAAAATGGTTTAATTGATTACGGTAGCCTTATTTATATCACACTTCAGCGTGCCAAAACAGCGCGTGAAGCCATCCAGGTGATGACTGATCTGGTAGCCGAGCATGGCTATTACAGCTCAGGCGAATCATTTTCTATTGCCGATAAAGATGAAGTATGGGTGATGGAAATGATTGGTAAAGGTGAAAACAACAAGGGTGCTGTTTGGGTAGCTGTACGCATCCCTGATGGTTATGTATCGGCCCACGCCAACCAGGCACGTATTACTACTTTCCCATTAAAAGACAAAGAGAACTGCTTGTATTCGGAAGATGTTATCTCATTTGCCCGTGAAAAAGGCTATTTTGATGGTAAAAACAAAGACTTCAGCTTTGCTGATGCCTATGCGCCGCTTGACTTTGGTGCAGTTCGCTTCTGCGACGCCCGTGTTTGGAGTGCTTTCAACATTATGAACCCTGCTGATATGGGTAAATATGAGGAATATGCCTTAGGTAATTCAACTGAAAGAATGCCATTATACATTAAGCCTGATCGTAAGATTTCGCACCGCGATGTGATGAACATTATGCGTGACCATTACGAAGGAACAGCACTTGACATGACTAAAGATGCCGGTGCAGGACCTTATGCGAAGCCATACCGTTTCCGTCCGTTAACATGGGAAGTTGATGGTGAGAAGTATTTCAATGAGCGCGCCATTGCCACTCAACAGACAGGTTTCTCTTTTGTAGCACAAATGCGTAACTGGTTGCCTGACCACATTGGTGGTATCCTTTGGTTTGGTGTGGATGATGCTGCATCAACTGTTTACATGCCTATGTATGCCGGTATGACAGCTGTGCCTAACTGTCTGGCAAAAGGTACCGGTGACCTGCTAAACTTCACTTGGGATGCTTCTTTCTGGGTGTTTACATTTGTGAGCAACCAGGCTTATGGCCGATACAGCCACATGATTGAGGACATCAAAAAGGTACAAACGGAGCTGGAAGATAACCTTACGTCTTTCACAGCTGCCATTGACCAGTCGGCAAAAGCCTTGTATGATCAGAATCCTGAACTGGCTCGTCAGTTCTTAACTGATTTCTCCATCAACCAAGCTGAACTGGTAACCGAAAGATGGCGTAAACTGGGTGAATTCCTATTAGTGAAATACAATGATGGTAACCTGCACGAAGAAGAAAATGGCGTATTTAAGCGCAATGAGCACGGTAACCCAGCTCACGCTAAATTCCCTGGTTACTCGCAAGACTATTACAAAACAATCGTTAAAGATGCCGGTGACCATCTTAAATTAAGAGATCTACCTGCTGAGAAATAATCCAAGTAGTTATAGATATACAAAAAAACCTCGCTCCCGGCGAGGTTTTTTTATTGGTGTAAATTGATTGTATTTATGATAATCCGGTAATCACGCCGTTCTCATCAATATCCATTCCCTCTGAGGCCGGTACAGCTGGCAAACCTGGCATACGCATCATCTTACCAAGGATTGGAATAATGAAACCGGCCCCCGCAGCTATCTCAAACTCACGAACCGTCACGGTAAATCCTTTAGGACGTCCAATCAGTTTCTCATTATCTGAAAACGACTTTTGTGTCTTTGCCATACAGATTGGCAGCTTATCGAGTTCAAGACTCTCAATCTTTTTAATATCAGCCAATGCCTGTTTAGAGAAGTCTACCCCGTCTGCCCCGTAAATTTCGCGAGCAATGGTCTCTATCTTTTCTTTAACTCCCAGGTTGTGGTCATAAAGCTGTTTAAAGTTGTTGTTATTACTTTCTACTTCCTCAACAACAGCCTGTGCCAAAGACATGGCACCATCGCCTCCCATTGCCCAGGCTTTGGTTGGCACTGCTTTAACGCCTAATTCAGCACATAGTGATTGTAGCAACACCACCTCTTCCTCTGTATCTGAAATAAAATTGTTAATCGACACAACCGGATTAAGGCCAAACTTCTGGGCATTTTCGATGTGCTTGGCCAAGTTCTCAAACCCTTTTCTAACACGATCGCAGCTAGGCGTATTCAATTCATTGGCAGGAGCACCACCATGATGACGTAACGCGCGAATAGTAGCGACAATAACCATCGCCTTTGGCTTCAGACCACCAGCAACACATTTTATATTCAGGAATTTTTCGGCGCCTAAATCAGCACCAAACCCGGCTTCTGTTACCACATAATCCGACAACGACAATCCCATTTTAGTGGCAATAATCGTATTGGTTCCCTGTGCGATATTAGCAAAAGGTCCTCCATGAATAATGGCTGGATTTCCCTCAAGCGTTTGAACCAGGTTAGGCTTAATAGCATCTTTTAAAAGCAATGCCATGGCTCCTTCTGCATTCAGTTCACGTGCATATACTGGTTTTTTGTCAAAGGTGAAACCGATGAAAATATTACCCAGGCGGCGTTTCAAATCAGCAATATCAGTAGACATACACAGGATGGCCATAATTTCGGAGGCTGCTGTGATATTAAAGCCATCCTGTCGTGGAATACCATTTGGCGTTCCCCCCAAGCCAATGACAATATCGCGTAAGGTCCTGTCATTCATATCAATCACACGCTTCCAGATAACGGTGCGCGGATCAATATTCAAGCTTCTTGCTTTGCTCTGGATGTTATTATCGATGAGGGCTGCCAATAAGTTGTTAGCCTTCTCAATGGCACTGAAATCGCCTGTAAAATGCAGGTTGATATCCTCCATAGGTACTACCTGTGCATGACCGCCACCAGCTGCACCACCTTTGATACCAAAGACAGGACCTAGAGAAGGCTCGCGCAATACAGCTGTTGCCTGCTTCCCAATTTTATTCAAGCCTTCGGTCAAGCCAATTGAAATGGTGGTTTTACCTTCGCCCGCCGGTGTAGGTGTTAATGCTGTTACCAATACCAGGTTATTGGCGTTTACTTTACTATCATCAATCAGATGCAGTGGCAGTTTAGCCTTATACTTCCCATAAAGCTCCAGTTCATCTTCTGAAATATTCAGCTTTGCAGCAATTTTTGATATGTGCTGCATTTGGGCAGCCTGTGCAATTTCTAAATCACTTTTAACCTCACGGGTATTGTTAATCGGGTTGCTCATTTATTCTGTTGTTTTTTATCTGTAATTGCTGAACCGGCAACATCATGCTGGTCATTAAAAAATGAAGTCGCAAAAATAGAAAAATTGTGAAATAAATAAGCCTTAAAAAGTCAATGCTTAATACTGATTTTACTCACTCAACTATTGACTAATCGCTTGTTGACTACTTCTTTAAATGATTTACCAATAGGAATGTATTTTTGCACATTATCCAGCTTTAGCTGATTACCATAAAAAGCCACAATGCGCTCAATATTGACAATGTATGACTTGTGAACGCGCATAAATCCATGCTTCTCCAGTTGTTGCTCAAGGTTACGCAACGACTCAAGGGACACAATCTTTTCGTTAGTGCAGAAAAAGGTCACATACTCTCTCAGGCCTTCGATGTATAAAATATCCTTGAATTTGACCCGATAAATTTTGTGATCGGCCTTTACCATCATAAAGTTTTTGGTTTCCTCCTTTGGCGACAAGGCCTGGAAATCATTAACCACGTGTTTATACGAGAGGCGATCGCCCACCTTATTTATGGTATGCATAAAACGCTCAAATGAGAAGGGTTTCACCAAATAGTCAAGCACATCCAGCTTATAGCCTTCCACCGCATATTCCTCATAGGCTGTAGTAAATACCACCAGCGGTTTTTTAGTGAGTGTCTTCAGAAAATCAATCCCTGTTATATCAGGCATCTGGATATCCAGAAACATCAGGTCGATATCATCGTTTTGTAACACTGCCATGGCTTCTAAAGGTGATTTAAAGCTACCTACCAACTCCAGATGAGCAAACTTTGTAATAAAGCTTTGCAGTAGTTCACGTGCCGGAAACTCATCGTCTATAATAATACATCTTACCTTCATGTTGTTGTTATTTTGAGTTTAAGGTTATAGCGCCTTTCATCCACTTCTATCTCTACTAAATGCTTGTCGGGATACAGGTATTTAAGTCGACGCTTCACATTTTCAACACCAATACCACTGTTTTTATCAGCTGCTATCTTCTTTTTGGGAACACTATTGGATACTTCAAAACAGATAGTATCATCATCGGTTGTCAGCGTCATGGAGATCCAGCCATTAACTGTATCCTCAATTTTACTGTGCTTAAAACTATTCTCAACAAAAGGAATCAGCAACATCGGCTCTATCATCTTCATACGGTCGGCCCGGTCGATATCCACATGAATATTAGGCATCCCTTCTATTTTAACACGCTGAAATTCGATGAAGTTTTTAATGTAATCCACTTCTTTACCAAGCTTCACTTTTACATCTTCCGATTCGTACAGGACATATCGAAGCATGGCCGATAACTTCAGTACCAACTCAGGCGTCTTAACTGAATGCAGCATCGAGAGGCTATATATATTGTTGAGTGCATTAAACAGGAAATGTGGATTCATTTGCGATTTCAGAAACTTCATTTCATTGACCAGGTTCTGGTTAATCAAACTCAGTTCGTGCTGTTTGCGCTTGCGTGTATCGCTGTAAATCCAAAAAAGCGTACTAATAAACAGAATAGCAATAAATGATGGTACGCCCATCATATTGAATCCAAACAGTCGTCTTTCTCGAAACCGTGGACGCTCCTTTCTTAGAATTAATTCCTTATTGGCACTTAAAAACTTGTCCTGATCGATTAATTGTTCCCATTGTTCATCTTCACGCAGCTGCTGCATCGATTTGATTCCCATGTGTGAACCAGTCAGATGATACACCCCTGCAGTCACAAACAAGGTTAAACCAATACCAGCCAGGTACTTTATATAGGCACCCTTCGCTATGTAGCGCGGCAATAGCCAATAAGCATTGACGTAGAAAATTACAATGCTGACAACCAGCGTGCGAAAAACAAAGATTATGGCCGTATAGGTATCCATAATGATGAGTGGCAGGTATGAAAGCAGCAAGCCATAGCCCAACCACCATCCAACATGCACCAATACATCCTTTCGCTTGAAGTTGCCCCAGTTTATCATACTGCAAAAATACAGGTTTTACGTTTATCGAATCTTCTTTTCAATGAACAATCACTTTTTGTCAATCAACACACTCAATACCCATTCTTAGGAAGTCTGCGATGTATGTTGATAAAGCCATAAGGAATATTGAATTGTTTTCGAAACCAGAAACGAATCATTCATCTTTGTTTCAGTCAAATTTTAAAACTATAAAATATGGAAACCAATCGTCCTCCGCCTGCCGTTAATCATCTCTCCAAATTCCATTTAAAGGATAACTGGCTTTCTCTATGTAAACTGGCCCACTCGGTGTTAGTTTGCTTTCAATCAGCAAAAACTTATCCACCAGCATCATTGTATTTACCACCTCACGTGCCATCTCCCTTTGAATTAACTCTTTGCTTTCAGAAGACAGCTTATGCGGGTGTTTTAACCGTGCCAAGGTAATATGCGGATAAAAAGAGCTTGATGAAGGATACCGGTGACCAATCACTCTCTCCACCTCACGATGTAATTGACTTAGTTCGTCAGATGCTGCCACTCCACACCAGAGCACCTGCTGACTATAGGATCTAAAAGTTCCCAATTGATTCAATTGCAAATAAAAACTTTGGACCTTTACGCCTTTTAGTTGGTTCACAATCCAGATATAGTCAGCATCGTCTACCTCTCCAATGAATTTAAGTGTTAGATGGAAATCATTCACAAAGCGCACTTTTAATTCATAAAATGGCTCTTGGAGAGTTTTCAAATCAGTCTGCAAACTAGTACAGTCGATAGCGATAAACAGGCGCATAGGTATGATTAATTGACTTTATCATTATCTTCCACTTCCCAGAACGGATAATCATAATCCTCATCCGGCCAATTTTTCACCGGTTTTTGCGGACCTTTTTTTCGATAGATGACGGCCAAAACAGCACCAGCCACCGTGCCCCATAAATGTGACTCCCAGGAATACGGAACATCCCATTTAACAGGGAATATTCCCCAAATCATCCCTCCGTATAAGAAGATCACCATCAATGAAATAGCCATGAGAGGTATATAGTTACGTATAAAACCGCCAACGATAAGAAACGCGGCCAAACCATATATGACACCACTGGCACCAATGTGCCAGGCATCACGTCCTCCAAGCCATACCCATAAACCTGTAAGTAGGTAAATTAATACAAACACCTTAATGGCTATGCCTCGGTAGAAATAAAACAAGGCTGTCCCTAAAACAAACAAAGGCACTGCATTGGCAAAAAAATGATCCCAGTCAGAATGTACTACCGGGGCCAATATTATCCCGCTTAAACCAGCTAATGAGAGCGGTTTGATACCCCACTCCACAAAACTAAAACCCTCAAGGGATTCAAGCAGCTTTAATGAGAAGGTGATGATCAGGAAGAAAACAGGGATGATAATGGCCGTTTTAATTTTCTTCAGTTCTATGTCAGACAGTTTTGTCACAATAACTACAAAAACCTGTTAATAGTTGACACAAATGCCTTAATATCTTCTTCCCGCGTATCGAAAGAAGTCATCCATCGCACCTCTGAGCGACTTTCGTCCCAAACATAAAAGAAAAACTCGTTTTGTAAAGGATCAATCAGCGCTTTAGGTACTGTTGCAAATACGCCATTTGACTCGACAGGCTGTGTAATATTCACTTGGCTAACTTCCTTTAACTCATTGGCCAGAAGAGCAGCCATATTATTAGAGTGACGGGCATTCTGTAACCACAGGTCATTCTGCAATAATGCAATAAACTGTGCCGACACATATCGCATTTTAGAGTGTAACTGGGTCGATTGCTTACGAATGTACTTCACATTATTAGCCAATTGGGCATTGGCAAAAACGATGGCCTCTCCAAACATCAGCCCGTTTTTGGTTCCACCAAAAGACAGTACGTCAACGCCAGCCTTTATGGATGTTTCAGCTAATGTGCAGCCTAATGCAGCAGCTGCATTAGCAATCCGGGCACCATCCATATGCAGGTATAATCCCATGCTATGCACATAATCAGCTATTTCCCTGATTTCGTTAATTGAATAGACAGTTCCCAACTCGGTAGCCTGAGTAATGGACACCACCTTAGGCTCTGAATGATGCTCAAATCCAAAGCCATGCATGTATTGCTTAATCTGCGCTACAGTTATTTTGCCATTAACAGTATCAATGGGCAATAGCTTACATCCAGATAGTTTCTCAGGTGCCCCACATTCATCTACATTGATATGGGCAGTGCGTGCACATACAACTGCATTGTATGATTGTGCCAATGCCTGAATAGCGATAACATTAGCACCTGTTCCGTTGTACACAAAAAACGTTTCGGTCTCTTGCCCAAACACCTGCTTGAATAGTTGTAAGGCATTTTCAGTTATTTTATCACCGCCATAACCAACGGCATGTCCGTTGTTAACCTCCGCAATAGCCTTTAAAACCTCAGGATGCACACTGGCATTATTATCACTGGCAAAACCTCTTATATAACTCATTTATATTCTTTTATCTTAGTTCTACAATTTAATGTTGAATACTCATAAACTTCTTTCGAAATACACCTGTAACCAATATGCGCCTCATCAATGAAAAAGAAATGCCCTCCCCATTCATGCTTTACCGCGATGAAAACCTTTCGTTGCCCATTGTAAACAAAAATTGTTCGATGTATATGCCTGTTTTTAAGAGCAAATTCTTCGTTAGTCTCCCCCTCCGGATAAACAGCCTTTAAAGGAGGAGCGCCATTCATTTCACGGCGCGCAAAATCTTTATCAGTGGTATTTGGTGTTTGCTCTTCTTTAACGGGCAGATCTGCAGTAATTTCTGAATTGATATTATTAGCCCGTTTCTGCTTCTTCGTCTTTATTGGCTTCTGTGCAGGCTTTTGAGATTTAACAGCTACTGCTGCCTCATCACCTTGGCGTCGCATCTGATCAATGCGGTATTTTACATTCAGCGAATAATCACGGTCATCAGCAAAATCACCCAGACTACCATTAGAACGCACTTCACCTTTATCGTAGCGAATTTTGGCAACCGGATTTTGAAAGAAAACTGTATCCACCCCCTTAAAAACTTTGAACAGACGTACCGGCATATGGTATGGTTCGATGGATGAACTGGAAACATCCTCCGGCAAATGGGTCGAAAACTCAATTACTTTAGTGACATATCCTTCCTTCTTAAAATAGAAGTTATACTTCTTATTCCATTCTAAAGAGGTAAAGAAATGGCCATTGGCCGATACAGGTATATCTACATTCTGATTTCCACTGCTTAATTCCACCCTCACATCGCTGTAATCATTATTAACCTCCAGCACTTCACCACTTACCGGATATTGAGCAGAAATGAAAGAACAGAGCAACAGAAAGCCGGCTAACAAAAAGCCGGCCTTATGGTATTTTGTACTTACTCTATTCACATCTCAGGCAATTGGTTTGCCTAAAATTAGAAAATTAATCGTTAAAAACTAATAATGGAGTTGTAGAATGGAAAAGCATCTTTTTAGCCAGGTTGGGATTTATAATACGACTAATCAGGTTTCTACGCCTGCGAGTGAATGACAACATATTAATATGATTATCCCTCACATAGCTCTCTATTCCCACAAACAGGTCTTCGTGCTCAATTAAATCACACTTCACCAGGTTCTCATCATAATTCGCCTTGATATGCTCTCTGAGACCGGCCATCCGCACTTCATCCCATTGCGAATGCTCTTTTGAACTCACATGCCCACAGGTAACCATCATTTTTAACGGGCGAACCAATTGCTCCAGTTTCTCCAGCGATCTGAAATCTGCTTCCTGAAAATCTGTAGCGTAAAGGATGTTTTTAAGTGCACCTAAACCTGTATATTCAAAATCCTCGGGTATGGCCAATACCGGCACTTTAGCGGTTTCCATCACCTCAGCTGTAACACTGCCTATCAGGTCAGCTGCTTTACGATCGGCCCCTCGTGTACCCATTATTATTACCAGCGGTCGATAGACCTTGCTATACTTTACAATTTCATCTTCGGCAATGCCCCTTACCAGTTCCATCTTTAATGAAACAGGTTTTTCCAGTTGTTCATTCTTTTGGTTCAGATAGGCTTTCATTTCCTCCATCCCTTCACGGGCTTTTTCCTCAAGCTCCATGACCATCTCCTCAGTATTCACCTCGTAGGCAAAGGTATCTGAAAATGGCATTGTACTAATAATGGGATTAAAATAGGTATGAAACACTGTTAATTCAGCATTTAGCTCCTGCGCCCAATCCAGGGCGAATTCGGCTGCTTTACGCGAATAATCTGAGAAGTCGATCGGCAGCAGGATACGAGGCGGTATATTTTCAACCTCCACAGGCTCCATTTCTTCCAACATCATTCCCTCTAATACAGGCATTGCCCTTTCTAATGAGGATTCTGATATTCTAATTTTAACGCCTGTGGAAACTGCTCCCTGAATTAAGTTGGTATTTTCCAGGAAACTTTCAATCCCTTCGGCTTCAAGCAACGTTTTAAGTATATGTGCCCGTTCAAAGGATAATACGGCTAAAGTGATGATTTTTTCTTCCATGGCGTTATCGTTTAGAAGGTCAGTTACTTTTTCAAAAAAGTTAACTTAAAAAAAGAAAATAATCAACTCAATTAACCTTAAAAACCCTTTATTTTTAGGCACCTACACGGGATACTGTATAAACCCCTTTAATGTTTTTAATTTTCTTAATCAAAGTGGTAAGGCTATTGGTATTATCAACAAAAACAGTAAGTGTTCCTTCAAAAATACCTTCATGCGAATCAATGGCCATGGAACGAATTTTAATTTTCATTTCCTTAGAGATAACCTGAGAAATATTGGTAACAATTCCAATATCATCAACACCTGTTATTTTAAGCGTAGCCTGATAATTTGCATCCGAACCACTGGTCCATTGCGCCTTAACAATACGATACCCGAACTTAGTATGCATATCAAGTGCATTCGGGCATGTTCGACGATGAATTTTAATGCCTCCCATTGATGCCACAAAACCAAAAATATCATCTCCAAAAATAGGATTACAACACTTGGCCAGCTTATAATCTACGTTCGTAAGGCTTTTGTCAATCATCAACACATCATCATCGGGCAAATCTTCTTTCCCAGTCACAAAATTTTCGGCACTGCGTTCTTTGTCTGACTCCGTTCCTTCTTCCTCTTTCTTCTCCAGGTTAATGATAAACTCCTTAATACGCGAAAAATCAATTTTATCAATGGCTATTGAACGCATAAAATCCTGAACAGTTTTATAACCAAAACCTTTAACCATTAGATTAAGTAACTGGTCATTTAATTCATATTTCCAATTCTTTAGCCTCCTTATTAGCATCTCACGACCAAGCTCTGCTTCCTTGTACTCAATATCACGCAGTGCTTGTTTAAGCTTCGACTTTGCTTTGGAAGTTACCACAATATTGAGCCAGTCTTTTTTTGGCGCCTGGTTGTTGGCCGTTTGGATATCTACATGATCGCCATTTTGAAGTTGGTACTTAATGGGTACATTCTTATTATTCACGCGGCCACCAATGCATTTCTTACCTACTTCAGAGTGTATCTCAAAAGCAAAATCTAAAACGGTAGCACCTTTCTTCAGGCGTCGAAGATCTCCTTTAGGCGTAAAAACAAAAACTTCCTCATCGTATAAATCCAACTTGAAGTCATCAATGAAGTCAACTGCATTAAGCTCAGGATTTTCAAGTATTTCACGCACATTTGACAACCACTCATCCATGCCTTTCTCGCCTTTATGTCCTTTATACTTCCAGTGGGCAGCCAGGCCTTTTTCGGCGACTTCATTCATACGTTCAGTACGAATCTGCACTTCAACCCATTTATTCTCGGGTCCTAAAACAGTTGTATGTAAAGACTCGTAACCATTTGACTTTGGAACTGATATCCAGTCGCGCAAACGGCTTGGATTGGGCTGATACTTATCAGTGACAACCGAATAGACCTGCCAGCACTCTGCCTTTTCCTTTTCCAACTCACTGTCCAGTATTACCCGTATAGCAAAAAGGTCATACACATTTTCAAACTCAGTGTTTTGCTTCTTGATTTTATTATAAATGGAATGAATCGTTTTTGTTCGCCCCTTTATTTCAAATTTCAAGCCTTGCTTCTTAAGTTGTTGCTCAAGTGGTTCGATAAACTCACGGATGTACTTATCACGCGCTCGCTTGGTTTCATTTAGCTTTTTGGCAATAAAAGAGTACATCTCACGGTTGGTAAACTTCATCACCAAATCCTCCATTTCGGACTTGATATTATACAAACCTAAGCGATGAGCCATGGGTGCATATAAATACGCTACCTCGCTGCTGATACGCTGCTGGTCTTCGGCACTGTACAATGCCAGCATACGCATTGTTCTTAATCGATTAGCAATTATGAGCAAAACAACACGTATATCTTCAGCAAAAGTTAACAGTAACTTTCGGAAATTATCATTTTCAATGGAGGTATTTTTATTGTATAACTCGCCAACCTTAACCAAACCACGGGTGATCAGAGCCACTTGTTTGCCAAAAGTGCTCTCAACCTCGTCACTCGTGACAGCACCATTCAGCACAGCATCGTATAAAAGCGCTCCAATAACGGCAATACGGCTTAAACCAAGTTCATTAACAACAACAAGAGCTACTTCAATCGCTTCAATAACTTTAAGTTCTCCACCTTCGTTACGCGCTACACCGGCATCATGTGCGGCTGTAATATTCAAAGCTTTACGAATCAATCCAATATCATCCTTTTCCATCATTGGCCCACATGCCACCAATAAACGCTTATAAGCCCGTCTTAATTCTTCTCTTTCTTCCGTTTCTATTGCACTATTTAAAGCCATTAATTACTCTCTTTTAAAATCTTACATTACCTTACCTCAATTATAACACAAGGTTCGCCATCCAGCATAATCTCAATATAACCAAAATATTCGGTTTAATTTCTTACAAATTACACCTGTATTATCAGCGTGCTTGTAAAGTTATAACTTTATCACAAAATGAATTTACAGAAAGTAAACGGATAATAATAAAAGCCGATGATTTATCATTATCTTTCCACGAACGCATGGATTTGATAGATTAAATAAATTGACAACTTAAATAAGCTTTTGTACCTTATAAACTTTAATAACCATAAAATTATAGGCCATGAAGTATACTGGATTATTTTTAGGAGGTTTAATTACCGGAGCAGCTCTGGGGGCCTCATTAGCTTTACTTTACGCGCCACAAACTGGCAAAGAAACAAGGGATCAGGTTAAAGCTAAAATTAAGGAAATGGAAACCGAATTACAGCAGCTTCGCGAAAAAGTGAAAGTAAAAGGTGGAGAGCTTAAAGAAGAGATGAAAGTGAAGATGAATGAAATTGAGAAGAAGATTGAAAATCTTATCAATGAGTACAAACAGAATCTTGAACCAACCCACGGAGCCAACTAGCTCTGAAAAATCTATTTCAACCTAATATCCCGGAAAGCTTCTTTTCGGGGTATTTTATTAACACACATCATGAAGGAACATCTATCTGAAGAAATTAATGAAGTTAAAGATGAGTTTGAAGAATATGTTAACGCTCGTTTAGATTTAGCCAAACTTCACACCGCTGAAAACCTATCTCGTTTTTTTTCGGGCATGCTCATCAAAATGGGGCTATTCTACTTATTCTTTTTCGTTTTGTTGTTTATATCACTGGCAATAGCTTTCTGGCTCAATGACTTGTTTGAGGGCAAAGGGGTCGGTTTTTTTATAGTTGCTGGCTTTTACCTGCTTATAGCACTATTGTTTTATGCTATGCGCAAGGTGCTCATTCAACGACCTATTATCCAGTCATTTGTTCAACTATTTTTCCCTAAATACACACAATACGATGAATCTAAGTAGAAATTCCTATAATCACATCAAGTCCTTTGAAGACTTTGAGAGCGAAAAGATGAAGCTTTATTACCAGATAAGGCTATCTGAAAAGAAATTAGAATTACGGTATATTGAACTGGTATCATTCCTAAACCCAATGAGACTGGTTCCCTTTCTGGTAAGTAGTTGGTTAACACCTCTGGCGGTATCGTTCAGAGATTTAATAGTTGGCTTCTTCACCCGCAGTTCGCAGCCAACAAATAATCGTGAACAAACAGAAAAAGAGTAATAATAACCCTAAAAAAGCGCGCTAAGTTTTTTATTTTAAATATAGAAACACTATTTTTGCAGCCGATTTCACGTAATCTCTAACTGAACGAGGGAGTCATGTAATATTGCGTGAATAAAGTTTAATCCAATAAAATTTCCAAAAAATGGATTTAATTAAAGTAGCCGAAGCCGCTTTTGAAGGCGGAGTTGAGATGCCTGATTTCGGTCCTGGTGATAACATCGCAGTATCGTACAAAATTAAAGAGGGTAACAAAGAACGTATTCAGGTATTTAAAGGCGTAGTTATCCAAATCAAAGGTCAAGGATACAACAAGCGTTTCACCGTTAGAAAAGTATCTAACAACGTAGGTGTTGAGCGTATTTTCCCATTCAATTCACCTTTTATCGAGAAAGTTGAACTATTACGTCAAGGTAAAGTTCGTCGTGCTAAGTTGTACTACTTACGTGGTCTTCGAGGTAAAAAAGCTCGTATCAAAGAGAAAAGAAGCTAAGCCATTATATAATGGTGATAAGAAGCCTGACTTTTATAGTCAGGCTTTTTTTTATTCACAACTATCTGATTTTTAAATCCCATTCGAACTTAAGGAATTACTAATCAGCAATAAGCTGCTTATAGTACAATTCGCATAAAGCAAAGTAAGACAGCCAGTAAGCACTCGTAGCTTCAAGTGTCATTTGAGGATTAATACTTCTACCAGATAATGAACTGTAACATCCGCCAGTTTGGGCATCATACAAAGCTTTACCAATTGTATTATCACCCAGATACCACGAATGCACTTGCCATGCTTTTCTTAAACAACGGGCATCATCAGCAATCACAAACAGCTTGGCATAAGCTTTGACCATCCAAACACCTTCAATAGCATTCTGATCTGCTGAAGTTTTAGCCTTTGTCTCTCCTTTTACGACACCCGCCACCTTCGGTATAAACCTGTCTTCGGACAAAATCATCTTCTCCACAAAGCGTAAAGCCCTTTTGGCTACAGTCAATAAGACTTCATCAGGCAAGAGCTCATAAGCACACAATAACGCATAAGGCACAAGCCCCAACTGTGAACCCAACTCATCGGCGTGCCATTGCCAGCTTTGAATATTGTCGGCCGGGAAAAGCCCTTGGAGGTGCGCACTCCACTTTTTGAGCAACTCCTCAAACTCCTGATGTCCATGTTCTGCATTAAGCACTTTAGTTAATCCAATAACGCCTAATGCTAATGAATTAGCTTCATTAAAGTCAACTCGCTGCGAAATATCGAGCAACAAACCATAGGCGATATCCTTGATGCCAGCATCCACATTGGAAGCATACAATACACCCAGTGAACTAATTGTCTGCCCCAGAGCTAATTCAGAGCACTGATGATTTAAACCACCTGCATAACTAAGCGCTGTGTTAGCAGTTTCAATATCGTTTAGCACGAGTTGAATAAACGACAAACATTTCTTAATACCTTGTAGATAAATATCATCGGAAACAGACACGTAAGTATTTGTAAATACTTCAAGAGCCAAAGCATTTGACCTCAAACAATATCCGGCTCTCAGATCGGCTACTCCATATAAGGTCTGCTTAAGGTAACCCATATTACTCTCCAATGATTGAACATGTTGCAGATTAAGTTCTGGAAGATAAGCCAATTCAAATGCAGTCTTTAATGGTTCAACTAGCCTTCCTTTAACCGTATAAATATGTTCCAAGAGTTTTTTAGTGACCAAATCATTCGTATGCTGAGCACCGTAAAGCGTCGCATTTTCGCGATAGCGTTGCACCTCATTTTTATTACGAAGCATGGCCATCAGTTCCGATGACAATTCAGTGGCCGACCTGAATGAGAAAAAGTTACCCTTTTGCTCATCTAACAGTTCATTAGCAAACCAGGTATGTGTAGATAAAATGGCGGCACCACTGTTTACAGCCATACTTAAATAAATATCTTCAAGAAGTTTCTCTTCGATACAAGCTGAAACATACACATCAGTACTATGCATCAATCGTTCCATATTATTACCAACAGAGTGCCAATCAATAACCTTTACGGATGACAACACGCCTCTTTGCATGGCTAATCGCATCAGCGATTTAATGTATTCGTCAGTCAGCCTGCCTGAGACACTGGTGTTAACAATTAACAATTTAATACCATGATTGCTTTTTTGCACTGCTGGCAAGGCGTTAATGATGGTCTCAAAACCCGATGAGGCAGTCATTTCACCACAAGCCAATATGAGTTTTGAACAATCTGAGTCAATTAATTCTGCCCTTTCTTCGGGCATCATAGGTGTAAAAGCTGTTATGCCAATAGAATGCCGTAACAACTTATCCCTGTTTATTTTATAGTAATGTTCCAGAAACTCAATGCCCAGTTGGCTAAAGGTAAGGATACGCTCCGAACGCTTAGCCAGGAAACCCATAATTGCTTTCTCTCTTTTGTGTGGTTCATTTTCAACCTTATGCGCAATTGTTATCAATGGCACCCTTAACTGGCTAACGAGGTTCAATATATTGATGCCACCGTTTCCTCCAAAAGCATCTGAAGCATATTGCAATAAGCACACATCAAAGCGTGTATTGATTATCTCTGCTGCCAGCTGATAATCAGCCAAACAATGCTTGTCAAAAATTAAAAGACTGCTATCGGATAAACCATTTGAAAAAGTAATGGTTTCAATTGTTAAATTATCATTACCAAGCTGCCCAACAGCAGCAGAAAGCTGTGCTGTATGAAGAGCTAATCGAGGGTTGCTGTCAACCAACGGAGCCAGTACGACTACTTTCATCCAAAGAGTATTAGTTTTCCTGAAAAGTTACTTCTGTCACTTAAAGTAAATGCATAGTCACTTAAAACGAAAATAGATTCCATTAATGAACCAAAACCAAAGGTAAATGCACATATTTATGAGATATCAACTTTTTGCCACCTGTAAAAACCTATAATCCGTCTCTTCGGTTCTCCCACATACAACCATCCGAAGGGCTTAAAAGCCTTTGAGAAGGTTCTTAAGCAAGTTTTCACCTTCCTTCTTCAAATCCTTTTCGATCTGCTTTTTGGCTTTATCCAGTCCAAAGCTCAATTGCGGCTCCTGCACCGTTCCTTTCACTAATACATCCACAATCAGGTCATCGCCTGAAGTTGGTAAGGAAAAGCCCAGTGAACCAGCCATTTTAGCCACTTCCTTGCGACTTACCGGCATAGTTATTTTGTAATCAATTGATTGATCAAGGCCTTGCACCCCTTGTACTTCAACCATTTTGCCCCCCACTTTTGTTTTGAATGGCTTTACAATAACGTTCCCTTTATCAAGTACAAAGTTGATATTGAGATCTTCGGCACGCATAGTTCGATAGCTCTCATTGTTTAAGGTTGACGCCAAAGAGTTTTGAATCTTTGAACCCGAAACCTCTACCTTTTGTGAACGCAACCAACCGCCTCCATTCACAGTAGACATCACAGGCTTTGCATTCCTGCTCAATAAACTGTTATATTTAAATTTAGGTGACACCTTACCAACCGTATTTTTGGCAAGCGGCAATAATGAATCAACCACACTAAATGAATTGGCTGCCATGTTTAAGTCCAAATCGGCTCCTTCGAAGGCGAAATCCACAAATGGTTTCTGCATATCAGCCGTATTATATTCGCCTGTCATCGCAAGCGAGCCATCTAGTAAACGCATTTTTAATCCATCGAGCTTAACAACACCATTGCGAACGGTAATTTTACCATTGGCCCTGTAAATATCAAGTTTATCATACACCAGCTGCTCCACCTGCGATTGAAATACAAAATCAAGGTTTTTGGGTACCTCTACCACTTCCGTTTCTCCTGCCTCAGGTACAGATTCATCCTCGCTGCTGGCCAATTTCAACAACTCGTTAGTATTGATCAGTTTTGAATAATGCGTTAATGAGCCTTTAAGCGTACCATCCTTTAGTGCATAAGCCAGGTAATTATCCAACGAGCCTTTGAGGCTGAAGTCACTATTACCTACTTGACAATTGAAAGATTCGAGCCTGACAGAGCGAGGATTAACAGTCATCACCGACTGCTTAATAAACACCGGTAAAGGCATATCTGTCCCCTGATATGAGAAATTATTTAGCGCTAGTTCGCCACGGGCATTAATCTGCTCATAATCCTCAGATTCGATCATGGCATAATCGCCGGCAATGGCAAAATCTGTTTCAATCAGCCCTTTTATTTCGAAACTATCGAGCGGAATGGCATTGGCTAAGGAATTCAAGTCGATTCGACCAACTACGCGGCTTTCAAACTGAGGATTAGAAATGGGGTTAAGTACTTTAAAAGAGGCATCAAATGGATTTTGAGCTATTTCAAAATGAAACTGCTTCAACTCCGTCTCGGTTAAATCGGCACTGCCTCCCACATTCTTAACCAGTAAGGCCACATTAATATTATCAATCGATTCTGGTAAATCCGGATATTGTATCATGCCATTTTCAACTCCTAAATCTAAAGTAAAAGCCGGCAGATGCTCTTCATCAATGTAATCCCCTTTCACAACCATATCTACATGCATAGTACCTTGTGTTTGGAGCCCTTCAAAATCCTTTAAAAACTCCTCAGGAACCAGTGCCAGAAGCGATTTAAAATCTGTTTTTGTTGTGCCCATTTTCAGGTCGAGGCCATACCCTTCTTCCTTTACAGCCAAAGAACCATCTAGTTTTAGTACCAAACCATTAACTGAGAGTTCATTCTCCAGGAAAGAAAAAATCATATTCTCCAAATCGGCACCAATACCTGCTGTCAATCCAAGGGATGCGCCATTCACATATTTAATACCATCGTAATCAACCATTAACTGTGCAATATCACTTTGGATTTCGAGGTTCGTTTGCTGCGCCGACATATCACCAGATAGAGACAGGTTAAAACCCTTAATCTCCGACTGCATATTAGCAGTTTGATCTACATAAAGAATATTAGCATTCTCAACAACAAAGGATTGTAACACCACTTTAATGGCAGAGGCTTCGCTTTCTTCCTCCTCCATCTCAACATCTTCAGAGCCTTTAGCTATATCCCAGTTAGCAGTAGAATCAGCCAAAACCAGTGCATTCACAAACACATTTGATAACAGCACAGATTTAACTTCAACCTCGCCAGCCAATGTCCCAAGCAATCCTACTTTCCCTGAAAATTTATCCAGGTACACCAAAGTATCCTTTTCAAACGGCACATTGCCAACAACCGATAAATCATCAATACCAATACTGATATTCGGAAAGTTTTTAATCAATGACAATGAGAAATCGGTATAATCCACCCTGGCATTTACATTGGCATTAATTTGCTCTTTGACCAGGCTCTCTATTTTACCCTTGAAAACCACCGGTAAAATCAATAATAATACAATTAGAGCCAGCACAATTCCTCCTGTTATCTTTAAAACCTTCTTCATATTCTAATGTAATTAAGTTGATGTGATACAAACAAAGTTAAAAAAACCTCTTGAAGTACACTTATTGGATGATGCCGAACGATACTATAATAGTATAGAACTCTTCGGCAACCATTAATAAAACGTCCCATTTCAATACGCAGGCTCATTCATTTTTATATTTTTGTAAAACCTCAAAAACGAATGTACCAATGAAAATAACTATTTCTCTTACCCTGCTGTTGGCTCTGTTCGCACAGGGATTGAATGCACAAATAAAGGCCGATTGGGAAAGCGGTGTACCCGAAGGATGTACCACCATTACAGTGGGAAAAAATGCCACTTTTGATGGATCAGTGATGACCTCACATACCGATGACAGTCACCGGACACGCTCATGGATGAATATTGTACCTGAACAAAAGCACGGCCGCAGAGACATGGTTACCATGTATAACCGCGAGAAAGATGATAGCCGTAAGATGCCTGCATATAAGCATACACCGGTGGGTGAAATTCCCCAGGTACGAAATACCTATGGCTTTATTAATTCGGCCTATCCGTGTATGAACACCAAGCAGCTGGCCATTGGCGAATCGACCTTTGGTGGACGCGAGTCACTGGTTTCAGAAAAGGGATTAATCGACTGTCAACGACTGATTCAGCTGATGCTGGAGCGCTGTACCACTGCCCGTGAAGCCATTAAAATGGCCGGTGATTTAACCAAGAAGTATGGTTACCGTGACTGGGGCGAATGTTTAACTATAGCCGACAAAAAAGAAGTATGGCATTTTGAAATCGTTGGTCCCGGTAAAGATAAGGTGGGCGCCATGTGGGTAGCTCAGCGTGTGCCCGACAACCATGTAAGTGTTAATGCCAACGCAGCCCGCATCCTGGAGGTTGATACGACAGATACCAAGAATTTTATGTATTCAGACAACCTGTTTGACATGGCCAAAGACAGTGCCTGGTGGAATCCGCTTGAGGAACCTTTCCGCTTTGCCTATGCCTATGCGCCCGAAAGCCGTGAATCAATGGCGAGCCGTCGCCGTGAATGGCGAATACTTAGCATGGTAGCTCCTTCATTAGAATTGGATCCAGAGGCCATGGACTACCCATTCTCTGTTGAGCCAGAGCAGAAGGTGACACTGCATAAGATGATTGAGGTGTTTAAGGATTATTATGAAGGAACGCCTTACGATATGGTGGGACATTTGAAAAAAGTGACCGAAGAAGGCGATACCATTCCTCACCCCTACGCTAACCCATTTATGCCTTACGACAAGTACGACCTGCATAATATTGAAGGTGGCTGGGGTAAGCTGGGCGAGCGTACCATTGCCCGCTGGTACACCATGTATGGTACCATTACCCAGAGCCGCGACTGGCTACCCGACGAGATTGGCGGATTGGTATGGATGGCCCAGGATAACATCGCTACATCGGTGTATATCCCTATCTACTGCAGCGTAACCGACCTGCCAGAGTCGTACAAAACTCCGGGTCGCAATGGTTTTAACCGCAACTCGGCCTGGTGGGCCTTTAACCGCATGAGCACACTGGCTGCCTTGCGCTGGAACGATGCCCGCCACGATGTGGACAAGGTACTACTGCCACTTCAGGAGGATATTTTTGCCAAACAGCGCGAAACGGAACTGGCCGCCATGAGCATGGGCACAAAACAGACCATTGCGCATTTAACACGCTACACCATTGACTGGGGTAATAAGGTAGTGAATACAGCATGGCAAATTGGCGATGACTTATGGACCAAATACGATGAGAAGTTTTAAAAATTAGACAATAGAAATAAGAACTAAGATTAGAATACTGTTCTGTAAAAACAAAGGCTGCCTCATCCGAAGCAGCCTTTGTTGTATACTTTAATAAAATAATTGATTAGTCAAATGATAAACGGATAGTCTCAATTTCGTAATTCTTCAACGGTAACTCAACGGATCTGTCCTTTGACTGCAGACTTCCTGTTTTTTCTTCAATCAGGTTGGTTTTAGATGCAGTAGCAATGGATTTCATACCTGTTAAAATAACCGATTGACCGGACTGACCCGTTTTATAAAGCCTGACAACGATATCATCATTATCTTCGGCTTTTTTAATGGCAGAGATTACCACATCCGGATCCGACACCTCCAATAGTGACAATGACTCTGGTAAACTACCTTTTTTACTTCTTTCGGGGTTTACCACAACCAATAAGGGTGTGTTATTAGCAATACCATTTCGGTTCATCTCCGCCAAATCGGGTTTAGACGTTGATAAGGAAAAACGGAAATGGTGATTACCCGTTTGCGGGTAAGGATTGCCCTCCCAGTGACAGCTATGGCGCGATGCAAAAAGAATAGGCTGAATAGTCAATTTTCCGGCTTGTTTTACATCCATATAATCGGCTGCAACCACCGATGATGAAACCGATAATGCCAGTTCATCATTATAGGCTCCTATCCAGTTCATTATCCCACGCGGATGAATATCTTCACAAGGTGTGCTATATATTAATCCACCCGCTTCGCCACCAGCCGGACCCTGCATCTCATCCTGACCAACACGTAAAATTCCATAAGGTACCTCGTATGCCACCTGGCTGAATGCTTCTGCCAAAGGAAACGCCATTCTGAATTCACGGTACATCTCACCATCCCAGTTCATGATATCCGCATCAAAATCAATTCGTGGCATCTCCTTATACACTTTCACGGCCAGTTGAGCCACAGCGTGCTTAAGTGGCTGTCGTAATTCCCACTTAGCATATATTGGCCCATTGGCTACCATTTGCCAGGTTGGCTGGTGTGCACTTATTTGCTCAAAACCTTCCAGCGTAGGTTGCTGCACTTGCACAAATTCGCCAGCTCCGTTCCCTTCTGATTGTAATGAGAAAATATCACCTGCCAGAAATTCGCTGGTATCAAATAGCTCTTTACCTGTCGCTTTATCGGTTACACTGCTCAGTCCGCCACGGCCTATTTCAATATTATAGAAAGCTGTTTCCAATGTATTCAATTCCTTTTCATCAGTCACTGGCGGTAAGGTGTTAGATGCTACTGCATAATAGGTGGCATAGCCATGAGCAGGCACATCAGCCATAAACTCCACCTTCGCCGTTTTAATATGGCCCTGTTCATCGGTATTGTGCTCAATTACCTGGAATGGAATGCTGTTGCCATCACTATCAGTCAGGCTAAGTCCACTAATAGCCAGTTCGTGCAGATTGAGGTCGGCCTCCACCGGCGACTGACGCTCCCAGCTCAAACCATTAAACAGAACAATGGGCACTCCTTTTTTCCTGAATTTAATCCGGCCAGCCACATTATTAATGGCTTCATCGGCAATGGCATTAGCCAATCCCAGAGCTTTCTGATAGCTTGCTTCGAAAATAGCATCGGTGATATCACCATTTTTACCGCCCCATCCGTGGTCAGGATAAATCTTTGCCTTCCACGCCTCGTTCAGTTTCTCTTTGGGGTAAGTAGCAAAGGAACCTTTTGTAACAGCATCCAGTACTGCAAACTGCTCGGCATTTACCAGCATCTGATCGCCCTCCCGACTTGCTTTTATAGCTTTCTGATGCGATGGACCATGAATATACAGCCACAATGCCGGACGCTCTCCCTTAATAACATTCAATGATTCCGTATTATTCGCGATTCGCTCCATAAACTGCGCTGTGCTGGTCAGCTCAATGGCAGGCAGCTGAATGGGCTTTATCCGTCCGTCTGCACCTTCAATATATTTGATGCCCGCCCATTGTTCCATCAACTGTGAGTAATCCTTAGCAGGACTCATGTCATAATCCGATAAAATAGGCATTACCGCTTCATTGGCATTTACATCATTGTAGCCATCTTTCCAGAATAGCACAGCATCGGCAATATAAGCCGCGGCATCAAAAAAGTTGCGATTAATACCATTATAATCCAGACTATAATGGCCTGATGAATACGCCCTCACCGTTGAGCCATCGGGTGATGCCCAACCATAAACACCTTTGGCCTGACGACTTATTACCAGATTAGGCACACCCGCCTTAAGCATTAACTGCGGCATTTGCATGGTTCTGCCTGGCACATCCACATTCCAATAGGTATCTGCTGAATAGCCCTGCAGCTCATCCTGCAGCCATTTCTTACCAAAATAGAACTGACGCGCCAGTGATTCACCCGAATACATCTCCTCATACGGTTGAATGTAGGTAGCGCCAACTGTTATTTTACCTTGCTTCAGTAATTTTAATATATCGCCCTTTCTGTCAGGATGCCGCATCAAATATTCTTCAATCATCAAGGCATCTTCAATATCAAAGCTGTAGTTCTCGGCAGCCAGTCCATCCTGCACCAGAGGTGATAATAGCATCGTATCACGCTCAACAATGCACTTCTCTACATCGTCCATCCAGGCTATATCCTGATGACTGGAATTCATTAGGCAAATCGTTCCCGTAGCCAGTTTTGACTCCGATAATTCAATTAGCTTATCCACCATCTTAGGCTGATAGACTCTTTGAGCAATTATTTTCGTATTACCAGGCTTGTGAGTTATATCGATGTGCTTAATCAACCCTTGTTGTCCGACTACGTAATAGTTTTCGTTGGCCCCACGAAGTTCACCACCAAATAATGGTTGGTTACTCACCTCCAATTGCCAGGATGAATATTGGGCAACACCCTTCTGTATTGGCCAGATGGCCTCTCCGTCATTATTAAGCTTTTGCTCAAAAACATCGCCATCCAGAGTTAGCCTGAGCATTGTAGCAGCCATTTCCTTACCAGCCTTCACACTAATTTGATCGCTTTTCAAATGGATGGCAACACTGTTCTCACGTGATGCTTTATTGTATAAGTACTTGCAAATCTCCTGTTCGCGATACACCTGAATCCATTCATTAGTACCTTTCCCATCTCCGGCTATCTTAAATTCAACAGCCTCACCAGCCTTCACCCAGTTGGTTGGAATACGAGCATGCAAATAACCATGCGTATCGCCATGGCGGTCGGACGAAACATGGTAATAACTCAAATAAGAATGACTCTCTCCATCTACCTTCCAGCTCTTCGCATTGCCCTGAGTAAAACTAAAGCGCTTTAGTTTATTGATATAAAAAAAGAAGGCAGGCGTTTGCTCTGCAGCATCCAGACTGACAAGCCATAGAAAATCAATGTACTTACTATTTAGCTTATCAGGCACAGGTGCTGACTGCCATTCGATAGGCTCTGTATTAGATCTGCATAGTAAAGATGGCGTGGTGGCGTCAAGCAAAGAATGGTACTGAAACAGACCTTTTTCATGGTGCGTCTGATAACCTTCAATAAAAGTATCTGCACGTTTACCCAACTCTGATAATGCAGCATTATCAGTCACAGATTGTGCCAAGCCACCGGTCAGGATCGTCAGGCACAATAAGTATGAAATGATTCGCTTTTTCATGTGTTTCGATTTATATTTAAACAATTATATTTAGCTCTAATAGTTGTATGTCAAGTATTTCTAATGACCAATTCCGGCTCCAGAATTATTTCGCCTGATGACTGCAGACCGCCCTCTTTCAATTGTTCAAAAACCAACTCTAAGCAGTTCTCCGCAATTCGCGCAACAGGTTGATGAACTACTGTAATGCCCGGGGTAAATACACTGAATGCCTGATGATCACCAAAACTCACCACACTCACATCATCTGGACAATGAAAGCCCTTACTCGTCATACACTTAATCCCCTCTAAAGCCAGGTAATGTGTTTCAAAAAGTAAGGCATCAACACCGTTTTGAAGCAACTGGCTAACCACACCTTCACATTCTGCCTGATAATTCTCATAATGCACCGTTCGAAAGAAATCTGGCGATGAAGTGGCCTTCATCCAGTCATTATAGGCCAACTGTCGTTCCTTGATGGCATCCAATTCTAACTCCAGACCAACATAGCCAATATTTGTTCGGCTCTTTGACTGAAGATGATGAATCAGTTTGTTTATCCCCCGGTAATTATCAACTATCACATGAGGCAAAAGCGAATTAGGATAATGACGATCAAACAGGACAACAGGAATACCACTATTATAAATACGTTCAATATACGCTTGTTTCTTCTGCGTTGTGGCCACAATCAGTGCATCAACCTGGCGATTTAAAAAGGTATTGATCAGTGCTTCCTCCCGTTCTGAGTTTTCACGGGTACTGCCCATCAACAATTGATACTCGGTATTGGCTAGCTGTTGCTCCAGCTGAAAAGCGATGTTGCTGTAAAAACTATCCGCAATATTAGGCACAACCAATCCTATGGTCATAGTTCTCCCCTTTGTAAGGCTGCGAGCTGAAAAATTGGGTCTATAATTATATTCGGCAGCTACTCTAAGAATACGTTGCTGTGTGTCCTTATTTATTTTGTACCTATCTCCTTTTCCATTAAGCACTAAGGAAGCCGTAGTTTTTGATACCTTGGCTTTTCCAGCCAGTTCTTCCAATGAAATATTTTGCATACTAAACCGCTTTAGTTGCAAGTGTATTAATTACAAATTACAACTCAAAGTATTAATTCAAAAAATAAAGTGGCTAAAACATTTGTAGAAGGATGTGGACATTTTGCCTCCCTGCAAAGGTCATATATGTGTAAAAACAAAGGCCACCTCTGATGAAGCAGCCTTATGAATAAGTTCTTTGTCATATTACTGAATAATGACTTTTCTATTAATTAAGTTTCCGTCAATATCAATTCTTAAAAAAAGTAGATGCCTTGCTTAAGATGACTTACCGAAAGGGTTGCTTTAGTATGGCTGGTTAAAGCTTCCGTTTTGGAAACAACTTCCTCACCAGCCATATGAATCAGATTTTTCTGGATCATATGGTTATTATCAATGTCCATTAACTCAATAAGACAAAGTCAAGACTAAATGAACGGCACATAAAAAAATAAACCGCAATCTAACTGACTGCGGTTTATTAATATTTATAGAATATTCTCTAGTTAGCACTTACATGGCTGAAATAAATACCATTTCCAAGTTGATCTTGTCCGTTGTAGCTAGTTCTTATACCAATTATAGTTATTTCATCACCAACCACAATACCTTTTGCAGCTAATAATCCTTTACGATCATCACCGCTAGCTCCCCAACCAGGGTAGCAGCCATACACATATATCTCACTCACGCCATCATTTAAATATAGATTACCATATGTATCATTAGTAATTTGTGTTATATCACCGCTTACCATATAGTAAGTGTCGTTAGACTCTTCTTTCGCCAGAAATTCAGTAATTGTAACCGGAGTTACAGGAATAGAGCTTTCCAATATAGCACCACTTACTTGAGGAGACCCATTGTATTCTCCTCGTCTTCCAACTATAGTGATAATATCGCCTACCTTCAAACCTTTATCTCCGAAATCTTCAATACCATAAACGTAGGTTTCGCCAGAGAAATCCTGCAAGTATAAATTGCCATAGGTAGTATTGGTAATATCTGTAATAACTCCTTCCAATCGATATTGTGTATTGCCCACTTCGGCGGCAAGAAATTCTGCTACTGTAGCATTTACAATAGCTCCTTTTTGGCTAAGCGTTGTTTTCGCTGTATAGTTTTTAGTGCCTTCAGTAGTGGCGAACGTTAGAAGCGTTTCGCGATCTCCACCTTCATTAGCCTCGGCTTTGAATGTTATAACACTATTGGTGCCAGCTGACTGGATGGATGAAATAGATAACCATGACTTCGCATCTTCAGGAATTTCTACTGATACACCCTCTCCTTTGCAGGTTAAGTACGCAATAAATTCGCCTCCTTCGACAGGAAGCACTTCGTTTTCTACCGAGTCAACCCTTACAAGTGATTTAGTAATTTCAATAACTGTAACATTCACCATTTGAGGATCACCTTTGTAAGACGACTTTGGCCCTTCAATCGTTACTTCATCTCCAACTTCAAGACCAAGGCTCAGGAAATTCTTTGTCCCCCCCTTCGCGTCAAGGGTACCATATATGTAAACAGTACCTGTTTCATCTTTTAGATACCAATTTCCATATAGTGTATTACTAATGCTGGTGCATTCACCCGAAACGCGGAAATTTTTCCCATCGGGAGCTGCAAGCACTTCAGCAACGGTTGCTAACGATATTTGTGGGAGTCCCTGAATAATTTTAATTCTCTGCGTTACGTCTTCTGTGCTGAGCAAAACCTCTGCAGTGCGACCATCTAAAGCAGATGAAGCAGAAAAGGTAATTTCTGACTCACCTTTACCTCCCGAAGTTGAAGAGATTGTTAACCATTCAACATCATCTTTATCGGTTGTTACTTTTTCTGCCGTCCAGCTATCCTTAGCCGTTACAGTAATAGATGTAGAACCTCCATCCTGAGGAATAGCGACAAACGACGACGATACCCGAATTTCATCAAGCAAAGTCATAGTTTCTTCATCGTCACAACTTGTCATAAAGGCAAGGGCTGCAATGAATAGTGGAAATAAATATTTTAGTTTCATCTGTATATATTTTAATTTTCTATGGTAACTCCTGGAACTCGTCCCGATGCATTTCGCGACTCGTTTCATATTTTCTATACGCTAAAATTAGTTAAAAACATACCTGATACCAATTAACGCATACCAAGTTTGCCCCAAGGTGTAGCTTGGTGTAAATGTTTTAGTATCACCAGATATTGAAGAAGGTGTAGAGAATGTAGCTACCCCATCTGCGTCAACTCCTTCGTATTTGAGGATTCGGGCTTCTGAACCAATTTCAGGATTCAGGACCTTAGCCACACCCCATTCTGAGTTAAACAGATTCATCACATTTTTTATATCCATGCTAAGTTGCAGCTTATGATCGTTATTACCGATTTTTAGCTTAAAATCATGTTTATAGCTAAAATCTACACGGTGTACCCAAGGAGAATAAAGACTATAAGCTTCTGCATAATCGCCTTGATTATTTTTCAAATAATCATTGGCATGCACATAGTCCATAAAACGTGTCTTGTCATCTTCAGAAACAAAACGGAAATCACCGTTAGCTACCTCATTGTCAGTTGGAATATAAATTGCATCGTAGTTGTAACCGTCACCATTAATATCGTTTACCGTCATGTAAGAGTAGCTTCTTCCACCACGCCATCCTTCATAAATAAGACCGTAATGATTACCACACTTGTCATGAGCATTAAGCGAAAAAATCAAACGATCGGGTGTGGTGTATTGAGAATTGTGTAACTTAATGTTATTAGGTCCCTCAACTGTAGGAACATATGTAAATGCTGATTCAGCATTAGATCCCGGCATTCCTGTTAAATCTTTTGCCACTGTATGTGTATATGCGGCCATCATGCTCATCCATTCTGTAGGTCTGGCATTAATCGTGATGTTGGCAGACCAGCCATAACCCTTACTAGTATTTTCCAACATGAATGCCGGAGTGTTAGTGCGGTAACCGTCGGGATAAATAGGGCGGTTGTCAACACCATTAAAGCGAGCAAAGCCACCTACATTTGGAATACTCCAGTCAGAAAGTGTAACGCCGTTAATTGTTTTATTGTAAATTCCCTCAACAGTTGCTGACAATGGGAAAGATGTATTGAATGCATAATCAACAGCCAGCGACGTTTTCCATACTTGCGGCATTTTGAAACTCGGATTTACCGCAGAAATAGACGAAGGCACTGTTCCATCCTCAGGTGAAATTGTTGTAGGATAACCCAAACTTACCAATTTATCATGCAATGCTCCAATGGTAGCTCTTCCATTAGCATCGGTAACAAGGCCACCATCAAATACATCCATTGAGAAACCATTATTCGCAGCATTTCTTTCATTTATTTGTGCCTGGTATTGAACCATACCTCCATTGGTTGGCATATTGGTGAAGAACACAAGTGGCAAGTTACCCGCGAAAAGCCCGGTACCTCCACGAACTTTCATACTTTTATCGCCAAATGCATCCCAAACAAAACCTACACGGGGTGAAAATATAATATTTGCATCAGGCCACTTTCCGGTATCAATATGGCGACCCGAGTAATCAAGATCTTTGATAGCTTGATTTGTTATCAAATCATCGTTGTTGAAAATAAGAGCTTCAAGGCGCATACCATACGAAAGTTTGAATCTTTCATTAACGCTCCAATCGTCCTGTGCATAAATGCCGAATTTATTACTTCTTACACGAGCTGCCGGATTACTTTCTCCATCATAACCATAAGTTAAGTTTACAATCTCAGGTGTTGCGCCATTTAAGAAATCGTCAAGGCTTGAGTAGCGATAGTAACCTGTACCGTTGCGCATATAAGCATTATCGGCCATCTTATACTCGTAAGCAAAACCACCAAAAATTTTATGATTCCCTAAATAAAAGGTCAACTCATCTTTAATATTTACTACATCATTGTGAACACCGTTGTTCCATGTAAAGAGTTCATAACCTAAAGAAAGGTATGCCTGTCCGTCTTTCAGGATGTCGATAAAAGGAAATTGATCGGAATTTGTTCCGCGGATATCGTCGAGCTTAGAGTACGTTGCCAAAAATTGGTTAGAGATGTTATCCGATATACGACTATTTAAGTCAAAAGAGAATGAATGAACAAGGTTGTCCATCGAATACATCGAGTTGGCATATGACATTGAAGCCTGTGACATCCTCGCCTCAGACATGCGAGTACCTCCATCCATAGAAGAGGCATTAGGCGAACGCCATGATTGATTCTTCGTATAGTTGTAACGCAATGCCAAACGGTGTTTGTTTGAAATATTCCAATCAAGACGAGCAAGCAATTTTTTGTTGCTTTCGTCTGCTGGGAAACTTGTGTAAGATCCTGTTTCATACCCATAATTACTTCTCACAAAATCGGAAACCATCTGAAGATCGTTTTCTGTTGTACGTGAGATATAATTGTCTGGATCAGCAACTCCATCTGTTGAAGCTCTCCAACGATTCACAACGGTTGGTGTTTTTGTAATTTCGCCGTTTACGAAAAAGAACAATTTGTTTTCAATAAGCGGCCCCCCCAAGGTGAAACCATAAGTTGTATTACGATCTTCTTCGCGCGCACCTGCAATTTGCAGACCGTGAACAGCATCTCCACGCATGTTTTCATTTCTATGAAAAACATAAGCACTTCCTTTAAACTTATTTGTACCCGATTTTGTAATCGCATTTACACCACCACCAATAAAGTTAGTTTGACGTACATCGTAAGGAGCAATCACAACTTGCAGTTCATCAATTGCTTCAATAGAAATTGGATTACCTCCACCAGGAAGAGCATCACTCAAACCAAAGTTATTGTTGAAATTAGCTCCATCTACTGTAAAGTTGGCCGTACGACCATCGGCACCGGCAAAACTCATTCCATCGCCTCCATATGGAGAAAGGCGGGTTATATCTATTACACTGCGACTTACTGTTGGCAGATTAACTATTTGATCGTTTGAGATATTGGTAACAGCTCCGGTTTTCTCATTGGAAAATTTAGTGCGAACTGCAGTAACTTGAATTTCATCTAGTGATGTTGCTTCATCGGTAAGAACTACGTCCAATACATAATTCTCACCTAAACTCAATGTGATATTGTTTTTTACAAAGTCGCCATATCCAATAAACGTAACTTTTACCGTATAAGGACCACCTACACGCATACCGTTGAAATTGAATCGTCCCTCAGTGTTAGTTATGGTTCCATAAGTTGTTCCTGAAGGTGTGTGCGTAGCAATTACCGTTGCACCGATTATAGTCCCTTCTGCATCAGTAACACGTCCTCCCATACTGGATGTAGTTACCTGTGCATTTGTTTGCAAAATGAAAAATGCTAAAACCATAATCATACATGCAAATAATCTCAATACTTTTTTCATGATTGATTAAATTAGTCGTAAAATTAAAACGTATTTATTATTGTATTACATTCCTTAATATCAAGCTATTGAACACCCGCCTCACATTTCACTTATCCAAGACAAAGGTGTCAAACTCGACCATTAGGTCGGTTTTCTCAACGTTAAAATTCTGTTAATTCTGTATAAAAGACCAAATTTCTCAACAGAAATAATTAACATTTTTTAAGAAGTTATCAACAAAAGCAACAACTCCTTAAACCACAATAACAAAATACTTTTACGAAATAACTAATTAGCAGGCATTTGCTTCTTTGCCACCCCATCCCAATACATATCAAAAGCAGCATCAAATTCTTCAGTAAAACTTTTAAGGGGTTTTGGTGAATTCAGGAAGTAATTAGCCGTAGCCCTTGTAAAGGCAAAATCGAAGAAGGCGATCATATCAGTTTTGTAGGCTTTCAGGATGCCCATATTCACTTTCTGCATGATAAAACGACGCGGCCCCTCTTTGGTATCTTCTACCAAACCAAAATGCATTTTCATATAAGGACTTGATTCAAATATATTGATATAATGAAACTTAACCGGATGTGTTATGAACCATTTGACTATACCACTAAACACCTGTTTGGTGTTTTCCTTCTGATCTTCGGTGAGCACATTTACACACTGCTCTTCTACCTCAAACATCAGTTGCTTATAGATATCAATAATTAGCTGCTCCTTATTAGTAATATGATGATAAAGCGTACCCTTGGCGATACCTATGCGTTCAATCAATTCATTGACCGATGCAGCAAAGCCTTTTTCAACAAATAACTCCATTGCACCTTTATAGATATCTTTCTTTTTACTCATCACATTTAGTTTTAGCCTCGCGAAGTTAAACGTTTTTTTGAAGCATAAAAAAACCACCTCTAAATATTAGAAGTGGTTCTTATAACATACTTAATATTAAATGAACTTATAAACACAGGTGTGTCGATAATGTTCCCCGGCTTTTAAAACGGCTTCCGGGAAATGCGCTTTATTAGGTGAATCGGGGAATATCTGTGTTTCCAGCGCTACCCCAGCCCATTTTTCAATTGGTTTACCTTGCTTGCCTATTTCGGTACCATCAAAATGACTACCAGTGTAAATTTGCACACCAGGCTGATCGGTATACACTTCCATTGCCCGGCCTGAAGAAGGACCTTCCAGACGTGCTGCCAATCTCACCATTCCATCATACCCATTAATTACAAAGTTATGATCGATACCATCCACCAACTTAACTTGCGGACAATCAGCTGTTAGAGCTTCACCTATCGCTTTTGTAGTGATAAAGTCCATTGCTGTATCCTTCACTTCTGCAACCTCGCCTGTCACTGTGCCTATTTCGCCATCAATCGGCGTAAACTTATCTGCATTAATAGTTAATTGATGATTGGCAATTGTACCGGTCCCTGCCCCATCCAGATTAAAATAGGCATGCGATGTGAGGTTGATAATGGTGTCTTTATCGGATACTGCATCATACTCGATCACCAATTCATTATCCTCCGTTAAACCATAAGTTACGATGGTCGTTAATTCGCCGGGATACCCCTGATCGCCGTCTGAACTCACCAAGCTAAGCTTATAGGCCTGGGCAAATTGCGGTAAATCTACTTTTTCCACTTCCCATGTTCGCAGATTGAAACCGTCAACTCCACCATGCAGGTGATTAGGACCATTATTGGTATCCAACTGAAATTCTTGACCATTCAACTCAAACTGCCCCTTCACAATGCGGTTAGCATAGCGCCCACAAATAGCGCCAAAATAAGTATCACCAGCCAAAGCTCCTTCAACGGTATCATAACCGATAACCACATCGGCCATTTCGCCATTGGCATTAGGTACTTTAATGGAGGTGATTTGTCCACCTCGTGCAATGAAGGTTACCTCTACTTGGTTATTATTTTTTAATGTAAACACATCAGATGCTTTTGTCATATTCGTTCGTTTTTAAGAAAATTGGTGTAGTTAGTATTAAAAACAAATTATAATTCTACCTGAACAGCACCTTTAGAGCGAATAAACAGCTTGTGACAGTTGCCTTTGCCGAATACAGACTCTAGTGTTGTGATGTAATCATCTAATAAATCATTAGGTACAAAAGCCTGGATGGTACCGGCAAATCCGCCACCATGCACGCGCCATGCACCTTTGCCTTTGAGTACTAATTCACTCAATGCCAGTGCCAATGCCACATTCTGATGCTTGGTTTCGCCACCGACAAAAATATTCTGGTTATACATGTATGAACTAAAACCTGACTCAACCACCAGTTCCAGAAACTGTTCGAAGTTACCAGACTCTAAAGCTTCGACCTGATATACCACGCGTGAGTTATCAGCCTGGAAGTGAATAGAACGCAACAAAGCACGGTCGCCCACTTTCTCACGAATAGCCGGAATGCCTTTCACCACATCCTCCATTGACAGCGGACGTAATACTTCTTGCCCCAACTCTTTAGCAACCGCCTTCATCTCGCCAGGCAGTGCATTGTACTCTTCATCCAATCCACCATGGCTACCACCAGTGTTGGTAATAACTAATGAATATCCTGTTTGGGCAAAATCAAAATCCAGAGCTTTTACAACCGGATTGGCTTTATCTGCAAAGTCAATGGTAATAAATCCGCCCACAGCACAGGCAGTCTGGTCCATTAAGCCGCAAAACTTTTTACAAGCATGCTCAGCTTTTTGGCCGATCTTAGCATTATCCACCGGATCCAACTTACCATCATTAAACAAGTTACTGAAGATGGCACCAATCAATACTTCGAAAGAAGCTGATGAGCTTAACCCCGATCCTTCAGGTACACTGCCATGTATGACTGCATCAAAACCAGCAATCTCCAAACCAAGTGCTTTAATTTCTTTGGCAATGGTTCTTACAATGTTTCCAGGTGTCAATTTGAACTCCGTCACTTCCAATTCACTCAAATCAACTTCGAAAGGATCGAATCCTACTGAAGTGATACGCACCTTATTAGTACCGTTAGGCGCTGCAACTGCGATGTTATCTAAATTAACTGCTCCAGCCAAAACACGTCCTAACTGGTGATCGGTATGATTACCACCAACTTCGGTTCGCCCCGGAGAACTTAAAAGCATCACGTCATCGTTACCGTATATGCTTTTAAACTCGTTAATGTATTTAATATAACGATCAGCCTGAGCTTTCAACACAACCGCATCGCTTCCATATAACTCTTTAAAAAACGGATTATTCCCACCGTTGATTTTCTCAATTAAACTTGTTATTTGCATTTCTAAACTGAATTAAGTGTTATTGTTTATTTAGCTTTATAATGTACAGTTGGCAGATCACGTAAGCGTTGGGCCGCCTGCTCTGCAGTAATATCGCGCTGAGCATTGGCCATCATTTCATAGCCCACCATAAACTTCTTCACCGTTGCAGAACGTAATAAAGGCGGATAAAAATGCATGTGCAAATGCCATTCAGGATGCTCCTGCCCATCTGTTGGGGCCTGATGAATCCCTGCTGAATAGGGAAACGACACTTCAAATAGGTTATCGTACATCACGGTTAACTTTTTATAGGCATCTGCCAAAGCTGTGCGCTCTTCATCACTAAGTTGTGAGATACTGGCGACTGCTCGCTTACTCACAATCATCGCTTCAAACGGCCAGGTTGCCCAAAACGGTACCAACGCCACAAAATGCTCATTCTCCACCAGAATACGCTCGCCCGACTTCAACTCTTCAGCCACATAGTCTTCCAAAAGTGTTTTACCGTGCTTATCGAAATATGCCTTCTGCATCACCGCTTCTTTAGCTGGCTCCACAGGCACCGAATATTGTCCCCATATCTGCCCATGTGGATGCGGATTGCTACACCCCATGATATCCCCCTTATTCTCGAAAATCTGAACATGAATGATATAGTTCAGTGCGCCAATTTCCTGGTACTCATTGCACCACAAATCCACTACTTTCCGAATATCAGTCACCTCCATCTCAGGAATGGTCAGATCATGACGAGGCGAAAAACAAATAACCTTGCAAAACCCTCTCTCACTCTCAGCCTTAAACAATTCGCCATTGCTGTAATTGCCTTCAGGGATATCAGGCACCAGCGCACTGAAATCATTCTGAAATACAAATACATCTTTATACTCGGGATTATTATGCCCTCCTGCCCGCTCATTACCCGGGCATAAGTAACATTTTTCATCATACTTCGGACGCTTTTCAATTGCCGGCTTCTCAACCTTTCCTTGCCAC
Source organism: Carboxylicivirga sediminis (assembly GCF_018156225.1). Taxonomy (GTDB): domain Bacteria; phylum Bacteroidota; class Bacteroidia; order Bacteroidales; family Marinilabiliaceae; genus Carboxylicivirga; species Carboxylicivirga sediminis. Next base: position 58,318 of record NZ_JAGTAR010000003.1, read on the forward strand.
GGGCGCTTTGTCCGGTGAGGTGAAACCAATACCCAATCACCAGTCAGCGGATTATACCTGCGGTGTGAATGTTCAGTAAATTCAAATTGTTCCATAATATAATAAAGTGCAGTTAGTAGTATTAAATTGAACGTTTAAAAATCGGATCGCTAAACTCGCCCTCCTGTTTAGGCTTAAACTTAAAGTAAAAAGCCCCTTTCCGCGATTCGGACATATCTTTCTCTTCAAGTCGCTCCAACACTTTGAGCGACAGAATTTTCTTTCGGAAATTACCCGGATCAAATTGCCTTTGAAATATTTGATCGTACAAGTTGCGCAAACGGGTAATAGTAAATTTCTCAGGAAGCAGTTTTCGCCCAATAATTTCGTAACTGGAACGCAATCTCAACTTCTCAAGTGCTTTCTCAACCAGAACATCATGATCAAAAATAAGCTTCGGCAATGCGGCTATTGTAAACCATTTAGCCCCATAATCTTTGATCAAATTCGCTGCCTTATCATCAATCTTAATCAAAGCATAATACTCAACCGTTATTACACTCCCTCCTGGATCACGATTGGGATCAGAAAATGTATGCACCTGCTCTAGGTAAACATCATCAAGCCCTGTTAACTTTTGCAACACCCTACGGGCAGCAGATTCAGTTGACTCATTGGCATTGACCCAACCTCCAAGCAATGACCATTCACCTTTTGCGGGTTCAATATCACGCTCAAAAACCAACAATTTAAGCTGTTCTTCTTCATAGCCAAAAATGACACAATCAACAGCTACAAAGCGTTTATTCTCCTGATACTGATCGTATATACTTTTATTCATACCTACAAATATAAAAGTAATATTTACTTTTATACTCTTTTAAAGGTATATTTTACTTTTATAATTCAACTAAAAGAAAATACAAGATGTTTACGTCAAATAATCAGACATTTACAAACTATGAGTTATAAAAGCATACTAGACACGCTATTATATAAAAAAAGCCTGCACGAATTTATCGAACAGGCTTTTTAATAATGTCATACGTTTATTACTTATTCAACTCTTTCCATGCCAGAGCACTTGCTCCAACAATAGCCGCATCACCAGCATCCAGCTTCGATGGCAATAATTGTATTTTATCTTTGAAGATAGGTAATAGATGCTTCTCAATACTTTCCTTGGTTGGCTTCAGAATAAGTTCTCCGGCCGCCAAAGGACCACCAAACAAGAATATCGCTTCGGGACTTAAGTGATGAATAGTATCAGCAATTCCCTGCCCAAGGTGATGACCTGTTAGTTCAAACACCTCTAAAGCCACTTTATCACCGGCAACAGCTGCATCATAAATCATTTTAGATGTCAGATCATTATAGGTGTGATTGGCCAATGGGCTATCTGTAGCATTGTATTTCGCTAGCAACTCAAATGCTGTACGTTTCATACCCGGTGCAGAACAGTAGGCTTCAAGGTGTCCCTGAGCCCCACAACCACACAAACGACCTCCTGGCACTAACGTAGTATGCCCGCACTCACCAGCAAATCCATCGTGACCATAAACAAGATCACCATTTACTACAACTCCGCTTCCCACACCTGTACCAAGTGTGTACATTACAAAGTTTTTCATGCCTTTGGCTCCACCATAAATCATTTCTCCAATGGCAGCAGCGTTTGCATCATTTGTTAAAGCAATAGCTTCCAAATCAGGAAAATGTGCTTTCAATAGTTTCACAACATGCACAACACCCTTAAACGACAAGTTGGGTGCATATTCGATTGTTCCGCTATAATAATTGCCATTAGGCGCTCCAACCCCAATACCAATAATCTCAATTTCTTCATTCATCAACTTAGCGTTGGTGATAAGCTTATTGATTGCAGCTGATAAATCTTCGATGTATTTATTTATATCACCATGTGATGGTGTTGAAATACTGTCTTTGGTGAGCACATGACCCATTTCATCAACTACTCCAATGGCGGTGTTAGTACCACCTATATCCACGCCAACAGATACCTTTTTCATTTGATTAGTTTTAATAGTTAATCGATTTCTTTAAACACAACGACTTCCTGAAGTAAGTCCAGGAAGTCGTTTTATATCATACGAATTTCCCTTATTCTACAGGAATATCCTTGTTTACATTTTTACATCCTGCCAATGCATACCACAATAGATAAACAAGAGCAGCAACAATTACCCAGTATGAAGCCATGTAGCTTACTGTAAGGTCAGCAACAGCTCCTTGAATCAATGGAAGAACACCACCACCAACTACCATTACCATAAAAATACCAGAACCCATTTCCGTATATTTTCCAATACCTTCAACAGCCAGATTAAAGATACCTCCCCACATAATTGAAGTACATAAACCACACAAAGTAAATAACATTACTGCTAATGGAACTGTCTGCATACCAAAGCTTAGGTCTGACATAAAAACTGGCATTGAGACCGAAATAGTTGATGGAAGGAAAATACCTAAAGCAACAAAAATAATACCCAAGGTACTAACAAAAGTCAATTGGGCTTTTGCAGAAAATTTGCTACCTAAAACTCCACCTGTGAGACGACCAATCAACATTAAAAACCAATATGTACCAACTACCGAACCGGCAGCTGCAGGATCAATACCCATACCTGCTGCTCCATCTGCAGCATCTTTAGCGGCAGTTAAGAAAAGGTTGATAAAATTTGGAATACCAACTTCAATACCTACGTATAAGAAAATTGCCACTGTACCTAGAACGAAGTGACGGAATGACATTGCACTATACTTCTCTATAACTTTAGATTCTTTTACATCTCTGTTATGAGGCTCAGGAATAGCAACGATTGCTAATACAATAAAAGCTACAACAAAAATACCAATAGCAATTAACAAGGCAGGAACAGCATTTTTCATGGTTGCTTTAGCAAGATCTCCAATTAAATAACCACCCAAAATTGGGACAATGGTTGCTGCCATTGAATTCAATGAACCTCCAAACTGAATCAACTGATTACCCTTTTTACCTCCACCTCCTAAGGTGTTCAACATTGGATTAACAACAGTATTTAACATACACATTGAGAAACCTGAAATCAATGCTCCTGTTAGGTAAACGGTAAAGATTGGTGTGAAGTTATCACCAATTTCATATGGCATTAAGCCTGAAATTAACTGAACACCAACACCCAGAATACCAAGCGCAATTGCCGTTAAGGCCGTAAATTTATAACCCTTTTTCTTCAACAGAATTCCAGAAGGTAAACCTAGAAGTAAATAAGCCAGGAAGTTAGCAAAATTCCCTAACTGAGACATCCAGTTAAGAATACCATCCTGATTTTTGGCAATCACACCCATTGGGTTTGACAATCCAGTCACAAATGAAATCATTGCAAATAGAAAGAACATCATTACTATTGGCAATACCTTGTTGTTTTTGTTAGACATAATTCGATTAATTAATTCTTAAAGGTGGATCAAGAACCCACCTCCCTTGTTTTTAGTTTGTGTATAAAATATTAGTTTTTGAGTTTCGTTTTCAAACACTTACCACCTTCATTATGAACAATTTTGCACAAAAAAGATTAATTTATTTAAAAACGGAAAGCAAGATAGTATTTAAATGTACAATTCTTACAATTTGCGTTAAAATATCGCTAATAAAAAATTGATATAAATTACTAGTCGGTTTTAGGGTAAAAAAAAACCACCCCATAACGAGGTGGTTCTGTATATTTAACTAATTATTTATTGCTCCAAATAGGTCACTTCCAACTCAAATATATGAGTATTATACTGATTATCTGCAATTAATGATGGAAGAACAAGCTTAGCTTTGCCAAATAAATTCATGTGTAACACAGCTTCATTAACACCAGGAAAGACATTTGAACCAGCTCCGGGTACGCCACCAACCGGATAAGTTGTAAACGTAAACGGTGAAATGGCGTATTCATTACTCTCTCTAAAAACTTCTACTGTTTTTTCTACAAATGTTGTATCTACACCATCTACGAGGGTATCCATTTGTAAGGCTATTGCATAATTTGTGTATCTGAAACCTACCGTCTTATAGGCTTCAACAGGCTGTTCTTTTTCACCTAATTTTGTGTGAAACATCATCAAACCTGATTCAAAACGATGATCAACTGTATCTATCGCCGCAGCTGTCAATGAGTCTAATCTACTCAAGCCATTATCCATCTCTTCGTCATAATAGCGTTCCAACAACTCCTGTTCAGCAGCTAATGCTTCCTTTACATTAAAGTAATTGTAAGAATCATTACAAGCAGCAAATCCAATTAAAAATGTAATTGCGATAAGTATAGTCAGGTTAAAATATCTATTTCCAGTCTTCATTAATTATTTTTTATGTCAGTTTGACAAGCACACAAAGAAAATCATTTTTATGCAATCTTCAAACCTTATTATGGCAATGATTGGCTTGTTTGCACCTCCAACACCTCAATATCCATTACTATTATCGCCAATTTAGGAATCTTATTACCATCGCCGGCAATACCATGGGCCAGATAAGGTGGTAATATTAGTTTAGCAATTGCACCTTGCTGCAAGTGCTGAACAAATTGCTCAAGCCCAGCTTCCACCTGCGCCTTCCCAACCGTAAATTGCATAAATCCATCAGTTGCCGAAGAATAACAGATAGTTCCATCAAGCAAACTGGTTGTGTAAGCTAGTTTCACTGCATCCTGATGGCGTATTGAATCTCCAACACCCGGCTTATTAATCTGATAATAGTAACCAGTCCCTGACTTGGTCATATCCAAATGATTATCGGCAATGTACTGCTCAATCACTTTCACCTCGGCACTAACCATCTTTTTATTCATCTCCAAAAGCATGTCCTTTGTCACCTGCTTTTTTTCTCTGGGTTTTTCTTTACACCCATTAAAAAAACCGATGGTCACTAATACAACAACCAGTATTCTAATTAAAGCCATTGGCATCACAAAATTCTTTTAATACTTTTTTAAATCGTTCAACTGTTTCATCCAGCTTTAGTTTTGATTCGCCACCGGCAGCATTAAAATGTCCTCCGCCATTAAAATAGGTTTCACTGAACTTATTAGCCGGAAAACCACCGCGCGAACGGAATGATATCTTTATTAAATCCTTTTTCTCGGTAAACAAAGCCGACAAATTAACGCCTTCAATCCAAAGTGCCTGATTAACGAATCCCTCAGTATCACCCGGCTTAAAGCTAAAACGTTTTAACTCATCCTGACTTAAAGATATATAGGCCGTTTTCAACTCAGGTAAACGCTCCATCTTCTCACCCAGTGCATGCCCCAACAGGCGCATCCGATCAAATGAATTGTTATGAAATATCATGTGGTGAATATGCTCTTTATCGATACCCATACGCAGTAACTCAGCCACAATCAGATATGTTTCGGGGCGGTTAGAATTGTAATTGAGCGAGCCAGTATCGGTCATGATACCGGCATAAATACACTCGGCAGCTTCTTTGGTCACAGCATCTTTTAAGCCAGCCTCATTCAACACATGAAAGAGCAACTCACAGGTTGACGAAGCTTCAGGTACACTTATCTGTAGTTGTGCCACATTAGCATCAGGAAATGGATGGTGATCAATCATGATACGGGGCGTATCATCCTGCTCAAACAGCTCACCCATCAGTTTGATACGCGTCAATGAATTGAAATCAACAAAAATAACCAGTTCACTCTCTTTAATTAGTTTGGTCGACTTCTTGATGCTCTTATCGTAAATCAATACCTCATTCACGCCGTGCATCCAATTTAGAAAATCAGGAAATTCATTTGGAGATATCACTGTTACCTCCTTGTCCATATTCCTCAATGTATTATATAGGCCCAATGCGGCACCTAAAGCATCTCCATCGGGATTATTATGCGGAACAATTATGACTTTCCGACTGTTATCTATCTTAGTTTTTAATAAATCTATTTGTGTCTTGTCTTGAATATTCATTGTAATTTTTTGTTGAATTGACAAAGATATAGATTTTGAAAGACTATTTTTTTTGTATTTTCGGAATATTAAGTTTTACCCTTACACTAAATTAATCAGCTAATATGGCAGGACTGAAAACACTTACCATGATTAAGCCGGGAGCCGTAAAAAACAGGCATATCGGCGCCATTCTCAATATGATTGAAGAAGCCGGATTTCGCATCTCGGCTATTAAATCCCTAAAATTATCGAAGGAAGATGCCGAAAACTTCTATGAAGAGCACAAAGAGCGTCCATTCTTCCCCGAACTGGTTGACTTTATGTCATCAGGACCTATTGTGGCTGCTATTCTTTTGAAAGAAAATGCAGTGGAAGACTTCAGAAAACTGATAGGCAGCACCGACCCGGCTGAAGCGGAAGAAGGCACCATCCGAAAGCTTTTTGCTGAAAGTAAAGCTCATAATGCGATTCATGGCTCAGACAGCGATGCCAGCGCCGAACGTGAATGCCACTTCTTCTTTAGCTCGAAGGAATTACTGGAACGTCACCCGTAGACAAAAGTTAAAATTACAGAGGCCTCTTGCATTGCAAGGGGCTTTTTTAGTTCAAAAAAGCTGATAGCTTTTGGCGGTTAGCTATTTCCACAGCGATGTTATCCAAAGCACTTTGTCATTCGTCTCCTGTTATCCATCTCCTCTATCGAAACACTATATCCTGAACAATATTATCGCCTATAGCCTGATTCAGGTTTTCAATGATTTTATCCTTCCACATCAATAATTCGTTGCGCAACACGCTGGATGTCATTTCCACATAAAGTATTCCATTACGAATGTAGATACGATGTGTTGCCCGTGCCACCGATGGACCAAGTACTTTTGCCCAATAATGCACAGCCCGGTTCTCCAGCATGCCTTTATTGAGATTCTGCTGTTTTAGCACCTCCTTTATTACATCACTTATGGCTTGTGTTTTGCGTCGACGCATACTTTAAGTTATTAGTTGGCAGGCGGTAGCCAGTGGTTTAAAAATTACATTGCATATAATGTGATTATGAGCTCGCAGCAATTTGTCCATTTGCGACGTCAAACACCTTATATGCTTTACCTGTTCGTTTAACTATATCAACCAAATATGGCTTATTGGTATCGGTTATAAAAATCTGATTAAACACATCTTCGGCAACCAGCTGAAGCAGGCGATTGCTGCGTGCATCATCCAGCTTATCAAATATATCATCGAGCAACAAAATAGGCTTAATACCATTGTGCTTATGTATAAACTCATATTGAGCGAGCTTTAGTGCAATCAAAAACGTCTTCTTCTGCCCCTGCGAAGCTATTTTTTTGATTGAGTAACCTCCCAACAACAATTCAAGATCGTCTTTATGAACGCCTTTTGTGGTGTAACCCAACACAATATCCTTGGAGCGCACTGCTGCCAGCTGTCCCTTTAAATCACCCTCATGTAAATGGGATTTATAAGTGAGTGCAATCTCTTCCTTACCATCCGATATATAGGCGTAATATTTTTGAAAAACAGGTACCAACTCCTTAATAAAATCAACACGACGTATATAAATCCTGTTGGCTAGCTGCTCCAGCTGCTCATCCCATAAATCGAGCATAGAGTAATCCCCTGAACGACTATCCTTCAATTGCTTAAGGGTAGCATTTCGCTGCATCAGCGAGCGGTTGTAACGCATTAAATCATCCAAAAAAGGCTTATCATACTGCGATATCACCCCATCGATGTATTTACGGCGCTGCTCACTTCCTTCATTAATCAGTTGCTCATCCGATGGCGATATCATCACCAATGGCAATAATCCAATATGTTCTGAAAGTTTGCTGTATTCCTTTTTATTGCGCTTAAAATGCTTCTTCTGTGACTTCTTCAAGCCGCAATAAATATGTTCCTCCTCGTCGTGGCGCAAATACTGCCCTTGTACCACAAAGAACTCCTGCTGATGATTAATATTCTGGCTATCAACAGCGTTAAAGTAGCTTTTACAAAAGGACAGGTAATACAGCGCATCCAGCACATTGGTTTTACCCGAACCATTATCGCCCACCAGGCAATTAATGCCAGGTGAAAAGGCTATTTCGGCCTGTTCAATATTTTTAAAATTGATAAGATTAAGGTGCCTGATGTGCATGTAAAATGGTTTTGTGCAAAAGTAACTAACCTGCAGGATTGTTCAAAAATGCCTTTCAATATTTTTAGCACTTATCGACCAAACAAACACCATAAGTATATCGCAGCATTGATTACTTGACGGCCTCGACCTTAAAATATTTATCAGGAAGCCACAAAAAGTAATAATCCATCTTTTGTTTTTTGGTCAAAAGGATTACTTTTGGCATTCGAATAAAAATTTACTTACAATGTCAAAAGAGAAACATACGCATCAAGATGATAGCTTCGAGAATGTAGAAAGCGCATTGAGTAAGACGGAGCACTTTATTGAAGAGAATCAGAACAGAATAAGTATGATTGCTTTGGCAATCATCATCATAGTAGCCGGATACTGGGGATTAAAGAAATTCTATTTCTTACCATTGGAGCAAGAAGCTCAAAAGCAGGTGTTCTATGCTCAGCAGTATTTTGAGCAGGATTCATTTAAGCTGGCTTTAAATGGCGATGGACAGAATTATGGTTTCATCGAGATAATGGATGAATATGGCTCAACTAAAGCGGGTAAGCTGGCCGCATATTACGCAGGTGTTTCTAACCTTCATTTAGGTAATTACAACGAAGCTGTTGACTATTTGTCAGGCTTCTCATCAAGTGAAGAAATGGTGGCAGCCACTGCAGCTGGTGCATTAGGTGATGCTTACGCTGAATTGGGAGAAAACGATAAGGCTATCTCTCAGTACAAAACTGCAGCCTCTTATGATAATTCATTGACGGCTCCTACTTATCTGATGAAACTGGGAGTAATGTATGAGGCAAAAGGCGACTACTCAGCAGCTGTTGAAGCTTATCAAAAAATCAAAGATAAGTATGCTACATCTGCCGAAGCTCGTCAGATTGACAAGTACCTGACACGTGCAAAGCTACAAGCGAAGTAATTTTGAACTAAAATATTAAAAAGAGGTTGTCTATGTAGGCAACCTCTTTTATTTTTGCACAAAACTGAAAACAATGGCAACAAGTCTTAAAAACTTATCAGATTACAATATAGCTGATGTACCATCGGCCGCTGAAATGAAGTTCGGCATTGTGGTGTCGGAGTGGAACACCGAGATAACTGAAGCATTATACGAAGGAGCTTATAACACCCTTATTAAGCATGGTGCTTCAGAGGACAACATCATTAAAAAATATGTACCAGGCAGCTTTGAGCTGACCGCCGGTGCCAAATACCTGGCTGAAATGACAGATGTTGACGCTGTTATTTGCCTGGGGTGTGTGATACAAGGTGATACACCACACTTCGATTTTGTTTGTCATGGTGTGACACAAGGTATGACCCTTTTAAATGTGCAGTACCCAATACCGTTTATTTTTGGCCTGCTGACAACACTGAATCAGCAACAGGCGCTGGACCGTGCCGGTGGCAAACATGGCAATAAAGGGGATGAAGGAGCTGTAACAGCCATTAAAATGGTACACCTTAATCGCTCGCTTAAGAATTAAAACATTGTAAGAGATAGCATATAAACAAAGCCCGGCCATAAGGCCGGGCTTTGTCGTATAGTATAAAAATTTAATAGTATATATTAGTCTCAAAACTATTCCTGCATAATACACCCATCTTATACCAAATGAATAACAAAATGATTGATAGAGCATTTTGCTTATATCATGGGTTAATGCCGAAACCGAATCACAGATTGTTTTTAAATCAATCGTTTTGATTCGTAATCGGTATTACTCCTTCAGTAGCTCAACAGCTTTCTGAGTGGCGTCATTAAAGCTATCAAAGATGAAGGCATCTGGCACAAACTTAGTCAGTTCAAATTGCTTGATTTCCTCCTTAATCTCCGCATTACCCCCCGACAGCAATATGGTAATGTTCTTGTTGCTCAGCATCCGGAGCGTATCTTTCAGGTTATGCAGCCCGGTCTGGTCAATAAATGACACATGACGCATCCTGATAATCAATACCTCACAACGCAAACCTATTTCCTCAATAGCCTCGGAATAGCGCCTGGCCGAAGCAAAAAACAGGGGCCCGCTGATTTCATAAATCTTCAATGCGGCAGGTAAATCGGAGTAGTTCTCAATCACATCACTGTCTACAATATTATCAATGCGTTTATCGCTGATGTCAGCCATCCGCTTCATAAATAAAAGGGCCGACAGCACCACACCAATTTCAATGGCTAGTGTCAGGTCAAAAAACACGGTAATAACAAAGGTGGTTAACAGGATAAGGATATCGAAGTAGCGACCTTTGAGGATGGCCACAAAACTGCGCCACTCACTCATATTGTAGGCTACTACCATTAGGATACCGGCCAGACAGGCCATGGGAATCAGTTTGGCCCATTGCCCCAGAAAAAGCATTATCAGCAGCAGAGTAACAGCATGTACCATACCGGCAATCGGGGTACGTCCCCCGTTTTTAACATTTGTGGCTGTGCGCGCTATGGCACCAGTTGCTGGTATACCGCCAAAAAATGGCGTAACAATATTGGCTATTCCCTGGGCAATAAGCTCGGTATTGGAGCGATGTTTACCACCTATCATACCATCGGCCACAACCGCCGATAACAAGGACTCAATCCCTCCAAGCAATGCAATGGTGATGGCCGGCCCAATGTAATGTTGCAGCTGTCCAATCTCAATAGACGGAACAGTGATACTAAAGCTGGACGGAATAGAACCAAAAGCTGATTCGATGGTAGTAACATCCAGTTTGAGGAAATAGACCAGTGGTGTGATGATGACGATGGATAGAAATGCCCCCGGTATTTTAGATGTAAGGCGTCTGGCAAAAACCGTAATCAGAATGGTAGCTACTGTAACAAGTACAGCTGTATAGTTAATGCTGTCAATGGCTGAAAAATAGGTCAGCCATTTGGCATGAAATTCAGAAGGCACCTTGGTGACTGATAATCCAAATGCGTCTTTAATTTGGGTGGAGAAAATAACCAGCGCAATACCACTGGTAAAGCCCACCACCAAAGAATGCGGAAAGAACTTGAGCAAAGTACCCAACTTTAGTAAACCAAAAAGCACCAAAAACACGCCTGCCATAATGGTGGAAATAATCAGTCCATCAACACCATACTGCTCAATAATACCATAAACAATAATGATAAAAGCTCCGGTAGGCCCGCCAATCTGCACGCGGCTGCCGCCCAGCAATGAAATAATAAAACCGGCTACCACGGCCGTAATAAGGCCTTTGTCGGGCGATACACCAGATGCCACCGCAAAAGCAATGGCTAAAGGTAAAGCTACCAGGCCGACTACAACTCCTGAGAATACATCATTGGTCAACTGCTTCCTGTCAATGCCCGATCGAAGAACAGTGAAGAACTTTGGTTTGAATATATTTTCCATGTGTTTAAAAATTGTGTTCCACTTCACACTATCTACCCACCTGAGGGGAAGGCACAATTCTGTAGTGTCATTTCAGATGTGTGGATGCATTTTTCAAGGGCTGCTCATAACTACCCCTCATAAAATCGCTGCAAATGTAAGCCTAAAACGCTACCATTATCCTCCAATCAGCGTTTTTTTGTTTAAACCACATGGCACATTCATAAACATTTAGTGTGTAATGCCCTGATCAACTATTTATAAGAAGCAGTTATTTTTTTTCGATCCGAAGTAGCAAAGTGATGAGTATACTATCCGTTTTTATGGGCAAGGACAGCGGAAAGGAACATAAAGCCTGGCATAACGAAACTATGCAAAAAGCTTACTTCACTTGAGCATATTATATTCTAACCACATAAAAAACATAAGTAGCAATATACAGAAACCTACTTTCAAACAAATTCTAAATAATTTTGATTGATATAAACTAAGTACCACTATCAATAGTCACTCAAATTATTAGCTAATCAACTGTTTTATATGCAATATATCACATCACCACATGTATTTATTTTAATTAGATAGTTAGGATAACGCTTTATCCATCATTCGCATTATCAACACTTGGTAATTAATCAATAATTATTATCTTGCATTAAGCGTTTAACCCATAAACCCTAAAATTATGACTGAATCTGGCCAGACAGGACCATACATTTCTATCAGTCCTTACGCAACTTACCCAACAGCCAATCATCAATTGGCTGTATCACCTGTACAACATTCACCAACAAACATCTTAAGGCCCGGCAAAACCCTTGTAAAGTATGCCTGGCCTGTATTTTCTGAACAATAGCAGAAGTATAAAAGCACAAGGGCTTACTGCCGGCAGGTTCAACATTCCCACCATGGGAAAATGTACTTTTTCCGCCAGACAGCCTTTCCTACCGTAGGAAAACCTGTTTTGCACGCCAGAGAAGCTATCCCACCATAGGATGTAATAGCATTTACGCCAGTCACTCTTTCCCATGGTAGGAAAGGCTGTCTTTTCAAAAAAACATGGTTTCCCATCATGGGATTAGGCATTATTTCAGGCAGGCACAATTTCCTGTGGCAGGATCGACGGATTTCTGCAAAGCCTAATTAAAGTTGCTTTTACACATAGCAAATCACTAATCAGTAAATAACAATATTCTTTATCACCAATAACTTAAATCTTATGCTAATAGAAAAAGTCCTTAAACATATGCGGGTTGCCGATACCGTTCATTTAGGAAATGTAATACTGGATGAGCTTGAGAAAACAACCATTGAAGATGCATATATTACCGCCATAAAAAGCGAAATGAGCACCATCTGCATTGGTTTGGCCGGCGCAGTTAACGATACAAAAGTGCTGTCGATGCTTGAAAAATACGATGCACTGCGCGATAACACCTATCGCTCATTACTATACCTCAACAAAGGTTTCCTACTGCATCCCGATGCAAAAATACGAGCAGCTGCCAGTGAAGTACAGCAGGTACTTGATAAATATGGCTTTAGCCTGGTTAACCACAACTATGCATCCGAATCCACCCTAATAGATGCCTTTATCAGGGATATGAAGATGCCATTGATAGCACCCAATGTAACGGTTTTGCCTGGTTTATCAGCAATATTGAGTCAGTTGCAAACCGACCAGGACCTGTTTAAAAGTGCCGAGAGAAGCTGGCACGAGGCACGCGCCGAAGACGGCAAAACCCTTAATGCTACAGCCCTTAAGCACGAGCTGATGAAGGTGATAAATGACAAACTGGTGCTTTACCTGCGAGCCATGGCACAGCTCAATCCGGCCACCTTTGAGGCCTTAAGTAATAATATCTCCATGCACATCAGAAGGGCCAATGAGCTGGTTAAAAGGCGTAGCAGCAGTGAAGAGGAGGTAGAAATTGGTAATTAATTATTCATCCGGTTGATAAAGGATTATTTAGGGTGCCGTTTAGTGGCACCCTTTTCTTTTAGTCAGGCAGTTCATTAGCCCTTTTTTTGAAGCATAATAACCGTTTCGCCCTCCTCCATAATATCACCGGAAGCGAAAGTACGCACTTTACCCTGAGGGTTCTGAACCAGTATTGGCAGGGTGTGGTTTAAATCTTTAACATGCTGTTCCACCCATTTTTCACAAACCATCTCTTTAACTACAGGTGTTTTGATTTCTTCGGTTTTATCATTCCCAATATCCATAAACCATTTAGCCAAACGCGGATGACTGGCAAACAAGAGAGAAGCTTCAAAGCGTTTAAGCAACTCTGCGCCCGCCTTTGCCTCTTGCTGCACAATGGCCACATGCACATTGGGTACCAGGTATGAATCTTTTGACATTTGGCCGGCCAGCAGGTTCACCTGGCTATTGGTGGTAAGCCCGATAAAGGTATGAATGTGCTCCATCGACAGTTCATCCTGTGTTTCTTTATTCAAGGCATTTCCCAGGATACAGTTAAAGCCCTGCTCACGGGCTTTAGTCACGTGGGTACGGTTATTATCCACCATTGTTACTGGCTTGTGTGGCGCCAGGTATTTAGCCATCAACAAGCTTAGCGAGTTAACACCCAGAAATAGAACCCCATCGCGCTGTTCCATGTATACCAGTTCATTGCGTTTACGCAGCCATTTCGTAGTCCAGTTGAGCAAAACCGGCACTGTCAGCGTGGTAAAAATGGCCATGAATACCAATATGGAAAAGATGGTTTGGTCTATAATACCCATCTTCAGGCCTATCTCGGCAATAATGATTTCAACAGCTCCACGCCCGTTCATTCCTGTACCAATGGTAATGCCTTCGCGCCAGCCATTGCCCGAGGGCATGTAAAACAAGGCCGTGCCTACTATCTTACCCACCACGGCCAATCCGGTAATAAGCAACAACAAGCCTAAATCGGTCTGAAATACGGTGATATCTACAAAAAAGCCAGCCGAAACGAAGAAAACAGGCGCCATAAAGCCAATAGACACATCGTAAAACGCCTTGTTCAGCTCCTTTGAAATCGTTTTGGAAAAGAGTTTATCCTTCAGAAACAGTCCGGCCATAAAAGCTCCCAATATACTGTGCATACCCGCCAGTTCGGCCAGTTCGCAATAGCCAAAGGTGACAATTAGAATAAGCGTAAAATAGGCAGTGCTGTTTTTAAGGCCTGAGCGCGACAAGTAACTACCAACACGTGGCAACACAAACAAGCCAATGCTGATGGTGATACCAAAAAAGAGAATAATTTTACCCCCTATCATCAGGAGGTTAGTTAGGTTCAATGAGCTCGATTCAGCAAAATTGGTGATGCCCGAAAAAATGACCAGAGCCAGCACATCTGATATCAACGCCCCTGCCATCAGTACATAAGCAATGCGTGTATTTAGCAGTTTAAGGTCGATCAATATGCGGCTTTTGGTGGCCAGTGAAGTGACCCCAATGGCAATGGCTACAAATAAACCAGAAATAGGCGTACCACCCGTCCACACAATGGCATAATAACCAAGTGCGAAGGGCACCAGGAAACCACCCAAGGCAGCCAGTAAGCCTGGCCACGAGGCCTTTTTTAAATCATGAAATTCTATCTCCATACCGATGTATACCATCAGCAGGATAATGCCTATTTCGGCCAGTACTTTAATGGATTCGGTGCTCTCGATAACTCCAAGTAAGCTAGGACCTAGTATGATACCGATCAGCAATTCGCCGAGGATAGCCGGATAACCTATTTTGCGGATTAATGCCCCGCCAATATAAGCCGACAGCAGTACCAACGATATATTCAGGATATTAAGGTGAAAAACTTCCATGGCGATGAGATTAAGTTGCTAGTGCTTTAATTTAGCAAAATTCCTGACAATAAACGATAGTCGGGTCTTTTATTTCAGCATTACGCTGACCAAGCATTGACAACTCTCAACCTATACCATTATCCTTCTCACTCCAATAAAGCCCGGCAACTAGCCTAACGCTTAACTATTCCTTGCTATCCCGTGTTATGTGCACATTAAAGCCAGGTGCCTTGTAGTCTTTAGGCAAATAATCTGCAGGAATCGTACTCATGTTGCCATCTCTGGCGGCGCGGTAATGTGGCGACAGTATCTCCACGCCACGCTCACTGCATACATCCTGTATGTGCTGATGCAAAGCCGAATAGATAAGTGCCTGCTTACTGGCCTCACGTGTATAGGCATTCAGCTGATACGACACATAAAAGTCATCAAGGCTGGTTTGCAACACAAAAGGCTGTGGTTGTTCCAGCAGCATATCGGTTCGTGCAGCGGCTTCCAGTAATACCTCGTGCATCAGTTTCCAGGGCACATCGTAACCAATGGTCACGGTGGTGTGTATAATTAATCCCCTCTCCTGGGCTTCGGCACTGTAGTTAGTGGTATTGCCGGTAAGCACCGATGAGTTAGGAATGGTGATGATTTCATTTTTAATGGTTCTTACCCGCGTCACCAACAAGGTTTTCTCAATAACATCCCCCGATATATCGGCAATTTTAATACGGTCGCCTATCTTAAACGGACGCATGTAGGTAATCACCAAACCAGCCACCATATTGGCAATAGCCGATGATGAGCCCAGCGAAAACAGGATACCAATAAAGACCGAAACACCTTTAAATATATTGGAATCAGAGCCCGGCAGATATGGAAAAATCAGCACAAACATAAATGCATAAAGCAAAAACTTGACAATGCTGTAGGTAGGCATGGCCCAATCGGCATGAAAGCCCGATATCTTTAGTTTCTCTGTCTGTATTTCCCGAAAAATATACTTCACAAAACGAATCACATACTTCATCACAAAGAATATGACCAGGATGCTAAACAGGTTGGGCAAATAATTCCATACAGCTAACAGGACGCTTTTAAAAGGCGACCACACCAGATGAAACAAGGCATTGGCCCAATCGCGTGAAAACGGAAAGATACTGAAAATGATGGGCAGCGTGATGTAAAGCAATATAATGTAAACCACCCAGCGAACAACCCTTACCAGAAACAGAATCCCGGTTAATTCCTGATCAGCCGTAAGGAACGTATAGTCTTTATAAGATAAGTCCTTTAACCATACACCCTTCTTTTGCTCAATGAAGTTCAGCAGTTTGGCATAGCCCTTTCCAATGAGCCATATAATCAGCCAGGCAATGGCCATCACCAAAAGCACCCAGCCCAGCCGTGCAGCAAACTTAAACAGGCTGTTTTCCTTCTTGGCATTCACAATAGAATGGGTGATAGCTTCCCTGTATTCATTGGCCAGCTGGTGCATACTTCGACCATACCACAAAGCATCATTTTCGGATACACTCATGATAATCAGTTCGCCATAGACAATATCAAACGTATTTTCAGCCTTAACTACCTGTATTGAGTCTACTTTCAGAAAATCATCTTCATACAGCTGCCTGATTTTACGATTAGTACTGTTTGCCCGTTCATTGGGGGTAGCTGCCCCAATTTTAGAGTATACAATAAGCAAAGTATCTTTCATAACCCCTACCACAGGGTAACCTTTAGCTGTAGCACGTAAGGCATTTATCTGTGCTTTTTTATCAGACAAGCGCTTTTGCTCATTTTCATCAATAGCTTGCAGCTGCTTTTGAAGGTCTTCCTTCTGCAGGTTATCGGTGGTTTTAAGTTTCAGCAACTGCGCCTCCAGCTCAGATTTTTTAAGCGAATCAGCCTTACGCTGAGCATCAACCTCCATAAGGCGCTGACGGTACTCATTCAGTATTATCCGGTTAAGCGAGTCACTCACTTGTATAACACTATCTTCCTGCCCCATAACCAGCATACTGCTTAGAGCAAAAACGAGCACTAAACCAATTCTCAAAGACTTTATCATGAACAACAATATAACTGATAATTATAGGAAAAGAAAGGCCTGATTTAAACGTCTGACATGGTTGATTGTTTTAGGTTTCATTACAAAAGAGCATTCATTATAGGGCATTCGCTTTGAAAGATTCTCCCTAAAGCTCGTGCGAAGAAAATTCTGGAGCCTCGCGAAGAATAAACTGAGGCTTCGCACAGAAAAATCTGTACTTTTGATAGCAAACAAAAATCGTTCATGTCAGAATTAAAAATATATCGTGCATCAGCGGGCTCCGGTAAAACGTTTACCTTGTCCTTTGAGTTTATCAAACTACTGTTTCAAGAGCCACAAAGCTACAAAAGCATACTTGCCGTGACTTTTACCAATAAAGCCACTGCTGAGATGAAAAGCCGTATACTGGATAAACTTTATGCCTTATCGGTCGCTGAGGCCCCCGATTACCTGCCCGAGCTGATGAAACTACTGGATAAACCAGAAGCTTATATTCGAAAAGTAGCCAGGAACCTCTTGATTAATATACTGAACGATTTCTCCAAGTTCTCCATCAATACCATCGATAGCTTCTTTCAGAAGGTGATACGCTCATTTGCCTATGAAGCGAACCTGCCGGCCAACTTCAAAGTGGAGCTCGATTCAGACAGGATACTGGCACAGGCAGTGGATAACCTGCTGCGCGAACTGGAACTAAAAGGCAACGAGGACCTAAAGGAATGGCTGATTAAGCACACTTTGTCGAAGATAGAAGAAGGTAAAGACTGGAATATTGCCAATGAGCTAAACTCCCTTGGCCGCGAGGTGTTTAAAGAGGAGTTTCAGAGCCTGAAGCCGGAGGTGTTGCAAAAGCTGCGTGACAAAAAAGCCCTGAACAGCTACCGCCTGCAATTGAAGCAGATGGCAGATGATTTTGAGGCAAGCATTCAGTCTGCTGCTCAAAAAGGCCTTGATGCGCTTAAATCGCATGGCATCAGCTGGGATATCCTGCAAGGTAAATCGCGCTCGCCACTTAAGAAGCTCGAAAAACTGGCGAATGTGACTAAGGCGGCTGATTATCTGGAAATCTTAAAGCTGGAACCCTTAGTGAATAATCCAGAGGCAGCTGGTCATAGTAAGAACAGTGAATCGGACAACAGCCTGATTATTGACTGCTATAACAACGGCCTTAACGATTCATTGCAGCAGCTTTGGAACACTCTGGAAGAAAATAAAACCAACTACTTTACAGCGAAAGCTATCCTGTCGAACCTCAATGCGCTGGGCATTATTACTGACATAGCCCTGAAGGTGAATGAGCTGGCACGTAATGAAAACCTGTTTCTGCTGGCCGATGCCAACCGCCTGCTTCACCAGATTATTGATGAAAATGAGGCCCCGTTTATTTACGAGAAAACAGGTACCCGTTTTCAGCACTACATGATTGATGAATTCCAGGACACCTCGCGTTTGCAGTGGGACAATTTCCGACCACTGTTGCAGAATAGTGTAAGCGATGGGCATACAGCACTAATTGTGGGCGATGTAAAACAATCAATCTATCGCTGGCGTAATTCGGACTGGAAACTACTGAGCGACCAGGTGAATAAAGACTTTCTGTCGCACGGGCTTACCAACCTGACGCTGGATACCAACTGGCGTAGTTCGGAGCATGTTATCACCTTTAACAATTGCATATTTGCCGGAGCAGCCCGTATGCTGCAAACCGAATTTATCAATTCGTCCAAAGAGGCCATTGATGAAGCCGATATACCCGATGACCTTCAACAAAAGATTAGTACAGCCTATAGCGACACCGTTCAGCAGGTGGCTGCCAAATCAATTGGTTCGGGTGGTTTTATCCATGTTGATTTTCTGGAAGGTAAAAACGCTGAGTTCAGAAGCAATGCCACCAAGGCTGCGGTGTTGCAAATCGAACGCCTGATTGATGAAGGGTACAACTACCGTGATATATGCATTCTGGTACGCAAAAAAAGTGAAGGCACCGAAATAACTGAAGCTTTGCTGTCAGGCAGCTTCTCACCCACCGAACGGAAACATCCGGTAATTTCCAATGAAACACTGCTTCTTAGCAGTTCGCCGGCCGTTAATCTGGTTGTGCAACAGATTAAGTACATCCAGGAGCCCGATAATGAGGTGTTTGAAGCCTTCATCAGGCTATACAGCCATTTTTATAACACTCAGCAAGCCCATGAAGTAAACTACTGTGATACAACAGTGCTCCATGAGAATAAAGAACACTTTGATGAACTGTCTGCTCAACTGCTTGAACTAAAAGGTCAGCCTCTTTTCGAGATGACCGAGGCACTGGTTCGCCGCCTGCCCGATGAACTGCATCAAAACCAGTTTGTATTTCTGCAGGGTTTATTGGATGCCGTGCGCGATTATGTGACCAACTACTCGGTAAATGTGCATGATTTCATTAACTGGTGGAATGACAAGGGACAAAATACGGCCATCTCTGTGCCCGAGAATCAGGATGCCATTAATGTGATGACCATCCATAAATCAAAAGGACTGGAATTTAAAGCGGTTGTGGTACCATATTGCAACTGGGATTTGGATGACAAAGGCCATGGCAGCCTTATCTGGTGTCAGCCCCGGGTGGCTCCTTTCAATCAACTTGATTTGCTCCCGGTTAACTATTCATCCACCTTGCTGCACACCCAGTTTGTTGATGAGTACCTGAATGAACGCCTGCATCAGTTTGTTGATAACCTCAACCTGCTGTATGTTGCTTTAACCCGCGCCGAGGAGAGCCTGGTGATAATGGCTGAGCAACCGGCCAAAACAGGCGGCTTGAAAAATGTTTCGCACCTGTTATTCCGCATCATCAGCCAGTTTAATATGCTATCGGGACTTGACGAACGGCTTATTCAGCAGTTAACCGAAGCCTGGGACGACACAGAAAAAAGCTATGAATTTGGCAGTATACCCAAACAAGCTCAAAAAGCAGTACCGGAACAAACGGTTTCTGTTCCTTTCAAAACCACAGAGCTGGGCAAGCGCATTAAAATACATCCCGAAAGCGTGGCCCTTAGCTCACCTGAACATTTGAAACACCTGAAACATGGTAAAGTTATGCACCGCCTGTTTGAACTTATTATCACCAAAGATGATGTTGAATCAGCTATTACCAAACTTATTCTAAATGGCCAGATTAAAACTTCAGATAGGCATAGTCTTCTGGATTTTGTGACCGATAAAATTAATCAGGACCAGGTCAAAGAGTGGTTCAAATCCGATAAACATATCATCAATGAAGGAACCATTTTGGTACCAAGCGACACCTATCGCCCCGACAGAGTGATTGTGACAGATACAAAAGTAACCGTAGTGGATTATAAGTTTGGCGAATTAAAGGATGATAAACATGCCATACAGGTGAAACGCTACATGGATTTACTTAGGAAGATGGGCTACAATAATATAGAAGGCTACTTGTGGTACCTTCGTGAGAAAGATGAAGTGATAAAAGTAGGTGATCAGCATGTTCAGGGAAGCTTGTTTTAAGCATAGCTATATGGCAATTACAAGCCATTCAGCTATTACATAAAACAACTAATAAGACTATGGCAAAAGCACAAAGCATTATCAAAAACCCACCAATTTAATTGAGAGTAAGAATAGCTTTGTGCGTATTGCCTGTTTATTGACCTTATTTCATCAGGCGTTCATTTAGAGAAATAGAAATGGAACGTTGTTTCTGTTTACCTAGCGGCTGAATGACCAGCCAGCCATGTTCGGTACCCTCCAATTTATTAATATGAGCTTCAAATGGCAGCTCTTGTATGGATAGGCGCTTTACATCAGGCACAAACACCATGGTAGGTGCATCTGTTAATCCATCTTCCTGCCACGTCATGCTAAAAAGACTACTTTCTTGCTCAAACTGATAGTTCAATAGCCTCCCGTTTGTGCAAACCGGATAAGGCCGCAATATTGCTTGCTGGAAATAGCCCAGCTTCTCAGTTCCTTCATTATAGGACCAATAAGCCTGACCAAACTTGTACTGTTCAATCAAAGAAACTGCATGCTGCGCAACCGGAACGATATCTTCTGAATGATTGTAAAAGGCACCCCACTCTCCCAGCCAAACAGGCATGTCTAACTGCTCACCCTTCTCTTGAATCCGGCGGTAAATAAAATTAACACGCTCATTACTGGCCGCTGCTGCATCATGTGTATCTGTCACCAGATCATAACCATGCGGCGCATAAGCCACTTGCGAATCGGGTGTGCCATCCTCCAATACAACCCGCTGAATACTGCTTCTCACCCCCATATTACCAAAGTAACTGTGCTCAAGAAATAAAACTGACCTTTGATCCACCTGCCTAATAGCACTGGCCACTTTTTGATACATGGCCTGCAAATGTGTCGACTCAAATTGTTGATTCACCTCCTGCAATGCGTCAATAACAGAAGCATAACTGGCTTCATCAGCTAGTTCCTTTAAGGCTTCAGTCCGCTTTTGTTCATTACCCCAGGTTAATGCCAATTCTTCTTCCGACATCACAACACCATGCTTTTGATACATCATTGTACCATAGGCATTCAATAGTGCTGGCATGGCCAGTTGCGCAGAAGAGCCAGAAAAGGGCTCATTCATGATATCATAGCCAATCACGTTTGCATGGTGAGCATACCGTTTGGCAACATGCTGCCAAAGGTCTGCATAATGGTCCTGAATACCTATCCCATCGCTTGCAGTTGAATTATTCCAGAAATGATCGAAAGCTGTTTGAACAGCATCACTTAAAAGGTAGGCATCACTCCAGATGGCACCTGTGGTATGTGGCTTACCATCAGTAATGGTTGCCCACTCTGGCGCTCCATCGGCTTATTTAACGCTGTACAAATCCTGATGCATATCAAGGACCACAAACAGACCATTATCGGCCGCCCATGCAATGCGCTTATCCAGTTCCTTTAGGTAGGCTTCGTTATATACACCCGGCTGAGGTTCCAACCCATCCCATATAATCCCCAAACGAATACAATTAAAACCCTGCTGCTTTAACAGCTTGTAGAATTCCTGACCACCTTTATACAGGTAGTTGTCATCTTTGTTTTTATTCACCACATTAATACCATTCAATATAACCTGACGACCATACTGATCAATAAAGATGTCGCCCTTAACTGTAATTTTTGAAGGCATTGGCACACCACGCTCATTGGTACACGACCAAAACAACAAACCAACCAATAGAACTATTGCAACTTTTTTCATATAATATGTCATTCTGTAATGCATTAAATAAATCCTTTCTCAACCATTTCTATAGCTTAAAACCATTAAGCCAATAATGGTTCAAACATAGCTATTCAGTCATTATTATGAATTGAAATCAAAAGCTTTGGGATAAAATGCACCTATTTGGGATGAATGATACCAGTTGAATTAGCTGCAACTGGAAAGCCCTTCTGTCTAAAAATTGTTAGGCAGAGGAAGTGAGAGAAACCGAATAAAATAAAGCCAGGAATTTACCAAAGCATTAGGTCATAAAAAAAGAGATGGTTACAAAACTACCATCTCTTTTTCCTTTGCATTAACACTACATCCAAAATGGCAGATTCTAACTGTTTGGCTCAAACACAAACACCTCTGAGTCGTTTCGTACCGGAATGAACAGCTGTTCAAAATGTTTCACTATATGCGGAAACTGCGTAGCTATGTTGTTTTGTTCGCCAGGATCGCTTTCCAAATCATATAATTCAAGTGTTGCTTTCTCCGGAGTGAGCACATTGTATTTCACACATTTCCAATTCCCCATCCGGATGGCTTGTCTACCATTTAACTCATGAAATTCCCAATAAAGGTACTCATGCTGCTGTTGTGAGTCTTTTCCAAGTAATGTGGGAACCATCGAAATGCCATCGATCTGCCAGGGAACATTTGCACTGGTTAATTCTGCCAGGGTGGGCAGCCAGTCCCAAAATGCCGAGATGTGTTCCGTTTGTCTTCCCTCCTTTATAACGCCTGGCCAGCTTGCAATTAATGGCACGCGGATTCCTCCTTCGTACAAATCTCTCTTGTAACCTCTATAAGGTCCGTTACTATTGAAATAATCGGGCTGTGCACCACCTTCCTTATGTGGTCCGTTATCCGATGTAAAGATGATTAACGTATTATCGGCAATACCCAGCTCATTTACTTTATTCATGATGTCTCCTACCTGTTCATCCAAAAGGTGAACCATGGCAGCAAAAGCCGCATGCGACTCCGGTTGTGAACCATATCCACCATTGCGATACGCAGGTCCGTCATCAACGCCTTTGTAGTTATGCTCAGGTTCATATTTACCACGATACAAGGCCATGTATTCTTCCGGAACCAGCAGTTCAGCATGCGGAATAATCGTTGGTACGTAACAAAAGAATGGTTCATCGTGATGGGTTTCTATAAACTCAATTGTTTTCTCATGTATTAACTGAGGAGCATAGGTACCAGCGGCTTTCCCTGCATTGGCTTTTAGCACCAGGCTATCCTGATTATTGCGCAAAAAATAGGGATAGTAGTTATGGCCTATGCGCTGACAGTTATAACCGAAAAAGGTATCAAAACCCTGATTATTCGCATCTCCTTCTGAGCCCGGATAGCCCAGCCCCCATTTACCGAATGCTCCGGTAGCATATCCTTTTTCTTTCAATAGCTCAGCCAATGTCACCACCTCTGCGCTCATTGGATACTGGCCTTCTGGCAGCACCTCTTTATTGCCCCGTATAAAGGTATGGCCTGTATGCTGGCCGGTCATCAAAGCTGAGCGTGATGGTGCGCACACGGTACTGCCCGAATAATGCTGCGTAAACAACATCCCCTGCTGAGCCAGTTTATCAATATTTGGTGTTGCAAACTTGGTTTGTCCGTAGCAACTTAAATCACCATACCCCAAATCATCGGCCAAAATAAAGATGATGTTGGGAGATTTTACTTTATCCGCATCGCCGCAACCTGTCAACAACGCAATCCCGGCACATATCATCATTATTACTTTGCCTGGTTTTAACTTCATAATTCCGCTTCTTATTTATTTTGAAATGGTTTATATACTCTCACATAGTCAAACAACACCTGATCCGGAAAATCCGCCGTTCGGTAATCACCTCCCCATCCGGTGAGTTCAGCACTTAATATCATGTATTCCTCAATATTTGATACAGCCTCTTGGGTGCGCCAGGTTTCTATACCGTCTACATAAAAGATATATTCATCTTTGGTCCACTCCACACCAAATGTATGAAATCCCCTATTAATGCCATCCACCTTTACCTTTGTTCCCGCATGCTGATGCTTTTGCTTATAGCCATTCCAGTGCAGGTTATGATACACATTGTTGAGTCCTTCAGCAATATGGTATTCAAAAATATCAATCTCGGTTCCATATTGTTGTGGGTTGTCCTTCTCTTCATGTATAGTTGGCGATTGCAACCAGAATGCTACATGCGGCCCAGGCTGCACATTCATCTGCGCCCGGCATTCAAAATAACCATACTTCGTCATAAAAGTATTTTGTGTGCCAATCTGGCCAATGGTGTACATAGTGTCGACCTGCATTACCTCAATAACCAGATGCCCTTTGCCATCTACAAAACAATTATCGGTTCTAACATACCCAACGTTTCGCTTATTTCCCGTATCCCGGTAGTTCCATTTAAGCGTATCGATAGCTTTTCCATTAAAATCATCACTCCATACCAGTTCATAATTTTTTAAAATATGCTCTGGCGTCTGAGCTTTTATGGCTACTAACCTTAAGGCAATAAACGCCAACGTTGCTGCTATCTTTATCTTTTTCATATGAATTGTAACAATGCCATGCCAACAGCCAATTTTATAGCTGATGGTTTGGCAATAATCGTTAATGACTCAAATACTCACTTAATTGCATCTTATCTCCGTCTACATTCATCATCTCCAACCTGAGACCTTCGCCGCCACCACCTTCAAAGAACAGCACTTTAACAGGATATGTACCTTTCTTCAAAGCCAAACTTGCTTTTTTGTAAATCATCCCGTGAAAACCATCGTTATCAATTACCAAACGATCGTTTAAATACAATTGCGAGCCATCGTCTGATCCCAAGGCAAATTGATACAGGCCATCCTGCTCAATGGATAAGACCCCCTCAAGGCTTAAACCAAAATTATCATGTGGTGCTTCTGAGGGAATCATCACATCAGTAACTACAAGTCTCTTCCCATTGGCCTCATCAACCTCACTGCATTTTTCAAATTTGCCAGTAGCAAGTTTACAAGCAAGTCCTTTGTTTTCTCCAGGTTCTGCAATACCTTCAATAAACGAAAGTTTCTGAGCCTGTACTTCCAACACATCACTTGCCCGGCCTCTTGAATCAATGGCCACAGCTTTAATGGTACATTCCTCTTTAACAGTAATGGCGCTCTGATACAGGGTTGATTTATCCGTTGGAATGCTACCATCACTAGTATAATAGAGCTTGGCTCCAATGGCATTGTCAAACAGCTCTAGCTTCGCCTGGTCAATAAACTCAACTTTATCAACAGACGGAGAAGGCATCAGCACCTTATCAAAGTAGTTCACTCCCATCACATCAAATCGTTTAAAATGGATTTGCAATCGTCTGGCAAAAGCCTCGTAATCACGCTTGGAGAAATCGAGCCAACCCACTTCGGCAATGGCGCAGGCCCTTGGATAGGTCATGTACTCTACATAATCGCTCTCGGGCATATACTCGGTCCACACATTACCCTGCACCCCAATGATGTGCTTTGCTTCTTCTGCAGTTAGATCACCAGCCATAGGATTATATGAATACACCTTACTTAAAGTCAGATAACCTCCAATAGCCAAAGGTTCTTTCTGTGGGTTATTCTGATAATAATCGAGGTAGAAATGCGTGTTAGGTGTCATAATCACGTTATGGCCCTGTTTGGCAGCTTCTTCACCACCTTTGATGCCACGCCACGACATTACGGTCGCATTAGGTGCCAAACCACCTTCCAGAATTTCGTCCCATCCAATGATATCACGACCATTTGCATTCAGGAACTTTTCGATGCGGTGAATAAAGTAGCTCTGCAGCTCATGGGCATCTTTACAACCTTCTGCCTGCATACGTTTCTTACATTTAGGACATTCTTCCCAACGCGCTTTAGGGCATTCATCACCTCCAATGTGAATGTATTTGGATGGAAAAATATCCATCACCTCTACAAGTACATCTTCCAAAAAAGTAAATACCTCTTCGTTACCGGCGCAATACACCTCTTTAAACACACCCCATTCATTAGCCACTTCATACGGACCACCCGTACAACCTAACTCAGGATAAGCAGCTAAAGCCGCCTGGGCATGGCCCGGCAGTTCAATCTCAGGAATAACTGTAATAAACCGATCGGCTGCATACTGAACAATTTCACGCGCTTCTTCCTGAGTATAGTAACCACCATAGCGCTTGCCATCGTATTGGCGTTCGCCCACACCCAGATGACCAACCAATGTCTCATCACGAAAAGCGGCAATCTCGGCCAACTTCGGGTATTTTTTAATTTCCAGACGCCATCCCTGATCCTCTGTCAGGTGCCAGTGAAATACATTCATTTTGTGTAAAGCCAGCAGGTCGATGTATTTTTTTATGAAATCCATCGGGAAGAAATGGCGTCCCACATCCAGGTGCAAACCTCGGTATGAAAAATTAGGTGCATCTGTAATTTCTACCGCCGGAACTGTCCAATCAGTATTCTTAACCAGTTCTTTTGATTCAACCTCAGCCGGCATTAGCTGACGAATGGTTTGGAAACCATAAAATAAACCAACCGGATTGTTGGATTTCACCAATATACCATCCTTGGTAACAACCAATTGATAACTTCCTTCAACACCTTCAAGGCTGGCATCTTCTATAAAGCACACTGTATTTTTGACCAACCCACCTTTTTCAGTTGCTTCAACCTGCAGCTGAAGCCCAGAAGCAGGCTCAATGAAATCGGCAAAGGCTTGTGCAACAAACCGGCTGTTTTCGCTGCCTTGATAGCTTACTATTGTAGACTCATTTATTGTAAAGCTTCCTTGTTGTGCCTTTAGTTGTTGCGGGTAAGGCACCAGGTTATACTCATTGCTTTTTTGCTCACAGCCTGACGCAAGTAAAACTACTATGGCAACTAGGAGCGTACTCAGTTGTTTCATCATTTTGGATTAATTTTATTAATATAATGTGATATAATCTTCTTTGTGCTGTTCCTGTCCTTATCCAAATTGCGAAAAGTCAGAAACAATACGCATAATATTGCTTGTTTATATTTAAGACCTTTAAAATTTGAAAAACTCCTCCGAAGGCATTTTCACCTCTTTAGGATTCATATCGATAACTTCCACCTTTTTACCCAAAACATCCCCTTCAATCTCATTTCCGTTAATCGTTACATTTTTGCAAGCATCCAAGGTAATCCCTGCCTGGCGTTTGTGAAATGGTTCAATCTTATTACTGCGAATCAGTGTATTATTCGTGAATTGAAGCCCATCAACAGATTTGGCATACAAAATTGGATAGTCAAAAGGATGAAACGTATTGTTTGTAATGGTGATATTGCGATGAAAAGGATACTCTGAATCCGGTTCTGGAATCTCAGGCAGAATGCTGATAATGGCTTCACAGAACTGATACATCGACGACATACAAGGATACTCAAAAACATTATTGTGGATGGTTACATCTCTTACTGCACCTGATTCATACCAATAATTGGCATCGCCTGCAATTAGAATGGCCGAACCGCTAGACTGAAACCGGTTGTTCTCAACCACTATCTTTCCGAGGGTTGATAACAATAAGCCCCTTGCCCGGCAACTGCCAAACAAACTGTTGCGTATTGCCACATCAGGTGTCCAGGTGAGGTTTTCCAGCGCTGCACCGGCTTTTATTTCCCCGGGAATCGGGGCACTTAACTGAACTGTAAACTCCTCCTTGTTAATGACCTCATACGCTTCAATAGTCCCAAAACCAACGGTGCGCATGCTTTTGTTTTCGATGAAACCCACTTGTTCACCTGGCTGGCCCCAGACCATTCCGGCACTCATATCGTGCATAAAGCGACACTTGATTTTTTGCGGAGAAAGAATCTCGGTGATGCGCACACAGGTCCCATGCACATTAATCGGATCGTCCATCAGTCCGGCCCACTCGCAATTATCAACTGTAATCTGGCCCTTGCAGCCCATAAAGTGAAAGCCGTCATCATGACCGCTTAAAAAGCGCCCCTTAGCTTTATTGGGAACTACTTTTACATCTTTCAGCGAGATGTTTTCGCTGTACTGCGACAAAACACCCAAACCAGCCGTGTGATAAATGCGCACGCCCTCAATGGCTATATCCTTACTATTCACTAGAAACATGCCGGCATGATCGCGCGTACTATGACGCAACACCAGCCAATTGCCTACTTTAGGATGACGCTTGAAACCACCTTGCCGGTAAAGCTTCACCAGACCAGGTGTTACCTCTTTTGCCATGTAATTCTGCCAGCCATGTCCTAAAGCCTGTGCATCACCTGTATAAGGTTCCACAAAGCGGGTATCTGATTGAAACTCCATCACCTCCCACAAAGCGGACTTCCAGCCTTCACCTACAAAAACCAACTTATGGTTTTCAATAATGTAGGGCGATTCATTGGTATTAATACGAATGGTAAAACCTTCCGCATCAGAGCTAATTACCTCCCCCTGTGCCGTTAACGGAATATCCCAATCGACGCTGAAATTCTTGAGACTCACATTTGATGAGCCATCCACAGTAACTGGCTGCATGCGATCGTGAAAAATGAATTCAGAACCATTGCCTTCAAGCGTTACATTCGTCAGACCATCCACTACAATACCTAATCGCTTTGGATTGATATCATAGGTGTTCGACTCAAAATACTCTTTTTCGATACAATGGTGCGGCCAAAAATCGTAACGTCCTTGTGGAAAGTACAGAACCCTATTTTGCTGCCCTTCCATCATCGCCATTGCCTTATTTACAAAAGGGGTGGCATTTTCGCGCGTGTTTGGCAATAAGCCTAAATCGGCAACAGAAATAGTATCTTGAGCTTCAAGTGTTTGAAAAGCTATCCAAAGGAATGCAACTATCAGTAAATTAAGTAAAAATGCAGACTTCATGTTATCGTTCATTTTTAAGTAATATTGAATTGTCTGTTTGTTTATTCAGCAATTTATCGATATCGTCTATCTGAAATCGAAAGCTTAATATAAATGGTGCTTCATTGTTTTTCCAATGACCGTAAGTGGTGCATACAAGTGTACCATCGGGCAGCACTTCAGCAGCCGGATATGCAGCATCCCAGCCTTTGGTATTATCTTTAAACCGGATGCGATATTGGCCTTCGTAACCATTCTCAAGATCCTCCCAGGTACCTATCCAGCCTACCCAGTCACCTTCTGTTGGACTGATCTGATTACCCGGACGATTCATTGGTGTTATGTCGCGAAACTGAACCAGCAAACGTCCATCGGGCAAGTAAACAGCTTGATGGCGATCGCCGCACAAAGCTCCAGGCATAGGTCTGGGCGCACTCCATGATTGCCCTTCATCACATGTTATCATTATCTGACTGTTATAATTGCGGGCATTCTCTCGCAACAGCATGGCTATCTTCGTCCCGTCCGGGCTGTGTATTAAGCCGCCCTCACACAAATGAGCCCTCGACGAGCGATATAATTCCTGTGGCTCGCCCCAAGTCACACCACCATCGAAACTGTAAACCTGGTACAAAACCATTGTATCTTCGGCTCCTCGAGTATGAAAAGTAGCCAGGTAATGTCCCGGCGTTGACAGCGGCACACAAACGGCCATCGCTACTATGCCTTTAAAGTCGCCAATAGGTGCTAACTCACTCCATGTTTGGCCTTCATCCTCAGATATGGACATGCGGATGGCTCCTCCCACATAATCCTGTGAACCGCTAAAAAGTATTAAGCGTTCTACGCCCTTTTGATCTTTGACACTGTAAATAGTGGGCACTTCTTTGCTGCTGGCCCAACTTTCGGGTGTTGGCAATCGATCCGACCAGGTTTGTCCTCCATCAGTCGATTGCTTATAAACAATGCCTCCCTTGCCATGTCCTTTGGGATATACACACAAGATGGTTTGTCCATCGGGTAATAATACGGTGGTAGGATGGCCAAGGTATTGGCCTGATTCCTCATCAACAACCACCTGCATACTTGTCTCCTTATCGAGATCAATCACAGGTAAATCAAAACCTTGCTTACCCCAAACTGCCTGCTTTGTCAATGACGGTGACTGACAAGCCTGCACCAGAATCAATGCTGCAAAACATAAATAACGTACTATCATCATCTAAAACTTTTATTCAACTATTATTTCGTCAACGAATATCCAGGCCGGTTTACCAGCTCCATTATGTCCCAATGGACACACATTACTATGAGCTTTCACACGGATGAAACGGACTTATGCTTCTTCAAGGGACATATTGAAATTGCATATGATTCAATTTTAGATTACTTCTTCTCCCCAAACGCCTCCTGCTGACGCTCCACTTCTTTTAGTTTCAGATCATTTAACTCACGCTTCAGGGCTTCTACCTCTTTAAGTAATTCCTGGTCCGATTTTGTAATTTGAGAAGGCGTTGAAGCAGCGTTTCTTGCTTTATCCGCCAATTCGCTGATATTGAAAAGCAGGTGATTAGATGCTCCAACACTTGAGAAAGTCAGTTCGCCCCTTATTGGTGTTTGACTGCCTTCGAATAAAACTGAAGCTGTTACTTTAATCTCTCCAGGTTGAGTAGTTGCCTGAACCAGAACGGGTGCGGTTCCCCAATTGACCGGACGTGGATTGGCCATGATGCTTTCATCGCCCAGCAGTGTACCTTCGCCTTCAACAGTAAACCTGATGAAGTAATTATTCAGTCGTTTGATGTTGCCGTTCTTATCGGCCACACCTGCGACAACGGTCACACAGTCAGAACCATCGGCCAGCAGTTCTGTTCCCTCATCGTCGAGCCACAGCACCAGCTTCTCAGGACGTCTGGCCGGTTCAATACGGTGGGTGGCGACTTTTTCTCCATTGATGTAGCCATCTGCCTGCATAAACACCTCTTCTTGTTTGCGTTTGCGCGACAAGGCTTTATCTGCCATAAAATCATATACACCGCTAAATACAACGATCGGATTAGGAATGCCATTCTCTGTTTTTTCTCTTTTGTACACATACTGCTTGCCCTCTTTAAAAACCTGCAAGCGCACTTCATCACAATTGGAATACACTGTTATATCAGGCGACGAGAAAGGCGTCATTTCATGGGCAATAAATACCGTTGGCCCTGTTTCGGCCATTAAATCTGTCTGAATTGGGGAGCGCTGCGCCTTAAACAGTTCGTAGGAATATTTAGGTTGACGGAAGACATCCATAATGCCACCATAGAAGGGATCAGGATGATAACCGCGCTGGTGGTCGAAAGAATGCCACAACGCGCCTCCCACATGCTGACGCGATGTACGATAGAGTGCATCGTAGCACGTGTATTGGTAATCGGGTTTGGCATAATGCTTTGCCTGAATCAGCATAGCTTGTTCCCCCCAGGATTTGTTGACGCGACTTGGTGAATTATGAGAATTCCAATCATCCACATTATCACCCCATTCACGCGTAAAATACGTTTTATTTGGATCGATGTGTTTCAGTGCCCAGTTTTGATCGCCTGTTGACGGATGACCGAACAAGATGTCGAAATGCTCATTTCCTTTGGCCTCGGCATCACAGGCACAATAACAGCCCGGATAAGGGAACTCGCTTTCAACAATAGCCCGTGTATTTTTAGCAAAATAATCGGGATACCAGGTCTCATTCAGAATTGGCTCCCACAGCCAGATGCTGGCATGATTGCGATCGCGACGGACCATGTTGCGGATATCGCTGTATACGCGCTGTTCGAAAATAGGCTCGTCGTTCCAAAACTGCCAGCCCGGCGTATTCACAATCACAAACAGGCCTAACTCGTCACAGGCATCCATAAAAGCCGGATCCTGCGGATAGTGCGCATTACGAATCACCTTGAGGCCTACATCGCGCAGCTTTTTGGCGTCGCGCCAGTGTAAACTGTTTGGCAAGGCATTACCCAATACTGCAAAATCCTGGTGACGGTTGGCACCAATCAAAGGCTGCGGATAGGGCTTTCCATTCAGCCAAAATCCATCCTGACCTTTAAATTCAATACTGCGGATGCCAATGCGCCTGCGATAGCCATCCACCATCTGATTGTTTTCATCCTTCACCCTCACTACCAGGCGATACAGGTATGGTGAATCGGGCGACCAAAGGTTTGGTTTATCTACAGTCAGCTTGTTGGTTACATGTTGAGCTTTTTGTGCTTTCAACCTGAGGGCTGACTCTGATCTCACGACTACCTCACCCTTATTATTAATCAGCTCATACTCAATAACACCTCTAAAGCTGCGTTTCAATTCATTACGCAGATGCGCTTTCACTGTCACCTCCGCTGAGAATTCAGATACTTTATCTGAAGCAACCAATAAACCTCCTCCGGCTATCTCATCCTCATAGTTTGGATTTGTGATATAAATATTATTGTGGGCCACCAACCAGCAATCGCGATAAATGCCTCCGAAATAGGCAAAATCCAGAGTCTCCTGTGGTTTCCCGGGAGGATACAAGGGATCGTTACTGTTATCGGCCAATACGGCAATCACATTGTCGCCATCCCAATTGATGTATGGTGTTACATCTGCAATAACAGGCAGAAATCCACTGAAATGCTCTTTTACCAATTGCCCATTGATCCACACTTTTGACTTGCCCATGATGGCTTCGAAGTGCA
This sequence comes from Carboxylicivirga sediminis, assembly GCF_018156225.1. Classification (GTDB taxonomy): domain Bacteria; phylum Bacteroidota; class Bacteroidia; order Bacteroidales; family Marinilabiliaceae; genus Carboxylicivirga; species Carboxylicivirga sediminis. Next base: position 91,434 of record NZ_JAGTAR010000003.1, read on the forward strand.
GAAACAATTTCTTGCCTTTAAGCGTGTGATCTGGTTCAAAATGCTTTCGGTACCACACTTCACCCTGATAATTGACACACCCACTTGCCTCGGTTGGCAAATACTCAATGCCATGTGGCAATGCTACCACAGCCCATTGGCTATCATTAAAATCAGAGGCTTCGGCTCCTTCCACTGCACCTTTATAGAAGCGCCAGGCTACATTCATTGAATACACCTCGCGTCCACTATCTTTCAATTGGAAAAAGCCGGCAGTAGAAAACTCGGGCGTGTAATTAGCTAAAGATGCCATCGAAACCAATAGGCCGACAACACCAAAAAGAACTATCCTTATTTTTTTCATAGATTTCCTGATTACTTGTATTGATAGACATTATAAGGTTTGGACTGTCCCTTTATTCGCAGTACCACAACACCATGAGAAGGAACGTCAAAGCATAGGTTTTCATCCTGTAAGCTATCGGATGATTGCCTGGTCCATAAATCGCGATAGGTATAACCTTTAGATGGAAGGATACCAATGTCCTCCAACTTAAACTCGATGGACTGAAGCGTTTCGCTGCGGTTCAGCAAGGCCACAGCCACCTCTCCGCTCATGGTCGAACCTAAAGGTCTGCCCCACACTTCCAAATCGCCATAATCGATGATCCTGCGGGCCTGATAAGCTAATGGATCCTGATTTAAGGCAATCACCTCTTGGTTGGTAAGTATATCAAGTGTTTGCTGAGACATGGTGCTTAAATCGTTGCCTGCCATCAATGGCGAGTTCATCATGCACCACATCGAAAAATGCGTTTTATCTTCTTCGTAACTCATGCCACGTCCTACCTGCAACATATCCATATCGTTAAAATGCCCTGGGGAGGCATAGCGCCACAGTTCCGCATTGATATCGATGATGTGTAAAATGGAAGAAAACTTATTGGCAATATCGCCTGAGATACGCCATGAATCAGCAATGGATGTGGCCCATTTGCCCGGAAACTGCCAGCGACAAATATTATAAACTGTGCCTGGTTTAATTTCGTTAATCAGATTAGCAATTTCAGTATAGCGGGTCTGCTCATCCAAATCGAGCCATTGACCACCGCACCAGTCTACCTTAATAAAGTCATAGTTCCAGTCTTTCAGCATGAGGGTTAAATCCTGACGGTCGTGCCCATAGAGTCCCATGCCGACACCGATGGTATCTTTGTCCCAATAGGATGCGCAGGTATTAATACCGGCATCGGAATAGATGCCAGCCTTCAGGCCTTTACTGTGGATGTAATCAGCCACAGCTTTCATGCCATTGGGGAAACGCGTCGGATGCGGAATAATATTGGCGTGCGCATCGCGGCCACCAAAAAAACCATCATCAATATTGATGAAATTATAACCGGCTTCTTTCAGACCGCTTTCAACCAAGGCATCGGCCTGAGCTTTAATAATGTCTTCAGAGATATTTACCCGGTACTGGTTCCAACTGGCCCATCCCATCAGTGGTGTTAATGGCTTGGAAACCGGCTCTGAATTGGACTCTCTGTCATTCTTTTGAGCACAACCAGCAACCAATAATAAAGCACTTACTGCAAACCAAAATAACTTGTTCATGTATCTGATTTATCTTTTAACAATAAGATGAAACCAACCTATAATGGTACCTATAAACCAATTACAGGCTGGTTTCATTTCTTATAATTTGTGTAGTTTACTTCGTTATCACTCCTAGTTCAGCAATGGAAACCCATGGCTCATTAAATGCGCCTTCTTTGCTTTCCAACTTAATAAAACGCGCCTGATAGCTTTTATTGAAACGGATATCCTGCTTCACCGGGTTATTTTTGATATTGCTAAACTCACCACTTGTTTTTACAGCTTGCCAAGTCTTACCATCCTGACTTACGTAAAACACATATTTGAAGATGGTGCCACTCTTATTATGATCGGCACGCGGCGTATAACTAAACCCTATAATATTTAGCTGTTCACCTAAATCAATTGCGATATAATGTGGGTGAGTTGGTACATTATCGCCCCAAGGGGTGTGCCACATCGTATTGGGATCGCCATCAATTGCATTTATTGGTTTAAACTGTTCCGTTTGAGCACTCACTCCGGCAATCGTCCATTTTTGCGAACAGATATCGAATTGCTGCGTCACCACACTACTCTGCGATCCGAAGTCGTTAATAAAAGCTCTGGCTTTAACCGTTCCGCCATCAGGCAAACTAAACGATTGAGAATACCTTGCTGATGCAGCCGTTGGCTCTGTTCCGTCAAGCGTATAAGTAATGACCGGATGAGTAGTCTCCGCTTTAATACTTACCAATCCTTCGCGATTTCGTTGGATTACCGGTTCTGATAAAATCTCAGGCGAAGCGAACAAGCCAATGGCATTAATCAGTGCGCCGTCACGTGCCTGTTCGATGGTTACACGAACTGCATCAGCAATTATATTCGGGAAACGGAGCAAACGCTTGTAGCCAATGGTTGTTCCTTTTGCCACCTCAGTCCAGGCACCATTAACTCTGGCTTCCACTTTAAACTGTTCCACACGCTGTCCTTTGGCAATGTATTCCTGCAACATTATCACATTTATTTTCTGAGGCTGCGATAACTTAAAGGTAGCCGCAGTCGGCAGATTATCTATTTGCCAGTAAGTATCGTAATCATTATCAATGGCTAGCTTTGCGGCCGCTTCATTGCTGCACTCTGCATTTAAAATCAGATTATCTTCAAACGTTTCATCCAGGTAAGCCTTAAACTCTTTTAAACGCGCCACATCATTTTCGTGAATCAAACCACGTGTATCAGGCGGGATATTTAATAGTAGAACAGCGTTCATTCCCACTGAGTTAAAGTAGATATCCACCATTTTAGTGAGCGACTTAACCTGATTATCCTCGTGTTCATGATAAAACCATCCGGGCCTGATGGATACATCCACTTCGGCAGGATACCAGAAAAGGTGATTGGCCTTTTCGATAATGGAGCGGCTCCCCAGGTCGTTAGAGGTAGCTTGCAATTCCAGCTGTTCATTAATAATTGCCATTTCCGGACGACCACCTGGCGCATAGGCTGTGACGCTCCATTCTGTTTCGCGTCCATAGCCGGTTTCGGTACCTACCCAACGCACATCTTCACCCATGATGGCAATCACAGCATCGGGTTGTAGGTTTTTAATTGTGGCATAATACGATGCCCAGTCATATTCCTGCTTTTTGCCATTAGGTCCTTCGCCGCAAGCACCATCGAACCACACTTCATCCACCTTGCCGTACCATGATAACAACTCGGTGAGCTGCTGATTAAACATTTCATTATACTTGGGTGAATCGCCATAACACTCTGCATTACGGTCCCATGGAGAAAGATAAACGCCAAACTTAAGGCCGAATTCCTTACAGGCTTCGCTCAGCTCTTTCACCACATCCCCGTTACCATCTTTCCAGGGAGCAGATACAACCGAGTGTTGAGTCGTTTTTGTTGGCCACAGACAAAAGCCATCGTGATGCTTGGCTGTAAGAATAACCATCTTCATACCTGCATCACTGAGAGTTTTGGCCCACTGGCGGGCATCCAGTTCCGATGGATTAAATATTTCAGGTGATTCGTCGCCGTGCCCCCATTCCATATTGGTAAAGGTATTGACTGTGAAATGGATAAAAGCTGTCAATTCCAGCTTTTGCCAATCAAGTTGCTGTTGCGTAGGCACTACATGAGCTGCCATTTTAACCTTTTCATTCAGGCTGGTATGTTCTTCAAATTCAACTTGCTTAAGAAAAGTCTTATCCTGATTATTTACTGAGCAGCCAATTATAAAATAGCCACAAAGAATACATCCAATTATAGATTTAAATTTCATCATTATGGTAAACTGATATTAAAAGAGTAAATCTTACTTTTATTTATCTAAGAAAAAACAATTTATTGGCATTTACATATTATTAGCAACCCGATTTCCTTGTTTTGTAATTAATTCCACTAATATTTACATACCTACTATCACGCACTTATACAAAAGGTCCTATTGATTTGTGTAAATATCAACACTGCATAACATGGTTGAGTTATGTTTAAGAAACATCAATTTCAACAAGACATACTTAAAAGTTAAAATTGAAACTATTTGACGGCATGTTGACACCCCAAAAGATTATAGCAAGTCCATTAATAGCCATGCTAATACCAAGCACAATTATGCATATCCCAACCCACTTTAAGACTTTATTCAGTGCTTCAAGGTTCTGTGGATGAATCAGATTGTCAGGAAGAGGCTTACGGCTTATTAAAGCTAAGGTGGATTCAAAATGATTCATTATGATGAAACCCAAACAGATTAATAATCCGGATTTTGCAATCGTAATAATAAATGCATTAAGTATAAAAAATTTCATATTTGAATTTTGAAGGATTAGTTACTGGTAATTCTTTACAACTTATCACTCTTCTGCCTTTGGGGCTAATCGGTTTATCTCTCTGATTTAAGTGATAATCATAAAATAAGCATAGTTTAAGATTACTTTTACCTGGACTGTTATAGTTTATAATCTAACCACAAAACAATTACTTCGGACTCTTGAGTTATCTTACTGGATACCTATTGATACACCCTTACCCAGTCCACCAACATCTCCTGAGGAACATCGTCCGGGTTAATTTCTCCAACCCAATTGCCGCCCAATGCCTGGTTAAGTATAATGTAAAATGGCTTATCAAATGGCCACTTTTGAGAATCATCACCTTTACAACGGGGATATGTGAATGTTGATTTATCATTTACAGAAAAGCACAATGAATCGGGGTACCACTCACAGGCAAATACATTAAATTCATTAACATTATAGGGTGCAGTAACATAGTAACTCACACTATCCTTGCCACCCTGGTTATCCAAAAATTCACTGTGAATCGTTTGATAGACGTAAACATCGTCATTTAAATGCTCCATGATATCAATTTCACCACTTTTGGGCCATCCGCCATACTCACTATTTTCGGGCATCATCCAAATGGCCGGCCAGGAGCCTTTGCCATGTTGCAGCTTAGCACACACCTCTATTTTACCATATAGAAAACTAAATTTCCCTTTGGTTTGGATGCAGCCCGTTTGGTAATTCATTGTGCCATCTGGCAATTGTTCAACAGTGCCCTTTACATGCAGGTAACCATCAGCCACAAAAGCATTCTCAATGCGATCAGAACAATAGCATGCCCAATCCGCCTTATTTTGCCCCGAAAAACTCCAGTTCTTATCACTTGGTAGACCGGCTATGTCAAATTCATCGGACCAAATTAACTCCCAATCATGCTGCACCTCCTTTGGGGCATTGCAACTACAAAAAGCGATAAGTATGGGAAATAAAAAATATAGTTTCATAATTAAGCGGTAAAAGGCCTTGGGCAAACGAGTGCCCAAGACCTTATTTATAATTAAACTATGTTATATCCTATTAATCAATCGGTTCTCCATTTGCTTCAATAGGCCAGTTCGGATTCTGATAAATCACCGAATTAGTTGGTTCACCTCCACTTGTCATTAAGAAGTGATCGTATGCAATCGGCGATAAATAGTGCGCCGGGTGCCAGTTATATCCATTATAAACCAGGTTATTATCTTTCACAATCTGGTAAGGGCGCAAATAATCGCTGTTAGCAGGACTTGATACATTAGAAGTTTTTCCTTCTGTTCCTTCAGGTATTAATAATGATTCTCCTGAATCTTCGTCAAGATACCAATCTTGCATATCGCCACCCCATAGATTAAAGCCTTCAATCTGATAGTTGCTCACCTGATCCATAGCGCGCCAGCGCTTTAAGTCCATATAACGCATACCTTCAGCTACAAGCTCACAGCGGCGCTCTCTGCGAATATTATAAAGTGTTGCATCAACCAGGTTACCGCCAGAATACGCGCCCCAGTCACCCTGAGCTTCCTGTGCCATATCAGTTGCCGCAATAGTCTTATTGAAATCTGTATCAAGACCAGCTCTTGTTCTTAAGGCAACCCAACAGTTAGTAGCTGTTGCATCTAAAGAACCATTCAGCACATAAGCAGCCTCGATATAATTCAGGTAAGCCTCTGCCGCTCTGAATACGATTGAACCGGTATAACTACCTGAACCATCAGCCTGTGAATCGTCACGATTAACACCTTTTTTGATTGCATAACCCGTTACATACTTCACCTCAGGAATTCCTAAGATATCAGGATAAGGTTCTACATTGGCATCGGTAATCTGCTCACCTGGCGCTTTCATAAATAGCTTTAATCGATCATCGCGCAGCTCTTTCACATCGCTGATAGTAGCATCACCTGCATAACCCGAACCTGCGGCATAAATTGGCAAGCCATTCTCCATTAGGAAACTCTCTACAAAACCTCTTGTATAACCTGTATTACCACCATTGCGTTGCAAGTAGTGCTGGTTCTGATGATAGACATTTTCCTGTACATTGTAAGAACGCCAGAACAATACCTCATCGAAATCAGACATATCGTTGGCAGCAAACATATTATAGTATGGGTTATCAAATATGGCAGTTCCTTCAGAATCACCGTTATTAGCTACCAAACTTACCGCATCAATTACTTCTTTTGAAGCTTTCATTGCTTCTCCCAAAAAGTAGTTGATTTCGGCATCTATATCGATGGAGAAACCACTCAGGTAATCAGCATTGGCTCCTGGCCATCCCGGACCACCTGGCACACGCGCTGTTCCCTTGTGGTATTTCAACCAGCTTCCTTCATGCAAAGCAACACGCGATTTAAACAGTTGCGCTGACAATTTTGTCAGACGATTTCTGCTTCCATCCGGCTCATTGTTCATTAACATTATCGCAGAATCTAAATCAGAGATAATGAAACGCGCCACTTCGTTGCGAGGTCTTCTTTTAGAAGCTTCAGTCAGTGCTTCCTGCTGATCAGGTAAAGTATTTCGGATAATCGGGAAATCGCCTAAAGCCTGCACGCGACTAAAGTATTCATAAGCACGAATAAAATACATTTCACCAATGTAATGCTCAATATTTGCCGGATTACCTGAGATGCTTCCTGCTTTCCATTTTGGCAATACATCCTCAAGGAAGTAGTTACACTCGCGGATAGCTGAAAAACTCCATGAACCACCATTTTGGCCAACACGCCATTCGCCTGGCGAAAATCTTGTACTATAACCTGAAGTGGCCTGATTATCGGTATGATTGTCATAACTAAAAGTTCCATTTCCCCAACCTGAATGCGTTGGGAAATTGTAATGTGCAATGGCGTATGCCGCCAATTGATCTTCGGCATTCAAATACACCTCTGGTGTTACCTGATCCAAAGGCTCTCTATCAAGGAAATCATTACAGCTACTAAATGCACCCAAGGCCAATACCCCAAGTAAGTAGGCGAATAATTTTATATTATTTTTTTTCATTTTCATAAATCTATTTTGTTATTCTTTTCATTAGTCATACTAGTTTATCTCCGAGTAAACAACTATTAGTATTTCTTAGAAAGTTATGCTACAACCTGCCGAAATAGTTTTTGATAGCGGATAAATCTTACCATCACTCCATCCACCATCAATGGTTTCAGGGTCAAATATTTTGGTCATATCTGTAAATGTCAGCAAGTTCTCGCCTGACACATAGAAACGCAGCTTCTGAACACCATACTTCTTGGTGAACGTTTGAGGGATGGTATATCCTACCTGGATATTCTTCAAACGAATATAGGCCGCATTCTGAAGGTATCGGGTCTGTGTTTTAGTGTTCTTATTAGACTCCCATGACATAATTGGACGAGGATAATATCCATCCACATTAGCCCCTAACTCATGACCTTCAGGACGGAAATAATCCATGTGCTCTTTGAAGCCGGCAGCTTGCCACATGTTTCCGTTAGCTCCCCAGAAATAAGGGCCACCCAACGCATAGTCGCGCTTGCCTACTCCTTGCCAAAGCATTCTGAAGTCAATACCTTTCCAGGCTGCATCCAAATCTATACTGAATTTATAACGTGGAGTGTTGTTGCCAATGATTGAGTAGTCACCAGTATCGCCAAGTACGCCACTTCCTGAATTGATTTCACCATCATTATTGAGGTCTTCATACATGATGTCACCAGCTGCCCAGTTGCTCCCCATCACACTCTGGTCGTGATTAGCCAACCAGTTGTTCATCTCATCATCGCTTTTTGCAATACCGTGGGTTGTGTACCCCCAAATTTCTCCACCCATGCGACCAGCATACCACATATCAACACGGCCATTCTCATTTGGATAACAGGTTACTTCCTGTTGGTCGTCCGCTAAAATACCTCTTACACCATAAGACACCTGCCCAATTTTATCGCGCCAGCTAAGCTCTAATTCAAATCCATAAGACTTCATATCCGCATTGTTGATTTTTGGAACAGAAGTACCAAGGGTTGCTGGCAACTCCGGTGCAGGTCCTACCATATCTTCAGTAAAGCGCTGGAAGTAGTCAAACACCAATGTTAAGCGATTATCAAACATCCCTGCGTCTAAACCAATGTTCCATGAGCGAACCGTTTCCCAGGTTAACAATGAACTCACCAATCCAGGGCTAGAGGCTGTGTTGGGACGCATGCCATTTATCATCCATGAACCATTTGCAGTACCAACAGGCATGGTGGTATAAAATGGATACCAGTTATTAGTATTCTGGTTACCTAGTTCACCCCAAGACGCACGTAATTTAAAGGTATTGATCTTATCCTCCAGTGGCTGCCAGAAATTTTCTCTTGCGATATTCCATCCTACCGATAAAGAAGGAAATAAATTCCAACGCTCTTCTCTTAAGAATCGGCTTGTTCCATCATATCGCGCATTCAACTCAACCAGGTACTTCTCCTGATAGTTATAGTTAATACGTCCGAAGAATCCAGCTGTTGCCCAGTGTCCATAACCTCCTGAGGTAATTTTATCTTCACCTGAAGCGGTATTGATTGTTGGCAAATCAGGACTGATTAAATCATTGCGATAACCACCTAAGTTACGTGTTTTGTTTTCTTCCGACTGAAAACCAGCTAAAGCCGTCAGGTTATGCCCTCCTTCAAATTCCTTAGTGAATTGAGTGTACAGGTTCGGGCTCATATAAGTCGTTTTTGACGCGTATTCAGATGCTTGCGTACTACCAGGCGACAACCAACCAACACCAACTGCATATGGATTTCCTGCTACATCGTGCGCGTAAGCAGGCAGATAATTACTGCTGCTAAAGTAAGTATCAGTGCGGTAGTTTAACTCACCAATCAGCTTCCATCCTTTGATTGGTTCAATATCCAACCTAAATTGCTGGTAGTTTTGATCTTTCTCAGAAATATTGCGACCTCCTTCTCTTAACTGAAGAATTTCTCCTCCATCGGCATAAAAACCATTTGGATCATATACAGGGTTAGTAGGCCAGCGACGCGCAATGTTATGATAGAACAAACCAAACTGGTGAGTAGCCTTTTCATAAGTTTCACGGATGAACTTAGTGTTGTAGCGAATGCTAGCAAAGTCAGCTAACTTAGCAGTTACATTAGCAGTTACTGTAAACCTGTCGAATGAATCGTTAGCATGACGCAATAAACCATTCTGATTCAAATAGTTCGTTGATAAATAATACTGTATTTTCTCCGAACCACCATTCATACTTAAAGCATGCTCCTGCGAAGGTGTCCAGCTTTTATAATGCTCTTCAAACCAATCGGTATTGGCATGCGAGCCTGTATACTGCTGCCATCTGTCTCCATTGGTATTAGCTACTGTTCCATAGTCTATTTCTCCTTTTTGGTAGGCTAGAATACGTTCCAATACTTCATCGGTAAAGGCTGGATTCTGTCCTGCATTGGCACGTGCATCGTTCCAGTACTTGGCAAAAGTGTATGAATCCAACATATTTGGCTTCAACAATGGATCGCTCCAACGGAAGTTGTTGTTATAATTGATTTGCATGCGTCCTTCCTTACCTCTTTTGGTCGTAATTAGGATGACCCCAAAAGGCGCACGAGAACCATAGATAGCAGAAGATGCTGCATCTTTCAACACAGAGATACTTTCAATGTCCTGTGGGTTAAGCGAGTTCATATCACCCTCCATGCCATCAATTAAGATCAGTGGTCCTGAGTTAGAACCATCACCAATTGTACCAGCTCCACGGATATTGATTTTAAGCGGATTGTTTAATTCACCACCACCTGAAGAGGTCACATTTAAACCTGGCACGATTCCTTGTAAAGCTTGTGATACATTCTGCACCGGACGTTCCTCAATTTTATCAGAGGTAACAGCTGATACAGAGCCCGTAACATTTACCTTTTTTTGCGTACCATAAGCAACCACAACTACTTCATCCAATCCGGTAGCTTCCTCCACCATGGTAATATTAAAGTTGGTTCTGCCAGCCACATTCACAACCTGAGACTCAAACCCAACAAATGAGAAAGTCAAACTGGCATTCTCTGAACTAACACTTATTGAAAAGGATCCATCAATACCGGTGATAACACCAGATGTTGGATTTTCCTGTTCGTACACATTAACGCCCGGTAAAGGCTCACCCATATGATCAGTCACTTTACCTTCCACTACATGCTGTTGAACCTGAGCAACCACATCGCTCTGTGTTTTATCAACAATCACATAATAGTTCTCAATTACTTTGTAAGTAAGATTTTTATCCAGTACCTGCTTAAGCACCTCTTCAACATCGCTGTCCTTAACATTCACCGAAACGATTTGCTGTGGATTAAGCTGAGAATTACTGTAGGCGAATCTACAGTCTGCAGAATTTTCAATCTGCTCAAATAGCTCCTGGATTGAAATAGTACTTTCTTGGATGGTCACGCGCTTGTTTTGTGCATAGCCGGCTGCAGAAATGACCATCGAGCCACAAAACAAGAATACACTCAGTAGCTTCATTATACGATAGATTTTTTTCCTCCGATAATTGTGCAAACAATCCGGATGATTTGTTTTTCTTTTCATAAATTTGTGTTTTGCTGAATTAATTAGAAATTAGTTCATTGATTAAGCAGACAATAGGCCAATATTGTCTGCTTTTTTTAGTTGTTAATCCGTTTTTTAGTTATTATTAGTTTATCATCATTCAGTCTGTAGTTGAGCTGTAACACCTCACCCATAATCGCCAATAAATTATAAAGTGTCTCTTCTTTTCTCAAGCGCAGAGAAAAGGTTTTACCTTTAAAGTCAGCCATATTGCAAATCACGTCTACACCATACCAATGCTCAATTTTACGGCAAACATCCTCCATGGTGTCATCCTTAAAAATGAGACTCCCATTCGTCCAGGCTAATCCCATTCCTAAATCGAAACGTTTTTTCGTAAGCACCGATGCCGCTTTATTGTATTCCACGCTTTCACCGGGCACCAAAACCATTCCCTCATCGGTACTTTCAACCTTTATCTTACCTTCAAGAAGCGAGGAGCGCACAAACGGTTCGTCCAGATAATTTCTTACCATAAACTGTGTCCCTAATGCTTCAACAGTTATCGAATCTGAAGAGACAACAAAAGGCAAAGACGGATTTTTAAATACATCAAAGTATACTTCTCCTGTCACTTGAACATTACGCTGATTCACTCCATAACTTAAGTTATAGCTCAGCGTTGAAAGCGCATTCATATGAACTTCGGTGCCATCAGGTAAAACAAAATGCGCCCTGTCTCCTAGTTCTGTTCTAACGGTCATCAGTTGAGTATCCGCAACTTTTTGATTAACGATCACAAAAAGCAGTGCTCCTATAAGAGGAAGTAAGAGAATAGCTGCTACATTTTTATAAAATTGGAGATTCCACCAAGTCGATGTTAGATGTATTCTCTTTCTCTGATTTACCTCTTTAACATCAGATGTTTTGGCAGCTTCCCATTTCTCTGAAAAGTACAACGACAATTCCTCTCTTTCAGATTCGTTATCTAACCAGCTTTCCAAATCCTGTATCGCCTCCTTACCCAACATCTTATCGGAATACAAGCGGTTTATCTTTACGTCTATATGTGATTTATTTTCGCTCATCTACATTAAATACGATTGAAGTCTTTGCATCTATTAGTGCTATTTCTATTTTTTTCAATAAAAACTACATCATCCTCACCAACTGCACTTTACACACTTACTTTTTTTTTCAAACAACACATAATTAACTTATCCAGCCACCAGTAACACGATTAACAGGCATATCAATTCCTTCAGATTATTCTTAAGAAACTTTGTAGAATTGTACATATGCGCATTTACGGTATGTTCACTAATACCCAGCATTTGTGCAATAGCTCTATAGCTCATGCCTTCAATTTTATTGAGTATAAATATCTCGCGGCCTTTGGCTGGCAATTCATCTATACATTTGAATACCTGCTGCTCAACCTCTTTATATTCTATAGACTCAACGGTTGAATCATCAATATCCTGACTGCTTGCAATAGTTTCCTCAATATACTTGCGCTGACGAATAAGCTTTCGCATGTGATCAATCATCAGATTTCGGGCCACGGTAAAAATGAATGCCTCCAATGAAGCATCCTGTTTCAGGGTTTTCCGTTTATTCCAGATGATGAGAAATACCTCCTGTACCAGGCTTTCTACATCTTCTTCTTTAGGAAGACTTTGCTGAATAAAATTCAAAAGACGTAATCTATAGTTCGATACGATCCAGGCAACAGCCTTCTCATCACCATCGATCAACTGTGAAACTATTAATACTTCTTTATTATCTTTCATAGTTCACTCCAACTAATTATACTATTCACTTGAAGAACAGTCTGTCTTGTTGTTCCATTCTTTTCAATTAGTTTTACTACAGGCTTCAGAATAATAATTCTAATGCCTTAGATATTATGGCTGTTTACTTTATTTAGAACCATAAGACTTCGCAATAACCTCCAGACTTTGGATACTGTTATCCATCCCTCCAATTCTATTTCTGATCAACCATAATTGTCTGAATTGAGCCAGCAAAGCATCCCAATCTTCCTGCATTGTTTCTTTTACAGAATCACTAGCATGACTCATTTTATGTTCAGGCAACAGTAAGCGTTCTTTTGCCATCAGAGCACTATGACGCGCAAAACCAGCGGCCAGTTGAAGTTCCTCAACTAGCAATTGTTGCTCTTCATTATAGGCCGGACAATGTTCTAGTTGCTTCAATAACGTATTTAACTTCAGTAAAACAGCTACAGTATTCTCTGCATTGACATGCTCCAATCTAGGAGTGGATAATGGCTCATTGGGAGAACGCAGTATATCATAAAACACATTGACGTACTTTTGAATATCTCCATCATACAATTTATAGACAGTTCCCAATTCCAATATAAGTTGTGCCAGCTCAGTGTTTGGATGCTCCATGAGTGAATGAGTCAGGTGAGTACTTACATCCAATGACTCGTTTGGTTCCACCGCCCAAGATAATCCGGCACCGTATATGATGGCCGGATAACTGATGACAAAGGGCTGCCAATGTCCAAAATCGCCCCAATCGGTGATTAAATAACCACTGGCCTCATATTTTCTACCAGCCTTTGCTGCTTTTAAAAGATTTACTTGTGCATTGGGCCAGCGACCAATGAACGACTGCCAGCTAGATGTACCCGGACAAACATAGAAAGGCACTCCGGCATCGTGCATCTTGCGACTGTTCTTTTCAAACGGGTACCACGCACGGTAGCCCCAAACCAAACAAGTCAGATCCTCAGGTAGGCGGTGCAACTGTTTAGGATAGTTGAGTATAATGTCTGCCCACATCTGAGGCTGATACCCATTTGAACTTAAATAATTTGTTAATTCGGACATGTAGCTGATGTACACTTCGCCTTTCCCTTGTTCATCGCAGGCCTCTTTCGAACGTCCATGTCCCAGTTCCCATGGTTCATCACCTCCAATATTGACCGTTTTAGATGAGAAGTTAGGTAACAACTCATCGTATAGGCTTGCCACAAGCTCCATAGAACGCGGATCAACCGGATTCAAAGTGGTGCGTCGTTGTAAATGATGAGGCCCATCCTTCTGTACTTTTTCCAATTCAGCCAGATGCTGGTAGTCGGCATGCTCCAACCAACGCTCCATATGTCCTAATGAGTTTTGATTGGCCACTAATTCGATAAAGCGCTCCTGGCAATACTGATTAATTGTAATAATATCTTCGGCAGTATAGGGCGAATAATCCTGCCATACTTTTTGATGCTCTTGATAAGCAAATGTATGCTCGGTATAAAGCTGCAGCTGATTGATTTTCCATTCAGCCAAATGATCGATAATCTGAAATAAGGTAGTTAATGTGGGTACTTTATCACGGCTTACGTCCAGCATAAACCCTCTGTTTTTATAATCGGGGTAATCGGTGATGGATACAAGCGGTAAATACCCAGCCTCCTCAGCATAGCGAATGATCTGCTTCAACGTTTGGAGGCCATTAAATACGCCTGCCAGATCCACTCCCACTAATTCGATTTGATTAGTTTTAATCTGCAGTTGATAACCTTGCTCTTTTAGGCCTAAATCTCCATCAATACTTACTTTCATAAGGGGAGATTCGCCTTTGGCACAAGCTCGGGTAATGTTCCAGTTCAGGCCAATATTCTGAAACGCAGCACGTACCTTCTTGAGTTCGGATAACACGCGGGCATCTTGTATTTCTGCCGATAATTCAATGCGTCCGGTATGACCATCAAACGCCCCATCTTCCATCTGGATAGCTTGCGGAAGTGGCAATAAGAAATCTTTAACCGAATTAGTAGCAAAGCCAGTCAGCCCAATGAGCCAACTGGATATCATTATTATTAGATGTTTTTTCATATTTGGTGATTGAAAGTGTAGAGCTTAGTAGGTACTTAAATCGGTATCCTCATACTGCTCTTGTAGTTCCTTTAGCTGCTTTTTCAGCTTGCTAATCAAATCCTGCATCGATGGGTGATCATAAAGGTTAACCATCTCATTAGGATCGTCGACTAAATCGTAAAGCTCCCATTTGTCAATGTCGTTGTAGAAATGAATTAACTTATAACGGCCGGTGCGTATGCCATAATGACGCTTCACCATGTGTTCGTTGGGGAACTCGTAGTAATGATAGTAAATAGCCTCACGCCAATCAGCTTCTTTATCATTAAAGAGTTTGACCAGGCTTTCACCTTGCATATCGGCAGGCACTTTCAGGCCAGCAACGTCCAGAAACGTAGGCGCATAGTCAATGTTCTGCACTAACTGATGCAATTGCGTTTTTGGCTTAATGACCTTTGGGTAGCGCATCACTAAAGGCGTTCGCAGCGATTGTTCGTACATAAAACGCTTGTCAAACCAACCGTGCTCACCCATGTAGAAGCCCTGATCGGAAGTATAGACAATCAATGTATTATCCAACTCACCTTTTTCTTCCAGGTAAGCTAATAAACGCCCGATATTATTGTCAACTGATGCCACACAGCGCAGGTAATCCTGCATGTAACGCTGATATTTGTATAGGGCTAGCTCTTTGCCTTCGAGGTTTTTCGATTTGAAATCTTCAATAATAGGATCATATTCTTTGTCCCAGGCCTCACGCTGTTCAGGTGTCAGCTGGGCGATCATGCGTTCGTAATTCTTACGATACTTAGTTTGAATCTCCCCTTCTTCATCCAATAATTTAAGATCGTATACCAGATCCATATCATTGGCGATGTGCATGCGCTGTTCCGCTGCGGCCTGACGGTTCTGATAATCATCAAAAAATGTTTCTGGCACATCAAACTCCTGGTTTTTAAACAGCTTAAACAAAGCGGTATCAGGCTGCCAGATACGGTGCGTAGCTTTATGATGTACCAACAGGCAGAAAGGCTTCTCTGCATCACGATTTTCAAGCCAGTTGATACTTTTATCTGTAATCACATTGGTCACGTAACCCTCTGAAGGAATAGTATCTCCATTGGCAATAAAGTCAGAGTTATAGTAATCACCCTGACCAATCAACACCTCGTAGTTATCGAATCCCGTAGGCAAACTTCTCAGGTGCCATTTACCAATAATACCGGTTTGATAACCATTAGCCTTTAACAACTTTGGGAAAGTCATCTGATTGCCATCAAAGGTTAATGAATTGTTGATGTGCCCGTTTTTATGACTGTGTTTACCCGTGAGCATAACTGCACGGCTTGGTCCGCAAATCGAATTCGTCACGAAACTATTTCTGAAAATCGCGCCTTCTTCGCCAATCCTGTCCAAATTAGGTGTTTTAATAAAACGATTATCGTATGCACTAAAAGTCTGCAACGAATGATCATCTGTCATGATGAACAGGATATTAGGTCTCTTCTGCTCTTTAACCGCTTTCCCAGACTGGCAGCCGGCGAATAATAAGCCAACCAACGCTATTACTAAAGCAATCTGGTTATACTGTTTTTTCATTAGAAATGTAGTTAGTGTTCAATAATATATTGTTTGCTGTATCTTTATTTAATCACTGATATCTGATAGGAATAAGTATAGTTGCCTGGCTTAATCTGGTACTTTTCAATCGTTTTTGATTTTTCTGACCAGGTGTTTGTTCCGCCTACTCCAACTTGCAATAGATCCACATTGAGGGTTAAATATTCAGCTGTTTTCAGCTCATTAATGTGTTTGGCTGCTTCCAGATTTTCAGCCGACCATGGCCAAACCGAAGTGCTTAATGGCTGCGCTCCTGTGATGCGAATACCTTTGCCTTGTGCATTGGTCAGTTCAAGCCATCGTACCTCGGTATGATTACTGCACTCCTGAGGCGTTACATAGTGATGGATGAAATCTTTAACTGTCCCCTGATGAACATCCAACTCCGCCGAAAATGCTCTGTCATTGTAGTTTTCCCATGGCCCTTTACCATAGAACTTCATACTCTGAAGTGATTGGCTAACGTTCAGTTCCGAACCTATTCTTAAAGGCATCGGTAGCTGCCCATTCATTTCAACAGCCATCTCCACCAACACATTGGCCTGATTGTCCACATCGTACTTGGTAGTTACGATCAACGAGTCACTGTATACCTGCTCCACATATACCCGGTAGCATGAGGCTGTACGCTGCTCTACAGAAACTTTCACCTCAGGCTCAACTTTTTTAATATCTTTCCAAAAGCCCGATTGCTTATGTGATTTCCATCCCCGAAAATCATTATCGGTTTGCGGACGCCAGAAGTTCGCCTGCGGACCAGCCTTGATATATCTGTGTCCTTTAACTGAATAGCTCGTCAGTTGACCACTTTTTTTCGACCACTGCACCTCAAATTGTTTGTTGGCAATCGTAATTTGCTCTTCCGTCTGCGTCAATGTCAGTCCTTTATTGCCTTTGGGAGACACATCAGCTGTGCTTTTCTCCGGTGTAACAATAAACTGCTGCTTAGCCACCTCATAGCCTGCAGCTGAATAGGCCGTTTCGTGTTTATGATGCATGCTCACACGTACCACATATTCACTATCATCCTGTAGCTTTATCTTATTCAGAGGCAAGGCCAATTGATGCATCTGGCCTGGCTGAATCACTATATCATTGATGGTGCCTGAACGCAATTCCTTTCCTTCTTTTGATACCGACCACTTAAAATAGTAGTTACTTGTTGAAATGAAATTGTACAAGCTTTCAATGGTGATATGTCCCTCCTTAATATTGATGGCTTTGAAGCGTATGGGCTGAAACACATACTTACATTCTTGCAATTGTGGCTTGATAGAACGATCCGGACCTACAATACCATTGAGGCAGAAATTACCCAGATTAGGTTGATCACCGAAGTCACCGCCGTATTTCCAAAAAACAGTTCCATCTTCATCTTCAGCACGAATACCCTGATCAATCCAGTCCCAGATAAAGCCGCCTGCAATAATCGGATGCTCGTAAACGATGTCCCAGTACTCTTTTAAATGGCCAAGTGAATTACCCATCGCATGAGCGTATTCGCACATCACAACGGGCCTTTTCAAATCAGGATTGCTTCCCAATGCTTCCAGCTGTTCCAATGAAGGATACATACGACTGAGCATGTCCACATAAGCCGGATCGGTTGGATTCGCCATCTTTGAATGGTATCTGACACCCCATTCATTTGAGTTGAGTGGGATGTAATCAGGGTGTGTTGGTACTCCCTGTGCTCCTTCGTAATGGATCAGACGAGTAGGATCAAAATCGCGAATCCAGCCGGCTGCCGCCGCGTGATTAGGTCCACAACCTGATTCGTTACCCAGTGACCATGAGAAAATGGATGCGTGGTTTTTGTCGCGCTCCACCATACGAATCACCCGATCCATAAATGATTGATTCCAGGAAGGAGCATTAGCCAATTTACCTCCATAGCCGTGTGACTCTATATTTGCTTCGTCCATTACGTAAATACCATAACCATCACACAACTCATACACATAAGGATCGTTAGGGTAATGGGCTGTACGAACTGCATTAAGATTGTACAGTTTCATCAGTTCAATATCGCGCTTCATATCTTCACGCGTCATTGTTTTACCTCCTGTCTCACTATGGTCGTGACGATTCACTCCTTTTAGTTTTACAGGCTTGCCGTTAACTAAAAAAGCACCTTTGTCGCTGTAAGTGTATTCACGAAAACCAACATAACTGCTGCGCGCCTCAACTACCTTTCCTGCATTGTCCAACAGTGTGATGAGAGCCGTGTACAAATATGGATCTTCATCGCTCCAAAGACGTGGCTGGTCAATGCGAGTTTCCATCTTTCCGAAGTAAACATTGTCGCGAGCCGGATACCACTCATTTATAATGCTATTTACTGGTAACTGCATAGCACTGTCCAAAACTGAAGCACCCATATGATCCAGCAAATTCACTTTCAGCATCCAACCTTTATAGTTACCATCAGTTACAACCACTTCAGGGCGTATCTGAAACAGCGCACTTTGATAATCAATATCAAGAGGCGTGCGGATGGCAAAATCATTAACATGAATCTTTGGTTGGGCCATTAAATACACCTCACGATGAATTCCGCTCATACGCCAGTGATCCTGATCCTCGAGGTAACTTCCATCAGACCAGCGAATCACCTGAACTGCCAGCTTATTTTTACCCGGCTTAAGGTGCTTGGTTAAATCAAACTCAGCTGGCAAGCGGCTGCCCTGGCTATAGCCAAGGTATTCTCCATTTAACCAGCAATAGAATGCCGATGACACTCCTCCGAAATGGATGATTACCTGTTCATCCTGCCATTTTTCAGGCAATTCAAACTCTTTTATATAAGAACCTACAGGATTTGTCCGATCGATAAAAGGCGCATTGGGCGTAAAGGGATACACCTCGTTGGTATAGATGGGCGTTCCATACCCTTGCATCTCCCAGCATGATGGCACCGAAATAGTCTCCCACAAATGTGCATCATAATCAATAGTTACAAAATCAGTGGAACGATTTTTACTATCTGGCGTGAAACGGAATTGCCAGTCTCCATTTAATAACTGGATTTCGGAGCGCTCCCGATCCATGTTTTGGGCAGCACTCACATTTCTGTATGAGTATGAAGTTGCCCTTGCATCCATTTTATTCTCCTGAATAATGTGCTGATTTTCCCATTTATTGTTTTGGCTGTTGATGCTAAAAACAATAAACAGCATACAAGCTATTAAACCACCTTTGATCATCTGACGTTATTTTGACTGTTATTTTTATGCGAATACATCAATTACAAATTTATCAGCCTTCGCTGCGACCTGGCAGCGGTGAAATCGTCAACAATCAATGGTTTTTCGTGCAGGCATCACATAGACAGATTATTCAATTAATATGGATTAATTAATCAACTCCCAATTCTTAATGCTGATTACCTGACACTTACAAGACCTCCACTTTCCGCTTATTAAATCAATAAAACAGCTGAATAGATTTTCGTATTTTTGGACTACAACTATCTAAAAGGGGCCATCAATGCGTTCAAGACTTCTTGCAATCATTATTTTGGGATACTTCATTCAGTATGTATCTGCCACCGACTACTCCATCAGTGCAGAGTACATTACCTTGCAGGATGGTTTATCGGATAACAATGTTAACGCCATCCTTAAAGATCAAGCTGGCTTTGTATGGTTTGGTACTTCAGACGGGCTCAATCGTTATGATGGATTCCATATTAAATCCTATTATCCTGAAAAAAGTTCGCTTCATGTACTTAGCCTGTACCAATGTCCCGATGGCTACTTATGGATTGGCTCGCCCAATGGATTGTATGTTTTTGACCCTACTACAGAATCATTTCTGGCCCATCTCAAAATCAATCCTGCCCCTGACGATGCTTTTAGTTCTATCCCGGTAAATGGGGTTTCGGGTGATTTTAACAAGGGGTTTATTCTATCCACGTCTTCGGGACTAGCTATTCTAAAGTTTCCTGATTTTGCCAACAGGATTGATGATTACAGTGTAGTTTGGCGAAATAAAACGAACAGCAAGGGGCTTCTATACGATACTTTTTCCTGCATTGCTAAAGCTCCTGATAGCCAATTATGGATGGGCACCAATACCAACATGGTTGTTAGCTATAATCCAACGACAGACACATTTCGCCCCTTTCCCCTTGAACGCTCCAATCCTGAACACCCCATGTTCATCGTGACTAACCTGTCATTTATCGACAATCATTTGATCATATCCACCATAGGCCATGGTATCTATATTTTAGATCCATCCAATGGTGAAATAGCTGTCATCGCTCATCAGCCCAATGACAATACAATTATCAGCCACAAAGATGTTTACGGTGTTGTAAAGGATTACAGTGGGGACTACTGGATTGCCACCTGGGATGGTTTAGACCAGGTCCACATACTAAATAACAAAACCAGGAGTCAACACTATAATTGGGATCATCCCCTTTTTAAAGATAAACTGGAAAACCGGGTGATTTCTATTTTAGCAGATCCTTCGGGTGTTATCTGGATTGGGACACACGGTGGTGGAGCAGTTAAAATCAACCTGGAGAAACAGTTTTTCAGCCGTATCCGTTTTAATAGTCTATACGAGGTTAAAAGCTTCAGCACTGATTGGCAGAACAATCTCTATATAGCCCTCTATCATGGGGGAATCAAGAAAACAACTCTGCCACTTTCTCCGGAATATAGATCTGCCATCGAACAATTTTCAACCTCCGGCAAAGGCAAGCGATTCATCCCTTCAGACATTGTTCTTTCATCTGTTACCGATGAATCTGGGAATATTTGGTTTGGTACGCTGGAATCATCGTTATTGTATTATCAACCTGAACGGGATATTGTTAGAGAAATAAAAGTCAAACCTGCAAAAAATGAAAATTGGGAAGGCCGGATTCAAGCCTTATCCATTGACAGCCAAGGACGTTTTTGGTTAGGCACCAGCAATGGTTTAATCCTTTATGATAGAAATAATAATGAGTTTCATCTGACACAGGCTAATCCGAGAATTAAGTATCATCTATCGGGCAACAACATCAGGGCTATACTGGAAGATAAGGATAAAGCCCTCTGGATTGGTGCAGAGAATGGGCTTAATAAACTCATCTATCAGGAACTTGATTCGTTTCGTTTCAATCAGTTCAACGATTTACACACCTCATCTGATATTTTGGGGAATAAAGAGGTGTGGGCACTTCATCAGATGCCGGATGGTCGTATCTGGATTGGTTATAGGAGCGCCCTGGGGTATTACGATGCCATGCATTCAACCATTCACTTTTTTGACAAACGGGATGGCCTGTGCCATAATTTTGTGGCTTGTTTGACTTCTCAAGCTAATGACCTATGGATAGGGACTAACTCCGGGATTTCAAAACTAAACACGCAAACAAATACTTTTACCAACTACTATATTGCCAATAACCTGCGGGCTGTATTTAAAACGCCCGATGGACAACTCATTTTTGGCAATAATAAAGGCTTGTTATACTTTCACCCGGATAGTATTCAAAAAAGAGACTATTCAACGCCTGTTTACATCACCGAAATTGAGATACAAAACCATCCTGTCAGTGTGATGGAGACTGTCAATAAGAGAGTTCTACTGACCAAAGCAGCTCCTTATACCTCTGCCATCGAATTGCATCATCCAATAAATAGCTTTGCGATCAACTTCGTTGGCTTGTCGTACCTCAATCAAAAATCCAATAAATATAAATACCGTTTGTCAGGCTTTGAAGAAACCTGGACCACGGTTGATGGAACACAAGGAACTGTGACTTTCAATAACCTAAAACCAGGCGACTACCGCTTCGAAGTTATGGCTGCCAACTGCGATGAAGTTTGGAATGAACAACCGGCCCAACTAGCCTTCACAATTTATCCGGCCTGGTATGCCAGCTGGTGGGGACAACTCTTGATTGCGACTGCTATCATATTACTTTTGACAGGTTTCT
Source organism: Carboxylicivirga sediminis (assembly GCF_018156225.1). Classification (GTDB taxonomy): domain Bacteria; phylum Bacteroidota; class Bacteroidia; order Bacteroidales; family Marinilabiliaceae; genus Carboxylicivirga; species Carboxylicivirga sediminis. The sequence continues at coordinate 113,768 of NZ_JAGTAR010000003.1, forward strand.
ACCGCTACAGAATGAAGCAACTCTACCGGACCAAAGACTTAGAGCTGCAGAGTAAAGAGCTGGAACATGAGTTGAACATTGCCCGAATAGAAAAAGACAAAGAGCATGAGCTGGCCGAGATGAAATCGCGCTTTTTCACCAATATATCTCATGAGTTACGAACGCCTCTTACATTGATACTGGCACCCATTAAAGATTTACTTAGAAGTTCAGCGCTGCCAGAAATTGCAAAGAACCAGCTGGAGACAGTTCATCAACAGGCCGCACATTTGTACGATTTAATTTCACAGCTGCTCGATTTACGTAAAGCCGAAGTGGGACAAATGCAGCTCCAGGCTTCCGAAAATGATATCGTCGGGTTTATTGAGAAACTGACAGAGCGTTTTAAACCTTTTTCGCAAGTGAGAAATGTACAGCTCATTTTTGGTTCTGATCAATCCGCCGCTAAAGTTTGGTTTGATGTTGAAAAGCTGCAAATTGTGGTATCTAACCTGCTGTCAAATGCTATAAAATTCTCTCCTGAAAAAACCACCGTATCCATACATGTCAAATTCAAGAACGACGAGTGCCTAATCTCTGTTAAAGACAGTGGTCACGGAATTCCTAAATCTGAACACGAGAAAATTTTTGAACGCTTTTATCAGCTTCAAAATCAAACAGTCAAAGACGTGAGTGGCTCAGGCATTGGTCTTTCACTGGTAAAAGAGCTTGTGCAACTGCATCATGGAAGCATTGCAGTCGAAAGTAAACCGGGCAAAGGAGCGGAATTTACTATAATATTACCATTGGGACATCAGCATTTGAGCGATGCTGAAAAAGGGAAAGGCCAAACCAATAAAGAGCCTTTGATTCCTGAAGTCAGAAAGCAACCAACAACAACTATTGTACAAAATGAAGAGCCCAATAGTTTTAAAGTACTGATTGTTGAGGACCACGAAGAATTGCGTCACTACCTAAGCTCTTTGCTTGGCAGCAAATATGCCATCCACCATACTTCAAATGGAAAAGAGGCCTTAAAACAGATTGAAAAAGAACAGCCGGACCTAATCATTACAGATGTGATGATGCCATTGATGGATGGACATCAGCTCTGTGAGACGATTAAAACAAACGAACACCTATGTCACATTCCAGTGATTATGCTCACAGCTAAAAGTGAAGAAAGTGATATGCTGGAAGGGTTGGAAACAGGTGCCGACGACTACATTACCAAACCATTCACTTCTGAAATCCTATTAACAAAAGTTGATAATATACTAAAAAACAGAGCTCACTTAAAGCAATATTACAGTCAAAAAGTCACCTTATCACCGTCTAACGTTGAGATAGAACCACAAAATGAGCTATTTATCAGACAGGCCATTGAATTAGTTGAGAAAAACCTGACCAATCCAATGTTTAATGCCGCTATGCTGGCTGAAAAGCTTAATATGAGTCAACCCACTCTTTATCGACGTATTAAAACCTTCACAGGTGATAACATTAACACATTTATCCGTTCCATCCGAATCAGGTCTGCGGCTCAACTTTTGAAATCGGGGGGTTATTCGGTTAGCGAAACGGCCACCAAAGTTGGTTTTAATGATGCAGCTTATTTCCGCAAATGTTTTGTAGATCAATTTGGGACAACACCATCAAAGTATAAAGGAGATAACACATCAAACATGCAATAACAAAATAATGTACCATTGCCTACATTCCTCTTAATGTAAACTTAATTGACAATAGACTCTTGACAAGAAAGGCCGGTAACAACCGGCCTCAAAAATCTATACAATAGAAAAAAAACTATTTCCTATCATTAATCCGTTCCAAAGTTTGTAAACAATACATCAAACCTCTCGGTACATGAAAACATCCTTTCCACTTGCCACCTTTTAGTGGCCGTAATACTTTTCCTTCGCGGTTCAGGTACCCAAACCACTCGCCATGCTCCGGATCTGAAAAGTGATTCCAGGCATATTCATGTACTTTTTCAAACCACTCCCAGCAGGCTTGATTTCCGGTATGGTAATAGCCTTTCAACAACGCTACCAAAGTTTCCAAATGCACCCACCAAAGCTTCTGATCCCATTCGAGCTGTTGAGTTGGGTGTCCCTTTAAATCCATGAAATAAAAGATGCCTCCATGTGATTTATCCCAACCATATTCAAGTGTATCCAAAGTGATTTTCACGGCTTTCTCAATCAGTTCAGGGCGATTCAGCTTTTCGCCCAAATCCATCATAAACCACATGGCTTCGATGGCATGACCAGGATTCAATAAGCGTCCCTCAAAGCAATCGACAAACTGTCCATCCAGACTCACATTTTCCAGAACAAGCCCTTCTTCAGGAAAATAGAATACCTCCATTACCTCATGGATGATTTTGTCCAATGTCTCCTGAATCAAGTCTTGTGGTAATAAGGATTCTATTTCCAGTGCCAGGTTCGATAAAATCATGGGCAATGCAAAATTCTTTAACTCCCTCGTACCAGGAAATGCTTTATTATATGGCCCTTTAGGATTATCCTGACGCCTTAGAATTGAGTAAAACGTATCTCGGGCCAGCTGACCATATTCCTCATTTCCGGTAGCTTTATATAACTGACCAAACGCCATTGTTGCAAAGCAATCCGAAAAAATATTGTAAGGCTGAACCAATGGTTCTCCTTGCTGATTCAGTGAAAAATACCATTGCCCTTTCTCATCTGCGCCATGCTTCTGTAGAAAGCGGGCTCCATGCAGGGCCATTTCCAGCCACTCTTCCCGTTGTTCGCAGGTATTGTACAACTTAGCAAACTGCCACACCTCCCGTGCCTGCAACCAGATAAACTTGTCGGTATCATAAACCTCTCCTTCCTTGGTCAAACAGGTAAAATAACCGCCATGAGTTGTGTCTTTTGAGTGCTTCATCCAGAAAGGAATCACGCTGCCCTCCAATTCATTCCGATATTGGTTGATAAATTGCTCTATGCGTTCTTTACTAACTTTGCTATTATTCATCACTTAATTCTTTTCCCGGTTCTTTTTAATTCCTTCATAAACTAACTGACTATCTACAGTTTTAGCAGGCCAGATATAACTTAATAGCCATCCTACCAACACACTCACTGTAATGCCGGCTGCGCCATACAACAGAAACGACATATCAGAAGCACTCCGCAAGTAAAGTAAAGCCACCAAACCAACTACAACACCAATTAAGGCTGCCATACCAGAAATACGCTTAAAGAAGATACCCATCATAAAGAAAGCAGCTAAACCTCCGGTTAATAATCCCAGGAAGGTGTTGAACTGATCCCATAATGAAGCAATGTCCCAGGTAGCCAACACCAGTGCCATACCAATACCTAATACTCCAACGATGATACCAGACCAACGCGCCACCAGCAAGGTACCCTTCGCTGTTACATTTACTTTCAGTACTTTGTAAAAATCAGACGTAATCACGGCAGCTACCGAGTTAATGTTGGATGACAAAGTGGACATGGCAGCAGCAAAAACAGCAGCAATTAATAAACCAGCCAGGCCTGCTGGCATCTCACTCACAATAAAATGCGGAAAGACAGCATCCAGTTTTGGAATTATAATGGAAATCGCTTCCGGATTAGATGTATAGAAGGCGTATAAACCTGTACCTAACAGGAAGAAAATAATTGATACTGGCACACTGATAATGCCGTTTAACCAAATGCTACGGGCCGTTGCACGTTCATCTTTTGTTGTCATATAGCGCTGTACCACCGACTGATCACTTGTATAGGCAATCAGACTATTGGCAAAGCCGCCTAAAAGTACCACCCACATAACTGGTTTGGACCAATCCAGGCTGGTATCAAACAAAAACAACTTATCCTGGTCAAGCGATAATTGAATGAATCCACCCAAACCGCCATCCACTCCGGCAATCATAAAAACCATAGCAAACAAAGCTCCTGCCATCAGTATGAATCCCTGTATCACATCGCCCCATACAACAGCCTCAATACCTCCACTGGTGCAGTAAACAATAGTTACCACACCCATGATGATGATGGACCAGTAAACACTGAAGCCTGTGACTGTATGTAAAGCCAATGATGGCAAAAACAATACGATGGCAATGCGCGTGATCATAAACAGGATAAACAGCACCGACGCCACCCAACGCACTGTTCGGTTAAAACGCATCTCCAGATATTCATAGGCAGTCCCAATATTTAAACGTCTGAAAAAAGGCAGGTAATAACGAATAATGACCGGTACCACCATGATAATCGTAAAGTTGAATATCAGCATACGCCAGTCAGTAGCATAGGCTTTGGCTGGAATGGCAATAAAAGTAATGGCACTTAAGGTAGTGGCAAAAATACTGATGCCAGCCGCCCACCAAGGAATACGACCACCAGCTTTAAAAAAGTCCTGATCATCACCTTCCCGCTTCATAAAATAGAAACCAAGTAGCAACATGGCAATAAAGTACAGGACTAACACCAGGTAATTCAACCAACCAAATCCTCCGTTCGATTCAAAATCCAATGCAATAACCTGGTCAGTACGAATACCCGGACGAATCTCCCCTGAAGGCACCACTACTTTATTTTTCCAAATGACAGCTGAAGTTACAGCCGGAGCGCTACTCTCCAACTCTCCAGCGCTGAACCAACTGTCGGTAATGGTATTATAAACCAATATATTTTTATTAAACCCACTGTGATTTAACCATAACTGATTTCGTTCCGATTTAGCCTGCTGACGCACAGAATCATTATTCGAAGCCATCTCTCCAATGGCTTTTTCAACTCGATTAAATACACTACCATTGTCACCTCCTACTACAACAATGTGTGAAGCCCCCATCTTTACACCAGCTGCTGCGGCCAGTTTCAAGGTTGGTTGCCCTGCTATCGTAATCGGATGTTTTTGTTCCCATTTCTGCTGTGATGGAATGTACTTCCAAACTTCGCTACTGAAGGTGGTGATGAACTCCCCTTCCTGCTTGTACCGACCTCCAATCACATATAAACACTGCTCATTCCCATCCATCTGGCTTTCCACAACGGCATTTGTAATACCATGAGGCAATCCGGCTTGACTCCGCCAGCCCTTTTCTGGAGCATCTAGGTTGAACACTAACACTTGCGTGTTGTAGCCTTGAGGGGTCACTCCACCAATGATGAATGCCTCACGACCTATAACAGCCATCCCGTGGTCTTTCAGCGGAAATGGCAGATTGGTAAAAGGCAAAATTTCAGTAGTTCGATTCGTTACTTTGATGAGAGATGCATCAGCCAATACCCCCTTTTCATTGGCTCCGCCTGTGCATATAATTCCCTCTGGCAACGACACAGCTGCACCTCCAGCTACTCGTACTGGTAACTGATTTTTATCCAAATGCCAGGTGAATTGCCCGTTTTCTTCCCAACCCAGCAATATCTCTTCCGAATATTGCTTTTGACCATCTTCCCAAGGTTTAGCATCTGGAAAAGCAGAACCTCCAGCCATCACAACTACATCGTTATGTTGACCGATAAAAGCACCGGCCCAACCATGATGTGGATGACCTTTACTAATAGCTGGTAAATCATCCAACGCTGACTGAGTCAGATGCTGCTGAGCCTTAACGGACCCAAGCAATACTGATATTAAAAGTATTACAAAAAATGCTGTATGTCTCATGCTACTCTCCTTTTGAAAACAGCGCTTCCATTTCCAGCGCTTTCACATCCTGAACGAATTGTTGATACGCTTCTTCAGTCATGGCTTTAACGGGTAAACGAAATCCACCACATTCAATGCCAACATAGCGCATAAAAGCCTTTCCGGTACCTATACCGCCATATTTTCCCAATAAGCGAATCATATCAATAGACTGTTGTTGCAATTGACGGGCTTCCTTAATTTCCCCTTTCTCGTATGCAGTCATCAGTTGATGATAAAGCGGAGCTGCATAGTTAAAGGTACTTCCAACGCTACCTTCGGCCCCCAAAACCAGGGCAGACAGCATATTTTCATCTCGTCCCCACAGCATATCGTACTGGCCATCGGCAAAGTGCAGGCAGGAAAGGTAATCCATGAAATCCTCATGAGTGTATTTAATTCCGGCAAAATTTGGAATCTGACCATGCAGTTCTTTCAACAAATCAATCATGGCAAACGCAACGCCTGTCAACACCGGAATATGATAGAAATATACAGGTAATTCAGGTACTGCCTGTCCGATCACTTTTACAAATTCAGCCAGCTCCTTAACAGTTGGCGGCTTGAAGTAAAAAGGTGCCAGAATAGCGATAGCATCAACGCCTACTGACTGTGAATGTTTGGCTAGCTCAATACATTCCTGATAAGACGTTCCTCCCACTAAATTAATCAGCTTCATAGGCGAAGCATCCTGCTTAATTTCATTGGCCCAGGCTTCAGCCACCTGCTTGCGCTCCTGCGTTGTTTGTGACACCCCTTCACCGGTACTTCCGTTAATAAACGCCCCGGCCACGCCATTTTTTTTCAAAAATTGGTAGTAAGATGTGATAATATTCAAATTAATGGCACCATCAGCCGTCATTGGCGTGAAAGGTGCTGCTACAAGTCCTTTAATCTTTTCCATCGTTAATTATATCTGTTCGTTTTATCTCTCTTTTTAATAAGCAGCCATTAGCTACATCATTATAAATACTGCTTAATAATATTGGCCCACAACAAATAGCCTTCGCCAGTCAGATGCAGCCCATCATTGGTGTAAGAAGGATTCATCAGGTTGTTAGTGGTATTTTTGAAGTGTGAAAACAGGTCAATAAATTCAGCTGGCTCATGTTCACACCACTTGGCCAGCTGTTCATTGATCCACAAAATATCATCGGTTTTGGAGCAATGTCCGGTAAACTTTCCAAAATCAGGATTAACCGGCAGGATGCTTTGGATATATACTTTCGTTTTAGGCGATTGCTCATTTATTAGCTGAGCTATCCGACAAATATTAGCGTAAATGGTATCGTTAGAAATGCCACGTGCCAGGTCATTAACACCAATCAGTAAAAACACCTTAGCCGGTTTTGATTCGGTTACTTCCTCCAATCGATAAAGCACACCTTCAGTAATATCTCCGCTTATTCCACGGTTTTTCACACGCTTATTCTGCAACAACTCACTCCATTCGCTGCCATCAGTAATACTGTTCCCCAGAAAGATAATTTCCTTTTTAGTATTCGGAAGTTTTTCAAACAATGTCTTTCGTTGCTGATAATAGGTTCCGAAACGATGCTCCTGTGCCAATCCCTGCACGGTTGTCAGTAAAATCATGATTCCCATCATGCCGAACCATCGGCAGTTTGTTGTATTGTGTATCATGGTCAGTTATTTAGTTTATATCAAATGGCGTATCGATCCGAAAAGTAGAAACCGGAGTTCCGTTTTCATTGGTCAAATTAGCCTGAGAATAAGGCTTCCAGGCATATCGAATCGCTCTAATCGATTTATCCTCAGCTTTTATGACAAGCGTATTTCTCTTAAGAGTAGCATCAGCCGGATGAAAAATACCATCCTCACCGGCTACTTCCAGTTCCCTTATATTTTCTCCATCTGTTGTTTGGAGCTTTTGCGTATGATTAAAAACTATTTCTATTCGATCCTTACTTGCATCCACGCTCTCAATCTCCACATTTCCAAATGGCACATCATTTTTTCCATAAACCTCACGTAAAGCTGTATTAGCAAATCGTTCAGCCACCGGATACTTATTCTTAGGATGTACATCTGTTTCATTCCCCCAATCGCTGGTCACCACCATGGACACATTTGGTAACTGGTGAGACATTCGTCGTTGACTATCGCGAAAATGCGGCCAGCTGGGGCGGTTCAAGGATGATAGTTGCGCAAATAAAACAGGTAAATCCGGTTGGTTCCAACGTGCACGCCAGGATTGAACCATTGTGGGAAATAACACTTCATGCAATTCCACATTATGAGCATTGGATTCTCCCTGGTACCACAATATGCCTTTTATCGCCAGACCTTCAATTTGACTGATTCCTGATTCATATAAATAAGCAGGTTGATACGGATGACGCTGAAAAGTTGATTTTGCATTCTGAATATTAACTCCTGCACGTTCGCGGCACCATGGCATGGTATGATCATTATTTTGCCAATCATATAGCATATTTAACAATTGCGGATGGTGTTCCAATGTTTTCCGGTCAATCCAGGCTTCGGTCGGACTTCCTCCAACAGCCATTTGTATTAATCCAATAGGAACATTAAGCTCTTTCTCCAACTTGGCTCCAAAGTACCATCCGATAGCTGAAAAATCACCAACCGACTGATTATTTGCCAGCTCCCATTTTCCTGATAGATACTCCAATTGATTCAGATTTTGTAAGGTGATTGAATCCCAGGCTGTATTATTTGTTTCTGCCAGTGGATGATAATTCATCAATCGGATATTGTCAGGTAATGCTTCATTTAAAGCTTCTGAACCTCTATAGGATTGCTTTACCGTAAATGCCATATTAGACTGACCGGAACATAGCCAAACATCACCTAACATGACATCCTTGATAGTAATTTGTTCCGTTTCTGTTTTAACAGTTAGAGCATAAGGACCACCCCATTGCATTGACGGTAATTCCACTTCCCATTTTCCGTCGAATCCGGCTTCAACGTCTATACTCGTGTCATTAAATTGTACTGTAACACGCTCCCCCCTATTAGCCGTTCCCCATATCGGAATCAGTGCATCGCGTTGTAACACCATATGATCGCTGAAGACTGAGGCCATTTGCAAACCACCAAAATCGCCTGTAATGTTTTGATAGGCCAACTTGGCCATGATTGTTGCCCCCTCTTTAGTTGGGTGCAAAGCGTCTGGGAACAGATCAGGTCGTGCATGCAATGGCGTATACCAATCGATAAGCCGCGCATTCCAGTTTTTTGCTACCTGCTCAATAGTTGACTGAATCTGCCAGAACCAATCGCGTGTTCCAGATTTGAATCGTGAATGCGTATGAAAAATGGGTGTCATACGGCCAATCCATATCTCAGGCATCGAACCATCTGCTTTCCGAAAGCTTTCCAGCAAGGCGCTATAGTCTTCGATGAAATCGTCACGATAGTTTGGCCAATTGCGTGGGTCCGTATCGTTCAATCCCAATGAAACAATTAATATATCAGGCTGAAAAGCAACTGCATTCTGAAACGCTATTTGCTCCATATATGGGCGATGCCCTTTACGAAGCAAGGTTGCGCCACTCTTTCCAAAATTACCAACTTCGTAATCCTCACCCAACAAAGCCTGAAGTTGAGCGGGGTAACTATTCGTTTCACGCTGCTCAATATGGTAGCCAAATGTCACGCTATTGCCTACACAAGCCACTTTGGTTTTTTGAGCATAGCCGGCTGATTCAAAAATCACTATCAGAATTGCCAGCATACTCAATTCAAGCACCCTATGGATTCTATGCTTATAGCCATTATTCATTTTCAACTGTTTTAAAATCCTTATCGGGTGAATAAACAATATTATCAAGAGCCTGATGACCATCTGTCGTCACCAGTACCGCATTAAACATCCACTTCACCAATCGCACTTCCGGTGATGTAAATTCGCCTATCGGTAATTTCAGCATTAATTTGTTCCAGCCCTTATTTAACTGCACCTGTATTGGAGGACGTCCCTCCCAATTTTCATTGCGCAAGGATATCTCGTTCGATTTTACGGCATGTGTGTTTTCCCAAACAGGCGGCTGAATATGTTTGTCATTCAACCAAATACGACTTTCTTTGTAATCCCATTTCCCCTGAGGTGGTGGCAGGTCTTTTTCAGATCGTCCATAATTCTGGAACCGTACGTAAATACCTGCTTCCTGTTGAATGGGCGAATAAACCCAGGTGTAAGCATAAGCCGTATGATTTGGCTGAGGATGAGCATAAAAACCGGGAATTAATGTTCCCCAAGCATGGCGCAGGTAGATTCCGGCACCTGTTACCTCATGCGTTGAATAGGCATCATCCTGATATTCAAATGTTTTTTGCAATTTTTTCTCTGGCGGAAATGCCTGTGATAAATCCCCATTATTAGGAAAAGCATCTGTTATGCGCCATTTGACGTTGGTTTGCTTCACATAGGCAAATGGTTCGTCATAAAAAGTTTGCTCCTTAAAAAAGAGCATGCGCTCTTCAAAATCCTTAAATGACTTGAATGCTTCACTATCTTCCGGTCCTAATAGTGTACCTTGCTTATAGAAGTACTTGTCTCGCCCTCCTTGCCAAGTAGATTCGGCCAATGTCAGCATAGCCGGATAAAAGCCATTCTCAGCAATTACCTGCTTTGTTTCATCCACATAGCGGTCATTCCAGATAGCCACTATTGAACCGGCCACATCTGCGCTGCCTTCACTAACGCCCGCGACATTACTATTGTATAAAGCTACAATATCAGCGAATGTATCGAAATGGTTGATGTAATGCAGGCGCGAATCAATGGCCGGAATACCCGGATGTAATTGACCTCTCGAGCTCCACATCTGAATCATGTCAATTTCACCTGGCTTATACTGCCAACCCGGATTCCAGCTGATTACTTTCATCCCTTTATCACGTATATAAGCCACCATCTCCGGCACAAAATCCGGGTTAGTAAATTTCACCTCATCCGTACCAATATGCAAATACGGCACATCTGCGAACACCTCACACACCTCATCCATCAATTGCTTGAGTAGCTTCATGCCTTCAGCAGATTGCATATCGTGACCTAAAGCACGAGTAAAAGCCGCACTGTGCCCCGGCATATCAATTTCGGGGATCAATAGCACATGATGTTCCTGACAGAACTTCACCAGGTCTTTGGATTCTCCAATAGTATAATATTTCCCCGCCTGACGTCCAAAATTGGAACTATCATTCAACTGTGGAAACACTTTACTTTCCAGTCGCCAGGCAATGTCCTCCGTCAAATGCCAATGAAAAACATTAATCTTAAATTGTGACAGCAATGCAATTTGCTTCTTCAATTCTTCAACAGGAATATAACTGCGCCCCACATCGTGCATAAAACCACGAATCCTGAATGCCGGCCAGTCAACAATGTGGCAATTAGGTGCGATAAGATCAGCTCCCTGTTTGATCACCAATTGATTTATGGTTTGAAAAGCCCTGTAAACACCTGTTTTTGTAACTGCCTTAATAGAAATGTTATTCGCATTGATAGTAAGATGATAAGCTTCATCCTGATTAGTTGGAACATCTTTCAATGCTTCAACCATCTTTATTTCAAGATACATATCGCTCTTCTGCTCTATCGTACAACCTAGGTCATTAAGTTGGTGATGTACTATTTTCATCAAAGAATCAGGCACACTCAACCTTGTACTTGCCAAATTACCAAATCCATCCTTCCATTCCACTTTTTGAGGGAATGGCAGTAAAGCTGGCCTTTCGTACTGCGCACAAACAAGGTGCAGCACCAACCAGCTCAAGGTGAATAATAAAGCTCTCTTCATCCTTTTTGCATTAACTACTTTCGAACTACATCCTTACCATCTGTCAGCCATTCGAGTGAGAAGCTGACAAACGGATTTTCTTTATGCCCATCTTTTTCGAAGAATACGGCGATATCGCCATTTTCGAGTACCGTTAATGATGAATAGGCTGAACCTCCTTCATAGATTGTTTTACCTTCGGTCCATGTTTTACCTTCATCGTAGCTAACTCTTACGGTCAGATTCACACGCCCATCTTTACTTTTGGCATTACTAAATAACAGACGGTTTTTATCGTCGCCATTTTTCACCGATGAATAACGAATAATAGAGGCATTACAGGCCGGATCAATGAGTGTGGTATCCGGATGACTCTTCCATGATAATCCCTCATCGTCAGATATATGCACATAACGATGTCCCAGTTTCTGAACCCGGCTATTAATCATCCAGCGCCCATCGGCCAACTCAACAATCTTTGACTCATCAAAGGGCAGGATGGCATTATCGATTACAAACCATGATTTTCCATGATCCTTTGAACCAAATACATGTCCGCCTTTCTGCAGGTTAACAATGGTGTGTAGAAGTGTTCCATCGGCAGTTTGAATACCTCTTCCGGAGGTGATGAACTTAAAGTCTTTTTCCCATCCGTCCAATGCTATCTGTGATGTGATGTCTTCAGGTTCGCTCCATGTTTTTCCGTTATCCGAACTTTTCACCACATGAAAATAGTACACGTCCTTCTCCTTATCCAGGTCCATATAGTTGTAAAACAAGAAGATTTCACCTGTCACCTCATCAACAATCATGGATGGATCAGAAGCCGACTGCCCCAGTGGAAAATCCACAACCGTTTCAATATCAGACCAGGTATTTCCATTATCAGTGCTGCGACGAAGCACAATGTTAATATCGCGGCTCCACTTCAGGTCGCCACATGAAGGCACACGCTCATCGATGGCTGCAATCAAATCGCCATTTGGAGCAGTTACTAATGCCGGTATGCGATAACAGGCCACGCTTTCATTTGCTGTAGCATTAAAAAGGTCAACATTATTGATAATGGTATTCCTGGTTTCTTTATCGCTTGACTGTGCACATGCATTGATTGCCAGCAGTACCAAAGCAAATGTTAATATTTTATTCATTGAAATTGATTTTAGAGAGAATTGCTTATTACGATTTTCTTCTCGTTACTATTTAATACATTTCAAGATACTAATAGTAACTTGAAAAAACTTACGGAATGAGTAAAATGCCCCATAAGCCAGATATAGCTTACAGGGCAGATTAACAACACACGCTTAATTATAACCTTCGGTCTGTTTCAATTGATCATCGTTAGCCAACATACTTTCAGAAATTGAATAGTAGATTTTATAGGCTTCTGATGCATCCAATGAGGCCACCTCATCAAATACATACGTCTCGCCAGCTCTCACCAAATCCCACCAGCGTTTACCTTCGCCAATGAACTCTTTGTAACGCTCATCTAAGATAGCTTTGGCATTCTCGGCTTTTGTACCATTTGCAAATTCGTGTCCACCAAAATTGTCTCCATAAGCCCTCTGGCGAACCAGGTTTATCTCAGCTGTAGGATCTTCACCCAGGTTATTCTTTGCTTCGGCCAGTAATAACAAGGCATCGGCATAGCGATAAAGTGGCACATTGTTGTAATTAAAACGTGAACCATCATCACCTATGATACCCAGGAACTTATTCAGGATAGCGCCTTGATAATTGGCATTCTCAGGTGTAAATGGAATATGGTTGGTACCATCGTTATACAATTTGATAAAAGTGGTCCGACGCATATCATCCATATCTTCTATGATGAGATTGGTTTTATCAGATGGACCAAAACGACTGGCTCCATTCACCACGAAATCAGACAAAGATGCACCTGTTTCGTCGAATAATCCTGCCACATCAACCATACGGCCTGTAAAACTACCGTAGAAATTACCTGCTTGATCTTGCTGATAATCAAATGCGAATATAAATTCGTTATTAAACTCATTGCCCTGTCCCCATAACTGCTCAAAAGGTACCAATTCGTGTCCTGTAATTTGCGATAAAGCCGTTTTAGCTGTTGTAAAATCAGCATCTCCACCTCCAAGCACCTTACCCGACCACAGGTATACATCACCTTTAAGTACTAGTGTGGCGGCTTTGGACCAATACACATTCTTGCCATTCCATTGGCTATTGTCACTGCCAAAATGCTCCAGCGAACTTTCGATATCCGCCTTTACCTGGCTCATCACCTCTGCTTTTGGTGAACGGGGCTTCTTCAATTTCTCCAGATCTACCTCTAACAATGGCTCTGTGGTAATTGGCACATCACCCCAGGCTTTCAACATGGTATAATATACCTGAGCCCTTAATCCATACACCTGCCCCATTAAGTGATTCAATTCCGCTTCATCTTTAAATGGTGCATTTGGTGCGTTAACAATGAAGTCATTAATGTAGTGCATCAATCCATAGAAATTAGCCCAGTTATTGAAGTGGACAATGGTTGTACTAATGTTATTATCAATCAAATCCTGACCAAATGGCGATTCAATCGTTTTGCCACCCCACACATCAGAGCGCAATTCCCCCATTTGCCAAAGCGTATAGGCATAATCTCGATATTTGGAGAAAATTCCGATGTGAGCAGCACGAGCCGCTTCTTCCGTATCCCAAAAACCATTATAGGTTAAATCACTTTCGGGTTGCATATCCAGCTCACATGAGCCCAACAAGGTAACAACCAGCAATAGTGCTATATATTTTAATTGTTTCATTTTAAACTGTATTAAAAGTTAGAAAGTAACGTTTAAGCCCAAAGTATAGGTACGAGGTAGCGGGAACCTTCCTGAATCAATACCTCCACCAGCTACTTCTGGTGAACTGCCAGAAAAACCATTGAAATAGGCCAGGTTAGCTCCGGTTACGTAAAGACGAATATTCTGGAATACATTATTTGCTATAGCTCCGCTAAGATTATAGCTCAATGTTACTTCGCGCAAAGCCAGGTAATCTCCTTTTTCCCACATGCGTGAACTACTGTTGTCAATAGAACCCTGATCGCCACCTGCTGCCATGTGATTACGCTGACGATCCACTAAAGTGAAAATCGGAATATTTGAAGTAGGATTATCTGGTGTCCAGGAGTCACGTATTTCAATCGGGCCATTCTGATTACCCTGAGTTTGAGCTATCCCTTTAACCCGGCGTCCGTTTATAATGTAATGCCCAACAGCAAAATCAGTTTTAACAAACAGGTTAAAGTTCTTATAACTCAGGTTCGATGTCATACCTCCAACAAAATCAGGCGTGGTACGGCCAATCACTTTACGATCCAAATGATTGATAACACCATCGTTGTTCAAATCTTTCCAACGTGCATCACCCAAGAAGCGGGTGTCTTTGCGGTGTGCAAATTCAACGGTTCTATCAGCATGTTCATCAATGTCATCCTGCGTTTGATAAACGCCATCAAACACATACGCTGTGATCAGGTCATAACCCACACGCTGACCTTCTTGTAGTCCACCAACGTATTTCGTTTCGCCGGTTGCCGGATCGTAAATCTCTGTTCCCCCCTGACGGTTATTATCAACCCCATTGGCCGGTAATTTGTGCGCATAATTTCTTACCGAATAGTAGGTTACTCCCAAATTCCAATTAAGATCATTCTTTTTAATTACATCGGCATTCAGCTGAATTTCCAGACCTTTATTACGAAGTGTTCCGTTATTCGTAGTAATTGATGAAAATCCTGTCCATAAAGGCAAAGTCAGCCCTGCCAATTTATCCTTTACATCTCTCACAAAATAGTCCGCCATCAACGTGATGCGGTTATTAGCGAAACCTGCATCCAATCCGATATTGAAAGTTGTTGAGCGCTCCCATTTCAGATCTAATAAAGGTAAACGGTTATTTACATAACCAGCCTGAGTATCATAAACGTTTGATGTAGCATAGGTACCGAACACACCAAAGTTTGATAGTACTTCAATGTTACCATTTACTCCATAACTCAAGCGTGGCTTCAAACTGCTCACAATCGATTTCATCTTAGAATCTTTGTAAAACGCTTCGTTGTGCACATTCCATCCCACCGATACGCCCGGGAAAAAGTCATACTTGTTGTTTCCTAATCGGCTGGCACCATCGCGACGGAAGGTTAAGCCCAAAAGGTACTTATAGTCGTAATCGTAGTTGACCTGTCCAAAAACAGAGGCAATCTCATAACCAGTATGATATGAATAAGGTATGCCTGATGCTTCAGAACCCACATTCATGGTATAAATCAGGTCTGTTGGTGATAAACGGGTGGCGGCATCAAACTCAAACTCTTTCTCCTTGAAATATTCGAAGCCAACTAACGCATTAATGTTATGTACATCGTTAATACGCTTTTTATAGTTGAGCATTGAAGTCACCTGGTTACGCAACATTCTGTCATGTGACACAGAGGATTTACGATCGGTATTTAATCGGCCTGAGCTCAAATATGCTTTGTTAAAGGCCTCATTCGAATTATTGATTGTAAAATGACTGCCTCGTAATGTTAAAGTAAAATCATTCAGAAACTTGTAATCCATCTGAACAGATGCTGTTAAACGCTGCTCAAGGTTAGTCCGTACAAACTTGTCTTTGTAATACAGTGGATTACCAAAACCCAGATAAGTACCTGGCTGGTATTCGTCAGACAAGCTTCCATCCGGATTGTTATTATAAATGCGAGAAGTTGGTGCTAAACCGGCTGTACGCTGGAATAAATTGTATTCACTATCGTATGGCAAGTTCTGGTTAGAGTGCGCATAGATAATATTAGATGACACTTTAACGTTATCCGAAATATTATAAGACGCATTAAAGGTTCCTGAGTAACGCTTAAATGCGGATCCAAAAACCAATCCTTTATCATCTAGCATACCGAGGCCCAGGTAATACGTTCCTTTATCATTACCTCCATCGAAGGACAAACTGTAATCCTGTCCGTAGCTCTCCTGGTAAAACAGTTCATTCATTTTATTCTCCTGGAAAAGCAGCGTTTTCCCAGGCTCTATTGGATCATCCATAGTTTGCCATCCATCATAATTCAACAAGTATTTGTTATCATCGGTCAAATACATGGTGGTATAAATAGAGTTGGTAGCATTGTTGCCAGTAGCAGCAGCATGAGCGCCTGTCAAAAACTGATTCAGCCATGCATAACCCATCACATCCTGAGCAGCTCGCACTCCTAAACGATTAAACTTCACATAATCGGCCGCACCCAAATACTCCATCGGATCTTCACGACGCTTATTGGTTGTGAATTTGGATCGGAAGGTAACATTTGACTTACCTTTCTTACCTTTTTTAGTGGTCACCAAAATAACACCATTGGCAGCACGCGCACCATACACCGCAGTGGAAGCTGCATCCTTAAGTACTTCCATCGATTCAATATCGTCGGCGTTCAAGGCATAAAATGAACCTGGTACACCATCAATTAAAATCAGTGGCGTTCCTTTCCCGTCAAAACTAGTACCTCCGCGTAACACCAGGCTTGGAGTTGAGCCAGGCTGTCCTGTTGTCTGAGTTACCTGCAAACCGGCAATGGTACCCTGCAACGCAGTAGCTGCATTTGAGCGCGGCGCACTTTCTAACACCTTAGTATCCAATTTAGCAATTGAAGTGGTCATCTCAGCTCTTGACTGAGTAGTATAACCAGTTACCACCACTTCATCCAATCGTTTCAACTCTTCCACTAAAGTAACGTTAATGGTTTGCTGTGTACCAACCGCAATCACCTGCGTTTGAAAGCCAATAAATGAGAAAACAAGTGACTCATTTGCATCAGCCGAAATCTGGTATGTCCCATCAATACCAGTAATTGTTCCATTCGTGGTATTTTCGACATACACCGAAACACCAGGTAAAAGTTCTCCTCCGGCATCTTTTACCACACCTGTAATAAGGTTTTGAGCTAACACACTACCTCCTAATATCCAGGATAATAGCATGAGCAAGCCCAGCTTTTTTGTTAATAGTTTCCTTTTCATAAATTCAAATTTTATTGGATTATGTCATACATAATGCGTTTCAAAAATATGAGATTTAATTTTTTTTTCAAAAGATTTTGCTAAAATTTGTGGGGAGATAATCATGCATCCTATGACAGATAAGACAAAAAATAATAGCCTAAACATCACCGCAGTTGATTCAAGCAGCCTTGTTGACAAGGTGGAACAAACGTTAATTGATTTATTAATCTCTGAGAAATTGAACCCGGGTGATCAAATTCCAAAAGAACTGGAATTGACAGAAATGTTAGGTGTTTCGAGAACCGTTATACGTGAAGCGCTCAATCGGCTTAAAACCATTGGTCTTATCGAATCTACAAAACGGAAAGGCTCAACCATTAAAAGTCCGGATCTACTTTTCCTCTTAAAGAAAAGCTTGATCCCTAATATTCTGGATCAAGCGACTTTAAAAGATATTTTCGAACTAAGACTGGTGATTGAGATTGGGATGAGCGATTTAATTTATAATCGTGCTACGCCAGAGGATATTGCAGAATTAGAGCAGATTGTTGCAACAGAGCCAGATTCGTCCAAAGAAGTCCTTTTTGATGTGGACCATGAAATCAAATTCCATGGAAAATTGTATCAGATTTCGGGCAATCACACATTAATTGATTTTCAGACAATTTTATTACCTGCCTTCCGATATGTATATGATTCCGGGATGATTAAAAGTCCTGATCATGACTCCAAATGGGTTTCGCACCAGGATCTAGTAAAGATATTAAAGGATGGTAACGCGAATAAATTCCGTAACGCCATGCGCAAGCATCTGGACAGACATTTTAAGGGGTATTTTAAGTGAATCATAGACTCACAACCCCTTATTAACATCTTTCGGTAAAAAACTACATCTCAAATCTGATACCTTGCGAAAGCGGTAACTCGTTGGAATAGTTAATCGTGACTGTTTGCCGGCGCATATAATTTTTCCAGGCATCACTTCCGCTCTCTCGTCCACCCCCTGTTTCTTTTTCTCCGCCAAAAGCACCGCCAATCTCAGCTCCCGAGGTGCCAATATTGACATTCGCTATACCACAGTCGCTCCCATTATGTGAAAGAAAGCATTCAGCCTCCTGCATATGCATGGTCATGATGGTAGAAGACAAACCTTGCGGCACATTATTCTGTATAGCAATAGCCTCTTTTAAATCCTTATAAGATATGATGTAAAGTAAAGGGGCAAACAATTCTTTTTGCAAAACGGGCAAATTGGCATCAACCAGTGCTATGGATGGTTTGACATAGTATCCGTTTTCCAAACCATCAATTTGCAAGGCACCTCCTTCTAATAAAAACTTACCACCTTGCTGTTTGCACTCCTCTATACCTGAAACATAGCTTTTAACAGCTGCTTCGTCTACCAGAGGGCCCATGTGTGTGTCTGCATCTAAGGGATTACCAATTTTAACTTGCTGATAGGCATGAAACAAGCGTTCAATGACCTGTTCAATAACCGTTTCGTGAACAATGAGCCGACGGGTTGACGTACAACGCTGACCTGAAGTGCCGATAGCTCCAAAGTAGGTGGCAGGAATGGCAATATTTAAATCGGCGTTCTCAGTGATAATCATGGCATTATTACCTCCCAGTTCCAACAAGGATTTACCAAATCGTTTAGCCACCTCCTGAGCTACCGCTTGCCCCATTCGCACAGAACCTGTAGCCGATATCAACGGAATATGCTTATCTGCACTCATCCATTCACCTACCTCTTTGGCTCCTGTTACCAGGCTACTGATAGCCCCTGGTAAATTATTTGCTTCCAGTACATCTGCCATTAATTTATGGCATACTAAAGCCGTCAATGGTGTTTTTTCTGATGCTTTCCAGATGCACACATTACCGCATATCCAGGCAATGGCACTATTCCAGCTCCACACAGCCACCGGAAAATTAAAAGCTGATATAATGCCAACTATTCCCAATGGATGCCATTGCTCATACATCCTGTGCATAGGACGTTCGCTATGCATAGTCAGCCCATACAACTGTCGCGACAGACCAACCGCAAAATCACATATATCTATCATCTCTTGCACTTCACCATAGCTTTCCTGCAAACTTTTTCCCATTTCAAAAGCCACCAGTTTGCCTAAAAACTTCTTTTCTGCTCTTAGTCTGTCACCAAATTGCCTAACAACCTCACCCCTTTTGGGTGCAGGCACATTACGCCAATCAAGAAAAGCCGTTTTGGCATCTTCAACAATTTTGTCGTAAGCGTTTCGATCGGTACATTTTATTTTGGCTATTGACTGCCCGTTAACGGGTGAAGTAACGTCTAACAATGAGGCATTTGATCCGACAAATACTTGTCCAGTCCATGTACCTTCATTAACTGGTTTTATTTCAAAATGATCTAATATTTCTTGTAACATATGCTTCATACATTTTATTATCACTCAATAGGAATTAGCTTTTTGGCTTACCTGTCTGGCTTGAATAAGTACTTTCAAATATTTTATCTGCATTGGCTGTTTCGAAGCCATCTCTTCTATGCTTTCTTTCAATTTCATTTTCTGGTATATGTGCAAACTCAGGCAACACTTTTCGTTCGGCAAACTCCACGTAACTACCCGCTATCTGATGGATATCCTCATTTGCAAAAGTGGCAGCCATCATCTTTGAAACCGACGAACTCTGTTTCAGTAAGCCATCCTTACTGGTTTTTATCAATCCTCCAGCATTATTTAAAGTGATACCTATTGACATCAGGAATTCATTAAACACCTCCAAGGTATTGTATGGATGTGGCAGGTTGTGAACACTAATAGTAAAATGATTCAGGTAATATTTGTTGTAAATGGTCCACGAGGCATATTCACTCACTTCAGCCAGCATCTGAAATTCTTCCCAGGAGGGAGTTCGCCATAGTGGAGAGTGCAAAAATTCATCAACCTGCATAGCATTATTCAAATCTAAATATTCGACAGGATCTGTTTTTACCTCATCTGTAAACGAGGTGATGACTTTTTGAATAGAATCAGGGAAATCATTAACGCGTAACTCACTGATAAATATTCTTGGAAGACTATTCTCCGGAGGTGCATACCAGCGTGCGTTTATCTTCTTATGCTCAAAATAGAAATCTTCCCTGGCCACGTAACCATGGTATAAAAATATCTTTTCCAGCGACTGAATGCCTAATTGCGGTACTCCAATGGTTCGAAAGGCAATATGATCATTTTCTATATCAGACAATTGGCTAATAATACCTTTATCTTTCAACGCATGCATTATTTTGCCTACATCCGATACGCGTTGCTGATACCGGGTCATGAGCCCATCTAATATTTGATAAAGTGTATCCATGGCTATATCTGTTTTTTATAATACTTTCCGTATGAAGTAGATAGAAAGTCATCTAGGTTAATATCTTCTTGCTTTAAATAGCCTTTAGAAGGCGTTACTCCCTGATGAACCAGCTCAACAACACTACAAACACTGGACGCTGTTGTCCAGGAAATTGCCCTGTATTCCTGTCCATCAATCTCCTGAGGTAAATAAGTATGGAAAAATTCTTCTCTAAATAGCTTATCACCCTGCCAGCCTTCCACTGCCGCATAAACATACACTACATCTTCCTTAACCGGTGGTTTAGCAATAGTCAAAATATCCTCCAGCACCTCCTTTTTATCTTTCAGAATGAGTTCAGTAATCAGAAAACGCATCAACCGTGCATGCCCCGGATAACGAATGGTTTTGTAATTCAATGTATCTACCTTACCATCAAGTGTTTTGCATAAAGTACCCAGCCCTCCACTTGTATAAAAGGCTTCATATTCTCGCCCTTCAATATTTATGGTTTCTAATCCCATTAATGATGAAACGTACTTTCTTTTTCCATTGGTGATAACTTCCGCATCCTCAATGTATTCGTTAATAACACCGGCTGGTGACCAGTTAAATGAATAGCCCAATAAACCGTTCGGATATCTTGGCAAGGCGCCTACTCTTAGCTCCACATCTCTGAGTTTATCAAAACGCTTCACCAGGTCATATCCAACTATGCCGATGTAGCCAGGTGCTAATCCACACTGCGGTGCCATAATTCCCTTAGAAGTTGCCGAAAGTTTCATAATTTCATCGGATGTCTTGACATCCTCTGTTAAGTCAAAATAATGAATACCTGCCTGATGAGCCATTTGAGCAATGATGATATTATACTTATACGGCAAACACGATACCACCGCATCAAACTCTTTAAGTTTCTGAAAGGCAGCTTCGCGCTCCGTAATATCGATCATTGAGCTTTGGAATGAATATGAATTAGCTATGGGTTGTGAATCGAATCCATGTACATTAAAGGATTTGTTTAATAGAATGGCCACAAGCGATCCTACTTTCCCCAGGCCAACAACAGCAATGTTTTTAATCATTATAAAATATTTTAGGATGGTTAACTCTTGATTAAATATATAAAAGAAAATCAACTACACAAAGAGTTGAAATACTAATAATTACAACAATTACAAGGTCCTAAAATAGTGTTACTATAAAAGCTAATTCTGTGACGAATTGTTACAAAATAAGTAGCTGCACTATCAAACGAGATGATTAGAAAGAAGAAAAGCCATTAGCCATGTTTAGCATGGTTAATGGCTTTATAAAGTAATATTAATACAATAATCATCCGGTTTTTAGGGCATGAGGTAAAAACAAATTAATATTGGTCATCCATCGAGCGCCTCACTATGGGAGAATGCCATTTTAAACAGAATAGAATGATGAATAGCTCATCCGCTTGAGTTTGGGGATATCTATATAGCGTATTTGCCGGCCATTGAGCTCAATCAGTTTATCCTCTTTAAATTCAGATAACATGCGAATTACGGATTCAGGCACCGTACCAACTGCACTGGCAATTTCCTTGCGCGAAATGGTGGCTTTTAAGGTGTTATCTTCATCCAACTGGAAAATATCCGCTAAATGCAATAAAGTTGCTGCCACCCGTTCCCGAATTTGCTTTTGAGAAACATTCAAAATAAAGCGCTGAGTCTCTTCCAGTTCCATACAAGCCATTTGTAACAACTTATAAGCGAAATTTGTATTGGTACGTACCAGTTTCAGCAGGCAGCCTTTTTTGATAAACCCTGCTTTAACGGGGCCGGCAGCTTCACTGGTTGTGCAAGCCAACTCATTGGTCATCACAGAGCGAAAACCAAGTATCTCACCTGAGCGAGCATACCGAATCACCAGTTCCTTACCTTTTGCACCACGTTTAACCTGTTTAACGATGCCTTCGATAATCAGCATGAGATGCTGTAACGCACAACCTTCATGATACAGTGCTGTTTTACTATCCAACTCTTTGTGAACAATATTATCCGCCAGATATAGCTTTTCGTCACCTGACAGACAATCAAATAAACTAAAACTATTTAGCAATGCCAATGATTCATTCGTGCTGTGTTTCGTTCTCATACTTTAAGAATTCAGAAACTGAAAGCCAGCATATTATTACTTGTTGAGCCTTCGGTCCTATGGTTAATTTCGCCCTAAAAACAGTTCGAATTACAAATATGCAATAAGTAATTGAGTAAACTTTGCATCCTAGCTAATTTAACAATTAGGAATAGCCGGTGTGGTGAAACCGGCTACTCCTATTCTACTCAATTAATAAGTATCAATTAATGATTTATGCTTAAGCTTTAAGGTACTTGCCTTATCAACCTGTCCTGTATGTAATCTAAACCGAACCGCATATTTCTCTCCGGGTAACATATCGAAATAGTTGTCGCTAAACTGTCCATCCAATTCATCAAACTCCAGCATTATATCCTTTACAAGGGTAGGTGATTCAAGTTCTATCTGTAATTCATCGGGTGATAAGATACTAATCTTGGATACGATTTCGGGCACTGATAACTTCAGGTCTTTGGGCGAGACAAAATACAAAGGATTACGAGAAGTAACATGGCTTCCGTCCATCAATGTAACATCAAGCACCAGTTCAGTCGGGTCATGGCTCTTAATAATATCTTTGATTGGTTTTTTCAATACATTCACACTTGTATTGGCCAACAGTTTCACATCAACATTTTCTTCCCAAATTACCTGCCCTTCAAGGTCGGAGAGTTTTAACTGCAGCCTTCTATCCATATCTTTGGTCAAATCAGACACCAGGTAAACTTCAACTGTATCGTTTTTAATTACAGCCGATACCAGCTCATTGGCATAAGCATCTCTCACCTTATAATGCAAGGCTTTCCAACGGTTGTAATAATCAACTGACGACCATGAAGCCACGGGCCAGCAGTCGTTTAACTGCCAATACAATGTCCCCATGCAGAACGGCATGGCTCTGCGATGAGCTTCAATGGCCATTTTAATTCCTTTGGCTTGTAATACCTGGCTAACATACACATACGATTCAAAATCCTTAGGCCAATTGTAATCGCGTTTGATGTATTTATCAATAACCGGATAACCCACTCGATGCTTTTGGTGTGCTTTCATCACCTCCGAATCAATCGAACGGTCTGCCGGCAAGGTAAAAGCATCAATGGTTTTCATCTCAGGTAACGACTGAAAGCCATATTCGCTCATAAAGCGGCCGATATTTTCCTCCTCCAGAAACACTTCGAAAGGATCCTGAGCATGCCATACAGCCCACAGGTGCACATCTCCATCGCTATTCACCGGATAGCCCCAACCATACTTTGGCGAAGAAGGCCAATAGGCTTTTGAAGGATCATAGGCATTGACCACCTCAGGCAATAACTCATTAAATAGCTTTTCGTAATCGTGCCATACCGTTGCTGAATCTGCTTTTGTGAAATGACGCGACCAGCGCCAATCCTGCCAGCCAATGTAGTTCTCATTATTGCCACACCAGAGGGCAACAGATGGGTGGTTGCGCAAG
This sequence comes from Carboxylicivirga sediminis, assembly GCF_018156225.1. Taxonomy (GTDB): domain Bacteria; phylum Bacteroidota; class Bacteroidia; order Bacteroidales; family Marinilabiliaceae; genus Carboxylicivirga; species Carboxylicivirga sediminis. The sequence goes on from NZ_JAGTAR010000003.1 coordinate 138,139, forward strand.
CGCTTAACATTCTCTACCGCCTCCTGGCGCACATTCTCAAGGTAATCAGTTTCGCCAGGATACATGCTGCAGGCAAACATAAAGTCCTGCCACACTAATAAGCCCTTTTCATCACATAAATCGTAAAAATAATCTTCCTCATAAAAGCCACCACCCCATACACGTAACATGTTCATGTTGGCATCAAGGGCATGCTGAATTACCCGCCGGTAATCGGCCGAGTCTACTTTGCTCTGGAAACTCTCCTGAGGTATGTAGTTGGCTCCCTTTGCAAAAACCGGTACCCCATTTAACTCAAAGTGAAAGGAAGAGCCCTTTTCGTCAGGATTTTGAACCAGTTTTAATTGACGCACCCCAATCCGGCTCGATTCCCTATCCATTAATTCGTCCTCTCTAATTAAGCGGGTTTCGATGGTGTAAAGATGTGGCTCGCCAAGTCCATTGGACCACCAAAGCTTTGGCTGGTCTATATCAAACGTACAAATAATCCTGTTCAAGCCTTTTTTGAGCGATACTGTCTGTTGTTTGTTTACATTGGCTTCGTCACAGCTAACAATCAGTTCAACATCCGCTTCAATCAATGACTCAATTTCGACTTCGGCCTGCAAACGGGCCAAATCAGTACTTACATCATTCTGAACAATAAACTGATCGGTGATCTGAGCTCCACTCCAGGCTTTTATATAAACGGGTCGCCAGATACCGGCAGTAATGTAAACAGGGCCCCAATCCCAGCCAAAATGAAAGGCCGGTTTTCGGGAGTAAACATAGTCATCAAACAGTGGAATGGTATCCGCTTGTCGCAGTATGGTATTAGCATCCACTGCATTCCGGAAGCAGACTTCCAGCAGGTTATCTGTGAGCTTCACATGTTGCCTGATGTCAGCGGCCCACGCACGAAAGTAGTTATTAGCAGCAATAATTGGCTGGCCATTCAGATAAACATCCGCATGGGTATCCAGGCCATCAAAACACAACACTATCGATTGGTTGTTCAGGAACTCCTTATCTACATCAAAGTTTGTTTTGTAAATCCAGTCGCGCTCGCCTATCCATTGCAGTTCCTTCTCGTTATTGCGGTAATAAGGCTCCGGAATCAAATCATTATCAAATAAATCCATATGAACAGAGCCTGGTACTTTAGCGGGTAAGAATTGCGTACTGTCTTTCTCTGCAAAAACCCAGTTACTTTCATTCAACGAAAAAATTTCGGGTGTTTTATCCTTTAACGGTTTCTGACATCGATTAAAGATAAACAGGCCAAATAAAGCAATTACAACATAAACTGAAACTTTCATTTTTAACGATTTAGCAATGCTTATAGCAAGCATTTCGGTTATAATGCTGCAATACTAGTTTTCCAGTTCAGGATTAAAAAATTCTTACTAACATCGTATTAAAAGCCGATAATATTGTAACACTGCCCTTGGTTGCATGCTGACAAACTATCGGTTTATTATGAATGATGAGAGTAGGGAATCATCACTTAAACTGATCGTATTCAGGATTTACGCACTGCTCCTTCCAGCGGTTGTACATAAACCTTAACCCGTCAACGCTTTCGGGGTATTGCCCTTTGTCGTCAGTTGCGTCTATCCACTTATCAAGGGTTGTACGCATCCGGTTTAGCTCTCCCAGATACTCCTCGCTATAAGCCAGATTATTGATCATATCCGGGTCCTTCTCCACATCGTAAAGTTCTTCAGATGGACGCTCATTACCCCAGAATTTAGCTGGATTTTCACCTAACTTATCTTCGCTCGCCAATTGATGCATGCGTTTGCTTATGTCCCATTCATCTCGGTAATTTGGCTGCATATATGGTCGATCCGGATAAAAATTGCGAATGTAACGAAACTCTTTTGTGCGCACCGAACGGATTCGATCGATGGTAAAATCACAACGATCGCGAACTGAAATAATGAATTCACGCGGCTGATAGTCGGCTGCCAAAAAATCGATACCTTCCGTATATGATGGTATCTCAATATTGGCCAGTCCAAGTGTTGTGGTTCCGATATCAAGACCACTTATTAAATCATTATTGACTGTTCCCTTTTGCAATTTCCCATCTTCCCCATAATAGGCTATTATGAATGGCACATTTGTACCAGAATCATACAAAAACTGCTTATGCCGCCATAAACGCATACCATGGTCTGAGATGAAAAAGATATAGGTATTTTCGAGTAAGCCATCTTGACGAAGTGCTTCCACAATTTCGCCCACCTCTCTATCTGTCAGCTCAATGCATTCAAGATGATTGGCTAAGTCCTGACGAATAAAAGCAGAATCAGGGTAGTAAGGAGGTACTTCCATCATATCAGGGTCAATCGCTCTTATTCTTTTTTCCTTAAACTTTCGGTTATACACATGTTTATTGCCATACAATTGAATCTGGCCGAAAAATGGCTGCCCCTCTTCACGGGCATTCCAATCGATTTTATTGCCCGACATGCCATACATGCCAATGGAGCGAAAATCACCTTCATACAGGTTACGTCTGTCGTACCAGAAGTTATAATCATCTTTCCCCCAATTGTAAGTGAAATAACCGGCATCCTTAAACAGTTCAGGTATCGTTTTAATGGTATCCGGCAAAAAGATAGCTGATGCCAAATCGCGACTGCTGTGATGATTATGCAACCCTAATGTAGTTGGCATTGTGCCCGTGATGATGCCCGACCTGACAGCAGAACAGACGGCAGCCGGCATGTGCACATTAGTATACTTAACCCCGTTTATTGCCAATTCATCAACATTTGGGGTATTTACAATGTTGTTACCATAGCAACCGAACTCCGGACTAAGATCTTCCACGTAGATCCAAAGAATATTGGGTTTAATTGTTTCCTTTTGGCAGCCAACTGTCATTATTAGTGTACTAAAAAAAACTAATAGCAATTGAAGTTTATTCATCTTTATACTTTTTGAATCTTTTCATTCATATGCTTATACCGCTGCTGATATTCACTTGGAGTAGCACCTTTCAACAGCTTAAACTGCCTGTTAAAAAATGACTGGTTATTAAATCCGCATAATGCACTTATTTGTGCTACCGACAAATCCGAATCCATTAACAGTTCACAAGCATAACCAATTCTCACGTCGGTTAAGTACTGATTAAATGTTTTGGTAGTTTTAAGTTTAAAAAAACGGCAGAATGCGGTCTTACTCATGCTGGCGAGGTTTGCCACGTCATCAAGCTGAATGGGTTTCTGAAAATTATTGACAATATGCTCAAGTACCTTATTCAGCTTTTCTGAACTCTGCTCATATCTTATACGCTTAAAAGAGGATGAGCATATAGGTGTTAGATCATTTAGGTCGGTTATATGATTAAGAATATTAAGCAGTCCAATTATACGATTAACACCCGTACAATCAATAATAGCCCACATCTCTTTTATAACTTTAGTGCGGGTGCGCCCGGTAATTTTTAATCCACGAGAGCTAAAGTCAAGCATCTTGCTAATCTCTTTGAACTCGGGTAGCGAAAAGAAGGTCTCGCCAAATGCATCGTTCTTAAATTGTATAACAATAACCTCGGCATTGATGGCCGAATCTGTTGCGTGGTAGTTGTCATCATTTTTCCAGACATGTGGCAGGTTGGGGCCTAAAAGCACTAAATCACCATGAGTAAAATTTTCCACACTATCCCCAACAAAACGCTTACCTGTACCATTCACTATATATATTAATTCATAGTCGGGATGATAGTGCCATGGACTATCCATGTATGGCAAAATAGTATGCTTTACTCTGAATGAATGAAGCATATTTGCTGACAGATATTCTTTCTGGGCTTTCATAATGGTACAATATTATCCCAAAATAACATCATTTCTATTTTATTGCTAATATCATATTAACTATTGCTAATATTTTACAATTCGCTGAATATTTTATCCAACATACGCCTTGCTAAATGAGACATCGTATAATTGAAGGATGCAACTATAACCGCCATTCCTTTGACTTTTAATTGTAAAGACTATTTTTGCAATCACCTTTCTCAAATCATTTGTGCAAGCGAAAAAATTTTTGAAGATAAAAGCAACCATTGCACAAAAAACGTATCTAACAAACAAACTGCGGTGGGGACAGTGGTTTAATAGTTAATAATACATGCTGAATTTTCTTTCTCAGACCGGCACTAAATAGTATTGGAATGAAAAGGATATGGATATTAACACGAATACAGCTCAAATATTTGAAGTTTAATTAATACTTATTGAATAATAGTGAGAATGATAATGAGAAAGGTCGTACTATTTATGCTATTGCTGCCATTGCTGGCAAGCTGTTTGAAAGATGATTACGTTGATTACACAGCCATTGATGAAGAGATTATTGTCAATTACCTGGCTGAAAACAACATTGAGGCCCAGCGCCACGCTTCAGGTTTATATTATAAAATTATTGATAAAGGAAGCGGAGCCCCTATTGGTAGCGATATATCAAAAGATGAGAAAGTTACATTCTCATACAAGGGGTATTTAACCAATGGTAAGGTGTTTGCCGATACGGAAGGTGAAAATGTCACCCAGTATTTATCAAGATTGTTGATTGGCTTCCAAATTGGCTTTCCGTATATTAACCGCGAAGGCGAAATACAACTGTTCATTCCTTCAGGCTTAGCTTATGGCAATTCTGGCGCTAATGGTGTACCAGCCAACTCTGTGGTTATATTTGATGTAAAAATAGACAGAGATCAAACTGAGATTGATGAAGATATTTTAGCTGCTTTCCTAGAAGAGAATAACATTGAAGCCGAGCGTGATGAGTCTGGTCTTTACTACCAGATTATTGAACCAGGTGAAGGGAGCAATGCTACTGACAATTCAATAATTGATGCATCATATAAAGGTATGTTTATGGATGGTGAAGAGTTTGAGACTGGTACCTTGAGCAGAACACCACTTAGCAACCTTATTGAAGCCTGGCGTGTAGGTATCCCAAAACTAAAAAAAGGTGGTAAGGCTATTTTTTATTGCCCTTCGCAATTATGCTATGGTAGCTCACCCAAGTATGATAAAGATGGCAAAATAACTATACCGGCCAACAGCATACTTGTATTTGAGATTGAACTGGTCAACTTTCAATAAAGCGAATTGCCCTTCAAGGCAATGATATTTATGTCTATCTAGTTAATATCTGAGCCCTGGTTCATACTGAATCGGGGCATTTTTGTATTTTGCAGGCAAATAAGTCATTATGAGCGATACTTTTTTTGAAAAAGAAGAGAACGTCAGGCAATACCTTGAAATGACGTCTGAATACGACGGCACATGGTTTTATGAACAGTTTCAAAAGCATATTCCAACATCAGGAAAAATACTGGAACTGGGCATGGGCCCTGGCAAAGACCTTGATAACATCCGGCAAAAATACAATGTAATTGGTTCTGATTACTCCTTTGTATTTGCCGAACTTTATAAGCGTCAGCACCCCGAGATAAAAGTGATGGTGCTGGATGCGGTGACCATCAAAACAAAATTGCACTTTGACTGCATCTACTCCAATAAGGTGATGCATCATCTTACAACCAGTGATTTTAAGCAATCGCTTGCAAGACAGGCAGAAATACTTAATAGTAAGGGATTGGTTTTGCATACATTCTGGCGGGGTTCAGGTAAAGATGAATTCCAGGGGCTTCTGTTTCAATATTACGAGCAGGATGAGCTTCAGCAGTTGTTTGGCGAACAGTTTAATATTATCCATATTGCCAGTTATCAGGAGTTAAAACCCGATGATTCAATTATTGTAGTGGCTCAAAAATCAACTTAATATGGACATTAACAGAACGGAGATAGAACAGTTAATCCACAAGCAAATAGCTTCGCTTGAGCGAAAAATAAAGTCATTAAAAGAACTTACTCAGGCCATTGCTCCCGATGATGCCATAGGACGTATTAGCCGCATGGATGCTATCAACAATAAAAGTGTTAATGAAGCCGCTTTACGACAGTCGGAAGCTAAACTCAAGAATCTTCACATGGCCCTTGAAGGTATTCATGAGGCCGACTTTGGGATATGTCTTCAATGTAAAGGCCCCATCCAACCCGGACGGCTGGTTTTAATGCCCGAAAGTCGTAAATGCATGAAATGTGCCCAATAAAAAAGGTGCCTATCCATTACAAATAAGCACCTTTTTCATTGGTTTGCTATATGACTTAGCTATAGCTCAAAGCCGCATTATAGCTCATTATTTTCTTCTCCATTACTTTCCTCAGCGGCTTCCTCATTAGCAGCTGGTTCTGATGACTTGAATCCTGCAACAAATTTCTTCTTCTTGCTCTCAGGCGCCATAATAAAGGTATAGCCCCTTTCGCCTAATCCCACCTTCTGCTTACGATCTTCCGCTTTAAGTTCCTGTACAATGCTGTTGAAATTTGAATTGGAAGATAAGGTCTGCATCATGCTGTTCTTATAGACAAAATACACCCAGGTATTGGCATCAAACTCAATATACATTTCCAGTGAATTACCGCTACGCTTGCGGGTTATCTCTGCCAATACCTTCACTTCGCGATTGACAACAAAGTCCTTTATATAGGCCAAGTCAGCTTTCCCATTGGCCACAAAAGCACGTTTTTGTGTATCCCACTCAAAATCAATATTACTAAATAACAGCAATTGATGAAGTTCGGCTGGTAAGCCTTGCCCCTGTCCTGTTGCATTGCGGTCATTTTCAGCTTTAATGGCCTGCTGTCGCCCACACCATTCAGCCAAACGACTAACAAACGTTTCCTTGCTTAACTTTGATGCCTTGGCCGATGATGACAGAATACTGCTGTATAGAACATCCTGTGCTTCAGCACTGAAGAAAAAGTCAATCCCCAACATCGTTGAAAGGGTAATATCATTCTTATCTCTCTCGTTTACAATTGTACCACTGGCTTTCGTTTTTACCTGATCCAAATCTATCCCCATTTCAATAGCCCCATGACCTTGTATGTTGCAGGCGGCCTCAGAAAAGCGCATCAATGTACCTGTTGTATCCGGGTTGGCCAACTTACTGGCCGAAGCTATATCAAAGGATTGCTCCTTGCTGTTATACACCAGAAATCCCGATGCATTAATCATTGGCACATCACTATAGTCTTTTCGGTCCTCAGCAAATGATGAGTAAATATGCGTGCTATCCTTTGTTATAAAGAAGTCCTTGTAAATATTCTCATATTTAAAATTCTGCAGTTCTTCACCAATCGGTATACGTACTTCTTTAGGGTCTATTGGTCCTTCAAAGCGCACATAAGTTTGCGGTCCTCGCGAGCAACGGTGCAACATCTGGGCTCCTCCACTGAAAGTCAACAACTGTTCTTTGGCGTTCAGCCTGGCATCACCCTGATAAGCAAAGTGCGAGTCGAAGGTAAATAAATCCTGAGGAACAATTTTCGTTTCTGCAATGGTCATTTCTTCTTTACCATACTCAATGTTGTGCATATTGAGCGTTAGTATTTTACCATCACCATTAAAATAGTCGTATTTCCCATAACCTTTGTATTCATACCTACCGGTAATATTTACTTTGGCATCGTAAAGGGTATGCTTCACCAGTGAGTCCTTATCAATAATAATACGCACACTATCCAGCGGGTCCAGTACTGCATCCTCACGAATGGTTACCATACCATCGTTGAGCATCAGGTTGGCATCTCCCACCTCTATGTTTTTCACTTCTTCAGCATAAATAGTTTTGGTTTCGACATCGTACATGGCCATAGGCACATAAAATGCCAGCGAATCCTGTCGACGATGTGTCGATACAAAGCGGTTACCCTTCGAACCACGTGCTCCCATGTAAATATCATTTTTATCCATGTCCCACGAGAATTCGCTGATAAATGACACATAGCGGTTTTCGGTAAAATCAACACGGCTTCCTCCAGAACGAGACTGGAATGTACCCTGCCGCGTTTCAAAATCAATGCTTGAAATCAGGTTGGTAGTGGCAAAACTAACACCTTCCACTTCGGCACCAGAGAGGTTAAAGTCTGATGAATCGGCCAAAATCGCATGGTCGCCAAAATCAATATCCTTAGACTTTACATTGGCACTGCGCATGTAGAAGGTACCTCCTCCTGTCATACCATAAGGGGTAATTTTGATTTTCCCCTGCAGCTGCGCTTCCTGGTTATACATAGTGAAGTTCTGCTCCTGACTTGTTGCATAAAACTGGTCCTGATGGGGCATATACTCCACATATATGTATTGAGAACTGACATCGGGGAATGGTGGATTTTCCAGTTGTTTGCCCACAGTAAACTCATGCACCTGCCCTTTCACCATATCTGGTAAAAACGTAAAGTCTTCGGAATGCGAGATACTTGTCAGATAATTTAATACACCATTACCTTTGAGTCCCTTATTACTTAGGTCAATGGTATTGGTAAATGTAGATTTACCGCCATAAACAGGATAACCTTCTGGTGGTGTTTCACGCCTGAAACCAAGAGAATAATCGGGTCGTATCGTCAGGTTTTCCCTGAATGTGGGAAAGATATTTGACTCAAACTCACCACTGAAGTTAAAGTTCGTCCGTTTCAGCGTATTGATACTATCCATTTCAAACGGATCGAGCGTAAAGAAAAACTCATCTTTATGATATGCTCCTCCCTGTACCGCTGGGCTATCGAAATAAACGTAAGACTCAATCTGACTATTAATAATCGGATAATGCGGATTACTTTTAATACCCGACTTATTATCTGGCTCATCAATCTGCAGGTAACCGGATAGTTGCGAAATGGTATTACCCACATCTTTTAGTACTGGCAAGCCGAAATAATCCTTGTCACCTGATTCAACCTTCATTTTGAGCGAATCGATGTTGCTCATATCTATCCTAAAATCATCGTATAGAAATTTAAATCCATCGCCCGATAGTGTTAGCATACCCGCATTGATAGTGCCATTAAACACAAAGTTCCGGTTTTCTTTTAATATGATGGACTGATTACGAGGAAAGAACACAACATTCTGATGGTCGCAAATGGATATGGTTTCAACGCCATTAAGGTTTAAGTCAAAGTTAAGCAGGTCAAGACGTGCATTGGTTATTTCACTATCTGTAAGCGAGGTAAAACGAATCACATCATAATCCTTTTTGCCTAATCTAAAGTCTATGTAATCATTCAACCGTTGACGAATTGTTATTTCATCGGTATTAACATTATAACCTATAAATCCATAAAACGACAATTGGATGAGCTGTTGCCTTACAGGACTCTCAGGGAAACCCATAAACTTAGCATATTCTGCAGCTGTAAATACCTGACCATGAAAATAATTGCTACAGTTTCTAAGTCCCTGCAAAGGATGGATGGCATCCATTCCCTGTAACTGGTTATAAAAATCTTCCCTGAAATAACTTAATGATTCAAAAAAAGCCTGATTTTGAGCCGCACCAGTAAGCATACGCAAATCCATGAACTGCGCTCCAATTTTCCACCTGATCAACTCTACATCCATGCTAATATTATGGAAAGTATCAAAGTAAGGACTCAGTGCCAAACCTTCGCCATTACGTATAAGGTGTATCTCTTCCAGATCGGCCATATACTTAAATATCAGCCCGGGATGATAAATAAAACCCCTGTCCATTACAATAGATACCTCGGTATCGTTACTCAACACCTGGTCTTTTCGCAATGCAAAGTAGAGCGATTTGGCGGTAATAAAAGTCGTATCGTTACGCGAAATAGTAATGGTGGCAGGATTTTCATGTGTACCAGCCCCTAAAAATTTTGCACCATTTTGCGCAAAACCTCCTTCATAATCAATGTTAGGATGAATTTTATCAATGCGAAAACGTTGCTCAGTGGTTACAAATTTAGGATAGATGGTTGTTCCGGGTGAGGTTATTTGCATCACCTTGTGCTCCAATGAACCATGCAAGGGATAGTCAAAATAATGACGATTATAGAACTCCACACTATCAATCTCAAAAGAAGGTTTATCCATCTCCACCTGGTAACCATCAAATGTAGCGTAAACAATATTGGCGTCAAAACCGCATCGCTCCCAGGTCACCCGCCCCTTTCGACCCAACCATTTCTTTTCAAGTGGATAAAGAATACCTGAAGTATTGAATATAACGATACTATCCCTTTTTGACACACACACCAAATCAGTTGTGCCCACATGCAAACTAAGCTCTTCATTAGTATACTCGTAGTTAAACTCACCAGAGCGTGCATACCAGGTTAAAGCCGGAGTGGTGTATACCGCATTGTTTTCAACCAGGTTTTTACTAATTACCAAAAACGATTTGAGATGCCTTAGTGCATACCTGGGCTGATTTAACAAATCACTAACCGCTTGGTGCCAGTTTTTGAAGCTTTCTGCCGGATGCTCACTGGTTTTAAAAGCCATTATTGTACTCAGATAGGTATTATAATCGGGATATGGCCGGGCCTTTTTCTTCGCCATCAGGTTACAGGTCTCAATCATCAGCCCTTTAAGCTCATCCTCCTGTCCCATCCAGAATATTTCAAAGGCCTCGATAAACTCTTTTGCAGCTTTTTTATCTGTTGCCCCCTTAAAAACTTCCTCCATCTCATTAACAAACAGTTCAGCCTGTCCGCTAAATCTCCCTTGTCCTTTTATGAGTTGTGCTCCAACACTTACAAAAATTAATACGGCTAGTAGTCGTTTAATCATATAATTCAGGTTCTTCACTTGCGTTTATGACGCAAAATTCGTTACTCGGCCTTTATATACGCAACTGCGGTCCAATTGTTATCTGTTTTTTGAGATATCATCGTTAACCCATGACGAACAGCTTCAGCATCAATGACAGCTAAGTCTTCGGTATAGAATCCACTAAAGAAAATTTTACCGTTGGTTCTTAACACATTGGCATAACTGGCCATATCGTTCAACAATATATTTCGATTAATATTGGCCAATATCAGATCGAATTGTTTATCGCCCAACAATTCGGCTCCGCCAAGCTGAATTTGCATATTGGAGATATGATTAAGCTGTAGATTATCGAGTGCATTATTATAAGCCCACTCGTCAATGTCAATACCAATAACGTCGGTAGCTCCTTTCATGGCACACAACATGCCCAATATGGCGGTTCCACAACCCATATCCAGCACGTCAAGCCCTTTCACGTCTGCTTCCAGAATATGCTGTACCATCAAACTGGTTGTTTCATGATGTCCGGTGCCAAAGGCCATTCGCGGATCAATAATAATATCATATTGACAGTGATGTTCCACTTGATGAAATGAACTGCGAATTATGCAATCTTCTCCTATAGTGATTGGTTGAAAGAAATTTTCTTCCCAAACCTTATTCCAGTTCTGGTCGGCAATTACCTCACTTGAATAGCTCCATTTAATCCCTTCAATCGGGCAATAAAGTTCTTCGAGATTGGCATTGGCAAAGTCTTTACTGGGAATAAAAGCATCAAATCCCTTGTCATTCTCTTCAAAACTATCAAATCCCATCTCTCCCAATTGAGCAATAAGCAATTCATTGACCACCTCATTGGGTGGCATTACCAGCACCGAAACCTTTGTATATTCCATCTTACTTTTTTTTTGCAAAAGTATCTAAAAAGTAAATATACCTGCTGAAAAAAGAATCGGATGAGCACATTTTGACTCATCCGACTTTATTCATACATATTTAATTTTTACTATGGCTTTTCAAATTTAGTTAACTCACTATAGCCCATCAACTTGCCTTTTCGATGACTTTCTGTTCTTACTACACCTACTCCTTCGGCATACCACTCAACAGAGCTGACAGTCATATTCATGATGGCTTTCGTGACAATATCCTGTGATATTTTGACACAATTAAATGTACCAGCTGGTGTTTTAACTTCCTCTTCGGCTTCAACCTTTCGGTTAACCACACTAACTGTCATATTCATAGGGATGGGCGTTCCTGTGACCTCCATCCTGATATTACCATCTTTAAGCGTTTGGCCTACTTTATAGGAAGACGGAATATCGATTTCATCCATGGTTAATTTTACTTCCATATCCTTGTAGGCATCCATCTGTTCCTGGTTCAGATAACCGTTCATGTCAATGTAAAATACGCCATCAACACATTTGAAAGTAACCTCACTTTCCATTGGTTCATCTTTAGAGCCAGGGGTTTCAAACACCTGATGAACCGTAAAACTTGAGGCATTACCATTATGCTCAACGGCTTTCAACTCCTGCTTCACCAGGCCTGTTACTTTTCCCTTTTTGTCGTAATGAGTTAATTCTGAGCGTGTACCCTCTTCATAGGGTATGTAAGCTCTACATTCCTGCGCTGTCAGGTTTGACACCTGACACAGCAATAAAATTCCAATAATATACTTCATGGTTTTAAGGATTAAATTTGATTATCAGCTAACTAAGTTATAACATATTTCTCAAGAGTTAAAACATCAAATTCCCATGTTTAAGGCCGTTATATCGCATCATGGTATTATAGCCTTCTTTAAGTCAAACGACATATGTATATTTCATTTCTTTGAGTATCTTTATCTGTCAATCATACTAGGATATAACTAATGCTAATTAACCAAACCAAATCGCTAGCAGCTATACTACTGATTCTTATTGGCCAGTTATTAAACCTGACGGCTCATGCGGAAGAGCTGAAAGAGATTCTGGTTCTTAATTCGTATCATATTGGTTTTAAATGGACGGCCGATATAAACAGGGCTATATCTGAGCACTTTGAAAGTGAAGAATCTGTGCGGATTTTTTATGAGTTTATGGATAGTAAACGTTTCAATACCGATGAATATTTTGAGGCGCTTTACCAACAATATTTCATAAAATATAAAGGTCACAAAATTGATGGCATCATCTGTTCAGATAACAGGGCTTTTGATTTTTTCACCCAACATGGAAAAGAAATTTGGGGAGATATTCCAGCAGTATTTTGTGGGGTGAATAATATTAATGAACAGCTTAACCTGGTTGACAGCAGCAAGCATGTAATTGTACATGAAATAATAAATATAAAAGGCTCCATTGAGCTGATTGAGCAATTGCAACCAAACCTTGAAGAGTTAATTGTAATATCTGACAAAACATTATCGGGAAATATATTTTTGAGTCAATTTATTGATGCGTTTAATGCCGAAACTCGAAACTTTTCCTATCAGATAATTAACAACACAGAACCGCAGCAACTTAAACAAGCACTTCATCAGTTACCTGCAGCTAACAGGGCAGTTTATCTACTGAGCCTATATACACAACGTGATGGTATTCCTAACGAGATGATACATGAAAGCAGGTACTTTTTTAAAGATGTGAACATTCCTTTGTATAGCAACTGGGATTTTCTTATGCCCGATATGATTGTTGGTGGTCAGCTACTAAAGGCCCATGATCAGGGAAAACTTTCGGCTGAGCTGATGCAACAAATACTTAAGCATGAGTCGGTATCCTTGCATAACTTTCCGCCTGATTATACCATCTTCGATGAACATCAGCTAAACAAGTATCAACTGAATAAGGAAAATGTTAATGTTGATTTTCAGTTAATAAATGAAGAAATCAGTTTTGTTCGCGCGTACAAAAAAGAACTAATTGTTGTATTAAGCATTCTTAGTGTTTTTATTTTCATAATCCTTCTGCTTGTAGGCGATATCATCAAACGTAAACGCATTGAAATAAGCTTTATCGAGAGCGAAAAACGGCTCGAATTGGCCATCAACGGAGCCAGTGAAGGGTTGTGGGATGTTGAGATAAGTAAAAACTATATATACATAAATGAGCAGTTTGCTAGAATGCTAGGCTACCAATCAGCTGATGAACTCACCATTAACCTTGATAATTGGCATTTACATGTGTTTTCGCAAGACGTCGAACAAATGCGAGAGGCCTTTAACCTGCACAAAGTTGGTAAGGCCGAGGCTTTCCAGTGCGAAGTAAGAATGTGTAACAAAGACAAAAGCTATTCGTGGTTTTCAATCCATGGTAAGATTACAGAGTTGATTGATGAGGAACCCAACCGTATTACTGGAGTTATCCTAAATATTAGTGATCAAAAAGCCTTTGAAAACGAACTGCAAAAAGCAAAAGAGAAAGCTGAAGAAAGTGACCGATTAAAATCATCTTTCCTGGCCAATATGTCGCACGAAATACGCACGCCCATGAATGCCATCCTGGGTTTTACCGACTTGTTACTATATGGTCAGCTGAGCAGTAAAGAGCAAACAGATTATCTGCAGATGATTAAACGTGGTGGCGAAAATCTGTTAACCCTCATCAACGACATCATTGACATTAGCAAGATTGAATCAGGTGAGCTTAAAATTAGTAACGAGTTAATCAATATTAAGGAACTGGTTAATGAAGCCTATGAAGTAGCATTGAGCCTTTGCAAAAATTTTAAAAAGCATATTGAGATTAAGATAGTCTCAAATATTCCCGATGACCAATCTTTCATCTATACTGATCCACTGAGAGTTTATCAAATACTATTAAACCTCTTATCAAATGCCGTTAAATTTACCGATAAAGGTCAAATAGTCATCACATATTGTATCGATGAAGACAAGCACCTAAAAATCTCCGTGGCAGATACAGGCCCCGGCATCTCAGAGAAAGACAGACATCTTATTTTTGATCGCTTCCGTCAGGTAGATGAATCAACCAATAAGAAGCACGGAGGAACAGGTTTGGGACTTTCAATTACAAAGAGCCTGGTTGAATTGATGAACGGACAAATTGACCTCTACTCAAATCCACCTCATGGTGCTGAGTTTACCATTGTTCTGCCCGTCATACTAAAGCAACACATGGTTGAAGGGTAACAGGTTTTATGCAAAGCTTTATATCTTTACAACAAACAATTAAGTATGGAGTTATTTTTTGATCCCAAGTTTGATGGGAATGGTATTTTAAACGAAGTAGAAAGCAAACATTGTATCAATGTATTACGCCATAAAGCAGGTGACAAAGTAACTGTAGCTAATGGCAAAGGTCAATACTATTCTTGCCAGATAATTAACCCACATCCCAAACGCTGCGAACTGGAGTTAATAAATACCGAGAATTTTCCTCCAAGACCATATAAGATTCATCTGGCGGTAGCGCCCACTAAAAGCATTGATAGATTTGAGTGGATGATTGAAAAGGCCATGGAACTGGGGGTTGACGAAATAACACCATTGCTCTGCCAGCATTCGGAACGTAAAAAGATTAGAACCGACCGCATTGAAAGAGTTGTAATTGCGGCTATGAAACAATCTTTGAAGGCCTATCTTCCTAAAATAAATGAACTAACACCTTTTGATGTATTCATCAAACAGCTTAAAGACAGCAAAGCTTATATTGCGCACTGCTATGAATCAAACAAGCGCCCTTTGAAACTGGCTTATCAGGCACAAAGCAACTGCATATTATGCATTGGCCCCGAAGGTGATTTTAGCGAACAAGAAGTTGAGATGGCAGTTAATGCCAATTTTCAGCCTGTTTCATTGGGTTCCAGTCGACTCAGAACCGAAACAGCAGGTGTAGTAGCATGTCACACAATCCACCTGTTAAATGACTAGCGAACATATATATGTCATTCTCATCTTTGTATCGGGAATGGGAATTGCCCTGGGCATAGTGGCCTACGAGTATTTCAAGTTCAAAAAATCGCACACCATAACTCTTAAAGTAGCACAGCAGTCTCCCCGGTGGAAAAAGATTCAGCAAATACTTGAAAATAATTTTTCCTATTACAGGCAATTACCATCAGAATTAAAGCCAGATTTTGTGTTTCGCACCTATAAGTTTATGAAGCGATGTAACTGGATCTCATCCAGCCAGCCAATAGTTAACTTACACCAGAAAACGCTAATATCTGCTTCAGCAACTCAACTCACCTTTGGTTTGCAAGAATTTGATTTCGGTCGCTTTAAAACCATTCTGCTACATGATGATGCCTATTACAATCGCCAAACCCGCCGCTACCACCGTGGCGAGGTTAACCAGGCCGGATTAATTGTATTATCCTGGAAATATTTTGAGGAAGGCTATGCTGATGAAAATGATAAAGTAAACCTTGGGCTTCATGAAATGGCCCATGCAATGGACCTGGCACTTCACCTGTCTCATGGACGTATTTACAATGTCCATCGCTTAATGGAGAAATTCAGGCAATCAGCCTTTGAACAGCTTATTGAAATGCGCCGTAAAGGCAATGACTTTTTCAGAGAATATGGCACTACTAATCCCCGAGAATTTTTTTCGGTGGCCGCAGAGCATTTTTTCGAGGCTCCTGTTGAGTTCAGAAAACACTTGCCCGATTTATACCTTGAGTTATGTCAATTACTGAATCAAGATCCGGGTAATAATGTATTCAGAGGCTATAAACCGCCGCACACTCATCAGTTTAAAAATACACTTAGTACGGAAGCTAAACGACACTGCAAACCTCTTTTGACCTTGAAGCCTAACATAAATCTGTTCGTTCCGTTTATAACGTTCACCCTATTGCTAGCCCTCCTTTTTCCCGTCATTAAAAGCATTTACCCAAACAGTTTGGCCTACACCCTAATGCCATTATTATTTGCTTACCTATTGGGTATATATCTCATTTATCATTCTAAAGCAAATAGTCTTAAACTAATTGACAGTCACTTATTTATTAAGAAAATTTTTATAAAACAACCTGCACTGTCTGTGCATCTTAAAAACCTGGTTAAAATCAACTTTACCTATATGCTGACCTACTACCGGGTTGATTTCTCCTATTTTGAAGGTGAGGAGATAAAAGTCAGCTCACACTCGCTGTACTTTTCGCCGAAAAGCATAAAAAAGCTGGAGCGGTTACTACTCCAGCAAAACATTCGTATTAAGCACAATAACAAATGGCTTAAAAAAGAAAGCACCTGAATCAGATATATTCATTCAGAAAGTGACTTTCCATATATTCCTTAAACTCCTTTGTCATATTACGGGATAGATCGCCAAGCATGCATGAACCTATAATACAGGTACGTTTATCGCCCGGACATGACTGGATGGCCACTCTCCCCTCAATGGCCTCATAAATCATTAGTAACGAAATTTCTTCTGGCTCCTGCTTGAGTACAAACCCCCCACTTGGGCCACGGTTCGATGCCACAAAATCTTCTTTTGCCAATCGCTGCATCACTTTTGCAACATGATGTTTTGAGCTCTCAATAGCTTCTGATATCTGATTGACATTAAGTTTTGTGTCACTTCTGGCAATTAGCACCATAGAATGAAGAGCTATGGATGCAGCTTCTGAAAGTGTTACTATTTTTGACATATTCCGTAAAAAAAGGAAATTGAATACTTAAATATTTATTTGAACAAAAGTATAAAAAAACCCGTAACTACAAGAGCTACGGGTTATAATATTAAAACTTTCTATTGTTGCTCGTATTTTAAAGTATTTGTGGTAAGGTCACATACCTCAGAAGGACCAAAATACTGAATAGGACCTGGATACATATAATTGGTGTTTAATGCCCATTCTTCACGGTTTTCAACCAGTTTCTTGAATGGTGCACCATTTAACTGTACCAGTGCCTTCTGAATTACCGGCTTCATCTCACCATGACGCTTCTCCATGTTCATCATCATTGTTACTGGTACACCGCCTGCCATCCATTCTGATGAAGGAGCAGTAAGGTTACGTACTGATGCCATATAACCGGTCTTGCCTTCTCCAATTAGCATTGAAGCTGTGTTACCAAGTGAGTAACAGTAATCAGCATCAAAGTTAGAAGGAGCTGCACAACGCCCCTCGTAACCAAAGAAGTGTGGCTGGCCTTTAAATTTGCCTTTGAATTCACCTGCTTTTTTCATGCTTTTCAACTTGGCTTTCACCATGTCAATCAACATTTTTTCTGTTTCGATAAGTGATACTTGAACATTTCCATGTGGATCACGATCCAACATTAACTGGTTGGCAATTGAGTTTGGCAATGATACGAATACTTCACGCGATTCGTCAGAAATACGCTCAGCTACAAATTCTCGTTTTTCTTTGTTGCCTTCTAATGCATTAACAGCCTCTTCGTTATGTGCCAGGAAGTCGTTTAACTCTGCTATTAACTTCTTCATAGCAGGAATAAACTCAACTAATCCCTCAGGAATCAACACTGTACCAAAGTTATCTCCGTTTTCAGCACGCTTAGCCACAATATTGGCAATGTAACTTACTACATCATCCAAGGTTTGTTGCTTAGCCTCTACTTCTTCTGAAATAATGGTGATATTTGGCTGAGTTTGTAAAGCACACTCTAAAGCAATATGAGAAGCAGAACGCCCCATTAGCTTAATAAAGTGCCAGTACTTTTTAGCTGAGTTGGCATCACGCTGGATGTTACCAATTAACTCGCTATATACCTTACAGGCAGTATCAAATCCAAATGATGTTTCAATCATTTCGTTTTTTAGGTCACCATCAATCGTTTTAGGTACACCAATCACCTGCACACCTGCTTGTTTCTCTTTGTAGTATTCAGCTAATACACATGCATTAGTATTTGAGTCATCGCCACCAATAATAACTAAAGCCGTAATACCTAACTCTTTGCAATTAACTAAAGCCTTTTCGTATTGCTCTGTTTCTTCCAGTTTAGTACGTCCTGAACCAATAATATCGAAACCTCCGGTGTTACGGTAATGGTTTACTATATCCTCAGTCAACTCAATATACTGATTATCAACCAAACCACCAGGACCACCCAGGAAACCATATAATTTATTCTCCGGATTCAACTTTTTTAGTCCGTCGTATAATCCCGAAATCACGTTATGTCCACCTGGCGCCTGACCACCAGAAAGAATCACGCCTACATTCTGAGCTGCATATTCCTTTGCGTCACCTGGCTCAAATGTTAAAACAGGCATACCATAAGTATTTGGAAACATCTTTTCAATATCTGCCTGGTCAGCTACTGATTCAGTTGCTTTTCCCTCTACAATCTTAATACCACCTTTTAAAGATGATGGCATTTTAGGCACGTAGCTTTCGCGTGCAATCTGAAGTGGACTTTTAATCATCATACTGTCGTGTATTGTTTTAATTTGGTATCTGTACAAAAATGTGTTTTATAACACCTTTTTTCTAATGAATTGCAAATTTGCTTATATTTTTTCAAAACAGGAAGGCTCAATATTAACAATTTACAATCTTTAACTTATTTAGAGTGAATTTGATTAAAGTTTAAAACAAAGCCTTCTGTCAGTTTACATTTCAATAGCTTTCTTTCCTGTTAAAGTTCCAAACTGTTTTTATCATTTTTTTACCATTCAAAATTGATTTGCAGAATTTTAGATAATAACTTGTATAAAAACAACAATCATCTAAAAACCGATTTTGGCATCATGAATCTAAAAAAACACATTTCAAAAACCATTGCCATACTTACCGGAGGAGGCGATGTACCAGGGTTAAATCCGGCGATAAGAGCAATTACTATACGGGCAATCAGAGAAGGTTTTAAAGTAATTGGCATTAAGAATGGCTGGAAAGGAGTTATCTCAATTAATCCGCTCTTACCTCTCGAAGAACAAGCTTATTGCATCCAGTTAGACGATCATATGGTTAACAGA
Organism: Carboxylicivirga sediminis; assembly: GCF_018156225.1. Taxonomy (GTDB): domain Bacteria; phylum Bacteroidota; class Bacteroidia; order Bacteroidales; family Marinilabiliaceae; genus Carboxylicivirga; species Carboxylicivirga sediminis. The sequence goes on from NZ_JAGTAR010000003.1 coordinate 157,704, forward strand.
CTGGGAAGAACGGGTGGTACATTTCTGCATTCAAGTCGGACAAAAGCTGATAAAGTACATATAAATGAAGTGCCCGATCACCTGAAAGGCAGCTATAAAGATGAGTACAATGATTTAACCTCGGAAGCCGTCAAAAACCTAAAACACCTGGGTATTGATTACCTGATACCAATAGGCGGTGACGATACCTTAAGTTACGCTGTCCGGCTGCATCACGAAGGTGTTAAAACCATTGGCGTACCCAAAACTATGGATGGCGATGTACCAGGAACTGAATACTGTATAGGCTTCAGCACCTGCGTTACCAGAACGATTGAGCTCACTCACGCTTTACGTACTTGTGCCGGTTCACACGAACGTTTCCTGGTATTAGAAGTATTTGGCAGAAATGCAGGCTTCTCTGCCCTGCTTCCAACTATGGGAGGTGCAGCCGATCGTTGTGTAATACCCGAACACCAGATTAATATTGAACAGCTGGCAGCTTTAATGGTCGAGGACCGCAATAACAACCCCAGCAAATATTCGGTAGTATTAGTCTCTGAAGGAGCAAGTTACGAAGGCGGCAACATACTATATTCCAGTCACGAAACGGATGCCTTTGGTCACAAAAAATTAGGTGGTATTGGTGAAGATATTGGTCAGCAGCTCAAACGCCTTTCGCCTAAATTTAACAATGGCAAAACCATCAATGTAGTGAACCAAAAGTTAGGTTACCTGGTGCGCTCTGGCATGCCAGATGCCCTGGATTCGATTGTGCCTACTGCCTATGCTAACCTGGCAATGGATTTAATTATACAAGGCTTATCTGGTCAGATGGTTTGCATCAATGATGGAAAATATAATCATATATCAATTGAGGCAGTCAAAAAAGACGAGCATGGTCAAAGTACCAAGAAGGTGAATGTCAGTAAATTCTATGACACCAATCGATACCGCCCCAATTATTCCAATATCATTGGCGACCCCATGTTGATATTAACGCGCGAATAAACAAAAAGGCCTTGGAGTTAAACATAACTCCAGGCTTTAACTTTCAATAACCTTTTTGGACAACAATATTTGCTATATTTGGTGGCATAAAGCAAATAGCCATGCAGTTTTCAGTAATAATTCCTATCTACAACAGGCCTGACGAAATTGTTGAATTGTTAGAATCTTTAACACTACAATCTGCTAAATCTGTATTTGAAGTTATTATTGTTGAAGATGGTTCTTCAACCCCATGCAAGGAGGTTATTGAGCCCTATTTCAGCCAGCTAAACCTGCATTATTACACACAATCCAACCAAGGACCTGGAATGGCCCGAAACCATGGAGCGGCAAAAGCTATAGGAGAATACCTGATTTTTTTTGACAGCGACTGTATTATTCCATCTAATTACTTTAATCATGTGATTGAGCATTTAGAAATACAACCCCTTGACTGTTTAGGCGGCCCGGATAGGTCACATCCTTTTTTCACACCTATTCAAAAAGCCATTAGCTATTCAATGACCTCACCAATTACAACTGGTGGCATACGTGGCGGAAGCCGAAAAATGGATAAGTTTTATCCCCGCAGTTTTAATTTGGGGATCCGTAAAACAGCATTCGAAGCCATTGGTGGATTTGCTGATATGCGCTTTGGGGAAGATCTCGATTTAAGTATGCGAACGATGAATAGTGGTTATAAAGTTGGCCTTATTAAAGAAGCTTACGTATATCATAAGCGCCGTACACATTTTAAAGCCTTCTTTAAGCAAGTCTTTAACTCTGGTATAGCCCGAATTGATTTATCGCTTTTACACCCAGGCACATTAAAGCCGGTTCACCTTCTACCATCAGTTTTCACCATTGGCTATCCCCTTTTGCTGGCTCTGGCTTTCATCTGGTCATCATGGTTCTCACTACTCTTTCTTTTGTTTCCAGCCATTATCTATCTGGACGCTCAATTGAGAACAAAGAGCTTCCTGGTAGCCATATTAAGCACATGGGCTTCGTTAATACAGCTAACAGGATATGGTACTGGTTTTCTAAAAGCTTTTTGGGTACGAATAGTAAAAAAGAAGGGCGCCTTTCACAATTTTGCCAAATCCTTTTACGATTAATTTATCACCATACCATTCTCACAGCCTAATACATTCATTGACTGATACGAGCGGGCAAATGCCTTGATGCTGGATATTATGAATTCGTGTGGCCGTAACTCTGCATTATTAAATAATGCATCAGGCAGGTTTTCAAATACCGACAATAGCATATCAGCCTCTTCTTCGTAGGCTGCATAATCTTGAGTAGTTGTTTTACGCATAGGCACTGCTATTTAATTTTATATTACAACTAAATAACGCAGTGCAAACGATTATATTGTACTACTGTAATGTTAAAGAAATATTCCGTTCTTCGGCTAGCCTGCGCAGGTTCATTAATGCATAACGCATTCTTCCCAGGGCAGTATTGATGCTTACATTGGTTTCTTCAGCTATTTCTTTAAAACTCAGATCACGGTAATGCCGCATCATCACAACCTCTCGCTGGTTATCAGGTAATAATTTTACCAACATACCAACTTCCTGCATCACTTGCTCATATACCAATTGTTCTTCTATAGATTTATCTGAAAATGAAGTAGAGTTAAACAAATCATACTCATAATTATCATTTGAGATAACCGACTGATTCTTTTGCTTACGATAATAGTCGATAATGAGGTTATGCGCAATACGCATTACCCAGGAAGAAAATTTGCCTGTATCATTGTAGCGACCATTTTTAAGGGTTCGTATAACGCGTATAAACGCTTCCTGAAAGATATCTTCAGCAAGTTCCTGTTGTTTTACACACATTACAATGTAAGAAAAAATCTTTGCCTTGTGACGCTCAATTAGTACATCTATTGAACCAGCATCACCAGCAACAAAATCCTTTACAAGTTGCTCATCAGAAAGCACTAATTGCTTTTCCATAATCAATTATTTTTAAACATCTCGTAAAGGTGCGTCGATAGGCATATTTTTTAAGAAATAACTACTTAATTGTTTTCGGTTGTAAAAAAAGTAAAAAATTGTTTAAAAACCAAATACCATTGACTGCAACTATCTACGCTTTGAAGTGTTTCAATTGTAATATCCAGCATATATCTTTGTTTGCACAAAAAGATTTGTAAGAGCATGCAGAAAAAAGCAATTACAGTTAAAGGAGCCAGAGTTCATAATCTTAAAAATATAGACATAGAAATACCTCGCAACCAATTCATTGTTATTACAGGAGTTTCTGGTAGCGGTAAGTCGTCTTTGGCATTTGACACATTATATGCCGAAGGTCAGAGACGCTATGTTGAAAGCTTAAGTGCATACGCCCGTCAGTTCTTAGGACGATTGGATAAACCAGATGTCGACTTTATTAAAGGTATCCCACCTGCCATTGCCATTGAGCAAAAAGTAAATACACGTAATCCGCGCTCTACAGTAGGAACCAGTACTGAAGTGTATGATTATATCAAATTGCTATTTGCGCGCATTGGAAAAACTATATCACCCATAAGTGGTAAGGAAGTAAAAAGGCACTACACCAGTGATGTGGTTAATTTTATTAAACAGCTACCCAAAGGATGTAAATTAGCCATACTTTCCCCGATAGTATCTGCCGATGACAGACAATGTCATGAACATCTTGACATACTGCTTAAGCAAGGCTTTAGCCGCGTTGAAATTGACAATCAATTTATACGTATCGATGAGCTTCTGACAGAAGAGAAGAACATAGCACAAGCATGTAAAGAAATGCTTCTGGTCATTGATCGTCTATCGGCCAGCGATGATGAAGATACTTTAGGTCGCCTGGCCGACTCCATTCAAACCGCTTTTTATGAAGGTAAAGGCGAATGCTTTGTAAAAGTATATGAAGGCAGCACCACAACAGTTCATGAGTTCTCGAATAAATTTGAACTTGACGGTATAGAGTTTGAACTCCCCACAGAGCACATGTTTACTTTTAATAATCCGGTAGGTGCTTGTCCCGAATGTGAAGGATTTGGCAATGTAATAGGTATTGATGAAGATTTGGTCATCCCCAATAAGGGACTATCCGTATTTGAAGATGCAATAGCCTGCTGGAAAGGTGATAAAATGAAAGAATGGAAGGAGCGACTGATTAGAAGTGCTCACCATTTTAATTTCCCGGTACACAGTCCGTATTTCGAATTAAGCCCGGAACAAAGAGAGCTATTATGGACCGGCAACAGGCACTTTAAAGGATTAAATGCCTTCTTCAAACATGTGGAGGAAAAGCAATATAAGATACAGTACCGAGTTATGCTTTCGCGATACCGTGGCAAAACCACTTGCCCTGCGTGCAAAGGCACCCGACTGAAAAAAGAAGCAAGCTGGGTGAAAATCGGTGATAAAAGTATTCATGAGCTAGTTGTTCTGCCTATAACCGAGCTACAGAACTTCTTCATGGATTTGAGCCTATCTGAACATGAAGTGGATGTATCAAAGCGGCTACTACACGAAATTCGCACCAGACTAAGTTTCTTATGTGATGTTGGACTAGGATATCTAACACTGAACCGATTGTCTTCTACACTATCAGGCGGAGAAAGCCAACGAATTAATCTGGCTACCAGTCTTGGCAGCAGTCTTGTAGGTTCTTTGTACATACTTGATGAGCCTAGCATTGGCCTTCACTCTCGCGATACAGCATTGCTTATCAATGTACTTCGCAACCTGCAGCAGGTTGGCAATACCGTTATTGTGGTTGAGCACGATGAAGACATCATCCGTTCGGCCGATACAATTATCGACATCGGTCCGTTAGCCGGCCGTTTAGGAGGCGAATTGGTTTTTCAAGGCGATTTCAGGCAACTGAAAGCTTCAGACAAAAGCTTAACTACGAAATACCTTAATGGCACAGAAGCCATCGCCATTCCGCATAGTAGAAGGTCATTCAATGATACTATTAATATTTCTGGTGCCTGCGAAAACAATCTGAAGAACATTAACATCAGATTTCCGCTCAACATAATGACGGTCATTACAGGTGTATCAGGCAGTGGCAAGTCATCATTGGTGAAGAAAATCCTCTACCCTGCCCTAAAAAAGCGCTTGGGTGGTTATGCTGATAAAACAGGCTCCTTTGATCTTATTGATGGATCAATTAATAAATTACACGAAGTTGAATTTGTTGACCAAAACCCAATTGGTAAAAGCTCACGCTCTAATCCGGCAACCTACCTGAAAGCCTATGATGAGATTCGTAAGCTGATGGCCGATCAGCAAGCCTCCAAGAACCTAGGCTTAAAGCCTTCACACTTTTCGTTTAATATAGATGGTGGCAGATGCGAGGAATGCCAGGGCGAAGGCACCATTAAGGTTGAGATGCAATTTATGGCCGATATTGTACTACAGTGTGAGAGCTGTAAAGGAAAACGCTTCAAGGACGATATTCTGGAAGTAAAATATAACGGCAAAAATGTGTATGACATACTGGAAATGACCGTAAATGAAGCCATTGATTTCTTTGGTGAAAGTAGCAAGAGTACTGAGAAACGCATCATCAAACGCCTCAAACCATTGCAGGATGTTGGACTGGGATATATTAAACTAGGCCAGTCATCCAGTACACTTAGCGGAGGTGAAAGTCAACGCGTTAAACTGGCCTTTTACCTGGCTAACGAAAGAAGCCAGCCAACTATGTTTATTTTCGATGAGCCAACAACTGGTTTGCACTTTCATGATATTCGTAAATTGCTCGATGCTTTTTCTGCCCTCATCAAAAATGGCCATTCACTAATCATTGTTGAGCACAACATGGATGTGATTAAATGTGCCGACTGGGTAATTGATTTAGGGCCTGAAGGAGGAAATGATGGTGGCTTCCTGGTATACGAGGGAACGCCCGACGACTTATTGAAATGTCCAAAATCTTATACAGGCAAATACCTTCAGCCCTATATAACAACAAAGAGCTCTTAAAAAGAGCTCTTTGTATTTTATGTATTAGGTCACTTATTTCTTTTTCTTCTTTCCAGGCTCCAATCCAAACAACACCGATACACATCCATTAATTAAGTCATCTGCTCCGGTGCTTTTTTCCAACACATTCAATTCAACTATCAGCATTTGGGTTGATTCGACTTTAAAATCCCACACCAAACGATAATCGTATTTGATGTTATCAAACAGCACATTTCCTTCTTTATCTAAAATTCGAAAATGAATATCGGGTAACTGCTCAACTTTTGCAATGGCTACCCGGTAGTTCTGTCCGCTAAAAAACGTCTTATACAATTCAGCCTTTTCTCCTTCTTCGAGAATAGTTGCATTATAATTACCATCGTGAATATATTCACCCAAGTAATCCTTACCAACACTTTTTGCAAAATTGATACACTGACTGTTGACATTAAACACGCCAAGAAACAGGCTAATCAGTATGATTGATAAACGCATATTTTCTTGTCAAATCAATTAAGAAACAAATTCAGTTCTGATCTCCTCAACCTTCTTCATCAGCTCTTCAAATACAATAGGAGAAATTACGGCTTCAGACTCAGCTTTGATAGTTGTCACTCGTGATTCAGCATCTGTCTCTGCTTCTATCTTCGAAGTATTACTAATCTCAACCTTTTCAAATATCTCATTCAATTCAGATATACGGTCCAATAAATACTGTACATCTTCATTATCCTGATACTCTTCTAATAAATTAATAACAGTATAAAGACTTAACTTCTGATATACAATACGATCAATTAATCGCTTATTATTTTCTACAGATCCATTGGTCAGGCGAGTTGCCAGATATAAACCTTCTACCCAACCTCCAACGAGAACCATTACTGCAATGGCAGGACGATCATTTTCGGTAAGATAAGCATTTGATGACATAAACGTTTCAGAAATGATATCCAACATCACATCTCTGTTATCGATATTAGCCTCAAGCTTTTTTAATGTTTCCTCATCAATAGCATCCATTATGCCTAAACCATCTGCCAGCCTCTTGGCATTAGCCATGTATTTAATTGAACTTTGAGTTTGATCAAATAAGCTGGTATAACTCAAATCGGCCGAATAAATACCCAGGTTAAGCGCCATTTGACGATTAGTTGAGTACTTATCAATATTAGATAGCGGATTCAAAAGTTCTTCATTGTAGGTGGCACCTGCACGTTTAATCAGCATGGCCGTTTCAAGTGGTGAAGGTAATGAGTAAAAAATAAGTTTAGATTTCTTAAAATCATCTACCAGCTTTCCGTCAACATTAACAGACTCCACAATTTGCTGTTCTTCTGACTTTTGCTTCTTCTGCCCCGAATTACAAGACGAAAAAACAAGAACTCCTCCTATCGCAAGTGATAAAAAGTAAATGGTAGCTTTGGTCATTATACGTTTCATAATGAATGAATATTTGAACTTCTGGTTATTTTAATTTTAATCGTTTCGTTCTTGAAAATTAGTATAAAAATATTAAATAAAACGAATTAGCCCGGCATTTTAGTATTATAAATATTAGCCACAGCTATATAACAATCAATAATTGCTAAAAGTTTGCTGAACCTCTCGACTAACACACAGTCACTTATCAAAAAAGTCCAGCTTCAGCAAGCCGGACTTTTTCAATATTTAAAATTATCAAAATTTCTATTCGTATGATGAGAAATACTTCATAAACTGAGCCCGCTCATACAAAGCTGGATTCTCAATCTTACTGTAGCTCATCAAACCTCTGAATTCTTCGATCGCGCTGTAACCCTTCTCATCCATCCACTGACTTAATACGTCAAGCATTTCAGTGATTACTTTAGGACCATGCTTATACACTGCAGAACAAGTCTGCACACTGGTTGCTCCGGCAAGCAATTGCTTAACCACTGCTGCGCCATCATGAACACCTGTTGAAGCCGAAATATCTATATTATGCACCTTATCTGATGTAATGGCTACCCAACGCAATGTGCGTCTCATATCAGCTGGAGAACTCAACACTTCTGCTGAAGTTAGAGCCATTTTGTTGATATCAATATCAGGCTCATAGAATCGATTAAATAGCACAACCCCCTTAGCTCCTGAAACAGACAGGCGATTGACAACTTTAACCAAATTAGAAAAATAAAGGCCTAACTTAACCGAAACCGGCATTTTTACTACCTTACTCACATTAGTAACTACATCGACATAGAGCTGCTCATATGCTTCCGGATCACTATTTTTATCGGTGTTCAACACAAAAACATTCAGTTCAAGTGCATCAGCCCCAGCTGCCTCTATTTGTTGAGCAAAATCCACCCATTCATCCGATGAGAAGCAATTGATACTGGCAATAACAGGAATATCATATTGCTTTTTGGTTTCACTAATTAACTTTAGGTAATCGGCAACAGAGTTGTCCCGCGTATATCCTTTTACATAATCAGCCGCTTCAGGATAATCAAACCCTTCTCCTTTGTAGATAATGTTGTTTATTTCGTGATTAATCTGCTCTTCAAAAAGCGATTTTAACACTACAGCACCGGCGCCGGCTTCCACAAGTTTACCAATTTTATCTACGCTATTGGTTAAACCTGAACTACTAACGACAATCGGATTCTTAAGTGTTAATCCAAGGTATTTAGTTTCTAAATTTGCCATTGGGGTTATTATTTTTTATACAAGTCTTGATTAAAGCAAATATAAACAAAAGTCCACCACCTGAAAGCTTCAGTGAAAAATTATTGTTGATGACAGCTAATATAGAATGGTTTTAATGATAATTGCGGGCACCAAAAATAGAGCTGCCTACTCGAACCATTGTACTGCCTTCTTCAATAGCAATAAGGTAATCACCCGACATCCCCATACTTATCTCTTTGAATTCCGAACTCTCAGAAAATATTGATTTTTTCAATCTATTGTATAACTCCTTCAATGAATGAAACTCTTTTTTTATCTGTTGCTCATCATCAGTGTAGGTAGCCATACCCATTACGCCGCAAATTTCAATATGACATAATTCATCTAACAATTCCTTACTAAGTAAGCTCATCAACTCATCTTCAGAAAAACCAAACTTACTTTCCTCTTCGGCAATATGCAGCTGCAATAAACAAGGAATTTTACGACTATTCTTCTTTCCTTCCTTATTAATAGTCCTGAGTAACTTTTCGGAATCCACCCCATGAATCAGACTCACAAACGGTGCTATATACTTCACTTTATTGCTTTGCAAATGGCCAATCATATGCCACTCAATATCTTTAGGAAGCGTTTCATATTTAGTGGTTAATTCCTGCACCTTATTTTCGCCAAAGACTCTTTGTCCGGCTTCATAGGCCTCCATCACATCCTCATTGGGCTTGGTTTTAGATACGGCTACCAATAAAGCTCTGTTTTGTATTTGCTGCTTAACGGCTAGTAGATTATCCTGAATTGACATGTTCTGTTTTTTTAGAAGTACAAATGTACAGACTTAGGTGTATAGTACAAAAAAGCCTCCCTGCTAAAGGAGGCTTAAAACGGATATTTAGTTAGTCTGTATTTTTGGTAAAGACTATTTGGATTCTAATTTATGAATAACCAGACCCGAACGCAACTTTGGCTCGAACCAAGTTGTTTTTGGAGGCATGATATTACCAGTATCTGCAATATCAATCAATTGCTGCATAGAAACAGGATACAAAGCAAAAGCTACTTTCATATCACCTGAATCCACACGCTTCTTCAATTCACCTAAACCACGGATACCACCGATGAAATCAATACGTGTTGAACGACGCAAATCTTCAATTCCAAGCATTTTATCCAATACGTGATTAGAAAGAATGGTTACATCCAATACTCCAATTGGATCATTATCGTCGTAAGTACCTTCTTTTGCGTTTAATTTATACCACTTTCCTTCAAGGTACATGCTGAATTCGTGTAGTTGAGCAGGACGATACTCACCTTCTCCCATGCACTCCACGGTAAATACTTCGTTCAACTTCGCTAATAATTCATCTGGCGTTAAGCCATTTAAATCTTTAACAGCGCGGTTGTAGTCAATAATTTTTAATTGATTATCAGGGAAGTGAACCGCCATAAAGAAGTTGTATTCTTCGTCACCTGTGTGATTAGGGTTCTGTCCACTTTTTTCATCACCAATACGCGCAGCAGCGGCTGTACGGTGGTGACCATCGGCAACATAAGTTGCAGGCACTTTCGTTGCAAACAACTCTTCCAAACGGTTATTGATTTCTGCATCGTTGATGGCCCAAAGGTGATGCCCAAAACCATCTTCAGCTGTAAAGTCATAGTCTGCAGCCTGATTTTTCACGATATTCTCTACAATAGCGTCAATCTCTGGTACAGCTTTATATGAGAAAAAAACAGGCTCAATATTAGCATCCAGGTAACGCGTCAGAATCATACGGTCTTCCTCTTTATCCGGACGAGTTAACTCATGCTTTTTGATGATGCCGTTAGCATAATCTTCACAAGCAGCAGCACCCACAATACCATACTGAGTGCGTCCTTCCATTGTTTGCGCATAGATGTAGTACTTGGCTTCGTCATCCTGCACTAACCAGCCTTTTTCCTGAAAAGCTTTGAAATTAGATACTGATTTTTCGTATACTTCTTCAGAATGAATGTCTGTTCCAGCAGGACAATCAATCTCTGCGCGTGTAATATGTAGTAACGAACAATCTTTTCCTTCAGCCATTTGAGCTGCTTCCTGACTGTTCATCACATCGTATGGTAAACAGGCTAAGTCTTGCGAAATATTTTGCGGAGGCCTTAAGCCTTTGAACGGTTTAATAATTGCCATTTCTTAATATTTAGTTAGTTTTTAGTATATAACTGATAAAAATAAAGCAACTACATTGGGGCAATTGCTCTGATACAAATGTAGGTAATCAGTCATAAGTGATTAGGTGACTTTCGTCAACTTTAAAGGTGATTTTAGCTGTTATGTAACACCCTTTACAGAACAATAAGCGCCACCCTGTAAACAGAGCAGCGCTTAATATTATTCCTATATAAGTTAATTACTTATTTACACGAAAAGTTTCATCACCGCTTTCGAAGAAACCGATAATTTGTTTTGCAGCAGCTACCCCGGCATTGATATTAGCTTCAGCAGTTTGAGCGCCCATCTTTTTAGGTGTAAAAAAGAAACGACCTTCGAAATTAGCTTCAAAATCAGCTTTGCAATCCGGAGCGATATCTGAAATGTAAGTAAAGTCAGGACGATCAGCCATTAACTTCAACAATTCTTCTTCGTGAATCACTTCTTTACGAGCTGTATTTACTAAAGCCCCACCTTTTGGCATCTTGTTCAATAAGTCGTAATTGATAGACTGCTTAGTTTTGTCGTTAGCAGGAATATGCAGCGATACATAATCACAAGTAGAATACAACTCTTCTACAGTATCAAGTGGCTTAATACCTGCTGCTTCAATCTTTTCCTTAGCAACAAAAGGATCGAATGCATATATTTCCATACCAAATCCTTTGGCAATTTCAGCTACATAATGACCTACATTACCGTATGCATGAATACCTATTTTCTTACCTCTTAGTTCAGTACCGGCAGTACCATTGTACCCATTACGAGCCATAAACACCATCATACCCAAAACTAACTCAGCAACAGCATTAGAGTTTTGCCCTGGAGTATTCATAGCTACGATACCTTTTTCGGTGCATGCTTCCAGATCCAGGTTATCGTAACCGGCACCTGCGCGTACAACAATCTTTAATTCAGAAGCTGCCTCAACTACTTCGCGGGTCACCTTATCAGAGCGTACGATTAAGGCATGTGCATCTTTTACAGCGTCCAGCAATTGAGCCTTGTCGGTGTATTTTTCAAGCAGTGCCAATTCATAGCCAGCTTCTTTAACAACAGGTGCAATCTGGTCAATGGCTGCTTTAGCAAATGGTTTTTCAGTTGCTACTAATATTTTTTTCATCTCTGCTTAGTATTATATAAGTGTGGTGATAAAAAGTAAGCCCCACAGCGGGGCTTACCAACTGTCTTTATGTTTTTTTGCTTAGTGCTTAGCTTCAAATTCTTTCATGCAGTCAACCAATGCCTGAATACTTGACTTTGGCATAGCATTGTAGGTAGAAGCACGGAAACCACCAACTGAACGGTGTCCCTTAATACCACTCATTCCTCTTGATGAAGCGAAATCAAAGAATTCTTTTTCTAACTCTTTGTATTCATCATTCATTATAAAGCAGATGTTCATCAATGAACGATCTTCAACATTCACAACTGGTGCTTTGAATAAGCGGTTACGATCGATTTCATCGTATAACACAGCTGCCTTCTCAATGTTGATTTTCTCCATAGCAGATACACCGCCCATTTCTTTCAACCACTTTAATGTTTGAAGAGCTGAGTAAATTGGGAATACAGGAGGAGTATTAAACATTGAACCCGCATCGATGTGTGTGCGGTAATCCAACATAGTAGGAATATGACGGTCTACTTTTCCTAATGCATCGGTTTTAACAATTGCAAAAGTTACACCTGCAGGAGCCAGGTTCTTTTGAGCACCACCATAAATCAAAGTATATTTAGAAACATCTACCGGGCGAGAGAAAATATCTGATGACATATCAGCTACTAAAGGTACATTTACATCCAGATCGGTTTTAATCTCGGTTCCGTAAATAGTATTGTTAGTTGTAATATGGAAATAATCAGCATCAGAAGGAATTTCATAGCCTTTAGGGATATGGTTGTAAATGGAATCTTTTGACGAAGCTACTTCAACAACTTCACCAAATCCTTTAGCTTCTTTTAGTGCCTTATTGGCCCATGTACCCGTATTCAGGTAAGCTGCTTTTTTCTGCATCAGGTTGTATGGTACCATACAGAACTGTGTACTGGCACCACCACCTACGAAAACAACTTCGTATCCGGCAGGGATGTCTAACAATTCTTTAAATAAAGCGAGTGCTTCGTCCATAACGGCAACAAATTCTTTACCTCGGTGCGACACCTCAAGCAAAGACAAACCTGTACCGGCAAAATTCAATACGGCATCAGCCGAATTCTTAATCGTTGACTCAGGCAAAATAGAAGGCCCTGCTGAAAAGTTGTGAATCTTCATTTTATTAAAAATTTTAAATACTGCTAATTTACTTTAGTTTGTTATGATTCATGTTTTGAGTGTTTCAAAATTAGGAAATATCTGGCGCAAAGCACACAAAATCAATTAAAATATAGCTTACAATTCAAAAGTAATTTGTGAAATATTTCAACTGATTAACCGAGTATCACCATTCTATTTGAAAAGATAAGTAGCCAGTAATCAACCTTGTACATTTACCAAATCTGGCCACTTCCAAAACATGATAATTATCACTTTTAGTTTAATCTTTTTTAGTGGTATCCTAAACGAAAGGTATCTTAACCACCTTAGCTTTTAGTTTTCGATTACGAACCTTGATGTAGATTTCTGTATCGAACTTAGTATAGCCCTTATTAATGTATGCCATACCAATTCCCTTTTGCAACATTGGTGACATAGTACCTGAAGTCACACGACCAATCACTTCATCATTTTCGTTAACCACTTCGTAGTCTTTACGTGGAATACCTCTATCCTCCAACATAAAACCACGCAGACGTTTCGAAACACCTTCTTCTTTTTGCTTTAATAAGTAATCCTTATCAATGAAGTTATTGTGCTCGTTAAACTTAGTGATCCAGCCTAAACCAGCCTCAATAGACGAGGTTGTATCATCAATATCATTGCCATACAAGCAGAAGCCTTTTTCTAAACGCAACGTATCGCGAGCAGCTAAGCCAATTGGCATAATACCTTCTTCCTGACCTGCTTCAAAAATGGCGGTCCATACTTTTTCGGCATCAGCATTGTGCAGGTACAACTCAAAGCCACCTGAACCGGTATAGCCTGTATTAGAGATAATCACATCATCTGCTCCAGCAATCGCACCAGTTGTAAATGTATAATAAGGTACTGCTGATAAATCAATTTCTGTTAGTTTTTGCAGAACAGCTTCAGCTTTAGGTCCCTGGATAGCCAACTGTGATATATCATCACTCGCATTCTCCAGTTCCGCACCCATGGTGTTTTGCTCATTCACCCAAGCCCAATCCTTATCAATATTGGCCGCATTAACAACTAATAAATACTTCTCTTCTTCGTATTTATACACCAATAAATCATCTACAATGCCACCTTTCCCATTTGGAAAACATGAATACTGTGCCTGTCCAACCGTTAGAGCTGCCACATCATTTGATGTTACTTTCTGGACTAAATCAAAGGCTTTTGGACCTTTCACCCAAAACTCGCCCATGTGCGATACATCAAACACACCCACTCCATTTCTTACGGTCATGTGTTCGTTGTTAATTCCTGAATATTCAATAGGCATTTCGTAACCAGCAAATGAAACAATTTTGGCTCCTAATGACTCGTGAAACTTGTAAAAGGCTGTTCTTTTCATGTTATATTTATATTAATCTTAATACATACAGTTAATTAACATGCACAATTTGATTGAACCATTTTAGTTCAAAGCATGTTGAGCAAATGTAGAAAAATTATCAAGTGCCAAAAAATGATAATTATCGGTTAAAAAACCTAATTAATATCAATAAGCGAAGTTGCAAATTGGGTATCGAATAATTATTTCGGGTAAAAAACCTACATTTGTTAAAATATTTGTAATTTGAGCATGAATAAAACTGAATTCTGACTTATGCCAAACCCATACACACACATAAATCTCAACTACCTGGAGAGCATCACAGATGGAAGCCAGGAGCTTATAAAAGAACTAGTTAGTATTTTTATCGAACAAATACCTGAGTTCAGGGATGGTTTTGATGAGGGCTTAGCTCAGAAAGATTGGAGTAAAATTGCCGCCGTTGCTCACAAAGCCAAATCATCGGTTATGTCAATGGGCATGGATGATTTAGGAAATACAGATTTAAAGAATCTGGAACTATTGGCCAAACTTTTAAAAATTGATGAACTATCACAATGTGAAAATAACTCAGAAGAGGCATTGCAACTGCAAAAAAGCCTTGAGAGTTATTCCAGCGATCGTAAAGACTGGCTGAATGCCAACAAGAGTGAAGGTTCAATTGAAGCAATTATTACGCGTTTTAACCAAACATGCGAAGCTGCAATTTCTGAATTGCAGGATGTATTAGAGAATTAAATATAGACAATATGCTACAAGTTAAAGAACATGATGGTGTAATGTTCGGCTTATTAGCTGATACTGACAGATTAAATGCAACTATTGCACCTGAAGTAAAAGCAGAACTCACAGCAGCTCTCTCTGGTAATGGAGTCAAGATGGTACTTAATTTATCAAACATCAGCTTCATTGACAGCACCGGTATTGGCACCTTAATCAGTGCATTAAAAACAGCCAGGCAAAATGGCGGCACCTTTCAACTATGCTGTATTAAAGCTGACGTGCTAAGCCTGTTAAAACTTATGAAGCTTGATAAAGTTTTTGATATTTTTGAGTCAGAAGAACAAATAGTATAGTTAAAACCGCTTCGGCGGTTTTTTTTAATGCCTCAAATCAGCTGTTTTTAATTGCTGCTCAATGGCACTTAAATTCATTTCTTTGAGATATTCAATAGTTGATTGTGGCAATAATTGATTTAACCTCTGAGCATCATCGTTTTTTATAGCCTGGCGAACTTTACTGGCACTAATAAAATCACCCGCCACTCCTTCCGTTAATTGCTTGCGCTCCACCTCAATTAGCTCAACTCCTTTGAAAGGCAAAATAGTTTTCATGGCCTGGTTATAAAGCTGTGTTGTGGCACAATAGTTTTCGGTACCCACATAGCGTTTACATATACCAAGCTTAGGAACAATATGCTTGCAAAATATTTGTATATCCAATTCGGCTTGTTTCTGAGTCACCATATCTGGCGTTTCATTCTTTAAGAAGTAATTAGGAAAAGTAGCACACGATACAACATATTCACCACCCTTCACAAGCCTGACATTCGGTAAGTGACGTGTTCCTCGTCGTATCATTTCATAGCGATCGCCAAACTTAAAAACCGATTTTTCTGTTTCCACCACAAAAACATACACCAGTTCGTTTTCCACTGCTGCTTTCTCAATCAGGTATTGATGTCCCAATGTAAACGGGTTACCATTCATGACAATTGCAGCCACTTGTTTTTCTCCTCCCGTGGAGCGAATCGTACCTAAATATTTCTTGTAGTCATTAATATCTTTATACCCGAATTCAAAGACCGATATAAGCGGTTGTGCTGACGCAATATGACGATAGCCCAATCCTTCAAACCGGAGAATATTATCGGGCCTTGTAAAAACAAAAGCCTGCTGATAGTGATTCATCACATGCTCAGTAAGGTGAGTAACAATATGTGCGAAGGCTCCCGATTCACGAAAGCGGGGAGCCACAGCAACGTATTTAAGTATCTTACCTAAACAAGATCCCACCCCAACTATATCATCGTTAAGGTTATAAAGAATCACACTGTATTCCACTAATGACTCATCAAAATAAAAGCCCAAAGGGGAAAGAAACCGCCGGATTAAGTCAACATCATATTTACTGCTTAAATCAGGCTCTTCTATTCTAAAATCAGAATTCTCAATCATCACACTATTTCCTAAACTCAGTCTGACATAAATGCAAAGTTACTGTTACCGCTAAAAGATCTGCCGATCCACCAGGGGATATTTTCATATCGTTACACCAATCAACCAGGTCGGTATAGGTTTCACGACGATTATTATCCCAATCATTCAAAGCCTGCTTTGCTTTTGCTTTCAACTCTTCAAGCATAACAGCATTGTGACGATAGATAACATTGGTATCGTTATTCAATGAGATAAGTTTTAACAACACCGGAATTAAAAGGTCATGCACTTCAGTATCTGTGCACTCTTTTAGCTTTTTGTCAATACTATTATTAAGGCAGGGTAACGAATGGTGTAATACGGTTGGCATACCCTGCTCTGCCTCGCCCCTTGCGCCTGCCGCTTGCAGGCCATACTTCATGAAACTTTGCTGACCGTGCGTCAGTACATCGTCCTCACGTGCTGAACACAACTCCCGCTGCACCAATCCTCTTGTAAGCTGCTGAATGACCGAAGAAAAGGCATTTATTTTGAAGTAACCATATCTATTCACCACCCGCACAATGGCAAAGCAACTAAGTGCCAGGAGAAAAATCGCTCCCTTATGCGTGTTAATGCCATTGGTTGCATTGAACATGGCGTCTTCCATTTTAAGGCCAATCTGTTTAATACGAGGCAATATGACAGATACATCTTTACCTTTAAAATCAATTGCTAATTGACAAACCTCTATGAAATAAGGGGAAATAACCGCTGATGAATTTAAAAAAGTAGTAAAATCCATATCGGTATGCGCACCGCTCGACTGGCGACACACAAGCCCAGGCTTAGGACTCAGCGACACTTCGTACAGCAAGCCCTGAAGGGCAATAGATGCCACCTTGGTAACCACCTCTTTCATCCTCAGTTCACGCAGGTAGTTGTCAATGGCCTCCTCCATGCTTCTTCGCACATCGACAATCGCATGGCGCTTAGTTTTTCGACAATCTTCGGCTGCATGCTCACAAATAAAACAGACCTTTGCTTTACCAGACGATACCGGTTGTCCATCTGCATCCAGCACATCTAAATCTACAATTCGTCCCAGTACAAAGCTTTGCTCAAAAGTTTCGGTTATGGCCTTCAGTTCCATTGCACTGAGCTGCTGCTTATCAAACAAATAAATAACAGCATCACCTGCGGCATCCGTTAACACCTGTTTATTACTCCATCGGTTATTAGCATTCAAACTAACGATATAACGTTCAAAATCAGCTTCAACCTCTTTGATAAATGCAGTAAGTATATCGTTAGTTTTGGGCAGCCCCGGAATATTTAATTGGAGAGAAACCAGGTGGTACTGCTTTTGAAGCAAATCAAGCTTATATTGCTGACGCGCCTCCCTCGCCAGCAATAAGCTCTCAAATATCTCTGTCTCCTTAATTATCTCCATTACTCTTTCACCTGGTGAATCACATCAATAACAGTTCCATCACGGTATTCTACAATACCCACCACTCGTTCAGTTGTTTCAATTGGCTTAGCTTTACCTGTAATTCCCTCAACCTCTTCTGCTAACACTTCAATATCTTTGACTTTAATTCCTGCTGATTCAAGGTTCGCTTTTAATTCTGATTTTTGTGGATTAACACAAATCCCACGTTCGGTCACCAATACATCAATGCTTTCACCCGGGGTAACAATGGTATGTACTTTCTTCTTAACAATAGGTATACGACCTCTGAAAGATGGGCATACAACAACCGTGAGATTTGCACCAGATGCCGTGTCGCTATGACCTCCAGATGCACCTCGCACATATCCCTCCGAGCCTGTAATCACATTAACGTTGAAGTTAGTATCAATCTCTAAAGCCCCAAGTACAACTATATCCAACTTATTGGTCATACAACCACAGTTAAACGGATTGGCATACAAGCCAGCAGGAATTTCAATGTGATACTGATTCTCTAATAAGGATGAACTGACTGCTGCATCAAAAGACTGCACGTCAAAAATAGAACGAAACAGGCCTTCATTCAGCATATCAACACCATAGGAAGTAACACCTCCTAAAATAAAGCTGCCCTTTATCGAGCGATGCTTCATTATTTTTCGGATGTATTTGGCTACTGCCAATGAAGCACCACCTGCTCCCACCTGGAAACTGAATCCTTCTTTCAATTCGCCGGAATGCTCAATCACCTGAGCTGCCAAACGAGCAATCTGCAGGTCCATAGGTGCTTTGGTAATACGCGTGGTTCCACCAGCAATTTTAGAAGGATCGCCAATAGAATCAACTTTCACCACGTAATCGATGTAGTTTTGTGTAATAGACTGTGGTACACAAGGATAATCCACAATATTATCGGTGACTACAATCACCTGCTTGGCATACCAAGAGTCGATGGCTGCGTAACCCATTGAGCCAAACGCTGACGGACCATGTGCACCTGTTGCATTGCCTTCTTCATCAGCAGCCGATGCTGCCAGAATTGCTAGATCAATTTTTATTTTACCAGTGTGCACACTACGCACACGTCCACCATGCGAATGAATGACAAATGGCTTAGGCAAAACGCCTTCGGCAATGGCTTTCCCCAGTTCACCGCGAATACCACTGGCGTACACCTGAGTTATGGTACCATCCTTAAAATATGGTAAAATCGGGTCATGAGCAGTAGTTAGGCTACTGGCTGCCAAAGTAATATCCTTAATACCCAAATCTGCAAGAATCTTGATGGCTTCGTACACCAGGTTATCCCCCCCACGCAAATGGTGATGAAAAGATACCGTCATTCCATCACGAGGTTTGGTCTTTAATATGGCATCACGCAGCGTATCACAGATTTTGCTGGAATGTGGCATTTTGGCTTTATTGGGAGGCGGAACAGTTTTTTCTTCCATCCATCCTTTTTTCAGCTTTGAAAACGCTCCTTCAAAAGCCTCTAACTTCCCAATACCCTCAAGCTCTTCAGGTATTTCTCTTTGCAATATATTTTTCACAACTGTCGGGTTTAAAGCGATTCAACATCAATATCGGCCATTTCAAGTACACGTAAAGCACGTTGCACAACGGGTGCGTCGACCATTTTTCCATCAACAGCAAATACCCCAATTCCTTCGGCCTTGTTACGTTCAAAGGCTTTCACAATTTTAGCCGCTTTACGAATCTCCAACTCGGTTGGTGTAAACACCTCATTCACCACTTCAATCTGACGTGGATTAATGATTGCCTTACCTGTAAAGCCGAGCTTTTTGATATATTCAGCTTCTTCGCGCAGTCCTTCCTCATTTTCAACATCAACAAAAACGGTGTCGAATACATCTATTTTACATGCTTTAGCTGCCATTACTACCTGCTTACGGGCATAGTCAATACCTACACCATCATTCGCTTTTACCAGCTGCATATCGGCTGCCAAATCCTGCCCGCCAATTGAAATAGCGTCAATACGAGGTGAATATCTGGCAATATCATAAACATTTTGAACGCCGAGAGCGGTTTCAATCATCACATGCACATTCATCTGATTATGCGGCAAGTTATGCTCATCTTCAATTTGCTCGATAAGCTCCAGAATGCGCTTAATCTCATCAACGGTCTCCACTTTGGGTAGCCGAAGTGCATCGGGTTGAAGAGGAACAATCTGCTTTAAATCCTCCAATCCAAAAGGCGTATCAATATGATTAACCCTGACGGTTACCTCACACCCTTCATAGGAAATATACTTCAACATATGGGCTACCAAAATACGGGCAGCATCTTTCTGGTTAAGTGCAACAGCATCTTCCAAATCAAGCAGGACACCATCTGCACCATATACGCTACCCTGCTGCAACATCGCCGGATTATTGCCGGGAATATACAGCATTGTGCGTCTTTTAAAGGTTCGTTGTTTGACTTTCATCGACAATTACTTTAGGGTTCCGGATTGTAGTTGGGCAGCTCTCTTCAATGCCGTTTCCAGGCGAGCTGAGACAGTTGGCGGTAAAGCGCCTTTATCATTAATGATTAAGCGGACATCATCAATTTTAAAATCATCCAGATTGGCATGTATCTGACCCAACAAATCATCACCAAACTGCTGCATAACAATTGACTTCAACTCTATAATACGCCCGGCACCTTTCTCAACCGGCTCAACCAGAATCAGTACATCACTTGATTCGAAACTTCCAGCCTGAGCTTTTGTTTTAAGTTCCATAATTAGCAATTAAAGAAATATTTCATCAAATATTGAATATAATCTCTTAAAAACCTACTTATAACAATGGTTATAAAACATATCTTTCCACAGTGCAACTAAACGATTACATTATCAATTGATATTCTGTACATTATTACATTACATGATTTTCATCAGGCTATCGCTAAAATTCACAAACAATTGATTATACAACCATTAACTCCCGAATCAAATTAGCAATAAAAAGCTTTGAATTTCAGCCAAAAATCTTTTCTTAAGCAAAAAAGCCTGACACCAAATCTATGGCATCAGGCTTATAAGCTATTTTACATCTTGGTTTACAAGAAATCGTCGAAATACCTTGTTACTTTTTCCATGAGATGAATACGGTCCCGACCAATTACATTATGCTCATGACGTGGGTATGCGAAGTAATCTATCTGCACCCTATTCTTAACACATTCGCGCACAAATGTCAGACTATGCTGCCAAACCACAACCGGATCGATAGCCCCATGAACTACCAACAAACGTCCTTCAATGTTATTTACTTTCCCATTCAGATTGGCCAATTCATAACCTTCGGGATTCTCCTGTGGCATATCCATATAGCGTTCGCCATACATAATCTCATAATATTTCCAGTCAATAACCGGTCCACCTGCTACGCCCACCTTAAATACCTCAGGATGCTGAGTCATCATTGAGATAGTCATGAAACCACCATAGCTCCAACCATGCACACCGATGCGCTCTGTATCAACATATGGTAATGATTTCAAATACTCTATGCCCTGCATTTGATCTTCCACCTCCAACTGCCCCAATTGGCGATGAATGGCCTGCGCAAATGCCTTTCCTTTATTGGCTGTCCCACGGTTGTCCAGAGTGAAAGCAATGTAGCCTTTTTGAGCCATATATAATTGCCATCCCCGGGCACCAGCCAGCCAGCGATTCTGAACCATTTGCGAATGCGGTCCTCCATACACGTATACGATGACCGGATACTTTTTAGCTGGATCAAATCCTACAGGTAACACCATTCGTGCATCCAATTCAAATTGCCCATCTTTGGTTTTTAATTTAACCAACTCTACCTTTCCAGTTTCAATCCCTTTATACGGATTATCTACAACATGTAATGTTTTAATTAAACACCCTTGCGTATCCTTCAGGTTAGTCTTTGAAGGCACATTAAGCGAGGAGAAATTGGTAATGGCATAACGACCATCCTTACTTATTTTTGCACGATGAACGCCTTGCTCACTAGATATGCGCGTCATCTTACCCGAGGACAAGCTCACTTTGTAAATATGACGCTCTAAAGCCTCTTCTTTAGTGGATTCAATAAAAATATTTTTGCCAGCAGCATCAAATCCAAGTACATTGGTTACTTCCCAGTTGCCATTTGTCAATTGCTTTTTAAGTTTTCCATCAAGGCTGTAAATGTAAAGATGATTATAACCGTCTTTCATCGATTGCCAGATGAACTCACTTTTACGCTTAGGAATAAATAATGCAGGGTGTTGTGGTTCGGTCCATTTATCATCCTTCTCTTCAAACAAAGTGGCCACCAATTCTCCAGTTGTGGCACTATACTTTTTAAGCTGCATATGATTTTGCTCTCTGTTCAGCTCTGCAATTAATATAAACTGATTATCAGGGGTCCAGCAAACGTTTGTAAAGAAGCGATCATATGGAGCGCCTGTATTTAAGTAAATGGTTTCTTCAGTAGCAAGGTTGTAAATCCCAACTGTTACCTGATGGCTACTCATACCGGCCATGGGGTATTTAACGTTCTCCAACTTGGCAACTCGCTCATCTACATTAACAAGCGGATAATCACTGACCATTGAGTTATCTTCGCGATAAAAAGCCAGCGAGCCACCATCGGGCGACCAAAATGTTCCCTTATTGATACCGAATTCATTGCGATGCACAGTATGACCAAAAATCACATCGTCACCTTCTTTTCCGGCCACAAAAACCGGCTCGTTATTATTCGATTGTATAAATAAATCATTTCCGACAGTGTAGGCCACCTGAGCGTTATCTGTATTCAAATCAAAATTTTGCCCATTCTTAGCTTTGCCTACGAACATGGTTATCCGACCTTCGCTTTGATCGACAGTATAGAAACCACTGTTTGTTGTGAACGAAAAAGACGAGGCCGTTTCCCATTTCAATGCCGGCAACCGTTTCAATTCCGTATGATCTTCTTGCTTTAGGATGTTATTAAGCCAATTTAAATCAAACAGAAACAATGCTTTTTCATCTTTAATACCCTGCACCATCACCGAATCTTTTCGTTGAATGACCAGCTGGTTCATGTCTCCTCTAAAACTAACATTTAAAGCTCTTGGATAGTAGTTATATACTGTTTTTCCTCCATAAATAACATCTTCCAGCGATAACTGCCCCTCAGCAGGATGCAGACTAATTATGGCTAGAAACAAGATTAAGATTTGCCTCTTCATCAGATATATTTTAATTAATTAGATTATAATTTTTTACTCAACAACGCAATAATATCGTAGCGATTAAAGTTATCAATCAAGTGCATAATTGGTAAAATATTGTCAACTAAACAATGAGAAAAGTAATTAGTTTGATCTTTAATATGGGGTAAAGCCGTATGTAACAAACCAAACACACAGTTTAGGCGCTTTAAGTTTTTTTATTTTTTTTGCGCTATCAAACCTAATAATTGACAACTTTTGAATATCTTTCTGAAAATTTTGAACCTGTAAAATCTCGATAAAGCGCTAATAAAATGAAAAAGCACCCAATTATTTTCTTGCTACTAGCAGTTATTGCTTTATTCTCTCCTCTGAAATTAAACTCACAAGAAGATGTGTTATTCAACAATTGTATTAACCAGCTTAAATCACCATTTGTAGCCAGTGGTCAGCCTTTCAGAGCTTTTTTAACAGGTACTGAAGTCGCAGAATTTCATACAACTTTTTTCTCAGGAAGCATGTATCGTGTTGTAGCATGCAGCCATGAGGATAATAATATTCTCTTTTCTATTTACGATAAAGAGCGAAACCTGCTCTTTTCAAATGAACAATTTGAAGCAGCCGGTTCATGGGACTTTAAAATTGAAGGCTCGGTTGAGTGCATTGTTGAGGCTCGTTTAAATCCTAATAAATCAACTTCTGGTATTGCCATGTTAATGATTGGATTCAAAAGCTTAGAGGCCTTCAATTAATCATCAAAAGGCCCTTACAAATAAAGGAAATTAATACATCTACCTCACAGAGGTTACCTGAATATGCAGTATGAGCGAAGAAATATTAAAAGCCCTGATACAGCTGTTTGCGCTCATTGCATTTCCCAGAACTGAAATAAAATCACGCAGAATAATTGTTAAGTCATTTTTAAATCAACAACTTAACACTAGACTCGTCGAAGATTATCTGCTATTATTCGATAAACTGCAAGGCGAACATGAGCAGCGCCTGTCTGACAAAGATAAATTCTATAAACGTCATGCAGCCAGCTCTGTAAAAGTTCTTAAGATTGCAACAGGTATCAACGAAGCACTTACCTATTACCAGAAACTTATTGTATTGATTCAACTAATAGAGTTTCTGAATATTGATGTTGGCATGAGTGATTATGAGCGTGAGTTTATTGAAACAGTCGCACTCACCTTTAATATTCCGCAAGAAGAGTATCAGTCAATAATATCTTTTGTTACAAGTTCGTTTAACGCAGTACCCGATGCCAATAACGTATTAATTGTCGACAGCATACCCCGTTACGAATCAACGGCTTTCAAACATTTATTCTGGGAGAACCTGAAAGGCGAATTACGTGTTATTCATTTAAAATCAGTCAACCTATTTGCGTTCCGTTTTAATGGTAACATGGACCTGAGCATGAATGGGCAGCTGATAAACGAAGGAAGGGTACAGATTCTCAACCCAGGCAGTTCGCTCCGAAACAAGCTGATTGATACCATATTTTACAGTGATATTTTCAGTCAATTTATTACTGACAGCACTGAAAATGCCGTTGATTTCAGATGTGTTAATGTCGAATACCACTTTAGCAAGAAAGCCATTGGCTTGCATAAAACATCATTTGCAGCTAAATCAGGAAAGTTAGTCGGTATAATGGGTTCAAGTGGTGCTGGAAAAAGCACGTTGGTCAATGTTTTAAGCGGCATTAATGCCCCAACCAGAGGGCAGGTCTTAATTAATGATATTGATGTACATAAAAACCTGGATCAGGCAAAAGGCCTTATCGGCTATGTAGCCCAGGACGACCTGCTGATGGAAGATTTGACCGTGTATCAGAACCTGTATTACAATGCTAAGCTTTGCTTTGACAATTTGCCAGAATACCGTATTCGCCGGAAAGTGTTAAAGTTGCTTAGAAATCTGGGGCTCTACGAAATCCGTTTTATGAAAGTGGGCAGCCCGTTGAATAAGAAGATTAGTGGCGGCCAGCGAAAACGTCTTAATATAGCCCTGGAACTTATCAGAGAACCATCCATATTATTTCTTGATGAACCAACATCTGGGTTGTCATCACGCGATTCAGATAACATCATTGACCTGCTCAAAGAATTATCGATTAGAGGCAAACTGGTATTTGTAGTCATCCACCAACCGTCATCAGCTATCTTTAAAATGTTCAACCAGCTGCTGGTGCTTGATACTGGGGGCTACCTGATATACAATGGCGATCCCGTTGAAAGCGTTAATTATTTTAAGGCGTGTATCAACCATGCCAATAGAGATGAGAGTGAATGTCCGACCTGCGGTAATGTTAATGTGGAACAGATACTGAACATTGTCAACTCACAGATACTGGATGAATACGGAAATTTTACCCAAACCCGCCGTGTTGATCCCAAAGAATGGTATGATCTGTTTCATGAAGGCTGGGAGTCCATCGAACCACCAGCATCCGCTAACAGTGCGCTGCCCCCAAAAAGTTTTCAAATACCCAATAGAATAAAACAGCTCTTCATTTTTATGAAGCGCGACATTGTTTCTAAACTAGCCAATAAGCAATATCTATTAATTAACCTGCTTGAAACGCCAGTACTGGCACTTCTGCTAGCCACTATCATACGTTATTACGATGTTGATAATACCACCGATTCAGTATACAGCTTTGCAAAAAACCCTAACATAACTGTATACATAATTATTTCGGTTATTATCGCATTGTTTGTTGGACTCACGGTAAGTGCTGAGGAAATAATAAACGATCGTAAAATTCAACGGCGTGAATCATTTTTAAACCTTAGTCGCTTAAGCTATTTGTTTTCCAAGCTATTTATTCTCTCAGGACTATCAGCTATTCAGTCGGCTTTATTTGTGCTTATTGGCAACTTTATCATTGAACTCGAAGGCATGTTCTTTCAATACTGGTTGATACTGTTTAGCTGCTCTGTTTTTGCCAACATATTAGGACTGAACATCTCTGACACATTTAAAAAGACGGTCAATATATACATTATCATCCCATTCTTAATCATTCCCCAATTAATACTTAGTGGCGTATTTATTAGTTTCGACAGGCTAAACCCTAGTATCTCAAGCCCCGAACGCATTCCATTATATGGTGAGATAATAACTGCCAGATGGGCATTTGAGGCCCTGGCGGTTGCCCAATACACCAGCAATGAGTTTGATAAGGATTTTTACAGTTATGAAAAGCTTAAAAGTCAGGCAAAATATCGTAAAGAGTTTTGGATACCATCACTTAATAATCATCTACGTAAAATCGTCAATCAGACCAACGAAGAGCAAGCAACTAGTCATGAACAAATAACTTACTCTGCAAAGCTAATAAACAAAGAGTTAGAAAAACACCACCAACTCTACCCTAATCGTTCTGGTCAGCTTACACTTCTTTCTAATCACCAATCTGGATACAATCTGGATTCGGTAGATAACTACCTTCAGTATTTAAAAAACTACTATAAGACACTATACAACAAATCCGATAACCGACTTGATGATAAAATAAAACAACTTACAAGCACAGAAGAAAATCGTAAAATTTACCTGGAAGCTAAAAGTAAGTATCACAATAACGATCTGGAACGCTTTGTAACCAACTCAAACAATTTTTTCTCCAATAAGATAATCGAATATGACGGTGAGCTATGGCAAAAGATTGATCCCATCTATCAGGATCCGGAGAGTCAGTTTCTGAAAGCTCATTTCCTGGCACCAACCAAACCCTTTGATCAAAGAAAAATAGATACCTATTATGCAAACACCATTGTTATTTGGGTTATCAACCTTATCCTGTTTCTGATGCTTTATTTACGTGCACTGCCAGGCTTATTATCATTGCGCACTAAAACAATATGGTACTTTAAGGACAGAAAAAAAACTGAATAAGCAACTATTGCTACTTATTCAGCTTTTCAAATTTCTTTGAGTAGTTGGGTATTACTCTTCCATTTCAATCATTTTGAAAGGAATATTAATTATCGACTGGTAGTCTTCTCCTGCTTCAAACATGTCTTCATCATCTTCTTCATAATACCAGTTAATCTCAACCGGGTTTCCTTTTTTATGAATCAACTCAAGACGTTTAAAAATATCTAATATGCATTTTGAAGAACTGGTATTGAAATATTCTAACTGAATATTCACATTGGTTTCTTCAGAAGGTGCTTCTCCAAATTTCTCAAGCCAGTCAATTATTGGCTTGTAAAACTCAACAGAATTTTCAGGAATAGAGCGCCCCTTAATTTCAACTACTCCTTTTTCCCCATCTAGTCTTACAAATGGTGTCTTTGGACTTCCTTCGCGAATTATTGTTTCCATACTGGTAGCTATACGGTTAACTAATGTATACATCTAGCGAGAAAAAGATGTATTCATCATCAAATTGATAAAAATAATATTCTAATTTATTGCCTGTTTTTCGAACGATATCGAGCATTCCCAGGCCTCCCCCTCCTTTTTCAGAAAACTCATCGTTATTAAGTATATCCCTGTACAACATACGAACTTCTTCATCCGACAAGGAATTTACCTGATCAATTCGGTCTTTAATATAATTTAATTTTTCCTTTTTCACAAAATTGCCTGTTGAAATGCGGTAAAAGGTGCCATCTTTACTTAAAATGATGATTCCAAAATTACTACTCTGTTCAACAGGTGCTGTACTTGGCGGCAAATCGACGTGATGGTACAAATTCTGCAAACTCTCCACAAACACATTGTAGACCTTTTTTCGAACACGATTTTTTTCATTTTTCATGTTCAAACTGTTCTCAATGGATTCTAATGCCTCAGATATCAACTCTGGTGTAATTCCTCCATTGTACTCCAGGATAATATCCCCTTGCTTTTTTTCTAGATACCAGTTTTTTAAATCAAATGCCATTGCCAATGGTCTAATTGTCTACAAATATAGAAAAATATTAATACCGTCCGATTATGCACAAGTTTACATTAAATACTGCATTTTCTGTTTATTTGATTGACTTATTTGGTCAATCCCTTGTAAATGCTGACAAAACACCTTTTTTAGCTGATATTTTATATACCCCCTCCTTCGGTATATAATACATCGCGTGGCTTAAACTGAATAATTTTCGATTTCGGAGCAACTGAGTTAGTAACCCAAACGTTTCCACCTATAACTGAACCGGCCCCCACAGTGATACGCCCCAAAATAGTTGCCTGGGCATATATAACCACATCATCTTCAATTATTGGATGGCGAGGAATACCTTTGATTGGATTACCGTTTTCATCCAGTGGAAAGCTTTTAGCCCCCAGGGTAACCCCCTGAAAGAGTTTAACATTATTGCCAATAATAGAAGTGGCGCCTATAACAACTCCTGTACCGTGGTCAATACTAAAGTACTCACCAATTGTTGCCCGTGGATGAATATCGATTCCAGTTTCAGAATGTGCCATTTCACTTATCATACGTGGAATCAACGGGACACCTATAGTTAGCAGTGCATTAGCTATACGATAATTAGTAATGGCCCTAATGGCCGGATAGCAGAAAATAACTTCTCCTTTACTTTTAGCAGCCGGATCACCTAAGAAAGCTGCTTCAACATCAGTCACCAACATGCGTCTGATTTCAGGAAGCTTACTGATAAACTGACTGGCATAATCATGAGCAATACTTTTTCGTTCACTCAAATCAAATTTCTCGGGCATCTCACACATAAAACACAAGCCTGCAAAAATCTGATCGACTAAAATCGTATAGAGATTTTCAGTATTCACCCCAATATAATAGCTAACACTATCGGGACGTATTGAACTATCGCCATAATAACCAGGAAACAGAATCTCACGAGAAAGATTAACAACCTGTTCCAATGCACTTAACGAAGGCATTTTATGGTCCTTAAAATGCGGATGACAAACACTTTTATAGCTTTGCTCCTGCGAGAGTTCGTTGATGGCTTTTTTAATTCTTGAAAAGTGGTCAGTGGTCATTGTTTACTGTTTAATAGTTGGTTAATATGATATTTTGCTTGCTCAATACGCGATTCACCATTACCCTTTATCACTTCATAGACAAAGTTATAGTTTTCCAGTTCTGATCGATAACGTTCAAACAGATACAATCTTTTTGATTCATTTTCCCTTATCCCATCATCTATCCACTCTATATCGGGATAGCACAATAAATGCAGATCAATTGAAACACTGCCTATCAGTTCCTCCAACCATTCAGGAACTGAATTATAAACCTCAGCAAACCACACTTTTGTAATAATTAAAAAGGTATCGAAAACAACCAGCGATTGCCCTAAACCCAAAACTCGTTCATAACTGTCCTTCTGGTGTATGGCAATTTTTTCAACATCCTGATAAGTATATGGCCTGTTTAAACCTTCAACATATTCGCGGGCATACTCAGGTACCCACTGTCCTCCATAAATATCGCTTAACTGTTTCGATATACTGGACTTTGCTGTTGACTCAGGCCCTGTAAAAACAACTGTTACTGGTCGCTTAAGCTGCATGTTTTGCCATTAATCGTTTCCACTCATAAAACCCGATGATAGCACCTATTGTGTAAATCACAAACAGGAAACTATAAAAATACAATCCTTTATAGATATACATACCCATAGAAACACTATTAATTACCACCCAAAACAGCCAATGATGAATGTATTTACGAGCCAACAACCAAGTAGCCAAAATTGATGCTGCGGTAGTAAACGAATCCAAATAAGGCAAATCAGAACTGGCAATATCTACAAGTGCCGGAATATTCAATAACGCGGCTAGCAAACCACAGTAAATAATTACTCCCGCCAAAAAGAGTTTAGTTAATAGTCTTGATGAAACAAGTTTAATGGGCACCTCTACCGAGTCATCAGAAGCCTGACCACTTAACCAGTACCACCATCCATAAATACTTATGGCAACATAATAGAATTGCAGTCCCATATCTGCATAGAGTGCCGACTGGTAGAATACTACAATGGAAACACCTGATGCAATAATGCCCCAGGGCCATAGCCTGGGATTCTCGCGAATAGAGTATATTAAATAGATGATTGAAGCAACTGTTCCTGTCACCTCAAGACCATACTGAGCAATAAATTCGTTCATTGGTTAGGGTACAAACTTTAATTATTTAAGGTATTGAGAGTAATCTCTTTTTGATTCTACAATCTCAACAGCCTTTTGATAGGCATCTGATATAGGATTAATTGACTGGAAATACTCAGACGGGCTGAACAAATCTCTGGCAATTAGAGCTTTCAACTGTGCTTCTGCTAACTGTCTGGACACGTCCCATTCTTCCTTGTTAAATTCTACTTGTTCATTCTGGCCTTCCTCAATCAGTAAATCTACCAAGCTGGTATTCACATCAAATCCTTCCTCGAAGGTTTTATAATCAGGATAAAGACGTTTTAAATCTTTTCTATTATTATCCACATAATTCAATATCATTCTATTAACAGAACCACTGGCAATTAGATCTCGGTAATAATCAGAGTACATACTTGTATCAACGGCCACAAACACATCAGGCATTATACCTCCACCGCCATATACTGTGCGACCAACCACCTTGGTTTTATACTCCAGGGCATCATCAAAGTGGATACTGTCAACATTTGACAACTCTCCATGCAGGTAACGCTCATCCAACTCACTATGATAAGCATCAACGCCGTTTTCGTAATCCTTTTGTATGCAACGACCCGCTGGTGTATAATACTTAGCAATAGTCAGGCGAATCATCGATCCATCAGGAAAATCAAATGGTCGCTGAACCAAGCCTTTGCCAAAACTACGCCGCCCAACAACCAGGCCTCTATCCCAATCCTGCACTGCTCCTGAAACAATTTCACTGGCCGATGCTGAACCTTCATCAATCAGAACCACCAGGTTTCCTTTTTCAAACAAGCCTTTTTTGCGGGCCAAATGTTCTCTACGCTCACTATTCAAACCCTCAGTGTATACCAGTAATTTATTCTTATCAATAAGCTCATCTGCAATATCAATCGCAGCTTTCAGGTAACCTCCTCCGTTACCTCTCAGGTCGAGAATTAGATTCTCAAATTGATGTTCTTCCAGGCTTTTGAGTGCCTCTACAAACTCCTCATAAGTATTTAATGCAAACCGGGAAATTTTCACATAAGCTGTTTTGGGCGTAGCCATGTAAGCTGCCTCTACACTATGTAATGGAATTTTATCGCGTACCACAACAAATCTTAAGTCGTCACTGGTACCTCGTCGTAAGATAGTCAGATCTACTTTGGTACCTTTCTTACCCCTCAAATACTTAAAAACATCACTGTTCTTAATCCCAATACCAGCTACATTATCGCCATCAATCGATATAATGCGGTCACCAGCCCTGATGCCAACTTTCTCTGATGGCCCGCCAATAACCGGGTTAACCACCATCAAGGTGTCATCCATAATATTAAACTGAATACCAACACCTTCAAAGCTACCATCAAGCGGCTCATTCATAGCTGCCACCTCATCGGCCGAGATATAAACGGAGTGCGGATCCAAACTTTTCAGCATACCAACGATGGCCTCTTCAACCAGCTCTTGATTGTCAACTGAATCAACATAGAGCGAACTTATCAACTGATATGTTAATTGTAGTTTTTGAATATTTTTATCAAACACCTGAGCACTTACACTCGTCACCAACAAAAGGCCAACAATTGCCATTGTTATATTCTTTTTGAATCCCATCTCAGTAGTTTTAGTTATATAATCATCAGCATCAGACTCTATTAATAAACAAAGGCCGGAAAGAAAAAGTTCCTACCGGCCATATAAATCTCGTAATAAGATTATTCCCATTCGATAGTTGCAGGTGGCTTTGAGCTGATATCATAAACAACCCTGTTTACACCTTTCACTTTATTGATAATGTCATTAGATACTTTAGCTAGGAAATCGTATGGCAGATGAACCCAGTCTGCAGTCATTCCATCTGTTGATGTAACAGCACGCAAGGCCACTACCTTCTCATAGGTACGCTCATCGCCCATTACGCCCACTGACTGAACAGGTAACAACATAGCACCAGCCTGCCATACCTGATCATATAGGTTGTTATCCTTTAAGCCCTGAATAAAGATGTGATCTACCTCTTGCAACAGTGCTACTTTTTCAGCAGTGATATCACCTAAGATACGAATGGCCAAACCTGGTCCTGGGAATGGGTGACGGCCCAACAGGTTTTCATCAATCCCCATAGCACGTCCTACACGACGTACTTCATCTTTAAATAACAAATTAAGCGGTTCAACCACCTTAAGGTTCATTTCTTCAGGTAAACCACCCACATTATGATGCGATTTAATGGTTGCCGATGGACCATTGACCGATACTGATTCTATCACATCAGGATAGATAGTTCCCTGCGCTAACCATTTTACATCCTGAATTTTGTGCGCCTCGGCATCAAACACTTCGATAAATACACGACCAATAATCTTACGTTTAGTTTCCGGATCTGAAACACCGTCCAGCTCACTCAGGAATTCTTTCTTGGCATCAACACCTATTACATTCAGACCCATGTGCTTGTAGGAGTCCAGCACTGCTTCGAACTCATTTTTGCGCAACAGGCCATTATCTACAAATATACAGGTTAGGTTCTTTCCAATCGCCTTATGCAACAACACTCCAGCAACTGTACTATCAACACCTCCTGATAATCCAAGTACTACTTTATCATTGCCAAGCTTATCCTTTAATTCCTGAACAGTTGTTTCAACAAATGAATCAGGTGTCCAGTCTTGTGTACAGCCACAAACACCTACTACGAAGTTCTTCAGAATCTGCGTTCCTTCAGTACTGTGGTACACTTCAGGGTGAAACTGCATGCCATAGGTTTGTTCACTTTCAACCTTGTAGGCAGCCACTTTAACATCCTTGGTACTGGCAATTATCTTATAACCCTCAGGCAGATTAACAATGGTATCGCCATGTGACATCCAAACCTGAGAATGATCACTTACATTGGTCAACAGCTCACTTGTTGTATCGACATAATGCAAATTAGCACGACCGTATTCACGTGTTTTAGAAGGTTGTACTTCTCCTCCATAAAACTGCGATAAATACTGAGCGCCATAGCAAACGCCCAACAATGGCATTTTTCCTTTAATTGCAGTCAAGTCAGGCTTTGGTGCATCATCGTCGCGCACACTGTATGGACTACCACTTAAGATAACCCCCTTAACGGTTTCGTCCATCTCGGGACAATTATTAAACGGGTGTATTTCGCAATACACATTAATCTCGCGTACGCGTCTGGCAATTAACTGCGTATACTGAGAACCAAAATCCAGAATGATAATTTTTTCCTGCATTAATTTGCACCTTTATTTTCGATAAACAGATAGCCTGACAAACCATTTTAGATGGCCTGAATTTGCTATGACTGCAACCAAAGTTATACTTGAAAAATTTTGTGCAAATATACGATTTAATATTTGATAATAGCGTGGTTAAAACCAAGTAAAGCATCAAATCTTTAACCTGGGTAAAGTAACTTTCCGACTCTCTGAACCATCTGGTTTAAGCAGGTAAAAAGTCAATTCATCTTTTGCTTTGGTCAACGCTTTAATCGTTAGAAACACCTCACATGAGCTTTTGTCCTTGAGATTCACCCCCTCTATATCTTCTACAATATCCCCTTTTTCAATACCGCTTTCTTCGGCTGCAGTACCTTTCCAAATACCATTGACTATAAACAGGTCATCTTTCATAATCAAATCAATTCCAAAACTTTCTATAGCCAGGTCATTTGAATTTTCATCTACTTCAATAAAAAAACGCTTTTGCGGGTAGTCTAAAATAAAATTACCCTGTTCAAGCATTTTCATACCAATTTTAGATTTGCCATCACTCGTCTCAAGACTCACACTTTGAAATTGTGTAATACCAATTTGCAATGTAGAGTTGCAATAGATACTTGTCTCGTAATCACCTGCTCCCCAGGCTCCATGCGAGTTAGTGCCGCTGGAAACATAATCAGGCTGGCCTATTGCCTTTTTCTTGGTTAACCAGCTGGCGGTAGGATTATACAATGAAAATATATCACCACTGCCCGTGTCCAGCAATACCCAACCTATATTTTTGCTGTTTATCTTACACTTAATAAATGGAGAGCTCTGTTGCTTATTTACATGCATTTTAGCTCCTTGCTTACTCTGCTTGCCCAAAGTTTGAAATGAATCTGTTATTACTAGCTTCTTTTGATGCCAATCAATTTTAAAGGCGCCAAATCGCAATAAATTACTACCAATAATACCTTTGTACCCTAAACATTTAAAAGGCCCTGCAAACATATC
This sequence comes from Carboxylicivirga sediminis, assembly GCF_018156225.1. GTDB lineage: Bacteria > Bacteroidota > Bacteroidia > Bacteroidales > Marinilabiliaceae > Carboxylicivirga > Carboxylicivirga sediminis. The sequence continues at coordinate 192,247 of NZ_JAGTAR010000003.1, forward strand.
AACATACATAACCGGTATATCTTCATACTGTAAATCCCCCACCTCAATCAGCGGCATCCTCACTACCTCTGCCATTTGCTTTTTTCCGGTTGCATCACCTATTCTTATCTTACTTGAATTGTCATATTGCTGATTGGTTGAATCCTTGAACAATACACACATCGCTCCGGTATCTAGCAAATACCTTCCTTTTATACCATTCATATTGGCCTCTATCACAATCTTATCATGAAGATATTCAAAGGGTATTTCTGTATAGAAATTATCAGTAACTGGTTGTCCTTCATTAAACTGTCCACACACAATAGATTGTTGCATGAATAACAACAAAACAATAGTCAGAACAAGAACTGTATTTTTATTTGCATTGATATTTACATTCGCCACACTGTTCATATTTACATATTTAGATTTGATTGTAAGTTATTCAATTCTCTGCCTTGCTCAAATATCATTATTTTCAAGCTTAATTTTTATTAAATTCGTTTCAAAATTTGAGATTTTGGAGAAAAAGCAAGAGGCATCGTGGTATGCTTTATATACTAAATCAAGGGCTGAGAAGAAAGTTTTTGAGCAACTGACTGCTATGGGTATTGAAACCTATTTGCCTTTAAAGAAAACTTTAAGACAGTGGAGCGATCGTAAGAAATGGGTCGAAATGCCAGTGATTAGCTCTTACATCTTTATAAAAATACCCAAAGCCGACTACCAGAAAGTATTTGATGTTAACGGTATTGTGGCCTATGTATCTTATAAAGGAAAGGCCTGTATTATTCCTGACAATGACATACTTGCTATGAAGCGTGCCATTGAGAATCAAATGGAATTTAGCGTTGAGAGCGGTCAAATTGAAAAAGGTCAACAAATCACTGTGACCTCTGGCCCTCTGGAAGGCATAAAAGGTGAAGTAATTGATATACAAGGGGCAAAAAAGATAATTTTACGCATCAACCAAATAGGCTACACCCTTGTTGTTAACCTGGACAGTGCCACATTTAAAAAAGACTAAAGCACAAGCAGACATGATATTGATATATTATCTGCCTATACTACCCAATTAACCAAACCACATGAGCATCAATAAAGAAACGAAAATACTAGTTACCGGCGCAGCTGGTTTCATTGGCTTTCACTTATGTCAACGCCTTTGTACAAGTGGATTCAATGTTATTGGCATTGACTCTGTTAATGATTACTACTCAACACAGTTAAAGAACGATCGCATTGAGCTATTAAGTAATTACCCGAATTTTACTTTTAAACGCATTGACATATGTGACAAAGAAAAGCTAGACAAGGAATTTGCTTCGCACAAATTTGAGGTGGTTATAAACCTGGCTGCACAGGCCGGTGTAAGATACAGCATTGAGCACCCTTATAAATATATTGATAGCAATTTAATCGGCTTCATCAATATACTAGAGGCCTGCAGGCAACATCCTGTACAACACTTGATTTATGCCTCTTCCAGCTCTGTATATGGCAATTCAGAGAGCATTCCTTTTAGCACACAGGCTCCCTGCAACGAACCGGTATCATTATATGCAGCCACAAAGAAAGCAAATGAGATGATGGCACACAGCTACGCTCAGTTATACAGAATCCCTGTTACCGGCCTGCGCTTTTTTACCGTTTACGGACCTTATGGACGACCCGACATGGCTTATTTTTCATTTACCCGAAAAATAATAAATAACGAAACCATACAGGTTTATAACAATGGCGACCTCGAGCGCGATTTTACTTATGTGGACGATATTGTAAAAGCCATTGAAAAACTAATTGATTTGCCTTTTGACTCGAAAGAAGAGAAGGAAAAGCCTTATCGCCTTTTCAATATTGGGAATAATAAACCTGTTAAGCTAATGGCTTTTATCAACACACTTGAAAAGCACATTGGTATAACAGCCAATAAAGAATACCTGCCCATGCAGAAAGGTGATGTATTCAGAACTTATGCTGACATAAGCGCACTTGAAGAACGTATAGGTTTTAAACCATCCACCAGCATCGACGAAGGACTGAAACAATTTATTGATTGGTATAAATCGTATTATAACGGACAGCAGAATTAATTATGCATTACGAAGAAGAATTACCCATTGAGGATTATATTTATAACGAAGCCTTAAAAGAACGTCATTACGATATGGAGCGCTTCAAAGAGCTAATTGCTGTTAATGACAGTAGTAATGAAGAAGCCGCCACAGAGCTGTTGTACGTTTCAAAAAGACTGTTTTACAATCATCATGGCTTGGATAAAATAATGATGGCACGTGATACCATGCTTCACTTTTGGGATGTGGAAACGGATGACGACACTATTCCTGCAACAATGAATAGTGGCATCAAGGAACATGATGAATTAATAGAAGATGTATTAAATGCCATGAGCGATATGGATGATCTTCAAAAGCTGAATATCAAAAAACTGGCTAATCGCTACCCTGAGCTATCCTTTTTGTCTCTGATGAAAATTATTTTGCTTGAATTACAAGAAGCAACGCCTAGCAAAATAATGAAACAACTGGATGAAGCCTTATCAATTTACCCAGATGACATCTTACTTAAGTTAGAAAAAGATACTCAGCTCAATAAACAGGAAAAAAAGGGCAGTTATATCACCAGCAGCTTGCTTGAATCTAAAAAAGCCTCAGAGTTATTTCGTCGCCAAAGCATTCACTCTTTTGAGTTAATGAGTTTAAATACCGCCATTTATGAGTTTCTGGTCAATCAAAAAGACATCCTTTCACTGGATGCCCTGATGTTTGCCTCCCAAACACTCTATCCTGAGTGGGAAGATGCCTGGAGCGACAAACTCCTTTACAGCGAAATACTAAAAGTACAGTTTTGCCAAATGCTGGTGGCTGGCAACCAGGCTATTTCATGAGAAATAGCCTTTTAAATTTTCTACCAGCGGACCAATATTTTCGGCCCCACCAGTGAAATAGGCTGTACCTAAATCAACTACTTTCTTTCCAGATTGAGTGGCTAATCCTTCCAGAAACTTACGAAGAATAAGCTTGAATGTGATGGCCTCTCCTTTTTCTAACTTTATAGCTGTCTTACACTCTTTTACAATACGCTCAATGGCTTTTTCGGGATAATAGTACGCCAGCAGGTCAATAAATGATTCAATGTGTATACGGACAATTTCTGAGTTAAACGAACTGTCGGCATAATGCCCCAGTTGCTTTAGTTGTGCCCCGATGCTACTTCGTATAAACTTGTTTTCAATCACAAATTCAATCTTATTCAAGTCACCACGTAGCTTTGATTTAGCAACAATAACAAAGAATGCTTCCTTAATATCAGACTCTGTCATGTGCGTGTATTTCAAATCACTTTCGTAGGCCAGGCGTCGCACCTTAGTCTCTGGTATTTGCAGATCAAGACTCATCTCAAAATTGGTCTTATTCTTCAGGTCGCCATACTTACGCAGCAAATTAAATATCAGCACCTCAAAATCATTTTTATTCATTGAACCAAAGCCACGATTCGAATACTGCTCAATAAATTCAGCTGCAAACAATTCTTTATCAAAAACCTCCATGTAGTATATTTTTCTTTATCAGGGTTTATAGTCTACATCTAACTGCCTGCCTTCACGCGCAGCTTTATTATCTTGTGCATTTCCCAGCGCTAAACCAATTATCATACCTACGCCAATTCCAATTCCTAGGGTACCCATATTGTCTGTTATCTGTCCCCATGCAATGCCCAGAGGCACACCAAACACAGTCATACCCAGCACCATCCATAAATTACGATAGTAGCCTTTGGGCACCAGCTTCAGTTCCTTTTCAAGCAGCTTAATGATGGCCTTTTGCGAGGCGGCTATTTGCTTTCTTAGTTCAAACTTTTTGTCAATGGCATGATTCACCAGCTGTATATTGTCATTCACAAATTCAACAATAGCTGAGGGCAATTCTCTCTTTTGCAGTTCCACCACCAGCTTACGAAATTGATGATAACGCATATAATCTTTTGATGGCACATCATTTGGTTTTATTTCAATCAGGCTAATTATTGTCATGGCACTTGATTTTCTGTTCTTTGATTAATATCCAGGCATCCTATCATCTGAAATAATCCACTTTCCAACATGTAGACAGCTTTAACTATTGGATGTTGATGGTGATTATAAGAATACCTCATCGCATAGTTACAATAAAATATCATAAACACCCCATGAGTCATCCTGCTCAAACTCCCCTCCCTCCAATTCAATTGCATTATAATCAGTGAACGAACAGCAATCTTCACTTTTCCGAACCGCATCCACATAGAACGTAAAAAGCAAATCCTCATTATGATACACATAGCAATTAACCACTTCGGTCTGCCAGCCAATTGAATATAAATTGATGTATCCCAGATCATTTTCATCAATAAAATCAAATTCCACACTCTTCTGAGTGATAACATCTTTTATTTGAATATCATCGATTGAAAAGGTTCCATTGGTAAAAAGATTCTCTCCGCTATTCCTGTCAATCATGTTGAAAATAAACGCCTGAGGTGGCGTCATACAGGCCGGACAATCTTTGACCATATCGCATGCACAGGCGAATAAAATCAGAACGAAACTACAGGAGAGTTTAGCTTTCATAAGTTTGGTATAGTTTAGACAAGCCTAAAGGTATCAATTAGATGAATTTATTGAAATAATTAGGTACAAAAAAGGTGCAGGACTTTACTAATCCGCACCTTCTCGCACCCAAATATCAACTTTATGCCAATTTCTGATTAGTAAAAACTAAACCATTTTCACCAGCATCAATAATGATAGAAGAATCAGCATGCACTTCACTACCCAATATTTTCTTCGACAACTCATTCAGAACCAATCGCTGAATCACACGCTTCACAGGCCGCGCCCCAAACTGAGGCTCATACCCCTCTTGGGCAATGTAATCCAATGCTGCATCTGTTATTTCAATATGCATCTGTTTAGCTGCCAGCATTTTTTTCAGGCTATTCACCTGAAGCACTACTACTTCTTTCACCTCGCTGATATCCAAAGGTGTAAACATGACCACCTCATCAATTCGGTTCAGAAACTCAGGCCTAATCGATTGCTTTAATAAGGTCAGTACTTCGCGCTTAGTATCCTCCACAACCGAGAATCGCTCATCCATATTAATTCCTTCCAGCTTATTCTGAATAATGTGGGCTCCCATATTGGAGGTCATGATGATAATGGTATTCTTAAAATCAGCCACTCGTCCTTTATTGTCGGTTAATCGGCCCTCATCCAACACCTGCAGCAAGACATTAAATGTATCAGGATGAGCCTTTTCTATTTCATCGAGCAACACTACCGAGTAAGGTTTTCGCCGCACAGCTTCGGTTAGCTGACCTCCTTCATCATAACCTACATATCCTGGAGGTGCACCCACCAGTCGGCTAACAGCATGCCGCTCCTGATATTCGCTCATATCAATGCGTGTCAAGGCATTTTCGTCGTTAAACAAATAATCGGCCAGGGTTTTGGCCAACTCGGTTTTTCCCACTCCGGTTGTACCTAAAAACAGAAACGAACCTATGGGACGACGACTGTCCTGCAAATCAGCACGTGAACGACGTACGGCATCTGCCACCACCTCAATGGCCTCTTCCTGACCAACCACACGCTTGTGCAACTCATCTTCGAGCCTTAACAGCTTTTCACGTTCGCTACTCATCATCTTCGACACAGGAATACCAGTCCAGCGCGCCACCACTTCAGCAATATCTTCGCTGGTTACTTCTTCTTTTATCAAGGCGTTTTCCTGATTAGATTTCAGTGTTTCCTGAGCCTTTTCCAGTTTCTCCTCCTCGGCTTTAATTTTACCATAGCGCAACTCCGCAACCAAACCAAAATTACCATCCCGCTCAGCTTTATCGGCTTCCTGTTTGTACTGATCTATTTGCGTTTTCAAATTTTGCACCTCTTCGGCGGCATTGCGCTCCGACTCCCATTTGGCATAGATGCTATTTCGCTGCTCTTTTAAATCAGCCAGTTCTTTCTTAATCTGACTAATCTTCGGTTTATCATTTTCACGTTTAATGGCCTCCAGTTCTATCTCCATTTGCATGATGCGCCTGTCCAATACATCCAATTCTTCAGGTTTTGAGTTCATCTCCAGTCGCAGCTTCGATGCTGCTTCATCCATTAAGTCAATGGCCTTATCGGGCAAAAAACGATCACTGATATATCGGTGTGACAACTCGACGGCAGCTATAATGGCACCATCTTTTATACGTACCTTGTGATGATTCTCATACTTGTCCTTAATGCCACGCAAAATTGAAATGGCACTCTCTTTATCCGGCTCATTGACCATCACTTTCTGAAAGCGTCGTTCCAACGCCTTATCCTTTTCAAAATACTTTTGAAACTCATCCAATGTGGTAGCTCCAATGGCACGTAATTCGCCACGTGCCAAAGCTGGCTTAAGTATGTTGGCAGCATCCATCGCTCCTTGTCCGCCACCAGCTCCAACCAAAGTATGAATCTCATCAATAAATAATACGATGCGTCCATCCTCGGCCACCACCTCTTTCACGACAGCTTTCAGACGTTCCTCAAACTCACCTTTGTATTTAGCCCCGGCGATTAGCGCACCCATATCAAGCGAATAGATAATTTTATCCTTTAAATTCTCGGGCACATCACCCCTCACCAATCGGTGCGCCAAACCCTCTGCAATTGCTGTTTTACCAGTACCTGGTTCCCCCACGAGCATCGGGTTGTTTTTGGTGCGTCTGGACAAAATCTGCAGGATACGCCGAATTTCATCATCCCGACCAATGACCGGATCCAGCTTACCATCATTGGCCAACTTATTCAGGTTGCGTGCATATTTTTCAAGCGATTGATAGGTTTCCTCTTGTGATTGTGAGGTAACATTCTTTCCCTTGCGCAACTCACCAATAGCCGATGATAAATCTTTTTCATTGATGCCATTATCTTTCATCAGGCGCGCCACCTCATCTCCAGCGCCGAGCATGGCTAAAAGAATGTGCTCGATGGATACATATTCATCCTTCATCTTTTTTGCCCTGACCGATGCATCATTTAATGTAGCTCCAGCCTTTCTTGACAGCATCATATCGCCCCCCTGTACTTTGGGGAAGCTTTGAAGAATACTCTCTAATGTTTGTTGAAATATGGCCGCATTAACGCCCAACTTATTAAGCAAAAATGGCAACACATTCTCGTCAACTGTATAAATGCCTTTCAAAAGATGGGCATTTTCAATTTGCTGATGCTGCATGCTCTGTGCAATCTGCTGCGCCTGTTGCAGCGCTTCCTGCGATTTGATGGTATAATTATTAAAGTTCATGGTCTTTTGTTTATACCCTGCTCACATCAAATGCTATACCTTTAACAAAAATCAGTCAACATGTCATTTAACCAACTAACAAATAAGACATTATGACTCTATCACTCTTTATTTCTATGACAATTATTCAGTTAGTATTAATATCCTGTAGTATTATTTAATCTTTCATATACAGGATAGTGTTCCATAACATCTGGAGCCATCTTCATCAGTCGTTTTCGCTCTGCCTCATTGTTCATCCACCTGTACACCCATGAAATCCCCAACTTTTTATGATAGTAATTCTGCTGCTGATAAACTGAATCATTTAATGCTTCTTCCAGACTCACAAATAAGTAACCTTGATTTCTGAGCATATTTATAATCCGGGGCAGGTAATCGACATTAATCGTATTATCATGACAAAGATATATCTGCTTTATTTGCCGATGGTATTGATCAATGGAAAGTGAATCCATCCACATAAAGTTTTTAATTGTCGCATTAACATATGCCTCACCTATAACAGCTGCCTTCTCAATACTATCTGTTTTTATGTAATACTCATAAATGGCATTAAACATCCAATCTGAACTTTCTATAGTAAATGGTGTAATTGTGAGATGGAGAGAATCAAGCACTTCCCCTATAACACCTTGCTCAATTGAGTCGTTACCCAAGCTATTATAAGGAAACCTGAAATACTTCATAGTTTTGCCAGCATCCGCGCAAAGCGTTTGGCTAAGCAACATTCCTTTAATAATATCATCTCTAAAAACTTCTAATCCCACCTTTGAATAATCGGTATGAGCAAAAGTATGGGTACCCACCGTAACCAATTCACTTTCTATCCAGTGTTCCAACAATTGTTCGTTTATCTTTTTATCTGCGGAATCAAAGATTAGTCCTTCGTTAATAAAAATGGCAACAGGTATTGCGAGTTCCTCCAGACTATCTAAAAGCAAAATCTTATAGCCATCTTGAGCATACAGTGATATGTTTGGCACATCATCAATGCTTATAGCAACCATCTTTTGGGCTGAAAGATTAGCAAAAACCACATTGCATAAAAAAACGAGTATAAGATTAAGCCTCCTGCTATTCACATTATTAATATTAATATTTTGTTAGGATAACATTAAACATTTAAAACCTAATATAGCATAAAACATTAAATTTAAAAGCAATTACAATACAATTGCTTTCAAACTTTAGTTAATGTTATAAAATATTAAAAAAATGATTTTTATCACATCCCATGATTGAAGCCATGAAAATTTGCCTAAATTTGGATTGGGAATGCAACTGGGAGTAAAACAACGCAACAACAGGAATTGAATTTTAAAAACGGTTATTTACTATTTGCGTATGAGTTACTTGAAGTTTGACAAGGCTCAATTGGTTAACACTGAATATTCGCTAAAAAGAGAGTTTATTCGAACCAACCGAGCCGGTTCTTTTGCCAGTTCAACAATTATTAACTGCAACACACGAAAATACCATGGCTTGCTCATCTGCCCCATCGATAAATTTGGTGGCGATAACCATGTTTTGCTTTCTTCACTCGACGAAACAATCATACAACATAGATATGAGTTTAATCTGGGTATACATAAATACCCAGGGACATACGCACCTAATGGCCATAAATACGTTCGCGAATATGAAGTAGATCCCAATCCTGCAATCACCTATCGCGTTGGAGGTGTATTGTTGAGAAAAGAACTATTATTGGTTGAAAAAGAGCAACGCATCCTGGTAAAATACACCCTGCTGGAAGCAAACTCTCCCACTACGATTCGTTTTCAACCTTTTATTGCATTCCGTAATATACATGACCTGACGAGTGCAAATATGGTAGCCAATACGCGTGCCAATACAGTTGCCAATGGCGTTTCTGTTCGCCTCTATGATGGATTCCCGAAACTATATATGCAAACCTCGCGTGAATCGGAATTTATACATGCACCCGACTGGTACTATGATATTGAATATACCGAAGAAAAAAATCGTGGCTATGCCTGCCATGAGGATTTATTTGTACCCGGCTACTTTGAGATGACTATCAAAAAGGGTGTCCCTATAATATTCTCAGCAGGTACAAGTGAGAGCTCACCAGGTAGTCTGGTAAGGCAATTCAACAGCGAACTTAAAAAGCGTATAAAAAGAGATAGTTTTGAGAGTTGCCTGGATAATTCAGCTGAACAGACCATTTCGAGAAAAGGTAAGCATGTTTCCATCATCAATGGTTTTCCATTTTTAAGCCACAGTGAACGTAATACCTATTTAGCCATTCCGGGCCTTTGCCTGTCGCGTGGTGATGAAAAAACCTTTCTGGAGGTGTTGCAAACATCTGCCCAAACACTCCTTAACCGCTTTTCTCCTGATGCCAACATCAACAAAGAAAAAACCTCTGTTGATGTACCGCTATGGTTTTTCTGGACCCTTCAAAAGTACGTTGAGTGGGGTGCTGATAAAAAAGAAGTTTGGCAGAAGTTTCGAAAAACAATTAAAACCATACTCAGCAATTATAAACAAGGTTCTCACCTGGCTGTGGAACTACATGATAATGGTTTACTCTGGACCAGTCAAAAAGGAGTGTCCTGGATGAAAGTAAGAAATAACGGGACCTTCCTGCAACAACGCATGGGCTACCTGGTTGAAGTTAATGCGCTTTGGTACAATGCCATTAGTTTTGCCATAGAACTGGCAAATACCACTGGCGATAAAGCTTTTATAAAAGAGTGGCAAGCCTTCCCTCAGAAGATTACTGAGAGCTTTAATGCCATATTCTGGACAGATGAAATGGGTTACCTGGCCGATTATGCCATTGAAGGCTATACAAGCTGGAGCACACGCCCCAATATGCTGTTTGCCTTATCACTCCCATACTCATGCCTTAGCACTGAACAAAAAAAATCGATCCTGGATAAAATAGAAAGAGATTTACTAACTCCCAGAGGCCTCAGAACACTTTCGCCCAATAACCAGGATTACCTGGGCGTAATTTCGGGCAATGAGTATGAACGCAACCGGGCCTTTCATAACGGCTCGGTATTTCCATGGTTGCTGGGCCATTATGCCGAAGCCTATCTGAATTTATATAAAGAGTCGGGCCTGTCACATATAAAAAGAATATTTGAGGGATTTGAAGAATGCGTCAACGAACATGGCATTGGCTCCATCTCTCAAATCTATGATGGTAATCCGCCTCATAAGCCGAATGAAGCCACGTCATATGCCTTAAGTGTGGCTGAAATCATCAGAGTAGGTAATATGATTAAGAATGTATCAAAAGAAGTTGACGTATGAAAGTATTAATGTTTGGCTGGGAATTCCCCCCTCATATATCCGGTGGATTAGGTACTGCCTGCTATGGCTTAACCAAAGGGCTGTCGAAAATTGATGATTTGGACATCATATTTGTGGTGCCTAAGGCATACGGAGATGAAGATGAAAGTAAAATGAAGTTGGTTGGAGCCAACAATACGCATATTAAACAGATACAGGAACATATTCGGAAGTTTAAAAGCAAGCACACTTATCTGGAAGTCGAATCGGAACTTATCCCATATAACGATCCGGATGAATATTACACATTCAGAAACTCGAAGCTTTTTGGTAAGAATAAACTGTTTAAGGTGAATAGTGAAGGTAAACTAGAGTTTACAGGTAAATATGGTGCCAACCTGATTGAAGAGATCTATAAATATGCCTACGTAGCCTCCACTATTAGCATGGACAATGAACATGATATTATCCATGCACATGATTGGTTATGCTATCCTGCAGGCATTGCAGCCAAGGAAGTATCGGGCAAGCCACTCGTTGTACATGTACATGCAACAGACTTCGATCGCAGCGGAGGAAGCGTTAATCCTAAAGTATTTGAAATTGAAAAAATGGGTATGGATGCAGCCGATAAAATTATAGCTGTCAGCAACCTTACGCGCAATATTATCATCGAAAAATACGGTCAGGATCCATCTAAAGTTGAAACAGTTTACAATGCGGTAGAACCCGTTTCTTATGAGCAAAAACAGGCCAATAAAAAAGGGGTTAAAGAGAAAGTAGTCACGTTTTTGGGCCGGATTACCATGCAAAAAGGACCTGAGTACTTTGTTGAAGCAGCCAATGCCGTGTTAAAAAGAACCAACAATGTAAGATTTGTTATGGCTGGCAGCGGCGACATGCTTGAAAAAATGGTAGCCAGAGCAGCTCAGTTGGGCATCTCTGATCGCTTTCACTTCACAGGCTTCCTTAAAGGAGATGATGTATTTAAGATGTTTGAGATAAGCGATGTATATGTCATGCCATCAGTATCTGAGCCATTTGGCATTTCACCTTTGGAAGCCATGCAATCGAATGTACCGGTTATTATATCAAAGCAGTCGGGTGTATCAGAAATCCTCACCCATGCCATAAAAGTTGATTATTGGGATATTGACGCATTGGCCGATGCCATATACGGCATTATTAAATACGACTCCCTATCGCGTGTTTTTAAAGAAAAGGGCAAAGAAGAGGTGGACAATCTGAAATGGACCAATGCTGCCCGCCACGTGCACCAGGTATACAGTACTGTGATTAACTAAATCCTTTAACTCTTAAACTAATAACAATGAAGTCTATTTGCTTATATTTCCAAATTCACCAACCCCTTAGATTGAGAAGATACCGTTTTTTCGATATTGGCAATGACCACTATTATTACGATGATTTTACCAATGAATCCATTATCAGTAAAATGGCAAAGGAATGCTATTTACCAGCCAATGAGATACTACTTGACCTCATTAGATCTAACAAGCAAAGTTTTAAGGTGAGCTTCTCCATCACAGGCGTCACTCTCGATCAGTTTGAAAGCTATGCTCCGGAAGTAATCGAAAGTTTTAAACAATTGGCAGAGACTGGTTGCGTTGAATTTCTGGCTGAGACGTATTCGCATTCACTGGCTGCACTCAAAGACCAGGATGAGTTTAAAGTGCAGGTTAAGTCTCATAGTCAACGCATACAAGAGCTGTTCGGTCATAAGCCTAAAGTATTCAGAAACACCGAGCTAATCTATTCAGACGATATTGGAGCTGCGGTAGCCAGCCTGGGCTATAAGGGTATGATTACAGAAGGTGCCAAACACATATTGGGCTGGAAAAGCCCCAATTACCTGTATTGCAACGCCTTAAACCCCAAACTAAAACTACTGATGCGCAATTATACACTCAGCGATGATATTGCTTTTCGCTTCTCGGTGCAAAGCTGGAATGAGTGGCCGCTAACAACAGAGAAATTTGTGAACTGGCTTGACCACCTTGACGAAAAAGAAGAGATAGTGAATGTATTTATGGACTATGAAACCTTTGGTGAGCATCAGAAAAAAGAATCAGGTATTTTTGAATTTCTTAGCAACCTGCCTGCAGCCATTCTCAAGTCAGGTTCATATAAATTTATAACTCCATCAGATGCCATAAAAGAGTATCAACCTATTGCAGTAGCACATGTTCCTCATGCTATTTCATGGGCCGATGAAGAACGTGACCTGTCGGCCTGGTTAGGTAATTCATTGCAGAATGAAGCATTTACCAAGCTCTATGAGTTAAAAAAGGATGTGGAGTCACTTAATCATGAACGTATCAACAAAGACTGGAGCTACCTGCAATGTAGTGATCATTTTTACTTCATGTGCACCAAGTTTTTCTCTGATGGTGACATGCACTCCTATTTCAATCCCTACAACTCACCATATGATGCATTCATCAATTACATGAATGTGCTCAGCGATTTTAAAATAAGACTTGATGAATTGAGAGAAGATGGAAAACCTGCCACATCCATCGAAAATGAACTACTCAAAAAAGACAAACTCATTAAGAGATACGAGACAGAGATAAAAAAACTAAAGAAAAAGATTTTATCGGATTAACAAAGTGAGCATGTAAGCTTCACTTATCTTTTATAATAACCAATCATATAATATGCGTATGAAAAAAATAAAGCCAACCCCGGATTTTATTTTTGAAGTCAGTTGGGAAGTATGTAACAAAGTAGGAGGAATTCATACGGTTATTTCTACAAAGTCATTATCCCTGAAAGAAACTTTTAAGGATAATATTATATATATCGGACCTGATTTTAACTATAAAGAGCATAGCAATAAAGAGTTTAAAGAAGATAACAACCTCTATCCTGAATGGAAACAAAAAGCCATTGAGCTGGGAATTCCTATTCGCATAGGTCGCTGGAAAATACCCGGTGAACCGCTTGTTATGCTCATTGATTTTAAGCCGCTATTAAAGAATAAGGATGCCTTCTATGCCAAAATGTGGGAGGTATATCGCCTTGAATCACTTTATGGAGCAGATGATTACCACGAACCTGCCATATTTGGCTATGCCGCCGGTCAAATTATCGAAAGCTTTGTAAAAGAGCATTTCACAGTGCGTGAAAAGGTAGTAGCCCATTTCCATGAGTGGATGACTGGTGCCGGATGTTTATACATTGAACATCATATGCCCGAGATAGCCACCATTTTTACCACGCATGCCACCATGCTCGGACGGGTATTGGCCAGTAATAACGAACCGCTGTACGACAAACTATACGAGTTCAATACTAAAGAAAAAACGAACCAATACAACGTATCGGCCAAATGTTCATTGGAGAAAAAAGCTGCACTGGCAGCCGATTGCCTGACAACTGTAAGCGAAATAACTTCCAAAGAGTGCAACCAGTTTTATGGTAAGCCGGTGGATGTGGTGCTGCCCAATGGTTTTGAAGATGACTTTGTACCTGAAACAGACAGCTTGGTTGCCTCACGTAAAACATCAAGAGAGCTGTTAAAAAATGTAGCCGAAGCCATGTTGGGCTATCAGCTGGCAGATGACACACTTTTTCTGGGCACAGGCGGACGCTATGAGTTTAAGAACAAAGGACTGGATGTATTTTTGGATGTACTCTCCACTATTAATCATGATCGGGCACAAGAGCGCGAGCTTATCGCATTCTTTTTTATTCCGGCCGACCAACGCGGACCGCGTAAAGATCTGATTGAGCACCTGGCAAATAATAAAAAAGATACAGCGTTGGTGACACCGTTTATTACACATTACCTTGGTAATATTGATCATGATCCGATTCTGAATAAAATCAAAGCACTGGGTTTTAGTAATCAGGCCAATGAAAAAGTAAAGGTGATATTTGTACCCACCTATCTCACCGGTCAGGATGGTATATTTAATAAATCATACTACGAGCTATTATGCGGACTCGATTTGTCTGTTTTCCCATCCTACTATGAACCATGGGGATATACGCCAATGGAAAGCATAGCGTTTGGCGTGCCTACCATCACCACCTCATTGGCAGGTTTTGGCAATTGGGTAACGCAAATTGAAGAAAACGGCAATGGTGGTGTAGAAGTATTTCACCGCAATGATTCCAACACCGATGAATTGGTGCATAATATGGCCCATTACATCCAACACTTTAGCCAGCGCACCAACGATGAGTTACTTGGTTATCGGGAAAATGCTCACAGGATAGCTCAGAAAGCATTGTGGAAGAATTTTATTGGGTACTATTTTAAAGCTTACGAACTGGCCATCAAAAACAACATGAACAAAGGAACTGACAAACACGAAATAAAGCATCTGAAGGTGGCGAAAAGCAACCAGCTTCAATGGCGAAAACTGGTGGTTGAATCCAATCTTCCAGATGAACTCTCCGGCCTCGAGGAATTATCCAGAAACCTATGGTGGTGCTGGAACTATCAGGCCATTGAACTATTTAAATCCATCGACCCAGAACTATGGATAAAGGTGAAGCGTAATCCGATAGTACTCCTAAAATCCATTAGCAGTGTCCGGCTCAATGAATTAGAGAATGATAAAGACTTCATTTCGCGTTATCAGTCAGTATACAAAGACTTTAAAGACTACATAGCTGTTAAGCCTGACGAGAACCAACCCCAAATAGCCTATTTCAGCATGGAATATGGGTTAAGTGACAATTTAAAGATATACTCCGGTGGCTTAGGTATACTGGCCGGCGACTATTTGAAAGAAGCCAGTGACTCTAATGTTAATATGATAGCCATTGGTTTCATGTATAAATTTGGCTATTTCACCCAACGCCTATCACTCAATGGCGAGCAGCTGGTAGAGCTGAATGCTCAGAAGTTTTCATTTCTGCCTATTGTACAGGTAAGGGACGAAGCCGGCGTGCCTAAAACAGTTCATTTCCACCTTGAAGGGCGAACCGTGAAAGCGCTTATCTGGGAGGTGAACGTTGGACGTATCAAACTATACCTGCTTGATACCGATACAGAGATGAATAATGAGCAAGACCGCGTAATTACACACCAATTGTATGGTGGAGACTGGGATAACCGAATTAAACAGGAAATACTTTTAGGTATTGGTGGAATCAGGGCATTAGACGAACTCAATGTAGAGCCAGATTTGTACCACTGTAATGAGGGTCATGCTGCACTCATCAACATTGAACGCTTACGCCAGCTCATAAGTGATGGTTATTCATACGATGAAGCGCTTGAAATTGTACGCGCCTCTTCCTTGTTTACCACCCATACGCCTGTTCCGGCCGGGCACGATACCTTTACGCCAGAGATGATACGACATTACTTGTATTATATCCCTGAGGAACTGGGAATTAGCTGGGATAAGTTTTTAGCATTGGGCAGGGCTAATCCACTCGATGCCAAAGAGAAGTTTTCAATGAGTAACCTGGCTGCACACACCTCCGTTGCTATGAATGGTGTGAGCTGGCTACATGGTAAAATTTCGCAGGAAATGTTTAACAACCTGTACGATGGCTACTTTGCTGAAGAGCTACACATAGGTTATGTCACCAATGGAGTACACTATCCAACCTGGACAGCAAAGGAATGGCGCACCTTGTACGAGAGTGAGTTTAAAGATGGATTCATTAACGACCAGTCGAATAAGAAGTACTGGCAGAAAATTCATGATATTCCTGATGAACGCATCTGGTCAATTAAAAACCAGCTTCGTAAGCAACTGATTGATTATACTAAGGAACGCTTCCATCGCAACTGGATTCGTCGATATGAGGACCCTAAAAGATTGGTGGAAATAATCGATTCCATTGATGAGAACACGCTTACGATTGGTTTTGCTCGCCGATTTGCAACTTATAAAAGAGCACATCTGCTGTTTAGCGACATCGAGCGTTTATCGCAAATACTGAACAATCCAGACAAACCTGTTCAGTTCATATTTGCAGGTAAAGCACACCCGGCAGATAAAGCAGGTCAGGATTTAATTAAACTGATTGTGGATGTTTCGCGCCGTCCGGAATTTGTTGGTAAAATCCTCTTCCTCGAAAACTATGATATGGAGCTTGGTCAAAAACTGGTAAAAGGTGTTGACATTTGGATGAATACCCCTACCCGACCACTGGAAGCCTCCGGCACATCGGGTGAGAAAGCGGTGATGAACGGCGTTATGAACTTCAGTGTGCTTGACGGCTGGTGGCTGGAAGGTTATCGCCAGGGAGCTGGCTGGGCCCTTACCGATAAACGCACCTATGAAAATCAAGACTTTCAGGATGAGCTGGATGCCCAAACCATCTATTCGATGCTTGAAAACGATATCATACCATTGTTTTATAAGCGTAACGGGCAAAACATTCCCAATGACTGGGTGAAATATATCAAAAATTGTATAGCCGAAATCGCACCGGATTACACCACCAAACGCATGATGGATGACTACAAGGAGCGTTTTTACACACCTATGTTTAACCGCGTTAGAAAAATTCGCTTGAACGACTACCAGATGGCAAAAGAACTAGCTGCGTGGAAACAAAAGGTATTGATGGCGTGGGATAAAATTGATGTGGTTTCGGTGGATGCACCTAGCACACCTAAACATAAATACCTGGCCGGCGAAGCCTATCATATGGAGGTAGCGCTTGACCTTAAAGAGCTGATTGATGAAAACATTTGTGTTGAACTGGTTATCCGCAACTCAGCCGAGAGTCAGGAAATTGGCCCTATCACCACCAAACGGTTTAAGCAGGTTCGAAAAGTGGATACACTAGCGTTTTATGAACTCGATTTGGAACTTCAGGATCCAGGTATCTTTGATTTCGGATTCAGGGTATTTGCCTGCAATGAGTTATTACCTCACCGCCAGGATTTTAACTACGTCAAATGGATTTAACAGCGAAAATTACCTTATAAACGAAAAAGGAGTCTGGAAACGGACTCCTTTTTTTATATAAAGTTTCAGGGAACATCTTAACTATTCTTCTTACTTAACAGTTGTTACTGTACCTCCATTATTGTTCGAATATTATTTAGTTAGCTTATGAACCCACATGAATTAAACCCAAACTAACTATAAAAGCCACCACTGAAATACACAATCCAATCACAAAAGTAATGTAGCCCATTCGAAGGTAGGTGTACTTTTTATTCAGAACTCGTCCAAGGTGGTATAAATCACGCGTCAGGCTCTTATACAGGTAGTCTTTGTCTTTCATCAGCTCGCTTACGCCCCACTCAAAATCCTTTTGTTCCATATTGTGGAAGTTACCAAAGAAAATAAGATTACCGCGCTTATTGCTGACATCATCCCGGGTCATCAGTCCATGTGTAGTACGGGGGATAGTTGAAACAATGGAGATGATAATGGTGGCTACACTAAAACAGATTAATACCAAAGCCGGAATTAACAAATACGGATTGTTATCCAACTTTGGAAATAAAGCTGACAATACGATAGAAATAATGATACCATTAACACTAATAAGCGTATTTGCCTTACTGTCCGCTATTTGACTTAACGACAGGTGATTGCGAAGGGTCACCCGAAACATCGTTTCAACACCTTTATCAGGCTTTTCCGTTGTTTCCTTCTTCTTCTTTTTCTTTTTTTCGGTATGTTTAATTAAATCTTCCCTTGTGTTAATCTCAATTTGCGACAATGCCACTAATCGCTCCCGGTTCTTAGCTTTCCCCTTTGTATAGTTTTCTTTGGCATAGACAGTATAAAACTGCTGCTCATCAAAGAAGACGATACAATCGTCAATCCACTCCATAGGCGACTTATTGGTACGGCTATTTATCTCATCAAACAAATTTAGAAACTGAACACGTATATAATCATTGTTTTTCAGGTGTGACAAATCGGCATCTTTAATAATCTGCTCATAGATATTGGCAGGCACATGCCCCAATTGAGTACTTAAAATCACACGCTCTACTAATTGAATCGATTCCTCAGGATAGTTCTTTCCTTCAAGCACTTCCCGCACGAAGGCTGCCGAACGCTTTTCATGGTCTTCAATTTGTTCACAGGCTTTCACGTCATGAAACAATGCCGCCAATTGCAAACTTTCCAACTCCTTAGCGGTTATCTCAGGGGTGGCAGCACCAATTTCACTTACCGAATGAAGCACATTGAGTGTATGTTCCCAGTTATGAAAGCTATGTTCGTTCTCCTGATAGTTTTTGATTTGCTCTTCTGCAATTGGCATACATTCAGTTACCAATATTGTCCATGGCTGCTCTGTCATTTTCTTATAGTTTTTGTCTTTTGCAAGTTAGCAACTAACTCATGCATATACTCTTGTGAAGTTAAGCTATTATTGCCTTCAACCAACTGATTATCCCCTTCAGAATTTATTATCCGGCCTTTTATCCCATCATTTAACTGATAACTGACTTGCTGAAGCAACAGATTTTGCACCTCAGCATCCCATATGGGGAACGCGATTTCAATCCGACCCGATAAATTGCGGGTCATCCAATCGGCCGAAGCGAGGTAAGTCTCTCTTTCAGAGAGGTGATAAATACGTGTGTGTTCCAGGTATTTGTCGATAACACTCACAATTTTCACATTCTTCTTTTGTGCTTTCGATAAGGGACAATAACAGCAGATTCCGCGCACAACCATTTGAAACTGCACGCCAACATCAGCTGCCTCTCGAATCAAATCTATCATCTCCGGATCTTCAAGGCTATTAAGCTTAACATGCAGAACCTGTTTCTCACCTGCTACCGCTTTCTCCATTGCACGACGAATGGCTTTCGTCACTTTTTTTCTTAAAGTAAATGGTGCCACCAGCAAATGCTTAAAGTGCGGTTGATACTGCTCATCTTTTAAAAACTTAAAAACCTCATTTAAGTCTTTTGTGTAACGTTCATCACTGGTTAAAATACCGTGATCGGCATATATCCTGGCTGTTTTCTCATTTAAATTACCAGTTCCCAGATAGGCATACGATTTTAATATGCCTTTTTCACGCCGTTTAATCAGAAAGGCTTTAGCATGTACTTTCAAATTGGCGATCCCGTATTTGACAACGGCTCCGGCTTGCTCCAGTCGTTCTCCCCAATAAATATTCGATTCTTCATCGAAACGAGCCAGCACTTCCGAAAATACAAACACCCGCTTGCCGTTTTTGGCAGCCCGCTCTAATGCCAGGCCTATCTCTGAGGTTTTACTAACCCTATATAAGGTGGTACTTATCTCTTCAACACCATCATCTTCAGTAGCGAACTTTAAAAAATCAGTTACATAATTAAACGATTGATACGGATAACTCAAAAACACATCTTCATCAACGATGGTCTGATACCAATCACTACTGTTATCCAACTGGCTACATGGCTGTTGTTCTTCAGTTAAGTAGTACAGGTGTGGTTTATCCTCAAACACAGGAAACTCAAAAAAATCGTAATAATTGTGATAGGTTCCGCCGGCTATGAGGCTCGACATATCCAGATCGAGCTTTTTGCGTAAGGCATTAATATGCTTAAAGGGAATGTTTTCATTAAATAATAATCGACAAGGTAAGCCTGTATCACGCTTCTTGAGGCTTTTCTTAATCTTCTTTACAATGCTTTCGTCTTGCTCTTCATCAATATACAATTCGGCATCACGCGAAATTTTAAACGCATATGCCTCTGCCCCATGGCCCAATAGTTTGTGAATATTATATCTGAAGATATCATCGACCTGCACTATTTTAGTGTACTGCTTATTTTCCTCCAGTGTAATAAATCGCCCCCAGCTGGTGTAATCCATCTCCAGCAGATATTGCCGGTTGTCATCTATAACCAGTTGATATATTGCCTGGTTTTTAAGATCCAAGGAGGTTTCATTGGTCACTTCAAGTAATTTAAATTCATGTTTAAAGTGCTCATCATAATACTTTTCAATCAGCTGATGGTCAACCGCGTTAATCTGACCACATAAAAATAAAATTCCTTCGTCGGCTAAGCCCGGCACTATTTCGTTATAAAACAGTTTACCCAAATAGGTTTGCTGTTCGCTTACAATGGTATTTATCTGTTGTAAAATATACGATGGACGGTAGCCATATTTATTGCGTTTATCGCCCTTATACTTTTGCGCAAAACGATGACTGGCTACCCGCACTTTGTAAAACTCTTCCAGATTAGACGAGTAAATAGCAACAAACTTCAGGCGCTCCATCAGCGGAACATTTAGTGAGGCAATTTCCTGTAATATGCGGCCATTAAATGATAACCAACTTAAATCTCTGTCTATGTATTTCATTGATGCTTGAGAGCTGTAGCCAACTTTTTATTTCGTAATTACTTCTTCATACGCCTTTGCATCTAACAGACCAGTGTTTGTACCTTTGAAATCTACTTCTATTCGCAGAGCTCTTAATCCGGATGCACCTTTTAAATCTTCCAGTTCCAAATCTTCTACCTTCCGGGTAATATAACCCTGGGCCTTCATAAAATCAAGGAAATGGCGATATTCTGCTATTTCATCGGCATGTGAATACACAATGGCAATTTTCCCCACTTGGGTTATGCGCTCATTGGAGCCTTTCACCAAGGCTTTATCAATGCGCTTTTTGGTAATTTCATAACGGATGTTGTAAGCCCCAGCGACATCAAATTTCTTCTCATCCTGCCTGAAGGCAATACTCAGCGGATTTGAGTGGACCAGTATCAATTGAGTAATATCCAGTTTAGTAGGCAATGATGACTGCAGAGATCTGACCTCGCGCGCTACCTTCACCATTACCAGCAATTGCCACAGCCGCATATTCTTTAGGTAGATATCGCTATATTCCATATCCTTCACCAGCGACTGTCCGATGTAGGCATTGTATTCTATTCCATCGGTTCGATACTTTTCAAAATAATGCGGATAAACTTTTTGTGCGCTAAGCTGCTCTTTATCGATAATATCGCTCACCTTGTCGTTGATAAGCGTTAAACTATCTTCAAAATCTTTTCGTTTATCATATATAACGCCCAATTCTGGATCCAGCAAAGCTTCATATCCGGCTATTAATGAGCCCATCTCGGGGTACCTGCTTTTAAATAAATCTAAAACTGGCTTCACTTCTTTTTTCAGGAAATCAATGATAACTACCTCATCACCCGCCTTAAGGCCCGAACCAACTGTTTTTAAATGCCTGCTAATTGTGTAGCGCAAATCATTCATCAATGGCACATCTGCCACCTCTTTGTCATTCTCCAGAATTTGTTTGGCTGCTTTTAATTGCGTTTCTAAATCCTCACGAATGGCTTCATTACGTTCTAACGATGAACCACGAATATCAGAAGCGCCATAAATAGGTACAACATCTGGAAAAACAATGTCTTCGTTCTTCACATTATCAATCGACTCATCATTATTTATCAGTTGCGCAGCGGCCTCTCTGAAGCGCCACTCTACTGTTGGATGAATAGCCGTATATTCTTCCTGAATGACAGACCGCACCATATCATTCCAATCTTCCTTTGAACGTTTCATGGCCAAAGCAAATATGGGAAATAAGTCATGAAGCAGCTTTAATTGAATCATAGTGATACTACCTGGTTTTTTACAACCAAACTCGAGCATGCCCATAATCTCACCTTCATGCAATAAAGGAACAATTGCGTGACTACGGATACCGTACTTCAGTAATTTTTCAACAACCACATTCCTCTCAAGTTGCGCAATATCTGAAGTCAATACTATCTGCTTTTTATTAAATGCCTTCTCATACATGGTACCCTGATAACTAAAGCAGTCCAATTCTTCACGCGGTATTATTGTATTCCAGATGAACTGCTGATTCAAGTTGGTTTCAAAACCATAATTGGCTGCCATACCAAACTCTGCTTCAGGGTTTTCAATTAAGGTTCTGATTTTATCCTTGATTCTCAAATAACCTTCTTTTGACAAGACAGTTTCTTTTTTCAATAAATCAGATTTTAGCTTAGAAATCGTGTGGTCACGAGTTACATCATGATACTGGAATTGTATAAAGCCTCTGAATTCAAACTCATCAAGTGGAATTAGTTTATTCCATAGATCCAAATCATGATCATTATCCAAAAGCACTTTGAGATCTTCAGCCGACAATTCTTTCACTTTCCCTGTTGTTCGTATCTCAAGGAAACGTGAATTGAAGCGCTTATTAAAAAACTTAACGATACCTGTGTCTGTATTCGTCATTTTTAAAGTAAAAGGTAAATCAACCGGAATATCCACCTTGTAATAGCGCTCCAGAATGATAAAATAGGCTTGATATAAGATGGTCACCAACAAAAGATTTTCATCTAATTCCATTTCATCTTCTTTGGCCAGTCCCATAATACGGTTGCCCTCACCCAAAACTCGCTTAAAGGCACTGGTTGAATAAAATTCACCATCGGGCTCAAATGGTTTCCAGGCTGCACTTAGCTCAAGGTCATCCTGCAAGGGATTAAATGCAAAACTCATCAATTGCTTAACCAGTTCCGGGTACTTATCCAGCATAGCCTGTGAAACACTATCAGCTTTTAATTCTGGTGCATGGTCGAGCTTTTTCAGCAGTTCAACAGCCATATAGCTCATTACATGCGAATGCTCAACACTCATCTTTTCAATTTCTTTTATCAGTAACTGAAAGCTGAGCTTTGTTTTAAATGGAATATTACACAAGCTGCAGTTTACCTTTATATAATCTTTGTCTATCATCTCCCCAATTTTACACCAAATATCTGCACTCAAACAAACCTTTTCAACTAAATATGTATAAAACAGTTAAATGCTTGATTAAAACCTAATCTTTAGACAATAAAACAGTTAATACCTTTAATTAGTTGACTGCCCACTTGATATATTACACTAATTGCTTTGGTTATAAACAGTCGTTTCCTGCATCACAAAAACGTTAGCATTTCAGTTAATTTAAGCCTATTTACTATCTTTGGTGGCTGATATAAAGTTGGGATGTGAAAAAAGAACTAGAAGCAGTTATTGACCAGGAGGAGTTTGACTCCATCGTGCTATATCGCTTACCAAATCAGGCTACTTGCCATATTTTACTGGGTACAAGCGAGAAAGTAATCAATGGCATCAATAGTCTTCACCTTAAAAGTGACGGTTTTGTGTTTGAACCCTTTGATAATACAACATCAAGTGGGTTATTTATTGATAACCTCTTTGAAGCCACCTTCGAGAAACTATCCAGTGCGCATAAGGCGTTAATCAGTCCGCTTTTTAATATAGCCCCATCTACTGAGGCTATATATGAAGATACTTATGAGACCTATCAGCGGCACTTCAACACCATGCATCAGGCTCTTAAAGATGGAAAGCTATCAAAGGTTATACTGTCGCGCGCACTTAAAGGACCAGCCGTTCAGAACAACCAGGTTCCGGACATTTTTGAAACCCTAACTGAAAAGTATCCGCACGCTTTTGTGTACGCCATCAGCACACCCTCTGGTGGTACCTGGATGGGTGCCGGACCTGAATTATTGCTGAAACATAACAATACCCAACTATCAACCGTTTCTTTGGCAGGTACACTTCCCAACAACGACCAGTTTAAATGGACAGCCAAAGAAATAACCGAACAGCAACTGGTAACCGAATACATCGAAAACGTGCTGGTTCATCATCAGGCCGATAACATTGAATACAGCAATGCTGAGACCATAAGCGCAGGTCAAGTAAAACACCTGCGTACAAATTTTCATTTTGAGATGGGTGAAATCAACGGTAACCATGTGGGACTGTTATATGATTTGCATCCTACCCCAGCTGTATGCGGGCTGCCCAAAGAACATGCTTACCAGTTGATTATTAACACCGAAGAACACGATCGCCAATACTATTCGGGGTTTCTGGGCCCCATTAAAGATGGCAATTATGAGTTTTACGTTAATATTCGTTGCCTAAAACTAACCAATAAGGAGTCAGTTCTTTATATAGGCGGAGGACTGACCCCCGAAAGTGAAGCCGAAAAAGAGTGGCAAGAAACAGCTCTTAAAGCACAAACACTCTTGTCGGTTTTAAAAAATATTTAACCTTTGTATACTTATGAATAAAGCAGTTTCGGATAAGAAAGTTGTTAAAACACTTGTTGATATATGTTTGTCGGAGGGACTGAGAGAAGTCGTTATTTCTCCCGGTTCACGCAACGCCCCCCTGACACTTACCTTTTGTGCCAACCCTGAATTTGAATGTTTCAGTGTTGTTGATGAGCGAAGTGCAGGCTTCTTTGCTTTGGGCATGGCCCAACAAACAGGCCGACCTGTGGCTTTGGTATGCACCAGTGGCTCGGCCTTGCTCAATTATGCACCGGCAATATCGGAGGCTTACTATCAAAACATACCATTGGTGGTTATTAGTGCCGATCGTCCTCAGGAATGGATTGATCAAGCCGATGGACAAACGATTCGCCAGGTAGGTGCCCTGGATAACATCGTTAAATACAGCTGCCAGTTACCCACATCTAAAAATGCCAGCAACTGGTATGTAAACCGCCTTATCAGTGAAGCATTTTATCAGTGCCAGCACAAAATGGCAGGCCCGGTACATATTAATGTACCGTTAGCCGAACCCTTGTATGGTAAAACAGTGCATCCTGAAGAAAAACAAAGACGCATCAAGCAAGTGGTATCGTCCAGCTCTGTTTCGACTGAAGCGATGCAGCAGTTGAGTGAAGACTGGCTGAAACACGACAAAATACTGATTGTAGCCGGCCTGAATAAACCAAATGGCCGAATGCAGCAAGCACTGCGCCAGCTCTCAGAGATGGAACAGGTAGTGGTACTAACCGAAACCACCTCCAACATTAACGGTGAATCAATTATTACAGGTATTGATAAAGTAGTGTCCACCATTACCGAAGAGGAAGTACATTTCTTTAAGCCATCGCTGCTGATAACCTTCGATGGCGCCGTGGTATCTAAAATGATTAAAAAGTTTCTGCGCGATTATCAGGCAAAAGAGCAATGGCATATAAGCGTGTCCAACCACCATATGGATACCTACCAGCAGCTGACGACTTCTATTGAAGCCGAACCTGCTGATTTTCTGGAAGACTTATTACCCAAGATAACATCCATTAAAAGCCGTTACCGCACCACCTGGTTAAACAGGGCCGAACGCTCGGACAAACACCATGAAGAATACCTGGCCAAAAACGGCTGGAACGATTTAAAAGCCATTGCGCATATTGCCAGCGCTTTGCCAGAGAAGTGGCAGGTGCAGTGGGGCAATAGTTCAGCCATACGTTATGCCCAACTTTTCAACGAGTTTTACAATGAGGACACCTACTGCAACCGGGGAACAAGTGGTATTGATGGCAGCCTTAGTACTGCTGTGGGTGCCAGCTACATCAGCCAGAAACCAACCTTGCTGGTGGTAGGCGACCTTTCCTTCCTGTACGACAGTAACGGACTGTGGAACAACTACCTGAAGCCTAACCTTCGCATTATAGTTATTAATAACGGAGGCGGTGGCATCTTCCGCTTTATTCCTGGCCCCTCTGACTCGGAGGAGTTAGAGACCTATTTTGAGGCTACACATCAACTCAACATGCAGCCACTGGCCGAAATGTATGGCCTGAATTATTTAAGGGCAGATAACGAGGAAGCAATGAACGATTGTTTGACACAATTGTTCTCTGAAAGTGACAAACCAATTATATTAGAAGTTAAAACACCTGCCAAAGAAAATGCCGGTGTGCTAAAATCTTATTTTAAACGCTTAAAAGAAGAATTATGAGCCAACGCAACTGGACTTCTGTAAAAGAATACGAAGATATTAAATTTGATTTTTTTGAGGGTATAGGAAAAATTACCATCAATCGTCCAAGAGTATACAATGCCTTTCGCCCCAAAACTGTACTGGAGCTTATTGATGCTTTTGATATTTGCCGCGAGCGCCAGGATATTGGCGTGATTGTATTAACCGGAGAAGGTGATAAAGCATTTTGTTCGGGAGGCGACCAGAATGTTAAAGGACATGGTGGATACATTGATGAAGGCGGCGTACCTCGCCTGAATGTATTGGATTTGCATAAACGCATCCGTTCACTACCTAAGCCGGTGGTTGCCATGGTAAATGGCTATGCTATTGGTGGCGGACATGTGCTACACGTGGTGTGCGACCTCACCATCGCCTCAGAGAATGCTATTTTCGGGCAAAGCGGACCTAAAGTAGGCAGCTTCGACGGTGGCTTTGGCTCATCATACCTGGCGCGACATGTAGGACAAAAGAAAGCGCGTGAGATTTGGTTCCTGTGCAAACAATACTCAGCCAAAGAAGCAGAAGACATGGGACTGGTCAATACCGTTGTTCCGTTTGAGCAACTGGAAGACACCACTGTAGAATGGTGTAAAATTATGCTGCAACGCAGCCCTATGGCTTTGCGCATGATTAAACGCGGATTAAACGCCGAGCTGGATGGACAAACTGGAATTATGGAAATGGCTGGTGATGCCACACTCATGTTTTACCTGATGGAAGAGGCTCAGGAAGGTCGCAACGCTTTCCTTGAAAAAAGAGATCCTGACTTCCAGCAATTCCCTAAATTTCCGTAACTATTAACGAAGAATTGTATAGCGCCCGTTGGTCATATCTGGCGGGCATTTTTATTTAATGAAGTTTCATTTATTGGACTAATCCGTTATGGCTTATAAGATATACTCTTTGGTAATCCAAATGCTAAAGGCCAAAACAACCAGTACAATAATAGTACTACCGGCTATTTTATTGATCCAAAATAGTCGACGCAGGTTAATTTTAGAACGAAACATATTAACCAGCGAACTCAATATTAACCACCAGCTGGCAGCACCCACCATCACACCTCCGATAAGTAATAAATTATCAATCAAGGTATTTTCGGAGCCTACCACCCTGAATCCAGCAAAAAATGCCAAAAACAGAAACACTGCCAGTGGATTCGCTATTGTTAGTGCAAAGGTAGAGAAGAAATCCTGAAGCAAGCTGGTTGTCTTACGCTTCTGACGTCTTAGCTGTATAGCCGGATTGGTATTAAAAATTTTTAGTCCTAATGAGATAAGAATAATAACGCCGAATATCTGTATCCACAATAATTGTGATTCAATGAATCCCACAATAAATGATAGGCTAAAACCGGCAATGATGGCATAAATTGTATCTGATAAGGCAGCACCTAACCCAGACACAAATCCCGATAAATGTCCTTTATTAAGTGTACGTTGCACCACCAACACTCCAATAGGCCCAAGCGGTATGGAAGCCGAAACACCTATTATAACACCATCAACTATATTTCCTAGAGTCATTCAAGCCTTTTTTTTAAACCTGTCATGTACCTTATATTAAGATATGATTGAATTATAAGAATGTCAGGTTTCTTCCTTCTTTAATGCAAAAGTCTCGCAAAATTATAAAAACCTTTTCAGATAAGGCAGGGATAATTTAGATAATAATGTATAAATATTAAATATGTCCATTTGCCGGTAAGTAAGGGCTACATGTTGACATTACATTTCCTCATCTGAGAATAGTTAATTACTTAAAACACTCAAATAAAACGCCTTAGTAAATTAAGTACAAAAATACACCATGCTTAAGGCAAATTAACTAAAAATGATCTAGATACATCGTTTAAACCGGCAACAATTAATAGTATTACACTGATATAAAAGTTACTATAGCAACACCTCTCCCACTTGAAATAACATTAAGAATGATTTAACTTGAACGAAATTAACACAAACTTAACATTCGCTTAAAATTAAATCAATCTCATACTGCACCCATCTAAGTATGTTTGCCTCGCGAAAAAGAACAACAAATAACATTTTCTGATGGAAAACATTTATTTAATTCTGGTCATCGTGCTTTTTGCACTGGCCATTTCTGACCTAATCGTTGGCGTAAGTAACGATGCTGTGAATTTCCTTAACTCGGCAATCGGAGCAAAAGCAGCGCCATATAAGTACATCATGATTGTAGCCGCTCTGGGTATCCTGTTTGGAGCTACCTTCTCAAGCGGTATGATGGAAGTAGCCCGTAAGGGTATTTTTAACCCGCAGTATTTCGTCTTTTCAGAGATCATGGTCATATTCCTGGCTGTGATGATAACCGACGTGATATTGCTTGATGTGTTTAATACCTTTGGTATGCCTACCTCTACCACCGTTTCGATTGTATTTGAGATACTGGGAGCAGCCGTGGCAGTAGCCATTATTAAGGTGGCAAACAACCCTGATATGAACCTTAGTGAATACATTAACACAGCTAAGGCATTAGGTATTATATCGGGTATTTTACTATCTGTTGTCATTTCATTCAGTGTCGGTGCACTGGTTCAATATGTTACCCGTCTTATATTTTCGTTTGATTATGACAAGCGTCTGAATTATTTCGGGGCTATCTGGGGTGGCATTGCCATTACTGCAATTACTTATTTTATCCTGATTAAAGGTGCCAAAGGTGCTTCTTTTATGGATTCGGCCACCAAAGACTGGATTAAGTCTAACGGCCTAACAATTATAGCCATTAGCATGGTTGGATGGACCTTTTTACTGCAAATTTTAAAGCTTGTATTTAAAGTAGATATCCTGAAAATAATTGTACTAACAGGTACTTTTGCATTAGCCATGGCTTTTGCCGGTAACGACCTTGTTAACTTCATTGGTGTGCCATTAGCTGGTTTCGAGTCATTCAAAATATTTGCAGCCTCGGGCGATGTTAATACCAGCATGGAAGCGCTGGCTGGTAAAGTAAGTACCCCAACCTACATGCTCATTATTGCTGGTATAGTAATGGTTATTACACTCTGGACTTCCAAGAAAGCTAAAGCAGTTGTAAAAACGTCGCTAGACTTAAGCCGCCAACAGGAAGGTGACGAACGTTTTGGCTCTTCGTATTTTGCCCGTTCGCTGGTGCGTGCATCTATCAATGCATCCAATGCGGTTAATGCAGTTATTCCCGCAGCTATCAGCAGAGGTATCAGTAAACAGTTTGACTCCACTAACTACGAAGAGCGTAGAAAGAAACTTGGTAAAGATGCTCCGGCCTTTGATATGCTGCGTGCCTCTGTTAACCTCGTAGTGGCAAGTATCCTTATTTCCATTGCCACCAATATGAAACTGCCACTTTCAACCACCTATGTAACATTTATGGTGGCTATGGGTAGTTCACTGGCTGATCGTGCTTGGGGACGCGAAAGTGCTGTTTACCGTATAACCGGTGTACTTTCAGTTATCGGCGGATGGTTCTTCACTGCCTTGTCTGCATTCACTGTAGCCTTTGTAATGGCACTATTAATCAGCACCATTGGCATTTGGTTTGTTGCTGTGCTGGTTGCTATTGCTATCTACGTGATGTTCCGCACACACATTGTTCATAAGAAAAACACCGAGACAGAAGTTGAGATTGACGAATTCGAAATTGAAGAAGTGAATGGCGAGATACACGTTGATAAGGTACTTGAAAAATGCCGCTACAGTGTTACCGATATTCTGAAGAAGATTTCACAACTATATGCCCAGGCTATTCACGACTTTGAAGCAGAAGACCGCCGTAGCCTGAAAGAAATCAACAAAGAGGTTAAAACCATCAACAAAAAAGCCAAAAAGCTGAAGAGCAATGTTTACCCGACAGTTAAAAAGCTTCAGGAACAATCAGTTGATTCAAGCTTGTATTACATTCAGGTTGTTGATTATCTGAGAGAAGTAGCTCACTGTCTGTCTTACATTACCGAGCCAGCCTACGATCATCTGGATAATAACCACAAGGTGTATTCACCTGAGCAATTTGAAGAGTTGAATAGTGTGCGTTCTGATGTACAGGATTTCATGGCCAAGTCAATTAAAATCATTACTCAAGGCGACTATGGTCAATTAGAAGAACTTATTGAAGAGCAGCAAAGTATTTTTGCTAAGATGCGCGACAACCGTAAGAAACAACTGAAACGCATTAAAAATGAAAAAGCCGGCACAAAAGTAAGCTTGCTGTACTTAAATGCATTACACGAAACGCAGAATTTAATGCTGCACCTGGTTAATTTGGTAAAAGCACAACGCGACTTCGTTGACTATCAATCAAAGTAATATAGACTAATACTTTAAAGAGCTGCCGCAAGAATTAACTTGTGGCAGCTTTTTTTTGCCCTGAATTCAGGTATTTTAGGTAAAAATACATACTTCTGCAGCATATCAGGTTTTGATACGCTAATACTTCACTGCGGTGCAGATACAACAGGTCAGAATCACCTGCCAAACCCAAAGGCCTTGCAAAGCCACCTGTTATTCTTCTTTTCCCGGAAGTTTAATCGTCTAGTAGATATAACAAAGAAGAGATACCATGACTCAATGTACCTAAGTAAATTCGGCATGTAGAAATTAAACAGGCATACGTAAGACGAAATAACTCTATTTATTCTACTAATGTAATTGGAACTATTACAAACTATACCTTGGTAAGCTGAAGTAAAACTCAGCACCCCCATTGGCTCCGTTTTTCACGGACACTATACCTTTATGAACACTCACCGCATGCTTCACAATGGCTAAGCCCAGGCCTGTACCACCCATCTTTCGCGAGCGCCCTGAATCAACTCTATAAAAGCGCTCAAATATGCGCGACAAATGCTTCTCAGGAATTCCTGTTCCATTGTCTATCACTGAAAAGTAATAGTATTCGTCATCCTGGTGATACATATCAATGACAATCTTCACATTTTCGCCAGCATAGCTTAATGCATTGTTTAATAAGTTTTGAAATACCGAACCCACCAGCGATTTATTTCCGTCAACTATGACTGACGCATCAACTTTAAGCACTATCTCTGCCCCTTGCAGCTTCACCACCTTATCCAGATCATCAATGATTTCCTGTACCAGAGGAAGTATGGCAACCTGGCTAAACTCATAGTATTCCTCCTGCTCCTCTATTCTGTTTAGTAAAACAATATCCGCAATCAAGGAAGTAAGACGACTACATTGCTTGTTGGCTTTGTTTATAAAATAATCTTTCTTCTCCTCTGGAATATCTTTGTTATTAAGGATGGTTTCGAGATAGCCACTGACCGAAGCAACAGGCGTCTTCAACTCATGGGCAATGTTTGATGTCATCTGCTGCTTTAGCAGTTTTCTCTTTTCAAGTTTAGTTGTGTCACGTATGTATATTTCAAAGCTCTTATCGGGAAAAATTATGCACTTAATTTCAAAATAATAGCCACTCTTCTTAACTGTCAGCTCAGCTTGAGGCAAATCGGTCTGTTGCTCAATATCACTCCTAAGCACAAGGTGTTTATCAAGAAATTTATGCAGCTTTTTCAGCTCCTTAATTTCAAATATCTGTTCTGGATTTAACGAAGCTTTCTCCCCTATTAAGTTTAAATACTGAACAAAATTAGGATTGGTAAGAATTGATATTTTTTCGCGTGAAAAGATGCCAATACCATCATTAACCACATACAAATGCTTTATCAGCTTCTCTTTCTCGAGGCTCAAAGCATCTTTAGTTTTCATCAGTTTTGTATACATCGATACAATTTCCTTACCTATTACCCCAAGCTCATCATGCGGAAACTGGTAATCCTCAGCTAAAGGTTTGTTTTGTCTTAATTGCAGGGCAAAATCCTTCAGCTTGGTTATACTTTCACTCATTTTACCTGTTACATACGAAAGGATTAACCAGGTAAGAAGGAATAAAAATGCTATAAAAATCAGAAACAGCTTTTCGGCTTTTAAGAAGTTTTTCACTTCAATATCGTAAACCACAGCTGCACGTATAAAAATGTCATTGTAGCAATGGACATAATAATAGAAATCCTGCCCGGTAGTAGCTGATTGCCTGATATTCGATCCGGCCCCGTTGCTTGATCCAATCGCCTTCTGTACTTCCGGTCGCTGAAGATGGTTTTCCATTTGCTGATAATCATCCACAAAATTATCATACAATACATCGCCATCATTATCGATTATGGTAAGCCTTGTTTCAACTGTCGGCAGTATCTTTAGTAATGAATCTACCAGTTGAATTTCATTATTGGCAATGATATCATTCTCAAGAAGAAAACCATTGGTAATTTCGGTAATGGCATTTAATGAGTTTTCTAATTGTGTAATCTTAAATTGCTTTTCTCTATAGTATTGAAATACAATAAAAGATAGTGTTACAATAAAAAAGATGGAGTAATAGTATAAAAACAGTTTTCGTTTAAAATTGATTTCAAACCCCATAAAGACATTTTTTGTGCTGTTAAGTTTCGAAGTAGTAACCCAAGCCTGGACGGTTTTTCAGATACTCTCCATATTGCTTTAACTTTTTCCGTAATCGTGTAATATTCACATCAACAGTACGGTTGGTGACCACTACACTATCGCCCCAAATTCGCTCAAGTATTTCGTCTCTTGAAAAAATCTTATTCTTATTCTCAAACAGTAAACAAAGAATTTGAAATTCTTTCAGCGTCAGTTCAACCTTTTCGTCATCAATCATCAAACTTTTTGCTTCCAAATCCAGAACTACCTGCTCATAATGCAGAACCTTTGCCTTTTCATTTTCAGAAATTGGCACTGAGCGCTTTAAAGCTACCTTTACGCGTGCAATCAACTCTTTTAACGAATAAGGCTTTGTGATATAATCATCTGCTCCTAAATTAAAACCGGTCAGCAAATCATTTTCTTCACTTTTAGCGGTTAAAAATATCACTGGTACATCCAACTTTAATTCTCTTCGGACAGTGTCTATCAGTTTAAAACCCGACATTTTGCCCATCATTACATCTAAGAGTAATAAATTAAATCGACTCAAATCTTTTTGTAATGCTTCTTCAGCAGAATAGGCCACCTCTGTTTCGTAACCTTCACTTTCCAGGTTAAATTGCAATATTTCGCACAGATCTTCCTCGTCATCAACAATTAATATCCGTTTAATAGCCTTACTCATGTAAATTGAACTTTTCACTAAGGTAAGTCAATTTAATAAGGAAATAATACTTTTTCGTTTTTTGGCTAAGAATATCGGGCCGCTTCAATTATGTCATTGAGTACCTTCACCTCTCAATACATCTGATTTTTAGGCGCTTTAGTTTTTGACAGGATAATCGATAGTACAGTCTAGTTAATGAGCTATTATAATGGTGTTGTTGGATACTTTTTAGTACAAAAAAACCTAAGCCCATACAGGACTTAGGTTCAATATTTTTTCGACTTTTGGCTTAAAACTGAAGTTCCATCTGTAATCTTGTAATGATTTGATCTTGCCCGCCCACTTTGTCGCGGAAGGTAACATCACCCTGAAACTTAAAGTTGTGCCCAATGATGTATTTACTTACACCAATAGTATAATCGGTTATTTCTTTATTAAAGGCTGTTTCGTTTGGTTTTGTAAATGCATAACGGCCTGATAATTCCCAGTTGTTCTTGAAAACATAACCCGTTTGAATATTGGCTCCATAACCAGTATAATAAACATCTACAACATCACCATTTTCGTCGTACACAAATTCATTATCATCAGTAACCGTTCGGTTAGCCGCCTCAACCATTAATGAGTACCCTCTGTATTTCAGCAGGAAATCGCCACCAATGTTTAACAAATCGGCCTCACCACCTATAACGCTACCAACCTGACCTCTGTCTTTGTAGGCATCAACGTTATAGTTTGTAAAAGCTGCAATTGCAATCTTAGGTGTTTCCTCACGACTCAAATCAGCTGATTTATAAGCACCCTTGGATTTAAACTCTCCCAATGGATGAACTTCTAATTTACCTGTTAAACTAACACCCGGTGCATAATCATTGTCCCTGATACCATCACCTGAAGTAACAGCCCACTGATCAAATACAATGGCTTTACCGATGTTAAATTTATGGTGGAATTGTAGGCCGACATCCCTGTCAATGTTATAGTATTTGTTAAAAACCGAACGATCAACCATCTGCATATTGGCTGATGACACTACGCGCTCACGGTTACCTGGCAGTTTTCCCTGACCAAACCAGATCTCATAGTTATCCTTCTTATATTTAAACAAAGCATCGCGCACATAGCCACCAACTACGTCGTACTCAATTTTGTAAACAAGGCTTTTATTAAGGAAGTAGCCGTCAAATTTTAAACGCGAACGCTTAACCCATGCTTTATCCTCGAAATAGGCATCATTAGACGAGTCGCCTAGTCCATTCACAAAGTCCCATCTGGTTTGAATACGAGTCGTGAATTTTAAGTAAAAAAGATCATCGTCAGTTTTAAATCGAATCCCTTTTCCAACTTGGGCTGACAAACTGTTAATTTCCTGTGCTTCAACAATGTCAATGCTTACCAACACTATTAAAGCGCTTAATAGTAAAATACGTTTCATGTTATTCCTGTGTAGAATTCCTATTTTACCAGAAAAATTAATTCCCACATTTCCCTGGTTGTTTTTTAACTTATTTTCCGGGTGCAAACCTAAACTCGTATTATTACGGAGCGGTTAAGATGATGTTACATTTTTGTTACAATTAACAAATAAACCCCAAAATATTATCTTTTACTTAATGCACAGACCCTATAACTATAACAAAAATCAGTTTTAAGATGATAAAAAAGAATCAATCACGAGTCCATTAGCTAATATTATTCTGGTTGTGTAGCCTTTTTACTTTTTAATTCTAATCGAAATGATAGGAACAGTAAATATAAAAGTACAAAAATAGCGAGTCCGGCTGTTGGAATGGCGGCCTTTTGACCAAATAAAGTTATGGCCGTAACAACGGCGAAACCCGAACTTTTAATGGTTAGCAACAGGTTTTCCGACATCACTTTAACTGCATTTCTTTTAAAAAGGCTTGCAATTTTTTCATATACCAAACCCAATCCGAAGTGGGTCAGTAATAGTACCAAACCTATTTGCAATAGGATCAACGGCTCACTAAAAAAAACCTGACGATTTAGACCAACCGCTATAAAAATTAATAAGGCAAATCCCCAATCAACCACTTTACCTCTTATTTTATCAACTAATTTAAACGGTTTTGAAAGCAATAAGAAACGTGAGATAATTAAAGGGAGTACAATTGTTTTAACCATCAGCATAAACAAATCCCATGATGCAATGCCACCATTACCAGTTATCCAACCAACGGCAAATGGTGTAAGAAAAACGGTACATATAAAGGCTCCTAGCACCCCTTTGATAGAATACTCAACATCGCCTTTTAAAATGTAAGAGAATGGTATTATTGCGACGCCCGGTGGTGTTGTGGCAATAACCACAAAGCCATAAAATAAATCTTTATCGTCAATTAAGAAATAAGCCAAGCCTATCATTATCGTAGCATAAATAACATAGTTAAGGAGCATACCAACCAGCATTGGCTTAACAAGCGCTTTTAAAGGAAGAAGGCTTGAGGTACGTATATTGGTCATTGAAAAAGTCATTACAATTGCCAGCACATAAGTAGTGTAAGCTTTGATATTAGCAGCAAAGTCGCCAAGCACAAGCCCAACAACAACGGCAAAAACCAAAACAAAATTTCGATTTCGTAATAAATTAATCAATACATGCATCTGATTGCTCTATAAGTGTTATGAATATTAATGCAGCGCAAACTTACAAATTTTATTTAGAATTAATCTACATTGACTGTCCTTTCAAATAGTTTGGAACAGATGGCAGCAATTGCTTACTTTTGGCACGATTAATTACAGGTTAATAAACCGCTTACCATAGAAAACTAACAATATGAAAGGGCAACTATATTTAATACCCAATACTTTGGGCGAAAGTCCTATAGAACGCAACCTGCCTCAGGAAACTATCGACATTATACGTTCCATAAAATATTATGTGGTTGAGAACATTCGCACAGCCCGCCGGTTCTTAAAAAAAGTAGATAAATCAATTGAAATTGATGAACTCACGTTTTATGTGCTGGATAAGCATACCAACCCCAACGACATTCCAGGCTTTTTAAAGCCAATTAACGATGGTCGGCACCTTGGTTTACTAAGTGAAGCTGGTTGTCCTATCGTTGCCGATCCTGGTGCCGATGTGGTTAGTTTAGCTCACACGCAGAAAATCAGGATTATTCCGCTAGTAGGCCCCTCCTCTATCCTGCTATCCGTAATGGCATCAGGACTAAACGGACAAAGCTTTGCCTTTAATGGCTATCTGCCACTAAAAAAGGGAGAAGTTGGCAAACATATCAAACACCTTGAAGAACGCTCTATACGTGAGAAGCAAACGCAGTTGTTTATTGAAGCTCCCTATCGAAATATGAAATTACTTCAGGAGTTAATCAATGCTTGTCGACCACAAACCCGATTATGTATAGCCTGTGATATTACGCTCGAAACAGAATATATTCAAACCAAAACCATAGCGCAATGGAAAGGCAAAATACCCGACATTAATAAACGACCAGCCATCTTTTTAATCCTCGGATAAATGAGTCATACAATTGTTTATTCATTTAATTGAATACCTTTGGTGCCAATACAAATATTGAGAAACAAGTTAGTATGAAGAACATTTTCACAAAAAGTAGTGTGGCCATCACATTGCTTGTTGCATTAGCGCTTACTCAAGCATGCAATACACCAGATTCAACCGCCACCTTGTCAAGCAAAGCTGATAGCCTTAGCTATGGCTATGGCGTAATGATGGCAAGACAACTGGCGTCTGAAGCCAATCTGAATGCAGATATGGTAGCAGCTGGTATACGCGAAGCATTAAACGAGTCAGCACAAATGACCATGGATGAAGCCAGCCAGGCTATTACAATGGCTAAAGCACAGGTAGGCATTGACTTTTTGGCTGAAAACGCTACCAAGGAAGGTGTACAAACGACCGAAAGCGGATTACAGTACAAAGTAATTGAGGAAGGCACAGGCGCATCACCTCTGGCCACCGATGAAGTTAAAGTTCATTATAAAGGTTCACTCATTAATGGAGAGGTATTTGATAGCTCAGAAGGAAGCGAGCCTATCTCTTTTCCGCTTAACAGGGTAATACCAGGCTGGACAGAAGGTTTACAGCTAATGAAAGAAGGTGGTAAAACCATCTTTTATATCCCTTACCAACTAGCCTATGGCGAAAGAGGTGCTGGCCAGGTTATTCCTCCTTATTCAGCGCTGATATTCGAAGTAGAACTCATTAAAGTTGGCTCAAACTAAAAATTGAGTTGAAAATATTTGCTTTGGAAAGGATAGCTTTGTTATGGCTATCCTTTTTTATTGCATCTATATTAAAAAAAGTTGCTATCCTATATTTCTAAGTCCTAAAAACTTACAATCAACTCCCCAATCGCTCTATATTTTTTAGTGCTTTTTTGTTTTGCAGTTTAAAAATAAACCCTACTTTTGCATCCGTTATCGAAAGAGATATACACTGAAACACTAGAGACCACAAGGGTTTCAGACAAGATATTAAAATACTGGAGAGATGGCAGAGTGGTCGAATGCGGCGGTCTTGAAAACCGTTGTACCGCGAGGTACCGGGGGTTCGAATCCCTCTCTCTCCGCAATTTAGCTTGAATATCAAGCAAATACGAAATTTACACGTATTTTTACACGCATCACTTGAAAAGGTGGTGCGTTTTTTTATGTCTAAACTTTACTAAACTCTATCAGCAGAATTCCGGATTTGATGCAAAACCTGGGTATTATGAGACTATTTTACTAAAAGTTAATTGAACAATTTCTAGGGAAGGCAACGACGAATTGTAGTTCCTGAAAATCTGACAGTTTAGAAGTACCATACGATCAGAACTATATATGTATTGATCCCAGAGAGAAAAATATTAATAGCTCGTCAGAAAAAGTGGCTTAAAAACTTGTAATTGATTAGAGTATATGAAAGCCTCTCCCTGCTAGCGTTTGCTGGCGGGGCAGGCTATTCGATTATACGCTTTTTTTGAATAACTTGGTTGTTGTCTTTGTAACAAAGGATCTTGTATCTTTATTATACTTATGTCTCTTAATAATCATTTTACCCAAATCATCTTCAATCATTAATTCTAAATAGCTATTTTCCTTTTCCTTCTCCTTACAAGCAGAACCTGCCATTATCAATGCCGTTTCTGAATCCGTAAGTGAATAAAAATCATCAACAAACTCTTTGTATTTTGAATGATTATATAAATAGGATTCAAACTTCTTTAAACTATTCAACTCCCTTGAATTTACTCTTAAGACATCATTGTGTTCCTTAATGTAGTGGTATGCAATAGAATCAAAGTATCGTGCTTTTTTTCCATTTATCACAATGGGGTAGTAATCATTCAATTGAGTTTCCTTAAAGAGATCTTTAATTACTCGACCAAACCCTCTCTTTTTTGGCAAAAATTTTATTAATCTCTTAAGTGGCAAAATATCATAGAAGTCATCGTGTAAATGACCACATAATACAATATTAAAACCCGAATTAACAATCGATTCTAATACATTTCTAGATTTATCAAGCATTAAAGATCGTTTCCTGTCTCTATCTACAATTATTGGCGAATGGTGTAATAATAAAACCTTTATTGCACTATCTTTTGTGTGATCTAGAAAGTGTCCTTTGACTCTTTCTAGTTGTTCTTTATCAACATTTCCTTTACCCAATTTCTTTATTATATTACCCCCATTTTTTTTATACGTTGAATCAAGCGCAACAAATGAATATTTCGTATTGTTGACTTCAATATTCTTTACTATTGGATATTCTTCTTCTGAACTGTGAAATACACCATTGAATGTTCGTAGATTATTTATTTTCCTATAACTTTCATCATAAGAATCATGATTGCCTGGGGCAATAATAAACTTATCTCTCTTTAATCTTAATCCTAATGCTTTTGAAATTTCAGAATCACTTTCATCAAAAAAAAATTTAGAAGCTAAATTATAACTTTCAATACTTCCTATTCTTGATAGATCACCAGTTACACAAATTCTATAATCATTATCTATTTGCTTTATGGTAGATGTCAAATGATTTCTTAAATCTGTCCATATATTTAGATCATGTTCCTCTAACCCTTTTATTTTTTTTGAAATTTTCCTAGGTACTTCTTTATCCCGAGAGATACCTTCTCCGAAATGAAGATCTGAAAGGTGAAAAATAGTAAGCATACTGTTGGATTTAGATGATTAATTCTATATGTTTTTGTTTAAATTGCGTATAACGTCCGGTGTATGGTGACGTAAGGGATTGCGAGCTTCAAACCTATCAAGTTACAACTTAAAATTGATGCGGGCGATAACGCTCGAAAACCTCTGAAACCCTTATGAATTATACACATTATTGGCAGTAGTAATTATTTGTCCTCTTTCTTTTCAA
This sequence comes from Carboxylicivirga sediminis, assembly GCF_018156225.1. Lineage (GTDB taxonomy): Bacteria > Bacteroidota > Bacteroidia > Bacteroidales > Marinilabiliaceae > Carboxylicivirga > Carboxylicivirga sediminis. Next base: position 232,119 of record NZ_JAGTAR010000003.1, read on the forward strand.
CCACAAGGTTTTCCAAAAATTTTAAGTCTGCTTCATCAACTGCCTTAATGATTTCTTGAGATTTCTCATGGCATTTAGAGGCAAACTTATTATTTATCTCATCAAGAATATTCTTAGCTTCTGTATCATTTCCTGAATCTCTATTATTTAAGACTTCTTGAATAGACTTATTATATTGAAAATGTACGTCTTGAATGAAAAGTTCTAGCCCTTTTGCTGCCTTTGTAATAATTAATAATCTTTTATGGTTTGAAAAAATCAAGTCAATAGCTATTACTACACTGATAGATATTCCTATAATCTGTGCTGCTTTTTCATTAACTCCTGTTGTGAGTATAATACCACCAAGAACAGCAATTGCTTTAAAAGTATATGCAAAGAATAATCTTATCCTCGATTCTTTGCTAAATTCCGCTTGACGTTCTTGGGCTATATTATATGCATCTTCAAATATCTTTGTGCTATAATTGTTGTTACTCATATCGAAAATTTATTTGAGGAATACTTAATGTTATTCTAATGATATCATTTTCTTCATCAATAATTTGAATATTTAGTCTATCTGTTTGTCTTTGAATTCCAGGAATATCCTTTAGAAATTGTTTGGTCTCATTTGATTCTAAAATTAAACTACCACATTCTGGACAAGGTTGGAAACTAGGAGGTGGTGGTTTATGAACAAAGCATTTAATTTCAACTCTTATTCTTCCATCACCAACTACTCTTATTGTATTATAACCCTGCAAGTCCAATACATTCTCCAAAGCTAGCCTCTTAGGCCCTCTAATTCCAAACTCTTGAATTCTTTCATTTATTTGTATTAGCCGTATCATGGTTTAAAACTATTACTTACTTAAATTTATAGTTGAATCCTATTTGATATACCGCATTATCTTGCTTGTCAAAAGGTAGTCTACCATAAGAATAACTAATAAAAAATCCTTTATCAGAAGTAAGTGAACTTGTAAAATATGAATAATTTGATAGGCTTGCTTCTTTTATAGTAGAACTTGCACCAATCTCATTATAATATTTAAAAGCTGCATTAAAATATATTATTTGCTTAACAGCCTTAGCAACAAGTGTTCTAAAACCAATTTCGAGTCTGTATCTAAAATAAGGATTTAAATTATTGTCAAATTCTTCCCTTAGAGTATCATTTTCTGGAATTACATAATCAATTCCAGTTGATATTATTGGAAGACTAATTCCAGTAGATGATAGCTCATCATCTGTTTTTGTTAAACGCCGAGTCAAAGCAAAAGGATAGTCAAGAATATTCAGTCTTGACAACCAAGTTCCTTTTTCCCATGATTTTACGCTAAAACTAAATGTTGAACCAAAAGCATATTGATATTTAGAAAAGTCTTGATTTGATTCAAAGCCACCATTTAAACTTAGGCTATATAAAAACGAATTATCTAATTTAAAGATATTTGTAAATTCTTTCCATTCTTTTGATTCTTTTAGTTCAATTATATCTGAATGGCTCATTAAAACAGGGAGTAACTTTAATGTGCGTTGATGAACCGTGTCTGGTTTTAGAGAGAGCTGCACACCTCCTCTTGCTTGGTAAAGTTTAAACGATAATTTCGTATCGATAAAATCAGTTGGATTTACTTTTTTATCAAATGCAATATTTCCTACTGAACTAAAAGCACAAGATATTCCATTTTTACCAAATTCTTTTGGATAAAGCTTACCTCTTTCTATACTAAAATTATAACTTAGACCTAAAGACGCTGATGTAGAATCTTCTGATTGAAACGTTTTAAAATCAATGTTCAATGAATTTAGCCAATAACCAATAGTTGAATCACTGTCACTAATTTCTTTGACAAGTTTATTCCATGTTTTATCATAAAAATCAGGGTCATCTTTTAGAGAATCAATTCGCTCAAACAACTGTGTGTTTTTTGTTAATAACTCATTAACTAGTGTAGAGTCAAGTCCTGAGTTAAAAATAGCACTATCAATATCTGTTTTTAGATTATTTGTTTGACTAAAGACAGAAATAGATAAAAGCAAAGAAAATGCAATGATTAAATATTTCATAGCTATCCTTGTTCGTTAAGAAATAAATAGTTTTCATCATTCTTATTTGCCAAATCTTCAATGGTTTTAGTTTCATCAATTAAGATTTCAACCATTGAATTAATTGCTTTTTCTTGTGTTATATTATTCTCAAGTTTGGCACCCATACCAACAATAAAAGCAGAGTCAATCGTATTTGCTAGATTTATTGCTTCTGCTTGAAGAGATTCTTTCGAAATTGTTGGGTTATAAAATGAGAGTTCGGACATTTTTATGTCTTTGGAGTCGTTAAAAACAACATCAATTTGTTTTAATCTTAATAGAGTTAACCATGTGTAACCATATGAAAGATTATTTTTCCAGTTTGCCATATTTATAAGTTTAGTTTCGCTTAGGATTAACAAGTTACAAAACTCTTAAAATATGTAGTGAATTCTCAATGCGTTTTATTACTGCCAACGTACTAGTGTTTTATCCTTTCTTCAGATTTATAATTAAATGAGTACTTTTTGTTACACCACACCCGTGGTTTCTTTAATCTCCACTTTTCCAGCCTCTGCGCATTTCAACCAAAACTAACCGTTGAAATGTATCCCCAAACCCATCCACACTTATCCAAAAATCACGCTTTCCGCGCATTTTGCTACTTATTTGCACAAAATCCAAAACACTGATTTAGAGTGTCAATCAAAAAAATCCAGGTATTTTATTGAAAAAACACCTGGATTTGTGCAAAATGGACTTTTCTTTTGATGAATACCCGATAGGATAAACGATGACATTGCTGAATTTCCGTCTTCGGAAAATAACCGTGTAAAAGATTGGAGGGGGATTAAGCTTCAAAAAGTAAGTGTTTCGCTCAAAAACTTTGCAGAAAGCCTCAAAAAGGGTGTTGTTTGCGCATAAACCCTATGTTTTGGGGCATTTTTAGGTATTTTACCGTTCCCAAACAAGCAAAACTATACGCTGTAAATATAAAAAGAGGTGTTTATTCACCTGCAAAAACACATTTTCTGCGCAAAATAAGTGCAGATTAAGTGTGGAAATTATCCGTTTATTGTTAAACGGATAATAAACTCTCAAACTTTATTATTCTATTTTCATAGAAACGCAATTGCAGTTTGAGCTCATCACTACTTGCATGAATATCATCAATAGATTGCGTATTCTGCGCAATTTCATGTTCCAGTTGCTCAACTTTGCTTGAAATTTCGGTAAGTTTTTGTTTTTGCCTAAGCCTAAATTTAGAAACAAGCATTTTATGGGTTGGATTATATTTTGAATCAATATCCGCAGTAGTTTTTAACCGATTATGCGCAAATTCGTTACCCTTTCTTAACTCCTCTAAGTAGGGTTTGTTTATAAATGTATTATACAAATCTACATCTGACATACTTAATAGGTTTTCTACCTTATACAACTCTGTAACCTTGACTCTACTTATCTCTTTTAATAGCAAGTTAGAATTTGCCATTAATCCATTCTTTCTTTCAATATTCTCATTAATGCGCTGATGAATAGTATTTATTTCACTCTCCAGTCGAGTAATCTTATCAATTAAATAACCAACCTCCAGCGAGCCTTTTACTTTTAAATTATCTAAACTAGAATCATTTTCATTTATAGTGTTGATTGATGCAGTGCTCTGCTTTAATCGTTGCTTTTTTTGATAATTAAGCGCAGACCTACATTTGCTACTGCAACAAATGGCATCTGACCTTTTAGGAGTAAACTCCTTTCCACAGTTGTGGCATATTTTTAATGTACTCATTTTAACATGGTTTTAAATCGAACATTTCTATTAGTGCTGTTAGGTTTGGGTTCATGCACTTCATTCGTTCAAGTATTCCGCTTGGACTATTTCGTTTTTCCTGAGTTTTAATTTCAATAATGAGGTCTGCAATATCATCCCCATCGGCTAACGACGTATTTTCAAGAGTATCGTTCACCTTCACTTCAAAACAAGCTTTATTGGCAACATCTGACCATTTAACAAACGCTTTGCCCTTGTCAGGAAATAAAGTTACATCGTATTGATAAAGCGCATTGAGCTTTTTTACATTGAGCATACTTTGAGAGCCTACTGCTAACCAATTGTATTGATGATAATAAAGAGCACCAAGTATTGCATTCTTTTCACCTTCGGCAATAGCAACTGGAGTCTTTGTGTCGGTAAGCAAATGACCACCGAAGTATAATTGAACTAGATTGAAGTTTTTGAATTTATTATGAACCCAACTGATATTCGAACTGCGCTTAACGCTTGCTATATTATAAAGCATTATTTTACCTGTTCTTACTTCTCCACTTCGGTTTACTTGCCAAAATATGGTTTTTCGATTTTTGGCTGTACCAACAAAATATTTTTGCAACACAAAGTTTACTTGTTCTTTTGGAAAGTAATTGTACAAACCAACTGCAAAGTTGTTATTGTCGTAATGTTTTAGTGTAGCTTGTAAGTATTTAGGGTCAATTGTTGATGGCTTTTCTATCTTCACAGGTTTTCTAGGCTTGCAATAATTTGAATTATTATCAGGCTTTGTACCTGTACGCTCAAAATACATTTTAGGCGTAAAGTGATACCCGCATTTTTCTTCTCGATTGCACTTGCCAACATATTCTGCTAAATGCTGATTGGTTTCGTTATCTATGTAGCGTGTAAAGGTTCTTTTATCACATTCAGGACAGAAATATCTCGACTTCCTACTAACATACTTTTCTAATGAATATCTGTATTCTCGCATGACTTAATATATTAACTGGAAAAGGTGGAAAAGTGGAATAACTTTGATATATAAAACATTGCAAGTCCACCTCTGTCCATTTTGTCCACTTGCAGTCCACTGCAATTATTGCCGTAAGTAACTGATATGCTTAAGATTTCCACTATTCCACTTATTCCGCTAATCACAATCAATTTTGCTTCTGTATTGACCTTTACCTAACTCTTGCGTAAGTTTACTGATGGAGAGTAATTCGTAACTTCTGGAACGTCCGATATGATGTAATTCCTTTGCTACTTGAATAAACTCTTTGCTCGTAAAGGTTTCCTTACCGATTGCTTTTAGAATAGAATAAACTTTACCATTGGGTGTATTAGTCTCGTAAGACTGTTCCATAATGTCGTTAATCTGTAAAGCATTGCTGTAAAAGTAATTTTTAAGCAGAATTGCTTTTTCCATGCTAGACAATGAAACCTCATTAATTACCCTATCATTAAAATAGCAATCTGCAACCTCCATAATTAGAGCCAATCGCAACATATATCTATCAAGTTTTGACAAGATACCTGACACATTACGGTCTTTGTTAGATGGCTCAACATGGCTATTAAGCTCCTTGTTTAAACGAACATTGGCATTTTTAGAAAGAGGAATGTCGTTATATAAATCACCGTCTAGCATTTCTTCTAAAAAACCTTTCATTTTTGTTTGGAACACAGAAAGTAAATGCTCATCAATTGGAGTATCTGAAACATACCGTTTCTCCATCTTTTGAGGTATAACAAAGAGCATTCGCTCAAAAAAACCATCTTTTGTATCTTTCGATTTTAAACTGGCAATGACATCATCTTGAATACCGCCAATAATATTGACGCAAGGTTTCTCAATAAAAGCACTCTCAGCTTCTTTACGGTCTAGTGAAAGAGGTGCGCCATCCCAAACCGATAAGTAACTACTTCGCCTTGATGCTCCATTGTACCCTACCAACCCATCAACAAAGGTTTTAAACTCATCAGGGATAACGGTTATTCCATGTGGGTTGTCGTGATGCATTTTTAAAAGCGATTCAAAGGTGGATTCAGTCGTATAGAGTTTCTTACGTAAAGGTTTAACTTCATCTAAAGACGAATCGTAACTTTCTAATGCGGTTTTATATTCTTTTTCAAATTCGGACTGCTTATCTTTGATGGAACGATAGGCTAGTTTCTGAGGCGCACTTTTATTCTGACCCGACCACCCAATCATTACAATCCAAAGCGAAGTATTCTCACTCCATGTAATATCTTTCCTTATATGGTATTTATTGCCAATGGATGAAGCAAATGATGAAAGAATACCTCCTGCAAAATAATCCATATTATAATTGCCGTTTTCGTACATTTCTATTATCACATCCTGCACAAAAGGAGGAAATACTTCAATCGGGAAGTTTGAAATCCGTTCTCTTTTTATCTTGCAATTGGCATCATGTAAACTAATTTTAATACCATCCATTAAATCGCCCTCCCTGAATTAGCAAAAAGCTGATGTGCCTTTTCTCTATCCACAATTATTTTTCTGCCTACTTGCTGAACAGCATCTTTTAAAATACCATCCTTATATTTTTGCGCTGTGGCATGGCTAACAGAAAACTCATCACGTATACCTTTTAATCCATAGATATATTTGTTATCCGTAAAGTTTTGAACTTCTGTAATTGGCTCTGTTCTTTCTACTCCCAATATTTCTTTTAATTGCCCCACCGTCAAGGCTCCTACAGGTGTATTGTCGTTTATTGACATCATTTTTTACATTTTAAATGAAATTAATAAGCGACTAGCTAGTCTTTGTTAAATCAAATTTGATTGTGCGAATATGTCGAGAAGTTCAATGAAGTTTAAGTAAAATGGCTATAGTTTAGCCCCGCACTTAAACGACAAATTGGTGGGTAAAGCGGTCCTAGTGGTGGGTAAAACAAAGACAATTAAACAATATCCTATTGACAAAGAGCACATTGCAAAAATAAAGTATGGGGCTATTTTTTTTTGATAGAAATCATTTAACACACTTAAGTGTTACCACTTGAAATTTAATTTCAAGCTCTTGTGTAGAACCAGCCCCAACGGTAAGACCTTTAATGTCGGGAGTGGAATAGGCAATTGCCGAACCTTTATAGTTTGCGAGTACTTGGTTAACGTCTAATGCGATTGGTGTTTTAGTTGGATTATAACAACGAAGTTTTACGGCAAATTGGACTTCCTGCAAGTTCATTTTGTGTATGCGGAATCCTAATAGGGCAAAGTTCATCTTTGCACCGGAGAGAATCTTTTTACCTTTCTTAATCAGGTAAAAGCCACTGCAAACAGCTGCTACAACCGCTAATGTACCTTTAATTTACTTCGTGCTTGCTTCCAAAATGGAAACAAACATATAGTAGGCTTATGGTTGGGTGTTGGTTGGCTTTGGCTAAGTTTTGCCGATATTGGTTAGAATTGGCTTATATTAGTTTAATAAATCTATTTTCTTAAACTCTTTATCTAAGAACCACATATTTGTCAGCTTCTGATAATTAAACTTACCATTTTTTAATTCCTCTAGGCTAACTTCAAAAATGGAACGGTTTAACGAGTGAAAATAATTAAGCTCATATTTTACCCATTTTGATTCTTGGGAATCATGTGAGTTGACGAATATGACATTCTTTGATTGGTCTAATCTTTTTTCAATAACAGTCTTAGTAGCATCGCTTAGTAAATTTCTTTTTAAATAATCTGTATCATTCATCCAATCACAATAGACATCCTGCTTTTGCTTGTTTAATGCATGAATTAAAGTTTGAACTTCTTTAAAATCAATGCTGCTATGAGAAATGAAGAAATCAAATTTCTTAAGCTTCTGTTCATTAGAATTATTAATTCTATACTCAAGTTCTTCAGGTATTGATTCTATACTAAATTTCTCGTATGCATATACAGTTTTAAGGTGCTTCCTGCGTTTTTTATTCTTGCTAGGTATCCTCATGTATTTTTGTTTTCGTAAAGTTACAAAATGCATAAAACCTTGCATGTGCAGAAATGCCATCCTTCGTAGCTGCATATTATACTCAGTATCAACTTTCTTCTTAAAAAACTTAATGGTTTTAGGGCAATAGTACTTTTCTAACTCTTTAAAAATATACACCTTATCCTTCTGTGTAGTTGTTTTCCTGTCATACAATCCCATTAGCTTATCTAAGAACATAGGTTCAACTAATTGCGCCTTCTTTTTTGCTGTTTCAATTTTTGTCTTGATTTTATTGATTTTTGGTAATCGTGTTTGATTCAGCTTATAAATATTTTCCTGTTGTTTATTTTTATCGAACTGCTTATTATGAGACTTTTTGTAGTTAAAACTTAATAATCTCTTAGTAATCTTTAAACTTTTTAATATTTCAACTGGCTTTGGTATTCTGTGACGTATTTTTTTTCCATGAGGACTAAGCTTATTATCTTTCAAATTGTAATAGCTGCACCCCTCTGAAAGTAGTTGTAATTCAAAAGGGAAATATTTCTCTATTAACGCAAAGATAGTTTCAAATGTATATTCTTGTGGAAGAGCATTAATTACCTCATTAATATATTGAGAAAACTTATTTTTTTGCTCCTCTAAAAAAACTGTAGATTGATGTTTTGTAAATCCTGACATAAAATAAAACATTATAGATGTATACGTATTTGACTGCACAAAGTAGATAGTTTAAAACTAATTAAATAAGCAATAATTCGAACTGTAATTTATGAATAAGAATAAACTTACCATTCAACTGCTCTCTTCATTTTAAATGATATATTTGTTTTTTAGAAAACCTGAACTATGTTAGATAATTACGTGAGTAACTATAGCGAAAAATGACATATAATACGTCTGAAGCAACTTATTTTTTCACAAAAAATAATTTAGAACAATTAGAAGCTTCCCTTCTACAAAGGGGAGAGAATTTAGAAGAAGTCATAAGTGAATTTGTTGATTATAAGTATGAAAAGTTTGATATATTTTTATCTCATTCATATAAGGATAAGTCAGAAATCCAGAGGCTTTATGAATTGTTAACTTTTGATTTAAATACAAGAAACTACAAAGTATATGTTGATTGGTTATACAACAAAGAGCTTAAACGTGAAAATGTAAATGTTGATACAGCTAATGTTATTCGATCAAATATTGAAAAGTCAAAATGCTTAATATATGCAACCCCAATAAATGAAACTAATTCAAAATGGATGCCGTGGGAATGTGGTTATATGGATGGTTTTACAGGTAATGTAGCTATTTTGCCAATAATGGAAGAGGTTGATGAGGAATTTTCTGGAGAAGAATTCCTAACATTATATCCAGTAATAAAAAAAGACTCCAATGACATTTTAGTTGCTACATTTCATGATGGAAGCACTATGTTTTTTGACGACTGGATTAATAAAAACTCAGATAAAAATAAATTTACAAACTATTCTTTTTTGATAGAAAGCATTAAAGAGGAAGAATCTCACCTACCAGGCATCGGAACAAAAAATCTAAAAAATAAAATTCAATTCCCATTTAACTTTAAGTATGAAAGCGATATGGTCATTGTGGTCAAAACCATTGATCCAGAACAACAATAATGGACTTTGGACATTAAGTCATCTTTTTTATTCTTGGGTGATTTCAGTGTTCACATCTAGGCGTTTTTTTGATAGAGTTGAACTTTATACAGATGATTTTGGAAAACACCTTCTAATAGATATATTAAAAATACCATTTGACAAAGTATCGATATGCATGAATGAAATTGACAACATGAGTGTGAAATGGTGGGCCGCAGGTAAATTATTAGCCTACAGCAAACAAGATGAACCATTCATTCATCTAGATGGAGATGTTTTTTTGTGGGATTATTTGCCAGATAGAATAATGTCTTCTCCTGTTCTTGCTCAAAGTCCCGAATTCTTTAATAAGTATGATACAAGTTCGTATTATAGATTATTAGAATTAGAAGAATTAATAAAATTTGGGAATGGGTGGTTACCTAACTATTGGAATAGCTATACTTCCAATATAGAAGTATTTGAAGCAGCATGTTGTGGTATATTTGGAGGTAATGATATCAATAGTATTAACAATTACTCTACAACAGCTATAAAAATTATAACCGAGAATAAAAATATATGGGATAATTGGAATGGTAATGCTTGTGGAAATGTATTAGTTGAGCAGTTCTTCTTGATACTATTTCTAAATGTTCAAGGAAATAAAAATATTGAATATCTGTTTGACAAAACAAAAAATCCTTTTTCCCCTAATTCTTCGAATACAACTTATACTCACTTGATTGCAAATTCAAAAAATAACATTCAAGTTCAAAGATTGGTTGAAAAATTCATACTCAACCACTGTATTGAGTTTATTCCAAGAACTAGAAAAGCAATCGAAGCTATTAATAAGGAGAAGTGTTATCAAGAATAATAATTTAATTGATTACGTTATTCTTTTTATAATTCTCTGCTTGATGGAAAATATCCTAATATACTTCGTCTAGCTCAATAGGAGGATAGCCGTGCTCATCTAAGAGCATTATTAAACCTACTTTTAAGCTGAGTTTTATATCTTCTCGTTTGTTCGTAACCATTCGGCCTGATACATATTGCCAACTTTATTCCGGCGACCTAGTTTTGAAACAAAAACTATGCGCATAATCGAGTCAAGTTTTCGGGAG
>NZ_JAGTAR010000040.1 GCF_018156225.1 Carboxylicivirga sediminis
ACCCACTTACACCTTACTACGCATGAGATTTAAAGATGTACAGCTTTGTTAACAAATCTCATTATGCTTCGTTTCGATGAGTGGGTGCCCCATCTACGTTGCTGAGGTCGGGGGCGTGACAACCATTGTATGCACACATCTTCCCCTTGGGGAAGTGCCGCAGGCGATGGGGGATTTTTCCAGCCAGAGATTTGCTTCCTTTGGGGTAATGCCAAAGGAATAGATTGTTTTGTCCTCGAGCCGGACGGGCTTTTACTTCTTCTCTGCAGCCAGAAGAAGTAAACAAGAAGGGCCTTTTGCTGTAGGCAAATGAAGACTAAGAGATGGATATTATGTGTTCCAAATCTTTCTTTCTTTCTTTCTTTCACTCAATGAGTGGATCTCATCTGCGCTGCTGATGTTAGGGGCAGACTGCAACACAAAGTGTTATTTTGTTTCTAAATCGAATCATAGTTTCCACGCAATCACTCATTGCCTGAAAGGCATTTACATATGGAACAGGTCGTGGAAAGGATTGCATCTTAAATGACAACTTACACATAATGATGCGATCCTTTCAGAACTATCTGCGTTGCTGATGTCGGGGAGAAGACCCTCATCTCACAGCACTTTTACCAGCCCATAGGCACGGCATACACCACGTCCTGCTTAATCAGGTAGTTTCTAAACTCCTCCATGTACCGGTCGGTGTCTTCCTCGTTATAATGCATCGACAGGATGGTTTTGACATCATGCACATGATTGCTATTGATGGGGTCGATAAAATAGATGACTTTGGCATTGCCCTCAGATTCATTAATGACCTTAAACAGGCGGGCAGTAGCTTTTGATTCGGCAAAATGTTGCTCAAAAGCCGGCAGGAATACCTCGGAGGCAAAGGTGTTGAGGGCCTCCATTTTTTCGGGGGCCACCTCTGTTATAACCATGGCAACAGTATCTTTATCAGTGGCTCTGGGCGGCATGGGCATTGAGCTGTTCCAGATGTCTTTGGCAATTTTCCAGGTATTATCTGCTTTTTCCCACACCACAATGTATTTGCCTTCATCTACCAGCTTATCATCGGGTGTGTAGTACTTATAAATGCCTGTTTCGTGGGCTACAGGGCCATAAGCTGTGGCTTCGGTAGTGGTTAGTTTAAGGTAGCCCATGCCGTAGGCAAAGGCCTCGCTCCACATCTGTCGGATGGCATCTTTACCCTCAATCATTCTCTGGTTCGATGGTAACACAAGCGCATCGGCAGTGTGCAGGTTGGTGAGTGTTTCCACATCCTGGTTTTTAATGGCTGTCATATACACGATGTTCATTTCTTCAATCTCGGCTGTAACATCTTGCTTAACGGGGGTGCAGGCACTGGCGATAATTAATGCAAGCAGCACAAACAAGCTGCTCTTGACTGACAGTTTTGTTTTCATGGCGATACAATTTAATGGTAAGAAACGCGAAGATTGAGCGGGTAATGGCATGCAAGTTACAGTGCCAGGCAACTTTTGTCAATCTCTTTGCTGCAGGTGGCAGTAACTCATAGCTCCATAGGGCTAATATCTTATGTCTTAAGTCTACCTTATCTACATCACGATAAGCCGTTATTGCCCGATCACAAGCATCAGACTTGCCAGTAAAGTGATAACAATATTGATGAGTCTGAAGTTATTGCCGGGAATCAGATGATTAAGTCGCTTGCCAGCTACAGTTCCCAGGAGCAGGATGGGAACAAACACAGCCACTTGCTTCAGGCTTTCAACCGACAATAAACCAGCCGGTATATAGCCAATAATGGCAATGGAAGCTGTTACCACACTAAACCAGGCAAACACCTCTCGAAAGGCCATTTTATCCACCTGTGCTTTGTTCAGAAACAGGGCCAAAGGAGGGCCACTCACCGATATGGATCCGGTGATGATGCCTATAACAGCGCCGGCAGCCAGGTAGCTCAGATCCCTTAGCTTTTTCAGTGGTTTGCTTTGTGGTTTGAGCGACAGGAGGGTGATAATGATGAATGCCACACCGGTAACATGAACCAGTAGCTGCTGATTGATTGACTTCAAGAGGATGACACCTGCAATGGTGAAGACACCACCAGCCATAATCAGCATACGCTGCTGTCTATTCACCAGCCGGCGCTCCTTCTTTTGCAGTATGATAAACACAGAGGCGATGAAATTACAGATCATCAACACCGGTATAATCTCGGCAGGCTGATACCAGAAAAGGAGCAAAGGCAATGATATTAGGGCAAAACCAAAACCGGTGATACCTTTAATAAGGCTCGATGCCACCACAATTAAAAGAATCCAGATATTAGGCATGACTTAGTGGTTTAAAGCAATTAATGACACAACTCCGGTAATTATCCACAAGGTGAGGCCCAGCACAAAGCTTTTGGTGCCTGATTGTTTAATTTGTCTGATGGAAATATTCGAACCTATCAGTAGCAGGGCCAGCACCATGCCACGCTTGCCCAGCCAGTTCAGGTGTCCGTAGCTCTGGGTGTAATCCGGGAACAGCCAGGCAAAAACAATTGCTGCCACAAACAGCAGAATGAACCAGGGTACAGCTACCTTACGGGTGTTTTGGTTTTTGTTTAGCAGGGCAATCACTATGGAGAGAGGGATGATCCACAGGGCGCGTATCAGTTTCACGGTAGTAGCAATCTGTAAGGCTTGCTCGCCATATTCGGCCCCGGCGCCTACCACCGAACTGGTATCATGTATGGCGATGGCTGCCCAGTTGCCAAATACCTCCTGGCTCAGGTTCAACTGATGGCCAATAAAGGGGAATACCAACAGGGCAACCGCATTGAGCACAAACACCACAATGAGGGCGAATGAGTTTTGATAATCCTTGCTTTTGAGTATGGGTGATACAGCCGCAATGGCACTACCACCACATATGGCCGTGCCGGCAGCTATCAGCAGAGTAATGTTTTTTTCTACTTTAAGCAGTCGCCCCAATAACAGGCCCAGCGCCATAACCAGTATCACCGATACGAATGTTTCAATAAAACCATTTTTGGAGGCGGCTATCACTTCATTCAGGTTCATGCCAAAGCCCATTAAAACAATGGAAGCCTGCAATATGACTGACGTATACTGGTGAGCATTTTTGGGGCTATAGCCCAACAGGGAAATAATAATACCTGCGCCCAGCGCCATGGCTGGCGATACAAAGGGTAGGAAGCAGGCACCAGCCAGTGCTATATATACCCATCTGAAAGTGTTTTGCTCTGTTTTCATATCTCAAAACTTTCCAACAAAAGTATTGAGTAGTTATAACCAAAGCAAATACTATATATTTATTAAGGATAACTAAAAGTTATAGCTGCATAGGAAATTCTCGAATAACTCAACCAGCCTGCTTTTGTGTCCCAGTTTAAAAGCTATTCTGAATGTGCGCGGAATGGTAAAGTCGTTCACTGTCAGTTTAACCAGGCTTTTCATATATAGCTCTGTTAAGGCCGCTTTTTCAGAGATGATGGCAATGCCATCGAAATCGAGCAGGAAGTTTTTGATGGATTCGGTGCTGCCCAGGTGAATAAAGGTGTTAAGATTATCAAATGGGATACTTTGCCCGGAGAAGGCCTTTTTAATGACTTCTAATGTGCCGGAGCCTTGTTCCCTCAGTACGATGGGGAAGCGCATCAGGTCTTCTTTGCTGATAGTTTTGCGCTTGCCATACACACTATTGGCCCCTGTTACCACTATCAGTTCGTCATTCATAAAGCTTTGATAGCCGATGCCGGCCTGCGACCCCTGGTTTTCGACCAGTGCCAGGTCCACCTGGTTATTCAGCAGCAGCTTTTCCATATCAAATGAATTGCCGTTGACCAGGTGTATCTGAATTTTGGGATAGCGCTTGTGAAATGAAGCAATCACTTGAGGAATAACATACTGCGATATGGTTGAGCTGGCACCTATGATGAATTCACCTGCCACCGTATCATGCATCTGGCTCACTTCAAAATCCAGCTCGCGGTATTGGGTGGCTATTTGTTTAAAGGCATTGTACACCTTCTTGCCGGCTCTGGTTAAGTATATTTTGTTGCCTTTGCGCTCAAACAGGTTGATGTCGTAGCGGTTTTCCAGCTCTTTAATATGCTTGGTAACCGCCGGCTGACTGATGTTGAGGTCTTCGGCGGCTTTGGAAAAACTAAGGTGTTCGGCTACGGCAATAAATACTTGATCCCGGTAATCCATTGTTCGAGCATATTGAGTTACTGGTGCTAAAGGTAATTAATTAAGCTGAGTTCAAAGTGGTCATTGAATGCAGATAAGAAGTATGAGCAAAATAGAGTTATTATTCTTTAAGCAAAAAAGGGTTAAGCTCCCTTCGGAACCTAACCCTGTGATTTGTACTTGTTGGTTTAAGTAATGCGTTTATCTACTGACTATCAAATCGGTCGAGGTTCATAATCTTATCCCATACCTTGATGAAATCTTTTACAAACTTCTCCCGGGCATCGTTACTGGCGTATACCTCGGCTAACGCCCTTAACTCGGAATTATAGCCAAACACCAGGTCGGCCCGGGTAGCTGTCCATTTCACTTCACCACTTGCACGATCTTTGCCTTCAAATAGCTCTTCATCTTCCGACGTAGCCTTCCACTCGGTACGCATGTCCAGTAGGTTCACAAAGAAATCGTTGCTAAGTGTGCCGGGCTTATCGGTAAATACACCGTGTTTAGAATGGTTGTAGTTGGCATCCAGGGTGCGCAACCCACCAACTAATACGGTCATTTCAGGCGCTGTCAGCCCAAGTAGTTGAGCTTTATCCACCAACAGGGCTTCTGTTGACATCTTGTATTTGGTCTTCTGGTAGTTGCGGAAACCGTCAGATAATGGTTCCAGCACAGCCATTGATGTTACATCGGTTTGTTCCTGTGTGGCATCCATACGGCCCGGTGTAAACGGAATTGCCACGCTGTAACCACCTGCCTTGGCTGCTTGCTCTACAGCAGCGCAACCTCCCAGTACAATCAGGTCGGCCATCGATACTTGCTTGTTACCCGATGAGGCATTGAAGTCCTGCTGTATCTTTTCAAGTGCCGTCAGCACTTTACTCAGCTGAGCAGGGTTGTTTGCTTCCCAGTTTTTCTGTGGTTCCAGACGGATGCGTGCACCATTGGCACCTCCTTTTTTATCAGAATTACGGAAGGTACTTGCCGATGCCCAGGCAGTAGATACCAGTTCCTGTGTGGTAAGGCCGGCATCCAGAATGGCAGCCTTAAGCTTTTTAACATCGGCGTTACTGATCAGTTTGTGGTTGAGCTCTGGTATAGGATCTTGCCAGATAAATACTTCCTCAGGCACCTCAGGACCCAGGTAGAGGGCTCGTGGTCCCATATCGCGGTGAGTGAGCTTAAACCAGGCCTTGGCAAAGGCCATGTCAAACTCTTCAGGGTGTTCATAGAAGCGACGTGAAATCTTTTCGTAGGCAGGATCGAAGCGTAACGATAAATCAGTGGTGAGCATCGTTGGTTTGTGTCGTTTTTCGGGATCAAAGGCATCCGGAATAATCTCTGGTGAATCTTTGGCTACCCATTGCTTGGCACCAGCCGGACTTAAGGTGAGTTCCCATTCGTTATCAAACAGAATCTGGAAGAACTGATGACTCCATTGGGTTGGAGTGATTGTCCAGGTGACTTCCAGTCCTGATGTGATGGCATCGGCACCTTTGCCTGAGCCGTGGCTGCTTTTCCAGCCAAGTCCCTGCTGTTCCATGGGGGCCGCTTCAGGATCAGCTGCTACCTGGGCAGCATCGCCGGCACCATGGCATTTACCAAGGGTATGACCACCTGCAATCAATGCTACGGTTTCTTCATCGTTCATACCCATGCGAGCGAAGGTTTCGCGTATATCAATGGCCGCAGCCACAGGGTCGGGGTTACCGTCAGGTCCTTCCGGGTTAACGTAAATAAGTCCCATCTGTACAGCTGCCAGCGGATCTTCCAGTTCACGATCGCCCGAGTAACGTTTGTCTTCGAGCCATTTACCTTCAGAGCCCCAGTAAACTTCCATGGCAGGTTCCCACACATCACTGCGTCCACCTGCAAATCCAATGGTTTTAAATCCCATTGATTCGAGCGCCACGTTACCTGTTAGTATCATCAGGTCGGCCCATGATATTTTGTTGCCATACTTTTGCTTAACGGGCCATAATAGTCGTCTGGCCTTGTCAAGGTTGGCGTTGTCTGGCCAGCTGTTTAAAGGAGCAAAGCGCTGCTGTCCCTGGTTGCCACCACCGCGTCCGTCACCAACACGATAAGTACCGGCACTGTGCCAGGCCATGCGGATAAATAGCGGGCCATAATTGCCAAAATCGGCTGGCCACCAATCTTGTGATTCAGTCATTACTTGCTTAATGTCCTTTTTCAAGGCATAGTAGTCGAGGCTGTTAAAGGCTTTTGTGTAGTCAAAGCCTTCGTCCATAGGGTCAGATAGGCTTGAATGTTGTCGCAGAATGCTCAGGTCAACCTGATTGGGCCACCAATCTTTATTGTCCATACTCATCTGGGCGCCTTTATGAAAAGGACATTCACTTGATGTTTCCATAACTGCTTGCGTTTCTGTTGGCTTTTGGGTACATCCTGAAAGGAGGGCGAGCAGGAGTAGTGTACCAATGATTTGTTTCATGACATAGGTGTTTATTGAATCAATAAAAGATACACATAAGCGTATTTAGAATCAATACAATTAAGCTTAAGTATTTAGTTTTTAAATACTAACGCTGATGGAGTATAGGGCTCTTAACGTAATGTTAGTGGGTAGTTGATCGCATAAATGCTTTGAGGATGCTTGAATAATGTCGCCTTGATTTCGTGTCAGGAGCCACAATAGAGTGTTGTATAACGCCTTTGAGTTAGTGCTTGCTGCTGTGGTATATTATTTGATTGTTTAACCTGATGGGCATTGAACGATGAGGAATGTCTCTGAGCAGATAGGTCAGTTCAAAGCAACAATCGCACTCGTAATAAGGGGAGGTAAATTCATAAATGATTTGTCCATCCTGATAAAGGGTATCGGTTATTTGTGGCTCCAGCGAGTAAGACAGTTCTATGGTGTCGTTGACGAATTGAGCTTCGGCATAAAGTGGCTCACTGGCATAGACACAGTTATCAACCAGCTGAACAATGATTAATATGGTGTCGTTCCTGAATACCAGTTCAGACAACCTGTTGTCAAAATTATCCGTTTCCTGCTCTTCGTCACAACCGGAGGCATAGCAATCTATCAGGCAGGATGACTGGCCCGATATATGGAGGCTTATTGTTAACAGGGCATATAACAGGACGGCTCTTTGAATGTTGATTCTGTTAATTAAGCTCTTCGAGTACTTTGTTAATATGTGAACCAATCTTGTCAATCTCCGAATTGTAGAGGTCTGTTTCTTCTGATATTGCTTTAATAATAACTTCATTATAACTAACTCTCAGATCACAATATTCTTTCAGTTTATCGTTTTGCGAGATTAGTTCATCAGGTAAGTTACTGATAGTATCCAGGTGGCTAATAATCTCCTTATTAAGTTGCCACAATACAACGCCTTTGCTAAGTTCTTTAATACTGTACTGAGGATCGGCTACATCAATCACTTCAAATATGGCAAGTGCTGTATTCTCATTTTTAATGAATTTATCGAATTCAGTATTATAATAATCAGCATTGTAGTCAGGCTGTGATAAATCACCAGCGATAAAAGCCGTTCCGCCAACACCAATCAGGATGATAAGTGTAAATATGACCCCAATGCCAGCTGAACGCCACATTGTGTAGAACTCACCATCCGCGGCTCTGTGCTCTTCCAGCCATTGTCCCTGAAGTTTTTCAACAATGAGATAGATGATACCTATATAAACAGCTGGGATAAGGGCATTAGGTATCTTATCGATGATGTATTCAGGGATTGAAAAGATGCCTGCGAATAAAAGAATAGTTGCTATCACCCCAATGGCAAAAGCATTTTTTCCTTTACTCAATTCACCGTATGCATCGTAATTTTTTTTGATAAGGTAGCCTGCAGCCGCTGGTCCCCCAAAGAATGTTGCCAGAGCGATGGCTTTTTGTGAAAATAGGCGTTCGTTTTCTTCCATTACAGGTAGGTGATATGTTCTACTTCTTTCTTTTGAAATATGGCATGTATTTGTTTCATGGTGCTAAACCACTGCTCAATGGTTTGGGCATCAAGCACCCATTCCTGCGGATTAATGAGGGCAAAATGGGAGTTGTCCTTTAGCTCGGGTACAAAATCAACCGGTGTTTCGTTAATGGAGAACTTCATGAACATATTAGAGTTGAGCTTCTCAATTATTAAGCGTTGCAGCACCGAGTGTTTGAAGTAGCGCTTAATGGTGGACGTATCGTTACCGCTTATGACTACTTTAGAATCGAATAAGCGCTCATCGATCTTAAGTGTTTTTTTCGATAAAAAGGGATTCAGCTTGTCAAAAATATTTTTGGGCCTGAAATTTAGCCTGACCGATGCCGGTATGTTGGTTTTAAAGTAAATGCCGCAAAAGACGGTGTGTTCGCCAGCCTTATAATACGGATCGCTGAAGAGCACAAAAAACAGTTGTCTCTCTTCGTTATAAGGGATGTAAATGGTTCTTTTATAGCGCGGTATCTGCCGATAGGGAGGGAGTGGGTATTGATCTTCGGTAAAGAATATCTCGCGGCCTGTTCGTTTAGCAAAAACCTGTAGTTTTTCAATGTTGGTTGCTTGTTCCATTTTGTTTGGTGTTGGGTTGGTATGATTTTTTAATGTTGCGATACTGCTTTGAGGCCAATGATGGAGGCAATAAGTGTGGTCAGGAAAAACAGACGCAGGAAAGTGGTTGGTTCCTTAAATACAAAGATACCTACCAATACGGTTCCTACTGCCCCTATACCGGTCCATACGGCATAGGCTGTACCTATGGGCAGAGTTTGTGTGGCTTTAATCAGCAGGGCCATACTCAGGAAAAGAGCCACTATAAAACCCGTGTACCACATTATCATGGGCTGACCAGTTGTTTCTTTAGCTTTACCCAGGCAAAAGGCAAACGTCACTTCAAATAATCCGGCTATGGTAAGTATGATCCAGTTCATTAATTAGAGAGTCTGAATTTATTGGACTTTAACGAAGATACAAACTTTAGTTAGTTGGTGGATAAGTTTGCAGGATATTAAACACATCAAACAGGTAAATCAAAAGAAATGGGTGATCATTTGCTGAACACCCATTTCTGTTAATATTAACCAAATATAATTCGCTGGCAGCCTTGTATGTGAGCAACCAGATAGCCCAATGGAAATTGTGGGTTAAAATTTAATTCCGGCTGTGAGATAAAAGCCTTGTAATTTAACTTTTTCATCCATATCCTCCAGAAATTCGTTTAGCCCCCACTCATATGATGCATCCAGATAAAACATGGTTAGGTTGATGCCTGCACCGGCCTGAACACCCCAGTTAATACTCTTGTGATCATCCTTTGAAAGCAGGTCAGTTTCCTTCACATCTAGCACAAAAGACGCTGTTGGTCCTCCAAAGACGTGTAACGAAAACATGCCATCTTCTTTGCCAAGAATCGAATAACCGACGTTGACTGGTATTCTGAGTGAGGTAATCTTGTTGTCGAACTTGAAGTTATCAGGCATCTCACTATCAATGACATCTACTTCCGTTGATTGCTCCACATAAAACAAGCCGGGTTCAAAAAAAAGTTTTTCGCCAAAAGCTACTGTACCACCAATTTGCCAGCCAACATTTCCACTTGTTGTTGCCCCGCCCGGGTCTTTCGACCAGTTAGTAATGTTAATACCGATTCCCGGTTTGATAGTAACCTGAGAGTAACCAAAGCTAATAAAGCCCATTAATCCTATAAAGGATAATACCAATGACATTCTCTTCTTTCTCATGTTTACTTGATTTAGTTAAATTATTAATCCAGATATAATTGTACAAACTATTAGTTGTAATATAAGTGCTTGTTCGACTGGTTTTTAATAATTTTGCAATTTAAGGGTGTTGACTGTAGATGTCAAATTACCAAGTGATTAATGAGTGCTGGCGGTTATTATTAGGGCTTCTCTTCGATAGGATGACCAAGGATAATTGCATTAGTAGTTGATGGGAGTTTAGGCTATAAGCTACTTCTCAGAATCTTTTCCATTTTCTTTCCTTTAGCCAGTTCGTCTACCAGTTTATCAAGGTATCTGACTTGTTGTGTCAAAGGGTTAGTAATCTCTTCAACCCGGTAGCCGCAAATGACCCCCGTGATAAGATGTACATTTTTATTAATAATCGCTTCCCGAAAAAAAGATTCGAATGTGACTTTGTCCTCGATTAGTTGCTGTAGTTTGGGGGCATCAAAACCAGTTAGCCATTCTATCACCTGGTGTAGTTCTGCTTCTGTTCTGCCTTTCTTCTCGATTTTGGCAAGGTAATGCGGATAAACTGAGGCAAATGTCATGCGAGCGATGCGCTCATCTTGCTTGCTGCTGGTATTCATTGCTTTTGGTATTATTGGTTATATCTGGCTTAAAGTACAAATACTTTGTGTATTGTACCTATAAGCTCCTGGATATTTAAAAACTGGCCGTGTACTGCATATGGTTGATTGTTGCTAAACAGTTGATATGGATGTTTATTAATAGTTGTCAGTAGTGTTTGTCTCTTAATGAGCGAATTGGGTTAGCAGGTATTACGGCACGAATATTGAATTAAAGTATATTAAAGAACAATCTCATGAAATACGTAGCATTGATACTCCTTACGCTTAGCCTGTTTTTATCGTCATGCGATAATACTATTGGACACCCGCCATCGCAGGGAGGCGATTTTATTGGAACCACATTTGAATTTACAGGTAGCTTTAACCGTTCAAATGCTTATCAGTTGGTATTTAACTTCAGGCAAAATGGGTTTATACCCTACGAATCGGATGTGATATTGGCCTATGTCTTATGGGAGTCAGCAGGTATTGACTATTGGCGCCCTTTGCCGCAAACAGTTTATTTCAATAATGGAACATCTTTTCAGTATAACTATGATTTTTCGGCCGATATAGCCAGTAACCAGATTATTGATATGTCGGTATTTCTGGATAGTTACCTGGATTTGTCAACACTGCCGCCTGGATACACGCAGAATCAGACCTTCAGGGTGGTGGTAGTACCATCAGACTTTTTAGAGGCAAGTAATGTTGATGTAAATAGCCTGGAAAGTATTTTGAATGCCGAACAGTTGCAGCTGAAAGAGCTGGAAATTATGCATTAGTGGACTGTTTAAGAGTTCAGGGTTTAGCGTTCTGAGGGCAGGTGTTATCAATGGAATAAACGAAATACTCTTTGCCATCATCAGTGTGGCCGCTATTGGTTTTGGCCATCCCGCATTTCTCAGATAGGGCAACAGACGACTTATTGTTGGCATACATGCGTGCAATAAGTGTTTGGGTGTTCAATGTTTGAAAAGCATATTGAATTAGGCCGGAACAGACTTCTTTACCTAATCCTTTTTTCCAATGGCCCGAGTCGATGATATAGCCCAGCTCCAACTGATGGAGGTTATCGAAAGAGTTAAACAAACCGGCTTCTCCAATCACTGAATTGTCTGACTTTAATACCAACGCAAAAATGCCGATACCAGGATGATTGTTTTGGTTGGACTGCCTGTACTTTTTTGTCAACTCTGTATGCGTCCATTGGTGTTTGCCGCTGGAGATAAAGCGCATGTTGGCTTCCTTGTTGTAAATCGTAAGCAGCTCATGCATATCTGCCTGGGTGATATGCCTGGCGATGAGTCTGGACGTTTCGAATATTATCACGTTTCTTTAATTTTATTTCTCCCAAACTTTATCAATCTGAACCTCTTTTGTCTTCTCCAGCAGAATAATTGGTATACTATTCAGGTTAATTGAATAGGTTTGTAGCAGATCGCCATTACTTACCATAATTACATCGCCCAATTCAAGTTGTGTATCCAGGAGGCACTGATCATCAGTATCATAAAGTTTACACTGGTAGTAACGCCTTTTTTTTGAACCTTCTTTTGGAATATGCTTCTCGCTAATGCCTGAAGTACTAGTAAATTCCAGTCGCCAGGTTTGCATGCCGTAGCCATATCCATAGCCCGAGTCGAAGCTGCTACGATAATCATATTTTGAAATTCCCCGTTTAACCATTGCCTGGGCGGTTATTGGCAGTTCAATACCTGAACTGGTGATGGTAAAACTTGTTTTAACTCCACCAGTCTGTTCCACCAGTGACTGTGCTTGCATGCCTGCCGAAATCAAGACTAATACAATAATTGTAACGGTCTGAATAAGAGGGAAGGGTAATGTTTTTTTCATAGGACTTGTTGTTATAGTTTCAAAGGTATTGACTACAAATCTTCACCAGAAGAATTTGTCAATGGCACTACAAGTAAACTATCCGGCACCGATTCGCCCTGAAGTTTCTGAACAATGAATTCAATGGTTTTATTATAGTTTTGGAGCAGCTCATTGTACTGATAGGTTTCTTCCGAGATGGTTTTGGCCATTAACTCAAAGCTTTCGAGGCGATACTGGCAATAGCGCTTCAATAGCGCGTTTTGTTCCTTGTAATCTGCCGGTAGGTCATCAATGGAGTCGAGCTGTTTGACAATGCTTAAACATTTCTTCCAGTTGGGAATGCCTTCTTCGGTAATGACTCTGAAATAGGTGTCGTCGCCGGCATTTGATTGAAGATTGCTAAAGCTCAGTGCTTTTTCCTCTGTTTCAACAAATTGATTCATTAATACATTGTATTTCCCCAGTTGATTGGGGATGATAACAGGCAATGCAGCTATTAAAAGAACCACAGCCAGGGTGCTGGTGGTCATTACGGCTTTTGTACCATGAGTTTTGTTGTTTGTGACATAATAGGCGGCGCCAATAATTAGTCCGCTTACAAGTCCACCAATATGAGCAGCATTGTCAATGCCTTCTTTGGTAAAGCCAAACGCCAGGTTATAGCCGACAAAGGAAAATACGCTGGTTACAAAATTCTTACGAGTCTCCTGTGGTAACTCAATTGCTTTTAGTAACAATAGAGAAATGAGTACGCCATACATACCAAATATGGCTCCGGAAGCCCCAACAGAAACGATATTGTCGTTAATAGCCACACTTGCTACGCTGGCTAATACACCAGTGAACAAGTAGGCAAACAGGAATTTAGAACTGCCAATCTGCGTTTCAATTTCCTTTCCAATAAACAGCAGGGCATACATATTAAGTAAAAGGTGAAAGATACCACCGTGCAAAAAGGTGCTGCTTAGCAAGCGCCATTGCTCATCCACCAGGGTGAGCTCACGCAGATTGCCGCCCCAGTCGATTAATGCTTCAATGCTTGGTTCTACCGGGTGAACTCCCATCAGCACCATCACTACGTAAATCAGTATATTCAGGTAAATAATGATAGGTGTAACGTAATAGTTGGTGTCAGGGATCAAAGCCTCCACTACTTCCCTAAAAGATTTTCGTTTATTCGTTTCCTCTTCTTCTTCAACGGGAGTTTCCACCTCTTGTACTTTGGCAGGAGGTGTGTTCAAGGCTGCTTTTCGTCTTCTTTCAAGCTCATACAGGGCAGCTTCATAGGCTTCTTCCTGGTAGTTCTCCCTGTTTTCAAGGATGTTTCTTAGCTCAGCATCTGATTTATCAAGCATTTTCTTTGTAAAGATGTTTTCCATTTCCATGTATTAGTGCAGGGCAGTGACAGTCAATTGGGGGTTCTTAACCTTCTGCGCTATCGGGTTGTCTAATCCTTTTTCAATTGGTGCTTAGTGTTCTTACTTCCTTTTTCCGAATATTCTGAGCAGGTATAAAAACAGGTTAATGAAATCGAGGTACAAGGTTAGTGCGCCAATGATGGCTTCTTTCTTATCTTCTTCTGTCCCCTCGTTACCAATGATGTTCATCTTTTTGATTTTCTGGGTGTCGTAGGCTGTTAGGCCAACAAATAGTAATACACCCACATAGGTGGTAATCCAGTATAGCATCTCGTTATTCAGGAACATATTCACCACTGATGCTAATATCAAGCCTATGAGTGCCATAAAAAGCAGGTTGCCAAAGCGGCTTAGGTCCGACTTGGTAAAGTAACCGTAGAGGCTCATTATGCCAAAGGTACCGGCTGTTACATAGAATGTGGTGGCAATGGATGCCTCTGTAAATACAATGAAAATAGCCGACAAGGTGATCCCGTTGAGGAAGGCATAGAGTATAAACAGCATGGTGGCCATCTGGGCCGATATTCTCTTAATAACCGAAACCAGGCGGGCAACCAGTATAAATTCAAGCACTATTATGCCAATAAATACAAACTGATTGCTGAAAATCAGTTTGATTAGCTGTGGGGTAGAGGCTGTCCACATGGCCACGAGTCCGGTAATGATTAAAGCAAAGGACATCCATCCATAAACTTTTGTCATAAATCGTTGCTGTTCGGCTGCGATGGCGGCTTCCTGGGTGAATGAAATTGATTGTTTCATGAGTTTTTCCGTATTGATGAGGTGGATTAGATTAATTTGTTGAGTATCAAGTATTTCTTTATTATCATCGTCTTCGTGTTGGTGGATTATAGTCGGTATGGTTAAGAGCAAATGCATTTTCAATTTCTCTCACGAGTAGCTCAGCATGTTCCATTCTTTTTGTTGATAGTACAAGTCTTTTCTGGCTATGATTTTCATTAAGAAGAAAAACCTTACTTACTCGAATCTTTTCTGCGAAGTTAGGATTGGCTGCAGAGATGAATACCAATCGTTGAGCCATATTATAGTTCAGAATACTAATGTCTTTCATATTTTGCAGGTCTATTTTCGTTTTAAAATAAGGTTTGCCAAATATGAATTGGGAGTTGTATAATTGGTCTTTGCTTATTAGTATACCCTCTTTGCTTAATAATAAAATCAGTATGCCTGGTGAAATGATGAATAGAAGCAATGCAATATAATCGCCAGGATATAGATCCAATGAATCAGATATGGCGATTCCAATAACCTCTCCTGTTCCGACAATAAAGGAGAAAATAAAAAATAGAATGAGCATGAACCTCTGATGTGAAGTGAATCCAGACTTAATAATAACTTTCTTCATTTGTTGATTTCTTACTTATTAAGGCAATGGGCCTTATAGATTGTTCGTAATGGCAGGTTGATTATCACCGGCATATTTAGTGATATAACTTTTGAGTGTTGATGGTTTCCAGCTACTTTATTATTAACTATCGACGAAGTTGTAAACTTAGCCGAGTGGGAGGTAGTATCTTATTTTAGTTCAAACTTAAACATGAATTGCCTTTGTATTTCTTTATTCAAAGTATTCTGAGAGCCTAATAGTCCTAAAGGCATGTTTTTCATCATGGTTTTATATAACTCCATTTGAGAGTCGCTCTCATTGATAATCTCTGAAATATTGAATAGTTGTCCTACTGTGTTGCCAGATACCAATGCTAATTGCTGTGCTTGTTTAAGAGCTTTTGAATATAAAAGATTAAACTTTTCATCTTGAGACAAAGATTCAGACTCATAATTGACATTCATTATTTTGCCACTTATTCCTTTTTCGTGTTTTAGTTTATTGTAAAGGCGTTTTAGGTCTTTAAGATTATCTAACTCCACTTCAATGGTTGGATGTTTTGTTTGAATTGAGATTGAAAAGTCATTATCATCATTGACAATATATTTGAATTGCTCAGATTTAATCATATTCTCAATGTCGGTAAAAGAAGCCTGTGGAATATCAGTATCGTTGTTCATGGGAATATTCATACCCATAAATTCCATTTGTTGTCCAAAGCTAATCTGGTAAATAAATGATTTAGGTTTCAAAATGAAGGTTTCGCTACTAATAACTTCAATGTACTTTGTTTCTTGTGCTAAAGATTTGAATTGTATTAATATTAGTACAAAAAGAACAAACAGAATTTGTATTTTTCTCATACCTGGTTTACTTATTAATTTAAAATTATCGTTAGTTGATATTGCCCATAACTAATTTATCATCATATCTATGCACGACATCTTTACTATATCATTCATCACCTTGCAAAATCCGCGCACACCTGTGCATCCCTAAAATTATCCCTTATATTTCCACCGCCCCTTATTATCAATTCTCGTCCTCACCTGGCAGCGAGGGGCAGCTGTTTTCCGATTAGTGCATGCTAAATTAAAATTTTTAGTTAAACATGCCCTATGCAGTTGATAAATTATGTTGGTTTATTGATGAAAGGAGGAAAAGAGAAGGTTAGTAAGTCCGAAGTTTGTGGTCTGAAGTCCGAAGGATTATGAGTTGGAGGTTTCGGGTTACGAGTTCTGTTTAATGGTTGGGATGAGTGCCTGGTGCTTACTTCTTAGGCCTAGTATCTTTTGCCTGTTATCTGACTAAAAGTTGCCCGGCCATGGAGGAGAGTAACACGAGGCCAGGGCTTTAAATGCGTTATAAAATATTGGTGCTAACGTTTATCTCACCCTATTTTTACTTCAACAGGTGTTTTGTTAATGAGGTTATCCAATACGGGACTGCGCTGTGCCATTATGGTTTTCCATTGCTCAAGTGTTTCGGGAGTGGCACTGGAAACGGGGTGCAGCTCAATGGTGATGCCCTGGTAGCCGGCCCGGTCATCGGTGGGCATACCAAACAGTTTCATGGGGTTGAGGTCACCGGTAATTTTTATCTTCAGGTCGCTTAGTTCCATATTCAGTTCCTGTGCTACTTTGAACGCCATAATATGCATGCAGCCGCTTAAACCGCACAAGAGGTATTCTACCGGGTTGGGTGCCTCGTCGGTACCGCCCAACTGGCTGGGTTCATCAATCAACACCTTAAACTGGCGAACTTGTACTTCTGACTGGGAACCCGATTTGGTTGTTGACTCCACATTGAAATTGATGGTTTGCACTTCCATTACTTCCATTTGAATAGTTTTTAATTTAATACTTTTGCAAAGCTATGTGTTTAGTAGGAGGCCATGCTCAGGCAGGCTGTGTATTAAACCATGATGAGGGGTGTAATTTTACACCTGTTTAACGATTGGCACATATGGAAATAATCTATCCAACGGGCAGCAGCTGTATTGAACAGCTTAAGCATGATGAAAAGGATGAACTGTTTGGTTCGGCCCAAATGCTCAACTTTAAAGCGGGCGAGGTGGTGATACGAAAAGGCTCACCGGTGCACGATCTGTACCTTTTGCAAACGGGTACTGTGGAGCTGGCTTTGGACGACACGCACAGCCGGCAGTCGCTTATGCTGCTGTTTTCTGGCGAAATTATAGGCGTTAACTGTGCTTACTCAACCATGCATTATCGCTTCTCGGCCCGGGCGCTGAGTGATTGCCAGGTGCTCATCATCAATTATCAGTTGTTTACCCGGTTGCTGGAGAGTAACCCACGCTTTTCCATGTCTTTTATCCAGTACATATCCATGGTGAATGAAAATTTTCTTAACTGGCACATGAAGCTCACTGAACGTAATTCGGCAGGAGCACTGGCCTTTTTGTTAAGTGAGTTTGTAAAAAACTATGGGCAACATACTTTTGAAATTCCCCTCACCAGGAGCGATATGGCCAGGGTCATTGGCTTCTCGAAAGAAAGTGTGTTAAAGAATCTGGCCGACTTCAGAAAGCAAGGCATAGTAGAAAGCGATGGGAAGAAGATAACGATTCTGGACTATAGCCGTCTTCAGGATATTTCTGTGTATGGCTAAAGCAAATAATTGTAAGCCTCCGGATGTTAGAAGTTGTAGCCAGGTTTGGTCTGAATAGTATAGTTGACTACGATTAAAAGCCAATACCTACATGCAAGCCAAGGCTGATATGTATATCTTCCGGATCGTAGGCTACTTCAAACACGGGGCCAATATGTAGATTGTTAATTTCCCACTCATACGAGGTTTCAAAGTGCAGGGCAAATGCGCTGTGGTCGCTCTCTCCGTCTTCAAAAGTGATGCCTGGTGATAGATTGATAACAAGTCGATCCGTAGGTCGGTACGAACCTACAATGCCAAAGGTATTGTGTCCATGGTCGTCGAAAATACGCTCATAACCGAGGCCAATGCCAAAGGGAGAGTGAGGCTTCATACGTATGTAATGCAGGTGGAGTCCGTAAGCCAGCTCTTTTTCATTGATAAAATACACAGGAGCATTTGCTATGCCTAGCTCATTTATATGATGATGGTGATGGTGTGCGTCATGCTCATTACTTTGGGCGCTGGCCTGCCATAGTATTAAATGTAGTAAAAGTATAAGTACATAGCGGTTATTAATCATGTTCAGGTGTTTTAGTTCTGGTTACTCTTATTAACCATTCAATCAGGCAATTTGTTGTGTATTGCTATTGTGTTATTACTCATCATATAGCATTGATATTTCTGGAGCTTGTTCATAAGCCTGTTGAAAATTTAAGGTAAAAATATGAAACCTTTGATCTTTTTTTAACGTTTGCGAAATGATAACATAATTTAAATCTCACAATTTATGGACGGAAAACAATTGATTGCCATCATGGCAATTTTACTGTCGGGCTTATTCTATAGCTGCAGCAGTGATGAGGTACCTGCAAACGGAACCTTAAAGGTTCACCTGACGGATGCACCATTCCCAACGGACTTGGTGACCGAGGCGAACGTAACGATTAACAAAATTGAAATCAGGAAGAAAGATGATTCGCAAGGCAGTCCGTTTATCACTTTAAGCGAAGAGGTGATGGACTTTAACATGCTGGATTTGACCAATGGCGTAACAGCCGGACTGGTAGACTTGCCTATTGAGGCTGGTGAATATGATCTGGTACGCCTGTATGTAAGCGATGCCGGCATCAAGCTGAAAGATGGCAGCGAGTACACCCTCAAAATACCGAGTGGCGCCGATTCTGGTATCAAGGTATTTATTAGCCCTTCATTGGTGGTAAAAGGAGGCTTAACAACTGAGCTATTACTCGATTTGGATGTTAGCAAATCATTTGTGCTTAATGGCGATGCGAGTTCACTGGAAGGAATTCAGGGTTTTAACTTCACACCGGTTATTAAGGCTGCTAATCTGTCAACTACTGGTCGTTTGGTAGGGTATGTAAAAGATGCTGAAGATGTACCGGTTGAGGGAGTTCAGGTAACAGTGAAGTCCGGTGAAGAAGTGTATACCACTACCTTTACTGATGCTGAAGGTAATTACGCTGTATTAGGTGTTGATGCTGGATTGTATACCCTGGTATTTGAGAAAGAAGGCTATCAGACCATCACCACTGATGAAGCTGAGGTATTTGCAGCAAATAAGACAACTGTAGATGCACAAGTGGCAGCAGTAGAGATTACTGAGTAGAGATACCATTATTAGGTTTAAAAATTACACGGGGAATCCAACAGGATTCCCTGTTTTGTTGTATGAGTACTTTATTTATCTGTAATGGTTTAGAAAAACCCAGTTGTATTCTCATACTTTTTTGCCAGAGGTATTTAGCTGAACCTTCTGATTAAATATTATCCAACAGGTGCTTACTGTTTAATTGCTTCTTTAGTTTTTTATGATTTTGCCAGAAGCGAGTATCTATCTCCCGCATGCAGGTTTTAAATTCGGGCATGTACCGGATATTATCAAACAGGGGGTCGTGAGGCGTAAACAGAGGCACCCATATTTGCAGTTGCTCTTGCTGGGTAAACTGCTGAAGCTGCTCAATAGCCTTGCTGTTCTGGTTCAGATAGGCATAGTAGCTGGCCCAAAAGAGGTGACGATACACTGACTGGTCCTGTTCAATAAATGCTTTGAAGCGTGTCACTAACTCATCGGCTTTGTCTGTCTGTCCCAGCTGGCGGTAGGTATAGGCCATGTCAATGTTTTTATGCGGATAGGGGTCCATCCTGAGGTGGTGGCATATCTGCAGGTAGCGATCGAAATAGCTTCGGGCTTCCTCCCAGTTACGTTGGTAGAAGTTAACGTTGCCCAGCTCAATCAGTATGTCGAAGCGGGTGCTGTCATTACCAAGTGCTTTATGCAGCATGGCCTCTGTTTCCTTGATGTCCTGGTTTTTAGCATATACAATGTAGGCTTTTACATACTCTGAAATGCTGTTGTCAGGGTTGTAACTCAATGATTTGTTGATGCTTTTAATGGCTTCATCCACAAAGCCGTTTTGCACCAATGCATTGCTCAGGTGCAGGTAAATATAGCTGGCCGTGTTGGAGTCGTTGGCATGTATATCAAGGTTAATGCCCATTAGCGCATACTCCAGGTATTTGCCGGTGTTGGGGATATGATTGGTGTAAATGTCCGACAGGGTGTTGATGACAGTAGCCGAATTGGGATTATACTCCAGTGCCTTTTCGAGGTACTCCAGCGCCTGGTGTACATCGTTGTTTTGCAGGTAATAGAGGGCTTTCCCGGTAAGGGCGGGCGCCAGCTGAGGGTTGAGCAGCAGGGCTTTGTCGGCGTAATAGATAAGTGAATCGCCCAGTGTTGTGTTGGGCACATAGCGGTCTTTGTAGTAATAGGCAATGGACAACACGCCATGAGCAAGTGCAAAGTACTCATCCTCATTCACCGCCTTTCGCAGCAGGGCAATGCCATTATTTAATCCATCGTTGGTTTCCTTGTGCAGCTGGTCAAGCCCTTTCAGGTAATAGTCGTAGGCCACCAGGTTACTGGTGGGTGCCTGGTTCAGTCGTTCCTGTTCCTCAGGACTGATGGTTAGTTCAATGGCTGAGGTGATTTTTTCGGCTACCTCCAGTTGCAGCGCAAATATGTTGTCCATTTGCTGGTTGTATTGTTCGGCCCATAAATGGTCATCAGTAGTGGCATCAATTAGCTGAACACTCAGCAGTATCTCGTTCCCCTGCTTCTGTCCGCTGCCTTCCAGTATGTAGCGCACCCCCAGTTCACTGGCTATCTCAGGTAGCGTGAGTTCACTATTACGATACTTCTCTACCGAGGTGCGACTCACCACCTTTAAGCCCTGCAATGCCTGCAGCTTATTCAGGATAGACTCCATAAGGCCATTGACAACATACACATTGCTTGAGTCGTTACTGTCGTTGATAAACGGCAGTACTGCAATGGATTTATCACCGATAAGTTGCTTTTGGCGAGGTGTAAAAAGGATGAATGCCACTGTTAACAATGCCACAGTGGCTGTAATCCATATCCAGGTGCGCGATGGTTTAGTTGGAAGAGTGGCTGAGGACCCGGTTTCCACTTGGTGCTGACCGGCTTCACCCGGTGGATAGCCGTACTGTTCCCTGAAACATTTAATGAAATAGGAAGTGCTGTTGAAGCCAACCATATACGTTACTTCCGAAACGGTTTTGCTCTCTGTCAGCAAGAGGTTCATGCCCTCTTCCAGGCGTATGTTGCGAATAAACTGACTGGCTGAGCAGCCTTGCTCTTTTTGTATCCGACGAAGCAGATTGGAACGGCTCATGCCGGCTTCGGCAGCCAGTTCGGATACCCCAAAGTGCTCATCCGACAGGTTGGCCATCACCAGCTCCTTCAGTTGATTGATAAAGGCTTCGTCCATTATAGGGTGGTGTTTAGTTACAACAGCAGGCAAGATACAAATTAATATGTAGGAGGTGCAGTTCCAAACGGATTGTTTTAAACTGGAGGTAAGCTTTGGTTGAATCCCACAATTCCTGATCAAAATTCAGGGGCGTATTGTGCAATCTTTTTTAACCCAAATCACTCTTTTGCATCATAATCAATACCCGTGCGTCATAGTTTACATGTGTGCGGCAAAGCTTATGTAATTGGCTGCATGGCTGATAGGCTTTGCGTCGCATCTTGTGGCAACTTTACATTGTCAAATTGATTTACAAATCACCTCCGTTGAGGGATAAAATTTTGAGCTATGAAAACGAACAAGAATCTTAATCTATTAATGGTATCAAGGATGATGGTATTAAGTTTTATTTTAATGAGTGCATGCACTTCAAAAGGACAAAGCAATAAGGTCTCAGAACAAGCTGAAAAACCAGCTAAGGTAATGGATATTCATGCTGCTGCATTTATGGGTGATGTAAAGGCCATCAACTACCATATTAAAGCAGGAACTGATCTAAATCAAAAGGACGAATATGGTTCAACACCTCTGATTATTGCCACTACCTTCAACAGGGTGGAGGCAGCAAAAGCACTCATTGATGGTAAGGCTGACCTGAATCTTAAAAGTAAGGATGGATCAACGCCTTTGCATGTGGCCGCTTTCTTTTGCCGTACCGAAATTGTAGAATATTTACTGGACAATGGAGTCGATAAAAACCTGACTGACAGCTATGGTTCTACGCCATTGCAATCGGTAGCCGGTGCATTCGCTGAGGTTAAGCCTATCTATGAACAAATCAACCGCGACCTGGGACCTTTGGGGCTGCGACTAGATTACGAGGAGCTGGAAGCCACTCGGCCAAAGATTGCTGAATTATTGAAATAGTGGATTAGTAAAAAACAATATAGCCATGGAAACAACAGCACGAAGATATGATATTGACTGGTTGAGGGTAATTGCGATAGGCTTGCTGCTTATTTATCACGCAGCCATTGTGTTTCAGCCCTGGGGTGTATTCATCGGTTTTATTCAAAGCAATGATAGTATGGACAGTTTATGGATACCAATGTCAATGCTGAATGTATGGCGAATACCGCTTCTGTTTTTTGTATCGGGTATGGGTGTATACTTTTCAATGCGCAAGCGCTCGTGGAAACAGTTGCTCACCGAGCGCAGCTGGCGCATATTGCTGCCTTTTATATTTGGTATGCTGGCGATAGTGCCCTTGCACCAGTTTATATGGCAGGATTATTACAGTCAGGCTATCAGCTATATGCCGGGTCGTGGACATTTATGGTTTTTGGGAAATATCTTCTGCTATGTGGTGCTGTTGTTGCCGGTGTTCTATTACCTTCTGCGTAAGCCAGATAGTTTGGCTGTGCGTTTCATAAGAAAGGTGATGACTCACCCGGCAGGGGCGCTTATGGTGGCGCTGCTTATCATGCTCGAAACCATATTGGTTAGTCCACAATCGTATGAGCTCTATGCCCACACCTGGCACGGGTTCTACATGGGTTTATTAGCTTTTTTATTTGGCTTTCTAATGGTTTGGGTGGGGCAGCCATTCTGGGATAGCATTCTAAAATGGCGTTGGTTGTACCTGGCATCGGCAGGCATTCTGTTTGGTGTTCGCTGGCTGGTGTTTGAACTACAACCACCACTTTACTTGTTTCCCATAGAAACAACGGCCTGGATATATACGGTGTTCGCGTTTGGGTACCGTTATCTGAACCGCCCTGGCCAGGTACTCAAGTATCTCAGTAAGGCCGCTTACCCGGTTTATATATTGCACATGGTGTTTTTGTATATGGGTGCGACGTTTGTTTTGCCAATGGATGTGCCGCTATTGATAAAATTTTTAGTTGTTACACTTATTAGTTTATTGGGCAGCCTTTTAGTGTTTGAGTTGTTTATTCGCCGTACCTGGTTAATAGGTGTTCTGTTTGGATGCAGGCGTCGGCCAGTAAATAATTATAAGGTACCAGCACCCTGCATCAGCTCTGAAGGCAACTAATTACTGTGGCGATACTCTGCGGGGCTTACACCTGTTTTCTTCTTAAACACTTTGCTGAAATGCTGTGGATACTCAAAGCCCAGTGAGTAGGCAATCTGGCTCACCGGCTCGGTGGTGTTTAGGAGGTTTGTTTTGGCCCTGTCAACAATGAAATTATGAATGTGCTCCTGGGTATTTCTCCCGGTTTCCTTTTTCAGCAGGTCACTGAGGTAATTGGCCGACAGGTTAAGCTCTGCCCCGCAGTATTTGACTGTGGGCAGACCTGTTTCAAGCGGTTTGTCCGAGGCATAGTATTCTTTTAAGAGCCTTTCGAAACGGCTGATGGTATCCTTATTTAAATTCTCGCGTGTGTAAAACTGTCGGTCATAGAAGCGGGTGCAGTAATCCAGCATCAGCTCAATGTTGGAGATAATCAGCTTTTGACTGTGCTTATCTATATTGGCCCTGTATTCGTGGATGATTTTATCCCGTATCTCGCCAATGGTTTGTTTCTCCATATCCGACAGGTGCAAGGCTTCATTTACCTCGTACGAAAAGAAACTGTAATCATCGATGTGCTGCCCCAGGTGCGAGCGGCGTATCAAATCCGGATGAAAGTTGAGCGACCAGCCACCCTTCATCTCATTCCTGTCCCACTCTTCTTCATGACCAAAATTAACGACCTGACCCGGTGCCATAAATATTAAAGTTCCCTCATGATAGTCATAGCTGCTGCGGCCATAGGAGAGGGAGCCTGACTTACACATCTTAAACATCACCTGGTACAAATTAATCGAAAGATTCTTCCCCGCAAACTCATGGTTGGGCGTTATTTCATCATGTTTATAAATGCTTACCAATGGATGCCTGGGGGCTTCAAGTCCCATGTGCTGGTGGACTTCGGCGATGCTGTTTATGTGGATAATATCTTTCATGATGCGTGTAAATAGTCAGTGGTTGATGAGCTTCCAGTCGATAGCCTTTATATTATGCAACAATACTATTGATGTCCTTATTCTCCAGTATTTTTTTATCGCTGGCCTGCTGCACAAGCTGAATCATGGCTATTCCGATTTTTGTGGTTGAAGTTACGGAATTCATCTTTCGGAGCAAGGGGAAAAACGGACGGAAAAACAGGTAGAAAGCATTATACCAACTGGTGCGCGACTAATACCTTTTTCGGGGAGTATGGCACACGGCCTGAATGCATACGCGTCTTTAAAGCCCTTATTCAGAATCATGTTTTCGGTTTTGCCTTTAACACGGGCCCACATCACCCGGCCCTTTTCGCTGCTATCGGTACCGGCACCCGATACATAGCTGAAAACCATCTGTGGGTTGAGGCTGTAGAGGGTGTCTGCCAGTTCTTTGGTCATGGTGTAGGTTATCTCGGTATACTGTGCTTCACTTAGGCCTAATGCCGAAATACCCATGCAATGGAAACAGGCATCATAGCTGGCCAGCCTATCTTTTATTGCCGATAAATCGCTGAAATCCTTGTGGATGATTTCTTCCAGTTTAGGGTGATGAATGTAAACACTGCTTCGGTTAATGACCAGTATCTTGTTCACCACAGGGCTGTCGAGGCACTCCAGTAGGGCACCTTTACCCACCATACCAGTTGAACCGGTTATAATTACTTTCATTGCTTTTTTAGTTTGATACTGTTCTTAGTTGATTTTTAAAAACGGGTGTCAGGAACGTTAAAAAGACAATTGTAAACTTGTAATTCGTAAGAAAACACTCCACCTCAATCCTCTCCTACAAGGAGAGGAAGCCGCTACTTAACGAAAATATAATCTTACATTAGAGATAGTTGCCTTTTCGATAATGTCACTTTCTCCTTGAGGAGGATTTATTCCGCCAAAGCGGAAAGGCCGGGATGAGGTGATAATGTTAGTTTTGAAATTGCCTATCTTAATTTTCGGACAAGTTCTTCATAACTAGCAGTGCTTAGGCTAGCTCCAATATTTCGGTGATGACTTGTGTTGTATACTTTTCGCCAACACCCCAGTTGGTAGCCAGTCCATGGGCATTTTCAGCCAAATCGGCAATGGCGTTGCGTGGTATGTTGCCTTCTTCCAGCTTAACGGGCGTACCAATCTTTTTAAACCAGTCCTCCAGCGCTTGTATACCTGCGTCGGCACCTTCCACGCCAAATACTTCTTTAGCAAAGCGTTCGTATTGAGCCACGTTTTGCTGTTTGTGCCACTTCATCCAGGCTGGCAATACAATTGACAAGCCGGCACCGTGGGCAATATTAAACAAGGCCGACATGGCATGCTCCACAATATGCGTATCGTAAGAGTTGCCCTCAACACCTGTAAAGGTTGAACCGTTTAAGGCCTGTGTGGCCGCCCAGGCAAATTCGCCGCGGGCTTCATAATTATCCGGCTCTTCAAG
The DNA here is from genome assembly GCF_018156225.1 of Carboxylicivirga sediminis. Classification (GTDB taxonomy): domain Bacteria; phylum Bacteroidota; class Bacteroidia; order Bacteroidales; family Marinilabiliaceae; genus Carboxylicivirga; species Carboxylicivirga sediminis. The sequence continues at coordinate 25,920 of NZ_JAGTAR010000040.1, forward strand.
TAATATTTCGGTTGTTCTGATAACGGTCCTTAATATATTCTCGATATGACCTTTTATGAATGTGGGTATATAGGAAGCCGAGAAATACAGGTCGAGGCAGTGGGCAAATATATCAGCGGCTGAATATACCAGGTACTCACGCGTAACCGTTGATTGCAGTTCAGGACTAATAACCGATACTTTGGGGAATAAGCTTGGAGCCATCAGGGCAAATTTCTCTTTGGTGGCTTCGTTCATTACCACTCCGCCATTGTTCATTTCGCTACCAGTGGCGGCCAGGGTAATAATGGAGAAGAGTGGCAGAGCTTCCTGTACAAAAGCCTTAAATACAAAGAAATCCCACACATCGCCATCGTATTTGGCACCGGCCGCAATGGCCTTAACAGAGTCGAGTACCGAACCACCGCCAACAGCTAGTATGCCATCCACCTGTTTCTCTTTGGCCAGCTGAATGCCCTCGTGCACTTTGCTCAACACCGGATTGCTCACAACGCCGCCCAGCTCTTCGTAACTTATGCCTTTTTCTTGTAATGAAGCCACCACACGGTCGAACAAGCCGGATTTTTTAATGCGCTCCGAACCGTAAACGATTAATACCTTACTGACGCCATATTCGGCGACATATTGGCCAATGTTATTTTCTTTACCCTGTCCAAACTCTATGCGAGTGGGATTGTAAAATGTAAAATCTTTCATTATTGTGTCTTTTAAGTGTTATGCAATTGATAATTCAAAAGTAGAGCACTGTCAATACAATAATTGAAATATATTACTGATTGATGTATACATTTTACTGATGATGTATCTTTCTTGAATTGAGGTGAATAAATATCTTCTGGGCTGGTGGTAAATGATTATCCAACGTATTGAGGTGTTTTTGGAGGTGATTTATAAGCGGTAAAACAGGAGGATTCTTAATAGTTGCAAGTTATTGATCTTCAATGGTGATTAATAAGCTGGAAAAACATGCCTACGTTTTGATCAAAACGTGCTTATGTTTTAAGTAAAACGTCACTACGTTTTTTCACAAACATCAGCATGTTTTAAAAACAGATGCATAAAACAACGAATAAAGGTTAGTCTATTGAGCAAGTAGCAAGGTGTATTTATCACTAAAGCGATGTTGCGCTTATTTTCATTGTTTAGTTATTTATAGCTGTTTTGATGCCCAAGGCTTCGAAGCTTATTTTATAGATATTGCCAAAGCCATTAAGTGGACTGTTGGCAGAAGACTTTAGTTCAGCTATGCTTTTTATTGGACTTTTCTGGTTGCCGCTTCGTTCGCTTGTAAAATAAAAATTGCGGGAGGCAGTATCCACAAATGGGCAGAAATCCAGTTTATCTGAGTTGATGGGGCTTCCCAGGTTGCGGGCTTGTGTCCAGTGGCCTAAGCTGTCCTTCTCGCTGATGTAAATGTCACCACCGCCCAATCCATCACTGCGGCCAAAGGAGCCAAACAGCAGGTAATCCTCATTGGGACTGATAAAAGCGTTAAACTCATACAGGGCCGAATTGACTTCTGCTGGCAGGGGCTTTGGAGTCTGGTAATGGCCATCAATCAGTTCCGACATAAAAATATCTTCACGCCCTATGCCATTGGGCCTTGTTGCTGTGAAATACAGGTTGCCATTGCGGCTCAGCGAGGGATAAAACTCATCGGCACGCGTGTTAATAAGCGAATCGATCGCCACCGGTGCCGACCAGCCATTATTCAGCCTGTCACTATACCAGATGTTATAATCCTTGCGCGTGGTGTCGTTAAAGATAGGTCTGTTGGATGCAAAAAACAGGCGCTGACCATCGTGACTGTAGAAGGGTTCAATATCCATGTATTCGCCTGAAATACTCATCAGGGCAGGTTCAGACCACTGTTCGCTCTTTTTGGTGAGTATTACTAGTCCACGGCGCGTTTGCTTATAATCGCCTAAGGTGTAAATAATTTCATCACCTTGGGGTGATATGGCGATGTCGCGTTCATAAAGCGACGTGGAGATAATGCCTTCACCCAATAGGCTGAGAGTGTCGGGTGCTGAGTTAATATCGACTATAGTTTGATTGACCGTATCAGACTGTTGCTGGCAACTTATGAGGGCCAGGCACAGAAGAAGCAGGAGTTTAATGTGTGAATGCATGTAATATGGGTTGGTGATTACTATTTTATTTCAATGGGTTCGCCCAGGAACTTCGGCTTTTTGCCAAAGGCTAGGTCCAGCAGCAGCTTAACCCGCGCCAAACGCTCTCGCAGCTTGGTTTTAAAACCATATCGCCGGCTGACATCTTTGGCATTATATCCTACGGCAGTGATGCCATTGTGCTTGGCCAGATAAATGGCGCGTTCGTTATGAAACTGCTGCGAAATGACTGTAATACTGGTTTGCCCAAATATTTCTTTACAGCGCACCACCGAATCCAGGGTGCGGAAACCGGCGTAATCCAGAATAATTTTATCGGCCGGGATACCTTTGGTAATCAGGTCGTTTTTAATGGTGGTAGGTTCGTCGTATGTTGAACGCGAGTTGTCACCACTCACCAGAATATAATCTACCTTTTGAGCCTTGTAAAGACGCACGGCCGCCTCAATACGATAGGTGTAGTAAAGGTTGGTGTGGCCATTGGAAAGCACTTTGCCGGTACCCAGCAGTAGTCCCACTTTATTGTGTGGGATTTCGTTGCTTGCGTTGTACAATTTATCCTTTGCTGAATGCTCCACCAGCCAGTTGGCACCAAAGATGCTTAGGAGACTAAGGATGGCTATGATGATGGCCATTTTGATGACTGTTAACAGGTAGGGCATATTTGTGTATTTTAATGATTCCACCATTGCTCATTCTCAATGGCCTGGCTCTGGCTTATTTCTTCTTCGCTGAAGGTAATGGTTTCTTTAGGATATGCGGATATGTTGCTATTGAAAGATTTGGGTACAACAATGAAGGTGTTGAGGTGAGTCAGTACATATGAGTGCCATCCTTGGTTGATATACTTGTTATTGAAGAGGTAGAACTCGTTTTCCAGATGCCTGAATAAGTCATTACGAGGGCAGGGGGGGATTTGCAGTCCCCAGCTGCAATATTTAGGTGCTGTCTTTCCGTATTCCTGCCAGGTGCCCTTAAACACATTTACCCCTTCGTCGCTATACCAGCCAGGAAACTGTTGAAAACCCTCATCGGTTTTGTCAAACATGCTTTGCAGCGTACCTGTAAATCGTCCCACGTGGTTTTGGGTGGAATCTTCGTTGAGTTCATAAGTGGCCGTTATGATGCCATACGAGTTGTAGGGCTCGTCGCACGCTGCTTTAACAATCTTAATTTTCGAAAGCTGCAGGTAACCTTTAAAATCACAAATATTTGAGTGTACTTTTGATTTTCCAATGGCCTGATAGGTGGAGTCATTAAGCTGTGTGATAGCCGTGAAACGCACTTGTATCCGCTGGTTGTTGTCACCTATTGTACCCTGAAAGGTTTTATGGAGCCAGATTTCTGAGAAATCATGCCTGAGGTACTCTATTGTTTTATCTTCATAACAGTCTTGTGCCTTCAAAGTAGGCCACGCTACCATTAGGATTATCAGTGAAAAGAGCTTTTTCATGGTGCTTTAAATAGTGTGACTGGTTAGTTGTTGAAGAGTTGCTTCCCACTGGTCAACCTCATGGTCGTCGAAGGGGCCTTGTGAGGACCGGAATCGGATGATGCCATCGCTGTCAATCACATATAGCCGCTCCGGCGAGCCGGCATAGAGTTCATCCACGGTATTGTGCATATCATCCAAAGCCACTGGCATGTGTATGTTTTGTGCTTTAATCCAGTCTCTTGCTACAGCAGCACGCCCGGCAAGTGTGGTTGGTTGGTCATACACCACATCATCCTGCAGATTAATGGGTATGAACCAGCTATTGACCGGATGCATTTCGTATACGTAAATGTGCAGAAAGGCCGCCTTGTTATGGTAAGCTTCATAGATGGCGTTTATCCGGCTGTTGTGTCTGCGAAACACGGGGCAGGTGTAGCTGCCCAAAACCAGTGCCAGGGGACGACCTTTATAGTCGGCCAGTGACACGGTTGACCCGCTTATCTCACCTTCCGTATTCATCATTGTCACAGAAAAGGCCGGAGCTTGCGAATTCAGTGTCGCCTTCATGCCGACTTCCCGCTGGTTGAGTCCGTTTTTTATTTGATGCCACTCCTCTTCGGTAAAACCAATGGCTTCTTCAAAAGCTGCCATGTCTTTCGATAATAACTCTCTTCTCAGTTCCTTTGTTAAATCGTCTTTTTTCATTGCGCCTTGTTATTGCCCGCCACGAAGTGAAGGATGTTAGCAGCCTGTTTCTTCCAGGCTGTTTCATTGTGTTGCTCGTGCTCGGCTTCTTTATATTGCAATTGCCAACCGTTATCAATCAGTAGTTGCTTCATGGCTCTCACATTGCTAACAGTTTCTTCGCCTTCAGCTCCACCAATATATAACCAAATTCTTTGGTGAGAGGAAGGTTCAATGGTATTCACCCAATCAAACATCATTTTGTTATCCCACCAGAGTGAAGGAGAAAGAATCAGCAAGTTTTGAAATGTTTCGGGATGGCGTAATCCGGCGTAAAGACTGATGAGACCACCTAGTGAGGAGCCACCCAATGAGGTGTGTTCAGCAGATGGATTGGTGCGATAAGTACTGTCGATATATGGTTTTAGTTGATTCAGAATAAAGTTTTCGTATAACGGTCCTTTTCCACCCATTGGAGGCTTGCTGGCATGAATAGTGGAGCCTTGTTTATCTTGTTGAAACGTAAAGTGAATACCGGCTCGCGGCAGGTAATACGATGTGTCAGACCGGGCTTCCAGTCGCTGCCATTCATCACTTCCCGGAATGATAACCAGTAAGGTGTCTGATTGTGTTTTTACTTGAAGTGCCTCGCCGGTATCAGTCTGGTAATGGCCAGCTACTTCATTCTTATTGTCAACTTTTATGAAGTTATATGACCAGTGCTGACGGGTTGGCGTGTATTCATCCATGCGATTGGAGGTGTTACCAATACCCACGATGATTAATGGAGCTATCTTGCCAGAAGTTATCAGATCCTCAGCTACTTCATCTAATCCCCATTCCTGACCAGTGCTGGCGGCATCAAACAGGTTCTGGCCATCGTGCATATACAATACATCGTAATGTTGGTTTGAGCTTTGATAGCCAGGCGGCAGGTATATAAAAATATCCCGCCTGGCTAGTTCTCCACTATCAAATTGACGCAATATGTCTACATTGCCTGTGATGCTCGAAGAAGGTTGAGGAGCCTGAGTATCCCATGATAGTTTAACAGTTTGTTGTTGGCCTTTATATAACACTAAACGATGATTGTGGCCGGTTTGCCATCCTTCTTCAGGGTGTCCTGCTCCTTCAGTTTTTATTTTGTAACTGAGTTCAAGGCTATCGCCCGCTATTGAGAAAGGTATTTTAAGTGAATAGATACCATCTGCATTAGTGGCATTAGCCAGATAGGTCTCTGACCAGCTAAGGGGTTGCTGGTCACCTCGTAATCCAACCTGGTCATTATCTGTACTAAACCATCCTTCAGCAATGGCCGGTCGCATATCCAGTTCAAAGGTGATAACTGTGGACTGACGCTTGCATGATAAGGCTACCATAAGCAGCACTAGTATTAAAATGGGATACTGTTTTAGTCTGATTGTCATTATTCAGTTTTATACTATAACCATCCTGACTGAAAAATAGTTGTGCTGTAAAGCCAGGACAGTCATGAATGTTATTTTTCATTTATTCTTGATTCTACTTAATGTTAAGTGGTATCTGGATGTTAAATGAGGCGCCGTCCTGGCGTGGGTTGATGTTAACCAGTGAGCAGGCTGCATATAATACCATTGGATTGCCGGCTTCATCCAGCAGTAGCTGGGGGCGCTCCAGTCGGTTTACTTTCACCATTTCGCCACTCTTTAGCTGCAATTCCTTTTTCATAAAGAAAGGATTGGCTGGTTGGGGCCAGTTAATGCCATCCTTCGATTCAAGCATGGCCAGCCCGGGCTCTACACCAGTTATTTGCCCTGAAAAGTCTTTGATAACAGCATAGAAACGTTCGCTTCTCTGGTGGTACCAAACAAACGGATCTTCGGCTGAGGCAATTTTACCATCGTCCATCATAACTTCAAAAATCACATTGTCGCTGGGTTGAAATGGTCCCAGGGGACTATCTGCAATAGCTACTCCGTGAACTCCTTTCCAGTGGGGATCAAAGATATTGCCTTTAAAATACAAAAGGTATTTACCGTCGGAGGGACGTTGCACCACCGATGGGTTCACCACAATAATATTATCAGGTTTAGCCACTGTACCTTCTGGCGATGGATTTACCACATTATCGGCTTTAACGCGGGTGCGAGGACTGAGTATCGGGGTGTTTGGGCGTTTGAAATTACTGGCTAACAGGTCTTCGAAACAATCAAACTCAATTACACCAATGCATTGCATCTGTTGAACACGGTTACGCTGATTGAGGTTTTCCCCTTTCGAGCCCTCGGGCTGTACCCCCGGCTCCTTTGAACCAACATAATACAGGTAGTACTTACCGTTAAACTTTTTGAGGTGAGGATTGGTCACCATTTGTGCATCCCAGGCATCGGTGTCGCCTCCAAACCGTCTGCCTTGCAGGATGATCTTTTGAAACTCAAAGCCTTTATCTGGATAGTCCGAAACTGCATAGCCCAGCTTTGAGTGCAATACCCATGAGTCAGTAAACTGTGGGATGGAGTCACCACATTCCCAGGTGTTATAAATCATATGGTATCGGCCATCATCACCTTTAAGTACACTGCCTCCCCATATGAAACGGTTGGGATCGTTTAATGCAGATGGCCCCTTAAGGATATCGCCATCAATAAATGCATCAACAGGCAAAGGGTGTATTTGGATGCTTTGTTGTTCGGGTGTACTACAGCTCCAACATATGCAGGATACTATAGTCATTATAGTTAACGTACTGATTTGTTTTAACATGTAGCTTTGTGGTTAAGTATTTCTTCACCTTCCTTTCTACCAAAATACGACCAAATTTTCTGATAGATTCTATCATCAGATGATTTAACTGGTAGAGGGGTGATTTTCTCAACTCATAGTTAACGTTATCTTAATATGATAACATTAACTATTGATTTTGGTTATGTAAACTTCACTTGGTGTTAAAGTCTTCCCCCTGGCGCCACTCTATATTTGCCATCAAATTTTTTAACCTACAACAATAATGAGAACAATCAAATGGTTCGCCATACTGGCGATATCGCTAATCAATCTTTCGGCCTTAGCACAAAGCGGTTATGTTCATGGCCGCATCACCGATTCAAAAAACTACCCCTTACCGGGTGCTGCCGTCTATTTGCATAACCATGCGGAAATAGGTACTATAACTGATATTAATGGGTTTTATCGTATCAAGAACCTCAAGGATGGTGATTACACGATTAAAGTCAATTACATTGGTTTTAAAGAAGCTGTTGCTGCCATAACCATTGCCAATGGAGAGGGGGCCGAAGCCAATTTTATATTGAATGAAGGTATTGAACTACAAGAAATCAAAATTAACGGGCAGCTGCAAGGACAAACCAAAGCCCTGAATCAGCAAAAGAACAGTATTAAGATTACAAATGTTATTGCATCTGATCAGGTTGAACGGTTTCCCGATTCAAACATAGGAGATGCATTGAAGCGAATACCTGGTATTAATGTGCAGTACGATCAGGGTGAAGCCCGCTTTGGAAATATACGTGGTACAGCACCCGACTTAAATTCGGTAACTATTAATGGCGAACGAATTCCATCCGCTGAAGCTGAAACACGCTCGGTTCAGCTTGACCTGATTCCTGCCGATATGGTGCAGTCGATTGAAGTAAGTAAAGTTGTTACAGCGGATATGGAAGGCGATGCCATTGGCGGTTCGGTTAACTTGGTGACCCGTTCAAAGCCCGTCGACAGACGAATTTCCGGAACAGTTGGTAGTGGCTATAACTTTTTGTCCCAGAAACCCATGGCAGTAGGATCTATTGTGTATGGCGATCGTTTTATTAACAATAAGCTGGGTATGGTTCTTTCAGGCTCTTATTTTAACCATCAGCTGGGCTCCGACAATATTGAGGCTGAGTGGGAAGATGATGGCAATATGAAAGATTTTCAGATACGCACATACGAGGTGCAAAGGGAGCGCCAGAGTTACTCTGCTTCGTTTGATTTTAACATTAACGATAAGCATTCGCTAGACCTGAAAGGTATATACAACCGTCGTAAAGACTGGGAAAACCGTTATCGACTGCGTTATAAGGATATTGAACAGGATGATAATGGTAATTGGGTAAGTGAAATTCGACGTCAGACGAAGGCGGGTACTTCAGATAATAAATATGCCCGCCTTGAAGATCAAACGACAATGAACTTTTCATTGGGTGGCGAACACCATTTTGGTATACTAACGGCCGATTGGAAAGCGGCATACTCCAAAGCCAAGGAGGAGCGGCCCAATGAGCGCTATTTGAGCATGCGTTACAAAGATGCAAGCATTGAACAGGAGCTGGGCGATACTAAAAAGCCTAATGTAATGGTGAATACACCTGAAGCCAAAGATTTGAATAGTAACTGGGGATTTAAAGAACTGACGGAGGAGTTTCAGTTCACCGATGATATTGATAAAACATTCAGTACAAATTTTGAACTACCAACAACCGGTAGCTCCAACCTGAAATTTGGTTTTAAGTATAAGAGTAAGGAGAAGAAGCGCGACAATAAATTTTACGAGTACGAGCCTGTTGATGAAGATGCGTTTATTGCCCAGGCTACCAGCGGAGCCAATATAGCTGATGAAACCAGAGATAATTTCAGAGCAGGTGATTATACCGCTGGCAGCTTTGTTACCAAAGAATTTGTGGGAGGTCTGACTCTGGATGGGGCCGATTTTGAAGGTGAAGAAAACAAGGAAGAAACTGCCGGTAATTTCAATGCCAAAGAAGACGTATATGCAGGATACTTCCGCTGGGATCAAACCATTACTTCGCAATTAACGGCTGTTGCCGGTATCCGATATGAGTATACCAATGTTGAATATGCTGGCTTTATATTTGATCCGGACGGAATTGGTGAAGGCATTCCTACTGGCACTCAAACCAGTGATTATGCCAATCTGCTGCCCAGTGTATTATTGAAATACGACATTTCTGAGCTAACCAAGCTTAAGGCTGCCTGGACCAATACACTGGCTCGTCCGCGTTATTTCGACCTGGTACCCTATGAAATCTACAACCGCGAAGACGAAGAGCTGGCTGTTGGTAATTCGAAGCTTAATGCCACCAGTTCAATGAATTTCGACCTGATGCTGGAGCATTATTTCCAATCAATCGGAGTTGTTTCGGCAGGTTTGTATTACAAAGGAATTTCTGATTACATTGCTAATCAAAGAACCAATGAGATGATTGACGGCAGTGAATGGCGGGTTTACCAGCCTATTAATGCCGGGGATGCCGATTTATTTGGCTTCGAAGCTGCTTTTCAGCGCCAGTTTAATTTCTTGCCTGGTTTCTTGAAGAATATAGGATTATATGCCAATTATAGCTACAATTATAGCAAGGTGAATAATGTTAAGCTTGAAGACCGTGAAAACGAGGAACTAGAATTACCCGGTACACCAGAGCACACCTTAAATGCCTCCCTATTCTACGAAAGCAAGAAGTTGACATTGAGGGCATCGTTGAACTATGCCAGTGATTTTCTGGATGAATACGGGAGTGAGGCCTTTGAGGATCGTTATTACGACAAAGCAACACATGTTGACCTGAGTGGCTCATACGACTTGAGTAAAAACCTGAAAATATTTGCAGAGGTCAATAACTTATTGGATCAACCGTTACGTTACTATCAGGGCGATGAGCAATACACCATGCAAGCTGAATATTATGGTGTGCGTATGCAGGGAGGTATTCGTTTTAACTTTTAATTATGAGAAAACTAACAATATTACTTGCCATAACAATTGGTTTGGCTGCAGGATGTCGGCATAAAGCAGGCACCTTAACTACCGAAACAAGCATTGCATCGGAAAAGATGGATGGTCGTTTGGAAGCGATTGAAGATTCTGCCAAAAAGGCCAATGCCCTGCAACTGCAATCACAGATTACCAGAGTGGTGCACCCCAGTGGCCAAACACAAGCTGTTGATCAGGAGAGCGGAGTGGATGCCGCTGACGATCCGGCCATCTGGTACAATGCAGATAACCCCGGCGAATCCCGCATTCTGGGTACAGACAAGCAAGCAGGCCTTGGTTTGTATGATTTGAAGGGCAAACTGGTGTTTTTTCACCCTACCGGCCGTGTCAATAATGTGGATCTGCGCTACAACTTCCCGATGGGTAATGAAAAGATAGCTTTGGCAGCTGCCACAGAACGTAATGCCAATGCGCTGGTACTTTATCGGGTTACTGCCGATAGCCTGATTGCTTTACAAAAGTCACCTGTTCCTTTGGATTCAGCGATTATTGATGATGCCTACGGATGTTGTATGTATTATAGTGCCGTTAAAAATCGTTACTATGCCTTTGTGGGAGGTAAAAATGGTCAGGTTCAGCAGTGGTTGATTTCTAATGCGAATGATCAGATAGAAGCGTCCGTTGTCAGGCAAATCACCTTTGCTTCGCAATGTGAAGGCATGGTGGCTGATGATGAAGAAGGGATCTTGTATGTAGCAGAAGAGGGGCATGGTATCTGGAAATTAAGCGCCGAAGAGGATGCAGATAATTCCAGGGTTTTACTGGCCAATAGCGATAGTCTGAATACTAACATTGCCTATGATCTTGAAGGACTGGATATATTTTATGCTGGAGAAAATAAGGGCTACTTGATTGCTTCGGTACAAGGAAACTTTTCCTATGCTATTTTTGAGAAGGAAAAAGACAACCGTTACCTGGGGAATTTTATTATAAAAGCAAGCGAAACCATTGATGGTGTTGAAGAAACCGATGGATTAGCCGTTACTAACCTGGCACTAGGCGCCGCCTATCCCAGTGGGATGCTGGTGGTACAGGACGGTTTTAATACAGAAGGGGATAGTGATCAGCCGCAAAATTTTAAACTGCTTGACTGGAACGCTATTGCCAAGCAATACAATGAACCTTTAAAAGTGGCTCCTTCTCATATTTGGTGGGAATAGGCCAGACCATCAAAACAACTCAAAAGAAGCCATTAATATTAAAAGATGGCTTCTTTATAGCTTTTATAAACAATGGTTTACTAGCTGTTTTTACCTGGTATACTGATCAATAATGAGTTTAATACCACGCTGGCAGGCCGGACAGAAATGGTCGTGGCGCGTAAACATGATGCAGTTGGCCGCACTGCGGTACATGCCGGTGGCTTTGTATTGAGCACCCTCAAAAGCACCTACTTTCCCGCTGTATTTCATATTAGCCAGTAGCTTATCATCCCAGGCTTTTTTATCCAGGAAGAAATCTTCCATCACCTTTTCATCTACCTTGGCTTTGCGCATTTCCACGCGCTTCTTTTGTACTTCAATGCTATGCTTGTCATACTTCTCTTTCTCCCAGGGTGTTGGGATAGGAGTGCCCGGTGTTACAATGTCTTTCCACTTAATAGTTTCCGAATCGGGATTGGCTGTTACATTTAATTCCCATGGCTCCAGGTGTTCAGCATCCATCTCATAAGCCGTGGCTGAGGTGTAGTATTCATCGGCCAGGTCGGCAAAGTGATGGCCAAACTCATGCACAAACAGGTACTCCTGGAAAGCATTGTTAACAGCTGCTGTGATATACAGGTTATAAATACCGCCACCACCATAGATAGAGTCGTTCATCAGAATGGCAGTAAACTCATAGGGTACTGCAGCTGAGGCATTGCGTATGGTTTTGTTATCATACCCTAAAGCATAGCGCTCAGAGTCGAAGGCACCGTAAGTAACCGATATGGCCGAGCGCGTGTGAATATCCTGGTGAGGATGGTTGACACCCGAATGGGGCGAGGGCGTTTCAACGGCACGGATGGAGAATTTCTCTTTGAAAGACGCAAATGGCTCAGTATTCAGCAGTACGTCGGCAAAGCGTTGCGCATCTTGATGGAACTTATCCATATCCTCTTTGGCATAGCCTTCGCCTAATACCACTATATCCACCTGCTTTTCAGGTGCACCATTCACAACAACATCAAAGGTATTGTAGTGCTGTTCAACAGGTGCTGTAAATGCCCGGTGGTGTTTCGGATTAACACGGTAGGTCCATACCGGATCGAAACCATTCAGGCGGTTGCGTTTATAAATAGTCACATCCACTTCAGCTTTAGGCCATGGGAAGCGAACCGATTCATGGAAACTGCCCCAGTTGTCCTTAGCATCAGGTGTGGTCTCCCACTCGCCATAAATGCTGGAGTAGCCTCTTGAGTAAAGTACTTTTTGAGTTTCGGGCTCCTTCACTTCAAAGAAGTATTTACCCAGTCGAAGCTCATCGATAAGTACTGTTTTACTACCGGCCCAGTGGCCATCGTTCACCATCTGGTCAAAGGCAAAATGTTCTTCACTGGCAGTACCAACATGGTTGTAGTCGAGGCGCATGGTGGCAGTTGTGAAGTATTGTTCGTACTGTGCCGAAGCTATAATGGATGACAGCAGTGCTACAAGTGATAATAGATATTTACGATGCATACGATTATAGTTTTGAGTTTAATGGTATGCAAGTTAATGAATCTACGGGAGGGAAAAAGTGTTTTTTGTCATTACCAGTTTGGCGGGGTTGGTGCAGAAAAAACTCCCTAAGCTCATAGCAGATACTTAGGGAGTGATGGGTTGTTTATACCAGAATGATTTTGTTTTCCTTACATGTTTGTCGCATATCGGCCGGCCATATGCTCGACTGGATTTCACCAATGTGTGCTTTACGCAGGAAGAACATACACAGGCGCGATTGGCCAATACCACCACCAATAGATAATGGTAATTCGCCATCTAACAGGCGCTGGTGAAACAGCAGTTCTTTGCGTTCCGGACAACCTTCCATGTCGAGCTGTTTGCTCAGTACCTCAGGGCTCACACGGATACCCATTGATGATATTTCGAATGAGCGTTCAAGGATGGGATTCCATACCACGATATCACCATTTAAACCTTTGTAGCTATCCGCGGTTGGAGTACTCCAGTCATCGTAGTCAGGCGCCCTGCCATCATGTTTTTCGCCATTGGACAGCTTACTGCCGATGCCAATAATAAAGATAGCTCCGTGCTCTTTAGCAGCTGCATCCTCACGTTCCTTAGATGTTAGATCCGGGTATTTGTCTAACAGATCTTGTGCCTGAATAAAGGTTATTTCCTCTGGTAAAATAGGCTGAATAGATGGGTAGCGCTCAAATACCACAAACTCAGTACGCTTCATCACTTCGTAAATTTTTCGAACAATGTGCTTCAAATAGTCCAGATTATATTCCTCTTTACCAATGTGACGTTCCCAGTCCCATTGATCAACATACAGCGAGTGAATATTTGAAAGCTCTTCATCTGGGCGAATGGCGTTCATATCGGTATACAGTCCGTAGCCCTGCTCAATTTCGTAGTCTGCCAGCATCATGCGTTTCCACTTGGCCAGCGAATGTACCACTTCAGCCTGCTCATCGTTGAACTCTTTAATAGGAAAAGCTACCGGGCGTTCAGTACCGTTCAGGTCGTCGTTAATTCCAGTACCTTTCATTACAAATAAAGGGGCTGTTACTCTGCGCAGGCGCAGCTCAGCAGAAAGAGCTGTTTGAAAATGATCTTTAACGGTTTTAATTGCATGTTCCGTTTGTTTCAGATCAAGTTGTGGTTCGTAGTTTTTAGGTATAAATAGTTTTGCCATCTCAAATTTAATTAGTGATTTGTTAGGCAAATGTAGTAAAAACTATCAAATAGAAACTTTATGAGTTGTTAAAATATTAAAACAATAAAAAATATCCACTTGATAGTTTTAAATTGAAATAGTTCTATATCTTTTTCAGCTTTAATGATAGTAACATTTGACCGGTGAACTAACCGAATTGTGTCAAAGAATTACTCAATTACTACTTCATCAATAAACAGGAATACCCCCATGCCTTTAATCTTTGGATAGCTTGCTTTTACCCTGATAAACTGTGTTGTTAATGGTTCAAACGTAACAGGAAACTGGGTGTTGCTAACTGCTGATGACCAGGGGGGCTGATAATTAACCTTATTATCCCAGGTTCCAACTGGCTTATAGTCTTCACCATTGTCTGAAACCGATACTTCAATGGATGAAGGGTAAAAGATGCCCGCGCCATTCTCTTCAATACAGCTCAATTTGAGAGAGTTAATCTGTTTTGGTTCGCTCAGTTGGATACTTGCTTCAAAGTCTTTATCCAATATGCCCAGCCATTTGCCATTGCCCCATTTGTCGCCACCAAAGTCGGTGTCAGTGAGTGTGGCAGGGCCATTGGATGCGTATTTAGCTTCGGGTGCTGAGTGCAGCGTTACTTCGGCTCCAGCTGCTTTGTGCAGAATGGCTTCCCGGCTCTCTGCTTTACCTGTTGCTTGGCCATCTTTGTAGGCAATGGTTTTGATAGTGGCTGACTCGCTGAGCATAAATGGTTGTTTGTATAAAGTAGCACTCTCCGAATTGGGTTCAGTGCCATCTGTGGTGTAATAGATATCAGCCTCCAATTCGGTACTAAGGCTTACTTTTAGTTGCTGCGCATTAAGCAGCTCAACCTGAACAGTTGGTCGCAAAGCGCTATACGCATAGTTAATATCCATGGCCTCATAGTGCTTCAGCATTTGGTTCATTTTGTACCTGAAATGCTCCCAGTTTTTTGTGCCCTTTTTTTGCCAGGCTACTTCTGATAAAGCCGCGATGCGTGGAAACAGCATGTACTCCACATGTTTTTCGTTGGGCATGTATTCTGTCCATATGTTAGCCTGAACACCCAACAGCTGGTTAAGATGTTTCTGGTCCAGCCCATCAGGAACAGGCTCGTAATCATACACTTTTTTGAGTGGAGCATAACCGCCAAAGGCTTTAGGCTCCTGTTTGCTCAGGCTCTGATAATGATCGAAATACAGGTGCGAGCCGGTGGTTAAAACAGTTGGGTGCCCTTCTTTTAAACAGTCTGTCACACCGGTTTCGGCTCCCCAGTACATAACTGTAGCGGTGGGCGATAATTCGCCTTCCAATATTTCGTGCCAGCCTATAAGTTGACGACCTTTGCTTTTCAGGTAGGTATCAAAGTGATTGATAAAATGGCTCTGAAGCTCATAGGCATCATAAGCTTTGCGTTGCATCAACTGTTGGCAGTCGGGACAATTGTTCCAGTTGGTTTTGCTTACTTCGTCGCCACCAATGTGTATGTAATTGGAAGGAAACAGCTCAATGACTTCATCCAATACATCTTCAAGCAATTGGTAGGCAGCCGGGTTGCTGGCACAATACACGCCACTGTTTTTAATAAATTTACCAGTTGCATCTTTACAACATAAGTGTGGGTAACACTGGAAAACCACCTCAGAATGACCGGGAAGTTCTATTTCCGGTACCACTGTAATAAAGCGTTCGGCAGCATAAGCCACTATTTCCCGTATTTCATCCTGGGTGTAGTAGCCACCATATTTGGGTGCTTCGTCGCCATCGCGCCAAACTTCAAATTCCTGCCAGGGTTGAAGATTGGGTTTTACTTTACGCCAGGCTCCAATATCTGTCAGCTCGGGGTGCGATTTGATTTCGATGCGCCACCCGATACCGTCCACCAGGTGCCAGTGAAACACGTTAAGTTTGTGCATGGCCAGGTAATCGATGTATTTCTTAATAAATGCCGTGGGCATAAAGTGGCGTGATACATCCAGGTGCATGCCGCGCCACTCAAATCGTGGACGATCAATAATATGACCCGCTGGCAGGGCCAATTCACTGCCCGAATTAGCAACATCAGCAGGCAGCAGTTGCCTGATGGTTTCAACGGCATAAAACAGACCTTGTGGCCCGGCAGCTTTAATTGTTAGTGTTTGCTGGTTGATGTCCAGTACATAACCTTCCTGGCTTAAGCTGTCAAGGCGATGGTCGAAAGCCAGTACAATGGCCGGATGTGAGGTGCCTTTCGGATCTCCAAAGCTAAGGTTAAAGTCAATATGGCTTATCTCGCTAAGTAAAGTAACGGCTGGCAGCATACTCGAATCCTCAATAACAACCGGTGTTGACGGTTTTATTAGAAAAGAACTATTGCCACTCAATGCTACATGCAGAGGTTCAGGAATAACAGATGGGGATATTGTTTCTTTTTGATGACAGCCTGCGGTCAGTAAAATAATTAGAAACGGTACAAGTGTTCTTAGTTGAATCATAACTGAGTTTGTTTGCAACTAAATTAGAGTAAACCAGTCTGATTATCTGGACAGGAGTGGGGGATAATTGTTCAATTATTGTGGCAGACGTTAAGCGGAATAAGTATGACATAAAAAAACGACCACCGGTTAACCGGCAGTCGCTATAATATTAGGTGATATGCTTGCTTAGAACATATACTGTAAGCTGGCACCAATTCTGAAGTAAGTATCTTCAACAATGGTGAAACGGGCTTCAGGAGCCAGGTTTAATTTATCAGATAGCTTGTAGTTCATACCAACACCCAGGTTAATGCCAACACTTGAATCAGAGGCAGAACCGCCAATGCCAAATCCTAAATCAGGAATATCAACCTTTACTGATGTGATGTTTAATCCACCAATACCATAGAAGTTCATTTTATCATCCTGCTGATGAAATACATAGTGCGCATCAAAATCGAAGATGTTGTAGCTAACATAGTCTTTTTCAAAAATGTGAGAGTAGCCAAATGCACCTTCCCACTTGTCTGTAAAAGAATATACACCATTAAGTGTGATACCAATATTGCCAATTTCACTTGCATATACTAATCCTGCTCCGGCTCTGATTTTTGAAGAGTCAAACGATTGTGCAAACAGGTTGCAAGAAAGGATCAAGGCAAAAACTAATACAATGCTCTTTTTCATGTTAATTAATTTTATTGTTTAGGTTTATTTATAACAAGTCAAATGTAAATAATTATATTGATTTCTCCTTACTACGGCCTTAGACATGTGTGGTGTAGGCATTAATACCCCTTGTATTAAATAAGCTTTGAAGCAATGATAAACGAGGGTTCAAAAGAAACGGTTACCTGCAAGCAAGTAACCGTTTGGTATAATGTTACAATTATGAGTTTATCAGTAGCCCGTTTGTATTAGCTTACCATTGATAATTTGGTTGCCACATTTCAGTTGATAGAAATAGATGTTGCTGCCAGTTGAACGGCTTCTGAAATCAAAGTTGTATTTGGTATCGGCATTCACAGGCCCTTCATAAATGCAATCAATCAGCTCGCCACCAACGCCATAGATGTTAAGGATGGCGTGGGCATCCTCTGCGGGTGTGAAGGTAATGCTGGTTTGATCCACAAAGGGGTTGGGATAGCTTAACGATGATAGCGATTGAGCCGGCGCATTGTATTGCAAAGTGTCGCGCATAATGCACTGTGCGGCTTTGTAGGCTACTATAAAGGCTAGCTGTGGTTCGTTGCTGTTGCAAATGGTAAATTCAAGCTCAAATGCATCAGTCGAATGGCCAAAGCCAGTGATATCATCCACCTTAAAACCGTAAAGACCAGTTGTAGGATCTGTTAAATTAAGCTCTGTAGTCCAGTTGCTGGAGTTATTCACCGTTTGTACATAGCCGTTATCAACCTGAATGGTTAAATGCGATAGATCATGCTGACAGCTACCGTCTGTGCTAACTTTCGCCTTGTAGGTATAGCAACCATTGTCGTTTTTAGTCCATTCAACAGCTTGTATGTCAAAGCAGGTGTTTTCGCAGTCTGTTGTCTCTTCGTTGCCATTATCCTCTTCGCCGCCATCTGTTGGTGCTTCAGTACAGCTTAAAATAATCATATCCTGTGCCTGACAGCCTTCAGCGTTCTCAACCAACAGGCTGATGCTGACCTGTCCTTCGCCGGCACTGTATAGCAGCTCTTCCATCTGCTCTTGCTGAATGGTCCAGGTGTTGCTGGCGTCAGTGATTGACCAGGTGTATTGCGTTGCTCCCTCTACTACAGCCCATAAGGTATTATCAGTGCTGTTGCATACCGGTTGCTGTTGTGGTGCCACAATGGTGACACTTGGCTGATTAACTTTGTTAATGGTTATTGCTTTGCTGACAGAGCAACCCGCAGCATCTTCTATGGTAATGATGTATTCACCCGGTTTCAGCTCAGTACGTTGCAGCCCGCTGTATCCATCCGACCATAGGGCATTGAATGGCTCGGTGCCCTGTTCAACGCTAATGCTAACACTTCCTAAGGCATCGCTACAGCTTGGTTGCTGAATATTGACAGTAGCATCCAGTCCGGTATCCGGACGTTCGATTAGGATTTGTTGAGTGACGCTACAGCCATTGGCATCCACTGCTGTAAACTCATAGTAGCCTGCTTTGTCAACCACAAATTCGTCCACCAACTCGTTGTTGTGGTAAATTTGGTATGGTGGTGTGCCACCCGATGCCGTAAGGCTAACGCTCATTGATGAATCGGCTTCATCACAGCTTACGCGATTCACCTGTGCGCTTAAGTTTATCTGAGCAGGCTCGCTCACCTTGATGTATTTACTGCGCGTGCATCCCATGGCATCGGTAACCGTTACCGAATACCAATCACCAGCCAGGCCATCAATGGTGGCCGTTGTTTCGCCATTATCCCAAACAATGTCATAGGGTTCGGTACCATTGGTGATGTCAATGCTGATAGAGCCACTGTTATCGCCGTAGCATACCGGGTTATTAACGTTTGAGATAATATTCAGTTTCTTGATAACCACATATCCTTTTTGTGTGATGGAACAGCCATTGGCATCTGTAATGGTTACCTGGTGAGTACCACTGTTCAGTTCGCTGATGGTGGCCGTTGTTTCGCCATTGTCCCACAGGTATGAATAGGGAGGTGTTCCGCCACTCACTTCTACTGTAAGAGTGCCTTTTCCTTCCTCGTAGCACTCAAGATAGCTGGAACTGATGTTGGCCCTTAAATCTGTTTCTGCTGCAATGGTGTAGTTGAATGTCTTTATACAGCCGCTGGCATCTGTCAGTGTCAGCGTGTAACTGCCTTCACTAAGGTTTTCGATAGATGCTGTTGTGGCTCCTGTATTCCATGAGAAGCTATAGGGCTCAATGCCGCCGCTGACCTCCGTGCTAATGGCGCCATCAGCCTGACCGCAGGTCGTATTAATCACTTGGGCAGTGGCCTTGAGGGATTCTGGTTGTGTAATAATGGCCTCCAGTGTGACTGTTTCATTATTCGCATCGCTAATGGTGACTGTGTAAGCACCTGGCGACAGGTTGCTGATTGTTTCAGTTGTTGCCCCATTGCTCCAGACGCACTCATAAGGCGGTGTGCCATTGGTAACGGTCACTGTTGCCTGTCCATCATTACTGCCATAACAAATAATCGGCGATGCATCAATGCTGGCTTGCAGCTTGTTGCTGACCAGTTCTTCTTCGTCAATAGCTATGCAGGTACCTGCTTTGTAAGCTACCTTAAACAGCTTACTTTTTAATTGCTCCAGGCAGGCATCATCATCGTACTGAATGGTGTACTTCAGTGTGAATGCTGCGGCCTGCCCATCCTCACCAAAACCTTGTATATCATCCACCTTCAGGCCATAAATGTTGGTAGTAGGATCAGTGCTGTTAATTTCCATCGGCCAGTTGCCCGAATTGGTTGCTTCAGTCACTGTGCCACAAGGTATCTCAACGGTGAAGTGCGATAGAGCAGCAGAGCAGCCATCGGCATTTACTTGCAGCTCAACAGTCAGGTAATTGTCAGACTCATTAAAGGAAATGATTTCAGTATTGAAACACTCGTCGCAATTGGCGTCAGCCGATTGTCCGTATGCTACTGACAGAGGGGTGTGTAGGTATATGGCTAATAAAAACAGTAGCAATGTACTGTGTTTTCTTTTGATGTAACCAGATTTCATGTGTAACGTGTTTGGGTGTATGGCTTATACTTTTTATCAGGCCAAATGTTGCGTTTATCATGAAATATTTAGGCTTAATCAAAAAATGGTTGAAGCCTGAGAAAAGAGGTCATTTAGAAAGAACGGGGAACCACGGATACAGGCAAAAAAAACGGCCACTAATATAATTAGCAGCCGTTGGTTTTTGTTTTATTGTAAGCTTACAATAACTCTTTTGAGCTGATGGCCTCGTTAATGTCCACAGTAAGGTACTTATGGCTCATAAAGAATTTTTTGTCAGAAGCCAGTTTGATAGTGGCTACCAGCATACCATCTTTCTTTTCTTTAAGCGATGTGATTTCAACCTTTTCGCCTACCAGCGCCTGGTAATCAGCCACGCCCCCTTTTTTAACAATGAAATTGTTCTTAGGGAAGTTAATGTGTTCGTAGTGGTTATTTTCTACTTCACCAATGGTGAAAACGTCACCCACACCAACCTTTGAATCTGAACTCTGGGCGAAAGTAACACTCGTAAATAAGCTCACACAAAGAGCTATTAAAAATAAATGTTTCATACTGATTTGTTTTTAAATAGTTAATTGTTGATTCTTTACCTATCGTGTTATGTTCCGTCTGTTCACCTGAGTTATAAACGACTACCGCAAAGGTAGCCGTTTTTTTATGTCCTGTAAATAGTAGTCAGCTTTCAGCTTAAATTTTGCCATTTACAATCTCCAGAATCTCTTTTTCTTCCTGAATAGCTTTGTCTTCAATGGCTTTACCTTCGGCCAGGATGCCTTCAACAAAGGCTTTATCGTCCAGTCCGGCAGCATTGATTTTCACATTCAGGAATGCACCCATTACAGCTGTACGTGCACATAAAGCACCCACACCAGCGTCGGTTACCGAGTTAGGGTTACCCACCTCAGCCATGGCACGAATCACTTCAAAACCTTTGAAAGCCACTTTCATCACGCGGAAAGGCACTTCAATGGCATATTTAGTAGCATCGTCAATGGCTTGTTTACGGGCTGCTTTCTCAGCATCGGTTGATTTTGGCAGGCCAAAGGCATCCATAATGCGGTTGAAGGCATTGGTATCTTCATCCACCAGGCTCAACAGCTCTTTTTCCACAGCCATGCCTTTCTCGGCCCAGTTGCTGAACTCTTCCCAACGCTCGTCCCAGCCACGCTTGTGCGCCGACAGGTTAGCCACCATGGTACCCAGGGCAGCGCCCAATGAGCCCACGTAAGCCGAGATAGAACCACCACCCGGAGCCGGAGACTCAGAAGCCGTCTCATCGGCAAACTCAGTCAGGTTCATGTCAATCAGCTGCTTCTTGTCCTCTTTCAGGATGTACTCAATAATTTTCTTATCAGGATCGAATGGATACAACTCATCCAGACCCATCGATTTAACCGCAATCTTGATGATCTCACGCTCAGGAATACCTGTTGAACGCTCTTGCTTGCGCAGGAAGTATTTACCGGCATCCAGCATGGCCTGCAATGGCACCACGCCCACCATTTCCGAACCGGTTACACGAATACCACGTGCATTGGCACGCTCGTAAACCGCCTCATATGCTTTGTGTAACGATGTTACTGTAATATCAGTCAGGTTCATGGAGATCTGCGCCACACCATACTCTTCAATGTACCAGCCAATACCTTTCACCGACTTCAGCATACCTGGTACATTCACCGGGTTGCCGTTTTCGTCTTTCACAATTTTACCGGTAACAGGGTTGCCTTCACGCTTCACACGGCCACGCTCGCGCACGTCAAATGCAATGGCGTTGGCACGACGGGTAGAAGTGGTGTTCAGGTTCACGTTATAAGCAATCAGGAAATTACGGGCACCAACGGCTGTTACACCTGATTTAGCCACGCTCTCGTTCCACTCAGCAGGACCAAAATCCGGTTTCCATTCGGCGGTACCAATACGCTTAGGTATGGCTTCGTATTCACCTTCGCGACAAGTAGCCAGGTTCTTGCGCTTATCTTCTTTAGCAGCAAATTCGTAGCAGTAGATAGGAATGTTCAGCTCCGTACCAATGCGCTCAGCCAGTTTATGAGCATACTCAACCGTTTCTTCCATGGTGATGTTGGCAACAGGTACCAGCGGACACACATCGGTAGCACCAAAGCGTGGGTGCGCTCCTTTGTGGTGACGCATGTCAATCAGCTCCTGGGCTTTCTTCACGGCCTGGAAAGCTGCCTCACATACCTCGTCGGGTGTACCCACAATGGTTACTACCGTGCGGTTAGTGGCTTTGCCCGGGTCCACATCAATCAGCTTAACGCCGTCTACCTTCTTTATCTCATCGGTAATCTTATCGATGATGGTCATATCGCATCCCTCACTGAAATTAGGAACGCATTCGATTAGTTGTTGCATGTTATTTAGTTTTTGTCGATTTAATATATAGTGCTCAGTGCCTTGTGCACCGTGCTTGTTTTATTTATTAAGTCCGGAAGAAAGCTAATGGCCAACAGCTATCAGCTAACAGCTCCATTCAATATCGTCGTCTCCACCTTGTTCTCGCCATAGGCATAAGGCAGGTACTCAATGCCCGGGATAGGCTTGGTGATTACCACATTGGCTTTCTTACCCACGCAGATAGAACCCAGCTCTTTATCAACTCCCATGGCATAGGCCGTGTTTTTGGTAACGGCATGAATCACCTCTTCGGGCAGCATGCGGTACAATACGCTTCCCATGGCCATAATCAGCTGCATATTACCCGAGGGCGACGAGCCCGGGTTAAAGTCGGACGCCAGTGCTACTGGCAGGCCGGCTGCCATCATCTGACGCGCTGGTGCATAGGCCATGTTCAGGAAGAAAGCCGCACCCGGCAATATGGTAGGCATGGTACCTGAGTCTTTCAGGGCTTTCATCTCTTCTTCGCCGGTAAACTCAAGGTGATCCACCGAAAGAGCGTTGTATTTAACGCCCACCTGTATGCCGCCGGAGTAGTCCAGCTCATTGGCATGTATCTTAGGCGTGAGGCCATATTTAGCAGCCGCATTCAGTATGCGGTCGGTATCTTCCACCGTGAAGAAACCCACATCGCAGAACACATCCACGTAGTCGGCCAGCTTTTCTTTGGCCACGGCAGGCAGCATCTCGTTAATCACCAAATCCACATATTTCTCTTGCTGGCCACGGTACTCCATAGGAATAGAGTGCGCCCCCAGGAAGGTTGATTTAATGGTCAGCGGGCTGGCTTCCTTCAAACGTTTAATCACGCGCAGCATCTTCAGCTCACTATCCAGTGTAAGGCCATAACCGCTTTTGATTTCCACCGCACCCGTTCCCCAGGTAATGATTTCCTGCAGGCGCACCATGGCATCGTCAAACAGCTGGTCCTCGCTGGCCGTCTGCATCAGCTTGGCCGAATTAAGGATACCACCACCACGGGCAGCAATCTCTTCGTAGCTCAGGCCTTTAATCTTATCCACATACTCCACATCGCGGCTCTTGGGATACACCAGGTGGGTGTGCGAGTCGCACCAGGCCGGCAGCACCAGGCGGTCGGTGGCGTCTATCACCTCTACATCGGCAGGCAAAGCCGCTTCGTTGAGTTCACTCATGGGCCCATACGCACTGATGTAAGCCCCTTTAATCAGCAGGTAGGCATTATCAATGGATGGTAGCTGGGCCATTTGTGCACCGGCAATATAGGGCTGGTTCTCCTTTTCAACCTGAACCAGTTGTTTTATATTCTTGATTAGTAGCTGTTTCATGTAAAACGATTTATCTGCTTTTTACGGATTTAAAAGTAGAATAATTGTGCCATGCATGTCTATGATTTTAATCAATTGGTTTTTTTAAGTCAGTAGTGATTAGTCAGTGGTCAGTAGTTAGGCAGAAGAAAAAAGAGAAAAGCGATGAGAAGTGAGAGGTAAGAAGACCGGGGACGGATGGCCGAGTCCGTAGTCCGAAGTTCG
>NZ_JAGTAR010000041.1 GCF_018156225.1 Carboxylicivirga sediminis
TGTTCACCATAGCTCGCTATGCTTTCACAAATATTCCTTGAAACTAAACATTTATAAGCGATTTGAGCCAGTAATTTTATGTCGAACTCAGGTTAGTACAAAAAATCCCTTGCAATAACACCTATTAAATGGAACTGCAAGGGACCTATTGTTTATTTCAAAAACACAATTGTGGTATTAGAAATAGTCGTCGCTAATATGTTTTCTTTGTGATTTCTGCTTTTTATTATTGAATGAATAACTTATTCCAAATTCAACAATCTGGCCTTCATA
Organism: Carboxylicivirga sediminis; assembly: GCF_018156225.1. GTDB lineage: Bacteria > Bacteroidota > Bacteroidia > Bacteroidales > Marinilabiliaceae > Carboxylicivirga > Carboxylicivirga sediminis. Next base: position 274 of record NZ_JAGTAR010000041.1, read on the forward strand.
ATCGTAAACATACCCACGTCGGAGCAAAATCTGCTCTCCTTCATAGGCAGCCGTATACCCACCAGCCTGATTGGTTCCTAAAACATCAAGCATTCTGGCTGAAAAAGTCCAGCCCCGTAATTTCTCAGGCGTATAATTAATAGCCGCATTTAAGGCTTCAAATTGCAGGCTTTCTCCCTGTGGTGTAACGGAGGCCGATTTAATGGAATAGTCAACCGTTAACTTCAAAGGAGCGGTTATTAGCCAGGAGGCATTTGATTTAATATTCCAGTTGGTGCTCCTGCTATCACGGCTTTCACCCAATAACTCATCATCGGCAATTACCTGAAAATCATACAAAGCTCCACCTACAAAAACTTTTACTTTATTAATTAAGTCAAAGTTCATCCCCATTTCGGCTCCTAACGCAGTTTGGTTACCTGCATTGGTATAGCTTCGCAAAAGCACACCACCCGGGTTACCCATGTCATATGCTACCCTGTTTACCCGATAAATGGCATTATCAACACCACGATAAAATCCGGTAAGGGTAATGTTGTTTTTACCAAATCGTCGTGTATAGTTCAATTCTGCATTCAAGGTGTATTCTGGTTCCAGCAGGGGATCACCCATCTCGTATATCTCCTGGTGACGACGGTAAAGAAAAGGTGCCATATCCTTGGCTGGAGGACGGTTAATACGACGACTGGCCGCCAGCGACAGGCTATTGGCATCATTTATATCGTACTTGACATGCAATGTTGGAAACAGGTCAAATTTGCGTTGTTGAAAATCCTTTTGATTAAAATCGCGCCCTCCGCCTATCTCGCTAAAGTAACCGTACACATATTCGAAATACTCTGTACTGCTCACATTCATCAACTGATCCATGTATTCGGCACGCAACCCCAGTACATAATTCAGCTTACCAGTTTTTCCGCTATAGTCCACATAAGCCGAATATACATCGCGCTTCAGGTCTATACTATTGTCATAGCTTTCAATACTTGGGTCGCCCCAATAGCCATTGCCAATTATTGTATCGTATGCAAACTCGCCCTGAAGCCGTATCCATTGTGGCTGAACTCCTGTGTTTAACCTATTTCCATTATCAAATGTATGCTGATAATCCAATACAAAACGATAGGCATCTAAGGGTGTATCATCACTCTGAAACGAATGGAAATCAGGCGTATCATCGTAATAATAACGGTCGCCATCATAGGCATACTCTTTATTATCGATGGTTTGTTCCAGGTTTGAGGTCTCATAAATAAAAGAGGTGCTTAATTTCGACTGGTCCCCAATATTCTGGATATAATCCACACTTAAGTTACTAAACCAACCATCGCGGTGAATATCGTTAGGGTTGTATATTTGCTGCAAGGTACCATCATACGGTTCGCCATCAGGTGAGTCAGAAAAATAAGCTTTATAAACATAGTTGGCTGTTCGACCACTGGTACGTTTCGAATACTGATAGCTGGCAGCCAGCTCCGCATTATCGCTAACCTGGTAGTTAAGGCCGGCATTTGCCATCATATTTGTATACCATTTAGGACGTGAACCTTCCCCATCCAAAACATAGTAGCTACCGGGATAACCACTAACTGACTCATCAGGGTGCTGATAGATATAAGGATCGATTATACCTATCCCCTTATTATTGCGCGATTGCATAGTAAGAGCACCACTAACCGATAGTTTATCCTTGTTATACATGAGGCTCACACTGGTGTTATATCGGTTGTTATTCAAGGCCTGACGGCTATACACATCATCCTTATTTGTCCATGGGGTTCCGCCAATCATGCCACTGGCCACCACCGAAAGTCCGTCAAACGCCCCCTTTTGCGTGGTGATGTTAATGATACCACCTTTGCCCTGAGCATCATATCGTGCACCCGGCACAGTAATAATCTCCACATTCTTAATCTGAGCAGCTGGTATTTGACTAAGAATATCACTGGCACTTGTCTGTGTAGGCTTACCATTAATATATACCAAAAAGTCGCTTGTTCCGCGCACTGACACCATACCATCGCCATCAACTGATACTGCAGGTAGTTTATCCAGCACATCTACAGCCGTTCCTCCGCTTGCAGTAGCAAAATCTTCGGCTCTATAGCTTTTTCTATCAATTTTAGATGTTACGGTTTGTGCTGTTGCCATGACATCAACGCCTTCTATACTCACACTAGCTGCACTCAATGCAACACTTTTTAGGTCAGCTACCCGTTCAACTTCTGTGATTTCAATTTCATTTATCTCTTTAGCATCATAGCCCAAAAAAGACACTGATAGACTATAAGTGCCTGTACTTACATTATCAAGTTTAAAATGCCCTTTCCCATCCGTTACAGTACCGGTAAATATCTCACCGTTTTTGAGTAAAGCAACATTCGCAAATGGAATATCTTCATCACTTTGGGCATCAATCACTCTTCCCTTGACAACTCCTGTTTGTGCAAGCATTGATAATGACCATAGCAGGCCAAATACAACACTTGTAATAAATTTGTGATTCATTCTATTGATATAGTTAAAATTATTCGGGCGCTAAAATAGTATACTCATTTAAAGTATTATGGTAGTAATTTGCTTTTATATACCAATTTTGTTGATCTATATACATTAATTACTTAAGCACAGATAAATACAGACCTGATTTATTTTTAAAATAATCTTAAAGAAAAAGAACCTAGGCAGCTTTGAAATCATCCAATTCGTGTCATCTTTTGAAGCAACGCATTTAAAATAATGTTACTTAAATCATGACAAAATCCCTAATTGTAGGTATTGGCAGGAATAAAGAAATTTTTCATTTTTGCATCGTGATAAAAGAGTATATAAAATACCAAAAGGTCTTTAATAGATTAGCTGTGATGCTAATTGTAGTGTTTGCAATTCAAATTGCAAGCAATGCACTCTTCTATCATACACACAAGATAGATGGTAAAACATACAGTCACGCGCACCCTGACTGCGACGGTCATTCACATAACTCGGCCGATTTTACTTTTTATCAGCAGCTGCAAACAATACTATCTGAAGAAAGCCCTGAACTTCTTTATGATATTCTGCCAGTCTATTTCAACAAGCTTAAGTTTGAAACAGTAATTACTGCCAACAACAAATTCATCGAACACAGCGCTGGCAGGGCGCCACCTGTTGCTTAAGAACTATTCCTCTTAATATTTATTGACGGATAAAGTCAACCGTTTTTCGTGTCTTTTTCTAAAAGAAGACGCACAACCTAATTATTAACTCACAACTAATCTGCGGATTACAAATTACTTTTAACAATGAAGTACAGCATTACGAAAGCCCTGATACTATTATGTTTATTTATACAAGCATCTGTCTTCGCACAAGCTCCACCAGAACCGATGTGCCAACTAACCGGCACTATTTTATCTGAAGGCGAACCTTTACCATTTGCGACAGTTACACTGGCGAATACAACCCTTGGGGCAGCATCTGATCTTAATGGACAATTTGAATTAGGTTTTATACCCGAGGGCGAGTTTACGGTAAAAGTTCAGGCCATTGGATATAAGCCTGTTGAAAAAATTCTCGTATTTAAACGCGGCGAAAAGGTTGTACTTGATGTTAGCCTGGAGACCGATGTGTTAGGTCTGGAACAGGTGGTAGTAACTGCCGATAGAAACGAGCAAAAGAGAACTACGGCATCGGTTATTGTTAATACACTCACCCCTCGTTTGCTGGAAAATACACAATCTGTTTCCATTGCAGAAGGCTTAAACTATATTCCTGGTTTAAGGCTTGAAAACAACTGTCAGAACTGTGGATTTACACAGGTTCGCATGAATGGCATGGACGGTGCTCACTCGCAGGTATTGATCAACAACAGGGCAATTTTTAGCAACCTGGCTGGTGTCTATGGTCTGGAACTCATCCCTTCGAGCATGATTGAGCGCATTGAAGTAGTAAGAGGCGGTGGCTCTGCATTATACGGCAGCAATGCGGTGGCAGGTACCATTAATTTGATCACCCGCGACCCGATGAATAATTCATATGATATATCAACGCAACACAGCTCTATTGGTGTTGGAACAGATGGTAAGGTTGCTTCTGATTACTCGCTGAATATGAATACTACCATAGTGAGCGATGATAAGAAAACCGGCTTTGCCTTATTTGGCTTTTATCGCGATAAGGATCCGTTCGATGCAAATAATGATGGCTACTCTGAATCATCTAAAATTGAAAACCTGACCTTTGGAGGACGCTTATACCATCGTATTGATTATCGCAATAAATTAACCCTCGATTTTATCAGGGTAAATGAAGAAAGGCGCGGTGGAAATGGATTTGACAAGCCACACCACGAAGCAGATGTATCGGAGGCGGTAGACCATAAAATTACCACAACTGCCCTTACTTACGAACGGTTTATTGGAACCGGAAGTCTGCTGTCAGTATATGGTTCAGCTCAGAATGTTGATCGGGCATCATACTATGGTGCTAACCAAAGCCTTGCCGACTACGGACAAACTGATGGGTTGACCTTTAATGTAGGAACACAGTTTAAATCTGACTTTGGAAAAAACAGTATTGTAACTGGTATAGAGCTGGTGCATGATGATATGCTCGACCAGAAACTGGGTTACCTTGACCTGATATACGATGATAATGGCAATGTTATTGGCTCAAATGGCCACGTACCTAACACTGTCATTACTGACCAGAATAAGAATGTATATGGCGTATTTGCTCAATATGACAGATACTTTGGGCCGGTAAAAGCATCAGTGGGTGCCCGATTTGATCGCTATGAAATAACTGACCTTGATCACAAGGAAGGGAATAATTCGGGTAACGTTTTCAGTCCGCGTTTAAATATCTTGTGGGATGTTGCTCCTTCGTTGCAATGGCGCGTGAGCTATTCGCAAGGATACCGGGCGCCACAGGTATTTGATGAAGATTTACACATCGAAACATCAGGCTCTCGCAAAGTAGTGCATGCTAATGCACCTGATTTAAAACAAGAAACCAGTCACAGCTATATGACTTCTGTTGACTTTAACCGTAAAATTGGCAACTGGAATCTTGGCTTACTGGCTGAAGGGTTTTATACCCATCTGAATGATGCTTTTGCCCAAAACCCTGAATACGACGAGTCAACTGGCGTAACCACCTACATCAGAACCAATGCAGATAACGGTGCCACAGTTAAAGGTGTCAACTTTGAAGCAAATGCATCGCCAGGCAACCGTATCTATTTAAAGGCCGGTTATACTATCCAAAGTAGCGTTTATGGTGATGCACAGGAACTGGGAGAGAAAGATTTCCTGAGAACGCCTGATGATTATGGTTTCTTATCGCTTGACTATGATGTATTACCACGCTTATGCCTGATAGCCAGCGCTACCTATACCGGTAAAATGAAAGTAGCTTATTACGGAACCGAATTCAGACCCGACGACATTATCATTGAAGAAGATGGGATTCAAGGAACTATCAGAACTACACCAACTTTCTTTGACCTTGGTTTCAAAGCAGAATATGATCTTAAAGTGGCTGGCTTACCATTCAAAGCATTTGCAGGGATTAAAAACATTTTTAACTCTTTCCAGGATGATTTTGACTCAGGCATGGATCGCGACCCGGCATACATTTACGGTCCAACCAATCCAAGAACTGTATACTTTGGCATTAAACTCAGTAATGTATTCGGACACTAAGCAAGTAACAGCATAATGATATGAAGCCTGGCAATAGCCGGGCTTTTTTTGTTTTATAAAATTTTCTTTTTACTGCCACAAAAAGTTCAGACCTCGCGTTGATATATTGAATTGATAAATCAGTAAAATGTATACAGCAAGCTGTAAAAAGTTTTAGCCTGTGAGCCAAATGACCTTTACTTTTGTTAGCATTAAAATGTGCGGTAATGAAAAAAATGGCAAAGACAATGATAATAATAGCAAGCACCCTGGCATTAATAGTGATATCGGTAGTACTGTTTATGGCACTCAGTCCCCAGTTCGGTGGCCTTCCTACCCAAAAGCAACAATTAATATACAATCAATCACCTCAACATCGTGATGGTAAATTTGCCAATATGGGCGACGTTAAAATGGAGATGACTGGCAAAAAGTTCTGGGCCATGCTCAAAGAGCAGTTCAACGTGCACCCCAATGCTACTCCAGCACAGCCGCCGCATCCGGTATCTATGGATTCAACAGATTTATTGAGGCACAATGGCGATTTTCGTTTGTTTTGGTTTGGCCATTCATCCTTCTTAATACAAACTAATGGAAAAAACATATTGATTGACCCCATGCTCGGACAATCAGCTTCACCGGTACCATTTATTGGTGTAAAGCGCTTTAATAAAAAAATGCCCATTGAGATTGAACAACTACCCCTTATTGATTTGGTGCTTATTTCACACGACCATTATGATCACCTCGATTACCAATCAATTAAGCGACTGAAAGATAAAACAGAAGCGTTTTATACACCTCTGGGTGTTGGAGCGCATCTAAGGGCATGGGGTGTGGATAGCATGCGCATCACCGAACTGGATTGGTGGCAACACGCTCAATTGGATGAGTTGAGCTTTACCTGCACGCCCGCTCAACACTTTTCAGGACGTGGCAAATGGTTCAGCGATCAGGCCTCAACGCTCTGGTGTTCATGGGTGATTCAAACACCTGAAAAGAAAGTGTTTTTTAGCGGTGACAGTGGTTATGGCCCACACTTTAAAACCATAGGCGAGAAATATGGCCCCTTCGATTTGGCCCTGATGGAATGCGGCCAATATAATGACTTATGGAAAGAAATACACATGATGCCCGAAGAAACCATATTGGCAGCACAGGATATTAAAGCCCGCATTGTGATGCCCATTCATTGGGGCGCATTTAAACTGGCCATGCACGACTGGCTTGATCCTATAACCAGAGCCAGTGCCAAAGCCAACGAAACAGGATTACCCGTCATCACCCCACGCATTGGCGAAGGCCTGTTGCTGAATGGCGAAATACCCGCTACAACACAATGGTGGGATGAAAGACGAAATGAACCTATAATAACAGCCAATCAATAAGAATTCGATTCATAGTAATGCCAACAAAAACAAAACATTAATACGTTAATGTTATTCATATTACAGATAAAAGCATATCTAGATAAGATCGTGTGATGTAAAGTTTTATTGTTGATTATTTGCGTTGTGAGTTATTTTGTGTTAATTCAACATTTATTTTAACCAAATAACTTCAATTTATAATTAACCATTAAACCACACATTGTGAACAATCTATTATCGTACGACAACGGAACGTCCGACGTGCCCTTGTTGGGTATTACTATTTCAGAACAACTTAAACAAACTGTTGATAAATATCCTGATAGTGAAGCCCTGGTGGTTCCTTATCAGAATTACCGCGCCTCTTACCGGGAGTTTTGGCAGCAGGTAGAAGAAGTGGCCAAAGGTATTCTGGCCTATGGCGTTAATAAAGGTGACCGTGTGGGGATCTGGTCGCCTAACCGCTTTGAGTGGGTGTTGGTGCAGTTTGCCACGGCGCGCATCGGAGTTATCCTGGTCAATGTTAACCCTGCTTATAAAGCATCGGAACTAAAATATGCACTGAAGCAATCAGAAATCAGCCTGCTCATCATGTCGAAAGGCTTTCGACAGACCAATTATGTGGAGATACTGGATGAAGTAAGGGCCTCGTGCATTCGCCTGAAGCACATCATTGTAATGGAGCATGACTGGAACTCACTGCTTGAAGCTGGCAAAAAAGTAAGCACTGACGATTTGCTGACCAGAGAAGCCAACCTGCAGTTTGACGACCCCATCAACATACAATACACTTCTGGCACAACCGGCTTTCCCAAAGGGGCTACCTTATCGCATCATAACATCCTGAACAATGGCTTTTTCATTGGCCAACGTCTCAAATACACCGAAAAAGACAGGGTGTGTATTCCGGTACCTCTGTACCATTGTTTTGGCATGGTATTGGCCAACCTGGCCTGTATTACACATGGTGCCTGTATGGTATTAACCGGTGAAGCATTCGTTCCCGATACGGTATTGCAAACTGTTCAGAACGAAAAGTGTACATCGCTCTATGGTGTACCACTAATGTTTATTGCCGAACTGAACGATCCCAACTTCGACAAGTATGACTATTCGAGTCTGCGTACAGGCATAATGGCAGGTGCCTCGTGCCCCGAATCTACCATGCGGGCCGTGCGTGAGAAGATGAATATGCGCGAGGTAGGCATTTGTTATGGCATGACAGAAACCTCGCCGGTGAGCACCCAAACCTTTGTGGATGATAATGAGTACCGCCGCTGTGCGACCGTTGGCAAGGTACACCCACATCTCGAAATCAAAATCATCGATCCGGAAACGGGCCGGATTGTAACCCGTGGTGAGCAGGGTGAATTTTGCACCCGCGGTTATTCGGTGATGCTTAAATACTGGAATAATCCAGAAGCCACCGCATCGGTGATTGATGAAGGACGCTGGATGCATACCGGTGATTTGGCCGAGATGGACGAACACGGCTATGTAAAGATTGTGGGCCGTATAAAAGACCTGATCATCCGCGGTGGAGAAAACATATCGCCGTTCGAGATAGAGGAGTTTCTGCACAAACACGATGACATTAAAGATGTGCAGGTGATTGGTGTACCATCGGCCAGATATGGTGAAGAAGTGATGGCCTGGATCATCCCTCAACAAGGTGTTACACTTTCTGGCGAAACGCTTCACAACTATTGTAAGGGGCAGATTGCCACCTTTAAAATTCCTAAATACTGGAAGTTTGTGAGTGAATTTCCAACCACAGTAACCGGTAAGGTGCGTAAGGTTGAAATGCGCGAAATATCGGCCAAAGAACTTGGTTTGGAGCAACGCAAGTAAGCTTTTTATACTAATAGGCTGTCCTGAAGAGAACTATAAACTACCACAACTCCTAATAACATGTGGTATGTATGGAATCATACGCAAATACTAAGTACTCTTTGGGCCAGCCTTTTAAATCAAACTTACTAAGCAAGCATTTAAAGCCACCTCCTCAACTACATTAAGATTACAGCACACCATTAGCATTCAAAACTAAACAAGCCATTTCCCTTACAAAACATCCGCTTCCACCAACTGCTCAAACATCTCATTAACGGTCTCTTCCAAAGAGCGATACTGAATACCCAATTCCCGAATACTCTTTTTACTGTCAGCTTTCCAGCCATAGCCCACATTTCTTGAAATATATTTACGCGTCAAGGCTTTGTTAAGCATGGGGCCTACCAGCCATATCAACCATTTGGGCATTTCTTTTTTGGGTATAGGATAGGCATTACCATACTTTGGCAATAGCGTATTAGACAACCCCAGAAACGTAGTATTATGGCCTGACACAATGTGCCGGCCACTGGCAGTTGATACAAATCCTGCCTGAAAGTGGGCCTCTGCAACATCACGCACATCCACCACACCCCAGCCAATATATGGCACCCCGGCTTTCAGTGTACCATCGGCTATTTGTTTGATAATGGCATAACTCTCAGATGTTACATTTTGCGGATTAACAGCCGGTCCCATCACCAATGATGGATTAATCACTACCAAATCCCATCGGCTTTGCTCACGATTAATTTTCCAGGCCTCTTTCTCTGCCAATGTTTTAGAATAAGGATAAGCACCGTGTGTGAGCGACGAACTGGTATTCCAGTCTTCCTCGGTAAAGATGCCATTGGCGGTATTCTTAATATCGATATTATCACCGTAGATGGCCGCCACACTACTGGTTAGCACCACTCGCTTAACCGATTCCGTGCGATTGGCCTGCTCCAGCACGTTACGCGTTCCCAAAAGCGCCGGTTCAACGAGTTCCTTTTGCGGATCATTGACGCTTAAGGTAAAAGGCGATGCCGTATGAAACACCAGTTCACACCCTTCCATGGCCTCAGCATAGGAACCTTCATCCAATAAATCACTTTTGAAATATTTAATAGTACCGGATGATTGATTAGCCAGTTCATCTAGTACTTTCAGTTTCTCTCTATTATCAGGGTTACGAACTGCAGCATGCACAGTCAATCCTTCGTCCAATAGTTTTTTAACCAGCCAACCAGCCACATAGCCTGTTGCTCCGCTTACCATTACAGGTTTTGTTTTATCAATCTGTATCATAGTTTGGTGCTTATATTTACTGCAATATACGAATTACAGCACTAAGCATTAAAGTGATTAACAGGCCTTTTTGTTCATAAAAAAATCCGGTACTACAGAGTAATACCGGATCAATACCATCATATATAAATAACAGCTTTAGCTGTCTTTAGTTTTTCATTTCAAGTTCATTCAGGTGTGCCATCTTTTTCATTTCCAGGAAGCTCTTAATATCTCCCAGATGTTCTTTGACGCGTTTATTGCCAAACTCATACACTTTGTCTACCAAACCATCCAGGAAATCCCTGTCGTGCGAAACCAGAATCAGTGTACCGTCAAAGGCCTTCAGGGCATCTTTCAACACATCTTTGGTTTTCATGTCCAAATGGTTGGTCGGCTCATCCAGTATCAGCAGGTTAACGGGTTCCAGTAAAAGCTTTATCATGGCCAGACGTGTACGCTCACCTCCCGACAGCACACGTACTTTCTTATCGATATCTTCGCCACCAAACATAAATGCGCCCAGCATATCTTTAATCTTGGTACGGATGTCGCCCACGGCAATGTCATCTATCGTCTGAAACACGGTTAGCTCATCCTCCAGCATCGAGGCCTGATTTTGCGCGAAATAGCCAATTTGCGTATTATGTCCCAGTTGCAACTGACCATCGTACTTTATCTCGTCCATAATGACCTTAACCAGTGTAGATTTACCTTCACCGTTGCGTCCTACAAAGGCAATCTTCTCTCCTCGCTCAAGGGTTAATGAAGCATTGGCAAATACAAGATGATCATCGTAATACTTAGTGACTTCGGTGGCTATCAGTGGGTAGCTACCTGAGCGAGGTGCAGGCGGAAACTTCAAACGCAAAGACGAGCGGTCTTCTTCATCCACCTCTACCCTATCAAGCTTCTCCAACATCTTAACACGGCTCTGTACCTGAAGGGTTTTAGAGTAGGTCCCCTTAAAGCGCTCGATAAAAGCCTCATTCTCGGCAATCATCTTTTGCTGCTCTTCATAGGCTTTCAACTGCTGCTCACGTCTCTCCTGACGTAGTACCAGGTATTTGGAGTAGTTCACTTTATAGTCATAGATACGTCCCATGGTCACCTCAATGGTACGCGTGGTGATATTATCGACAAATGCGCGGTCGTGCGATATCACAATTACCGCTTTTCCACAACCAATCAAAAACTCTTCAAGCCATTGGATAGATTCAATATCCAGGTGGTTGGTAGGCTCATCCAACAGAATCAAATCCGGTTTCTGAAGCAGAATCTTGGCCAGTTCGATGCGCATGCGCCAGCCACCACTAAACTCGCTGGTTGGCTTGTGCAAGTCATCACGTAAAAAGCCGAGACCCAGCAGCACCTTCTCTACTTCAGCATCAAAGTTGGTTTCCTCAATGGAGTAATACTTTTCGCTCAGTGTCGACACCTTCTCAATCAGCTCATAATAGCTCTCCGACTCATAGTCGGTGCGTGTTTCCAGCTCCTTATTAATTGCTGCCATCTCCTGCTCCATGGCAAAGATGTGGGCGAACGCCTGTGAGGCCTCCTCAAAAACGGTGCGATTATCCTCGGTCATCAAATGCTGTGGCAAATAGGCCACCACCTTATCGCTCGGAACCGCCACATGTCCTTTATTGGCCTCGCGCGCACCAGCCAGTATTTTCAGCAAGGTTGATTTACCTGCCCCATTCTTCCCCATCAGCGCAATGCGGTCCTTTTCATTAATAACGAATGAGATATTTTTAAAGAGTGTGGTAGCTCCAAATTCTACCGTTAAGCCATCTACCGAAATCATAATTCTATTTTTTGCGCCGCAAAGATAAAATTATCCACCTAAGCATGAAGCACCTTCATGGCGTTTTAAGGTTTTTTTGATTTAAAAGCCGCCAGAGTATAGCTTCTAGCTACTAGCAATTCACATGGCGCTTAACTCCTCTTCTGCCATCCGTCATTCGTCTTCGGTTCCCAATCTTCTGCCTCCTGCCTAACTACTGACCACTAACTAATGTCAACTTGCATACTTTTCGATTGCCAACCACAGATTCTTCCGTGGCCTAACACAGAAAAGTCTGTAGCCTCGCACAGAAAAGTCTGTGGCCTCGCACGGAAAAATCTGTGGGATTTACCTCCATTGGTGAAAAATGTCACCAACATTGATGGAAAACGTCACCAACATTGGTGGAAAACGTCACCAGCATTGGTGGAAAACGTCACCAGCATTGGTGTAAAGTGTCACCAACAGGTGAGAAACGCCACCAATCTTAGGGGAAGATTCATTGTCTTAGGCTTTAGAACTGCAAACTTCAATCAGATAGCTGTTTTCATAGTATTAGATTCACTCCAGCCGCCAAATCTCTGCCTAACTACTGACTACTATCTACTGCATAACAATCCCTCTGCGCTTTGCTGTTAATAACTTCCTGGCCGTGTACACCACTAACATTGCCAATACCGCCTTTCTGAATGAAATATTATTGTATTTTTGTTTGTCAACCTTACGAAATAATAAGAAGATGCCGAATATCGGGGATAAAATACACGAATTAAGAGAATTACTTCATCACCATAATCATCAGTACTATGTATTGAATGAGCCACAAATATCAGATTTTGAGTTCGACCAGCTGATGCAACAACTGATTGAACTGGAAAAAGAACATCCGGAGCTGGCCGATGCTAACAGTCCGACCCAGCGCGTAGGAAGTGATATTAGCAAGGAATTTGAGCAGGTAAAACATGCCTATCCGATGCTATCGCTGGGTAACACCTACAACGAAGGGGAGATTAGTGATTTTTACACACGCATCAATAAACAACTGATTGATGAACCATTTGAGATTGTTTGTGAACTAAAGTACGACGGAACAGCTATTGGACTCACCTACGAGAATGGTCGTTTGCTGCGTGCTGTAACACGTGGTGACGGTGTTCAGGGTGATGATGTTACCGCCAATGTGAAAACCATCAGAAGCATCCCGCTCAATTTAAAGGGCGATTATCCGGATAGCTTTGAGATAAGAGGCGAAATATTCCTGCCTCACAAGGGATTTAATGCCCTCAATGAAGCCCGTATGGAGGCAGGAGAAGCTCCTTTTGCCAACCCTCGCAATGCGGCGGCCGGTTCGCTGAAAATGCAAAACAGCGCACAGGTAGCCAGGCGTCCGCTTGACTGCTTTCTGTATTATATGCTGGGCGACGGTTTGCCTAGTAACCTGCACTCCGAGAACCTGGAAAAAGCGCGCTCATGGGGTTTTAAGATACCACCACACATGAAAGTGTGCAAAACCATCGACGAGGTATACGCCTTTATCAACCATTGGGATGAAGCCCGTAAGGATTTACCATATGACATTGATGGTATAGTACTAAAAGTAAACAGTCTGGAACAGCAACGCCGACTTGGTTTCACAGCCAAATCGCCACGCTGGGCCATCTCCTATAAGTTTAAAGCCGAGCAGGGCTACACCAAATTAAAGTCGGTGACATTTCAGGTGGGACGCACAGGAGCAGTAACGCCGGTAGCTAATCTGGAACCCGTATTTTTAGCAGGTACTACGGTTCAACGTGCCTCGCTGCATAATGCAGATATCATCAACTCACTGGATTTGCACCAAGGTGATATGGTGTATGTGGAGAAAGGTGGCGAAATCATCCCAAAAATTGTTGGTGTTGATGAAACAGTAAGAGAAAACAATGCTCCAAAGGTGGAGTTTATCAAGAACTGTCCCGAATGTGAAACCCCGCTTGTAAGGGTGGAAGGTGAGGCAGCACATTATTGCCCCAATGTTAGCAGCTGTGCGCCGCAGGTAAAGGGACGCATTGAGCACTTCATTGCCCGCAAAGCCATGAATATTGACGGACTGGGCATCGAAACCATCGACCTGCTGTATAAAAACGGACTGGTGAAAAACGTAGCCGATCTGTATGCACTGCACCCCATGCAACTGACAGGACTGGAACGTATGGGCGATAAATCGGCCAACAATATTATTGCCGGGCTCGAAGAATCAAAACAGGTAAATTTTGCTCGCGTTCTATTTGCATTAGGTATTCGCTATGTGGGCGAAACGGTGGCTAAAAAACTGGCTTCCGCCTTTAAAAACATCGATGCCCTGATGAATGCTACCCTGGAACAGTTAACCGAAGTTGATGAGATAGGCGAACGCATTGCGCAAAGCGTACTTGAATATTTTGACAATGAACTTAATCGCGAACTTATCGATAAGCTTAAGCAAATAGGTTTGCAGTTTCAGCTATCAGACGAAGAGCAGGCTCAGCATTCCGATGCACTCGAAGGCATGTCCTTTGTAGTAAGTGGCAGCTTTAGCAGCTTCTCGCGTGATGAACTGAAAAGTCTGATTGAGAAAAACGGCGGTAAAAATCTGAGCGGCGTGTCATCAAAAACCAATTACCTGGTGGCCGGTGATAAGATTGGCCCAAGTAAACTGGCCAAAGCCGAAAAGCTGAATATCACCATCATCTCTGAAGATGAATTTAAACAACTGATAAACCAGTAACCAATCATCAAATAACATTGAAACGACCCGATAAATGAGCAACTTCATTGATACAATACGACAAAAGGTAGCTTTATACAAGTTGGATAAACAGCTGCAAAAAGCGCCCCGAATTAAAAAACTTCACAACCTTAAAACAGCTCAAACAGCTGGTATCCTTTACGATGCCACCAACGAGGCTAATCACCAGTTAGTAAAAGAACTAATTAAGGAATTGAAGGAAGAAAACATCAGCTCACAGGCACTGGGATTTATTGACAAAAAGAAGCGAGACGACAACTACATTGGTGATAGCACCTACAGCTTTGCCTGTCGAAAAGACTTCAGCTTTTTCTACGCCATTAAAAAGGAAGCTATTCAATCTTTTATTGATACACCGTTTAATTTGCTCATTATACTGGTTAATGAACAACCATTTGCCATTGATTACCTGGGCCAGCTATCAAAAGCTGAATTTAAAGTAGGAAAAGCCGGACTGGATAATGACTTATACGACCTGATGATTGAGCTTGCTCCAACAGCTAGTATGTATGAGCTAAAAAAGCAAATCACCTTTTACCTCAAACTTCTTAACAACAACTAAAATGGCCCCCATGATATCAGCACAACAACTAAAAGGTACTGGCGTAGCACTGGTAACACCCTTTAACGAGCATAAACAGGTTGATCACACAGCATTGACCAAACTGGTGAATTTTGTGATAGAAGGTGGTGTTAACTTCCTGGTTGCACTGGGTACAACTGCCGAAACAGCCACACTAAATGACAAAGAGAGGCTGGAGGTGGTGAAAACCATCAAAAAAGCGAATGACAGCCGGGTGCCAATAATTATGGGAATGGGTGGTAATAATACCAGTCAATTGACTGATACCATCAACAAAACTGATTTTGATGGTATCGACGCCATATTATCAGTCACTCCCTTCTACAATAAGCCTACACAGGAAGGACTGTATCAGCACTATAAAACCATTGCCGAGGCATCTCCCGTACCGATTATTTTGTATAACGTGCCTTCGCGCACAGGGTGCAACCTGGATGCTTCAACATGTCTGCAGCTCGCCAATGACTTTGACAATATCATTGCTGTGAAAGAGGCTTCGGGTGATTTATTGCAGGTAATGGACATCATCAAATACAAACCTGATGATTTTGCGGTATTATCGGGCGACGATGCATTAACATTACCTATCCTTGGCCTTGGTGGCGATGGGGTAATATCGGTTGTTGCCAACGGGTATCCAAAAGCATTCAGTCAAATGGTGCAGGCTGCGCATAACGACAACTACATTAAAGCACGCAGACTACACTATGGCCTTACGGATATTATAAAGAATCTCTTTATTGAGAGTAATCCAGCAGGTATCAAAGCCATTTTAGAAATGCGTGAAATCATTGACAACCAATTACGTCTGCCACTTGTTCCTTTAACAGAACAGACGTATGATACGCTTAAAGCTCAATTTAAAGCCTTTCAGGCTGAATTTTGGAATGCTTTTTGATATTTTCAATCACGGATTCATAAATTAGACTATCCAATAAAATCTAAACTTATTACTTATGAAACGAAATTTGTTATTCGTACTGGCAATAGGACTAGCCGTAAGCTTACTCACCGGATGTGCCCACACTGTTGAACGCGTTGATACCAAAGAAGCCATTGATTTAAGTGGCCGTTGGAACGATACTGATTCTCGTCTGGTAGCCGAAGAAATGGTTAACCAGGTGCTGGGTGGTGCATGGATTGATAACCATCAGGGCGATAATAATGGACAAAAGCCGGTAGTGGTTGTTGGTTTAATCTACAATAAATCACACGAACATATTAGTGCCGAGACTTTTGTAAAAGATGTAGAACGCGCTTTTATTAACAGTGGCCGTGTTCGCCTGGTACAAGCCGGCGATAAACGCGAAGAACTTCGCCGCGAGAGAGCCGCACAGCAAGAGTTTGCCAGCATGGCAACAGCTAAGGCTTGGGGTAAAGAGTTAGGCGCTGACTTTATGCTTAATGGAGATATTAACTCAATTGTTGATACCTACAAGAAAGAACGTGTTAATTTCTACAAGGTTAATATGGAGCTTTCCAACCTTGAAACCAATGAAATAGTATGGATTGGTGACAAAGAAATTAAGAAGTACATTAACAATTAATTGTTACAAAAACCTAAAGATTAATGCCTGTTGCCAGCCAACGGGCATTAATCTACACTTTTCCTCCAACAGCCCTTCATAGCATGAAAAGCAAAATCCTCACCTCATTACTCCTCATTACCATCCTTGGCGGATGCGCCACCTACTACGAACAAAATATTAAGTTACAAACCCTAATCACCTCCGGACAATTTGAAGCTGCTGATAAAGAATTGGCCAAAGATACCAAGGGAGCTGAAGGTAAGAACCGATATCTCTATTTTTGCAATCGCGGTGTAGTGAGCTTTATGAACGGACAATACGAAACCAGCATCAACTATTTTAATCAGGCCGACTATTATGCCGAGGACTTTAGTAAATCGTTTGGTAACGAGGCACTGGCTTTAATCACCAATCCCATGGTGAAGCCCTATCGCCCTGAGGATTTTGAGGCTGTACTTGTACACTTTTACAAGGCGCTTAACTTTATCTACCTGAAGAATTATGAAGGCGCCTTAATTGAATGCCGCCGCGTTAATATTGTCCTGCAAAACCTGAATGACAAGTATAAAAAGCATAAAAACAAATATGCACGCGATGCCTTTGCTCATTGTCTGATGGGCCTGGTATATGAGGCTGCCGGCAATACCAACGACGCCTTTATTGCCTATCGTAATGCCCTGGAGATATACGAAGAGGATTACAAAGCACTTTTTGGTCTGGATGTTCCTGAACAGCTTAAGTACGACCTGATGCGTACCGCTCATGAACTGGGTTTTGGAACAGAACTGGACTTTTATGAAAATAAGTTTGGCTATAAATACGAGCCCGAAGATCCGGATAAGGGCTACCTGGTCTTTTTCTGGTTAAATGGCTTTGGACCGGTTAAGGATGAATGGAGCATTAACTTTACCAACACAGGTTATAACGACGGTTGGATTACCCTGGCTAACGATGAATATGGGCTGAGTTTCCCCATTTATATTGGCAATAAGTCACGTAACGATCAGGCGGCCTTCAAAAACCTGTCTTTTCTTAGAGTTGCTTTTCCTAAATATCGCGAACGTAAACCGGTATTTAATACGGCCAGCATTAGCGCCAACCAGGAAAGCTATCCATTGGAATTAGGCGAGAATATCAATGCAGTGGCATTTCAGTGCCTGCAAGACAGAATGATGCGTGAATTAGCTTCTGGTATTGCCCGCTTAGCCACCAAAAAAGCATTGGAGGAAGTGGCACGTAATGAAAATGAAAACCTGGGAACCATCGTTAGCATTGTCAATGCTATGACCGAAAAAGCAGATACCCGCAACTGGCAATCATTACCTTACAGTATTTCCTACTGCCGTATTCCGCTTGATGAGGGAATGCAACAAGTCGAGTTAAATACATCGGGACGCATGCAGCATACTGTGCCATTTACCTTCGATATAAAAAAGAATCAGACAACCTTTTTTGCCTTCCACAACCTGGAAAGTCAACAGCGCTGATGGTTTAAATATACAAGGCTAAAACAGCCAAAATAAGGCCAACAGCGGTTAACACAAGGCCTCGCTTAAACTTGCTGCTTTTGGGTTTATACATCCAAAGCGATGAAATGGCCAGAAATAGCAGCAACACACCATAGGTCAGTCCCATCCAGTGTGCCCCAAACCGGCTCTTGGTTTTATGAAAACCGTTGATTTGCCACACCCAATCAGGATAGGTGTTAATCGTGTAATCTGCCAATCCTGTGGACTTACAATAAGTTCCATAGTTAAAATATATGGTGTCGGTACTTTCTTCTGTCACATTCAGGCGACGTAATTCCAAAGCGTCACCAAGTTCATCAGCTGGTGTATTAGGCGCTATTTGCTCAACATACCTTTTATCGACTGTAAATAAATTGGTATCCCGATACAACAGGATAATACCACTGACACAATATACAAGGGTTAAACCAATCATTAAAAAACCAATATCGCGGTGCAGTACGCGCATTATTTTTGTTACCGAATTCTTCTTATTCTCTGTTGCCATATTTTATAATTGGGCTGCAAGTTTACTTTTTACTCTTCTATTTCTGGTACTCTTTAACGTTGCATTAACACGTCTTTACTTTATATTGGCCAGGTAAGCGTTAAGATTATCCAGCACCTTGTCCGACAAACGGCCTTTTGCCTCACGTGTCCAGCCCGATGTTTTGTCGGAATAAATAATATTATTGTAGCGGGTTAATGTATTCATGTGTGGACCAAAGCCACAATTATCAAAAATGGCATAGTTCCCATTCCTTAGCAGCCACTTCTCAAACACCTCCTTCTCAAATGGCAGTCCAAGTGAAGTATTCACAATAATTTTGCGGTTACCGAGCCATTGAAAGTATTCCTCATTCAATACTTTTGCATTCCTGGGTAAATGAAAAGAGATAATATCATTGTTCTGCAAAAGCTCTTCCAATGGTTGATAATCTATTTTTAACTGCTCAACATATGGCTTTCTGCTGCGGCTGTAGTAACTCACCTTAGCACCAAAAAACTGCAAATGCCGGGCTGTTAACAGGCCTGTAGTACCCATACCTATTATTCCTACTCTACGTCCACCTAGTTCAAGTGGTTCAGACCGCCACTGATGCTTACCCAATCCTTTCAGCAGGCCAATTAATTCGGCTATGATAAACTCAGCAACACCTTCATCCCCATAGTCCCGTATACCAGATACTTCAATTCCATTTGCTCTGGCATAACGTACATCAACATTGGCAGAGTCTTCATCAATAAGGCTGCAGCACATACCTATGTATTTCAGCTTATGGCAATGAGCCAGCACTTTTGCACTAACAGGCGTATTCCATGATACAAAAAGCGCTTCAGCATCCCGCGCACGCTCTATGGTGGTAGCTTCATCCACTGGCACATCATTATATATGGCTACGGGATTTTCCGATAATTCTTGCAAGCGCTGCAATGCAAAGCCCTGCAAACCTGTATAATCAAGAACAACAATTTGCTTAAAAAACATTCTAAAAACAGTTATTGAGAGAACTAATCAGCACGTGGTATAGCCAATTAATTATAAAATTTCATATTGATTTAACATTCAATTTACGACATTGAGGTCTTCTATTGTTATTTTGTGCACCATTTAGCAATCGCTTAACCCATAGTATACATGGACGGACTCATAGTTATTTCCATCTCTTTCTTTTTCGCGATGAGTCTTTCCATGTTTATGGGCCTAATGGATAGCATCCCACGCATCTATTCCACCGCTTAAATTAATCAGGTTTTTATAGCCCTCTCGCTTCAGATACTGTATCACATGCATACTGCGCATGCCCAGATGGCAGAATACAACCACTGGCATATTCCTGGCTATTTCATGCTTACGATCCGGAACTTGCTGCATGGGTATATTTAGTGCACCAGCAATTTGCCCTTCCAACAGTTCTTCAGGTTCACGCACATCAATGAGCTGTAGCGGTCCTCCCTCACCAATCAATTGCTTCAGTTCATCTGCACTTATTTCATCCTTTTGCTCAACATCTTTGCCATCGCCACAAAAGATTTCGTAATCAATCAATTCTGTTAATGTGGGATGTTCGCCACAACATGGGCAATCAGGGTCTTTCATGAATTTAATTTCATTAAAAGACATGGCCAGTGCATCATAGTTTAATAAGCGACCTGTTAGTGCTTGTCCAATACCAGTAATCAGCTTGATGACTTCGGTAGCCTGCAGAGTGCCAATTACGCCTGGCAGAACACCCATAACACCAGCATCGGCACACGATGGTACACTGCCCGCCTCAGGTGGCTCAGGAAACAAACACCGGTAGCACGGACCATCCTTCGTACCAAACACACTTACCTGCCCTTCAAACTGACGAATGGACCCAAACACATTGATTTTACCACTCAATACACAGGCATCATTAACCAGGTAACGGGTAGCAAAGTTATCGGTTCCATCGGTAACAATATCGAACTGCTTTATAATGTCAAGGGCATTTTCTTTATTCAAAGCACAATTGAACAGCGACACCTTAACATGCGGATTAATCTCCTTAAGGGCCTCAGAGGCCGACCATGTTTTTGCTTCACCTACATGGCTGGTTTTATGAATAATCTGACGCTGAAGATTGGACACATCCACCACATCAAAATCTATTAATCCGATATGGCCGACTCCGGAAGCCGCCAGATACATGGCTATAGGAGAGCCTAAACCACCAGTGCCAACCATCAGCACAGAAGCCTGTTTCAGCTTAGTTTGCCCCTCTGCTCCTATTTCAGGTAACACGATGTGCCGCTTGTAGCGCTCTAACTCTTGTTTTGTTAATGACATGTTAATTTCACTCAATTTGGCAGTGAAGATAATTACTTTAGCCGATACAGTATGTATTTTGATGAAATCGTTACCAGTATTGGGATACAAAGCTACCGGATTAGTGAATTTCTGATTCATTGAGCAGGCGTTCTTAAAACATTCAATACCAATGAATGACTCAAGAGCCTAAAGGCAATAAAATCTTTTTTTTGACCTTATTGTTCTTCTTAGGCGCAGGAATTATAAATGATTAGCGTCAGATTACAGTAAACTTTGGAAACAACTATAAATAATAACAGTAAACGTGAAGATTTTAACCCTCTTATTAGGATTAACAATGACACTTTCGGCATGGGCAAATTCACCCGAGAAAGATGGAATTGTAAAAGGAAAGGTTTTCGATGGTAAATCGAAAGTGCCGGTTGAATATGCTACTGTGGCCATCTACAATGCTGATGACGACAATGTAATAACCGGAACCATCAGCGAGCAAGATGGTAGTTTTAAGATTAAAGGCCTTAAAGAAGGTAATTTTTACATCATTGTATCATTTTTGGGCTATGAAAATAAGCGCTACGACAACATTATTGTGGATGGTGGCCGCGACATGATAGACCTGGGTACTATCACACTTGGTTCATCTAGCCAGGCGCTTGATGAAGTAGAGGTAGTTGCGCAGCGCCAATCAGTAGAATTCCAAATTGACAAGAAGGTTGTATCGGTAGGCGAACAAATGACATCTGCATCCTTATCAGCTGTTGAAGTTTTGGAAAATGTCCCTTCTATCAAGGTGGATATCGAAGGAAATGTATCGTTGCGCGGCAGTACTGGTATAACTGTGTTAATTGATGGTAAACCAACAGTACTGGATGCCAGTGATGTATTACGTCAAACTCCGGCATCTACCATTCAAAATATTGAAATTATCACCAATCCTTCAGCCAAGTACCAACCCGATGGTACAGGAGGTATCATTAACATCATTACCAAAAGAAACCGCACACCAGGTGTGCAAGGCCTTGTGAATGTTAAAGGGGGTAACTTTGATATGTATGGCGCTGATTTCTTACTAAACTGGCGTAAAGAAAAGGTGAACTTCACTTTAGGTGCCGATTACAATAACCGCCCGCGAACCGGCACAATGTATACACGCAGAGAAACAGAAAATGAAAATGGCACCACCATCATTGAAGCCGATGGCGACAGTGAAAGAAAGTTTTATGGCGGCGGTGTCAGGGGTGGATTCGACTGGGATATATCCAAGCGCGATAACTTCAGTATTGAAGCCCGGGTTGGTAAATTTAACATGCAAAGCACATCAGATTTAAATTACTTTGAGCAAATACCCAATATTGAGAATCAGGTTTACCGCAGTATCAATGAATCCAAAAGGTCGGGTATGTACTATTCAATTACCGCCAACTATCTGCACCGCTTTGCACAAAAGGGCCATGAACTGTCTGCCCAGTTAAATTCACGCGGTTATGATGGTGATGAGTACTCCGAGAACTTCCGCTCGCAAAGCAACAGTATAGTTGATGGTACGCGCACCACGGAGGTAGGCCCGAGCAACCGCTGGGAATTAAGACTGGACTATAGCAAACCAATTGGTGAAGATGACCTGTTCGAAGCCGGTTTTCAGGGGCGCATGAGCTTAGGCGATGATGTTACAAAAGTATATAACTGGGATGTGGCACAAGGTGGCTTTGTACCGAATGATACCCTTCAGAATTATACCGAACTGGATCGTAATATTTACGGGCTCTATTCGGTATATAAGGGAAAGCTTAATGACTTTGGCTACCAATTGGGACTGCGTGCCGAATACACTGACCGAAAAACAGAATTTGAATATCAAATGAAGGAATCGGCCGACGCCACAGAAGTAATTCCTGTAAATGAAACCTATGTGATTGATCGCTGGGACTTTTTCCCAACGATACACCTATCGTACCAACTGCCTGCCGACAATCAGATAATGGCCAGCTATTCGCGCCGTATTGATCGCCCACGTGGCTGGTACCTGGAGCCATTTATCACATGGACCGATCAGTACAATGTACGCCGGGGTAATCCTGATTTGGCACCCGAATACATTGATGCCTTTGAACTGGGATATCTGAAAGAATGGAAGAAAATTTCACTTTCGCTGGAAGGCTACTACCGCATTACAAACGATAAGATACAAGGCATACAGATGCCTTATGATGAAAATGGTGAAATATGGCTACGCACCTACGATAATATCGGTAAAGACTACTCATTAGGTGTTGAAACAATGCTAAACATCACCCTGGCTAAGTGGTGGGAAATGAATGTCATGGGTAATTTATATGATTATCGTATTGAAAACTATTATGATGCCAGTCAAAACCGATCATCTTTTAACTGGAGCTCAAGAGTCAACAATTCATTTGCGCTTAAGAAAAATATAAAACTACAGATTGACGGTACTTACGATAGCCCAACAGTAACAGCACAAGGTGAAAACAAATCGAACTACTACATGAATGCAGCGGTTCGTATGGATTTTATGGATCGTAAACTTTCAGCTGTTGTACAGGCGCGAAATGTACTGGGTACTTCACGACGCATATCTATTATTGACAACCCCAACTCATACAGCTACCAGGAAATGATACCTGATTACCCGATGGTATCCGTTACACTTAGCTATCGATTGAACAATTTTGTGCAGAAAAGAGGTCGTAACGGCAATAACGGAGGCGGAGGAATGGAAGATGAATTCTAGATTTTTTTAGTTTCAATAATTACATCAAAGGAAGGTTTGGCACCTTCCTTTTTTTTGAGATCATTTCTAAATCAGTCTAGGTATTCTAATAACATACCAATTAGAATATTAACTTAGTATTGTGAAATGTATCAAAGCAAACTAATCCTTATGAAATTTATCCCTATCATCATTCTTTTTTGCATTGTAAGCAGTTGTGAGAAGAGTGATTCACCTAAGCCTGAAGCTTGTATATCAATCTCGGATGCGAGCAATCTACATATCAATCAAACTATTAATGTTTTATCCTGCTCTGAAAATGCAAAATATATCATGTGGGATTTTGGAGATGAAACAATCTCATATGAGCAAAAAACCTCGCATTCATACAAAGAACCAGGCACATACCTTTTGTCGTTGGTGGTTCAGAATGTAGATTTTACAGACTTAAATGGTGATGGACGCATCGATAAAGATGATATCAGCAGATACAACTCCTCTATTATCAGTATTGAAATAGTTGTTTTACCAGGCATATAATTCTTTAATACGGCTTCATCTGCAGTTAAATCTATGCCTGCAAATAATCAAATAACCAGCTTTTTAAACGATAAGGGCGCTTCCTTTATTCGCTTCGTTAATCTTCAATCGCTTAATAGTCAACAAACGCAAGGTTACTCTTCTGCAATCCTATTTGGTATCGCATTAGGTGCTGTTTATATCAAAAAGGTAGCTAAAAACACAAGCTACGTAGCACAAATGATAAAAACCAAAACTGTAAAACAGGATGAGTTTCATAATACTGAGATTTATACCGATAAGCTAGCTGATGAATTAAGTATTCTATTGCAAGAGGCAGGGTATAGTAGTTTTTCACAATCTGAAGCAAACCTGTCAAAAGCTGGCCTTTATAATTCAACCACACAAACCACGCCCCTTCCCCATAAAACATTGGCAGTTATGGCCGGCTTGGGTTGGATAGGTAAAAATAGCCTGTTGATTACGCCAGAATATGGTTGTGCCATAAGCATGTGTTCAGTACTTACCAGCGCGCCGCTTAACACTGGTACTTTTGATTTAGAGCCTTCTCAATGTGGCACGTGCACTATTTGCCAAAAAATCTGCTGTACAAGAGCCTTAAAAGGCCGTACATGGAACACTGCAACAAAACGTGACCAATTGATTGATATCCACCATTGCACCACCTGCTTACAATGCCTGGTACGTTGCCCATATACGAAAGCATATAGCATGAGGCATACAAGCCTCAAACTCTAATCAGTCAGACTCATATAACAATAAGTTAATTGATGCTGGATATTTATATTATTTGATTGTAATTTTAATCAATAATATGATATGGCGATTAATATTAGCATAATATACAAGCACTTACTCTGGGCTGATTCCCTGAATGCTTTGCTACGCCGGGAGGATTCATTTCATCTTAGCCATGTACTAAAAGTTGATCATATAGCATCACTTAATCACCGGTTTAAAGATATTGTGCTACTCGAGGCCACCTACCCCAATGCTGAACTGGTAAACCAGGTTATCAACCTAAAAAAAAACAAACTTCAGGTAATTGTTATTGGCTATCATCTGGATAATGAGTTTATTGATTTACTGCTGGTTAAAGGATTAGATGGCTTTGTACTTAAGACCTGTGGCAAAGCCAACTTGTTTGAAGCCATTAAAAACGTGCATCAGGGCAAAAAATACTTTTGTGCACCAATCGCCGAATCATTATCTAAGCGCCTATATAACCAATCTGACAAAAACACCTTAACCACGCGGGAAAAAGAAGTTTTAGTTGGCTTGGTTTGCTTCAAAAGCACTTCAAATATAGCACGCCAGATGCACATCAGTGATGCAACAGTTCGAACGCACCGCAAAAATATCATGCGCAAATTTGGTTCGAAAAATTACCTTGGGCTGCTAAGGTATGCCTGCCGCGAAGGATTGCTGCAAACTCCGGATGAGCAGTTCTGCGTTGGTTGCCGAAACAAAAGATGTTCCTCTCCACACTTTGGGTAGACATATATTGTCAGATGTGTAAAAAGGTTTGTATTGCAGGTAGTCAATTTCATTTCTATAAGTATTGAATCCACCTCCAACTAACAATAACTTTACTACTCCTAACTACTCATATGATTTCGCATAATCATTGACGTTGGCAGTTTACAAATGCAGCACTTTGCCTAGTTACGGCCATACACAAAGCAACAGACTTAACATTAAATTTTATGATATGAAATCAATCAAAAAAGTTTCCTTTGGAATTATGTTACTGGCAATTAGCCTGATTGGATGTGAAAGATGGGGAGGACGTGTAGACAACTTGGATTCAGACCGCCCTACTGATGTTGGCCCCGAGTATGGTAAACGTGGCAATGGTGGTAGCACCGATTTAGGCACACTATACGGCGACTTACTTTACATATTGCGTGATGCGGATGGGCTACCGGTTTATACCGATGACGGTTTTGTTCAACCTCTGGCCTTTGTAGATGGTGTGCCGCTAACAGATGATGGCACCCTGGAAGGTGTACAATATGTTTGCGCGGTAAACGATGAGGGCGAAGTGGAACTGAATTTTTACATGGATGGTGATGAAAAGAAAGCCTACGATGGCGTTGGTCCCATGGAAGTAGAGTTTGGCAGAACAAGCATATTCAGGTCCCCTCAAAGAGTAATGGATCAAGCTATCAGGGAGGCTCTGAGAGGTTTATCTGAAGCTGACCCTACTACCATCAGACTTGACTTCTGCGGACGTCTGTATGGCGTACGCCCCGATGGCACAGAAAAAACAGTTGATTCACCACGCGAAAACATGGCGCTCTACCAGAACATGATGGAAAACGAAGGTTTCAGTGGCATTTGTGATATATGTGCTGAACTCAACCTGAATCAACTGCATGACTTCTTTTACAATTGGCAGGAACCATGGATGCACGTTGCCGCCGGTTGTTTGGCAGCAGCCAATGATAAAACAGGCGTAGTTACTGTCGATAAAGTCCGCTATATTCACAGTTTCAAAAACCTGATTGGATTAAATCCTATAGAAGATGAGCAAAACAAGCTTTACTTCGATTTCTCAATATACAACAGCTACGATCGCAACATGTGGAGAAATATTGAACTGGGATTCCTGGTATGGAATGGTTCGTACAATACAGAACCAATTGAAGTCCTAAGCGTTTGGGATATTTTCGAATCCTCCATTACTGGATTTGGTTATGGCACACAGCCCAACTTCACCTATCACTCTGAGCATAACTGGTTCAAAACAACCAACATTGGAGGTTTTGCTCAATTTGCCGATGATTGTAATCAGGTGCTGGAGTATGTACATGGCGACTCTAATATTGTTTGGGTAAAAGAACAAAATGAAGAATAAATACGTCTAAACCTGCTATTTGGCCAATCAATATTAATTGGTTGGCCTTTTTTTACTCAATAAGCTCTTAGCTGATGCGGCCCGTTACTTTCCTATTATCCTTCTTCATCGTAACCTCCTTTTTGCATGCCCAGGAGAGTATTATCTATCGCCCTAAAACACAACAAATACGCTTAAGAGAATTTGCCACGCAGAGGCAATGGGCTCATAAGCATCAAAAGCAAATGGCTGAACAACTTGCAAAACGTTACTCCCTGCCTCTGACAATAGTGAATGATAATGGAGGCATCCAATCGTTGGCGATGGTTAAAAACAAGCGTCCTGTTTATGTGGCCACCCACAATACAAATGCCGCAGCAACTATATCGGCCGACTTGCTATGGAACTCCCCTTACCTGCCAATCCAGCTAGATGGTTCACATACCCAATTGGGCTTATGGGATGGTGGAGGCGTTTTCCAGGAACACCAGGAATTTAATAGTACAAGCAGAATATGGCAGCGCGATACGCCTCCCTTTCTGCTGGGCCATTCGACACACATTGCCGGAACCATAGGGGCTGAAGGTGTAAATCCATTGAGCAGAGGCCTGGCTAATCAGGTTACTTTTTATGCCTATGACTTTAGCAATGACATTGCAGAAATGGCTCTGGCAGCTTCCGAAAACCTGAGTCTCTCCAACCATTCATATGGAACGGTATGCGGGTGGAAATACAATAGCGATTCAGAGTGCTGGTTTTGGTATGGCGATATTAACTTAAATAGCTCAGTAGATGTTGCTTTTGGTCTGTATGACTCAACAGCCTGGCACATTGATTATATTGCTCATCTGGCTCCCTATTATTTAATGGTAAAATCAGCAGGCAACGATCGTAATGAGGGCCCAACTGAACAACCGGTTTCGCACTACTACTGGGACGATGGCTGGCAAGAGAGTTCGGCAATCAGAGATATTGATGGCGGCCCCGATGGTTATGATTGTCTGACACCCAAGGCAGTGGCTAAAAATAACCTGGTGATCGGTTCTGTAATGGATTTACCGGAAGGATATACATCGGCTGATGCAGTCACACTCTCCACCTTTAGCTCTTGCGGTCCAAGTAATGATGGACGTATAAAACCCGATTTAGTCTGTAACGGTGAATCAGTCTTTTCACCGGTGAATGATGCCGCTGACGCTTACGAGACCTACTCAGGCACATCAATGGCAGCTGCATCAGCTACCGGTACTATTGCCTTACTCTCTGATCTGCAACAACAATTGCAACCTGGTGTGCCATTACTATCATCCACGATAAAAGCCATACTTATAAACACTGCTGATGAGTGCGGCCCCTCTCCAGGGCCTGATTACCAATATGGCTGGGGTTTACTCAATGCTTTTAAAGCTGCCACCTGCCTGCACAACAACTATATATCGGGTGGCGCCTTCATTCACGAAGGAAGTATCAGTAACAATGAAACCGTCAGTTATCCTATACATATTGAGGATCATCAAAATGAGTTAAAGGTTACCCTCTGCTGGACCGATCCGCCGGGGCATGTGAAAGAAACAGATCCTGTGTTGGGTTTAATCAATGATCTAGATCTTCACATCGAAAAGCTAACAGAACAGACTATTTACTTTCCATGGGTGCTTAATCCTGATGTACCAGGTCAGGCTGCAAGCAAAGGAATTAACCGGCTTGATAATGTGGAACAGGTACATATCCAAAATCCTGTGCCGGGTGACTACCTAATAACAATAAGTGGCAATGCCATTATTGAAGGAGACCAACAAGCCTTTAGCCTGGTTATAAATGAGTGTTCTGCCAATAAAGACGTATTGCCGCCTGTTAACTTAAAGTATAGAATTGGTGATGCCAGAGCCCAATTATTCTGGTCACCTCCCACCAGTTTACCTCAAAGTTATGAGGTATATATTGATGCTGAGTCCATCATCCAAAGTAACGACACAACCGTTATTCTGAATACTTTATTAAATGAACGCACCTACACATGCTATGTCAAGGCTAAATACCGGGATGACTCATACAGTCTTCCGTCCAACACAGTATCATTCACCCCCCAACAAGCCGTTTCATCACCTTACTATACCAATTTCGAAGATGGATTAAACAAATGGCAAATTAAGCAGGAACTGGATGGCTGGCGATTAGGTAACAAGGATTCTCTCACCTCCTATTACCTCAATCTGGAGGAGAACACCAGCCAGTTTATATGGATAGATTCAGGGATCAACAAATGGCATTCGCACGTGACCGATGTTGCTACATCTCCCCCCATTAACCTGGAAGATCATACCAATATAACCGTTAACTTTAAATACGTATTTGCTACAGGCATTTATGATGTTATAGATGAACTGCATTTAGTATACCGACAAGTTGGCGATAATGAATGGATAAAAGCCGGGCAGCCTGAAGCATCGTCCAAATGGATGCAGGCCAGTTTCACCCTGCCCGATGAAGCGGCCGGACCAAATACTCAGATAGGTTTTTATTACGACGACTTCTATCTACACGGAATGGGCGCCGCCATTGATGAAATCTACATTAGCAGTTCTGTTCCTACACTGATACAAAAGCAGGTTCCTAAAGTCAACATCGACCTAAAGGGCAATACATTAAGCGTTTTAATCGATAATGCCCAAGACAACACCTGTAATTGGCAACTTTTTGATATGACAGGCAGATGCTTGCATCAGGGTATTTTTTACCTGTCAGGTGGTGAAGCAAGTACGAT
Organism: Carboxylicivirga sediminis; assembly: GCF_018156225.1. Lineage (GTDB taxonomy): Bacteria > Bacteroidota > Bacteroidia > Bacteroidales > Marinilabiliaceae > Carboxylicivirga > Carboxylicivirga sediminis. The sequence continues at coordinate 30,253 of NZ_JAGTAR010000041.1, forward strand.
TCTTCCACATTTAGATACCGGCATATATCTTGTCCGGCTAAGTAGCAAGCATACAAATATTACCCGCAAAATATTTAACGCCAACATAGCCAGGTAGTCCAGGCCATATATCACTTATGAAAATATAAATCATCCACAATGTAAAAAATGCCTGATAACTGGAGTACTTGCAAATAGTCGAAAATTTTAAGTATTGTATTGAACTTTTTTTCGTGTCTGCTGTCTTTTTAGTACGATTACTTGCAAGGTTCGAAAAAAACTGGTTTACTTTGCAAGTTTTTTGCATGAAAGGCCAAATATTGAAAGCAATATGTAACTATTTGGCATGCTTGATGTAGAATAACAGCAAGCCATAAAAATGAAATAATTACAATACTAAATTTTATAAAATGGAAATAGGAAGAAATAAATTTGTTACCCTTTCCTACGAATTGCGTACCAACGGTGCAGAAGGAGAAGTGATTGAAAAAACAGAAGCAGAAGCTCCTCTAGGATTTGTATTTGGTGCCGGTAAAATGCTGGAAATGTTCGAAAACAAGTTGGAAGGCTTAGCTAAAGGTTCTGCTTTTGATTTTGAGTTGAAAGCTGCTGAAGCTTATGGCGAAGTGAACCCCAATGCGATTGTTGAGATTCCAAAGAACATTTTCGAAGTAGAAGGACAAATTGATGAGAATCTTCTAACAATTGGTAACCATGTACCTATGCAGGATGCACACGGTAACCGCCTTAATGGTTTGGTACTTGAAGTAGGTGACGAGAAAGTTAAAATGGACTTTAACCACCCACTGGCTGGTGATAACCTGTTCTTTAAAGGCGAAGTACTTGAGGTACGTGAAGCTACTGAAGATGAACTGGTAGAATCTTGTGGTACCGGTTGCGGTTCAGGTGGCTGCGGCGGTGGTTGCTCTTGTGGTTAATATACAAATACAAGCTATATAGATGAGGGAGGTGTTAAACACTTCCCTTTTTTTATCTCGTGACTCAGCCACTTGCTATGGAAGTCATTCTTTCAAAGCTCGTAATGTTTTTCAATAGGTTCTTTTTACAATTAAACGACCAAAAAATAATTAGCTTGTTAAACAAAAACAACTCATCCCGTACAGTAAAAGCTCATGTAAAGCTCTCACAACGATATTCAATAATTGTCTTGGGCAATAGCTTATAAACAACTATTTTTACGCTTCATTTTCTAATAATCTATAAATATAAACCGATATATGTCTGCAAATTCATTTGGCACCCTATTTAAGCTCACCTCTTTTGGTGAGTCGCACGGAAAAGCAGTTGGTGGTATCATTGAAGGTGTACTACCCAACACGCTTATTGACGAAGACTTTATTCAGAGCGAATTAGATCGTCGTCGCCCGGGCCAGTCAGCCATTACCACACCTCGCAATGAAGAAGATAAAGTGGAGTTTTTATCAGGCATCTTTGAGGGCAAGGCAACCGGTACACCTATTGCCTTTGTTATCTGGAACAAAGACCAGCGCTCCAAAGACTATGGTAATATTGCCGATGTGTATCGCCCTTCGCATGCCGACTATACCTACCAGAGCAAATATGGGATACGCGACTACCGTGGAGGCGGCCGTTCCTCAGCACGCGAAACCATTGCCCGTGTAGTGGCAGGTGCAATAGCCAAGCTGATGCTGCAGCAACAGGGCATCACCATTCAGGCATTTACATCAAAGGTAGGACCAATACAATTGGATAAGTCCTATGAAGAGCTTGATTTAGCCAATACAGAGAATAACATTGTACGATGCCCCGATACCACCATAGCCGATAAGATGATAAATTACATTGACGAGGTGAGAAAAAGCAAGGATTCGGTGGGCGGCATCATCAGCTGCGTTATTAAAAATGCACCCGTTGGACTGGGCGACCCGGTTTTTAATAAACTACACGCTACCCTGGGCCAGGCCATGTTGTCCATCAATGCCGTTAAAGGTTTCGAATACGGATTAGGCTTTGGAGCTACTAATTTAAAAGGCTCGGAGCACAATGATGAATTTTATATGGAAGGCGACCGGGTAAGAACTAAAACCAATCGTTCCGGCGGCATCCAGGGGGGTATCAGCAATGGTGAAGACATCTATTTCAATGTAGCCTTTAAGCCCATTGCCACCATTCTTATGGAGCAGCACACGGTGAACCGTAATGGAGAAGAAATAACATCGACCACCAAAGGGCGCCACGATCCTTGTGTGTTGCCGCGAGCAGTGCCAATTGTAGAGGCCATGGCTGCCATCACTATAGCTGATCATATTTTGGTGAATAAGATGTACAGATAATAAAACACTATAAGAGTCAGATGCCAATCCGTGAGGGTTGGCATTTTTTATATGCTGATTCGCATCGTTTTTTAAATATATCAAGTGATAATCTATTAATTATGCATATCAATAGTTGAACCCACTCCGGGGTTCTGTTTGTAATGTATTAATATACCATGGGTTGCAGCCATGGTTATTAAAAATAAATCCCTTCGGGATATAAAAATGTCCGTAGGACATTAATAATAATAGCCCCGTGCGAAGCGTGGGGTTATGAATATGGTGAGAAAACACAACCCTGTTATGGGTTGAAGGTTTATATTCAGCAAGTTTAACAATTGATTCATATTAATTGCCGATACACTGTGTACTCGGCAAAAATTAAAAAAGCGTCGATACACGGTGTATCCATCATTTTTGAACTTGGCGAAGCAAATACAAAGTGTATTTTGCATTTTTAGACTTGGTGGAGCAAATACAGCGTGTATTTCGACTTTTTAGGACTCAGCGGGCCCGATACACGGTGTATCGGCTTGTCTGAAGAGTAAAACAACCAAATACACGGTGTATCGGCCAGTTTTAATACCTGGGGAGCAAAATACACGGTGTATCGGGTTGCCCAACAAAAAAACTGGTAAATACACGGTGTATCCGTTTTTTACACTTTCCCGGTATAAGTACACGAAATATATTGGCTTCCAGAATAACCAGCATAGGAGAAAATTAAGTCTCCTATGAACCTGACTGGTTAGAATGATAATAAAGAGGTAGCTGAATGTACAAACATAATGCCCTTACAACAATGATTTGGTATATTTGAGGCTAATCATATAATTCACCGCATATCCTTTCAAAATAATGAAAAAACTACACCTGTTTCTTTTTATCATCGGCCTGTCAGCCATCTGCTCTTGCCGGCAAACAACCAATAAAGCCACCAATCATGTTTTATGGTACCAACAAGCTGCCGAAAACTGGAACCAGGCCTTACCCATAGGCAATGGGCGCCTGGGAGCCATGGTATTTGGTAAAACTGATACCGAACGCATACAACTGAATGAAGATTCGATGTGGCCGGCTGATTTAGGCTGGGATGAACCCGCAGGACAGGCAGAAGACCTTCAGGCCATTCGTCAACTACTATTTGAGGGTAAGCATCAGGAAGCAGATGCCATGTTTGTCGACAAGTTCTCACGGAAATCAGTTGTTCGCTCGCACCAGACGATGGGTGATTTATGGCTTGATTTCAAACATGACAACATCAGTGATTATCGACGTGAGCTGGACATAAATACGGCCATTGCCACCACCACTTACAAAGCAAACGGCTACCAATTTAGTCAAAAAGCGTATGTCTCGGCGCCACACCAGGTAATGGTGATTGAACTAAAGAGTGAAGCGCCCAATGGCATGAATGGTTCTATACGACTGAGCAGGCCCGATGATAAAGGACACACAACAGCAAAAAGCTACACCGATGGCAACAAGCGCTTATTGATGGAAGGTGAAGTTACACAGCATGGTGGTGCTTTTGACTCCCAGCCAGCCCCCATCAACCATGGCGTGAAATTCCAAACGCTTTTGCATATCGAAAACCACGATGGGCAACTTACTACCACCGGGAATTCCATAACATTGCAAGGCGTTAAAAACGCTGTTATTTACCTGGTAGCCAACTCATCATTCTATCATGATGATTATGCGGCCCAAAACAATGAACAGCTGCAACAAGCACTCAGTTTGTCTCCTGAGCAGCTGGAGCATACGCATATTGCCGATTATCAGCAACTTTACCAACGCGTTGACTTGCAACTTAGCGGCGAGATGCTGGACAGTATACCAACCGACACACGTATTAAACGAGTAAAAGACGGTCAAAGCGATATTGGTTTGGAGGCCATGCTTTTTAATTATGGTCGCTACCTGTTGATCAGTTCATCGCGCCCGGGCACCAACCCGGCTAACTTGCAAGGCTTGTGGAACGAACATATAGAAGCCCCCTGGAATGGCGATTACCACCTGAATATTAACCTGCAGATGAACTATTGGCCAGCCAATGTCACCAACCTTAATGAACTTAATCAGCCCTTGTTTAACTATGTGGATAAGCTGGTGGAGAACGGACAGTTAACAGCCCAAAAGAACTTTGGTTGTCAGGGAGCATTTCTGCCACATGCCACCGACTTATGGGCGCCTACCTGGCTACGTGCTCCTACAGCCTATTGGGGATGTTCAATGGGTGCCGGTGGCTGGATGATGCAACATTACTGGCAACATTATTTATTTACAAAGGATACCGATTTTTTAAAAAACACCGCCTTACCAGCCATAGAACAAGTGGCCAGGTTTTATAGCGACTGGCTGATTGAAGACCCGAGAGACGGCTATCTGGTATCGGCGCCTTCCACTTCGCCCGAAAACCGTTTCTATGATCAAAACGGGCAGCCTGTTGCCACTTGCCTAGGTTCGGCTATGGATCAGCAGGTAATAGCTGAGGTTTTTGATAACTATCTGCAGGCTTGTGCCACCCTGAACATCAGCAATGCATTTACGGAAAAGATAGCCGAACAAAAGGAACACCTCCGTCCAGGCTTTGCTTTAGATGACCGAGGCCTGATTATGGAGTGGGATCGCGCCTATAAAGAAGTAGAGCCAGGGCACCGCCACATGTCTCACCTTTATGGATTTCACCCTGGTACAGCCGTTACTGCCAGCGAGACACCTGAACTATTGCAGGCAGTCAGACGCACGCTGGAGCATCGCCTGGCAAACGGTGGCGCCGGCACCGGCTGGAGCCGTGCGTGGTTGATTAACTGTAGTGCCAGACTATTAGATGGCGATATGGCCCATCAGCACATACTGGAGCTATTTAAAAGATCATTGTTCATCAACCTGTTTGATGCGCATCCCCCTTTCCAGATTGATGGCAATTTTGGTTATACAGCCGGTGTGGCAGAGATGCTTATTCAATCACACGAAAACAATCTCATACGGTTACTGCCAGCTTTACCGAAAGCTTGGGAAAGTGGCTCGGTTAGTGGTTTAAAGGCAAGAGGTGATGTTACTGTCAATATCGTCTGGACCAAGGGCGAGGTAATATCCGCAGAACTCATCTCTGAAAAAGAATGTAATACAGATATTCTGGTCAATGGTGAAACACATACGGTTCATCTGCAACCCAATCAACCATACCAATACAGAAAGTAAAAAAATAAGGCAGTGATTTAGAAGTTCCTGCCTTTTATTTTAATACGGAATCAGCTTCTTATACTTTTTTTGGCGAATATAATTAGAAATAATGCTGCGGGTATCCCCATTATCATGGCAGAAGGTGATATGATCTTTAAACTGTTCGGGCGACTCTATACATGCATCCTCTCCAATAAAGCCCCAGCCAAGGTAACGGCCATTTTCCACAACTACTACCGCCATCTCGGAATCGTTTCGTCCTTTGTCGAGTATTACGAGATTAGAATGCCCATAGGATAGTTTCTGAAGCAACGCCTGTACACGTCTATTATAATTCAAATCCGACTCCTCCCCTACGCAGGCACCTTTACAGGTCTTAAGCTGATATTGAAAACAACCATGTTTTCCATCATAAAGGCCACATAACTGCTGACACAGTTCGTACTCCTCAATCCATTGAAACAGGCGTTCGCGGCCTTCTTGTATCGTATCAAAGGTGGCACTGGGAATATCAACCCCGCTATTGGGTTTAAGTGTCAACCGCAGGTAACCATTACGATCGGTATAATGATACAAGCCTATTTTGCTTTTGGAGCGTCGCTGAGCCCGGTTATAACGTGGTTTCTCCAGCTTTATTTCCTCTGACTCCTTCAGGAGGGCAACTAATTCGCTGCCGGTTATAAAACAGCTTATATCGGCCGCATTTTGCTTCATTTCTATCCCTTTCTTCGTTCGTGGATTGCCCAAGTGTGTGATAATACGACTTCGGATGTTTTTGCTCTTACCAATATAGATAAGTTCGCCTTGCTCGTTGTGCATGTAATACACTCCGGTCTGAGCGGGCAAGGCCTTTATTTGCTCCACGCTCATCTGATGATGTAAGCCATCAGCTGAAAAGGTCTTATATGGATCTTCCGGATTGATTAGTCCATTATTCTTATCCAGTAGTATTTCGAACAGCTTAACGGTTGCCAGTGCATCGCCCGCTGCACGGTGTCGGGCTTCATTGCCAATGCCTAACTCTGGGCATATCTTCCCTAAACTATACGAAGCATGCCCGGGTAACAACTGACGAGCCAGTTTAACGGTGCAAATAGTCGGCATCTCAAAACTATAGCCGAGATTCCGGAACTCTTCTTTGATAAAATTATAGTCAAAAGCAGCATTATGCGCCACAAATACAGCGCCTTTGCATATCTCCACTATATCTTTGGCTATTTGATAAAATGGTGGTGCCGATTCAACCATTTCATTGGTAATACCTGTTAATGAGGTTATAAAAGGTGGAATATAGGATTCGGGATTTACCAGGCTCACAAACTCATCCACTACTTGTTGGCCATCATAACGGTAAATAGCTATTTCCGTTATTTTGCCATTCTTCATATTCCCCCCGGTTGTTTCAATATCTACTATGACGTACATGCACTAACTATCGCTCTTAAACTACACTTGTTTCGAATTACCTTTGTTGCTTTTGTTAAAGTATTGGTAAAAGTACACATTTTAATTTTTTATTAATCAACTCATTCCATCTCAATTTCGCTAAAACCCTTGTATTTTCTTGGATGTAGAGTTTTTAAAAGCTATATTTGTTGTACGATCATTGACAAAGACATTCCGCATCAGTCGTATTTAGATTGTTAAACTCAACACTAAAAAAACACCGAGTGACGCTATGTTTTTAAAGAGCGGGCCTCGCCCTTGTGGTTACTACTTGTAGTACGGAGGATTATCGATAATTACATGCACTCAAATCCTGTTTTCAGGAGTTTAAATAATCCCGGGTGATGCGGTCCTTATAAAAAGGCGATAACTGTTTTGCAGCTATCGCCTTTTCTATTTCATATTATCCCGAAGCCTTGCCAGAAGTTGTCTTTCATCAATATTTTTAAAGTTCTTTCAGCAGAATATTACGTTTACTCTTCTCCAGTAATTCATCAAACTCCGACAGAATATCATCAAGGTTATGCAAGTGGCTGGTTTCCTCGAAGTGCAAATCACGACTACCTTTCGCCTCTACCATCTTAATCACTTTTGTAACGGTTAGTTTATTTATATCCAATGCCGGCTGATAGTAGGTTTCCTTCTCATCATCATTAATCACTTCTGAAAACACCTTACTAATCACCAATTCATATACTACTTCATTAATTAGGCGTATCGGAAGTTTTAATTCATTAGACAAATCCATGTTATTGGGCGGGGTTTTGCCGCGCTCAAAACGCTTTATCACATAAGAAGCCACCATCAGGATGACATGCCGTTTATAGGCATAGCTCACCCGCCTGGTATCTGCGTCAAACTCATAACTGTCGGCATTTTGAAAAGCAAATGACAACTCTGCTCCTAATAAAACAATCAGCCAGCTTGACTGCAGCCAAATCAGGAAAAATGGCAGGGCAGCAAAGCTACCATAGATGGCATTATAGCTGGTTACCGAACTTTGGAAATGTACATAGCCATATTGCAACAGTTGGAATAATGAGCCGGAAATAATTCCGCCGAAAAGTGCTGCTCTAAATTTCACCCGTGTATTAGGCATTATATACATGAGTAGGGTAAAAACAATCCATACGAGTAGGTAGGACGATACATAAATAAGACTGGATAAACCACTATTCTCGAACCCTAAATCTCTTAAATGTTTGCTGACAATAACAACCATACCACTGCTCGACAACATGAAAATGATGGCTATCAGCATCAGGGAAATATAATCGCTAAACTTACGAATAAACGAGCGGGCATGCTTAACTTCCCATATATCATTAAATGAATGCTCAATATTGCCAAATACCTTCATGACCGACCAGAAAAGCACGACCAATCCAATACCGGCGACTTCGCCCCCCGGAGTGCGTTCAAGATAGTTTAACGCGAAGTTGGACACAAATGCCAATACTTCTTCCTGTCCTTCTAACTTCGCTGTTAGTATGTCCTGCAATTTATTGTCTAAACCAAATCCCTTGGCAATACCAAATGCCAATGCGGCTACCGGCACAACTGATAGTAGCGAATAGAAGGTTAATGCAGACGCTTTTAGCTGGCATTTATCATTAATAAAACCTTTAATCGAAATATTTAATATCCGAATGGCACGTATCAGGAAAAACTGACGTTTAGTGGTATCATCAGCTGTTATTCGCCAAATTTCTTCGTTAATGAAGTGAATTATGCGGGCTAAACGTTCTTTCATAAGGCAGTGTTTTAAGGAAAGAAAAAAATAGCAAGCCTGTAAGCCGGGTCCTGTCTCTCCCGAAGGAGCGTCTATCATTTATCTACAATAGCAGTCACCTGCTATTTCCAGCGACCTACCCCTCACAACTTCTTACGAAACAAAACGAGCAGCCTTGCTCCAAAATGGAATTGTGATATACATGGTCTTGCAATCCGTCAGACGTACAGCCAGCCTAGTTACCTAACCTGCTGGTGAGCTCTTACCTCACCTTTTCACCCTTACCCGAAGGCGGTTATTTTCTGCTACGTTACTATACCCTCACGAGCATCTTCCTGTTCAGAAGCACGGTGCTCTGCATTGCCCAGACTTTCCTCTCCAGCCTTATGGCTGCAGCGATAGACCGGCTTGCTATCGCTTACAAAACTACAATAAATTATTCAATCTTAAACGGCATGTACTTATCCAGTTCAACCAAGTGAGCATCTTTATAGCCTAAGGCCTTTATGCGATTTAATTCCTGCTCAGCCACATCGCCCTTGAAAGTACCTGTAGTATAACGAAATATCTTATCTTTCATCCTGAATTCCATTACATCATCAATATTTTTAAAATGACTCAGGTATACAGGAAAACGAAATGCACTTAATTGCACGGTATACGTCTTAGTAGGATCAATTTTTTGTCCTGACTTTAGAGTACCCAATGGTGAACCGCTTCCAATGGTATATTCGCGCGTATTGACCACAAAAGCCTGATCATAACCAAGCGCTTTCACATCAGGTATGGCGGCTTTGGCAGCTTCATAGCTATCATACTGTCCTACACAGAAACGTAGAAATCCATCACTACAAGGATATTCACGCGCAACATCCACATTCTTGAAAAATGATGGCATTTGCGGAGGTTTTGCCAGAGCAATAATTTGAATGGCAAAGTAAGGTGCCTGCGCTTCAGACATCCTTATAATCGTCTTATTTGTGCGAAGAGCATCAAGTTTATCTGCTTTACTAATGGCTGCTGATGCAAGTATAAAAACAGCTACTATAAGGTATTTAAGTTTCATTTTTGACACACTATTACCGTTACACATTAATTCTGTTATTTCAGCATACGCCAGACAACAACTTCAATTCGGCGATTTATGAGATGCTCACTATCCGAACAGTAAACACCACGCTTACATTTATTCTTCAAATAACGCTCGCCATAGCCTCTAGGTATCATCTGTTCATCATTAATACCTTTACTAATCAATATTTGTTCAGCTTTTTCCGCAATATCCTGAGATACATTCAGGTTATTATAGCGATTGCCTTTTGCTTCTGTATGACCGTTTAACTTGACAACAATATTTGGATTTAATGACAAGTAAGTTGCCAGTTCATCTAAAACTGCTAATCCTTCTTTTGTAATCTCGTTGCCTTCGTAAGGAATTATCATCATTCCTATATCGTCCAGTACATCATCCTTGAAAATAGGTGTCAGGCTTAAACCATTGTTATTGATGTCCTCAACTTCCATAATGTTGACAATCATCCTTTTTGAGTTAAATTCGTCGCCTTTTGAAAACTTAATCTCAAATTCCTGATCCTCCTTCTTATATTCATCAGGTATAACAATAGTTACACGTCCATCATCTCCACTTACACCAGTAGCGATCAGGGTGCCATCATTGGCATCTCGCATTTCAACAGTAACACCTGGTATAACAACACCGTTGAATGTTGAGGTTATTTTAGTTTGCAGGCTGCCCGGGAACATTGACAAGTCAACAGCAGGTACAACTACTGGCATTGTCTCAACCGGCGCTTCCTCCTGCATATCAACCACAGGAACTTCGTCAAGACCAAAGATTGGTGGTGCATCATCACCCTCTTCCTCCTCCATTGGTGGCGCAATGGTAAATACCGCATCAGTATTACCACTTCCTAAACGATTGGATGAAAGGAAACCACGTGTTGGATCGGAAGGATCAAGTACATAACCAAAATCATCTTTACCACTGTTAATTGGTTGACGCAGGTTAACTGGTTCACCAAAACCATCACCTTGTTTTTCGGCTTTAAAAACATCTAATCCACCAAAACCCAGGTGACCATTGGATGCGAAGTAAAGGTTACCTTCCTTATCGATGTAAGGCCACTCTTCATCGCCAAAGGTATTAATTACACTTTTCAGATTTTCTCCTTTACCAACAGTACCAGAAGGCTTAATTTCGGCCCGATACAGGTCTTTACCTCCAAAACCACCTCTTTGTGTGGATGAATAATAGATATACTTATTATCGGGGGATATAGCCGGATACGCAGTATTGTATTCATCCGAGTTAATACTTAATTCACGTTCATCCACCCAATCTTCACCATCAAACACCGATGTAAAAATCTTTAAGCGACTATCGCCACCTTTAATTCGCACTGGTTTGGTATAAAATATGCGGCTAAAATCGCTCGTAAATGCAGTAGCACCCACATGATAATCCGATTCGAGATTTTTAGAGAACGAACGACTTCCTTCCTGTATTTCACCCTCCACTAACTTGGAAAAAGCCAAGTTTAAGAAGCCTTTACCAGAACGGTCAACTTCCTTGCTTCTTCCCTGCTTCTCGGCAGAATAAACCACTCCATCTTCATAGTATTGAATACCAAATGATTGATCTCCAACTAAAAGACTTGCCGGGTTAACCACCACATCGCGGTTAAATGAACCATTTTCCATCGCCCATTTACAAGCTTTAATGAGGTCATCCATATCTATCGGATTAGCCCCTTGGCTTTTGGCCTTCTCGTACCATTCAATGGCTAACTCAAAACCACCTTCCTGATGCCAACAAGATGCAAAATTAACTATGTCCTGACCGGTTAAGTTATCTTGTACCTCGTCATAGCGATTGAGTGCTTCAGTTACATTCTTCTGATTAAAATAACAGCGGGCTATTTCAATCTTAACCTGCGTGTTAAACTGTGCACCTTTTTCACCAGCAAGTGTATAGTACTCTAATGCTCTGTAATATTCCTCGTTAGCTAAAAACTCCTGTGCTTTCTTCAATTCTGAGCGCTGTGCGAATGCAGAAGCCACGAACAGAAGCATCAAAAGAAGAAGTGATATTCGAGAATTAGGTTTCATTGGTCAATTATTTAATCCAAAATTCTTTTCCTTAACTATTCAAGATACGGTATTTATTAGAAGTATCTGATTGAACGCATTCCTGCTCTCTTGTTAAAAGAGAAATCAAATTGTAATCCTATTTCGTGTGAACCATATTGTCCATACTTACCTAACTTAGACAATGAATAGTCAAATGAGTAACGAACCGTCCATTGTCGGTTGATAATAAATTCACTCAGCAGAACCATTTCAGAGATACTTCTATAGCCTGCTCCCAACCAAATACGTTCGTTTAACAAGACATTACAGCTTAGGTCAAACGTTAAAGGTGCACCAACAACCGTTCTAATTAAGGCTGTAGGCTTCACTTTTACATCTCCCCAGTCAAATATGTACCCACCATACCAATACGAGTGAATATCTTTAAAACTTACTGTATTCTTGAATTTGCCATCGTTTTCATTTGCTTCATCAAAATCAGGTCTAAAAAACCTCGGGATAGAGAAGCCTGCAAAGTAATTTTCAGCATAATAATAGGCTCCAATTCCGAAATTAAATCCAATTAATGATTGCTTGCCATCAAATACCGGATCACCATAATCCTGTGTAATTGCTTTTGTACCATCATATACATTAGAAGTTACACCTAGTTGTAAACCTAAGGCAAGAAAATCTCTACGGCCCATCTGTAACTTGTATGAACCAGCAGCCATAAAATTGAAATTATTAGAGAATCCAAGTCTATCATTTTCAAGCACAACGCCAACTCCAAGATTAGTATCTTCAATGGGGCCATGAACATTGATGGCCTGGTTCATAGGCGCATCACTCATGCCTAGCCATTGATTACGGCTAACAATTAAACCACTAATGACATCTCTGGTACCATTATAAGCTGGATTTAAAATACCTTGGTTGCTTATATAATGATTGTACTGAGCCTGATCCTGACCACTAACTATCACCGGTAAGGCAATCAGTAGTAATATAGGCAGTAGATATTTCATGTGTTTAAATTTTATCATTAGTCCTAATTATTCACCCTGTCTAAGCAAGGTAGGAACAAATAAACTCTTTATCGTCTTAGTTCAATAAAACCAGTGTATTCTTTAGACACAGTTTTAGAACTTCCAGTGTCTTCGTCAACAACACTTATATCAACTTTAAATATGTAAAAGTACGTTCCACTTGGTAAATCTTCACCTAATGATACCATGCCAGCATTTGATTTACCATCCCAGAAGTTATCTGTATACTTCTTACCTTTAGAGCGATAAACGAGCGTCCCCCAGCGGTTAAACACCTCTAATTTTGATTCTGTTGGTTCTGATTTAAACTGACTGATGACAAATTCATCATTAAAACCATCCCCATTAGGCGAAAATGCATTAGGTATCAGTAATTCATCCTCTGCCTGATTGATGTTTCCTGCAAAGAAATAAATCCTTCCTCTATCGTAACGGTTTGAACCAAGGTAATCAGTATTATAAACCACATAATCAATGGAATCTCGACCGTAGAAACTTGGTAATTTAGTAAATACCACTGTACCATCCACATACATTTCAACAAGGTTCATGTCATTACCATTTCTGTCTAAAGTATGCTTTGGAAGAGGAGCTTCTGAATCCCAAGGCACGAGCTCATCTAAATCAATCTCTTCATCACAACCTAATAACTTAAAGTAGATATTCTTGGATTGACCAACATTAATATCAATAGACGAAAGGCTAATATCATTAAACCAAACGTTGGTATCCGCCACATTTTGCCCATAGGTGACAGGTAATATATCATCTATCGCTTCCAATGGTTTTTCAAAGATATTAACGCTACCTGCCATTAATCTTGAACATCCGTTTTCTTCTGCAAGAATAGTATACATACCACCTACAGGAAGCGCAGTAGTGTATTGGAATGGATTACCTGTTCCACTATCAAGCACATAATCGGGCGAATAAGGTAGATTATTACGCAGTAAGCTATATCTTACTCCTACAGTAGATAATTCCAGTCCAATAAGATCCAGGTTAATAGAACCTGATCCAACTTCGCCATCTTCAATGGTTTCAAAACCACCGACAGATGTACCGACCTGCATCCTGAATTTTTGAATTTCAGAATATGCATTCACTGTAAAATCAAGGCTATTAATATCACAACCACTGTCGAATGACTTTGCGGTTACATAATAAGTACCAGCTAGCACTGATTCCTTAAATTCAAGAACACCAGCATCTCCTGATAAGAAACTTATTCTGTTACCAGTTGCCTTATCGACAATATAGTAATCAATACCCGACTCAACTGCAGTAAGCGATACTTTAACACCTTCAGCATCCCAACAATAGTTCATATCTATTGTTGGTTCTACAACTGGTTGTAAAGGTGCATCTTTAACAGCTATGCGAACTATGTCTAACACAAGATCACATGTAGGCGTACCTAATGCAATAACCTCATATAGATTATCTCCAATTTCATCGCAAAGAACAGGTATCGTCAATGGATTTCCATCGCCAGTAGCTGTAGCGACAACATTATTTAATTCATCAACTATATTGTAAACACGAGTGTCTTCGCTACCGTCTAATTCAATATTAATGGTTGTACCCTGACATATATTAACAAACTCAGTGGCCACAACATTAAATGATAGTGGACTTGAATTAGAAGTAATAGCAATAGCATTACCACTGTTCATTGGAGTAACACAACCGTCACCTCCGTACGAAGCAATAATTGTATATGTACCTTCAGGCATTAAACCAAGACTTAACTGGCCACCTGAGGCATCACCAACAACCTCAGCCTGAAGTTCCATTGCAAGATTAAACACCTGGTATGTTACTCCATCTTGCTGACCCTCAAGCACAATATCAATTCCACCTTCAGCTTCACAGTAGGACAACTCAGTATTAACTATATCATAATTTACGATATCAGCATCTATACCAATAGTTACTTCGCCATTCATATTTGATGTACATAGCGTCGTACTGTTATACGCGACAACAGAATATACACCAGCAGTATTAAACGGACCAAATGTCAATTCGGATCCAGATCCACTTACTCTTGTTCCTTGCTGGATGCCCCCCATTTGTACAATATATTCAACACCTACTTCAGAGCTTTCCAGTCTAATATATGCTCCTGCTTCAGTTGAACAGTATTTACCTGAACCTGAGATCTGATAAGCTATTGGGAGTGGGTGTACAATTAAGGTTTCGCGGTTAAGCATTTCTATTTCGCAACCAGCTCCATCATCAGCCATTACATAATATTCACCTGGATTATTGACAAGATTAAACGTAATAGGTGCATCGCTACCTGCAACTGTTTGCTGAACAGTTCCACTTGAACTACCAGGAGCATCGGCTAAATAAAGAGTATAGTTTACACCATTATCCCCATATGCTACACCAAACTGCTGACCCGGATCACCATTGCAAATATCTCCACTTCCAGTGACAGCATATTGAGTCATTGCACCAGGCACATCAATATATATCGTATTAATTAATGTTTGTTCACAACCATTTTTATCGGCATATACCACATATGTGGCAGCAATATCGAGAACAGGTGTTGGAAACTCTACATCATTACCATCACCTGTAACAATATTTCCTGTTCTAACACCGGATTTAACTAACTCATAAACTACACCTGTTTCTGAAGCTTCTACAATAACTACTGCACCATTATTACAATCCAGGCCAGTTCCTGGCTTGATACTTAACACCTTTGTTAAGTCAGCATAAACCTTCTCGGTAATTGCAATACGCGGAGCCATTTCACTTGTACAAGAAGTCACTCCATCTTTGCGCATAGCAACGATATAATAGGTATCAGTACCAGTAATTTCAAAGTCCAGAACTCCACCATTACCATCAACCCAAGGGCCAGTAACTGAGTCGCCTTCTCTCTCCCATCTGTACTGAACATCTGACTCAGAACCATCTAGGTGCAAGAAGGTAGTTCCTCCTGTACAATAATCACCATCAGTTGTAACATTGTAAACTGTCGGCAAGTTATCTTCAATAAGAATCAGCTCATTATTCATTGGTGCAGAACAAACTACACCGATCGTACGTGCTTCTACACGATAAGTTCCTGCAACACCATAATCACCTAAAGTTAACCGCGCAGTATCATCATCTATTGTACCCGTAACAATTCCAACAGAAATATCGTTATGGAATAATTCATAATCAACACCATTTTGCTGGCCTGATATTGTGATAGTTACCATATCTCCAGAACAAAAATGTGCATTATTTGTAGCCTCTAAATCATATGATTTTGGTAGTGCAACTTCGATAACATTAACAGCACCATTCATTGAAAACTTACAGCCTGTTGCAGTATTAACAACCACGCTATAGCTTCCTTCTATAGTGTATGGTCCAAATGTATGTGCAGAACCATCACCAATCCAGGTGTCGCCAATTTCAATACCGTCTCTGATAACACGATACTCAACTCCTACTTCAGATCCTTCTAATATAACATTAGCACCTGCAGCTCCTACACAGAAATTACCATCTCCACTAACATCAAAACTTGTATAAGTCCCATCAGGATCAATGTTAAAAGTATTACTCATCAAACTACTACACCCTGTAGTTGAATTAGTCGCCATAATGGTATACTCTCCAAAAATTGTTTGGAAACCAAATGTAATTTCATTGCCTGTATTACCAACAACAGGGGTACCAATGTTTCCACCATCTAGCATTAACTGATAGCTGACACCAGTTTCTGAATTTTCGAGTTTTACTTCATGACCTGCACCTCCGCCACAACCAGTCACGGTACCAGTTGGCAGAATGCTAAATACACTTGGTAAATTATTTCTGGTAATTGTGACACGATTATTCATCTCGATCTCTGAACCTGGAACAGACGGATAAAAACCTTCTACTCTGAACTCTTCAGTTGTAAGAGCTGCAGGTACAGTTACATCATCCCACCTAACTGTATTCGTACCGTCAAACAATATTATTGGATTAATAACCTGATCATCAGATGTTCTTATAAGTCGATATGACACACCAGCCTGAGGTGTTGCCAGATAAAGACTTACACCAGACTCATCTTCACAATATTCTGTAGCAGATGATAATAGATCATAAGGAGTAATTCCATCAACAACACTCATTGTTATACTAGCTGTTGCCATACAATCATTAGCATTGTAAACGACAACCGAAATTACATCACCATCAACTAAATCATTGACTGGTCCATAGGTATCACTTGCATTAGGCCCCTGAACAGAAACAGCATTTCTGAAGAACTCATACTGCACTCCACCGGTAGCTGTAAATGTGACATCAGTCCCTGTAATAATATTAGGACCAGTGTCAGCAGAAATACCTACTGTTGGAAGCGAGTTAACAGTATGAACAAGTTCTGCTGACATTTGAGAACAACTTGTTGTGGTGTTAGTCACGTTTACGCTTACACGATCACCATCAACAAGAGCATTTGTCACGTAAGTATTTGCTGCAGAAGGGGCTCCAACACTTGTTCCATTAATAAAGAATTCGTATAAATCCCCACCCGAACCGGTGAAAGTAACTTCATCACCTTCACAAATTGTATTATCTGCGTCCGAACTGGAAATAACAGCTGTCGGTAACGGATTTACTGTAATTGTTATTCCAACATGAGTATCTTCACAACCAGTTGCATCAATAGCACGAACGGTAACTAACTGACCATCTGTTAATCCTGAAGCAATATAAGTATCACTTGGGTCAGGACCTTGTACCGTACTACCATCTACCATGAATTCGTAGGTATCACCTCCTGTAGCTGTAAAGAGGACATCTTCACCACTACAAATATTTGTTTTGTCAGCAGATAATCCAGCAGTTACAATGTTAACTGTGATAATCTCAAATGCTGGCGTTAAAGATTCACAGCCATCACCATTAACATAATTAAGCATCACAGAATAAGGTAAAACACCATCCCAAACAACTTCCACAGATTCATCGTCCAAATCGCCAGTTGGGGTTCCTCCACTGATTATCCAGGTATAGTTACCTTTTCCTAAACCAGTTACATTGGCTGTATATGTTTTAGTATCATTCGCACAAACCACTTTATCTCCATCAATAGAAGGAGTTGGTCGGGCATTCACCTGAATGGTTATATCACTTGATGTTCCGAAACAAGCACTTGCAGAAAGATCGGTATAAGCAGTAACATTAATTTTATCACCATCATTGAAACCATTATAATTAAATGTATTTCCAGCACCGTCTTGTATCGGATTACCATTAATTGAAAACACATATCGAGCAAAACTAGCAGGTGTCACTTCAAAGTCCAGTGCTTCATCTTGACAAATAATTGACGAACCGCCATTATTAGTAATGGCTAATGTTGGAACCGGATTACTAACAACATTGATGATAATTGAACTTGATGCATCTGAACAACCTGTGTCAATATCATTAACAACAACATAGAACTCATCTCCATCTATTGGAGCATCCACTCCAGTAGCAACGTATGTTGAACTGGGTCCATTCGCTTGCACTATGTCATCTGCTGCTCCACGAATTCTATGAAACTCGTAAGAATAATTTCCAGATCCAAGATTACCACTAGCATTAAAGGTAATTGGAGTACCTGCACAAACAGTAGTTACACCAGGAGAAGGAGCACTAACACTGATAGTTCCATCAACTGTATTAACATCAACACTAGTCGTGGCTGCACCAATACAACCATTTGCATCTTCAACGGTTAGTGTAAACACATGCGTACCAGTTCCATAAGGTGTTGAACTGATGGTTACATTTTGAGTATTACCAACAACAGTACCTCCGGCGTTGGTCCATGTATAGGTCGCCATGCCTGCAGGAT
>NZ_JAGTAR010000042.1 GCF_018156225.1 Carboxylicivirga sediminis
CCCCGCCGTGACTAACAACCCTTGTTGTTTTTGCGGCTGCAAAGATAAAGGTTTTTATTTTTAATATCCAAAACTATTTTTGAAAAACTTTTAGCTTTTTTTTGAGTCAGGAAAACTAAGATATTACCTCTTATCCTCCTTGTCAAGACTACGCCCTTTTTTACCTCTCAATACGTATCAATAAAAGCCTGCAGCCCCTATCAATCCTGCTTTTCATGACAACCGTTGTTCTCAAAAGCGGGTGCAAAATAAGAGAGTATTTTTTTATTATCCAAATGGAAAATCGAGAAAAATGATGGCGCACGTGAGGCATTGATAGCTTAGAGGCTGAATGGGTGAGAGTTGGAGAGGGAGATTTTTTTTGAGAAAAACAACATACCGCAAATATGGATTCTTTGATGAGTAGTTATAACTGATGCATATTGTATATGACTACCTGCTCATCTAACAATTGATCTGTATTGCTCAATGCCCAGATTTTTCTTACAACATCCATTCCTTTTATTACTTTACCAAATGCCGCAAACCCTTCCCCATCAGAATTCCTCTTACCACCATAATCCAACTCCGGCTGATTGCCAATGCAAATAAAAAATTCAGAAGATGCACTTCCCGGCTCCAGTCGAGCCATACTTATAGTACCATCTTCGTGCAACACGCCTGTTTGGTTCGTCGATTCATGTAATATACTTTTTAACACCAAAGGATGTTCTTCTTCAAACAGTCCGCCTTGAATAACATCTATCTTAACCTCAACACCTTCCTGATTATCCTTATTTACAACTCTATAAAAACCCGCACTATCATATCTTCCATCATTTACATACTTCAAAAAATTATTTGTTGTGACCGGCGCTTTATCTTGATATATTTCAATTAGAATATCACCCAACTCTGTCTCTACAACCACCCTAGGATTTTCCTTACAACCCAACAATAACAGCAACAGACTTATTGATAAAAAATATTTCATGCTCTTCTTTTAACTATAAACGATACTACCAAGATAATAAACAGCACTGCAATTATAATAAAAGCCCAATAATTAATGGTACGGTATTCAAGAGTAAGGGTATAATCTTTATATAGAAAGCTGCCACGACAAAAACTCCATTTAGCGCTATTATTGTCTATACTATTGGCATTGGTTGCGAATAATAAGCCCGGAATTTCAATCTCAGCGCTATAATCGTTATCATCCAGCATTATAACTTCATCATCAATCTGCTTTTCAAAGTGCTCAAAATAGCCATCAGCATAGGCTTCACTTAACCAGGTTGCATTCATTTGCTGATCAGTTAACTGGCAAATTTCAACCAGCTCGGGACCATCATCAACAGACGATTTAAACAGTTGTAGAACGAACAGCGAATCAGATTCCGTTAAACCTTCTTTTTGCGATTGATGAGCCAATTCATCAGTAAGTTGAACAAACTCAATCCCTAAAGTGCTTGTCAGATAATCCCAAAATTTCTCTTCACCTTGCTCTTCGAAAGCTTCAACATCAGCTTCACTCATGTTTTGAACAATAGATGTATCATCTTCGAAGAAGTATGCATATTCATCACTACTCAGATAATCATCAACAGACAAATGTTTAAACGGAAACCGTTGTTTAAATGTCTCGCTATACTTGTGAAAGGTGAAAAAGCCTCTGAATTTACTATTTATACTGAGCGAGATATTATCCTTGTATACGGAATCATTTTCAGGCACAAGGTCTTTATTCACCGCTGTAACATTCAGAAAAGTCTTCTCTACAATTACGACGAACAAGGTATCCTCGCTATTTTTATCTATTTTCTTATCATAACTCACACTCCATCCATCATTAATATCAAAGGAAAAGGGATTGGAATATATTTTTGAAGAATCACCTTCTGCTACAATTCGTTTAAAAATGGTCCCATCATCATTTATTCGTGTATAATAATGATACCTTAAATCTTTGCAAGCCGATACAATAAGCACCAGCGCAATCAATAATATTTTTGTTTTCATAGCGCACTAGTTATTGGTTATCCAGTTACACACATCATATTCTTTTCTTAATTGCCAGGCTGTTAACTGCACTGTTTCGCCAGACTGAAAAGCGGCATAGTCTGATGGATAAAATTGTTCCATGTATACAAGCACCCTTTCCAGCATTACAAACAACTCGGCATTTTCGTTTTTGATCTGCTTCAGGTGAACCTTACTAAGAGCTACACCCTTATTACTAAATGGCAGTGATTCTGAGCTGGCTAATAATGTCATTATTTCATTAACCGCCTGCTTACACGACCCAGATGAAGGTTGCACCAACTGATTGCCGTTTATTTGCTGCTCAACCAGCCACCTTTGCTCTCTGGTATCTACTTCCATCCAAATATATGTACCCAAACTTAGCAATAGGACTATAGAAGCTGCTACCCTAAGTACTTGTATCAGTCTGTTGCTGTTGTTGCGAGGTTGGTCAATCTTCTGCAATAATCTTTGTTTAAAGATGTCCTCATCCGACATCCTCAAGTCTGTCCTTTTCACATCCTCAACAAATCGCTTATAAACATCCTTTTCCATTATCTATCCTGTTACATGTTTCATAAGGCGGTCCCTGATAAGCTTACGCGCTACATACAAATTGTCTTTAATCTGCTTAGCCGATAAACCAGTAATCTGCCTTACCTCATCTACTTCCAACTCTTCCACATCACGGAGCACGAATACCACTTTTTGTAAAGGTGATAAGTTTTTAGTAGCCTTTAGAATTAACTCACCAACTTCTTTATTTGCTAATTGATAATACGCATCCTCACAATATTTCGACACAACTCCATCGTCCACTGGTATGTGATGTTTCCTCTTTCGCAAGGAACTAATCGCCTGACGAGTTGCAATAGTATACAGCCAGGTTGTAAATTTTGACTTCCCGGCATCGTATTGGCTCAACTTCTGCCACACTACAATAAATGTATCCTGCAAAATATCTTTTGATTCCTCCTCATTGTTAATGATACGGAAAACTAATTGATACAAATAACTGGTATACTTATCTATCAGCTGTGCAAAGGCCAACTTATTTCCCTGCTTACTACTATTTATTAATTGTTCTTCAGTCATCAAACATATTCAATGTTTACATATGATACGCAAAGACGGCATTGCGGTCGAATAAAAACGTGCATCACCATTAAAAACAATCGATTTGTTCGAAAACGCACACCTCGAACACTGTAACCGATTAGGACCCTCAATCGTCCTATTTGTAAAGCCTAACAAAAATCATGTGTTCGAAACCGAACAAAATTAAAGTAAATCTAAGGTTAAAATAGGTGTAAACCAAAAAACAACAGCCATAACACACTGAATAAGTGAACTTTTAAACGTGTGGCACATCCATTGCTATTATGTATTGAACCCGTTAGAATCTATATATCTAAGAAAAAACATTATGAGCCAAAGCATTATTAGAGTGAATCAACTTCACAAATCTTATATCACAGGCAGCAACTCTCTTCACGTACTTAAGGGGCTTGACATTGACATTCAGGAAGGCGAGATGGTTTCTATCATGGGATCTTCCGGTTCAGGTAAATCAACTCTACTCAACATTCTGGGCATACTCGATAATTATGATGCTGGTGAGTATTACCTCAATGATATTCTTATTCAGCAAATGAATGAACGAAAGGCTGCAGCGTTTCGCAACAAGTATATTGGCTTTATCTTTCAATCATTCAACCTTATTTCGTTTAAAAATGCAATGGAGAATGTTGCACTCCCCTTATACTACCAAGGCGTTAGTCGGAAAAAGCGCAATGCCAAAGCTCTTGAGTTACTCGATCGGCTGGGCTTGAAAGAGTGGTGGAACCATTTACCCAGCGAACTGTCCGGTGGACAGAAACAGCGCATTGCCATTGCTCGATCATTAATATCTTCCCCCAAAGTCATCCTTGCCGATGAGCCAACCGGTGCCTTAGACACACAAACATCCTATGAAGTGATGGACATCCTGAAAGAAGTGAATGCTTCGGGAATCACCGTTATTATAGTAACGCACGAAAACGACATTGCAGATATGACCCAACGTGTCATTCGTCTGAAAGATGGTATTATTGAATCCAATAGCACTAATCATCAAGGCACATCAGCCGACAACAGTCAAATTTTCACCTCGCACAAGTCTGTATTATCATGATTGATTATTTACAGGAAATATTTTCCACACTTAAGCAGAACAAGCTTCGAGCCATCATGACAGGCTTTAGTGTAGCCTGGGGTATATTCATGCTCATCATACTGTTGGGCTCGGGTAAAGGACTTGAAAATGGCATGGAATTTAATTTCAGAGGCACATCTAAAAATGCTTTATGGATTTGGAGTCGCCGGACACAAGTCGCTCATGATGGACTTAAAGCAGGGCGCCGCATTAACTTCACGGTAGCCGATGGCGAAATGCTAAAGCGCAAGTTTGAAGATGACATGGATAACTTCTCAGGCCGCTTTCATCTTTGGGGTGACTTTGGAGTAACTTACAAAAATGAATATGGCGACTTCCGCATTGAAGGCGTTATGCCGGAGTTTAAGAAGATTCAATTAGTTGACATCCAGCAAGGCCGATACATTAACGAAATAGATGTCAAGCAATTCAGAAAATCAGTTATTATTTCGGAACCGGTACAAAAACATCTTTTTAAGGATGAAGATCCCATGGGCAAATACATCCGGATAAGTGGAGTGCCTTTTATGGTGGTAGGAACATTTGTTGATCCGGAAGACAAAGACCGAAAACAGTTGTATATGCCGCTTACAACAACCCAGCGAGTGTTTAATGGCAACAACCGCCTGACAGAGATGGCCATATCAACCAATGCCACATCGGTTGCTGAAAACAAACGAATAGAAGATGAAGTAAGAAATACGCTGATGGAACGTCATCGGGTGGCACCAGATGACCAGCAGGCCATTGGTATTTGGAATACCCTGGAAAGTTTTAAACAGGCACAAGGCGTTTTTGCCGGCATCCGCATGTTTGTTTGGGTTATTGGAATTATGACCATTATAGCAGGTATTGTTGGAGTCAGCAACATTATGATCATCCTGGTAAAAGAACGAACAAAAGAAATTGGTATTCGCAAAGCTATTGGCGCTTCTCCTTTTTCAATCATCAGGCTGGTATTATCTGAATCTGTTTTGATAACTGCCCTGGCAGGATTCTTTGGATTGGTGGCCGGCATGGGATTATTGGCTGGTGTTTCAGCCATCCTGCAACAGATAGCCACACAGAATCAGGATGTACAAAGAGCCTTTTTCAACCCTTCAGCCGATTTAGGCGTGGCACTATGGGCTTTAGCCATATTAGTGACAGCCGGATTGATAGCCGGTTACATCCCGGCCCGTAAAGCATCTGCTATACGACCAATTGAAGCATTACACGACGAATAAATCTAACCCAAAGTCTAAAGCTATGTTTGATAAAGATAGGTGGCAGGAAATATTTAATGCTATCAAAAAAAATAAACTAAGAAGTGTTCTGACAGCCTTTGGTGTGTTTTGGGCCATCTTCATGCTCATTGTTATGACCGGCTCAGGCAATGGCCTCAAGAACGGTGTATATGAGGGTGTTAAAGACTTTGCTACAAACAGCGGTTTTATGTGGGCCGAGAACACTACTATTGCCTACGAAGGTTTTAAACGCGGGCGTCACTGGCAAATCAATAATGATGATATTGAAGCCATCAGAGATCAGGTACCAGAGGTAGAAGTAATTTCACCCCGATTGAATGGCTGGAACCTGCGTAGTGGTGAAAACATTGTGAGAGGCAAACGCTCTGGCGCATTTAATGTGATGGGTGACTACCCCAGCTATCGGGAGATAGACCCCTGCAGCATGCCTTATGGCCGTTACATTAACGATGAGGACATTAAACTGAAACGCAAAGTCTGCATCATTGGCGAAAAAGTTTATGAAGTAATGTTCGATGAAGGCGAAGATCCGGTTGGGGAATACCTGCGCGTTAATGGTGTGTATTTCATGGTGGTTGGCGTTTTTAAATCAAATAATCCAAAGATAAACATTGGAAGCAACAAAAAGGAAACTGTCTACCTGCCCTTTACTGCCATGCAACAAACCTTTAATTATGGCGACCAGGTGCATTACTTTGGATTAATTGCCAAGAAAGGCGTTAAGGTACAAACAGTGATCGACAAAATTTCACCAATCCTGCAGAGCAACCACAAACTTTCGCCCGACGACAAGGAAGCTATTGGCAAGTTTGATCTGGAGAACCAGATCAAAACCATGAACTTCATTTTCCTGGGCATTGACATCCTTATATGGGTAGTTGGAATTGGGACTTTAATTGCCGGAGCAGTTGGTATCAGTAATATTATGCTGGTCATCGTTAAAGAGCGAACCAAAGAAATTGGCATTCAACGCGCTATTGGGGCCCGCCCTGCAATGATTGTGGGCCAGTTATTAACCGAGTCTGTATTCCTGACCACCATCGCCGGCTTTATCGGCCTCGCATTTGGCACAGTTGTATTGTACTTGGTAGATATGGCGGTTGACGCCTCTAGGGCAGCTGGCAATGTGGAAGATGAAACATTCTTCCTAAACCCCGAAGTTGGATTACCACTGGCCATTGCAGCACTCATGATGCTCATCTTGGTAGGTTTAATAGCCGGACTCATACCAGCTATGAAAGCCATTAAGATTAAACCAATTGAAGCCTTAAGACACGAATAAAAAATTTGAACATACTAGAAACTATAAAAAATCTAAACTCATGAAGAAGGTATTAAAAATATTAGGTAGCGTTGTTTTTATCGCATTATTTGCCTGGGTGGTATTTTACTTATACAATCAGTCGAAAAAAGATCCTGTAGTTTACGAAACTGAGACGGCAGAAGTTACCAACATTATCAAGAAAACAGTTGCTACTGGTTCCGTCGTACCCAGGAAAGAGATTGAGATCAAACCTCAGGAGTCGGGCATCATCACCGAAATATTTGTTGAAGCAGGTGATGAAGTAAAGAAAGGCGACCTGATTGCTAAGGTGCAAATTATTCCCGAAATGATTCAGGTGAACAATGCAGAAGCGCAATTAAAAAGAGCCGAAATCAGCTTCAAGAATGCTAAAGTTGAATTCAATCGCAAAAAGGAGTTATTCGATACTGGCGTTATTCCTGAATCTGAATTCCTGGAAGAACAATTACGATTTGAGACAGCTGAAGCGGATAAACTGGCTGCCGAAAACAATTTACAACTGATTAAGGAGGGTGTAACGAGCAACTCGAAGAACCAAACCAATACCTTAATTCGTTCTACCATCACTGGTATGGTGCTGGATGTACCTATTAAAGAAGGTAATTCGGTGATTAAAAGTAACACCTTCAACGATGGAACAACCATTGCTGTTGTAGCCGATATGGGCAAAATGGTATTTGAAGGTAAGGTAGACGAAACTGAGGTTGGCAAGATTAAGCAAGGCATGGCGCTATTGCTGTCTATTGGGGCCATCGAAGATGAGAATTACGATGCTTTTCTGGAATCTATTGCTCCGAAAGGTGTGGAAGAAAACGGCGCTATTCAGTTTGAGATTAAGGCGGCCGTTAAATTAAAGGAAGGCCAGTTCATCAGAGCCGGCTACAGTGCCACTGCTGATATTGTGCTTGACCGCAGAGATAGCGTTTTAGCCATCAAAGAAAAACTAATCACGTTTAGCAACGACTCAGCATTTGTAGAGATAGAAACTGGGGAACAACTGTTTGAAAAGCGCCTGGTGACAACCGGCCTATCGGATGGTATCAAAATCGAAATCACCGAAGGACTGTCAAAAGAGGATAAAATTAAGATTCCTAAAAGCTAATTGAATAATAATTGATATTTTTATTAACAATTTAGTTCTAATTTTTACCTGAAGAGAAACAATTAGGCTCACACCCTATAAAAGAATTATCTATGATACGGAAATCTATTATTGCACTTGCCTGCATACTGTTTGCTTTGCCCAATATAAAAGCACAAGATAGCCTGAAGCAGGTTTGGGGCGAGAATAAAAAGCAATGGTCGTTGCTGGAATGCATCAACTACGCGCATGAAAATAATATCACTATACAGCGTCAGGCCATCAATACCGAATACCAGGAGAATCAGTTAAAGCAAAGTAAACTCAACCGCTTACCTGATTTAAATGCCAATAGTGATGGGTCTGTTAGCTTTGGTTATACCTGGGTGCAACAGGAAGCTACGAATGTTGATCAGGATCTACGTTCGTTTGGCATTAGCGCCAGTAGTAGCATGAATGTTTTTAGTGGTTTTACCAATAACAATACCATCAAACGAAATCAGGTTGACTTATTGGCCGCCATTGAAGATATGCAAAAAACAAAGAATGACATTGGCCTCCAAATAACTGGTCATTATCTGCAGATACTTTTTAACAAAGAGCTTCTTAACGTAGCGAAAGAGCAATATGAAACCAGTAAGCTACAAGCTGAAAGAACAAAAAAACTGGTTGATGCAGGCAGTCAGGCAATGGGCAGCTACCTGGAAATTAAATCGCAGGCGGCCAAGGAAGCATTGAATGTTACCCAGCAAGAAAATAACCTGGCCCTTTCATTACTGAATCTGGCACAACTGCTTGATCTGGAAAGACCTGTTGAGTTTGATATTCAAATACCTGTACTACCGGAACTAACTGTTTTTACACCTGAACCACCAACGGATATTTACATGACAGCACTTGGCATTATGCCTGAAATAAAAAGTGCCACCTACAATACCGAAAGTAAGGAATATGACTTAAAAATTGCCAAAGGCAATTACTATCCAACTCTGGGATTAGGTGCTGGCATGTCAACCAATGCCAACTGGTTGGTGGGCGATCCTTATGACTCTAATCGTTCGCTAAACGAACAGTTTAAGACCAATCGCAACACATACATTGGTGCCCGTTTAAACATTCCTATCTTCAACCGCTTACAAACCCGTAATAATGTGGCTAACGCCAAACTTGGAGTAGCAGATGCCCAGTTTCAACTTAAGCAAGAAAAACTTAACCTGCGTAAGAACATTCAGCAGGCCTATGCCGATGCAATGGCAGCCTACAATAAGTTCTTATCTAGTCAGGAAGCTGTCAACTCCTTTGCTGAATCATTCAGATACACCGAAAAGAAATTTAATGTTGGATTAGTGAATTCGGTGGACTATAATGTGGCGAAAACAGATTATACCAGGGCCCAGTCGGATTTATTACAATCAAAATACGAATACATTTTGCGTACAAAGATCCTTGATTTCTATAAAGGAATTCCTATCGAACTATAGATTCATAATACCCTTTTTACCCTTTATTTTAAAACACCGGATAGTTGCCAGCATTATCCGGTGTTTTAGTATAAGAATTCCTTTTGTTAATGGCCGCTTTTTTATTTTGAATGATTAAATTAGCCGATAAATTACTGAACCTATGAAAAAACCCGTAGTTATAGCCATTGCTGCCATCTTCATTATTATTATTGTTTTAGTTATAGGAAAAAAACAAGGCTGGATTGGCCAGGAATACCAGGAAAAAGTACTCACCGAGAAAGCACAACTCCGCACAATTACCGAGTCCATTACAGCCAACGGCAAGATTAAGCCAATGGTGGAAGTTAAAATCAGCTCTGATGTTTCAGGTGAGATTCTGGAGTTACTGATTGAAGAAGGCCAGGAAGTAAAAAGAGGGCAAATGCTGGCGCGTATTCAGCCCGATATATACCAGCGTAACTTTGAGAAAATGCAGGCATCGCTAAAATCTGCCGAAGCCAACCTTTTACAAGCCGAAGCTCAGCTGCAACAAAAGGAACTCAATTACGAACGCAATAAACAATTATGGGCAGACAAAACCATCTCTGAATCTGATTTTGAACAGGTTGAATCTGAATATGAAATTGCAAAAGCCAACAAATCTTCTGCTGAAGCTGCATTGCGTAACTCTAAAGCATCATTGAACGAAGCCAGCGATAACCTTAATAAAACAACCATTTATGCACCTATGGACGGCACCATATCACGCCTCAATGTAGAAAAAGGCGAGCGTGTTGTAGGAACGGCTCAGTTTGAAGGCACGGAAATGATGACTCTGGCCAACCTGCATCAGATGGAGGTACTGGTAAATGTGAATGAGAATGACATCATTCGAGTTAGTCAGTACGATACCTGCCTCATTGAGGTGGATGCCTACCTGAAGCAAAAGTTTAAAGGTATTGTAACGCAAATAGCCAACTCAGCCAAAACACAAGGTGCCAGTGCCGATCAAATTACCAATTTTGAGGTTAGGGTACTGATACTGCCTGAATCCTATGAGCATTTAGCAACTAAAGACATTAAAAACAGGTATCCTTTCCGCCCGGGCATGTCAGCTACGGTTGATATACAAACCAACACCAGGTACAACACACTAACCATTCCTATCCAATCGGTAACCACCCGTCCTGATACTATCCAGAGTGATTCTACAAAAGTAGAAGCGGACAAAGACAAGCGACTGGAAGTGGTATTTGTGGTAGAAAACGGTAAAGCTATTCAGAAAAAGGTAGTGCCGGGTATTCAGAACACCAAACACATTGAAATATTAGAAGGGCTGGTAGAAGAAGATGAGGTCATCAGTGGTCCATACTCAGCCATCTCAAGAAAACTAAACAATGAAACACCTGTCCAGGTCGTTGATAAATTATTTGAAGACAAGAAAGAATAATTGAATTCGATAACAACATACACCGGGCCTTTAAACGATTGTTTAAAGGCCCGCTTTGATTTATAACCATTTCCATCTATCAAACTATTTCTTAATTTTGCGCAACAATGATTTATTCATGTGGCGATTATATTGACTAGTAGCTGGAGTGAAAAATTTACAGCATTTAAGTTACTGTTATATAACTCAAAACAAACATATAGCATGGCAAAAATTTTAAGTATAGAGACGTCAACAGGCGTATGTTCAGTGGCATATAGTGAAAACGGGAAAGTTGTTGAATCAAAAGAGCTTTACCAGGTTAATTCACATGCCACCAACTTAACACTTCTTATTGAAGAATTATTTGAGTTAGGTGAAACGCCCGATATTAAAGACATTGATGCCGTAGCTGTCAGTAGTGGTCCTGGTTCGTACACTGGTCTGCGTATTGGTGTTTCTACAGCTAAAGGTATATGCTATGCCTTAAACAAACCATTAATCGCCATTGATTCCATGCACATTATGAGTCAGCCTATTATAGCACAACACCAGGCTAGCGGCTCATTATCACCAGTCTTTTGTCCACTTATGGATGCACGACGCATGGAAGTGTACACGGCTGTTTTTGATCGACAACTTAACATCCTGGAAGCTATCTCGGCCAAAATTGTAGATGAAACCACTTTTGAAGAATGGCTTAATCAGTACCAGGTTGTTTTCTTTGGCAATGGCGCAGAGAAGTGCAAAGAAGTTATCCAACATGAAAATGCAGTTTTCCTGGACGACTGTCATCCTTTGGCAAAAAATCTGGCCCCTTTGGCCGAACAGTATTTTGCACAGGAAAAGTTTGAAGATGTGGCCTATTTTGAGCCCTTCTACCTTAAAGATTTTGTGGCCACTACACCAAAGAAAAAGATATTATAGTCAGAACATATAAGTAATTCCAGGCGTTTGTTTGTCATATAGAGTAAGTAACCTTAACTTATTCTCAAAATGAATGCTTATGAAACGAGCCACCATATTTCTGTTTTGTGTACTTTTTAGTGTTAATATACTGGCATCACAAGAAGAAAAGAAAGATACCGTATTTATCCCTCCCTACCCTTTAACTACTCATGCGGCTTATCAGGGAGGCGAGCAGTTAGTTTTTTCACTTAATTATGGGTTTGTAACGGGAGGTAAGGCCACCCTCTCGGTTAATGATTCGGTTATTAACAATATCGCTACGCACCATATAGTTGGCAAGGGTGTAACAGTTGGCGTAGCCGATGTACTTTACAAAATCAGAGACCGCTACGAAAGCTTCATTGATATAAAAACCAACGAACCAATAAAAGCCATTCGCAGTATTCGCGAAGGCCGTTACCGCTATTACAATGAAGTAGAATATAACCGTGACTCATCCCAGGTTATTTCTAAAAAATCAGGCGTACACAAGGTTCAGGAGGGCATACTTGATATTCTCTCAGCCTTTTACTTTGCCCGTAACCATAAGTTCAATGAAGAACTGGAGGTGGGTGAAGTCATTGAGTTCATGACCTACTTCTCAGACGAAAACTTCCCTCTGCGCATACGCTACCGCGGCACGGAGGTCATTAAAACCAACTTTGGCAAAATTGAGTGTTACAAATTTTCACCGGTAACGGAAGTGGGGCGTGCTTTTAAAACAGAAGATGACATGCAGGTATGGATTAGCCGCGACAGCAACCGCATTCCGGTTCGTGTCAGGTTCGATCTGGCAGTGGGCTCTTTCACCTGCAACCTCGAATCATTTAAAGGCCTCAAGCACCCGTTTAGTAGCGTAAGGCATTAAGAACATCAATCTCAGCTGGTAGCTTTTCATTCTCACAATTCGTTTTTTCCGCGAATTACTTTATTTTTGCACCGTTTTTTAAGATAATAATAATCACAATTTCAATAGTATGGCAACTACAGCTGATTTTAGAAATGGAATGTGCATTGAGTACAATGGACAGTTATTCTTCATTATACAGTTTCAACACGTTAAACCGGGTAAAGGAGCTGCGTTTGTAAGAACAAAACTTAAGAATGTATCAACCGGAAAGGTTATTGAGAATACATTTAACGCAGGCGTTAAAGTAAATGAAGCACGTGTTGAGCGTCGTCCTCATCAGTTCTTATATAAAGATGACATGGGCTATCATTTCATGAACGCCGAAACATTTGAGCAGATTCCTATCGATGAGTCGCTGATTGATAATACATCTTTACTTAACGAAGGTATGGAAGTAGAAGTAGTATACCATGCTGATACAGAAACAGCATTGATGGTAAACCTGCCTACTAACGTGGTATTTGAGGTAACTTATACCGAACCTGGTGTTCGTGGCGATACTTCATCAACCAACTCATTAAAACCAGCCACAGTAACTACAGGAGCAACCATCATGGTACCTTTATTTATTAACACTGGCGACAAAATCAAAATTAACACCTCCGACAACTCATATGTTGAGCGTGTAAAATAATTTTGCACAACATTAACCCCTGTTATAGACTTTAAATTAACTATTTATAAAAAGCTTATAACAGGGTATTTTATAGCCCAAAACAACGATGTAACAATAATTCCTGACTTTTATAGGTTTTTTTTAATACCTTAGTTGGAAAGAGTTATCCGGATATGGTTACGCAATTAAGAAAGAAAAGACTAAGACTTTACAAGGACCGATTAAACATCATCCTTGATATTGCGCAAACCATCAATGAGGATCACTCCATCGATGATTTGCTTTCCGAATTTGAAATACTTCTCCGTGAAGAACTTGAAGTGGGCAAAGTACTTGTTTACACCTTTTCAAACGAAGAGTGGAAGAACCTTTTAACTTCTGGTGTTACAGAGGAAGAAGCAGCCGCAATTGATGTAGAAAAGGATTTATTGCAGTATGATACCATTGAGAGCATTACGCTATCGCACCCTCCCAATCTGAAAGGCTTTGATGCGGTTATCCCACTGTTTCACAGATACAGGGCCATTGGCTATGTACTCATTGGAGATATTGAGGAGGAACAACAGGGTATTAGCCCAACGATTAAGCACCTAAAGCTGATTCAGATTATTTCGAACCTGATCATTGTGTTTGTTGAAAACAAGCGCATGCAGCAGGAGCTACTTGAGCAGGAAGCGATTAAAAGAGAGATGGAGCTGGCTTCCAGAATACAGAATCAGCTGGTACCAAGCAAG
Organism: Carboxylicivirga sediminis; assembly: GCF_018156225.1. Classification (GTDB taxonomy): domain Bacteria; phylum Bacteroidota; class Bacteroidia; order Bacteroidales; family Marinilabiliaceae; genus Carboxylicivirga; species Carboxylicivirga sediminis. Next base: position 13,909 of record NZ_JAGTAR010000042.1, read on the forward strand.
CACCAATTGCCCAAAACCTCTAAGCTGGATATTCACACCTATTATCAGCCTCACATGGGCGTTGGCGGTGATTATTACGATGTTTTTCGCCTGTCGAGGAATACCATTGGTTTTTGTATTGCCGACGTATCAGGTAAAGGTATGTCAGCCGCCATGCTGATGTCCAACTTCCAGGCGGTTATTCGCTCACTTTTTTCGTACCGCTGCAACCTAAAGAAACTGGTCCATCAGCTGAATGCTCGTGTCAACGAAAGTGCGAATAATGAGAAATTTATCACCTTGTTTATTGGCCGCTACAACCTTTTAACCCGTCGCTTGAGCTATGTAAATGCAGGTCACCTTCCACCCTTACTATACGACACCCGGAAACAGCATCTGGTACATCTGGAAAGTGGGTGCATTGGATTGGGTATGCTCGACTTCATCCCATCCATTGAAGTAGGTAAGGTACACATTCCCAAGGGCTCTAAACTATTGGCTTTCACTGATGGCCTGGTAGAGTTGGACGATGGCTACCAGGTGGAGTCAGGCGCAGAGGAAGTCGAAGCAATTATGAACAACAACCATCCACTTGAACAGAATTTTCAGGGTCTGAGGGCAATCATCGATCGTATTGAAAGCGATGGTGCAGCCTTTGACGACATCTCACTCATTGGCCTCGAATTCAAATAAAAAAAGCAGACCAACCGGCCTGCTTTAACTATGCTGTTTATTCGCTTATTATTGTGCTATCACTAAAAAGTAGTTTTTCTTACCTTTTTGCACCAATAAATATTTGTCATTTAGCAAGGCATCTGTTTTAACAGTCATCTCTGCATCTGTCACTTTTTCCTTATTCATGCTTACTCCTCCACCTTTGATGGTACGTCTCAATTCGCCTTTGGATGGAAAGACGGCTGTTTTTTCGGCTAATAAATCAACAATATTAATGCCTTCAACCAGAACAGCTTTATCAACAAAAAACTGAGGTACTCCTTCAAACACTGCTAAAAGTGTTTGTTCATCAATCTTGCGCAACGCTTCTGTTGTAGCTTTACCAAATAGTATTTGAGATGCTTCTACTGCCGCCTCATACGCCTCTTCAGAATGCACCATAACAGTTACTTCTTTTGCCAAGCGTTGCTGCAGTGCCCGTCTATGTGGTTGCTCTTTGTGTTCTTCAATCAGCGTCTCAATCTCGTCTTTTGAGAGCAACGTAAAGATTTTAATATATTTCTCCGCATCCTCATCTGATGTATTTAACCAAAATTGGTAAAATGCATAAGGTGATGTACGAACAGGATCCAACCATATATTACCAGACTCAGTCTTTCCAAATTTCTTACCATCGGCTTTTTTGATTAACGGACAAGTCAGTGCAAATGCTTCTCCACTTCCTGTTCTGCGGATTAACTCGGTACCCGTTGTGATATTACCCCACTGATCAGAGCCCCCCATCTGAAGCTTACAATTTTTTTCATTATACAGGTGTAAAAAATCCGTTCCCTGCACCAATTGATATGTAAACTCGGTGAAAGAGAGACCGGTTTTATAGCTTCCGTCCAATCGTTTTTTAACCGAATCTTTGGCCATCATATAATTAACCGTAATGTGCTTACCAATATCGCGAATGAATTCAAGAAACGAATACTCCTTCATCCAGTCGTAGTTATTTACCATTTCGGCTGCATTTTCTGCATCTGAATCAAAATCCAGAAAATTTGACAGCTGCTTTTTAATGCCATTCTGATTTTTACGCAACTGCTCTTCGTCCAGCAGGTTGCGTTCATCAGATTTACCTGAAGGATCGCCAATCATACCTGTTGCTCCACCAACCAAAACAATTGGTTTATGTCCACATACCTGAAAGTGTTTAAGCATCATTACACTTACCAGGTGACCAATGTGTAAAGAATCTGCTGTTGGGTCGATACCCACATAAGCCGACGTCATTTCTTTCTGAAGTTGCTCCTCTGTACCTGGCATTACATCGTGGATCATACCACGCCATCTTAATTCTTCTACAAAATTCATGGTAAGTGCATTATTTTATTGTCTTAAGCAAGACACTATTATACATGTGTTAATAACAAAAGCACAAAGATAATAAAAACCCGATGTCAATTGTATGCCATTTTGCAGGTAAAAACTACAATTTGATAATATACCATGCACAAAGAGAACTTCTTGAGGGTTTTAACATGCTATTAACCTCTGAATCATCAACTTTTTAGTAATTTTAGTCATCTTTTAACACACACTAAACTCTACTATCACTAACCATGAAACTTATCTTCCTGCTGCTGACTTTCATTAGCTGTCTGCAACTCACAGCACAAAAGAAACAGGTTGAAGCAATTTACCTCAATCAACCCTTAAAAATTGATGGAGTTCTCGATGAAACAGCTTATCAAAGTGCCATTGCAGCCACCGACTTTGTGCAGCTTGAACCGTATAATGGCCAGCCGGCGATGCAAAAAACCGAGGTGTACTTTTTTTATGACCAAACAGCGGTATACCTTGGAGCTATATTGCATGACTCTGCACCCGACAGTATTTACAATTACTTGTCTGAAAGAGATAACATTGGCGCCTCCGACTATTTTGGTGTTTACTTTGACCCATATAATGAAGGGCAGCTCTCTTATGGCTTTTTTATTACACCCGCCGGCATACAAACCGATATCAAAGCCATAAAAAGTGATCGTGACCGTGAAGATGCGAACTGGGATGCTGTATGGGAAAGCAAGACCTGCATAACCGATGAAGGCTGGACAATTGAAATGCGTATTCCTTATTCTGCACTCCGATTTCCTGAAAAAGATATTCATACCTGGGGATTGAATATGTTTCGCAATATCCGTCGCTATAATTCGAATAATTCATGGAGTTTTATTGATCGGAACATCTCTGGATTTATCCACCAACAAGGAGAACTTACTGGTATTAGTAACATCAAACCACCCACCCGCCTATCGTTTACTCCTTATATGGCCACCTACCTGGAGCACAACGAAAACAGCGGCGAAACAGACTTCATTTACAAAGGCGGCTTGGACCTTAAATATGGCATCAATGAAAGTTTCACACTGGACATGATGCTTATTCCTGATTTTGGACAGATACAGTCGGATGATAAACAACTAAACCTGTCGCCTTACGAAATATATTACGATGAGCGCCGTCAGTTTTTCACTGAAGGGATGGAACTGTTTGATCGCGCCGATATCTTCTATTCACGGCGCATTGGCAGCCGGCCCAAATTTGCAGGTGATGCCGACGATGCCCTGCAAGAAAACGAAATCATCGCCGATCGTCCTTCTGAGACACAATTGGTAAATGCAACTAAAATATCAGGACGCAATAAAAGTGGTATGGCCATTGGCGTACTTAATGCCATGTCGCTCAACTCGCATGCCACACTGGGAGATACAATCACCAACCAACAACGTGAGATTCTGATACAACCATTTACCAACTACAATGTAACGGTGGTGGATCAGTCATTAAAAAACAACTCTTACATTAGCCTAATCAACACCAACATGCTCATGTACGATCACGCGTTTATGGCCAATGTCACCGGCACTGAATTTCAGTTTCGTGATAAAAGCCTGAACTTTGCCTTGAGCGGTAAAGGAGGCATCAGCCACAGAGGTGCAGAAGATAAGGAAACAGGCTGGTTTACCGAATTGGAGCTAGCTAAAAATGGTGGTAAATGGCAATACGGCATGTCGCAAGAAGCCTACTCAAAAGATTATAACCCCAATGACATGGGTTACCTCAGGCGCAATAACCTTTTCGATACGGATGCATTTATTCGATTTCAGCAGGTTGAACCGTTCAGTATTTTCAGGCAGTGGATGAGTCAAATCAGGTACAAACATGATATGAACATGGAGCCATTTGCCATCAAAAATCAGGAAGTGAGCGTATATACCGAAGGTCAGTTTATGAATAATTATGGCTTCGAAGTACATGGGGTTTGGATGTCGGAAGAGCACAACTATGATGAGACGCGTGTTAAAGGTCGCTATTTTTATAAACCACCAGGCTACCGCATTAATCTTTTTATGCATACCGATTGGACCAAAAAACTAAGTGCCTATGGCTACTTTGGAGGCTATGCCAGACCTGAACGTAACCAGGATGGCAACTGGATGGGCTGTGGCATACAATGGCGCATCGGGCAAAAGCTAATACTGGACTATGAGTTGGGATATGATTTTGAGAATAATGATTATGGCTATGTCGATAAGAATGAAGCTCAGGACTCTATTCATTTTTCGCAGCGTAACCTGGGCACCGTCGAAAACATCCTTGAAATGGCTTATACGTTCAACAATAAGTTAAGCCTGAGACTTCGAAGCAGGCATTATTGGTCAAGTGTTGAAAACCTGTCCTTTTATTTATTGCAGGATGATGGTAGCCTGCTACCTGATCACGCTTATAATGACAATCACGATCATAATTTTAATGCTTTCAATGTTGATATGGTAGTGCGATGGGTATTTGCCCCAGGTTCGGAAATGACATTGGGTTGGAAGAACTCCATTTTTCACCTTGAAGAAACAGTTACAAAAGGTTACAAGAAGAATCTAGACATAGTCAGAAACAGCCCACAGATTAATACACTCTCGTTTAAATTACTCTACTACATTGATTACAATTCGGTGTTTAAAAAGAGCACCTGATATTAATTCAAAAGAATAAAGTGTAACTTTGCCGCACAATCCTAGCAAAACATCGAAATGAAAAAAGTTAAACTGTTTTTTTTGTTGATATGCAGCAGCCTGTTCTGCTATGGCCAATATACCTACGAGGCCGATAGTATCAAACAGGATACACAGGTTAGCCTGGATTTGAAATTAAGCTACACACCTATTCAACTGGATATTAATTCGGGCGAGATTAATAAGCACAACCGCCCGATATATCTTTATAAGCAATGGGGTATGTACGAGCAATTTCAGGTAACCCAAAACTCAACTGTCATGCTCATGCCCTATAAGGCACATTACCCGGCCGATTTTTTTAGCTATACTGGTACCAATCGCATACGTGATAGTTTTAACCCACATGGTTCCAACGATATTGGCAGTGCCCTTATCAATGGTTTCCTAAATGGTGTTATACTAGGCAATAAATACTAAGCAATACCCCGCTCCCTTTGCCCTGCTTGAACATAACTAATTAATTAAATTGCAGAATGAAACAATTACTTATTGTTGCACTGGCATTATTATCTGTTAATGCCATGGCTCAGCATGACCATCATGCCGGGCACGAAACACACTCAAGCCATGAAACAAGCAGTCATGGCAAACACAAACTGTCGCTTTACACCGGTTTTACTCACATTCCTTCGGCTTTTTATGAGCATGAAACACATGAAGAGAGCACAGGAAAATGGGTGCCAACCATTGGAGTTGACTACTATTACTCCTTAAACAACAAATGGGCCCTTGGCCTCATTGGTGATGTTGAGCTTGACCAATATTACATTACCACCAGTAACCATGATGAACTGGAGCGTAATAATGTAGTAGTGGTATCAGCCGTTGGCAAATACAAACCAACGCACCGCATAGGTATTCTTGCCGGCCCTGGTGTTGAGTGGGAATTTAAAAATCACGATACCGAGACCTTCTTTGTGCTTAAAACAGGAATTGAGTATGAAGTTGAAATAGAAAACGGCTGGGAGCTAACCCCTATGTTTACCTACGACTTTAAAGAAGAATACAGCGCCTATTCCTTTGGTATTACCATTGGTAAGCGCTTCTGATAATCTGAATTTAACGTTTATTGCTGATTCAGATTAACATTAGAAACAGCATTTAGCCGGCAATAACGCCGGCTTTTTTTATCTCTTACATGAAAAAATGGGCTATATTTAAACTTATTCAAAACGCAAAAACAATGTAATCCTTATAAACCATGAAAATAACCTTAATCATTTCCCTGGCGATACTCACCTTATCTGCTAATGCCCAATCGCCCAAGTTTAAATCTAAATACCTGAATAGCATTGACTCAACAAGCCTCAAGCAACATGTTTATGTATTGGCATCAGACAGCCTGCAAGGACGTGATACTGGCTCGGAGGGCGAACATAAAGCAGCGCGCTACATTGTTAATTATTTTAAGTCTGCCGGACTTAAACCTTTCAACGACACCACATACCTTCAAAATATCGGGCTATGGAGCTGGCGCTGGGATAGTTTCCAGTTTAAGCTTAAAGACAAACAATTAATTCATTATGAAGATATTGTTTATCTGAGCACTGCACCAATCGAGCCGTCAATCAGTAGCCAATGTATTTTTATTGGAAATGGTAACGATTCTATTACCGACCACCTCAACATGAAAAATAAAATTGCAGTAGCTCTGGCAGATAACCTTAATAGCTGGTATTCATTGGCCAGCAAGACCAAAAGAGATGGTGCAATAGCATTAGTTATGGTACATCAATCGGATTCGGATGCTTTTTCAAAGCTGAGCGCACAAATGAAAGCAAAACACAATAAGCAGTCCATCTATCGCTCACGGCCATCTTTTAGCAATAATCTTACAAAAGCGTTTGCTATCAGTCATGATTGTTTAGAGTCGCTTTTTAACAACTCGCTTGAAACATTATCCGGCTATCAAACAGCCAAAGCTATTAAACAATTGCCACAACCCGAACTCACCATCACTTGCCCTATTATCATTGAAAAAGCCAATGCCAATAATGTAGCCGGCTATCTGCCCGGCAAAACTAAATCACAAGAAACGCTTGTAATTTCGGCCCATTACGATCATGTGGGTGAACGATATGATGGTATATGTGTTGGTGCCGATGACAATGCCAGCGGCACGGCAGCTGTCATAGAGCTGGCAAAAGCGTTTGCTCCACTGAAGGGTAAACTAGACAAAAACATTGTGTTTTTAGCCACCTCAGGTGAAGAGAAAGGATTATTGGGGGCGTTTTATTTTGCCGATCATCCGCAAGAACATGTCTTTAATATCAAGGCCAATATTAATGTGGATATGATTGGACGCATTGACTCCACCCATAAGTCCAACTATATCTACACTATTGGCAATAATCATTACCCTGAGTTTGATTCACTTTTACATGTGGCCAACAACCTGCTCACACCAATCACTATACAATACGACTACAACAAAACACAAGGCTTTGGTAACTTTTTAAGGCTATCGGATCATTATGCATTTCACCGCATTAACATCCCTGTACTGGGCTTTTTCAGTGGCCTGCATCCTGACTACCATAAACCAAGTGATACGCCCGACAAGATTAACTATCGGGAAATGGAGCAACGGGTCAGACTAATTTTTACAACCGCCTTTTTAGCTACCCAAAAAACCGCTTTTAACACACAAGATGACTAAATACATTTGGTTTATACACTAAAGCAATTATTTTAGCCGTTTCTGAAAAATATAAACCAATAAAAACGATATGTCGGGAATAGTTAAGACGATTAAAAGTTTTCCAAAGGTGTTTTGGGTGTCCAACACCATGGAGTTATTTGAAAGATGGGCATGGTATGGGTTTTACATGGCCTTTGCTTTATACCTTGTTGGCTCAAAAGATACTGGTGCATTAGGTTTTACACCAAATGAAAAGAGTATAATAATGTCAACAGGTACATGGTTACTATACTTATTACCACTTTTCACTGGGGCAATTGCCGATCGAGTTGGATACAAGAAAGTACTAATCCTTTCCTATGCAATGTACATAAGTGGTTATTGGATGTTATCAACATTCAATTCTTTCTCTCTAGTATTAGCTTCATATATCTATTTGGCAGTAGCTGGTGCCCTTTTTAAGCCCATTATATCAGCGATGATATCCAAAACAACTACTTCTGAAACTTCGTCTATCGGTTTTGGCATTTTTTATATGATGATTAACATCGGTGGTTTTATAGGACCATTTATCGCAGGTGCCATTTATAAGAAAAGTTGGGATTGGGTTTTCTACATCTCCATGATTACCATATCAATCAATTATATCTTTGTTTTCTTCTTTTTTAAGGAACCAGGAAGAGATGAATCCAACAAGAAAGAACCTTTAGGTCAGGTTTTTATTCAAGCACTTAAGAATATTGGTGTAGCACTTAGAAATTTTAAATATGTGCTGTTCCTCATAATAATGATCGCTTTCTGGACTGCCTTTAACCAGCTATACTTCTCATTCCCTGTATTTGTTGACGATTGGGTTGATACTTCGAACCTTTACAATGCTTTACATGCCGTTTGGCCATGGTTAGCTGAAAGCATCGGTACCCCTGAAGGAACTATTACAGCCGTTACCATTGGAAGTCTTGATGCTTTCTTTATTATCATTTTCCAAATATGGATTTCAGGATTAGTGATGCGCTATAAGCCTTTAAACGCCATGATGAGTGGTATTTTCGTATTAGCTATTGGAGTGGGAATGATGTTTGCTTTCCAGAATAGCTTTTTCGTAATATTGGGTATCCTTACGTTTAGTATTGGTGAAATGGCCAGTAGTCCTAAATTCACTGAATACGTCGGAAGCATAGCCCCGCCTGACAAAAAAGCCCTTTACATGGGAACATCGTTCTTACCAATAGCAATGGGATACCTTTTTGCTGGTGTTGTTTCTGGTGATATTTATGATAAAGCTGCAGGTAAATTATACCTTCTAAAACAAGAAGTTGCAAAACGCGGATTGAGTATACCTGAAGTCTCAGACTCTTTTACCAAGAATGATTATTGGAATAAAGCAGCAGAACTGATGGGCATGAGTGATTCTGAGCTAACAAACTTTATTTGGATTAACTATAATCCTTCTAAAATATGGATGCTTTATGCAGGAATTGCCGTAAGTGCTGTTATTGCTCTTTTTATCTATGACAAGTTTATATTGAAATCAAAAGCATAGACTCAATAATACACACTTTGAAAGCCCGAAGCATTTTTTGTTTCGGGCTTTTTTATTTCCCTAATCTTTATTAGTAGGCTGGACTTTTATATCCCATTATTCCGCCGTAACTTCTGCTAACGTTATGCGTATAGCAGCTTATACCTTCCGTTAAAGTGTGAGAACAGCTTCTTTTTGATGATAATCTGCAATGGTGAGATGCAGAGGTGTTGAATTGTGTACAAAAGTGTGTTGTTATGGGGATAGATTTTTTAAACAATCTGAAGATTGGCATGCGATTGAATTATATATTGGGTTCAATTGTTGTCATTATCGTTGTATCGGTCGGAACATATTCATCGTTCAAACAGTACCAACAAATTACCACAGAAATGGACTCAACCTCATTTATGCAAACGGAGGATTTGAAGCGTCTTGTGGAAGTACAAATTGCGGACCGACAGGCTTTTGTTAAATCCGGGGTTAAGATGATGAAGCGAATCGCTTCACTAAAGGAGTTCAGCCTGGATGATGATAACAAGGTGGTAGTGAATGCTATTAATCAGCTAAATAAGGAACAGACAACTATTTCGATTCCTACGCTGATGCATGGTGAACAAAGTATCTTTCACAATTACGAGCTTGTTGATGAAGTTGGCGAGATAATGAACGGCACTGCCACAGTGTTCCAAAAAATACCGCAAGGTTTTCTGCGCATATCCACCAACGTTAAGAAACAGAACGGGGAGCGCGGGATTGATACTTATATAAGTAACGACTCTCCGGTTGCGCAAAAAATAATTACCGGAGATAGCTTTTATGGTCGTGCTTTCGTTGTAGATGACTGGTATCTCACTGCCTATGAGCCCTTATTTATCAATGGTAAAGTGGAGGGTATCATTTACGTTGGAGTAAAAGAGAAAGATATGGATGGTATTAAAAATGTCTTTCGAAGTAAAAAATACCTGAAATCAGGCTATCCGTTAATGGTAACAAGTGATGGCGAGTTTCTAATTCACCCTACTAAAGAAGGTCACAATACAGTAGATGCGGATTTCTTTCAGCAAATCATTAACAGCAATAGCGAGAGAGGTAAAATTGAATACCTATGGGAAGGCGAGGATAAAGTGTTGTATTTTAGATTTGTAAACGACATTGATGCATACATTGTAATTACCTATTACAAATCTGAGATAACGGATATCATTAAAGAAAACGTGATGATTTTGGGTGTTATCTTTATCATAGCCATCACCTTACTAATTCTCATTATTCGGCTGGTAAGTCGTTCCATTACCAAGCCATTGTCGGAATGTGTAATTTTTTCGGAACAACTATCAGAAGGAAATCTGTCCGCAAGTATTTCAATAAGTCAAAATGACGAAATTGGTACGTTGGCAAAAGCCTTGCAAAATATGATTTCGAAAATTGAGGCTGTAGTATCTGATATTATTAAAGGTGCTGATGATATAGCCGGTGCCAGTCACCATGTGAGCGACACATCCTTACAGTTGTCAAAATCAGCCACCGAACAAGCTGCTTCAGTTGAAGAAGTATCGTCGACCATGGAAGAAATGGTTAGTAACATTGAGCACAATGCGCTTAATGCTAATAACACGCGAAAAGTTTCGCAAATGGTTTATACGAATATCAAAGACATCAACCGCTCAACCATTGAGTCGGTTGAGGCCAATGAAGCCATTGCGCAAAAAATTAATGTTATCAACGAAATTGCTCAGCAAACCAATATTCTTTCGCTTAATGCAGCAGTAGAAGCAGCCAGGGCGGGCGAACAAGGGAAAGGTTTTGCCGTAGTTGCTACAGAAGTACGCAAACTGGCTGAGATAAGTCGGGCTTCGGCCAAGCAGATAATTGATTTATCCAATTCGAGTCTTAACCTGAGTGGCAAGGTAGGTGAGCAAATGGAACATATAGCACCCGAGGTGCAAAAAACCAGTGAACTGGTAGATGAGATATCATCATCAAGCGACGAACAGCTAAAAGGAGCCGAACAGGTTAACTCGGCCATGCAGCAGCTTAACCAGATTACTCAGCAGAATGCATCGTCAAGTGAAGAGTTGGCGGCCAGCTCCGAACAACTCACCTCACAAGCCGAAAACCTCAAACAGATAGTCAGCTTTTTTCATACCAAAAAATAGTAACAGCCAGAAACGAACATATACAACAAAGCCTGAGTAATAAACCCAGGCTTTGTTGTATGTATAAAATACATTAATAACGTCGCTTGTTACCTCCTCGGTTTCCACCCCCTTGGCGGCCACCTTCTTTTGGTCGGGCTTCTTTAATATTAATGATCTTGCCATCATATTCAGCCCTGTCAAGCTCATGAATGGCTTTCTTGGCAGCTGCATCATCAGGCATCTCAACAAATCCAAATCCTCTTGACTTTCGCGTTTCGCGATCCTTGATAACTTTAGCGGAAGTTACCTCACCGTACTCTTCAAATAGGTCTTTCAAATCTTCATCCCAGACGTTATCTGTCAAACCCGCAATAAAAATATTCATGCTATAACACTTAAAAAATTAAACTACAGCACCCACAAGTGCCAATAAAAACTATTAAAAAAGAGAGGAGAATTGAAGGTTTGAATTGTAGTTGACTTCTTAGGAAGAGAAGAAAGGACTAAAAATCAGTGTAATATCAAAATTCAATCTTTTAAAATATGTGCAAAGGTAGCTAAATAATTAGGTGTTACATATTATTTGACCATAAAGAGTGTTAAACATTATCTGCTTACTAATTGTATTTTACTAATTTTAGTTGCCAGATAATTAGTGACAAATAAAGGTTAATCCCTACAACAACTAACGCTCAATACAAATGGACTACCTGAATACATTCAAGAAAATAAAAGCATTGGCCGAAACGGGACTGGTATATGCACAAAACGGTTATGAAGTTGAACGCAATCAGGAGCTGGTTGATTTAAGCAAAGAATTGATGGCTGCCATTGCCGACCACCCTGTTGAAGCCTTTGACACGTATTACCTGCCGCCTAAAGAGTACCCAACTCCCAAAGTGGATGTGCGGGCCCTGATTCTGAATGATAAAAATGAAGTATTGATGGCTAAGGAAAAGATGGACGGTCGTTGGTCGATACCCGGTGGTTGGGCCGACATAGGCCACAGTCCTTCTGAAGTAGTGGTTAAAGAAGTGGAAGAAGAAACGGGTCTACAGTCTAAAGTTATACGGGTGTTAGCCATTTACGACAAGCGCTGTCACCCGCATCCGCCACAGCCCTGGTATGTGTATAAAATCATGTTCCTGTGTGAAATAACTGGCGGAACATTGCGCGGTAACTTTGACATTGAAGAAGCTGATTGGTTTGCCATTGATAGCTTGCCACCACTATCAAAAGATCGCATCCTTGAATCACAAATTAAGGAGCTGTATCATCTGGCTATGCACCCTGAACTGCCTGTTGTTTGTGATTAAATATCTATGGTACTTATCTGACATGAAAAGCAGTACTCACTAAATTATCTATATTTGTGTCGCATAACCAGCTACGCATGTCAACACAACATAATCAGGCCTCAGGCTATCTTTTCACCTTCCAGGCATTTTTAACCTGGGGTTTACTGCCTATCTACTGGAAGTTGCTTAACCACATACCGGCACTTGAAATACTGGCTCATCGTATTTTCTGGTCGTTGATTTTTGTGTTACTCTTTCTGGTGTGGAAAAAGCAGCTAAAGCTACGTAGTATATTCGCTAATAAAAAAGCACTAACTACCCTTACTATTGCGGGCTTGTTAGTTGGCAGCAACTGGGGCGTATATATCTATGCCGTCAACGTCAACCACATTGTAGAAGCCAGCCTGGGTTATTATATTACACCGCTCATTAATGTGGCATTGGGCATCTTATTTCTGAAAGAACGTCTAAATAAATTGCAACTAATTGCCTTGCTGCTTGCTGCGTCATCCGTTATATACCTGACGGTTGACTATGGCCGTTTCCCATGGATATCCATTTACCTGGCTGCATCATTTGGATTATACGGCCTGTTAAAAAAGATGAGCGGAGTAGATGCTATGCCTGCATTGGCTATCGAAACAATGGTGCTCACACCATTCGCCCTGAGCTATATCATTTGGGGCATGGTTAGTGGTAATGGCCACCTGTTTACCGAGAGCTTACAAACCGATGCATTACTAATTATGGCCGGCGTTGTAACAACCTTGCCGTTATATTGGTTTGGACTGGGCGCCAAACGTATATCTCTCACATCGGTAGGTTTTATGCAATACATAGCCCCTACCATTATGCTCCTGTTGGGCCTGTTTATTTACCACGAAGGATTTCCTCAGGAGAAACAAGTAGCCTTTGCAGCCATCTGGATGGCCCTTGCTATATACAGTTATTCAATAATTGTGAGCTATAAAAAGAAGCAACAACGATGAGCTCATGTCAAAAACAAAGATGAAAATCATATGCTGCTAATGCCGCACCACTTACATTTGAAGAAATTTTAAGAGGATGCCCGTTCAACCATCTACCTTTAAAGCTTATGCTGCCTTATTTGCAGGGCTCATTATCATCGGTTTTTCAGCGATTCTTATCAAGTCGGCTGAAGCACCTGGCATTGTGACTGCCTTTTACCGGGTAGGATTGGCATCAGTTGTGCTGCTTTTGCCCTTAATCAGCAGATGGAGACAGGTACATCAGCTTTCACTCAAAGCACTGCTACTGCCTGTATTGGGAGGAATTGCCTTTGGGGTAGACACAGGCTTATGGTCGTGGGCCATCGAAATAAGCAACGCCACCATTCCCACACTTATGGCCAATCTGGCACCAGTATGGGTAGGTCTTGGAGCCGTTTTCATCTTCAAAGAAAGACAGTCGAAAGGCTTTTGGTTAGGATTAGCCGTTACCATAGCCGGTATGTTTATGATGGCAGCCCGCAGCTGGTATGTAAAGGATGGATTAATTGCCGGCATCACTATCAGTATAATTGCCGGTATCTTTTATGGCATTTACCACCTGTTTACTCAGCAAGGACGCTCACGTATGAGCACACTCCTGTACCTATCCATCAGCAGCATGACAGCAGCTGTCACAACAGGTATTGCAGTCATTATTAGTCCCTATTCGTTTACCGGTTACAGCAGCACTACCTGGCTAATCTGGCTGGTTTATGGCATTGGCGTGCATGTGGGCGGCTGGGCATTAATCAACTATTCGCAGGGGCATTTAAAAGCCACTACTGTTTCCCCAACGCTTTTAGGTCAACCCGTGATTACAGCCATTGCTGCCTTCTTTATTCTGAATGAAGCGCTTACCTCCTGGCAAATTTTTGGTGGCATCATTGTGATTGGAGGCATTTACCTGGTGAATATTACCCGTTTGAAACGCTAATTGCCAGCTTGGTTTGTAACAAGCCTAAAAAGGTTTTATATTCAACCTTCACTATTTATCATGACCATTTCAAATGCAGTATAAATTCAAACCGTTTAAGGAATTAAGCTTAATAGAGCTATACAAAATTCTACAACTACGTGCCGAAATATTTGTTGTTGAGCAAAACTGCGTATACAACGATTTAGACAGTAACGATGAGCAGGCGTATCACCTGATGGCTTTTAATAACAATGACATGGTAGGCTATGCCCGCATACTACCTCCCGGCAGCCGCTTTAAAGAAGCCTCTATTGGACGTCTGGTAGTTCATAAAGACTTCCGCTTCAAAGGCCTGGCTCGGCAATTAATGACCACTGCTGCCGATTGGGTATTTGAACAATGGGAGGTAAAATGCATCCAAATAAGTGCCCAAAAGTACCTTAAAGCTTTTTATGGTAGCCTGGGCTATCAAATTATTTCCGACGAATACCTGGAAGATGGTATTCCACACCTGAAGATGGAGTTACAAATCGATCGCGCAGAGCAATAAAACTATACGTCCTATTTTTCCTACCTTTAGGCTAAATACACAACAAACATGAAAGACCAAAAAGCCATACTGCATAAATGCCTGCGAAATGACTGGCCCGCGTTCGTCATTGCAGGTACCGATATATGTGCCATTGAAACGATGGAAGCCTACCTGGAAATTGCCAAAACTAAAGGTTGCAGTCAGGCGTTTTTAGACGATATGCAGCTGGTGATTGATGAGATGAAGCATTTTCAGCAAGAAGAACCTGAACACATTAAAATACCTGACTAATACTCTAAATGATAAAAAAACGATTCATTATCAAACCCTGGTTAATTGTTGGGATGCTGCTGGTCATTCCCACCTCGTTATTTACAGCCATTGAGTTATTGAAACTGAATGACCAGGAGGAAGTTATTGAATCGATCTATACCAAACAGCTGGAGTCTGTATTATACTCCATCAATCAATACTCCGATGACATTGCCAACAACTGGATAAATATTCTGTACAAAGACATTCATCCGGCAGACTATGAGAGCACACTTGAGCAGCCACTCAACAACTTTCCCCAGTTGGAGTCATTTATTCTCCATCCTTTAGATTCGGTTTCATTAAACCTGGATGATTTCCGGATAAGCAACGATACACTTAGGCAGGAAATTATTTCACAACTACAGACTAACAGTAATGAAATAGCGCAGCTCAAACGGTATATGAAGAGTGGCTACCGAAAAATAATAGGCATCGATCTTGAATACAGGCAGCACCTCAGCATGCTGGTGTTTGTGAGTGAACAGGAAAACCATTATTACCTAAACATACTGCTGGTTAATGCTCAACGCTTCATAAGCGAAGCCTTATCGCCGCGATTACAAATGGTAGCTGGCGACGACCTGATTATTGTAGTACGCCACAGCAAAACCAATGAGCTGATTGCCAGCAGCCTGCTAAACGAAGCTCCTGATGAAGTTATTAAGGAACAGGCTATCTGGCTATTGCCCGACTACAAACTGGGTATATTGCCGGTTGGCATTAGCATTGAACAACTGGCACGCGACAGAGCCAGGCAGAACATTGGCCTGCTCATATTGGTTGACTTGCTGCTCATTGCCGGTGCCTGGTTGTTTTACCGCAATGTCAAACGCGAGCTGCACCTGGCTAAGGTAAAGTCTGACTTTGTTTCGAATGTATCGCACGAAATACGCACACCACTGGCACTCATCAGTATGTATGCCGAAACACTTCAACTGGGGCGCCTGAAAGATGAAAGCAAGCGCCTGAAATATTATGACATCATCTATCGCGAAACGCAAAGGCTATCAGGCATCGTCAATAACATCCTCAATTTCTCGCGCATAGAAAGTGGCCGCCAGAAACTAAGCTTTGGACAGGTGGCATTAAATGAAGTGGTGGACGAAGTGTTGACCAATTACCACTATCATTTTAACGAAAAAGGCTGTAAAGTGACGCAAAATTTGTCGCCTGAACTAGAGCCAATTAAGGCTGACAAACAAGCCATTACTGAATGTCTGATTAACCTGGTGGATAACGGGATTAAATACAGTGGTGATATTAAAGAGCTGACCATATCAACCGGAAGAAAAGGTAAGTACCAGTTTATTGAAGTCAAGGACAAGGGCATAGGTATTTCACCCAAAGAGCAGAAATATATTTTCGATAAGTTCTACCGGGTAACCAAGGGTGCCTTGGCTCACCATGCCAAAGGTTCAGGCTTAGGCCTAAGCATTGTGATGCACCTGGTAAAGGGGCATAACGGACAGATTGAGCTGGAGAGTGAGGAGCATGCAGGTAGCAGCTTCCGTATACTCTTCCCCATTAATAACCAAACTACAAAAGCATGATGAAACGCATTTTAGTTGTTGAAGATGAACCGGATATGCAATCCGGCATAAAAGATAATCTGGAGTTTGAAGGCTACGATGTTGATACGGCATCAGACGGGAAAGAAGGCTTGCAAAAGATATTAACTGACAGCTTCGATTTGGTTTTGCTCGATGTTATGTTACCCCATATCAGCGGCTTTGATGTTTGTAAAAAAGTAAGGCTCGAGAACAACAACACGCCAATCATCTTTTTAACCGCTAAAGGAGAAGAAATAGATAAAGTGATAGGACTTGAATCGGGTGGTGACGACTACCTGACCAAACCCTTTAGCCTGCGTGAACTGCTGGCCCGGGTTAAGGCTGTTCTGCGCCGCACCGAAATGCAGAATCCATCTGCCACAAACCATGAAATGCAGGTTGGTCGCTTAAAAGTAGACTTCAGTACTTATACTGCCTGGGTGGATGGTGAACAGGTAAAAATGACCAGCAAAGAGTTTGAAATACTTCAGTATCTGCTGAAACACAAAAATGCCACCATCAGCCGCGACAGTCTGCTCGATAACGTATGGGGTTACGATTTTCAACCAACCGCACGCACCATTGACAACTTCATATTGAAGCTGCGACATAAAATAGAAGACAATCCCAATGAACCCCAAATTATCATTACCGTGCATGGCATGGGCTATCGACTGGTTCACAGTTAGATTATTAAGAATCAAGACAAAAGGCTCAAGATATAAGACTAACGCATGACATCTTTTTAAGGATCGCATCTAGAATTCAAATGCTAATAAAGATGCGAGCTTTATGACATAAGACTCACAAGTATCATCCCCACCTTAAACCATCGTCCCTAAACCACTAACAAACAACTCAATTCAACAAAAAACAGCTTAACAAATCAACCACTTTATAGCATCCATGACATTTTGATGACAATTAATGACAACAGATGACTTCATTTTGACGATGCGGTGTTAAGCCCCCTCTACATTTGCTTTTGTAATTCAATTATTAACCCAAAAACAAAGAGTTATGAAAGCAAGACATCTTTTCACAGCATTGGTACTTATGGTTGGACTAAGTACAACAACATTTGCACGCACCCCTGAAGCGGTAGCTTTTAAGAAATGTTCGAAACAACTAAACAAAGAGCTTAAAAGATCTTTGAGAGGACCAAGTTTTGAGTATTTAAAACCAGACTGCTGCGAGAATGTGGTCGTAAAGTTCAAAGTGGACAAAAACAACAAACTGATTTTCCACAATGTATCCGGTGAAGATGAACAGTTGATGAAGTACGTGGCTGAAACCCTTCAAGAGGCGGATATTTATGCCGTTAATTCATCATTGCAAGGCAAGATGCTCAGATTTCCTATCAACTTTCAGCATGTTGAGCACTAAAAACCGTCGCCTGGATTTTTACCTTTTTTGGATATAACCCGATAATATGTACTTTTAATCGTTGATGATACGTATGGTAGCCAAAACACTAAAATATTTCGCACTTACCCTTAGCCTGCTAATAATTAGCACACTCGGTTCGAACTCCCAAATCCTTCAGGAAGAACAATACCTTGAAGGTTACTGGAAGTTCTCGATAGGCGATGATGAACAATGGAAGCAGCCGGATTTTGATGATTCGCAATGGAGCAGCATACGTGTACCGGCCTCATGGGAGTCGCAAGGCTACAACGATTACAATGGCTATGCCTGGTATCGCAAAACGATTCGCCTTGATATCATTCCCAAACATGACCTGGTACTGCGCATTGGCAGCATCGATGATATTGACGAAGTATATATCAATGGGCGTTTTGTGGGCAACTCAGGTAAGATGCCTCCAAACACCAAAACAGCATACAGCGAGGAACGGTTTTACACCATTCCATCCAGCTACTGGCAAAAAGGCGCCAATGTGATTGCCATACGTGTCTATGATTATTATGACCAGGGCGGCATTATCAGAGGACCCGTTACGCTCAACACCAATGTGGCCGAACAACTGGTGTCCCTTAATCTGGCAGGCAGCTGGAAATTTGCAATACACAACCAGCACAATGCTGAAAAAGCCAACTACGACGACTCTGACTGGAGTGACATACAGGTGCCAGGATTCTGGGAAAGTGCAGGCTGGCCGGGTTACGATGGTATAGCCTGGTACCGAAAATCCTTTAAACTACCGGCCCACCTGGCTAATGAGGAGCTGATATTGCTGCTGGGTCGTATTGATGACGAAGATAAAACATGGCTGAATGGCACCCGCATTGGTGGCGTATCACCAGGAAGCCTGCGTTCATCGCTGGCCAGAGGATTATTTGGTTCCTACCAGTCGCACACAACCCTGCGTGCCTATGAGATACCTCAAAGCATTATTAACACGGTTGGTGACAACACCATTGCCATCAGGGTGGTTGATACGGGCATTGACGGTGGTATATACGACGGACCAATTGGCATAATGACCCGTCAGCAATTTGATACATTTAAAAAGATGGTGCGCAAAGAGCCAGACTGGATAGATACATTTTGGGAATGGCTTAACAACTAACGGATATGATCAGAAAGTCTCAATATAGCATCCTGTTACTGTTTACCTTTCTACTATTGATTGGAAAGGCAGACGCACAGAACCTGCGCGACTATATATCGCTGAATGGCAAGTGGTATTTCTCCATTGGCGATAATACTGACTGGGCCCGCTACCACTATAACCATTTCGAATGGGAACAGATACGCGTGCCATCGCCCTGGGAACAGCAAGGTTTTAATGGCTATGATGGCTTTGCCTGGTACCGCCGTGAGGTGCACATTGGCCCCGAAGCAAAAGAACTGAGCCTATGGCTCGACCTGGGCTATATTGATGATGCTGACGAAGTATACCTGAATGGCGAGCTCATCAACCGTTCGGGACAGTTCCCACCTGCCTTTAAAACAGCTTACAATGCCCATCGACAGTATAAATTACCCAGCCAGCATATACGGTACAACCAGACCAATGTGATTGCTGTTAGGGTGTACGATGCCTACAATGAGGGAGGCATCATCTCGGGCAATATTCGCATACGGGCAGAGATTAACCCGCTTGTGCCTGACCTGCCATTGGAGGGCCACTGGAAGTTTAAAACAGGTGACGAGAGCTATTACAAAGCAGTTGCCTACAACGATAGTAACTGGGATGAGTTAATGGTACCACGTGCATGGGAAGATCAGGGCTACAGCGACTACGATGGCATGGCCTGGTATCGTAAAACCATAACCCTGCCCGACAATCTGAAAGATCAACGCCTTGTTATCCTTTTGGGGAAAATTGACGATGTAGATGAAGTTTATATCAACGGAGTGCTTATTGGCCAAACCGGCGAGATCAACGACAACTACTTCTTCACCTACAACAATGCATGGAAAGCACTACGGGGCTATACAATACCTCCAAAATTACACAAGGCTACTACACAACTGACCATTGCTGTGCGTGTACAAGACCGCACCCAGACTGGCGGAATCTACGAAGGGCCGGTTGGCATTATCACCATGGATAAATACATTAATTATTGGAATGCCAGGCGCACAAAATAGTGACTGATGCCTGGCTCAGGCTTTAGCATTAACTATCTAGCTGCCAACTCTTCCACAATCGAAAGTTGCGAATAATCTTCCGACGATGGTATGTATTAAAAGTGCCGGAACTATTATTGCTCTGTCCTATGACGCTTCAGCTTTGTGATGCGGTCCATTTCCATAAGTAACAACGGAAAGGCCGGCTCAGTCATGCCATGGTCATAGCCTTGCAGCTCCAGCAACCTGGTTGATGAATGACCAACAACCTTCATCATGCGCATCATGTAGGCATTCTCTTCGTAACGCCCCAAAAGCTCCAGCTCACGATCACCGGTAATCATCAACAATGGTGGAGCATCTGCCCTTACATGGTAGAGGGGAGCATACTCATCAACAACGGCCTGGGTGCCTTCAATGCCACGCTCCTTACGAATGGTAAAATGGGTGATGGTATGCCCGCTAAAGGGAATCAGTCCGGCAATGCTATCTGCCTCTACCTGGTGAGGCGTCAGCCAACGCTTATCCATGCCCACCATGCTGGCCAGGTAGCCACCTGCCGAGTGCCCCGACACAAATATCAATGATGGATCGCCACCATATTGCTCAATGTTTTTAAAAACCCAGGCAACAGCAGCAGCTGCATCTTCAATATAAGCCGGCGCCGACACCTTCGGATGCAGCCGATAGTTAACACCCACAACGGCAATACCCTTTTGTTTGAGTGCCTCAGGTATTTCTTTTTGACCGGCCTGAATACCGCCACCATGCAACCATACAACAGTGGCATAAGCGGCACTGTCCTGTGGATAATATACATCCAGTACACAGCGCTCATTGATATAATCATCCGATTGATTCAGTGATTCGCTATAGTAGTGGATATTCTCTTTTAAAACATAGTTTTTTTGCGCTACAAGGCTAAAGCTAAAGGTGACAAAGGCAATCAGTACAAGTGTATATTTCATAAGAGCACATTAATGTTGGTGATTGTATAGATAACAAATCTAGATAAAATCCTTCACTACTATTGAGTAAGGCAAACTTTGCAAGCTTCATTCCTCCTTAATCAACTCTTGAATCCTCATGGGGTATTGACTTCTAACTTCTTTTATTTGCTCGCTTTCAAGTTCCAGATAGTTATCTACCTCATAGGTGACCATAGCATAGTCATTGCGCAATTCGATATAGGCGTTTTGCAGCTCAGCTATGCAATTGAGGTAGGTTTCATAACTGAGGGTCTCCTCGAACTCAACCCTGATAATGGACTTGTGATTACTTTTTATCAAACGTTTGACAGCATCTTTACAATTACCCCAGTCACTATTATTGCCGTTAATGGTCAGTGAGTCGGGCTTAACGCAAACCATGATATTATTTGCCTTTCTATTTATCAGGTCCAGTGGTGGAGGTAACAAACGACCTCCTATTGAATCAAGAGGTGGCATTAATGTACCAATTGTGGTTCTGTTCCCACTATCGTCAATTGCAGCAAAACCGACTGCATTTAACTGAGCTCTTTGCAACTCACTTTTGATGCGGTTTAACACGCCAACTCTTACCTCTTTATCAATATATAGTAGCGTTCTTGTAGCCCATTCTTTCTTATCAAGCAGTATGTAAGATGTATCCGACAGCGTATGAGCTTTCCCATTAAAGAAGATGAGTATTTTGTTGTTCTGCCAATCAGCAAATAAGGTGTTGTGATAAATATGGCCAGTAGCTTTAAACTCAGAACGTAGTTGTGGCAAATTAATGGAGTGCTTCCTTTTGTGATTGAAATAATCTACTAAATCTGTAAAGGTATCCCGCTCATATATTTCGATGATGGTATCACCTTCAATATCTTTCAACTTCAGATGCTCATTATCAAACACTATTAATGACTTATAAATACTATCAAACTGATTGATATATAAAGTGTCCTTCCGGATGTGGTACAGCTTTTCACCGCTAAATACATTCGACTCCATCTTAACCGAAAAATCGGAAAAGGTTAATCGGTAAGGATCGACAAAATTATCAGCTTCAATCCACTTGCCCTGTATTTTATCCTTGTTAGTTTGACAGGCATATAGTCCAACAACATATATAAACAGAATAGCAAAACGAATTTTCATCTATTGTAAAGTTTAGATCTGCATAAACACTTGTATAATAGTTATAGTTGAAAATATCTACACCCCACCTCGCGTATCACTGATTGATTGCATGTTCAGGTACTTATATAGGATCAGGCCTGCAGCAAACATGTTTAGGCACCAAATGGCCAGTCCGCCCCAAAGCATTTGCAGGGCATCACTATTAAACTGACTAAACTCGGAAAGCTCTGAAATTAAAGCACCCAGCATAAACAAGTTGACCAGTATAAACAAGCTACTTAGCAACACACCTATGATGTGTTTCTTTAAAACGATTTGCATAATAATCAATGCAGCCAATACGATAGCTATGATATTAAAGTGAAATGGCGGTGTATAACCGGCCAAAAGAACTACTGCCAGTATGTAAAATTCAGGCAGTTTCATAAGGATTGGGTTACTGTTCATCATTATAGATAAATCTGAGATAAGAACCTTCTACTCTAATCCAGATATAATTTCATATACTCCTACCGCACTACGGAAAAGGATATTATCACCAATATTTGAGCTCATTAATCCAATTAATAGTTGTTTTATTTCTTTAGCACCTTAAATGTATATTTGGCCCTATCAGATCTTTCAACTACAATAAAATATATACCATTTCCATAACTTGATAAGTCAATGGTACC
This sequence comes from Carboxylicivirga sediminis, assembly GCF_018156225.1. GTDB lineage: Bacteria > Bacteroidota > Bacteroidia > Bacteroidales > Marinilabiliaceae > Carboxylicivirga > Carboxylicivirga sediminis. Next base: position 36,865 of record NZ_JAGTAR010000042.1, read on the forward strand.
TTGTTGCACTCTTTCAATTATTTTCTGACCAAGAATATCATAAACGCGAACTAAATCTATTGGCTCAGAGGAATTAATATAAACAACACCGGTCGTAGGGTTTGGATAGACAGATGGAGTTTCAAGTTTTTCATTCTCTATAGATGTAGTATTGCATTCTGCTTCTGAATTAACAAATAAGCTTTTATCATCAATATTTAACCAATTAGCAACAGAATATTGGGTATCATCAACAATCACGCAAGTCAAATTGGGAGAGTTATGAGCTTGAAAATGGTCGTTGGGAATATTAATATTATTCCCGTTTTTTATATTTAAGCCCGAGATATTTGAATCATTTATCCAACATGCAATTAAAGATGGATTCTGACTCAAGTCCAGATAACCTGTAAAATCATTTCCTCCTCCAATTCCAAAATACACAAGCTGAGTCCATTCTGAAAAAAATCCTGTAATATCTCCCGAAAGTTGGTTGCCATCCAACCAAAAATTAGTCATCGCAGTTAAATTTCTCAAGGAAGAAGGTACCGCACCTGTTAATTCATTCTCATCTAAAAATAACTCTACCAATCGTGTGCAATTGCCCAATTCCTCAGGAATAGTACCATTTAGATTATTTTTCCATAGATTTAGCGACTCCAGCATTGGAAATTCCCCAATCTGTTTAGGGAGTGGTCCTTTTAGCATATTGTTCGCAAGCTCAATCTCTGTCACATGCCCATCTTTTACTGTAATTCCTAACCATTCATTTACAGATTTTGAGCTATTCCAATTTGAATTATCCCTCCAATTATGTCCATCTGTTGAATTAAACAATGTAACTAATGCATCTCTTTCTGATTGTGGCACCTGAGCAAATAGCATTGGAGTTATTATAACGTAAAGTATCGCAGAAAGTAGTTTTTGTTTCATAATGATTAATAAAGGTCAATTTATAAAATATATTCTCAATATAGCTTTCAGCTATCACCTACTTGCTTTAAATTAAACACCATCTAAATACACATATAACTTGCTTGTAGTCTAAAAAATAACAGCTATGACTTAATTAGGCACTAACCAAGCAACTAATCCTTAAAAAACCCGGTTCCAACAACGGAACCGGGGCACTTCATCTCCCGATTAGTTGGAGTCTGATATATCAGCTCCTTCTAGCTCGTCAATTGGCTCGCCTTTGAGGTAGCGAAACCTGAATCCGTAGTTTTGTAGTATGCGCCGGCGTCCTGCCGCCTCTTTCTTGCGCAGCATAAAATTCAGTGTGTCGTAAATATCACGTATCAGCTCATCCACCTCGTCACGTATTTCAGCAATGGCTTCCTGTGCCTTATCATAACTCTCGTCGGCAGCCGGCACGTCATTCACTTCTTTCCAGGCCTTATCCAGCACCTCCTGCAGCTCGGCCACTGACGGATTCATCATAGCCGGAAAACCTTTGGCAACGGCTGCTGCATCGCCATCAATGACACGACGGGCAATTTCGAGCATATCTTTTTCTTTCGATAGCCTTGGTGTGATGCCATCAAGCGGCAGCTGGTAATAGGTCAGCACCTGTGCAGGATGGTTGAGGCGAGCGGTGCGCCTGCGTAACACTTCCCACAAGTCGCGCAGCCAGGTGCTCAACACAGTCAGGGCAGCCTGTTTCTCGCTCACTTCTTTGGAGCGCTGGCTCAACAGGCTATTGACTGAACTCAATTTCTCATCAAAAAGGGGTAATAGTTCATTGCCCTTGTCCAGTAAGTTTTGTGGAATTAATACCGGTGTGCCTTCTTCTGATTTAACTGAGGCATCGGCGCTAATGCATTTTTTAAGAAACTGCGACCTTGCATTGTCGCTGGTGGGGAACAGAATTTCTGCCATAATAATGGGATTAAGATTAATTAAAAACAGTATAAAACTAATATTTATGATAACATAATCAAATCCCAATGTGACTTTTTTACTTTATATATAATTATCTACCTATCCATTACACCACATAAACCCAACAGCCTTCAACTATTATATACAAACAAAACACATCCGATGTAAAACCCTTTTATGATAGCATAAAAAGTAATGATGGAAAACCGGAAGCACGCCGTACAGCACTCCAGGCTCAGTGCGGATTTTCAAAATCGCTTCCTGCCAGAGTACAACCACATCCAGGGTAGCCACCATCGATATAGTTACCCCTTACAAGCGCTTTGTGGCTGCCGCAATGCCTTTTTTCTGCAGTTACAGCATCACCCGGGTTGCCGGCAGACCTATGTTTGTGTCTGTCAATTGGGTTTGGGCAGCCGGCATGCCCCATGACTACCGTCAGCATGCTTGGTGGGTGGCGACAATGCTATTGTACTACAGTCTGCATCGATGCCGGTTGCCAGCATCGAGTAGTAGAGCAGCCGGCATTGATACCCGGCACCGGCAATGCACCTGTAGCGCAGTCGGCATCGATTTGGGCAGCCAGAAAGCCCATATACCTGCTGCAGGCAAGCCCTTGGGGAAACGAAAAAAGCGCCCCGAGCAATCCAGAAGCGCTTTTTAAAGCTAATTGAATTCAGATATATAAGTGATTAATCTTCCTCTTCGTCGTCATCCTCATCAATATCAAAGGCGTTTTCAACAGCCGCTTCAAACTGGTCTAAAATCGCCTTGTTCTTGTCTTTGCTAATCAGGATTGAACCATCTTCCCCGGCCACAGCACTGGCAAAATCAATGGCTGCCACAAAAGTTTTCAGCTGTCCCAGGTTGAGGTCGATAAACAGGCGCGAGTCGGCCCCATCCAGCGTATAGCCATTGGTATATTCCAGCTCCAGCTCTAGTTCCTCATCGCTAACAATAGTAAAAGCCGTTCCTTCATAGCTGCCCTTTACAAGGATAGTATTGCCCGTCATGCCGGCCGGCTCATTTTTGTCGTAAGGCTCAAAGTCGAACTCTATTTCTTCGTATACAGCATTTGGCACATGGGCGGTAGCCAGATCAATACCGGTAATGACATCGGCCGATAGCAAATCAATCAGGAAAGGGCCTTCCAGTTCAATATCGCTGTAAATAGAGTCGCCTCCCGGAATCATATCTTCCATATCGTCGTTGACATCAAACTCAATCTCTCCCAGACATATTTGGAAAGTTTCCAATGATAAAGGTTCTGCAGTTGTTTCACCACCTGCCTTCAACACCGTTTGAGAAGCCTTCAATGCCACCTTCACCTTGCTACTGTTGGCATTTCCTTCATCATCGTTACAACTGCTTAATATGACCAATCCAAGGGTTAATACAAATAGGTTTCTAAGTACTTTCATTTTTCAGATTATTTGTTAGTAAATTGTTTTCCTTTCTTTACTAGCATGACGAGAGATTTAGCCGAAACGTTGGAAGGGTTTCAAAAAATTCTAATGATTTTATTGGCGTGAAAGACCTCAAGCAAATAATTACCACAACAAAGGCATTACATTATTTTTATCATTAAATAAACGCACAGGATGTTCTAGCTTTGTCTAATAACCTGAGTTCGATAAATTAATAATTCCAGATAATTCTATTTAGTTCTAAATACTTCCAAAACAACCTATTGCAACTATTCTTTGTTTGATATAGTTTGTGTTTTTTCTACATTTGAAAAGCAAATGTATGATAAAATGTATGTGAAAATTTTACTATCGAAACCACTAATTTTTATCGGTAGGGAAATTATCGCAAAAATTAAAAAAACACAAAAGTATGGGTAAAAAAGTTACAACAGCGATAGTTTTATATACAAGTCAAACAAAGAAGAATGGTAAGCACCCTGTGAAATTGAGAGTTACCTACAATAGGAAGCAAATGTATTATGGAATTGATACAAAAGACCGTGTTTATGAGTTTACTCCAGATGAATTTAAGAAGGTTTTAGCACCAAAGCCAAGAGGTATTAATAAGGAAGTTCAACTTGAACTTTCTGAAATAGAGAGCAAAGCTCATCGAGTAATTACTTCAATGAGCGAGTTCTCTTTCAGAACGTTTAAAACAAGATTCGGTATTACAGGTGGTGACTTAACAAATATCCTTTTCTTTTTTGAAAGACGATTAAAAGAATTAAACGATAACGAGCAGCTAAGCAGCTACGGACACTATAAAGCATCGGCTAGAATGCTTAAAAAGTATTTTGGTAATAGCAAGCGAATTGATTTTAAAGATATAACTGTTTCAATGTTGGAAAAATTTGAGCGTTCATTGCTTGATGATGGACTTGCATTGGCAACAATTAGATGTTATACAGTTGCAATACGTGCAATATTCAGGATAGCTCAAAAGGATGGAGCTATTCCTTTAGATTTATACCCATTCGGACCAGATGGTTACCAAGTACCTGTTGGTAGAAATGTAAAGAAAGCACTTAAAATAAATGAGATTGAGAAAATTTATAAGTATGAGACTGTGGAATTCTCAACTATGGATGAAGCAAAGGATTTTTGGCTATTAAGTTACTTTATGAATGGTGCAAACATAACAGATATAGCACGATTGAAGTACAGGAGCATTGGTGATGACTTTATCACTTTTATTCGTAAAAAAACCGAAAAAACAAGTAAACGACTAAAACCAATTAGTGTACCCATAACAGCCGAAATCAGTAGGATAATTGATAAATGGGGAAGAGCAGATCGCACACCTGACAACTATGTATTCAAAATTTTGGAAGAAGGAATGTCTGCTCGAAGGATTCGCAGCCGTGAATGTATGTATATTCAAAAAATCAACAATAAAATGAAAATTATTGGAGAGGATTTAGAAATTAAAAAGCCAATTACAACATATACAGCTCGGCATAGTTTTTCGACAGTATTAAAGCGATCTGGTGTATCTACTGAATTTATTGGAGAAAGTTTAGGTCATAATAATGTTCGCACAACCGAACTGTACCTAGATAGCTTTGAGGATGATATGAAAAAAGAAGTGGCAAAGCATTTAACGGCATTTTAAAAGGTAAAAGCCTAAATTCACTTACGATTTAGGCTCTTCATTTTCAGAAAAAAATAATTCAAATATCGAATCTCCAACTCCAACATGGTTTGTGAAATCACAGTTCTTTTCACATTCAACATCATAGTTACGACTAAGGAAGCCATGTTTAAATCTATATTTTTGCTCACCATAATATTCAGGTTCAACAAGGTTAGCTACTAAAGCCATGAAATGTAATACTTCCATTGATGCCAGATTAAAACTGAATGGAGAAATATTTTCACGATTCTTCAAGTGATGATTATCAGGTAAACCTTGAATATATGAGGTATCTTCAAGAAGCCCTTGCTTTTCCAATTCAACATCCGAAGAATGATAAGCATTTAAACAATGTAAACAGGGTCTTCCCGGTGATACTGTATGAACCGTCCAATCCGCAAAGTTTAGTTTTTTATTATCATCAAATTCAATACTAATACCTCCATCAATTACCGGAATGAGATGTGCATAAGCGATATGGTTTAGAATATATCTACCCCAAGGCTTATCAACACAGCTAAACAGAACATCACAATCTAGCGATAAACGATAGGCAACTTCGTTTGCTATATGTTTGTCAGCTATTTCTATTTCCAAGTTGTTTGAGGTCGATGATTTTTCAATATTTCTTTTTATGACATCAATTTTTCGCTCCCCTATATCATCTTTAAATACACCGCACAATCTGTCAAGATTATGTTTTTTAACGGTATCATAATCGATTAAAACAAATTTGGAAATTCCCATTCTTGCAAGCATCTCACAGACAACTGAGCCAACACTACCAAGTCCTATAACTCCAACTCTTAGGCGAGTAATATCATCATTTTGTTCTTCGCCCCACACATTTACAGTTCTGATTGTTTGTCCGTTCGGTTTAGTTGCAGGTAGAATTTTATCATTAAAAAAAGGCTGAAGTTTTTTCCCTACAACTTTAACGGATTCTGACCATTTATAAATTATATCTTCGTCTTCACCATAATACCAAATCCTAGAACTCCAATATCCATCATTTCCCAAAGTCATTCCAACGAAAGGTAGCTCGGTTGTAGAAAAAGCATTTACAAATGTCTTCATTTCGGTTGATTTATCATCATCACTCATACCTTGCCAACCAAATGATATAGGATGACTATGCAGTAATGCAACACCATAGCCTTTCTTCAATGCAGTTCTACAAACTCGTAACAGGTATTCGTAATTATAACTTACGTTCCCATGAACATTTCTATCTCCCTTCTCTGGAAATATTACCTCTTTGATGATTGCTGTAAACCTATTTTTGCCTTCGGAAGGAATCCATAAGGCAAAAGTTAAATCCTCTTGACCATCCTCTCTTAATAGGTGCAGCTTTAAGGTTTCATCAATAGGTTCACTTAAAGCACAGCTAAAACTCTTTTGCTTAAATATTTTTAAATATTCCATTTATTTGTGACATTAAATCTTTTGTTGGATTTTCAGCAGAAAGATTAAATCGAAAACTCCAATATCTCCACTCATTTCCAAGATTACTATTAATAATATTTCGTTTTCCTGCTATCGTATCTTTACAATCAAGAAGGTGAGGATTCGATTTTACGTGAATACTAGCTCCAGCAGTTCTTGGGTAATCTTTTGGGACAGGAATAGCTAACGCAATTCCTTGTCCTTTAAAGATTCCAAACTGAATTTCATATTCAGTAATAGCAACATAATCCATCCCTTTGCGATCTATCAAATACTCAACGGAATAATCATCTGAGATTAAATCATTGTATAATCTCTCTTTTCCATATTCACTCATGAGACTGGATTAGGTTTTTTACTAAAAATGGAAAAGTGCATCCCATTTTTCATTTCAATAACCTGTTCGAGGTCATTTAACTCGCCTAAATCATGTCCATGCTTTAACACAAGAACATTTTCTTGTGGATTGTAACCACCATAGTCAACAAGTATTTGCTTTACTGTTAACTGTGTTTCAGAAGTTTCAAACTTCTTCTTCTCAATAAAAAAAACGGTTTTGTCGTTCATCTTAAAAAAAATTAAATGTTAATATTTATTTACCTTTTGAGTCTTTTCTGTTACTCCTAACATGAGGTTTAACCTCTATTTTCTTTCCGTTGACAACTTTTGTGTAACCGGGAATGCGATTGAACTTGCTTCCACTTGAATCTTTTGCCATATATTTACTTATTATTGCTATTTTTAACTGTTCTTTACCTGTATACTAAAAGCGTGACTCACGCTTTTGGTAGTTAATTAATAAGACTATTTTGGAAGTTAAAGAAGAAATAAAAACGGCTTGTAGCCTTGATTTACTAGAGTATATCGGCTGGAAAGATGAATACCCAGAAGAAGCAAAGGCTGCTTTTAGCGTTTTCTGCCTTCGCTATGACCAAGCGATATTAAAAAATGCAGAGATTAACTGTAGAAAATGGAATTTATCCTCGACAGTTGCTTTAGACATAGTTAAATGCACTTTTGCACGAGTTTGGAAATATCCTTCATACAATCATGAGAAATCAAAAACAAAAAACATTGACAATGGAATTAAAAGGTGGCTAAACAAAATATCTTTTACCCAACTTGCAAATTACACCGATAAAGGTACATGTCACGAACCTGACAAGGAAACTGACTTATCTCTTATCTATTCTCTTGATGATTTTGTTGAAAATTCAACAGTTGATAGTTTAAAAAGAAAAGAACTAAAAGAGCAACTAAGTGTTTTAGAAGAAGTTCTTAATGGTTTAGGTGAGAAGCACAGAATCATTTATTTAACGTATAAATTATACACCCATGAGGGGAATAATATTCCTAGACCTGTAAGTAAGAAACTTCAAGATGAGTTAGGGTTAGTTCCTGGTTCTATAAGGAAGTATAAGGAACAAGCCAACAAACAAGTCGATAACTTTTTAAATCAGTACAATGGCAAATAAAAAGAAAAACATGGACATTAACGCTGATAGATTTGATGAACTGTTAGCTATTGCAGGCTACACTTACCCAAGAACAGATAAGGAGTTAGAGATTTTTGAATCAATGTATGAAGATTACGACTTTGAGTTAAAAGATGTAAGAATAAATCCTGAAGAAATCATTAGTGGTTCTTTTGAAATGAAAGGTAAGGTAATAAAACTTCAAGATGAAGAAGAACAACAGGATATTAGTGAAATAAGGTTGGCTGCAAGAAAAGGTAGTGAAGAAATACCTCAATCAATTCTTGATAAAATGAAGAGCAAGCATAAAGATGGAGATAAACAATCGTAAAAGAAACCAGATAAAAGATTTAGCAGAATTTCTAGCTCTTGAGCATGATGAAACTGTTACTCCATTAAATAAAATTGCTGATTTAGAAGAGCTACCTATATTTTATGATGATTATGGAAATGCTTTTGATGGAACTCTAGTTTATGATAAAAGCTATTACATACACATAAATACTGCACTCGGAAACACTTCTGATAAAGAAAGAGGGCGTTTTACATTAGCCCATGAGCTTGGGCACTACTTCATTGACAGCCATAGGATTGCTTTAAGAGCTGGTTTGATTAAACCGCATCCATCAAGATATAATAAAAACAAACATCAAGTAATTGAACTTGAAGCTGATTATTTTGCTTCTTGTATTTTGATGCCTGAAAAGAGATTTAGAAAAGACTGTGAAAAGTATCGAAAATTCGATTATCAAGTTATTGAAAATTTAGCAAAGCAATATTTAGTAAGTATTACGGCATGTGCTATTCGTTTTGCTGACATTGGAACACACCCGATTATGGTTGTATATATGGAAGATAATCGTATTGCTTGGAAATGGCAAAGTAATGATTTTCGATTCTGGAAATTAGCCGATGGTAAAGAAGTTGTGCCAAAAGACAGTTTAGCAGGTAAATATTTTAATACAGGTACGGGTGAAAAAAGAACAGAGGAATTATGGGGTGTTGACTGGTTTGATGGGATTAGTGATGATAATATCAACTTCAAAGTTTATGAACAGGTGATTCCATACAAGAATAAGGTTTTAAGTATCGTATGGTATTAGATTAGATATTTCAGGAGGGATACGGATACTTAATTTTTAATTTGTATTAGTACTAATCTTCAAACTCAATTTTGCCAATCCGTTTCAACCAACCCTCCAAAAATAAATGATTTTTGCCTTTCTTGGCAATCTTGTGGTAATAGCGAATTCTTGCTTTTTTGATTTCCCAAAATAGTTCCTTTGGCTGGCAATTGGCAATTGCTGCAAGGGTCATTTTACCAATAATACCGTCCATCTTTAAATCAGCTTCAAAGAATTGGTTTAGCACACGTTGAACACCTCTGGCTCCCCATACTCCACTATTAACGCACCAATCAAAAATGATTTCCTGTATTGAGCCATTGGATATTTCATCAATTTTAAACCTTTTGTAAAAGGTCTGCTCATAAAAACCCTTTACAAGCTCTGTCAATTGAGGAACATCAATCTTAAAGTTCCAAGGTATTTTTCCATAGGTTTCCTTGTAGGCATCAATGTATTGCCAACCTTCCCAATCGGGGTGCAAATTCCGGGCAACACCCATATAGGTTTCTCCACCTCGGTCGCCCTCTACATTGGCATAATAGCCTTCATGTTTGATTACACCATCAAACAACTCATCGAATGTTTTCATTTTTTACGTCTGTTTTTAAGTTTGACATCATTTACTCCTGATATTGCACCACCGAAAAGAAAGTCAATAATGGTGCTTAGTTTAGTGGATATTCCACCATTAATACTGCTAACAAAAGCTATTTGCCAATCATCAAGCTGAATGGTATCGAAAATGAAGTAGTTCAGCATTACAAAAGTCAAAGCACACCAAGCAAGTAAGAAGAATATTGCAAAGGCTTTTTGAAGCCAACTGTCTTTCTGATACATCTCCCTGGCCGAACTCCTATCGGCAACTGCCATCTTAAAAAGTTCCATTTTCCCCTGGAGCTTTTCTTCTTGTGTGGTGAATATTTCATCAATCAGCTTAGTACC
>NZ_JAGTAR010000043.1 GCF_018156225.1 Carboxylicivirga sediminis
AGAACTCTTAGAATTGTGAGAATTGTCCATGGATTCTATGGACAATTAGAGTGTCTCGATTTAAGCTTTTGTGACGTGCGAGGCCGAATGCTTACGATTATAACACCAATCAGTAGCTTCCCATAATAGTTTCTGATCAGTAGGAAAGCGTAGGCTACTTTCATAGCAAGTAGCATCGGTAACGACTTGTTCCAGCTCTTCCATATAAGGCAACCAATGTTGAGCTAAACACTTTTGAACCCTGTCGATATTCAGTTTTGCTGCCAGCTCACATCGTATCTGGCTAATGATTTTAAAATTCCTGATTTGTTCTCCAACTCCCAATAGTAATCGACAAAACAATTGGTAATGAATATTGAAGTTTAATTGCTCAACTAAGCGTTCGTCTGAACAGCAGGCATAGTTCTTCAGGAACATTAGCGCTAGTTTGCCTTGTGGGCTAAATATACAATCTGGCCCCATCTTACTTTCAGTTATGCCGAAGTAATCGACTAGCTCATCCCATGGAATAGCTTGGTAAATTTTACCTAATGAACTAGCAAGGAATTGATTGTATACAACCTGGAAATTATCTTCAATAGAAAAAAGTGGAAGATGAGCTTGAAATTCTGGAATACTTTGTAATTTTATCACTATTGGAAAAAAAGTAAACCCCGATTTATGGCAAAAGTGCTTGTTTTCGGGGTTTTGTTATACTTTCAAAATAGTGATAATTATTTAATTATCAAAACAATAAGGCCATTTGTGAATATGCCTCATTAAATATAATATAGAGTCTATATTGCAAAAGCTCACTATTCAATGGTGAGCTTTTGTTGTTTACAGTCGACAGAAAAGTTCGTTGATATTTTGTTCAAACACATCATAAGCAAACTTTGCTTTGATAAGGTCAAAGGCATTCTCACCAACAGCACGTATAGGCTGTTGGTTTCTTATTAGCTCAGTCAGTTTCTGAGCAATAGCAACTGGTGAACGTTCTGTCAGGAAACCGGTTTGATTATCCTTAATGACTTCCTTAATTCCACCGGTATCAGTCGAGAGTACCGGAATGCCCAGGGTCATGGCTTCCAGAATGCTGTTGGATATACCCTCGCGCTCAGATAATAGTATAAACATGTCAGCATCCTTCATCAGTAATGTCGGCGTATCCACAAATCCATAAAAACGAATTTTGTTGTCAAGCTGAAGGCTGGTTGATTGCTGTTCGAATTCTTCTTTATTGCGCCCTTCGCCAATGATGCGCACCTCTACCTGTTGCTTTAGTTCATCATCCAGTAGGTTGATTGCCTCAATAAGCAGGCCGTAGCCCTTTTGCCTGGTAATCCGCCCGCTGCTGACAATAATAAATTTAGCATGTTGTTGCTTCTCGGGCAGAGGACTGTCAGAATAAAATCCGGGAATACCATTATAAATGGCATGTATCGGGTGTTGATTAAACAAGGGGTTTTTATTGAGTTCTTCTTTTAGGTAACCGGCATTTACTATTAAACCATCGTTCAGCGTGCGGTAGTTCAATTTATGCCAGATTGGAATATTCATTTTCCGGCTAACACCCAGGCGAATAATGTGTTTAATACCCAATTGTCTGGCGATGATGCCGCACATAAAGTATTCCTTTTTTTTGGTGCTGACCACTACATCAATCTGGTTTTGAGCGATAAAACGCTTTAATGCATTAAAGGTGTACCAATCAAAATAGGAGCGAAAAGGAAGCGTTACGGCCTTTTCCTGTGGGTCAAATTTAGTTAGCAGCTTTGAGCTTTTTCCAACAAAAAAGAGGCGGTGGTGCTTAGATAATGCTTTCATGGCCATCGCTGTCCATTTTTCATTACCACCCCACGCTTTGGCCGAGCATACAAACAGGATATTCATGCTTATTTGTTTAAACCTTTAAGGGCTTCTATTCGACGTGCCTTGATAGTTTTAGCATACCACCGTTGATTATCTCCATAGTTATTGCGTAATCCCTCATCGCCATGGTAAAGGTGTTGAGCTATGGCATAAAACTTCAGGTTATAGGCCTTGATGCCTGCATGAATCAGGCGTATGGCAAATTCCTTATCATCTGGTCCTTTGCCCGTCATACTTTCTTCATAGCCATTGACTTTATAGGCATCGTCTCGCCAGTAGGCCATATTACAGCCCCTTACACCTTTAACTTTCTTATCATCGTACAGCAGGTGCTGGTGCATAATGGCTACAGCCTTACTTCTGAAGCTGGAAAGATGGTCGTACTTGAGTTCCTGACAAAATTGGTCCGTAGCCAGTGCTGATATATCTGTTCTGCGTCCAATGACCAATCGGTTGGCCTTGGCAAAAGACAGGTGATCTTTCACAAAATGCCTGTCGCAGATAATGTCACCATCTATCTGAATAATGTATGGATGTGAAGCTAGTGCTATGGCTTTATTTCGAATGGCATTGATACGGTAGCCTTTGTCCTCTTGCCAAACGTGTATCAATGGACATGGAAAGTCTGCCTTAAACTGGTTAATGATAGCTTTGGTGGCTTCACCAGAGCCATCATCGGCCACAATGACTTCATCCGGAAGGTGCGACTGAGTAGCTATGCTTTGCAGACATAGTGATAGTGCTTCAGTCCAGTTATAGGTGGTTAAGAATAAGCTTACTTTAGGGGCGTTCATATGATGAATCTTTTAATCAATTTTTATTACGTTACCCGTGTTTTGCAGATAACTGACCTTTATACGTTCGTGCTCAATAACTGGCTGACCTTTGTAATAGGTATTGCCCGACGAATAGGTATATACCTGCAGGCTGATCACCGGAAAGACTTTACAGCTGCCAATTGATTTATGTGTGACCTTAACGGTGTTACTTTTAAGTTCCGAAGCATCAATGTTAACGCTTCCTTCCAGGGTAAATGAGCAATTGGCACTGTTGCCACCAATGTAATAGTTGCCAATATTATTGTTGCCATACACATTAAGTGTAACATTTTGACAGTCCAGATTGAGTGAGATCTCAGCAAATTTGGCGCCGCCGTTTACAATCATGGTAAACTGATCAGTCTTAATAGTTTCAGGAGCTTCTAATTCAATGGCCATGTTGGCTGTAATTTTGTTAAGATGCCTGGCAGAAATACCAATTTCAATGAGTTTGCTTTTTTGCAAGAAGTTCTTTTTGTTATGCTCTATGGTTAGCGTACCATTATCGGTTGACAACTCAAGATCGTCGAGCAGGCGATTAACGCCTTTAACCAGAACAAGGTCTGTTTCATTGTTGTGTAACACAATACGGCAAGGTGCATCAGCAATAATATGATGGATGGGGCCTATCACCTGTTCCTGCTGAGTAATATCACCATCATCCATAAGGTTGTGGATGTATTCGCAGGCACCAAACAGCAGGAGGGTAGTTAAGCTTAAGGCTATGTAAATCAATCTTCTCATGCTTTATTCTTCTTGTTGTAACGGAAGCTGTAACCCAGTCCAAATTCCAGAAATTCAGAACGAAAGAAGCTGGCTTTAACGCTAAAATTAGCAATTAAGTTCTTGGTAACATAATGCCGTATGCCTAATCTTGGGTAAACTGGCTGAGGCGGTTTAATATTGGTGTGTAAATAAGTGCCAACATTAACAAATAAGGTGGTTTTGCCGAGAAAAACATTGTAGGAGGCAAATACGGCATTAAAGAGGTAATCCTGTGTGGAGAAAGTGGCTTCTTCACCGGCTTTCTCATAGGCCTCCCAGCTGTACGGAGCTGTTTCAGAGTAAAACTGGTCAAACCCCAGGCCTACTGCTCTTTTTTCATTGATATGCCACAGGTGATTGATGCTTAAACTACCGCTCCAGTAGAGCTGCTGATTATACGGAGTACTTTGGCTTCTCCCTATGCTGCCCACAATCAATACTTCGCGTTTGTTACTTGGTGGTGCAACTTCTTTGGGCAATACAGGTGTTAGTGCATCGTTAAAGTGGTATTTGGCACCAAGGCTGGCAGTGAGGGTGTTGACACCATGGTTGGGTTTGCGGTAGGCGCCATTGGATAAGTGAGTTAATGAGGCACTGGCAGAAAGCGAGAAATGCTTGTGGATACGGTAATCCATAAGTAATGCCAGACCAATATAGACATTCAGGTGTGAACTGAAGACAGTATTGTAAGTGTTGGTCTCAATATCAAAAGGTTTAGTGGCATAGCCAAGGCCCATGGATACTTTATTCTGGATGGACAGTTTAGGACTACGATAGATGTTATAGTTGATATACGGAAAAAGGGCATAGCCAGTCCCATATATATCCTTGTTGCCGAAAGTGCCATAATAAAATCCGAGTCCAATTTCAGGGTAATTAAAGTAACTTTCCCAACTTTGGGGTGTAAAGAGGGAGCGTCCATAGGTGATTTCAATGCCTCCCGAAAAATCATCAATAAAGTACATCATATTGACATGGTGAGGTACCACAATGCCACCATGGATACGCGTGGTAAGATACGTGTGCTTCTGAAGTTTGTTGTCTATGTTACCAGAGGCTTGACCATTTGATGTGACTATAAGGGTAAATAAAATAGTGATTAATAGCAGGCTTCTCAATGTTCTGATTTGTTAATTATTGAGCAGCGAAGATAATAAAAGGATAAGTAAATCAATAGATAAAACCGATACCTGCAGATTAATAACATTTGTTGATTCTCTTTCACAAGGCATATCATTATCTTTACGTTTTTGTTTTTTTTGATATAAATGAAAATGATAGAAAATAATATTAAGCGCATAAGTTTTTTAAAAAAGTTACTATTGTCGTGTGTGCTGGCTTGCAGTTGCATGAGCATTGTGGCACAAGATGATGCTGTTAAGGTGGGTGTGTCTTTGCACACCCAGGTCTCTTCCAACGATATTCGCCCCATGTGGCTCACGGCTAATGAGTGGGGGCGATTTGAACAGTTCGGGCATTTTGGCATGCTTACCGAATTGGGGGCACAGTATTTTATATATGACGAGGGTAACTTTTCGCTTGATGCAGGTGTCAGAGGGTTGGTGAACGTTGATATCTCAGAAAGTGTATTGCAGGAGGCTTACCTAAGTGGGCATGCCTGGTTTCTTGATTTTTCTCTGGGGAAGCAACAGTTCTCACCCATTATTTACAACGATGAACTCACATCGGGTAGTTTTCTGATGAATTCAAATGCCAGACCCATTCCACGCGTTACTGTGGGGATTTTTGATTATTTGCCTTTGGGATTCACCAAAAATTGGGTAGAGATAAAAGGTGGTATTTCGCAAGGTTGGTTGAATGATGAGCGAGTGGAACGAAATAATAGTGCCAATGATCTGCTGTTGCATGAGAAGTTTGCCTACATCCGCCTGGGAAATACAGCGGTAAAGCCATATGCGGGACTCGTGCATTCAGCATTATACGGGGGTACTCGTCCCAACGGGAATAAAATACCGGTAGACTTCTGGTCAACGTTCATGGCTAAGGGTTCGGCTACTTTAGGAGGCGGAGAAGAAACCAATGCTGCTGGTGCTCATATGGGTATGTGGGATTTTGGTTTTAACTGGAACACAGATAAGGCAGATATACATGTGTATTACCAGAAGCCATTTGCCGATGCTTCCGGTTTAAAAATATATAACCGCTACGATAAGGATTACTATTTGGGCTTTTTGATTCATCCGAAGCATATAGAATGGTTAAGCGGTGTTTCTGTTGAAGTTTTTAGAACTGATCATCAATCAGGGTACGGTATCCCAGACCCATTGTACCCGGTTGACTATGGCGGTCATAAGAAGGGTTCCATCATCTGGATGCATGAAATAAATGATGATTTGGATGGATTTATGTACGAGGTATTTGGAGAAACTCGAACAGGCTGGACGGAAGATGAGGTGTCGCGTTACCTGGAGATATCGCTCAATGAGGGGCATATGTATGGAGGTAGAGATGATTACATGAACAATGGGTCTTATTATAACGGTTGGGTATACCATGGCATGAATATGGGTACCGCACTTTATCATACAGCGGACAAAGTAAGGCGCTATGCTGCACTATGGGAGGAGGTTGACCAGGTATATTTTTACAATAACAGGGTAAATGGCTTTCATATTGGTGCTGAAGGGCGAATCAATGACAGTTTGAAATATAGGGTCAAAAGTACTTACACCATTAATAAAGGAAGTTATGGGGAAGAGTTTCGCGGGCGGTATAGTTGGGAACGTACTGAAAACTATTTTTTTTCAGACTCTAAAAGGCAGGTTTATTCTATGGTTGAGCTGGATTGGAATATGCCATGGATAAAAAATCTGAGTATGAAGGGTAAGTTGGCATTTGATGTTGGTCAGCTGTATAAATCGGTTGGTGGGCAGATGAGCCTGACTTATGTGCCTAGTCTAAACTGGTAATATTGTTTTTTTATATATCTATTTACTTACTTTTGTAAGAAATAAAACACACGCGAATGTTAAAGGAAAAAGAAAGAGTCGTATACAACTTTCTGGCAATATTAGATTCAATCATTGCCTGGCTGGCTCTGGATGTTGCTTTCTACTTATACTTTGGGCAGTTTACCTTTCTAAGCAATAAGGACTCCATTATTCTGCACCTGGTGGTACTGGGCTTGTGGTTTTTGTTGTCAAAGGCGTTTAGAACCAATGAAATATATCGCTCCAGGCCATTTTCAATCCTGCTATTTAATGTAATTGGGATGACTATTGTTGGTGTTGGAGCTTTGGCCCTGGCTGTGTTTATGTTTAACCTGCACTACATAGGTGTCACACCACTAATATACTTTGGTGCTGTATCTGCAACCTTCCTTTTTGTGCTTAAAGTCGTGTTTTTTTCCTACCTGAAGAGTGCTCGTCGCAGAGGATTAAATTACCGGAACATTCTCATCGTTGGTGATGAGTCTGCAATTACCTTTGTTAAACAGGTGCTGAAATATAAAGAATGGGGTTATCGTATAATTGGTGTTGTGGGTAATGAGGAATTACATGAGCGAATTGGCGATCTGGTGCCATTACTTCCTGAGGATGCAGATGTTGATAAACTAATTGAGGATAAAACAATAGATGAGGTTATCTATTGTCGCGAGAAGGCAAAGATGGAGGAAATAATGGCTCTCTTAACTAGTTGCAATGAGTTGGGTGTTGTTTTTCGTATGTCATCGCCATTTTTCAATATGCTGACCAATAAAACACACTTGCACTATTTTGACACTACACCTGTGTTAACGATATCCAATACGCCGGTAGATTACTTGTTGTTGAAATTAAAGAGCGTATTTGATTTTGTCAGTTCCTTTCTGGTCATCACCATTTTTTCACCCTTGTTTATTGGCATTGCCATTGGTATTAAACTAAGCTCAAAAGGTCCCATCTTTTTTAAGCAAAAACGTGTAGGGATGCGAGGGCGTAAGTTTTGGGTGTATAAATACCGTACTATGGTAACCAATGCCGAGGATCTCAAGGCTAGTTTAATGGAGCAAAATGAAATGGATGGTCCTGTTTTTAAGATTGAGAAGGATCCGCGAATTACAGGGATAGGACATTTTCTGCGAAAAACGAGTTTGGATGAGTTACCTCAGTTTTTTAATGTTCTGTTGGGGGATATGTCTATTGTAGGGCCTCGTCCACCTGTGCCGGCAGAGGTGCGTGAGTATGAACGCTGGCAGCTGAGGCGCTTGTCTATGAAGCCTGGAATAACATGCGTCTGGCAAATATCACCCAGCCGCAACGATGTGTCTTTTGAGGAATGGATGCGCATGGATTTGGAGTATATTGACAACTGGTCATTAAGGCTTGATTTTGTTATTATATTAAAAACGATTCGAACCATGCTAAGAGCTGATGGACGGTAAATCAATAGTTATGCAGAAGTTTATTTTACTACTAATTGTGCTGGTTTTAGGGAGTGCATGTTCAACTCGTCCAAAGGTACCAAGGGGCTTGCCTGGTGAGAAAAAGATGGCGGAAATATTAGCCGATGTTTACCAGGTGGAAAGTGTGTTGGGGCAAACACGCCTGTCATATAATTCCGGTGATGAAGATCGTGTTTCGGGCTACTATAAATACGTATTGGACAGACACCAGATAAATAAAGCCGAGTTTGATACCGCCATGGCATGGTATTCCGCACATCCTGTTGTGTTGTCCGATGTTTACAGTGAGGTGATTGAGATTTTGAGCAGGCGAGATGCAGAGCTTAAAAATCAAATGAATAAGGAAAAAGAAGAACAGAAGAAACTGCCCAAGGTACCCAGTAGGTTAGAGTTGTGGAGCGATACCACAGTGTTCCATGTACCTTTTGATAGGGCTGATTCGTTGGATAACCGTGTGCCATACAATATTGAACTTGATTCTATCAGTGGTGGTATTCTTCGCCTATACGCTGGCTATACCTTCAAAGAAGGTGGATTTTTAGATAGTGCTCAAATGAAGATGATCGCCTTGTATGCCGATAGCACTTTGGATACTATATATTACCAGATTCATAAATCATTTAACAAAGTGAATGGTAATATCTCCCATAAAATTGACGCAGGTAAACACGTGATAAATGTGAGCGGTTTTTTGTTGGAACATGATACAACAACAGCAACGGTGGTTGATATTGAAGAGGTTAAGCTAAATTTCATCCCTACTGTTGGAATGGAGAGAGTAGATCTACAATAATGCGCAAGGTTAGTGCTCACTATTATTTAAAGTCGGATGGTACTTTTGGGAAGTCACCAGTTGTAGAATTGGATGTCGACGGAAGAATTGTTGGTGTGCGTGAGATGGGTAGTCAATTTAAAGAGGAGGCGGGTTTGGAATATTTCCCCGGTATTATTGTGCCGGGATTCGTGGCCTCATGTTCTTCAACTGATCCACATGTTATTGCGTGTGTGAAACGAGTAGGTCTTATTAATGGTGTACTGCGATGGCAAGAGGGCAACGATATAATTGCACTCGATGATTATCAACGCGCATGGTCTGCGATAAAGGAAGTCCTTAAAGAGCAAAGGGGTATGGCACCTTTGGGACACTACTTGTTGAAGCACACATTTAGGGCGGCTCAATTGCTTGGTAATACCGAGTGGGGTATTATTGGTGAAGGGGCTATTCCTGGTTTAATTGTTTTGCAAAATATCGATTTGAGGAATTTTTCCATTACAGAGAAATCGTCATTTAGAATAATACAGAAATAATGAATCAACAAACGCATTTAGCCATAGAAGCAGCTATCGAAGCTGGTAAAGAAATACTCAACGTGTTTAACTCGGATGATTTTGGAGTCAGACTTAAGAGTGATGATTCGCCGCTTACTGAGGCCGATTTGAAAAGCCACCAGGTGATAGACAGTTACCTTAAGGTTACCAATATTCCGGTTTTAAGCGAGGAGGGAGATGCAATTGAATACAACCAGCGAAGTGGGTGGACCCAATTGTGGATTGTAGATCCGCTTGATGGTACCAAGGAGTTTGTAAAAAGGAGTGGTGAATTTACGGTAAACATTGCGTTAGTTGAAAAGCAAAAACCAATTATGGGAGTGGTTTTTGCGCCTTATCTGGGATGGTTATACTGGGGTGATGCTGCTGGTGCTTATAAAGCTGAATTGGTAAATAACTGGCAGACAAAGGATGTTGACGAGCTGATAGCAAATATGACTGGTGTTCTGCTGCCTTGTCAGGAAACGGAGGTGTGTACTGTGGTAGCCAGTGTTAGCCATTTCTCCAAAGAAACGGAGACCTTTGTGAAGGCATTGGAGGAAAAGGAAGGCACTGTGAATCTGGTTTCGCGGGGAAGTTCTTTAAAAATGTGTTTGGTAGCCGAAGGTGCAGCACATCTGTATCCACGCCTTGGCCCTACTATGGAGTGGGATACTGCAGCCGGACAGGCCGTAGTGGAAGCATCGGGGGGGCAACTGTTCGACTGGCATACAAAGGCGCCCATGAAATACAATCGAAAAGATTTGCTGAATGGGTGGTTTTTAACGCTGGCTAGGGGCTTAAATGCAGCTGATTATTGGTTGCTTTAGCATCATATTATTGAATGTGTTCATTGGCTGTCTTTTTATTCAACACTATTCATCGTTAAAGAATTTTAAATTGCAATTCAAATACTGATTTTTATCACAATACCTCTTTTAATTTCTTATCTTTGCGACTCATTGTTGAATTATAAAAATCAATACACAAATGGCTGCAATTGACAGTTTTAATTTCGCAGGAAAAAAGGCGATAATCCGTGTGGATTTTAATGTGCCTTTAAATGATAAATTTGAAATTACAGACGATACTCGTATACGTGCTGCGGTACCAACCATCAAAAAAGTGTTGGCTGATGGCGGAGCTGTAATTTTAATGTCTCACTTAGGTCGTCCAAAGGGCGAGGCTAAGCCAGAGTTCTCATTAAAGCATATCGTAGCTCATCTTTCTGCTACTTTAGGTGTTGATGTAAAATTTGCACCAGATTGTATTGGTGATGAGGTAAAAGCAATGGCTGCCGATCTTAAAGGTGGTGAAGTATTGTTGTTAGAGAATCTGCGTTTCCACAATGAAGAAACAAAAGGTGACGAAGGATTTGCCAAGCAGTTAGCTGAGTTGGCTGATGTATATGTGAATGATGCTTTCGGTACAGCTCACCGTGCACATGCTTCTACCACTATCATCGCTCAGTTTATGGATGAGAAGATGGCAGGTTACCTTTTAGATAAGGAGATTAAATTCCTAGGTGATACTGTAGAAAACGCCGAAAAGCCATTTGTTGCTATCGTTGGTGGTGCTAAGGTATCAGGTAAATTAGAGGTGTTGAAGTCGTTAATCACTAAGGTAGATACTATCTTAATTGGTGGTGGTATGGCTTATACTTTCCTTAAAGCTCAGGGACACAATGTAGGTAACTCATTAGTAGAGGAAGATTTGGTAGAAACAGCTAAGCAAATTCTGGTTGATGCTGAAAAGAATGGCGTTAACTTCATGTTGCCTGTTGATAATCTGGCTGCTGATAAATTTGCTGATGATGCAGATATCATGGAAGTTGGTAACGATATACCAGAAGGTCGCATGGCATTAGACGTTGGTCCTAAAACAACGGCTGCTTACGCTGCTGAGATTGCTGGTGCAAAAACGGTTGTTTGGAACGGTCCTATGGGATGTTTCGAAATGCCTAACTTCTCAAAAGGTACATTCGGAGTTTGTCAGGCTGTAGCTGATTCATCAGCCGTTTCTATTATTGGTGGTGGCGACTCTGTTGCTGCTGTTAATCAGAGTGGTTTAGCTGATAAGATGAGCCACATCTCTACAGGTGGTGGTGCTTCTCTTGAGTTCCTGGAAGGAAAAGAATTACCAGGGGTTAAAGCGATTCGGGGATAATTATTATATGAAAATATATTAATAGGGCCTGTTGACGTAAGTTGGCAGGCTTTGTTGTTTGTCAACTTTCAAGCTTATCAACTCATCAGCTTTATTTTTACTATTATCTTTGCCCAAAAGTTTAATCAATGACGTTACTATATAATATTGGCATTGGGGCTTATTCAATTGCTCTGAAGTTGCTGGCTCCATTTAATGTAAAAGCTAAGTTGCTACATGAAGGGCGAAAGGAAACACAGCGCAGGATAAAAGAATTGCGGCTGGAAGGTAAGGTTGTGTGGATTCATGCTGCCAGTTTGGGGGAGTTTGAGCAAGGTCGTCCAATAATTGAGAAGATTAAAGAGCAGCATCCCGATTATAAGGTAGTGCTTACCTTCTTTTCTCCATCAGGTTATGAGGTGCGTAAAAATTTTGATTTGGCCGATCATGTTTTGTATCTGCCGGCAGATACCTGGCGTAATGCCAAGGCGTTTATTCAAGCTGTCAACCCCGAAAAAGTCTTTTTCATAAAGTATGAATTCTGGCATCACTTTTTACGTGAGCTGGCAAAGCGCCGTGTGCCCGTATATGGGGTGTCCATGATATTTAGAAAAGAGCAGACCTTCTTTAAGTCATATGGTGGTTGGTTTCGTAATATGCTGAAGACTTTTGACAAGCTCTATGTGCAGGATGAAGTGTCTGGCAATTTATTAGCTGGTATCGGAATTATCAACTATTCGGTAGCAGGCGATACGCGTTTTGATCGTGTGCGTACCATTGCCGGGGAGTCGAAGGATTTCGAATTGATTGAGCGTTTTGTCGCTTCGGGTCAGAAAGTGATTGTGGCGGGTAGTACATGGGCACCCGATGAAGATATCTTACTCAATTATATCCAAAAGGTAAATGACGGGGTTAAGCTGATTATTGCACCTCATGAAATTCATAGGGAACATATCAAGCAGATAGAGGAAAAACTGAATGTGCCATTCTTTCGTTATACCGAAGAGGCAGCAGAGCCTGATAAAGCTCGTGTATTGATTGTCGATACGATTGGTATGCTATCGTCTATCTACAAATACGGACAGGTTGCTTATATTGGCGGCGGATTTGGCGTGGGAATTCATAACACCTTGGAAGCTGCTACTTATGGCATGCCAGTGCTTTTTGGGCCGAATTACAGGAAGTTTAAGGAGGCGCGCGACTTGATTGAGGTTAAGGGCGGTTTTTCTGTAAAAGATGCCAATGAGTTTAACCGGCAAATGGAAAGCCTATGGGATGAGCCTGATACTTTAAAAGCGCTGTCTGCTAATGCACGTCAATATGTGGATAGGATGTGTGGAGCAACCAGCTTAATTATGACCGAGCTGTTTGCTGAGGATTAAATATTAATTGAAATATACTAGAGAAGCTGAAGAACGATGTTTTTCAGCTTTTTTTATTTGTATTTAATAGTGTGTTAATAACATTCCAAAAAATGGAATTTAGGTGTGGTATTCAGATTTTTTATTGATGCATAAGTGGTGGTGATCGCATTATACTAATAGTAATTTCAGTCCTTTTGAAAATTACAATAGCTAGCAGGAAATTTTCTTCTTGTGTTAATAAAAATATCAAAATGGAAAACTTTCTCAATAATCGGGAGATGTTAAAGTGTTGGAATATAGCCTTTAGATAAAAAGTTTTGGACAACTTTGGGTGGATGTTGAAAACTATTGTTTGCTCAAAGTATCAACCTTTGCTAACTTGCAATCACGTAAAAAGGGAATCAAAAAAATACTAAATACCATTTTATCAACACCTTAAATTTTTGTGAGCAAATGGCTGTTAAAGAAATCGACCTAAAAACTAAAAATGTGAGTAAAACTTATACCTATGATGAAGCATTTAAAGCTTCGCTTGAATATTTTCAAGGAGATGAGTTGGCTGCACGTGTATGGGTAAATAAATATGCCCTTAAAGATTCGGATGGTAATATTTATGAGTCTAATCCGGATGAAATGCATTGGCGTTTGGCCCGTGAGATTGCACGAGTAGAGGAGAAGTATGCCAATCCTATGACGGTAACCAAGCTTTATGATCTGTTGAAGAACTTCAAATACATTGTACCGCAGGGTGGGCCCATGTCAGGTATTGGTAATACTTATCAAATTGCTTCATTATCCAATTGTTTTGTAATAGGTGATGATGGCCCGTCTGATTCATACGGTGGTATCATGAAGGTTGATCAGGAGCAGGTACAACTGATGAAGCGTCGTGGTGGCGTTGGTCATGATTTGTCTCACATTCGCCCTAAAGGATCACCTGTTAAAAATTCGGCATTGACTTCAACCGGTATTGTGCCTTTTATGGAGCGTTTCAGTAATTCAACGCGCGAAGTGGCACAGGATGGTCGCCGAGGAGCTTTAATGCTTAGTGTATCCATCAAACACCCCGATTCGGAGTCGTTTATTGATGCAAAAATGGAGCAGGGCAAGGTGACTGGTGCCAATGTATCGGTAAAAATTGATGATGAGTTTATGCAGGCTGTGGTTGATGGTGAGAAATACACACAGAGCTACCCGGTAGGAGCTAAAGAGCCTAAATATACGAAAGACATAGACGCAGCTGCATTGTGGTCGAAGATTGTTCATAACGCCTGGAAATCAGCTGAGCCAGGTATTCTTTTCTGGGATACGATTATTAAAGAATCGGTACCTGATTGTTATGCCGATTTAGGCTATAGGACGGTTTCTACCAACCCTTGTGGTGAAATTCCATTGTGTCCATACGATAGCTGTCGACTAATTGCATTAAACCTGTATTCATACGTTGAAAATCCGTTCACCCCAAAGGCCAAGTTCAACTTTAAGCTGTTCCGTGAGCACGTAGGTTATGCACAGCGTATTATGGATGATATTATCGACCTTGAATTAGAAAAGATTGACGGCATCCTGGAAAAGGTCATTGCGGACCCAGAGAGTGATACGGTGAAACGTGTTGAGCGCGAGTTGTGGGAGAACATCCATAAGAAAGCCGAAGAAGGACGACGTACAGGTGTAGGTA
This sequence comes from Carboxylicivirga sediminis, assembly GCF_018156225.1. Classification (GTDB taxonomy): domain Bacteria; phylum Bacteroidota; class Bacteroidia; order Bacteroidales; family Marinilabiliaceae; genus Carboxylicivirga; species Carboxylicivirga sediminis. Next base: position 14,335 of record NZ_JAGTAR010000043.1, read on the forward strand.
TCACTGCCGAAGGTGATATGTTGGCGGCGCTTAACTTACAATATGGAAGCGATGTAGCTGTTGATTTCTCTATTGAGGTGCATAAAAACCTGGCTTTGGCTGCTTATGGTTCGTCAGTTGAACTGGCTAAAGAGCGTGGCGCATTCCCAATTTTTGAGGCAGCTAAGGAAGCTAACAACCCATTTATTAATCGTCTGTTTGAAGCCGACCCTAAGTTGGCTGAGAATATGAAGAAATATGGTCGCCGTAATATTGCTGCACTCACCATCGCACCAACAGGAACGACCAGTCTGATGACACAAACCACTTCAGGTATTGAGCCAGTATTCCTGCCAGTTTATAAGCGTCGCCGTAAGGTGAATCCCAATGATCCGGAAACACGTGTTGACTTTGTGGATGAGGTTGGTGACAGCTGGGAAGAATACACCGTGTTCCACCATAAGTTTGTGACCTGGATGGAAGCCAATGGCTATGAAACTGCCAAAAATTACACCCAGGAAGAATTGGATGAGCTCGTGGCCAAGTCACCATATTATGGGGCTACTTCCAATGATGTGGATTGGGTGAGCAAAGTGCGCATGCAAGGTGGTGTTCAAAAGTGGGTAGATCACTCCATCAGTGTGACCATCAACCTGCCAAATGATGTATCGGAAGAGTTGGTTGGTAAACTATATGTTGAAGCCTGGAAAAGTGGCTGTAAAGGCGTAACTGTTTATCGCGATGGTAGTCGTGCCGGTGTGTTGGTGGCTAACGATAAAAAGGATGAAGTAAAGACGACCGGTTTCCCTAAGAAGCGTCCGGATGAGTTGGATGCTGATGTGGTGCGTTTCCAGAATAACAAAGAAAAGTGGATTGCTTTTGTTGGATTAATTGATGGTAAACCATACGAGATATTTACTGGTTTGTCAGATGACGAGGATGGTATTTTACTGCCAAAATCTGTACTTACAGGAAAAATCATCAAGAATCGTGAGGAGGATGGTACATCACGTTATGATTTCCAGTTTACTAATAAGCGAGGCTACAAAACCACCATTGAAGGACTATCGCACAAATTTGATAAGGAGTTCTGGAATTACGCCAAATTAATCTCAGGCGTATTACGTCATCAAATGCCTATCGAGGGTGTGATTGAATTGGTGGCTGGCTTGCAGCTCGACAGTGAATCTATCAATACCTGGAAGAACGGTGTTGAGAGAGCACTTAAAAAGTACATTCCTAATGGCACAAAAGCCAAGAAAGGAAATTGTGAAAACTGTGGTTCTGATGAGTTAATCTACCAGGAAGGGTGTTTGATTTGTAAGAGCTGTGGTTCATCAAAATGTGGTTAATATCTGCCAAATAAGTAACCTAAAAGAAAAAGAGACATCGTTGCGGTGTCTCTTTTCTTTTGGTATTTAATTGCCTCTTCCGCGCAGGGTGATGCACGGAATAATCATTTCTTCCAGTGATATGCCGCCGTGCTGGAATGTATCACGGTAATAGCTTACATAGTGGTTGTAATTGTTGGGATAGGCAAAAAAATCATTGTTGCAGGCAAAAATATAGGCTGTTGACACATTATACCTTGGCAGTGATGCTTCACCAGGTTTTAATACTTCATATACCTCCTTTGACTTGTAAGAAAGATTTTTACCTTGCTTATACCGCAGGTTGGTATTCACATTTCTGTCACCAACTACCTTAACCGGATGTTGTACGCGAGTGGTGCCATGGTCGGTGGTAATCACCACTTTAATATCTTCATCTTTCAACTTTAGAAGTAATTCTCTTAGTGCTGAGTGCTTATACCACGACTGGGTCAGGGAGCGGTAGGCTGCTTCGTCGGGGGCCAGCTCTTTAATCATCTTTACTTCAGTGCGGGCATGCGACAGCATATCTACAAAATTAAACACGACAGCGTTCAAGTCGTTTGGCAACAAGCTGTGTAGTTCATCCAGCAGGCTTTTGCCAGCTTCGCTATCAGATATTTTGCGATAAGCATAACTGTGTTTCAGGCGAAAGCGTTCCAGCAGTGTGCCTAAAAGCTCTGCTTCATATTTGTTTTTGCCTTCATCGCTGTCATCGTCTACCCAGTACTGAGGATATAGTTCTTTTATTTGTGCTGGCAGCAAGCCTGAGAATACTGAATTGCGGGCATATTGGGTGGCTGTTGGTAAAATACTGAAATACGGGCACTCATCTTCAATAATAAAGTCTTCCACAATGGTTTTCTTCAGTACTTCCCACTGGTCGTACCTAAAGTTGTCTATTACAATGAAAAATACTTTTTGTCCATCGTTGAGTAGAGGTAGGACTTTGCTCTTAATGAGGCTGTTCGACATGAGCGGTGCCTCTTCTGGTTTCTTTAGCCACGAAAGGTAGTTGCGTTTAACAAACTTGGTAAAGGTTTGAGTTGCTTCATTCTTTTGCATGCTCAGTACTTCATCCATTGTGCCGTCTCCTTGTTCCAGTTCCAGCTCCCAGTATATCAACTTTCGGTATACATCCACCCAGTCGTTATGGGTAAATGAATCGTTTATCTTCAGGGCTATCTGTCCGAATTGTGACTGATAGCCTGAGGTGGTGGTTTTAGTAACTAATTCCTTTTTGTCAAGGTGTTTTTTGATGGATAGTAATATTTGTCGCGGATTAACCGGCTTAATCAGGTAGTCGGCAATTTGATTCCCTATAGCCTGATCCATAATATCCTCCTCTTCACTCTTGGTAATCATGATAACAGGCACTTCAGACCGGAACTCTTTCAGTTGTGTTAATGTCTCCAGTCCCGATAGCCCGGGCATATTCTCATCCAGAAAAATCAGATCATAGAATGTGGCTTTGACCATTTCCAGGGCATCATGCCCATTGGTGGCAGTATCAATCTCATAACCTTTTTCCTTGAGAAAAAGTATGTGAGCTCTCAGGTGTTCTATTTCGTCGTCCACCCAAAGGATATTTATTTTATTATCTGTCATAATCAGATTTTAGTCGTCGGTACATCAAATGATTCATCTGCATTATGCAAATACCGCACCATTAATAGGTCGATTTAAAGAAGGTCTCATACCCATTCACTTCACCGGAGGCTTCCAGTTTCTTCAGGTTACTTGCGGAAATAGCCCAGATGTAATGCTCTTTTTGCTTAAAATCGCGTGTAAGATACGGGTACTTATCCATACCTTTTATGTAAGTCAGGGCTTCATCGGCATTGCTGAAACCATCAATCTGAACCATGCGATAGTCGTCTGCAAAATCAATTAACTGTACTTTGTTACTGGTACCAATGTTGTTGCGGGTATATGATGCGAAGTTTTTATGTACGCGATTAAAATCAAGGCGTGTTTTTCGAATCATTACCACTACCAGATGACCTTCTGTTTTGGTTTCGTCAAATAAAGACGTTTTTTCAGATTGAACAGATGCTTCCTCTTCAGGTTCAGTCACAGTCAAAGGTTTTTCAACTTCATCTTTGACTTCTGCAGGAGGTGTTACAGCGGTTGCTTCAGTGCTTTCCTTTTGCCCACTGATTACTTTTTCTTCTTCTTGAATAGTAATTTCAGTTGTTTTGCTGGTTTCAACATTACTGTCATTGCCAATGGTTTCATTGGACCTGATAGAAGTGTCAGATGTCTGCTGTGGCAGTACTTGTTCTTCTGTTATTGTCTCTGTCACCTCTGCTTGAACAGTTGGTCGTACCTTATCCAATTCCTTTGCATCTGCATGTTGCAGGTAGTACTTATCAAAGAATTCGATGTATTCTTTAACCAATCCGGATAGATAAAACTTGCTCGTGTTGCTTTCGGATATGATAATCACCTCCTTATTTATCTTCTCAAAGCCAAAGAACTGATGGTTTTCCCGCAATCCATAGAAGTAATCCATGGCTTCAACCCGATTGGCAAAACCACTAACAACAATAGCTGCAGAACCATCCAGTAATCGCTTTTGCTGAATTTCAAAATCATGCAGCAGGTAGCGTGAGAAGTTGTAGTCGGCCACATCGTAAATAGCTTTATTGATATTACCTTTTTTGATGGACATGACAACTAACTCGTATGGCTCATTTTCGATGTATAGATAACCTGCTTGTTCATCTGTTGTATCCATCGTGCTATCAGCTTTTGCATGTTGCTGACTGGCTTGGCCTGGAGCATTGGCAAACAGTGTTCCCTGTACGGGTGTTTTGCCAGCTTCAATGTGTTCGAGTAAAGCCTGTGCTAAGGCTGCTTCTTCACTTTCTTTGTTATTGTTTATAATAGTGGTGAGGTCCGTTTTAAAAGCCTCAACAGCTCCCTGTTTGCCATATGACAAACCGCGCAGCAATAAGTATTTGTTAGCAAGGACGGCTTCGCCCTCAACGTCTTCAATAGCTCGACTGCTATTGGTAATTACTTCGTCGAAACGGCCAAACAGGAAGGCCTCGTAAGTAGCTTCATATGCTTTTGATTCAGCTGCTTTCTTATCCTGAATTTTTTGTAAAAAGTCAGGATCATTTAAGAAAGCCACAAAACGGTGGTTCGGAAACTCTTGTTCGATTCGTGATTGCGTTGCCAGCATACCCGCCTGATCGCCATTGAGGCGGTAGGCGTTATACAGAGCTATAAGTGCCTCATCACGCGATTCGGCATGAGGGTAGCGACGCAGCAACTCCTCAAAAGCATCAATAGCTTTCGGGTAATTTTCGAGTCGATCCATAAAAACCAACCCTTGTTCGAGTAGGGCATCCTCAATCTTCTTGTCTGATATTTGTCGCTTTTCCTTGCTAAGAGGTATATCAGCCAGTAGTTGCTCACGTGTTGGCACAGCCTGACTGGTTTCGCCGGCCTGCTGATTCGCCTGGTTGTCACTTTCTTTATTTGTGCCAGAGTCTCCTTGCTCAAACGGATTGTCGGGCATAGCAAACGGATCATCTGTTGGTTCGTCAGCTAGTTTGCTTTTATCTTTTCGTCGCCAGTTATCTTCCAGCTTGCGCTTGCCCCAGCGTTTCTCAAACTCCATTTTGCCCATCGCCATCGAAGTTTGGTTGTAGAAATACCATTTGCCGGTTTGCCCAAAGTTGTTTGTATTACCTCTGTTTTGGTAGAAAAAAGCATCGCTCAGGCTTTCTTCTTCCTGCATTTTTCTGAGTTTTTCCTGTTCCGCTTCTTTTTCAGAAATGATATTATCGAGGTAGGCATAAAGCACAGGTTCGCTCATATCGGCCAGATGCTGCAGGCTATCCTCACGTTCCACTGTCAGAAGGTGATCAACTAATCCGCTTAGCCCATAGTGGCGTTCCTTCAGTTCATCCAGTTTCTCATAGTCCTCGTTTATGACCGTCAACGCACTGTCATAATAAAAATAGGCATTGGCATAGTCCATTCGTTTATAGTAGATCTCTCCAGCTTCACGATACGACAGGCCTTTTTGATTTGAATTATCAATACTGGCATTCACTGAGCGCTTAAAGTTAGTCAGTGCTTCTGCTTCATTGTTTTCCTGTAGAGCTACTTTACCAAAGGCATAGTAGATACGGTCCAGGTAGTCACTGTTCTTCTTATCCTTGCGCAGTTTGTGAAGCTGCTTTTTAACTTCTGCGATATTAGCGTCTTTGTACACAATGGATGCCTGGTTCACCTTAGCATTAAAGGTCATCTCATAGTCGGCACTGGCTTTAGCCACATAAGCGAAAGCATTGGCGGCTTCATTGCGCTGGTTGTTCAGCAAATACAATTGTCCCAATATATAGGAGTAGCGCAGACGTTTGTGTTTGTTTGATTCATCGTTAACAGCATTTTGCAGGTATGGGATAGCCTCAATGGATTTTCCCTGCACTAGCAACAAATTGGCGTATACCGCCATATAATCCGAGTATAATTCAAGTGGAGCATTGCCACCCAAATCATAGCTTTCAAGGGCTGCCAAGGCGGCAATGTAATCGCCTTTGTCGGTATAAGCGCGGGCTTGCCATAGCAGGGCCTCATACATAGATTCTGAGTTGGGGAAGTCGCGGACTACCTGCTGCAAGGTGCGTATGGCCAGCAGCTGTTCATGTTTATATACCTGAGCCTTGCCAATCAGTACATAGGCATCATCTACCCATGCATTAAATTCCTTTTTGCTGTAAAATTCAGCGGCATAAGCATTGTTTCTCGACCGTTTTTTGGGCTTAGCCGTAATAGAATGTTTTTTTATCAGTTTCTGTCCTTTTTCAATGGCACGATCCATGTCGCCTGTGGCTACAGAGGCGGCATCAGGATCCGATGATTCAAATACGGGTAAAATATTGGAGTAGTCATTCTGGTACCCTTCAATTATAGCTTTGTCGCCATTTTTAAAAGCTTCCCTGCCGTTGTAATAAACATTGTAATAGGCAGTCAGGTTGTGGTAGTTGCGGCTTACCCAAGTGTTTTTTTTTGTGCTGCAGCTCCAAACTAAAAGCAGGGTAAGTATAATGCTGATTTTTCTAAGAATCATGAATTCTCTTTTCGACTTTAGGTATTACTAAGACCTTCAGTATGGTTATAAATAACCTTGTTAAGGTCTTTATATTCAAAAATAATAGCTTTTGTTTAAGTATTAGCTTTTTAACTAACTAAACTCGTATTTGACAAAAATATTTCATTAATCGTCAAAAATAGCCATGTAGAGCAAAAACAATTTTTAAATTTACCAATTATCGGTTCAGACCACTCTTGGTGAGGATGTGTAGATTTAGCTAAAATTATGAGAATTAATATCATTGAAGACGACAGAGTTTTTAACAAACTGATTGAACATACGCTTAAACTCAATCCGGAATATGAGGTATCTACCTTTTTTAACGGGAAAGATTTTATCCGCAGCCTTGATAATAATCCGGATGTTGTGACGCTTGACCTGGGCTTACCTGATTTTACCGGTAATGAAATTCTTAGAAAGATAAAACGATATAATCCTGAGATTGATGTGATTATTATTTCAGGGCAGGACGATGTATCAACGGCTGTTCAGCTGCTGAGGGAAGGAGCCTATGATTACATTACCAAAGATGAAAATATTAAAGAGCGCCTGCTGCACGCCATCAATAATATTAAAAACAAGCAATCGCTTAAAAATGAAATTACTCAGCTTAAAACCGAGATAGGTAATAAATACGATTATAAAAATGCCATTATAGGTGACAGCCCGGCTATAAAGGCCGTGTATGCGCTTATTGACAAAGCTGTGAATGTACCCAATATCAATGTGTCGGTATATGGTGAAACTGGTACGGGTAAGGAGCTAATCGCCAAAACAATTCACTATAATTCGCCGCGCAAGGATAAGCCTTTTATTGCTGTCAATATGGGCGCTATCCCACGTGAACTTATCGAAAGTGAGTTGTTTGGTCATGAGAAAGGGGCTTTCACCGGTGCTATTAACACTAAGAAAGGCAAGTTTGAAGAGGCTGATGGAGGGACTGTATTCTTAGATGAGATTGGCGAGATGGATTTCAACCTGCAGGTGAAGTTGCTGAGAGTGTTGCAGGAAAGAGAGATTACACGAGTAGGCGGTAATGCGGTTATTAAAATTAACACACGTATTATTACAGCCACCAATAAAGATCTGGCTGAAGAATCACGTAAAGGTAATTTCCGCGAAGACTTGTACTATCGCTTGCTGGGACTGCCCATTCACCTGCCTTCGTTAAAAGATCGCAATAAAGATGTGCTGCTGCTGAGTAGCTTTTTCCTGAAAGCCTTTTGTAAAGAGAACGGGCTTAAGAAAATTGATTTAACACCGCGTGCAAAAAAAAAGCTGTTGAGTTACAATTTTCCGGGTAATGTAAGGGAGTTGAAAGCCATTGTTGAGTTGGCGGCTGTGCTAACTAATACTAATATTATTGATGAGGAGCACATCGTCTATAACTCTACCCAAGGCGAAATGGAAATGTTTGGGCGCGAGATGACACTAAAGGAATACACCGAATCAATTATCCGGCACTTTCTTAAAAAGTACAATAATAATGTGCTTAAGGTGGCGGCCAAACTGGATATTGGTAAGTCCACTATCTACAACCTGATAAAAAGAGATAAAGAAGCAGAGTTGAATTAGGCATTTCCAGCCGATCTGTTTCATGAAGCTCTAAATACGTCCGTTAATTGTCAGCAAGTTCTTTCTAAACAGGCAGAATAGGTGTTGAGATTTTTTTTGTAGCTTTATGTTAATGCTTAACACAAATCTTAAATACCTGACTATGAAAAAATACATTAGAAAATACCTCTTAATAGTAGCATCTGTGATGTGGGTGCTTCTTATTTTATTGGGTGCAATTTTATTTAATTGGTTCGATCAAGGGATAGATGTTTTTTTATCGAAGCTTGTTTTTCCAACACTCCTCATAATAATAACGAGTTTGGTTCAGTGGATGGTGTCAAAACCCATCGCCGAATATATGGATAGTCCCAATATGGAAGTTCCCGACTTCTCGGTTGTTAAGAATCACAAGCTGCAACACAAAAAGGGTCTAAGTCTTGAAGACCTGGCAAAGAGTTTGCCTAAACGGTTTGTTGTATCGCACATTGATACAGAAAGTAAAAAGATAAAGCTCTACGATAAAAATATATGGCAATGGGGTATTGGTTACATCATTGAAATGAGGCCGGAGGAAACCATTGTCTTTAGTATCCCATTTAGTAGTCACGCTATTGGAGCTGAGCGTGTTCGTGAAAAGAGTGTTGCTCAGCTAATGGCTTGCCTGGTTTAATTTCCAAGGCATGGATTTTGTAGATTATTAGTGTTCGATTCTTTATTTTTAAAGCAAAGTACAAAGTAACTTCTAAAATGAGAACAGGTTTAATCTACTTATTTTTAATATTATCTGGTAACCTGGTGCTTGCGCAGGTTAAGCAAGAGGTGATTACCAAGGTGGATACTTATCCATTCAGGTTTAACCATTACGAGCAACTGAGCAAGCGGGTGATGGCCGATTTTGAGGGGGACTACGACCGGGCAGCTGCCATATATACCTGGGTGGCGCGGAACATCCAATACGATGCTAAAGCTTTCTTCTCGGGACGGACGATTAAATCAGTCCGATACTCTTATCGTAATGAAGCGGAGAAGATACAAAAGGAGCAAGCTCTGAGAGAAGAGCTCGCCATGGAGACGCTGAAAAAGAAAAGAGCTGTCTGCCAGGGCTACTCCGAATTATTTCGATTGGTATGCAGGGCATGTGGTATCAGGTGCGAAGTTATCAGTGGATACTCACGAACAGGGGTGAGTGACATAGGTCAGTCGAAACCCAAAGCAGATCATGCCTGGAATGCCATAATAATTGATAATGCATGGCTGTTTGTTGATGCTACGTGGGGTGCCGGCCACGTAAATTATAAAACAAAGCAGTTTGTGCCTGACTTTACGGCGGCCTATTTTGCGGTTGATGCTGATATGTTTACATATAATCATTTTCCGGAAGAGCCAGCCTGGAATTATACCAAACTCTCCTTGAAAGACTTTTCGGAACAGCCGCTGGTGTATCATTCCTTCTTTGGAAAAGGCTTTGAGCTGGTATCCCGTCAAGGAAAGATCACAAAAGCGCGCAAGGGTCAAATTGTTATTGAGCTGAAGGCAACCAGCGATAAACAGCACACTTTCTATTATGCCTTTAGAGACATGAAATATATGCAGCCTGCAAGGATTGATGTAAAAGGGAAGCTACACGTTTTAACTATCGACGTGGGCAACCGGCGCTCGGCATATGTCGATATCATCATTGATGATGAGACGGTGTTGACTTACCAGTTGCAGTTGAGATAGTGTATTGCTTTTTTGTTCTTCTTAGCGCAGGTCTGCGGGAGCAATTTAGAAATTTGTTTTTCGTCTTGTAGATCTGCAAGAGTAATTTACAAATTTGTTTTTCGACCTGATTGTTGATTAACACGAAAAACAAATTCGTTTTTGGACTTTACGGTTTGCAGGATTCATAACAAATTTGTTTTTCAACTTTACTGAAGGTGAGGTTCGAAAACAAGTTTGTTATGCAACATGATTGATGTGCAGGTTGGAAAACAAAAAATGAATTAGGGATTATGGTCCTCACTTCTCATTTCTATCCCCTTTTCCACTGCCTATGTGAAGCACACCAAAAGAGCCGTGGCAATATACAATGGCACACTTATAACCGAAACTAAGGAGGTGGCACAAATAAACTGTGGTGCAACATCAGCCGGAATAGGATTAAAAGTTACTTTCTAGGTAATGTAAACAGTTTTTTTGTAAAAGTTGAAGAATAAAAGTGTAGGTTAGTTGAAAACAAGACCTGTGCTTTTTAAAATATGTAGACTTCTTAGATGTAAAAATGTCTTAAATCACATATTTCACAAAGCTTTACACCACATCCTTTTAATAAGTTTTACTAATTTCGCGTTTTGAAATCTAAGTAATGAATAGATGATGCCTAAGGTGCATCATTTCAACCTTATAATATGGAATACAATTTTAAAGAGTTAGAACAAAAGTGGCAAAAGCACTGGAGCGATAACAAAGTTTACAAAGTGGAGGTGGACAACAGTCGCCCCAAGTACTATGTGTTGGATATGTTTCCTTACCCATCAGGAGCAGGCTTGCACGTAGGACATCCACTCGGTTACATTGCTTCTGATATCTACAGCCGCTACAAGCGATTAAACGGTTTTAACGTGTTGCACCCAATGGGGTATGATGCCTATGGCTTGCCTGCCGAGCAGTATGCTATTCAAACAGGTCAGCATCCGGCTATCACCACTGAAAACAACCTGAACCGCTACCGTGAACAGCTCGATAAAATTGGATTCTGTTACGACTGGGACCGTGAGGTAAAAACCTGCGATCCTGACTATTACCACTGGACACAGTGGGCTTTCATCCAGATGTTCAAACACTACTACTGCAACCAGGCCAAACAGGCACGCCCAATCAGCGAGTTGGTTGAAGTGTTTGGTAAAACCGGTACCGAAGGGCTGGACTTAGCATGTAGTGAAGAACTGAGCTTTACAGCTGAGGAATGGAAGGCTAAGAGCGATAAAGAACAGCAGACTATTTTACTCAACTACCGTTTGGCTTACCTGGCCGATACCATGGTGAACTGGTGTCCTGCATTAGGTACTGTTCTGGCCAATGATGAGGTGAAGGAAGGTTTGTCTGTGCGTGGTGGTCACCCAGTGGAGCAAAAAGTAATGCGTCAGTGGTCTTTACGTGTGTCGGCCTATGCTGAGCGTTTGCTGGATGGACTGAATAATGTGGATTGGAGTGATTCGCTGAAAGAAATTCAACGTAACTGGATTGGTCGTTCGGAAGGTGCTGAAATGACTTTCAAGGTGAAAGAATCGGATGTGGAGATGGAAATTTTCACCACACGTGCCGATACAGTGTATGGTGTGACCTTTATGGTGCTGGCTCCCGAGAGTGAATTGGTGGACCAGCTGACAACACCTGAGCAACGTGCCGCTGTTGATGCGTATATAGAAGAGACGAAGAAACGTACCGAACGTGAACGTTTGGCCGAAGTGAAGAAAGTAACCGGCGTTTTCTCCGGAGCTTATGCTATCAACCCTTTAACCAATGAAGAGATTCCGGTTTGGATCAGCGACTATGTGTTGGCGGGCTATGGAACAGGAGCTATTATGGCGGTGCCGGCGCACGATTCGCGCGACTTTGCATTTGCCAGGCATTTTGAGTTGCCAATTCGACAGGTGGTCATACCGGTAGGAGCTGAGGAAACTGATCCGATGACCTGGGAAGACTCAATTGACTCCAAAGAAGGTACAATGGTTAATTCGGGCATCATCAACGGACTTGATGTGCAGGAGGCCATTGCCAAAACAAAAGAATACATTGCCGCAAAAGGCATTGGTAAAGTAAAGGTGAACTATCGCCTGCGCGATGCTATCTTTAGTCGTCAGCGCTACTGGGGCGAGCCATTCCCTGTATACTATAAGGATGATATGCCTTACATGCTGGACGAGTCTAAATTGCCATTGACTTTGCCTGAGATTGATAAATATTTGCCCACTGAGCAAGGCGAGCCGCCATTAGGACGCGCTAAAGGTTGGGAAACTGAAGAGGGCTATCCCCTTGAACTAAATACCATGCCAGGCTTTGCCGGTTCATCGGCCTACTACCTGCGCTACATGGACCCTAAGAACAAGGAGAAATTAGTAGGTGAGGAAGCTAACAAGTATTGGCAGGATGTTGACCTTTATATAGGCGGTACCGAGCACGCTACCGGTCACTTGATTTATTCACGTTTCTGGAACAAGTTTCTGTTCGATATTGGCGAGGTGATTAAAGACGAGCCGTATAAGAAGCTGATTAATCAGGGTATGATTCAGGGCCGTTCTAATTTTGTGTATCGCAAGAAAGGTACCAACACTTTTGTTTCATACAATCTGCGTAATGAGTATGATGTACAGGAAATTCATGTGGATGTTAACATTGTTCGCAATGATGAGCTGGATATGGAAGCGTTTAAAAAGTGGAGCCCCGATTACGCCAATGCTGAGTTCATCCTTGAAGATGGCAAGTACATTTGTGGCTGGGCCGTTGAAAAAATGTCCAAGTCGATGTACAACGTAGTGAACCCAGATACGATTATTGCTGATTATGGTGCTGATACCTTACGTTTGTACGAAATGTTCCTGGGGCCATTAGAGCAATCTAAACCTTGGGATACCAATGGTATTGATGGTGTACATAAATTCCTGCGCAAAACATGGCGCTTGTTCTACAAAGACGATGCTTTTGTGGTAAGCGATGAAAAAGCGACACCAGATGAACTGAAAGTGCTGCATCGTACCATTAAGAAGATAACTGAGGATGTAGAACGTTTCTCTTTCAATACCTGTGTAAGTGCATTTATGATTTGTGTGAATGAACTCAATGACCTTAAATGCACCAAGCGTGAGATACTTGAGCCATTGCTGGCCTTACTGGCACCATTTGCTCCTCATATGAGTGAAGAGCTTTGGCATGCACTGGGCCACACCACTACCGTGTGCGATACAAAGTGGCCTCAGTTGAATGAGAGCTATCTGGTGGAGTCTTCGGTGACTTACCCGGTATCGTTCAATGGTAAGATGCGTTTCAAAATCGATCTGCCGGCTGACATGAGTAATGCAGACATTGAGAAATCGGTGATGGAGCATGAGTCAGCAGCCAAATGGTTAGAGGGTAAAACGGTGCGCAAGGTGATCATCGTTCCCAAGAAAATTATCAATATTGTAGTGGGATAAACTATTTGCTAAATAAATTGTATTAAAAGCCTGACATGTTTTATGTTGGGCTTTTTTTAAGTTGAGATTAGCCGGAGCTTTTATTGTGCCCCCATCGCCTTGTGGCACTTCCCCAAGTGGAAGATTGAATCAATTCTCCCCTTGGGGAGACATCCGAAGGGAGAGGGGGATGAGCTATTAATTATCATTTGAAAGTATTTAAACAGAAAACCATGCAAAACACATCAACCATATTAAAAGAATTCCGAAGCTACCTGATGCTCACAATTGGTTTGGCAATTGGCACACTGGGGTGGACAGCCTTTCTGATTCCGGCCAAAATTGTTGGGGGAGGCTTAACAGGTATTGCCACTATATTATACTTTGTTGCCGGCTGGGATGTGGGTTTAACCTCATTGATAATTAATATAGGTCTCATCCTTTTGGCTATGCGTATACTGGGTGCTTCATTTGGTATTAAAACCATTTACTGTGTTCTGGTATTTTCCGGTTTGTTAACACTGCTTCGCCCAATGTTTTCAGAGCCTGTAGTTTCCGAAGTAATGATGAACGCCATTATTGGTGGTATACTGGGCGGAATTGGTGCAGGTATTGTATTTGTAAATGGCGGTAGCACAGGAGGTGTTGATATTATCGCCATGATTATTAATAAGTATAAGAACATCAGTTTGGGGCGTTTGCTGCTTGGAATGGATGTTATTATCATTTCTTCTTCCTTTTTTCTGGTGCAAACGTCATCAATTGAAACAGTCGTTTATGGTTTTATGACCATGGCCATATTAGCCTATACGGTTGATATGGTGATATCGGGTAATAAGCAAACGGTACAGTTCTTTATCATCTCCAAAAAGCCGGACGAATTAAGGAAGTCGGTGATTTTTGATGCTGAACGCGGGCTGACCATCCTACATGGTACTGGTGGCTATTCAGGAGAAGAGCGCAAGGTGCTGATGGTAATAGCACGAAAAAGTGAGACTCAGGAAGTATTTAAGGTGATCAAGCAAATCGACCCGGATGCATTTATTACTGTTGGAACTGTAATGGGTGTGTATGGCCAGGGTTTCGATAAAATTAAGATATAATTTTTGAGGTATCTGTTGTAACATTAACCGGTGTATTGTTAATTTGTATGCACTTCTAAACAAAACAGGATGACCAAAAAGAAATTATTTATTCCCATTATTGCCGTTTTACTTTTAATTCCAGTTGTTTACCTGTTGGTTAACAGGTGTAACCACCCCATATCGCCGGTAACGGAAGAGACTCTTGACTCATTGGATGTAATTGAGTTGCCGGAACCTGATTTGTTATATGGTTTGCCGGTTGATTCATTTCAGATAGAAGAAAATACTGTGAAGCGTAATCAGTTTTTAGCTGATATCTTTCTGAAAGCAGGGGTTGATTATCCAACTATCAATACAATAGTAGAGAAGACAAAACCGGTATTTGATGTGCGCAAGATAAAAGTGGGTAATCAATATCATCTGTTTTTTAGCCCTGATACTTTAAAGCAACTCAGGCATTTTGTATATGCCATTGATAATACCGATTACATGGTAGTTACGCTTGGCGATTCAATACATGCTTATCGTGATATAAAGGAAACCAGAAGGGAGCTCAAGACAGCATCCGGAGTCATCAATTCGTCCTTGTGGGTAACCATGACGGAGAATGATATTAATCCTTTGCTGGCCATTGAGTTATCTGAAATATTTGCCTGGACTGTTGATTTCTTTGGTATTGAAAAGGGCGATAATTTTAAGGTGTATTACAATGAACTATATGTGGATAGTGTAAGTATAGGCATTGGAGAGGTACAAGCAGCTGTTTTTCATCATCGGGGGCGGGATTATTATGCATTCAACTATGAGGAGGATAGTGTTAAGCACTTTTTTGATGAAGAGGGGCAGAGTTTGCGCAAAGCCTTTTTGAAGGCGCCGTTGAAGTTCTCGCGAATTAGCAGTCGCTTCTCAAATAGCCGTCTGCATCCGGTGTTGAAAATTCGCCGGCCACACCATGGAATCGACTATGCGGCACCTACCGGGACACCAGTTTATGCTTTGGGTGATGGTCGGGTGATTGCCAGAGACTATCAAAAACGTGGTGGTGGTAATTACATTAAAATTAAGCATAACAGTGTATATACAACTGTTTATATGCACTTACACGGATTTGCCAAAGGTATTAGTAAAGGTACGCAGGTGCGCCAGGGGCAACTCATCGGTTATGTTGGTTCTACTGGCTTATCCACCGGACCACACCTCGATTTTAGAGTATATAAAAACGGGCATCCGGTTGATCCTTTAAAGATTGATGCACCGCCGGTTAATCCGGTTAAGGAAGAGCATATGCAAGACTACAAACAATATATTGTTCCTTTGAAGGCACAGGTTGATGCTATTCCTTTGCCAGTATCAAATTAGAAGAAATGTAATCAAAACAAAAAAAGGAGCTGTACAGCTCCTTTTTTTGTTGATATACCTTCTGTATACATTTAAAATGTCAAATCTGGTTTTCTGAACGACTATCGGATATATTGCCCGTTAAAGCAGCAGCTTTTCAATGGTTTTAGGGAAATAATCGTATTCCAGTTGATGCACCTTTGAAGCCACTTCGTCAGATGTGTCGCCAGCTAAGACTTTACATTTGGCCTGACATATAATATTACCTTCATCGTATTTTTCATTGACATAGTGGATGGTAATACCCGATTCAGATTCGCCATTGGCCACTACCGCTTCATGAACACGCTGTCCATACATACCTTTGCCTCCATATTTTGGCAGAAGCGCCGGGTGAATATTGATAATTTTATCAGGAAAGGCATTTACATAGGCACCAGGTACCAGCCAAAGGAAGCCGGCGAGCACAATCAGATCGGGGTTAATGGCGCGTAAATCCTCTAAAACTAAGAGGTTTTGGGCGAATTCTTTTCGACCAAATACCATGTAAGGGACTCCCTGTTGCTTGCAACGTTCTATTACATAGGCGTTTGGATTGTTTGTGTAGACCTTGCTTATTTCGACCTTACCGTTTTCTTTAAAATATTTAACAATGTTTTCCACATTTGATCCGGAGCCGGATGCAAAGAGAACTATCTTTTTCATTTTCTTATGTTTGCGCGTTTAAAAAATAGCAAAAATCAGGGACAAAAATAGCCAAAAATGACCATGAAATGTTAATTTCTTTACACGAAGTTTGAATTATTATCCACAAATGTATTTCTTTGCAAAGTTGTTTAAGAACATTTTATTAGTATTAATTTAAAAAAACTTAGAGCTATGTCAGACGTTGCATCAAGAGTAAAAGCAATTATCGTAGACAAGTTGGGAGTTGACGAGACTGAAGTTACACCAGAAGCTAGCTTCACTAACGACTTAGGAGCTGACTCACTTGACACTGTAGAATTAATTATGGAATTCGAAAAAGAATTCAACATTGCTATTCCAGATGATCAGGCTGAGAATATCGGTACAGTAGGTGATGCTGTTGCTTACATCGAAGAAAACGCAAAGTAAGAAAGAGTAGGATACGTTAAAAGTAGTTATGGAGTTAAAAAGAGTAGTTGTTACGGGGCTGGGTGCCATTACCCCGCTGGGTAAGACTGTTGAAGAGACATGGACGAACCTGGTTAATGGAGTAAGTGGTGCTGCACCTATTACTCAATTTGACGCCTCTAAATTCAAAACGCAATTTGCGTGTGAGGTAAAGAACTATGATCCGAAAGAGTATTTTGATCGTAAAGAAGTGCGCAAGCTCGATCTTTACGCTCAATATGCTATGATTGCAGCCGATCAGGCCATTGCTGATGCAAAGCTTGATGCCGAAGGAATCGACACTAACGAGGTTGGTGTAATCTGGGGTGCTGGAATCGGCGGATTGAAGACTTTCCTTGATGAAGTGTCAGGATTTGCTAAAGGGGACGGAACACCACGTTTGAGTCCTTTCTTTATTCCGAAAATGATTGCTGATATTGCTCCGGGGCATATTTCTATGAAATATGGTTTCCGCGGACCAAACTTCGGTACTGTTTCGGCTTGTGCTTCATCAACCAACGCAATTGGCGATGCCTATAACTTAATTCGTTTAGGTAAAGCCAAAGCATTTGTAACCGGAGGTTCAGAAGCTGCTATTAATGAAGCCGGTGTTGGCGGATTTAATGCTATGCAAGCTTTGTCAACCCGTAATGATGATCCTAAAACTGCATCTCGTCCATTCGATAAGGAGCGTGATGGATTTGTG
Organism: Carboxylicivirga sediminis; assembly: GCF_018156225.1. Classification (GTDB taxonomy): domain Bacteria; phylum Bacteroidota; class Bacteroidia; order Bacteroidales; family Marinilabiliaceae; genus Carboxylicivirga; species Carboxylicivirga sediminis. The sequence continues at coordinate 31,770 of NZ_JAGTAR010000043.1, forward strand.
ATGGGAGAAGGAGGTGCTTCTATTATTCTTGAAGAATATGAGCATGCCGTGGCCCGTGGTGCCAACATCTACTGTGAAATAGTAGGCGCAGGTATGACAGCCGACGCTCATCACTTAACAGCACCGCATCCAGAGGGATTGGGAGCAAAGAGGGTTATGGAAAATGCCTTAAAGGATAACAATATTGATCCAACTGAAGTAGATTATATCAATGTACATGGTACATCTACACCGTTAGGTGATATTGCTGAAACCAAAGCTATTAAAGAAGTGTTTGGTGAGCATGCCTTTAAATTGAACATCAGTTCAACAAAATCCATGACCGGACACTTGCTTGGAGCAGCCGGGGCTGTAGAGTCTATGGCTTGTATCCTTGCCATTAAGAACGGTATTGTACCGCCAACCATTAACCACTTTGTAGACGATCCGGAAATTGACAATGCGCTGAATTTTACATTTGATAAGGCGCAGGAACGTACTGTTAAAGTGGCTTTATCCAATACATTTGGATTCGGTGGTCACAATGCATCTGTGGTATTTAAAGCATTGTAAAAAGCTGTGATTAAACCGCTTTTGCACATTATAAAACTTTTCTCTCCAAGGAGGGAAAAGTTTTATAGTTTTATAAAGGATGCAACCGGCATAAAGCCTGATAATATTCAAATTTATCAACAGGCTTTTATCCATAAGTCCGCCATGAAAAAGGGGGAGGATAAGCGCTTTGTTAATAATGAACGCCTGGAGTTTTTAGGCGATGCAATGCTTGGAGCTATTGTTGCTGACCAATTATACAAGCATTTTCCTACAAAAAACGAGGGATTCCTTACCAAAACCCGCTCTCGTATCGTTAATCGTAATCGCCTGAATAAAATTGCACTTAAAATGGGATTAGGCAACTGGATTGATGCACAATCAAAAATTGATATTGCTCAAACCAGTATATTGGGTGATGCTTTAGAAGCATTGATAGGTGCAGTATATGTAGATAAGGGTTATAAGGATTGCGAAATATTTATTGTTGAGCGTATAATTGATCGCTATATCGATCTGAAAGCTATTGCCAAAAAGGATAGTAACTACAAGTCGCTACTTATTGAACTTGGACAAAAGCATAAACGTAGTGTGCATTTCATTACGGAAGAAAAGCATCTGACTGACGCTATAGCACCAACTTTTATTTCTCGGGCTGCTGTAGATGGTGAAGTGATTGGTCAGGGAGAAGGCTTTTCCAAAAAAGAAGCACAGCAAAATGCCGCTAAAATCGCCCTCAGAGTTTTACGGAATAAGGATGCAAATTAAGTGATTAGCATGCCATTAGAGAAAAGTGCTGTTAATTAATGTTAATTAGAGAGGATAATCCTTTTAGCCTGCTATTTTTGTTTCTATGAGTAAAAAATTCATTCTTGGGCTAACTATAATAATGGCCATAGCATTGGTTGGAATCACATACATTCAGGCCATGTGGATTTTAAATGCTTCAAAGATTGAAGAAGAGCAGTTTGATAAATCTGCCATGCAGGCGCTGGACCAGGTGGTTGTTCGCTTAGAGAAGGACGAAGACATGCGTTTCGCCCGTAGTCCACAGTTTTCATTTGATAATAGTAATGTACCAGCCAAGCTGCGTAGTGATAATAAATATTTTAAGGGGAAAGAAAAAATTGATAATGGTGTTGTTCAGGAAGATATCAGTATTCAGTTTAATTTAAATGCCTCTGGCGTATATAGTTTTTCTCAATATTTCCGAGACTCACTTGTTACCACTTTTAAAGGCAGGACCCAATACATTAGCAGCGAACGGTCGGATCCGTTTACGGGAGCCATGAGTGCCATTCAAAATGAGTGGCGGCGTCGTTACAATAAACAGCGTGAGGCACAGGAAAAAGCTTTACTGCAGGATGAACCAATTGAGAATCGTATTGATGTTTTTCGATTGGAACAATATATATTTCAGCATCTTGAGGAGAAAGGGATAGTAGTGCCGTTTGAGTTTGCTATCATAAATTCGAAAGGGCAAACAGTGCACCAAACCAAGAATTATGAAAAGCATAAGCCTTCTGATTTATATTCATCATTGCTATTCCCCAATGACTATCACAAACAAGCTAATTATCTGAAGTTACATTTTCCAGAGAAGCCAAATCCAATTCTGGAATCTATGGGCTTAGTGGTACCTTCGGCCGCATTCACACTGATTGTGATTTTACTGTCTATTGTTACGATTATTATTATTGTCAGGCAAAAGCGATTGGATCAGATAAAGAATGATTTTATCAATAACATGACCCATGAATTTAAGACCCCTATTTCAACCATATCGCTGGCATCGCAGATGTTAAAAGATGGTTCTGTGGCCAAAACACCCAAGACCTTACAGCACATTTCCGGGGTGATTCAGGATGAAAGTAAACGATTAAGTTTTCAGGTGGAGAAGGTGCTGCAGATGGCTATCTTTGAGAAAGGCAAGTCGGGGCTTAAGCTTAAGCGATTGGATGTAAACGATTTGATACATCATGTAACCAATAACTTCCGTATTAAGGTTGAGAATCAGCAAGGTAAAATATTTGAACGACTGGAAGCAAAAAACAGCATTATTACCGTAGATGAGGTGCATTTTACAAATGTTATTTATAACTTGCTCGACAATGCCGTTAAATACAGGAAAGGGGCTCCTGTGCTTTATGTAAAAACATGGAACAAAAACAATGGAATCGTTATTTCTGTTAAAGATAATGGCATGGGGATATCAAAGGATAACCTCAAACGAATATTTGAAAAATTTTATCGCGTTCCAACGGGCAATGTGCATAATGTAAAAGGCTTCGGATTAGGCCTTGCATATGTAAAAAAAATCATTGATGACCATGGTGGTCAGATTTCCGTTGAGAGCGAAATAGAAGTTGGCACAAAATTTGACATTTTCCTACCTCTAAAAAACACAAAAGAATGGAAAAAGAATATAAAATCCTCCTAACCGAAGATGATGAGAATCTAGGTATGTTGCTTCGTGAATATTTAGAAGCAAAAGGTTTGAAGACTGATTTATTACCTGATGGCGAAGAAGGCTATAAAGCGTTTATGGCTAACAAATACGATATCTGTATTCTGGATGTTATGATGCCTAAAAAAGATGGGTTTTCATTGGCTAAAGATATCAGAATGGTAAACACTGAAGTGCCAATTATCTTCCTGACAGCTAAATCATTAAAGGAAGATATCTTTCAGGGTTTTAAGATAGGGGCAGATGATTATCTGACCAAGCCTTTCAGTATGGAAGAATTATTGTTCCGTATTGAAGCTATTTTACGCCGTACTAAGGGGGGGAATACAGCACAAGAGTTCTATCAACTTGGAAAATATAAGTTTGATACTCAGAAGCAGCAGCTAATTGAAGGTGAAAATACCATTAAACTGACTACAAAAGAGTCAGAGTTACTGAAGCTGTTATGTACAAATGCGAATAAAGTATTAGAGCGTAATTTTGCTTTGAAAACCATTTGGGTAGATGATAACTACTTCAATGCGCGTAGTATGGACGTTTACATCACGAAGCTAAGAAAGCATCTTAAAGATGAGCCAAGTGTTGAAATCATTAATGTGCATGGTAAGGGCTATAAGCTTGTAATGTAGCAGATACACATTTCGATAAGATATGACACCGTCTGGCCATTGGTCAGGCGGTTTTTTTGTCAGATTTAGTAACTTGGCAATGCAATTGTTAAATTATGGATAAGTTCAGAACAGAAATTACGGTTGATAAGGCAGATGAGTTAATCGGCTACGATTCCAGGTTATTGTTTATGGGTAGCTGTTTTGCTTCTAATATCGGTAGTTACTTTTCGGGCAATTGCCTGAATGCCTTGGTTAATCCATTTGGAGTATTGTACAACCCGTTTTCGATTGCCACATCCTTAGAACGTATGATCAACCATCAATCGTTTAACGACGAGGATATACTGTTACATAACGGAACGCATCATACCTTCTATCATCATAGCCAGTTTAACCATGTTGATAAGAATAAATTTCTCGATGCGATTAATACCTCATTAATGACCAGTACGGCTTTTCTGGAGCAGGCAGATGTCTTAGTTATCACCTTTGGTACATCGTGGGTGTATCAATACCATGCGCTTGGTATGGTGGTATCGAACTGCCACAAATATCCGGCTCGTGATTTTACCCGTTATCGTTTATCGGTAGCCGACATTGTGAGCCGTTACCATGAGCTATTAACCACCATTCGTGAGTGCAACCCTAACTTGCGGGTGATTTTTACCGTTAGTCCTGTCCGGCACTGGAAAGATGGGGCACATGGCAATCAGCTAAGTAAAGCCACATTGCTATTGGCTATTGAGCAGCTCATACAGGAGTGTTATTTTGCTACTTATTTTCCATCTTATGAATTATTGCTGGACGATTTACGCGATTATCGTTTCTTCGCCGATGATATGCTGCACCCTTCTGATAAGGCAGTTGAATATATCCGGGAGAAATTTATTGAATCGCAGTTTGACGCTGATGCAAAAAGTGTGTTAGCTCAATTGTCAAAGCTTATTCAGGCCGCTAAACATCGACCGTTTAATCAAAGCTCTGAAGCTCATCAAACTTTTGTAAGAAATCATATTAAAAAGGCGGAAGAATTTCAGACTAAATATCCGGCTTTGGAACTTTCACGAATAAAGGAGAGCTTCAAAGAACAAATGATATAAAAAAAAGCGACCTCTTGGCCGCTTTTTTGTTCGTATAAAGGTTGTGATTAACCAATAACTTCTTTGTATTGCTCAGCTGTAAGTAAGTCATCTAATTCAGCAGTGTCGGCAATTTTTACTTTAATCATCCAACCGCCGCCAAAAGGCTCTTTGTTAACAAGGTCTGGCTGGTCTTCCAACTCTGGGTTAACCTCTATTACTTTACCAGTAATTGGCATGTACAGGTCAGAAACAGTTTTTACAGCTTCGATAGTACCAAATACTTCTTCTTTATCCAGTTCTTCGTCTTCAGTTTCTATTTCAACAAAAACGATATCGCCCAACTCTCCTTGAGCAAATTCTGTAATACCAATGGTTGCTGTATCACCATCAATTAGAACCCATTCGTGGTCCTTTGTATACTTTAGATTTTCAGGTACATTCATGATTGAACGATTTATTTTATTTACGATGATTCAAATGTAAAGAATTTATTAAAATAATTCTATGACTTGCAGGCAAGGGCATTTTCAATCTTGCGGCTTTTTAGGTTGTAAGATGCATTGTATCAACTATTAACAAAACTTACTACTAGCCAAACCCTAATAAAAATCATAAATAAAAGTGTGAACAAAAACGCAATTCAACTGATGGAGCTTTTGGGATTGTTAATTATCCAACTTTATTGTGCCAATGAGAAGCGAAAACTCACACCAAAATTAGAGTTAGTTATCGGGTAAGATAACGATACATACGGTGTATTAACTTTAGTGTCGTAAAACAGCTGCATATTAAAGCGCTCGCTTAAGGCATAATCAGCCGTGAACTTTACACTTGTAATTTTCAAACCCGCTGTCAGCTGATTGTAATCCTCCTGAATTTTCCTGATAAAGCTGATGTTATCCTGAATGGAAAAGTCGGCGCGGATATTTAAATCGTTACTGATTGACTTCTGGCTGCTCCCTTTTCCGAAGATGAGGTTCATTTTATCAAAACGGTAACCTAAACCGATCACCAGCTCATCATTATAGTTTTCTATCACCTGGTTGTTACCCATACTTAAACTTAGTGTGCGGGCTTTTTTAATTTCTGCTCTGGTAGTAATTGAATTGGTCCAGGTCACATTTACGCCAATCAGTGGACTAAACTGCTCGGTAATAGTGATGGCATTTACATCGTATTCGGTAATAATTCCATCGGCCTCAGGCGGCGTACGTGAGATATAGGCTCCCATATTGTAGGTTGAACGATAAGCATGTGTCAAATCGAATGACTTAATAACCTTTTGGAAAGCCTTTATTCGTGACAATCCGTCATATGTAACACGCCAGTTTGGTTGTATTCTTGATAGGGATGGAAACTGTTCGGTAAAAATGGAATTGGCACTCTTACCCGAATATGCTGCCAGAAACGCCGGAATTAATACCTCCTGGTCGTTTAAATCTGTTGTTCCAAGCCGGTTGGCAATAATCTGCCTGTTACTTTTAAACTCATCGAAGGTAGAAGAAGTTAAGGCTCCCGTTCTTTCAGGTTTGTCAAAGGCTGTTTTAAAAGCATTAAAACTCATTGAGAAACGACCATTGGCAGTGCGCCCGGTTGCTGTTGAGCTGCCCCCAAAATAGTATTCGTTAATATTTCGTTCATAGCTTCTGTCGGCATTTAAGTCAACTCGCAGTCCGCGTATGGGTTCCAGTGTAAACTTAATTGAGAAATCTTCACCATGTGTCATCACATAAGGATTCACCATGGTTGTGTCATCTGTTAACCAGCCATTATTGGCGGCATCGATAGCGAAATTTCTATCTTGCCACCCTAATATAAATGGTACACCCGGTGCAGTAAAACCAGTTGATGTACCCATAAAACCAGCAGCAGGCGTATAACCCGGCAGAATAGTTCCGTTCTGTTCCGAATAAGAAACACTCATGTTTTTAATCGACGTCATTAACAAGGCAGTGTAGTCCACTACCTTTTGCATTGGCGAATTGTTTTCGGTTACTGTACCGGTTACCATCACACGCGCGTTTTCAACGGATTTCTCGGGTACAAACTCCACTTTATTCTTCCCGAGTGTATTCACCTGCCCGCGCACAGGTTTGCCAGTGGCGTCAAATACTCTTACTGAGGTTTCGGTTGTTTTTAGTTTGTGATTGATGGTGATGGCGGCATCCTTATCCAGTTTTACGTTGGTTTGGTTATACCTAACGGTGCGTTTACCATCATTATTACTGGTTGTTCTTCTTCTCGATGAACGGTATTTCTTATCCAGTTCATTTAGGTATGATACCTTCTTGTACAAAGTGGTCATGTTTAACTGACCGTTGGCCTGTACTACATTTGAGTTACGAATCGTATTTCCCCAATCAGGCGAATCGCTCTCATTTTCAAACAAAGGTTGGGCTTCCCACTGATACATACCACGGTACTGCAGTGTGGCAGAGGTGAAATCCAGCATCGGTATTTTATTGATTGGTAGCGTATAGCTTACATCAAAATTATGCTGATAGGTAGTTGTTCGGCCCATGCTTTTAATGTTGCGCCACACTTCATCGCGCCATTCGTAGTAAGCATCGCGGTCGTAATCTTTATTAACAGCTCCTTCCGGTTCATCAATTCGCGCATTGGTAATAGCCCTGAAGTTCAGTTTTAACGATTTGGTGAGGTTGTAGCGCATGTCAAAGTGACGATTCCAGTCAAAATCCTTCGATACGGTTAAGGCCGGACTTATTGGTGAACCGGTATTGTTGCGCAGTTGTATTTCGCGGTACTGCCGGTCAAATTCCCAACTGTACGATATTTGATTGGGCAGATAATAAAAATTGAAATCACGAACCAATGCCAGTGCATTGCTATTAAAGCTCTTCTTAAACGGTTCCACTGCTTTTGGGCGGGCATTGTAATTATAGGCTAAGATGCCCCGGTAATTTTTATCCGTTGAATGATCAGTTTCTACATCGTGCCTGGTCGTTTCGTTGTACGAATACGTAGCCGATATATTTGAAGGACTATAAAAGTGTACTTTTTCTTTCTTAGGAAGTAATTTGACATTGGTGAAATTGACACTCTTCCGTTTAATCACATTCTGTGACATATCCTTAATGGAGTCTCTGGCTGCTTCATTTTCGGCATTGTCAAGTGCCACATCTAATGGAATATCCGGGTCGAGTGGGTAATACTTAGGACTGGCCACTGATTTTGAGTAACCAAAATAGAATGGCACACTAAGCGCTGATTCAGGCCCAAGCAGTTTGCCAAGTTCCAGGTTGGTGGCAATGTCATACTGGAAGAAATCTTCCTGGCTGCGCTCCTGGACATTTTGGTCGATACTACCCCAGCCAACGGTGCTTTTCTTACCAGCTACCGATACATTACCCAGGTCGGCCAGTTTAACGGTCATACGGGCATTGGCTGCCCATCCTCCTTCTTCATTAAAGTCGGTCAGGCGCAATTCATTCATCCATACTTCAACCGATTTGCTTGTTGAGCCTCGGGTTCGCACACCCATGGTAATTGTTCGGATGTTACTCAGGTTCGGATTACCTCTCACTGACACAAAGTTGGTTGGCGTTTCAGGATCGGGCATAATATACACCTGATTAAATGTTATGTCGGAGCCTTCCTGTCGTTTCTCATCGTTACGGCGCAGCTTAACTGTCTGAAACAGCTCAAGGGGTATATTCATTTCATTTTCCTCGGGCCATACCTTATATCGGTCATCAATATTATTATTGTTATATCTGTCTTTAGGCGTCAATTTTAAAGGTATTTCATATTCATAGTAGTTATCGTTGTAATCACTACCCACCCTGATGAATGCCATCATCTCATTATCCAACAAGCCTCTGTCATCCACATCTTCGGCGTGAATAAACATTTTCATACGCTTATATTGACGGATATCGATACTCACGTTCTTGTATACGGCTCGGGCATCACCACCAGCCAAATCCAGTACCTTCAGTAGTAATGATTGCTCATTCAATTCACGGAGTTGCGGGTTAGCCGGGTCAATAACACGATCGATGCCCGGAGGAAGCACATAGTTAACAGGCGTCTTCTCCGAGCTTTCCTCAATATTTACTACGGATACTTCAAATTTCGTATCTGCATTGCCAGCACCGTTTTCGTAGAGTGATTCGGTGAACTTACGCCAGTCGGCCTTTATAAGGTCGAGCGTTGCCATACGCAGGATGGTGGTGTCACTAAAACCTTTCATAAACATACGCATGAAGCGGATGCTTCTTAAATCGCTGATGGAGCCAATGGTAGCTGTTGGGTTTTGTATCGGTATGCGAAACTGGTACCAATTGGCTCGCACACCATTTTTATCTTCAACTGTACTTTCTCGTTTATCCACAATGTAGGGGTTCGCCTCAATACTCATGGTGTTTTTAGAGATAGGTATCTCGTATTGAAAATAGCTCTCGTTTTCACTAAGAGTATTATCGTTGTTAATGTCTTCCATGTCGGGCAGTGCTTTGGCTGCTCGTTTAGTGCCATCACCTTCAAACTCTGAAGGCAGGGAGTTACCCTCCGGGTTGTTGAATAGCTTATAGCGATCCAGGATGCTCGTCTCATTTTCGTCGTGCTTACCACCCAGAAAGTAGAGGTAATCATCTGATGCCGGGTCGGCCAAAAGTGCCTGGCGGGCTGCTTCGTCCAAATCACCTCCCATGCTTTCTATAACATTCAGAAAGGCATAGGGTTGTTTCCGATAGAAATAGCGTTCTTTGGCAGAGTTCATGCCATTTAAGCCCACATCCTGTGCCAAGCGCGTAGCCGGGTCGTTACTAAAGGCGTTAACCAGGTTCTGCTTACGTGGTACATATCCCCAGTTGGTAGAATCCACATCAAAAGGTTCACCAGGGCCAGGTAAGCCATTCTCAAAAGATTTACGTGTATCTCTTAAGATATCTTCCGAAATATTACCCAGGTTAAAATAGATTTTTCCGTCATTTTTTTGAATCCCGTCGTTGTATACATACGGGTCCATCATCCAGAATTCGATGTATTCGATGTTGGCGGCTTCAAAGTCTGGAACGTTAACCTGACGCATCATACCTCCCCATCGTTCCTCCGGATTTTTAAGCGAACCATCGCGATTGATACCATGACCATAATTATCAGTGGCTGCACCGCTTGTTCCGGCGTCAAAGTTATACGGACCACGTTCGCGCGGGTAGAAGGCAATGTTCAGTACGGGCAGGTTGGTGGGTTGGCCATATGGCGCTTCGCGGTTGGGGAAAATCTCCTGCTCATATACTTCTCTTACAAAGTGGTTTTTCTTTTGCTCTTCATCTGCTTTAATATGCCCCGGTGTTTGCGTACTCTTTCGTAAAAAAAGTGGATCGATGGTATACCAGGCAAGACGTGCCCGGTTAATGCCTGAATAAAGATTATCGATCAATCCGGCTTCTTTAAAAAGCTCCTCTTGTCCCTGTGGCGTACTGGCCAGTTGCCAGGCCAGCCAGTTACGCATGTCGTAGGGGATACGTGTGCCTTCAAAATCATCAATGTACGATGTACCTGATTCATCGATGACTTTAGGGTGTCCGGGTATCAGCTGAGCAAATTCCCCTTCAAAGGTGACACTCGACATCTCTTTGGTTTCCACCAGCGGTAGCTTATCAATGATTTCGGTAATACCCATCGACTCGGTGTAGAAAGAGGTATTTAAACCCCAGATGGTGTTAGCAATTGGCTCGTCGCCAATATTTACCTTTTGTGTTAAGGGCCGTTCGCGTAGGTGCATAATGGTACCACCTACATTAAAGTTTTCGTTGAACTGATAATCGAGGTGAGTCCCCATCAGTGTTTTGGTTTGCAGAGCAAACAGTGATTGGTTTTCGAGTGATACCTGAATAGGTGTGCCCGAGGACAGGATACCCTGATTGATGATGCGCACCCGACCCAATGTGTAATCAACCGTATAGTCCTGGTTTTCGACCAAACGAATACCACCTGCAGTAACTATTACCGAACCTTGAGGGATATTCATCGCGTTAAGCGAAATTTCGGAACCGGAACTGGATTTATAGCGGCCTTTTAGCTTGTACTTGTTGCGCGAGGCATCCTGCTCAGCCAGAATCTGTGTGCTATCGTAAAGTGATTGGAAAACATACTTCTTCACCAAATCTTTGTCGGCCAGTGCTCCGCCCAGCTGCTTTTTCATATTGCTTCCGAACGGCTCCAGCACCGGGAAGATGATGCGTCCGTTATCAGGTTTGATGGTGATGTTATCAACGTAGTCAAATATACCATCGGGTTGAAAATCATTATTGGAGTTGAGGTTATCCAGATTCATCAAGCGAATGAATAACTGCCCCATTACATTTTCAGGCCCTTCGGGCAGGTAATTAATGTCGCCGCCGGTACTGTCATTGGTGTAGGTGACATTCATGATAAAATCCTCACGATTAATCTGGTAGGCATTAATCGAGTAGATGTTTTTCATCATCAGGTCCCAAGTTGGGTTTTTCTTATTAATGCCCTTTATGATGCCTGGAGACAGGTTGGTGGGCTTTAGCAGCTTAAGAAATAATGTTTGCTCTGCTTCGTTTTGAGTATTCGAAAATTCACCAACCATAAAGGTTTGGCCGTTGTAGGTATATTCGTAAGCTATACACAGTACTTCATCGGCATTGAGCGAGGTGTTTAAAGAGATATAACCCAATTTGGGATGCACTGAATACTCAGTGTCGGATAGTTTGCGGGCATTCTCCAGCTTCTCGTAGTCAATGGCGTTGTAGAAATAATTGTTTTCGAGCGGTGCAAGTGTGGCAGTTACCTTGTTAATGTCGCGCACAGAGTTATATGTCGAATTCATTTGAGCATACAGGTTGTTTGCTTCATTACGAGGCGAAACATTAAGCTGCCCGCCCCACAGGCTTGTGTTGTGGGTGTGCTGGCGGTTTTCTCCTAAATCGACAAATCCCACAATATTACGAGATTCCTTTACATCGCTACGATTATTAGTGACCCATACTTCAACGCGGGTAACGTTAATGGGACTGTTGATAAGTGGGAGGCGCTCCAGTGCTTTATCGTAATTATCTCTGAAATACTTACTCAAAAAGAAGTGACGGTTACGATCGTATCTATCGGCATGTATTTCAAACTCCTGAGTTTGTGCGCCACCTTCGATGCTCATTACAGATGTTTCGCCTTTTTGCTGCGAGAAGATACTTGTTACGGTAAGCTTACCAAATTGCATTTCAGTCTTTACCCCAAACAGGCTTTGACTACCCGTAATTAGTGTTCCGGGTAGTGGCAGTGTTACGTTACCGGCTTCTACTTTTTTCAGAATATCATCCTCACCTCCTTCGTATTCTAGGTTAATCTGGTTTTCAAAATCGAAAGTAGCTTCTGTATTGTAGTTAACGCCCAATTTCAGTTTTTCACCAATACTTCCACTCAGGTTCATTTGTATTTTCTCCTGAAAATCGAAGGTGGTGGTTTTTCGTAAGCGCTCCTGTAGTGTCGGGTTATCTATTTTGGTATGCTGAATGCCCACTTTAAGTTCGGCCATGCCCTGCAGGCGCACATTAATGGCATTACTGCCAAATATCCCTTCAAATGCTTCGCCACCAACATTCTTCCACATCTGGTTGAAAACTGAGTTGTCGCCATACTGGTTGGCCTCTTCCTGCTGTTTCTGTCGCCAGTAGGAGATAACTGATTTACGGGTGTTGTAGTCGAGGTAATCATCAAGTGGCATGGAGTAGGGCAGTCTCACATCCATGTTGCCTACTTTACGGTATAGGGTAACATTGCCTGTTTTATAGTCATACTCGGCCCGGTAATCCATGTTTGAAGGATCGCTGAGGTTGAGGCCGCCTTGCTCTTCTTCTTCCAGCAACGGATTACCACTGTTATCGTTAATCTGGTACTTAAGATCAACCGGTTCTGTTACTTTAAGTGAGTCGGGTTGCTGGAAGTATATTTCCTTATAATTACTGGTTGTACCATGCGAAGATGAAGTACTACCAACGGCAAACGTGATGGTTAATACAATAAAGGCAATCGTATATTGTAGCGTTTTTCTCAAAGATTCAATGTAATGTGAATAATTACATAATTTTAAGGGCTTGCTTAATCAAGTCTTCCACCTTTAAGTCGGGTGATTGAGCCAAAAGCTTGTCAAGAGCTTTTTGGGCGCTTGCTTTGGCAAAGCCTAGCATTACTAATGCAGATAACGCTTCTTCGCGGATAGTATTGTCTTGTGTTGCGAAAATTTTCTGATCGACTGGCTCTTTACTTAATTTATCTTTCAGATCGACAATTACTCGTTGGGCTGTTTTTGCTCCAATACCTTTTACTCCTTTAATGACATTTACATTACCGGTAAGTATAGCACCACTCAACTCTTCTGGAGAAAGCGATGAAAGCATCATGCGGGCGGTGTTAGCTCCAATGCCAGAGACCGAAATGAGGTGACGGAACAAATCACGTTCCGATGGATCGGCAAAGCCATATAAGGCAAAGGCATCCTCGCGTATGTTCTCGTGAATAAATAGCTGGGCTTCCTTTTTGCCATCGAGGCGCGAAAAAGTATTAAGTGAGATGTGCAATAAATAGCCTATGCCATTAACATCAATAATAACATGGGCAGGACTAGATTCGGCAATTTTGCCACTGATATACTCGTACATTATGAATTAGGTTATGCTGTAAAGATATAAATGAAATAGCTGATGCAAAAACTTTTCACATCAGCTATTTTATTTACTGTTTATTTTTTAGTGGATTCCAGCCCTGAGCCTGTAATTCCACTTCCTGATCGGCATTGGTAACCAAGTAGCTCCCTTTGCTTTCTTCGGTAATATGTCCTATGATGTAAATATTCACATCGCCTGCATCTTTAAATTTCTCATAATCGCTCTGGCTGATTGTAAAGAGTAGCTCATAGTCTTCGCCGCCATTCAGTGCCGTCACCAGCGGGTTAATGCCCATTTCTTCGGCCAGCATAGCTGTTGTGGGGTCGATAGGAATCTTGTTTTCATATACCCGACAGCCTGTTTTTGACTGAGAACATATATGTATCAGTTCGCTTGATAAGCCATCTGAAATATCTATCATAGCTGTTGGTACTACCTCCAGTTTCTGCAGTAGTTCTGTTACTTCTTTACGTGCTTCTGGTTTAAGCTGGCGACCCAAAATATAATCGTATCCGCTCAAATCGGGTTGAACACCTGGGTTATCTGAATATACTCTCTTTTCACGCTCCAATAGTTGCAAACCCATATATGCACCACCTAAATCACCTGAAACGCAAATGAGATCATTGGGTTTAGCTCCATTGCGGTAGGTTAATTTGCTGGCATCAGCCTCTCCCATGGCGGTGACGCTTATGGTAAGACCGGTTAATGAAGAGCTGGTGTCGCCACCAACCAAATCAACATTATAATAGTCACAAGCTGCATAAATGCCCTCGTAAAGTTCGTCCAATGCTTCAACCGACATCTTTGAGCTTAAGCCAAGTGACACGGTAATTTGCTTCGGGGTTGCATTCATGGCATAAACATCACTAACGTTAACCACTACCGCTTTATAGCCAAGGTGCTTAAGTGGGGTGTAGGTTAAGTCAAAATGAATGCCTTCTAATAAAAGGTCTGTTGTAACAACTGTTTTCTTATCGCTAAAATCTAACACAGCCGCATCGTCGCCAACGCCCTTAATGGTTGCAGGGTGCTTTAATTTAATATTATCTGTCAGATGGTGTATTAATCCAAACTCTCCTAATTGTCCTAACTCCGTTTTTTTAACCTCGCTCATAGATGCTATTTTATATAAGGGGCAAAATTAAGAATTGATTGGATGTGCCACAAAGGTTTTAAATCTATTTTATTACACCTTTTAATTCTTTTTGACTTTTTAGGCTATTAGTTGACTTGCGAATGGCATAGTGCTTGCTTTATTACTTTTGATTTTTTCATAGATTTGGGTTTAGGTTATTGATGAAGCGTTTCTGTAATTCTGCAGAAACGCTTTTTTTTATCTATGGTTGTGTTCTGCCAGCCTGTGTTTTAGGAAGGTTTTAAGGTTTGGAGTCGCGTTTTTATAATTAAAAAAGTTTGCATGCTAATATTTAATAGTCTATATTTGCATCCGCATTTGGGACAGATAACAAGCGTGTTATTAAGATATATTGCGGGGTGGAGCAGTTGGTAGCTCGTTGGGCTCATAACCCAAAGGTCGTCCGTTCGAGTCGGGCCCCCGCTACTA
>NZ_JAGTAR010000044.1 GCF_018156225.1 Carboxylicivirga sediminis
AGAACTCTTAGAATTGTGAGAATTGTCCATGGATTCTATGGACAATTAGAGTGTCTCGATTTAAGCTTTTGTGACGTGCGAGGCCGAATGCTTACCTCCGAACAGGTCCACATTTTCGTAATAATACTTAGAGATAAAAACAGCTTCTACTTTTAGTCCTATTGACAATAAAATAAAATGCTTTTAATGGAACAATTCTTCAATTTAGTCTAAAAAATACCGCAGTTTATCACAATCACAAAACCAAACATTCCGCTCTCCGATTGATTTTCACTATATTCGTTTCATCTTTCCTGACAGGTTGTTTTCCCCTTGCCCCGTTCTCACACTCTTTCCTATTGAGCGGGGCTTTTTTATTCCCAAAACTTTTCTTTACCCGGATATTTGTATTTAGTGCGTGCTACATTGGAAGGAAATAAATAATATTCGACTAAAGCTGAACTGCATAACAGCCCGCTGGCATTGTATATTTTAGTGTCAATAATAGCACTTCGTCTGTTTTTTTCCTTTAACTCAGCTACAATTTGCACTTCACCATTTGTCATATACAGAGGCTTGTGGTATTTCACCTCCATAGCACTGGTTACTCCTGCCGTATCAAGCAATGCATAAACATACCAACTGGCAATTTCATCCATTAGTGTAGCCTGTATACCACCATGTACCACATTCGTATAGCCTTCAAAAGCTCTTTGAGGCAACCAGTTGGCAAACAACTTATCACCATCAGAATAAAAACTCAACTGCAAGCCATTTGAATTGGCCTTTGAACAGCCAAAGCAATGATAATCAGACCCCTTTTCTGAAGCAAATGGATTTACAATTTTCTTCATCTCTCCCATTACGTTTATATCATATAAATAATTAACAATTCTTACCTGCTTTCTTAAACAATTATAAATATGCACTGTTTTTATCAAAAAGTTAAAGACTTGGAAGATAGAATTGCATTCTACATCCTAAATTCCCTACATTTACAAGAACTTTTACGAACAATAAAAATTGATCATTCACACTTATGATTATGAGAAACTATCTAGCACTCCTTATGGTACTGGTTGTATTATCTGGCTGTAAAAACAAACAACCGGCAATGGCACCTCCAGTTATTCCGGTGTTTACAGTAAAAACAGAACAAATAAAATTAACTAAAGACTTTGTAGGACAGACATATGGTCTGTTTGATATTTCAATAAGAGCACGGGTTGATGGTTACCTGGAAGGCATACACTTTAAAGAAGGTGGACGCGTTAAAAAAGGACAACTGCTTTATTCTATTGACCCTGCACCGTTAGATGCCAAGGTGGCTGAGGCCCTGAGTATGGTAGCACAAGCCAAAACCAATCTGGTTAAGGCCGAAAGCGATTATAAACGTTATAAACCATTGGCCGAAACAAATGCTGTGAGTCAGAGTGATTATGACGCTGCTGTAGCCAACTTTGGTGCCGCACAAGCTTCGCTCGAAGCTGCTGAAGCATCTTTACAATATGCCAAGATACAGCAGAGCTATTCGAAAATATACTCACCTATCAGTGGTATTATCGGGCGTTCTGTTGCCAAGGTTGGTGATTATGTGGGCCGTGAGCCCAATCCGGTTGTATTAAATACAGTATCGCGCCTGGATACAATTCTTGTTCAGTTTCATCTAACAGAACAGCAATATCTGAATCTGGCTCAATATGCGAAAGCCCAGGAAACACTTAAAACACCAGCTAAAGAACGACAGGCAGATATACTACTTTTCTTTGCAGACGGCAGCCAACACACCGATTTAGGTAAGTTTGATTTTATTGGCCGTAACATAGATCCAACAACAGGTACCGTAATGGTGCAGGCATCGTTTCCAAACACTGATGAACTGGTGCGTCCAGGTCAGTTTGCACGCCTTCGTCTGGTATTGACCGAGCCTGTTGAGACACTACTTATACCTGTTAAATGCCTGCAGGAGGTGCAAGGTGAATACAGTGTTTTTGTGGTAGATGCTGAAAATAAAGTTGAATTCCGGGCCGTCGAATTAGGTGAAACACTTCAGGATATGGTAATTGTCACATCAGGACTCAATGCCAATGAGCGCATTGTACTGGAGGGGCTTAGTCGTGTAAGAACAGGTATGACTATACAGCCACAAGATAAAGCATTTGAGTCAGTACGCAATAATCAGTAGTAGTTATGGGAAGTTTTTTTGTTAGAAGGCCTATTGTGGCCATGGTTATTGCCATTGTCATTCTTATTGTAGGTGGTATTTCTATGCTTCAGCTACCAATGGAGCAATTTCCGGATATTACACCACCTATGGTGCAGGTAAGAGCCAATTATACAGGTGCCAATGCACTCAATGTGGAGCAATCGGTAGCCACTCCGCTCGAGCAGCAGCTTAATGGCGTGGAAAACATGATATATATGAAATCGACCAATGCCAATGATGGCAGTATGTCCATTGATATATCATTTGAGGTAGGTACCGACCCGGATATGAACACGGTATTTGCCCAAAACAGAGCGTCAGCCGCAACGGCTAAATTACCAGAAGAAGTCAAACGCCTTGGTGTCACCACGCAGAAAAGCATGAGTAGCATCGTTATGGCAGTTGCAGTATACAGTGATGGTCGTTACAATCAGGAATTTCTGGGCAACTACTCCATCATCAACATACAGGATATTTTAGCCCGTGTAAAAGGGGTTGGTCGAGTTCAGGTAATGGGAGCCAGTGACTACTCTATGCGTATTTGGATTAAACCCGACCGCCTGTCACAGCTGAATCTTACCGTACCGGAAATTACAGCTGCCATTCGTGAACAGAATGTCATTGTACCAGGCGGTAAATTTGGCGCTGAGCCGGCCCCTCAGGGAACCGAGCTGACGTATACAGTTACACTACCCGACCGCTTGGTAACAGAAAAGGAATTTGGTGAAGTAGCTATCCGCACCAACCCGGATGGTAGTCAGATTAAGTTAAAAGATGTTGCTACAATTGATTTAGGTACTGAAAACTACAATACAGATGCCCGCTTCAACGGAAAGCCATGTGCCTTAATAACCATATACCAATCACCAGGAACCAATGCCGTTGCCATGGGTGAAGAAATCATCAGCACCATGGATGAACTTGCTGGTTCTTTTCCTGAAGGTGTAACATACGATATAGCTTTGGATGCCACAGCCCCTATTACTGCCGGACTTAAAGAGGTGGCTATCACCTTAGTGGTAGCGCTTATACTCGTTATTTTGGTAGTGTTCCTGTTTATTCAGGATTGGCGTGCCACCCTCATCCCAACAATTGCCATTCCGGTTTCTCTGATTGGTGCATTTGCTGTATTTCCCATGCTTGGATTCACCATTAACACCTTATCTCTGCTTGGTTTGGTATTAGCCATTGGTATTGTAGTAGATGATGCCATTGTAGTGGTAGAAGCCGTACAGGTGAATATTGAGAAAGGCATGAATCGCCGGGAGGCAACCATTGCCGCCATGAAAGAAGTAACCGCTCCTGTAATTGCTACTACGCTGGTGCTGATTGCTGTATTTATACCGGTAGCTTCAATGGGGGGTATTACCGGGCGTTTGTATCAGCAGTTTGCTATTACTGTAGCTGTGTCCGTATGTTTTTCGTCGGTTAATGCATTGACCCTTTCACCTGCATTAGCTTCTATTCTTTTGCGTAAACCTGAACTACCTGGGGGACTGCTCGGACGTTTTTTTAAATCATTTAATAAAGCCTTTGATCGCAGTTCGGTAAAATACATGAAAGCTACCAATGTTGTCGCCCGTAAAATAACACGAAGCATGCTGTTTATAGGCGCTACAGTAGTTCTGATTGTGATAGTTAGCCGATTTGTACCCGGTGGTTTTATTCCTGAGGAAGATCAGGGCTACTTATTTGTCAACATACAACTTCCCGATGCTGCCTCAATACAACGAACTAGAAATATAATGGACGAGGTTCAACAGATCCTTTCCTCAGTTGATGAAGTTGAAAGTGTGTCAGGAGCTTCTGGCTTTAATCTACTTTCTGGTAGCATGTCAACTAATGCTGGTGTAATATTTATTGCACTAAAAAACTGGGACGAACGTTCATTGAAAGCTAATGAGCTGGCGCGGAAGCTTAATTTCATGTTCTATCAGGGCATCAAAGAAGCGCAGGTCTTTGCTTTTGGCCCGCCAGCTATCCCTGGTTTAGGAAGTGGTTCCGGTTTCTCATTAATGCTGCAGGATAAGCAGGGTAAGTCGCCTCAATACCTAGCTGAACAAGCCGCCAAATTTATTGCAGCAGCACAGCAACGGCCTGAAATAGCCAATATTTTTACTACTTATAGGGCCAACGTACCTCAAAGGCGACTTAATATCAATCGCGATAAAGCTCTAAAAGCCGGTGTAAGACTAAATGACTTGTATACCACCATCAGTGCCTTCCTTGGAGGTGCTTATATCAATGATTTTAACCGTTTTGGTCGTTTATACAAAGCCTATCTGCAGGCAGCACCAGAGTTTAGGCAGGATGGCGAACAACTCAACATGTTCTTTGTGAAAAACAAAGATGGCGAAAGCTTACCTCTATCCTCATTGGTAACAGTTGAACAGAGCTATGGTGCTGACTTTACTAACCGTTTCAACTTGTATCGTTCAGTCTCACTATCCGGAAGTCCGGCACAGGGCTATTCGTCCTCTCAAGCCTTAAATGCTCTGACAGAAGTGGCCAGCGAAGTTTTGCCACCCGGCATGAGCTACGAATGGGCTGATATGTCTTATCAGGAAATGAAGGCAAGTGGCTCTGGATCAATTGTTTTTGTGTTCGCCTTGATATTTGTGTTTTTAATCCTGGCAGCTCAATATGAAAGTTGGTCATTACCCTTCAGCATCCTGCTAGGTACTCCTTTTGCTGTGCTGGGCGCAATGCTGTTTGTGTTATTGGCTCGCTTTGTCAGCCCTAGCTTCGAAAACAATGTATTTATGCAGATTTCGCTGGTGATGCTGATTGCCATGGCAGCTAAAAACGCCATTCTGATTGTTGAGTTTGCCAAAATTAAGTTTGATGAGGGACTCAGCTTATTTGACGCAGCCATTGAGTCGGCCCGTCTACGCTTCCGCCCCATCCTGATGACGGCTTTCTCATTTATATTGGGTGTTTTGCCACTGGTGATGGCCTCAGGTGCCGGCGCTGAAGCACGTAAAGTAATGGGAATGGCACTTCTTGGAGGAATGACTATCGCCACCATCTTAGGGGTGGTTATGTACCCCATGTTATTTGTATTCATTGGTAAACTTGCGAAATACGAAGAAAAAAGAGCCTTAGCTAACCAAAAGAAAGAAGAGTAATGAAGATACTGAAATATATTCTACCCATTATTGGTATTACATTGCTGTTTGGCAGCTGCCGAATGGGCAAAAACTATACAAGACCGGAGCTTGACACTCCGGAGAGTTTTATATACGCCAATGGTGATACCAGCTACAATGCAACATTAAGGTGGTGGGACCTGTTTAACGATCCTGTTTTAGATACACTTATCCACAAGGCGCTAAATAATAATAAGGACTTGTTGGCAACAGCACAAAATGTTGAAGCAGCACGTTTGCAGCTGGCTATTCAAAAGGCCGATCTTTTGCCACAATTCAATTATTCAGGCACTGCCGGACGAGGTAATTTTCAGGGATTCAGCCTACCAGAACCTACAAATGCGTTTAACATTGTTGGTCAAGCAAGCTGGGAGATTGACTTCTGGGGTAAGCTTCGCAGAATGAATGAAACAGCCAGGGCACAATACCTTGCCTCTGAATATGGTTTGAATGCACTTCGGTTATCTTTGATAACAACTGTAGCCACTACCTATTTCCAAGTGCTTGAATTTAGAGCCAAAACAGTTATTGCTGAACAAACCTATGCCATCCGCGACAGCTCATACCTTATTTTGCAACAGCGTTTTAACGCAGGGATTATTCCAGCCATTGATGTTAATCATTCACGCATACAAAAAGCGGTAGCTGCAACTGCCATACCACAATATAAGCGTTTGGCGGCCCAATCAGAGAACCTCTTAAACGTGCTTATTGGTGAAAATCCACAACTGCATACCTTTGAGGCTCAGCTGGATGATTTCATAGACATTCCGGATGTTCCGGCTGGTATACCTTCTGATATACTCAATCGCAGGCCTGACATTTTAATGGCTGAGCAGCAGCTTGTAGCTCAAAATGCCCTCGTTGGAGTGGCTCAGGCTGCCCGTCTGCCTTCCATCAGCCTAACGGGTATGTTTGGTTTAGCAAGCGATGATTTAAGCACTTTAACATCTGGTGACCCGGCCTGGAATATCAGTGGAAGTTTGCTAGGTCCCATTTTTAACTGGGGTAAAAACACCAACCGCGTTAAGGCAGAAAGAGCCAGAACAGAAGCAGCTGTCTATCAGTATGAAAATGCGGTATTGAATGCTTTCAGAGAGGTGGAAGATGCCCTGCTCACCATTAAAACCCTAAAAGAGGAAGAGTTGGCCATACAGGAGCATGTTGAAGCCGCCACTGAAGCCGCTAGTCTTTCGGCCGACCGTTATGATAAAGGGATTGCCAGCTATATTGAGTTTCTGGAAAGTCAGCGACAGGCATTTGATGCTCAAATGCTACTTACCGGCAATAAACAGGATATACTGGAAGCATACATAAGATTATACCAGGCACTAGGCGGTGGCTGGCAATAATACTACTTTACTGCATACAGAAACGGCGCCCATTTATAGGCGCCGTTTTTAGTTTTCTGCTATATGAATTTTATTCACCCAGGTTACGCAAGAATTTTCTTACAGCATCAACCGATTCTAATTTGTAGTTGGCGCTGGTACGCTGAATACCTACTTTAATAGTTATTGCCCCATCAGGTAGCTCTTTAAACATATATTCATCCGTCCAGTCATCTCCCATCGCCATCAGGTAATCGAAGTTGCCATTATGAATAAACTGATTAGCCGCAATACCTTTATTGATTCCTCCGCTTTTGACCTCAATTACTTTGCTGCCTTCCATTATCTCCAAATTAAGATTACCAACCAGGTCAAGCAATTCATCTTTTAACTCATTGGCACGAATCAGGCTTTGCTCAGGTTCAGCCTTGCGATAATGCCACACCAGCGAGTAGTTCTTTTCTTCTATAAAAGAGCCTGGCGTACGATCAACAAAGCGCTCCAGTACCGGACGAATCACCGGCATCCAGTCATTGTTTACATTGGTAAGTGTTTGCCACTCGCCACCATGTTTACGCAACCAAACACCATGCTCACAAATAAGGTTAATGGGTACATCGGCAAACCATTTCTCAAGCGTATAACGGTCGCGTCCGCTAATAATGGTTACGGTATTCTTTTTATCAGCCAACAGCTTATTCAATATCTCATACAGCTCATCGTTAGGTGTTGCTTCCTGGGGATTCTTGTGAAAGGCTGTGAGTGTACCATCATAATCCAGGAAAATAGCCCGCTTGGCTGCATTAACATATCGTTTGTTTATTTCGCCAAATACACTATTCGTAATTTTCTTCACCAGGAATTCTTTCTGAATACGCTTGACATTTTCTAAAGCATCCACAAACTCGCCTGCCCACTTAAACACCGAGTAACGCTGAATACGTTCCTGCAGATAGCCCATACGCTGCTTTTGTTCATCGAGTGGCATTGTTAACGCACGGTACAATGCTTCCGCTATCTCATCCTCGTTAATAGGATTAATAATAATGGCCTCACCCATCTCTTTGGCAACTCCAGCCATTTCACTCAACACAATAACGCCCGTTTGATTACCTCGCGATGCCACATACTCCTTGGCCACCAGGTTCATACCATCGCGCAAAGGCGTGATTAATGCCACATCGGACATGTTGTACAACTCCACAAGGTTCTCGAACGGCATAGCCCGGTAAAAATACCACACCGGTGTATAGTTGATATTACCATAGGTACCATTGATATTACCTACCAACTCGTCCACTTCCTTCTTAAGCATCATGTACTCTTCCACCTGCCCGCGGCTCGGCACTGCCAACATAACCAGGGTCACCTTACCGTGAAATTCAGGATACTTCTCCATAAACTTCCTGAAAGCCTTTAGGCGCTGTGGAATACCCTTGGTATAGTCCAGTCGATCGATGGACAAAATCAGGCGCCTGTCAGGCGATGTCATGAAATACTTCTCCAGCTCTTTATGTAGTTCTGAGCGCTCCGGGATGGTTTTCTGCATTACCGACGCCGAAGTGCTTTTAAACTTGGCATAGTCAATTCCCATAGGAAAAGAGTCGGCCTTGATAATCCGATCATCCGCATGAATCTCATTGAAAGCTATCTCATAACCATACAGGCGACGCACCGAGCTTAAGAAGTGACGTTCATAATCGTAAATATGAAAGCCCAATAAATCGGCTCCCAGCATCCCTTTTAAT
This sequence comes from Carboxylicivirga sediminis, assembly GCF_018156225.1. Lineage (GTDB taxonomy): Bacteria > Bacteroidota > Bacteroidia > Bacteroidales > Marinilabiliaceae > Carboxylicivirga > Carboxylicivirga sediminis. The sequence goes on from NZ_JAGTAR010000044.1 coordinate 8,414, forward strand.
AGTTCCATACGCCAAGGAAGTATCCTAAACACCTCATACGAAGGGAACGGAATGTGCAAAAAGAAACCAACCGTCACATTCGGTTTTTTAGATTTAATCATTTCAGGGACCAGCAGCAACTGGTAATCGTGCACCCATACCCGGTCACCATCTTCGGCTACTTCCAGCACCCGGTCAGCAAATCGCTGATTGACGCGCTTATAGGCTTCCCAGTTAACCGGTGAATAATCCACGTATTGGGTAAAATAATGGAAGAGTGGCCAAACAGTTTTATTACTAAATCCTTCATAATATTCCAGAATCTCTTGCTCGCTAAGCGGCACTGTCACGCAACTCTTTTCAAGGAGCTTTTGGTCAATAGCATCACTTTCTTGGGGCGAAAGTTCATCTGAATTTACCCCCGACCAGCCAATCCATTTTCCACCATACTCGGTATAAACCGACTTCATGCCTGTTGCTAATCCTCCAACACTTTCAACCAGTTCGTATCCATCTGCTTCTTTTTTTAAACTATATGGCAATCTGTTAGCCACAATATGAAGTTTCGACATAGAGATATATTTGATTATTATTTAGTCTCAACCGCAAGCCTTTATAAATGCTTCTGCAAATAAGGCCTGACAACTAAAAACAGTTACAATTCGCGCTAAATAAATGATTTTATAAAAGAAAACTACAAATAGTAGTATTATTAAAAAAATACCATTTTTTTTGCAGTACTAAGCAAATATACATTTTTATAGATTATTTCAAAGTTTACTTAGTAGAAGTTTTATAAGAATACAAGTATAAGTTGGATTGCGTATGAAGAACCTTGATTACGGTATCATTGGAAATTGCAGAAGTGCTGCGCTGGTTTCGAAAACCGGCTCTGTTGAATGGCTATGTTTACCTCACTTTGCCGCACCTTCGACCTTTGCCAGAATCCTGGATGATAAGAAAGGCGGATTTTTTAGTGTTAAACCAGTAGGTGACTACGAAACTGAGCAGTTTTATATACCTCGCACCAATATACTTGTCACCAAATTCACCTGTGAATCAGGTGTTTTTGAATTACATGATTTTATGCCACGCTATCGCAATGAGCACGGCGTATACTATACACCACCTGATATTGTCAGGTACATCAAGCATATTTCAGGCTCGGTTAATGTGGTCATCAACTTCGAACCAAAGCTGGTTTATGCCATGTCTAATACGGCTATTGATGTTGAAGAGGAATACATAAAAGCCTACACTACCGATGGCGAGTATGATTCTGTTTATCTTTATTCGTCTTTCGACAAGAGAAGTATAAAAGACAGACTGCCAGTAACCATTAAGCAAAACGAATACTTGCTGTTGAGTTATAATCAAAAGTTACTAAAGCAATCAACTAATCGCTCGTACCTGAAGCATCAGCGCACTAAAGTGTATTGGCTTAACTGGTCGGACAAAACCACCAGCTTTAAGAGTTACGAAGCTGCCATTAATCGGAGCGCCTTGACGCTAAAATTGCTAAATTACCAGAAATCAGGTGCCATTCTGGCTGCACTCACCACTTCACTGCCCGAAACCATTGGTGAAGTGCGTAACTGGGATTATCGTTTCTGTTGGATACGTGATGCATCGATGGTGGTAAAAATCATGACAGAACTGGGGCATGAGCGAATTGCCGAGCGTTACCTGAATTTTATCATCAGCCTAATGCCTGATAAAGGCCAGAAAATGCAGATTATGTATGGCATCCATGGCGAAAAAGAACTCACCGAGGTGGAACTTGACCACTTGGCAGGTTACGAAGGCAGTAAACCGGTTCGCATTGGTAACGCCGCATATGTGCAAAAGCAGAATGATATTTATGGCATCCTGATGGATGTGGTGCTGCAGTATTTTGAAAGATTCCGCTCAACACTGGGCAACAGTGAAGACTTATGGACCATTGTGCGAAACATTGTTAAGGTGGTTGATGAAAACTGGCAAGAACCAGATAAGGGCATCTGGGAGATTCGCAGCGAAGGCAAACATTTCACATTTAGCAAAGTTTTGTGCTGGGTAGCCATTGATCGTGCCCGCAAAATTGCGACACTTTTAAAGCGCGACACCTATGCAACCGAATGGAAGAAGCTGGAGGAAACAATAGCTGCCGATATTCATAAAAATGCCTGGTCAGAACAAAAACATACGTTTACTCAGTCATATGGCTCCAATGATTTAGATGCAGCAGTGCTGCTGATGGAAACCTATGGTTTTATAAAGGCGGATGACCAGCGTTATAAGAAAACAGTGCTGGCTATTCAAAAGGAGCTGGAACACGATGGACTGATGTATAGGTATAAGAATGAAGATGATTTTGGCGAACCACAGTCAGCATTTACTATTTGCTCATTCTGGTTGATTAACAGCCTATATAAAATTGGGCTTAAAGATGAAGCCAAACGTAAGTTTGATGCCTTACTGGCTTGCTCAAACCACCTGGGCTTATTCAGTGAAGACCTGGATTTTAAAACGCGACGTTTGTTGGGTAACTTTCCACAGGCCTATTCCCACTTGGCTATCATTGAAACTGCTATTACATTATCTGGCGCACAAATATCCAAAGAAGCTCAGATCATGAAATCGATTCATCATTAAAAGCAATCATCACATAGCATACAAACAATAAAGCCGGCTAAAAGCCGGCTTTATTGTTTATCATCCTTAGCATCTAAATATCTGGATGAATTTTATTCTTTGCATTAGCTGCCGTGTTAGAAATTACTCAGAACTGGCAGGCACTTGACCACGCATACCCATGATATCACGATCAAACATATACAGGTTGTGGTCACCCAATAGTCTTAGTTTATCGTTAATGGCAGCTACAGAAGCTTCCTCTTCAATCTGCTCAGTAACGAACCATTGAATCCAGTTATGAGTAGTAAAATCTTTTTCTTCTAAACAAACCCCTACAATGCCACTGATTAACTCAGTAACATATTGCTCATGCTCATACACTTTGGCAAATACAGCTTTAATGTCTTTGTATTCAGACGGCGGCTGTTCTACTGAAGGAATAATAGCTTTACCACCACGCTCATTTACATATTTAATAAATTTCATCATGTGCAAACGCTCTTCTTCTGCCTGGGCATACAACCAATTGGCTGTTCCTTCATACCCATTAGTGTCGGCCCAAACAGCCATTGCCAAATATAAATTAGATGAATAAGCTTCTTTTTCAATCTGATTAACCAGAATTTCTTCGACTTTTTTCTTAAGCATAACAGTTAAAAATTAAGATTCTAATAGCAAATATACACTTAATAAACCATCCAATCGGTCAGCTGTTTAGCCACATTCTTATTTATAATCATTCCACACAAATTCATCAAACCGTTTGGAAGTTTGATAAAATTCAGCTTTTTTGCACATCGGAATTAAAGGTCTTTTAATGTTATTTAAAACATTTTGACTTCTAATTTTTTATAATTGAAATCTTTATTCCATTATGATCAGAAAAGTCTTAGTTGCTAACCGAGGCGAAATTGCTGTCCGCGTTATGCGATCGTGTCGCGAGATGGGCTTACGCTCGGTAGCTATTTATTCCGAAGCTGACAGAACTGCCATGCATGTCAGGTACGCCGACGAAGCCTACTGTGTAGGTCCGGCCACATCAGCAGAAAGCTATCTTAATATTGAGAAAATTATTGAAGTGGCCAAGGTTTCAAAATCTGATGCCATTCACCCAGGCTATGGTTTCCTTTCGGAAAATGCCAGTTTTGCTGAAGCAGTTGACAAAGCGGGTATCATATTTATCGGCCCATCGATCCATGCGATCAATACCATGGGCGATAAACTAACAGCCAGGCAGTTAATGATAGAATCAGGTGTTCCGGTAGTGCCAGGCACAAAAGAAAATATTGATGATCCAAAAAAGCTGAAAACAATTGCTGCCGAAATAGGCTATCCGATTATGCTGAAAGCCAGTGCTGGTGGAGGTGGGAAAGGTATGCGACTAGTTCGTGAAGAAAAAGACCTGGTGAATGCCTATAACATGGCTAAGTCTGAAGCTCGTTCAGCGTTTGGCGATGATGCTGTGTATATGGAGAAATACATTGAATCACCTCATCACATTGAGTTTCAGATAATGGCCGACCAACATGGCAATTACGTCCATCTATTTGAACGCGAGTGCTCAGTGCAACGACGTCATCAGAAAGTGGTTGAGGAAACGCCATCTCCGCTTATGACGCCAGAACTGCGAAATAAAATGGGTGAGCAAGCCATTGCTGCAGCCAAATCAGTTGATTATATTGGAGCAGGCACGGTTGAGTTCCTGGTGGACAATGACCATAATTTTTACTTTTTGGAAATGAATACGCGCCTCCAGGTTGAGCACCCAATAACCGAACGCACCACTGGTGTTGACCTTGTGAAAGCACAAATTAACGTTGCAAACGGCCTCCCTCTTGAATTCAAACAAGACGATTTGCGACAAAATGGCCATGCCATTGAGTGTCGTATCTACGCCGAGGACCATAAAAATAATTTTATGCCTTGCCCAGGGGTGGTGAAAAACATTACTGAGCCCATGGGACTGGGTATGCGTACCGATGGTTATGTATACGAAGGGTATGAAATCCCATTCCATTACGATCCAATGATATCAAAGGTAATATCTTGGGCACCCACCCGTATGGAGGCCATTGATCGTATGAAACGTGCGCTTTACGAATATAAAATCACCGGGGTAAAAACCTCCATCCCATTTGTAGCCCGCATTATGGAAGCCAAAGATTTTGTTGAGGGCAACTACGATACGCACTTCATCGAAAAGAATATGGACTTTTTAATGACGGAAGAGGACGATTGTACAGATTATTGCGAGGACATCGCCTTGTTTGTGGCCTATCTGGATTATACCCAGAAACTAAAAGATGCCGCTGATAAAAGCAATGTTGCCACACCAAATCAATCGGCCTGGAAAGAGTACGCACGCCGCAAAAACATCTTACGACTATAAAATCAGCCACTATGCCAATAGAATTAAAAATAGATACGCGCCTTGCCAGAATTAAAATTCTTGAGCAGGATGGCTCGAAATACAAAGTTGATATTGATGGCCGGATTTACGATCTGGATCTTATCAAGGTAGAATCAGATACGTATTCTATACTGCTGGATGGTCAGTCCATTAACATGGAGATGATTGAAGGAGACAGCCTGAATGAGTACAAGGTTAACACCATCAGTAACTATTATGAAATTGAAGTGATTGACGCTGCTACGCGCTATCGTAACTCTTCTAAATCCTCACTGGATGCCGGAGGTAATATTATTTCAACACCTATGCCGGGTAAAATTGTGAAAATACCTGTTAAAGAAGGTGATACTGTAGAAAAAGGTCAAACAGTAGTCATTGTTTCTGCCATGAAAATGGAAAGTGAATACAAGAGTGCTGTTGATGGCATTGTAAAGAAGGTTTATGTAGCAGAAGGTGAAGCTGTTGAAGGCCACCAGCCTCTAGTAGAAATTGAATAACTAATAGTTTGAAAGATGCAAAATTTAAAAGAAAAATATAAGAAGTTTGAAGAACGTAACCGCGAAGCCGAAGCAGGTGGTGGCGAAGCACGTATTGAAAAACAACATAAGGGTGGTAAACTGACAGCCCGCGAACGCATTGACATCTTTTTGGATGCCGGAACGTTTGTTGAACTCGATAAACTGGTAAAACATCAGTGCAATAATTTTGGCATGGAAAAAACCCAGTTTCCGGGTGATGGTTTTATTACCGGTTATGGAAAAGTAGATGGTCGACTCGTGTATGTTTTTGCACAGGACTTTACTGTTTTCGGGGGGTCATTAAGTCGTACCAATGCCGATAAGATCATTAAAATATCTAACATGGCACTAAAAATGGGTGCTCCGCTAATTGGGCTTAATGACTCAGGTGGTGCCCGCATACAAGAAGGGGTTCAAAGTTTAGCCGGATATGGTGACATCTTCTACCTCAATGTTAAAGCTTCAGGTGTTATTCCCCAAATATCGGCCATAATGGGGCCTTGTGCAGGTGGTGCTGTTTACTCCCCTGCCCTCACCGACTTTATTTTTATGGTAAAAGACACCAGTTATATGTTTGTAACAGGGCCTGATGTGATTAAAACAGTCACACATGAAGAGGTGACCAAGGAAGAACTGGGAGGTGCGCATACGCATAATGCCAAAAGTGGTGTGGCACACTTTATGGCTGATAACGACGAACATACATTAATGATGATTCGTGAGTTACTGAGCTTTATTCCTTCCAACAATATGGAAGATCCGCCAGTATTACCAACCACTGATGATATACGTCGTGAAAGTCCTGAGCTGCAGGAGCTAATACCAGCCGATCCGAACAAGCCCTATGATATGCACGACCTGATTAGCAAAGTAGTGGATAACAAACACTTTTTTGAGGTGATGCCCCATTACGCCCAGAACATTATCACTGGCTTTGGACGTATGGCTGGTCGAACTGTAGGTATTGTAGCCAATCAGCCTAACTACCTGGCTGGTGTCCTCGACATTGAATCATCGACTAAAGGAGCCCGCTTTGTACGTTTCTGTGATGCGTTCAATATTCCTATTGTGACCTTTGTGGATGTACCAGGATTCTTACCAGGAACTGTGCAGGAGTATGGCGGTATTATCAAACACGGCGCCAAACTACTATATGCCTATGCCGAAGCTACAGTACCAAAAATCACGATTATTACACGTAAAGCCTACGGTGGCGCCTACGATGTAATGGCATCCAAGCACCTGATGGCTGATATTAACTTTGCCTATCCAACAGCTGAGATTGCTGTGATGGGCCCGGAGGGAGCAGTGAATATTATCTTCCGAGGAGAAACAGATGATATAGCAAAAGCCGAACGTGTGGATGACTACCGCGAGAACTTTGCCAATCCGTATCGTGCTGCTGAATTAGGCTATATTGATGAAATCATTTTGCCTAAAGAGACACGCTTTAAACTCATACAGGCACTTGAGATGACTCAAAACAAAAGCGAAACAGCACCGTTGAAAAAACATGGCAATATGCCATTATAAAGGTTAACTATCGTTTAATTTACAGCCGTATATTCCTTGAAGGGTATTGTTCTTAACAGAAGACAATACCCTTTTTATTAGCAGTTTATCACTGATATCCTGCCAGGTTTGAACATCAGTTTGTTTGTGTTGTTGAACTTTGGGTTAGCTTTGCAAGCGAATAAGCAAATACAAATATTACAAAAGCACAAATGGAATACAGACGATTTGGCAAAACAAACAAACACATAAGTGTTATCACCCTTGGTGGAATGCGTTTTAAACAAGTCTGGGATAATCCACGTCAAACAATACCTACAGCCACTCAGGACCACTGTAATCAAATGGTTGACCTGGCTATTAAACAGGGTATCAATCATTTTGAAACAGCATATGGTTATGTAAAAAGTGAAACAGTATTTGGCCGCACATTAAACAAAGAGCTTAACATTGAGCGTTCGTCGTATCACTTAATGACCAAAGGCAACCCGATGACAGCTGATGAAACACGCCGCCTGGTGGAAGAGCAATTAAATACACTTCAGACAGACTATTTTGACTTTTATGCCTGGCATGGCATTAATACTAACGAGTTATTATATAAAGCCTGTCTGCCTGGTGGTGCTGTGGACGAGCTATTGAAGATGAAAGAAGAAGGCATCATCAAACATGTTGGCTTTAGTACTCACGGCTCATTAGAAACCATCGTTAAAGCCATCGAAACTGATTTGTTTGAATTCGTTAATCTGCACTACTACTATTATTACCAGCGCAATCATGCTGCAGTCCAACTGGCTAAAACGAAAGATATGGGTGTGTTTATCATTTCACCCAACGATAAAGGTGGACAATTATACAATGCTCCAGCTAAAGTACGTGAAGCTATTCCGCATGCAACGCCCATTCAGTGGAATGCCCGTTTTTGTCTGAGTCACCCCGAAATACATACTTTATCGTTTGGCATGACCGAGGCCAGTCACTTTGACGAGATGAACGGCATATTCCCCAGTCATATCCCACTGAATCAATCGGATATGGATTCTAAAACACAACTGGACAGAATGGTAAAAGATGATCCTTACGCACATTTTGACGGCTATGACCTGAAGCACAACTCTGATTTGGATATTCCTCTGCTATTACACTGGCGCAAGCTATGGAAATGCTATGACCTTCTTAACTTTGCCCGCTACCGCTATAAAGAGTTGAAAACACCCAACCATTGGGTCCCCGGCGTATTTGCCACACCTGATGCTATTAATAAATTGGATTTCTCGCAGGTACCTGAATATATCCCTTTGAAAGAAATGCTGTATGAGCTACACGAGGCTTTTTATGAAGCTCCTCAACAACTTAAAGTAATAATCTAAAACGCACCAATTAGCTGTTAGCCTATGTATTTATTTGCAGGACAATACAAGATGCTGTAATCTAATTGGTACGTTATCTTTTTTATTGATTGTTGACTCTAAAAAAAGTAATCATTTGCTTTAAGTTTTCAGATTGAGAAGCTAACTCCTCAGCACTGGAAGCTAACTCCTCGGCCGATGCTGAGTTTTGCTGAGTGACATTGCTCAATTCCAGAATGGATGCATTTACTTGTGTTGTTGCACTATTCTGCTCATTGCTGGCAGCAGCTATTTCCTCTACTAATTGAGTTGTTTTTGTTATCTCAGGTATCATCTTATGTAATTGCACCCCGGCTTCTTCAGCCATATGAAGACTATTGGTTGCACTATTCACAATTTCATCAGCAGCAACTCGTGTATTCTCAGCCAGTTTCCTGACTTCAGCAGCTACCACAGCAAATCCTCGTCCATGTTCACCTGCCCTTGCTGCCTCTACAGCCGCATTAAGTGCCAAAATATTAGTCTGTATAGCTATATCATTGATGATTGTAATTTTATCGGTAATGTTACGTGTGGCATCTAAACTCGAAGAGGCCTTGGACATCACCACCTCAAGCCCTTGCTTAGCGCCTTGGGCAATTGTTTTGGTGGCACTGGCATTACTGGCATTCTGCTCAACATTAGCTGCAATTTCCTCTGTTGTAGAAGATATTTCTTCAACGGAAGCCGCCTGCTCATTAGCTCCACCAGAAATCTGCTGTGCTGCAGAGCTAAGCTGTTGACTGGCTGCATTAATGCCATCAGCACCCTCGTGTATGCCATTTATTACCTCTTTAATCTTATAGAGCATCCGATTAACTGCTGAGTGTAAAGTGCCTATTTCATCACTTCGCTCATTGATATCAATATTAACACTTAAGTCACCATCAGCCATTTGATTCATACCATGACTGATAATCTCTATTGGTTTAGTGATATTTTTGGAGATGATTAAGATAACACTCAGCATCACAATTGTACTGATTAATCCTATCACCAGAATCATTACAGATAAATGAATTGTATCTGCCATTATCTCGTCACCCGGAATATCAATCATAACCGTCCAGGGTTTGTTGGAATTACCCAAGTGAACAGGTGAATAAATGCGGGCTACTGTTGTATTCAAATGCTGCGATTCTGTTTGCTTGATATGTAACCGGCCTGCTTTTATTGCCTTAAGTGTTTCCTCATCAAAACCTGTAAATAACGTATCAATTTTAGCACCAATAAGGCTTCTGTCGGGATGAGCGGAAATAATTAAATTATTGGTAATAATTGAGCCATATCCCGTATCATAGACCTTTAGCCGGTCATTCAGCTGCATCAGTTTTTCAAAGTCGAGGTCGATACCAACCACACCTAAAAAAACCTCATCAACTATGAGTGGTGTTACAATAGAGATGGTTGTTTCCATATCTTCTTCGAGGCCTGTAAAGCTATATTCTGAAGGATCATCAACAAACTGCTTTTTTGTTGCTTTTGGCACCGCATAATAGGGTTCTGCATACTCGTCGGTATTGTCGTCGCTGACATGACACACAATATCGGTTCCCAAGTTTTGAAACAGTAACTCATCACCTTCTCTAAAGCAGGAGGCAGTAAAAAGCCCAATCTCCTGACTGTATTTCTTGGCATAATAGGCATCCATATTATCAAACGCATTGGGCTCCCACATGGTCCACACCCCAAAGTAGTTCTCATTCTGCTTTAAACATTCTTTCAGTAGATCCAACACCAGGTAACGGTCCCCTGCTTCATTTTGTCTTAGCGTAAGCATGGTTTGAGCCAGTATTTCGCTGGTTGTAAGAGCCTGATTCAGGTAACTCTCAATGCTCTTTGCTTCATCCTCCCCTATAACCTGAGCCAGATGGGCTGCATCATCCTTGGCTTTTGAAAGTGTATTGAAAATAATCACACCCAAGGTGACGCTAAATACAACCAAGAAAACTGAGATAATATAAATATTCAGTTTTGCATTTAATCCTAATTTCATACTCAACTATTATTATTCCTTTATTAATAAATCATAACTCTAACTATACCAGACACTTTAGAGCGATACAGTTGCCACCATAAAAACACTTTCGGCATGCGGATTAACGGCAAACATGAGTGTGAATGGCAACTCGATTTGCTCATTAATCCTTAATTGACGCCCTGCTGTTACTCCCACATTTACAAATGCAGTCTTAGTTGCATATAAACCTTCAACTGGTGTAAACCCGGCAAAAACTTTCATCTGATTATCTTGAATCAAGAAATGATACTGTGGCTCGAAATAAGCCGAGTAGTATGATTGATTGCTTTCATCTTTATCATCTCCATATATGAAAACCCCGGCTTCGAGGGAAAATGAACTTCCCATTATATCCCACCACTCAGCAATTAGTTCTACTGCATGGGTTGTAGTGGCATTTGACCAGTCAAAATACTGATGCGACACATCCAGGGAGTCTATGGGACTAAAATAATCGTAGATAGTCAGACGTTTATTATCATGCTCTATCGATAAGTACACGTCAATTTCCTGATAGGGTTCTTTGGCAAATGAATACGAACCCCAAGCACCTAAAGTAACCATCCCCTTGTTAAGCTCCAGGTATGGTTGAAATGCCGGTGAAGCACTAAGCGACATACCTCTCCAATAAAACCTGGTTGTTAAATCACCACCTAAATATACCTCCGCTTTTCCTGGCTTTTCCTGTGCACAAACTTGACTCAATTGGAGCAAAAGCATTGCTATACTCACTGCATAGTGAATAGGTTTAAACATCTTCGACATGTTAAATTAATTAATAGATTACCCCTCTTTACTGCTATTCCCCTTTTTATAGCAGACTTATAAAATATTTCTTAATACTAACTCTTTGGGAAATGCCAACTCATTCTTTAGAACGGCATTTAGCACATTTGCCAAATCTTCGACAATGGAGTGCTTTAAAACATACCCCCGGAAACCAGCCTCCACCAATTCTCTTAGGCATACCATATCATTATTTTGCGTAACAGCAACCAGCTTAATATCAGGCAATATGTAGTTAATCTGTTTCCCAGCATCTACTCCATTAATGATTGGCATGCTCATATCCATTATAATTAAATCGGCTTGTGCCAGATGAGGATATTCAATAACATCTTTTCCATCGCTGAGTATGGCTAGAACCTCATATTGGGGCATATGGCTTAACAAAAACTGTAAACTTTGCCCAAAGGCGACACAATCGTCTACAATAATTACCTTAAAGATTGTTGCTGCATTCATATGCGTGTAAACGCAGATGCACATATTGAGTTGCGTATATATCCCTACATATGGTAAGGGTTTTTACTATATCTTTGATAGGGTTTTCCCTATTGGGGAATCAGATTTTAACAATGTGATGCTTGATAGCCCAAACGATTAAACCAGCATTGTTACGTGCTCCTGTTTTTCTTAGCAGTTTTGTTTTTTGGCTTTCGATAGCTTTAACACTTAGAAACAATGCCTCAGCCAGCTCCTTGTTGGTGTAACCTTTGCATATTAATGTTAAAAGCTGCTGTTCACTTTCATTTAATTCACCTGCCTCATGACGAAGTAGCCTCTCTTCTTCTCGTTCGGATTTCAGACTAGACGCCACCGCCTTTAAAAACTCATCAGAAAAATAAGTCTGCCCTTCATTCACCTGACGGATGGCATGGGCCAGCTCTTCAACGCTCATATCTTTAAGCACAAATCCTTTAGCCCCCTTTACAAAAGCCTCCTTAAAGTAGTTAACATCATGATGCATGGACAGCATAATGATCTGATGTTCTGGCTGCACCTGCAAGGCCTTGCCAAGTGCATCCAGACCATTTAATTGCGGCATATTAATATCTACCAATGATACATCGAAGTGTTGACTGCCCAAACGGTTCAGCCATTCAACGCCATTATCAAATTCGGCCACTACCTGCATGTCCTCCTCTTGATTAATAAACATTTTTATTCCCTCGCGAACCATTACATGATCTTCAACTATGGCAATACGTATCATTAGTTTAGATTTTAATGTTTAAAAGCGATTTCAACATACACACCAGCTCCAGCACCAGTGTTAAAACTTATTTTACCTCCAATCGTTTCTATTCGATTGGTAATATTGGACAAGCCAAAGCCATTGTGCTTTACTTGGTCAAAATCAAATCCTACACCATTGTCAATATAGGAAATCACCAGTCCACCATCATCATTCTTAATAGCTATCTTAATTTCGGTTGGAGAACCATACTTTATAGAGTTATTGATTAGCTCAATGAGTGCTCTGTAAACAGCCAGCTCAATGAGTGAATCACGAAAGGACAACTCATCCACATCTATAAGAAACTGAATACTTGTGATTGGCTGTATATGGTTAACAAACGATTCAACAGCCCTTGCCAATCCATACTTTTGTAATATTTGAGGCGTTACATTGTTAATGGTGTTTCTTAACTCCTTTAAAGCTCCATTTAACAATTCGTTTAGTTTTTCACCTAACATTTCTTTATCTGCATCAACAGTATGATTAGTGAGGCTATGAGCATATATTTTTGCTGCAGAAAGTAAAGGACCTACTCCATCGTGTAGCTCCTGGGCAATCCGCTTGTTTTCTTTTTCTTCAGCCTTCATCATAGTCTCAACCATAAGGCGTCGCTTCCGCTTCCGTTCAGTTAAATCAATAAACGCACAGATAGCCACATCACCCAGAAAGGTGTGATACACTTCTGCACTTTTTATCGCTCCACTTTTGGTTACGAAATCGTTGTATTCGATTGGTAATTGCAGTTGCTCTCGAAAACCATTTTTAATCTGTCTTTGCGAATCCGCTTCAATCTCTATTCTTATAGAAGGATCAGGATACACCAGCCTAAACCAATCTTCAATAGATGGTATTTCTTCGGCTTCAAAACCAAAATATTGATAGAAAGCATCGTTAAAATAGCTTATTCGCTTATCAACTGTTAATGCAGCCACTGGAATTGGCAAATTATCCAGCGTGTAGTTAAACTTTTTAAAGTTATCGTGTTGCTCCTTCACTTTATGCCGATAAGCTACAAAGGTCTTCCGAATAGCGTATCCTACAATTGCCATCACCACAATTGTCAGAATAAAATCAGCCAGCCACACCATTTTACTACGGACCAGTAATTGAGGAGAAACGTCATACCGCAATTGTCCGGTTGTATATAAATGCATAAATATAAAAAAATAGCCCACCAAAACGATATTAATACCAATGGCCCACCATCTATTATAGTAAAAGATGGATAAGCCAAAAATCAATATCATAAAATACTGTCCGCCTCCAAAGAAACCATACTGGTAGATACTATAAAGGTTGCCGAATATGAGCATAAAAAGAAGAAACAGCTTTTTAATACGGATGGGTATTCTGGATTTAAAAACAACTACTATCACCAATCCGAGCAAGACAATTGAATTAAGCACAAATGCCAGTACAGGAGACTCTTCAAAATACAGGTTATAAGCATATAGGGGGCCCAGCAGAAGAGTTATTGTCAGATATGAAAAATCAATAATATCTCCTTTAACCGTATTAAATGAATTAACAACTCCTTTAAACGTATAATCAATCCCCAAAACCTTATCCTTTTAATAGTGATGTATTCTCAGGCTTACTAACGTTTATTTTCCAATAAGGTTATAGTATTTTGAACTGCTCACTATTATTACGGAATGATAAAGAGACAAAATAATTTGGGCCCATAGGTGCTGTATGTAATATGAGGGTACAAAAAAAGGGATAAGTTTAAAACTTATCCCTTGTATTTTGTCGGGGTACCAGGATTCGAACCTGGGACCCCCTGGTCCCAAACCAGGTGCGCTAACCGGACTGCGCTACACCCCGAATCAATAAATAAAACTCAAAATAAAAGAGCCAAACTTCACTCAGCTCTTAAAAGTAGTCGGGGTACCAGGATTCGAACCTGGGACCCCCTGGTCCCAAACCAGGTGCGCTAACCGGACTGCGCTACACCCCGAAACTAAATTTGAGCGGAGAGTGGGGGATTCGAACCCCCGGTACGGTTGCCCGTACGTCAGTTTAGCAAACTGGTGGTTTCAGCCACTCACCCAACTCTCCTTTTTTATCTCTTTCTTTAAAGAGAAACAACCGCTCTGTCTTCTCTATCCCTCGTCCCCTTTGCGATTGCGATTGCAAAAGTAGCAAATTGAATTAAACCTCCAAAATTAAAATGAAAAAAATCTACACAAAATATCACCTCTTTTTTGTTCGGCTCTTCTAACTAATTATCGATCAAAAAAAAAGCTACTCGAAAGTAGCTATAAAAAAAATTAATCTTTTTTCGGAGGCTTACCGCCAGGCTTGGCGATTGAGTCTCTCATGGCGGTGTCAGCCTCAATATTTTTATACTTGAGGTAATCCATTACACCTAAATTACCGTTACGGAAAGCTTCCGCCAGCGCCTTAGGTACGTCAGCTTCTGCTTCTATTACCTTAGCTCGTGCTTCCTGAGCCTTTGCTTTCATTTCTTGCTCCAAGGCTACTGCCATAGCTCTACGCTCTTCTGCTTTTGCCTGGGCAATATTCTTATCAGCTTCTGCCTGATCAATTTGTAAACCTGCACCAATGTTTTTACCTATATCAATATCGGCGATATCAATGGATAAAATTTCGAAAGCAGTACCTGCGTCTAATCCTTTTTCTAAAACCACCTTAGAGATCGAGTCCGGATTTTCCAACACGGCTTTATGCGATACTGAAGAACCGATAGAAGATACAATACCTTCTCCAACACGTGCTAATACAGTCTCTTCACCGGCTCCACCAACCAACTGCTTAATACTTGCACGAACCGTTACACGGGCCTTTGCAATCAGCTGAATACCATCTTTAGCTACAGCAGCAACAGGAGGAGTATCAATTACTTTTGGATTAACCGACATTTGAACAGCCTCGAATACATCCCGGCCTGCTAGGTCAATCGCTGTAGCCATCTGAAAATTCAAATCGATATTTGCTTTAGCTGCCGATACCAATGCATGAACCACATTTTCAATGTGTCCACCCGCCAGATAGTGTGCTTCCAGTTCATCGCGTTTCACTTCCGATAGTCCAGCTTTTGATGCTTCAATTAGCGCCCGAACAATGACGCCCGGGGGCACCTTACGTATACGCATCAGCACCAGCTGAATTAGCGAAATACGAACACCAGATACCAAGGCTGAGAACCATAGTAATATTGGCACATAATAAAGAAATAGAAATACAACGACTATTACCGCTGCAATCAAAAATATTGGACCTAATACCATTTAATTATTTTTTGGTTTGACAATTATATAAGTTTTATAAACTTCCTTAACCGTTATTTGAGAGTTTTCATCAATGAAATGACCAGGACATCTGCCCTCAAGTACTTCATCATTAATCATTACCTTACCAATAGGATTGAGACGAGTAATTGCCACTCCTTCATCTCCTGCATGGATTGTATCTTCATCTACGGTTTCCACCTTACCATCAACCTGCGAATGCAGCATCAGGCGATTCCATGTTTTAGACCTGAAGGAGAGAACCAATATGACTATTCCAACAAATAAAGTACTCACTAAGGCTATATTTCCATAAGTATTACCATACCCCTGATAGGCCAGAAAAATACCTCCGGCCGTAAAAATAAATCCGCCAATACCAGCAAAGGTAACGCCTGGAAAAACAAAGAATTCTAAAATAAGTAAAAATAACCCCAGAAGGATAATTAAAATAATAACAAGTGCTGACATAGGATTAATCTATTGTAACCAGTAAACGTTGTTCTGAAAGTTGTTCTTTCAAAAGGATTAAATCGTCCATGTTGCCCAATTTTATCTGGCATGAACCAGTATAGTGCGTTAAAAAAGCACACTGTTCGGCCTGAATGGCATCATGCTGACACACTTCGCATAGCACATCAATAACATGATCAAACGAGTTAATATCATCATTGTGCAAGGTCAAGGTACGAACTTCATTGCCGTTGCCTTCCCTGTTATGCTCCTCGCTACGTTTACTAAATGAAACCATACATTAAAAGTTTCTATAAATTAACCATATTTTTTTGTGAAATACTAATTTCTATTTTTTGAGTTCTTCGGTCAGGTTAATTTGCTTCCCATCTTTGAATACAACAATAAATGCTCCTGGAAAACCAGATATTTGCACCTGGTCAATATCTTTTTGAGCTTCGGTGTATGATGGGTATTCCCCTGCAAAATACTTGGTTAAACCTTTTGAAGGGATTTCCACCTTTGAGATAGGTGGTATTTTTGATACAGCGGCTGCATTAGGCTCATTTCTGAATACACCTATCTGTATTTTGTATAATAAAGCCTTAGTACTTTCTTTCTTAAAAGCTTCCTCTACAACTTTTGCCGGCGCTTTTGTTTCGCTATCCGTTCCCTGCAACTCCTGATATGTTTTTGGCACATGCTTTTCAACTTCTTTACCCGGCTTTATATCCTCCCCCCTAATGACTTTTGTATAGGTTATGAGACTTTGTTCCTGGATGGAAACAGCTGTACGTTTAACGGCTCCTGATTTTTCATAACCATTCAAATCGTAGCCCATAATTGGATCAATAAGCTCCATGGCCTCCTTATAGTATTCTCTGCTACCGGCCTGCGCTTCTTCAAGAAAAGAAAGATCATCAACAGTATTAGCAATTAGCGTCTCTCGCAGTTTATTACTATAAATCTTATACTTGCTATCAAGTGACTCGTGATAGAGCTTTAATGCCGTTTCCTTAAGTTCATTGGCTTTATCAACATTGGCTCTCGCCTGTCCTTCCTCTTCCAAAGAATCTTTTTGTCGTAATACAGCAATCACAGACTCTGCCTCATCGGTGGCATCATTAGCCATCTCCAGTAGCTTTGAAGACTCAAGATTAAGGATATTACCCCATATATAGAGTGAATCAGCCCGGTGAAGCTGTTTAATTTCTTCAGCTGAGAACAATAAACTATACATCTTTTCAAGCTCCTCTAGTTGACGGGCAAACTCCTCATCGGTATAAAAGGTATATTCTTCTGGTATTAATATGTCCTGAAGTTGCTTGTCTTTAGCCCCATTTTTTTTTACTTGTACTGAAGCTGAGTATGTTCCTGCAGCTACCAGTTTTTTTACCTCTTCAATCTCGATAAGCCGAGCCTGGTAAAAACTGCTTTCTATTGCATCATCCAAGCCGTATACTTTCTTTTCAAGACTAAGAATATCATTCACTAACATAGCCCTTTCATTGTCTGAATTGGTGCGGGCATATGCCTGCCGTTTTTGACGCATCAAAGCTGAAAGGCTGTCTTTTTGATGTTGCAATTTCATGGCCTCGGCAAACGTAGCCTTGGCACCTGTGTTTTTAAAATGCTCCATCTGGGTATACTCAAGTGTATCAGCCACCATAAAACGAAATGCTGGCTGCTTTGCTGCATTAACATCCGTTTGTTTAATCTCCCCGTTTACTCCGTAGGAATATGACTCAGCGGATAGTGGCAATGCAGCTTCTGAACGCACATGGTTGATGTCCTCAACAAAATTCTTAACCACCGTATCATCCCATTTGATGGCATACACAATCAGAGTCGAGTCATTTGTTTCGCGGTTAGAGGCAAACCAAGCCACACTATTGAATTCATCAGCCACAAATAAAAAGTCATCCTTTGGCGAGTTAAATGGAATACCCATGTTAACAGGCTGTGAAAATGATTTACTTTCTGCATCGTAATTGGCCTTATATAAATCATAACCACCCAAACCACCTTCTCGATTCGATGAAAAGAAAATGGTTGAGCCATCAATCAAAAGGAAAGGATGTCGTTCGTTAAATTCAGAATTGATTCCATCCAATGCCAGACTTTCGCTCCATCCATCCAGCAGTTTCTCCATTTTATAAATGCCTTCGCCCTGTTCTTCCTTCGTCAATGTAAAATAAACCTCATCACCACGTTCGGTAAGGTACAAAATGCCTTTGGGGTCCAAACCTGATTCAAAAAATGCCTCATTGTGCATAACCTTACCCACATCATTTGCCGGATGATAAGCATTCAGGAAATCCTCAGCTGGAATAGTATCGCGCTGATAAACCGTTAATGAAAATATCTTGGCCGACTGCTGCAGGCCATATTCACACTCCTGCTGATACTTGATGGCCTTCTCATTTCGTATATCGGAAGCAGAAGCATATTTGAGGAATCGCTCATATTGCTTAATCGCTTCATCAAACTGATAACTCAGCTGATAGGCACGCCCCAAGTAGTAAAACGCATCTCTACTAACACCTTTTAAAGCAGCATATTTCAAGCGCTTTACAGCCTGCGAAATATCATTATTATTTTGTAGGAGGCAAATGCCATAATAGTAGTTGTGCTTTAAATCCCGATCATTACGTTTTAATAAAGCAGCGTATGCTTTTTCAGCTTCAGCATAGTCGCCATCTTTAAAAAGAGCAAGTGCTTCCTGCGCGGAATATGTCCTATCCTGGGCCATGCCCATTTGCAATAAACCTGCTATAAAAATAAATACGAGTATGAGTGACCTTAAATTATACATTCAGTTATTTTCTTACATGTGGATTAAACTTCAAAATTAAACAATACCGCCAAAATAGCTAAATGCCTAACGAATTTATTAGCCTGAGGAGGTCTTACTGCCTCGTATTCAAAATTATCAACAACTAAAACAAACACCGGGCAAAGCAAGCATACGATAAGCATTGTTGCTGTTAATAACTTTTGAACCATGCACCCTGCTAATCGTTGTTTAATAAATATATTTGTAAATTAGGAATCAGGAAATAATCATTTTCCTATTCCACTCTAAAACAATAAAGTAATGCTTAAAGAAGGAGACAAAGCTCCCATTTTCAAAGGGATTAACCAAGACGAGAAAGAGATCAGTCTGACTGATTTTTCGGGTAAAAAAGTCATCTTGTATTTCTACCCAAAGGATAACACACCTGGTTGTACAGCTGAATCGTGCAATTTAAGCGACAATTATGAGGACTTAACCTCAAAAGGATTTGAGGTGGTTGGTGTAAGTCCGGATAGTGCAGGCTCACATCAGCGCTTTATTGCCAAGCATAATCTGCGCTTTAATTTAATAGCCGATACCGAAAAGGAAATCCTTCAGCAATATGATGCCTGGGGACTTAAAAAGATGTACGGGAAAGAATACATGGGTGTATTGCGAAAAACCTTTATCATCGATGAAAACGGGGTGATCATCAAAATATTTGAAAAGGTAAAGACCAAAGATCACACTAACCAGATTCTGGAAGAACTTAGCCTATAACAATCACCCCCTAATAGAAGAAACAGCTTAAAATCAATATAATGGCAGAAAAAAAAGAGAACAATGTAAACAAAGAAAAGCTGAAAGCCCTTCAGCTGACCATGGACAAGATTGACAAGACCTATGGCAAAGGTACCATTATGAAGATGGACGATACAGCCATTGAGGAAGTTCCTGTGATTTCAACGGGCTCCATTGCTCTGAACCAGGCTTTGGGTGTGGGTGGTTTCCCACGCGGCCGTATCATTGAAATTTATGGTCCTGAGTCATCTGGTAAAACTACTTTGGCTATTCACGCTATCGCAGAAGCTCAAAAAGCCGGGGGTATTGCTGCCTTTATTGATGCCGAGCACGCTTTTGACCGTTTCTATGCCGAAAAACTGGGCGTAAATCTGGAAAGTCTATTGATTTCGCAACCTGACAATGGCGAACAGGCACTGGAGATTGCTGATCAGTTGATTCGTTCTTCAGCCATTGATATCATTGTTATTGACTCGGTTGCTGCACTTACACCCAAAGCTGAGATTGAAGGTGATATGGGTGATTCGCGCATGGGATTACAGGCCCGCCTAATGTCACAAGCCCTGCGTAAGCTAACCTCCACCATTAACAAAACCAACACCACGTGTATCTTCATCAACCAGTTGCGTGAAAAAATAGGTGTAATGTTTGGTAACCCAGAGACCACTACTGGTGGTAATGCGCTTAAATTCTACGCTTCTGTCCGTTTAGATATCCGTAGAGTTACACAAATTAAAGATGGCGAAAATGTAGTAGGAAGCCACACCCGCGTTAAAGTAGTGAAAAACAAAGTGGCACCTCCATTTAAAAAGGCGGAGTTTGAGATTCGCTATGGCGAAGGTATATCGCGTGTTGGTGAAATTCTTGACATGAGCGTTGAGCTGGATATTGTCAAGAAAAGCGGTTCATGGTTTAGCTATGGCGAAACCAAATTAGGACAAGGCCGCGAAGCCGTTAAGGAAGTTATCAAAGATAATCCTGAGCTGGCCGATGAGCTGGAACAAAAAATTACAGAGGCCATTAAGGCAACCAAATAGCAAAAAAAAGGCGAGCAAAATGCTCGCCTTTCTTATATCTTCTTTGTAACAAATATTATGGCTCCACTACTTTTAACGAATAGTGCACGTCAACTTTATAGTTTTCAGGAAACTTAGGCATCAACAACCATTTGCGATTCTCGTACACTTTACCGGGGCGCTGTATCTGCGCATTACCAAATGAGGCAAAATAAACATCAATACGTTTTGTCTGATCATTGCGCAACACTTCTACCTTAGTAGTTTTAATAGCTGTTTCACCATTTCGCACATATTGACTACAAACAACCACACTCTTTTTTTCAAAGTTGATTTTGCCAAAATCGACACTTTCACATTTCGCATTATATTTCAGCGGAATTTTCTTCAGGTCATCAATGCTTTGGGCAACTTCAAAGTTGTTAATCTGCAAACACAGTAAAGGATCGAGCTTTACCTCTTTATAAACGACAGGTGTTTGAGCCACGGCGGCATTTAAAAAGCAAAGCAGATAAATAACCTGACAATAGATATTTTTCATTTTCTATGATATGTTTTCGGATTTAACACCATAAACATAAGCTTTTCAGAGAAAATAGAAAACTACTCGATAGCCAATTCTTTCCTATATCGTTTTTGCTTTCGAATAAAGAGTACTACAAACAGCGTTTTAGTAATAATTCCAATAGACAAAAACCAAGCATACAGATGCATTAATTGTTCCGTTTTTCTTAAATATACTGCAGTAAAAATCAGCATCAAGCCAAGTACCAACAACAGCATCTCGCTACCCAATTTAACCTGCCCCGAACGGACACCCAGAACCAGGTAGAGTATTTTCATGGTTCCTCCAACGCCAAAACAAATTGCGGCCCAAGGTCCTTCAACGCCAAATATTTTTAAAACAATACCAAGCAGAATGAGTGTACCTCCTGCCATTATTAAATACTTAATCTTATCCATAGTTTGTAATTAATGATCACCTCCTATCAAACAGTCGCCAAATTAAATGGTTCATTCTAACATTTTGCATGTTTAGTCTGTTATTTTTCAAATACAAAACCATTGCAACTTATATTTGAGCATGTTTAACAAACCAAAGAACTAATCTCCATGAAGAATTACGGCTTCCTGATTTTTATAAGTATCATACTAAGCATTCACTTTCTGGTTAACTATTACATATATCACAGAGGCATACAATGGCTTGAAACAATGCCAGCTTTCAAAACAGCTTTCAGGATAACGATGCTGGTATTGATAATTGCCTATCCTGCCGGACGTTTCCTAGAAAGCATATGGTATTCGCCCGTTTCCAATACACTTCACTGGATTGGAGCATTCTGGTTTGCCGGCATGCTGTATTTTACATTGCTGCTATTTGCCACTGATATTGCAAGGATGGCCAACTACCTTATTCACTTTTTACCCAAAGTTGGTACACCAGCCTATCTGAACCTAAAGTTTTACACAGGCATAACCATTACTGCAGTAGGATTATTGGTGATACTAGGTGGCTTTATTAATGCCTGGAGCCCTAAAATAAGCAGGCACAACCTCACCATCAACAAAACGGCTAATGGTGCAAAAGAGATGAAAATAGTAGCTGCATCAGATATTCACCTGGGCACAATAATAGGCCCCAGAAAAACCCGCAAGCTGGTTGAAACCATCAACAGTCTGAAACCTGATATCATCCTACTGGCCGGCGATGTGGTCGATGAGGATGTAATGCCTGTTATTAAGCAAAACCTGGGCGAAAGTTTAAAACAACTGAAAGCACCCATGGGTGTATATGCATCAACTGGTAATCACGAATACATAGGCGGGGCTGAGCGCTCTGTAAAATACCTGGAAGAACATGGCATAAAGGTTTTGCGTGATACGTCGGTATTCATCAATAATCAGTTTTATATTATTGGCCGCGAAGACCGCGATAAAAACCGCACTGCACAAGCTCGCCTTGAGATAAATGAACTCATTGCTCAACTTGATCAAACTAAACCTCTGATAATGCTGGACCACCAGCCCTATAACCTGGATCTACCAACACAGTCGGGCATTGATTTACAAATATCAGGACACACGCACCACGGCCAATTATGGCCCTTTGGCTATATCACCAATCGAATATTTGAACTTAGCCGGGGCTATTTAAAGAAGCAGGACAGCCACTTTATTGTTAGCACTGGTTTTGGCACCTGGGGCCCGCCTGTACGAACCGGTAACCGACCCGAAATACTGGAAATCAACGTAAATTTCAAGTGACTATTCGACCTGAGTTGTTAAGCGCAAATTGGCCATAAAATCATCTAGCTGTCCGGCCTGTATGTGCTTTTCAACTTCTTTCAGTTCTTTAGTCATTTTTATCTTATTGGCCGTATTGACGCAATACTCAACCACATTCTTCAATGCATCAAGCTGTAGTTCATTTAGGTCACCTTGTTGATCGTGATTCAGGTAGTTAAGCGCAAAATAGGCTATATAAATATCTCCTACTTCCGTATCCTTTTCAATGAGCTCATCGATTAAGTAATTATCAGAATGATTAGCCTCCAGCCATTTTTTTACGAAGCTACTGGCATTCTGACGCTGACTATCTTTTTTATTGTAGCGTACACCAGTTAAATAACAACAACATTCCATAGCAGCTTCAGCAGCTTCTGTGGAATGTTCCTCATCTTCTACATCAATTGCTTTTAAATAGGAAAAATCTTGTGCGCTTGCAAGAATGCAAACAAACAATGCTGTACAAATAAACAATATACGTTTCATTATCAACTCCAATTTTTATTAGATTTAGTTAATCATTAAGCTATTACGACAATATGGATGAACGTTTGTTATATTTTGACAAATTGCTTCTGTAAAATGACTAACCGTTATTAGAACCTGATTAGACAAAGCAACAAGTTTGTAATGAACACAATAGAAACACACTGGTAAATACATTACAGAGGCGGCTATTTATCAGCTAAAATTTGCCCGACAAAAACTCTATATTTGCACAATATTTGCAGTAAAAGCGACCATTAACCCAATTAACAAATTCGAATGTATCGATTCTACATACTTGCATTTTTTAATACTATTACCCTTTTTGCTTCTGCTCAAACACTGCAGGTGAGAGACAAACAAACACATCAGCCGTTGGAATTAGTCACTGTTTTTTCTCAGGCCCCTCAGGTTAATACCATCACCAACATGAAAGGACAGTGCGACCTTAGTGAATTCGAAGGACTTAATAGTATTATCTTCAGACTAATTGGTTATGAAACCGTTGAATTAAGCTACGACGAACTTCAGCAGGCGGCCTTCAAACTATACATGGAACAAACTGAACTGTCGTTGGATGAAGTGGTTGTTTCGGCTACTAAATGGAAACAGGGCCGGCGAGAAACACCAGCTAAAATATCAGTGCTCAAACCCAAGGAGGTAAATTTTCTGAACCCACAGACAGCTGCTGACCTGGTTGAAATGACTGGTGATGTGTATGTTCAAAAAAGTCAAATGGGTGGCGGAAGCCCAATGATAAGAGGCTTTGCTACCAACCGTGTGTTAATTGCAGTAGATGGCGTGCGTATGAATAATGCTATTTTCAGAAGTGGAAATATTCAAAACATCATATCGCTCGACCCATTTGCGACAAACAGAGCCGAAGTGATTTTCGGACCAGGGTCGGTTATTTACGGCAGTGATGCCATCGGCGGGGTCATGGGCTTCTATACCTTTGAACCTATTTTATCGCATGAAAATGAAAAACAGCTGGTTAAAACCAATGCTATTACGCGCTACTCTTCAGCTAATCATGAAAAAACAGGACACCTGGATTTAAACCTTGGATATAACAAACTGGCTTCTTTTACATCCATCAGTTATTCTGATTTTGATGATTTAAAGATGGGAAGTAATGGCCCTGATGATTATTTACGTCCAGAATATATAAAACGCACTAATGATGGAGACATTATTGTTGCGAATAATAATGATCGGGTTCAAACACCAAGTGGCTACAATCAGCTAAACCTGATGCAAAAATTCAAATACATGCCAAATGAGCGCTGGCTGGTCAACTATGGTTTTCACTACTCTCATTCATCTGATGTACCGCGTTATGATCGTTTAATCATGTATAGTGGTGATGAATTAAAATATGGCGATTGGTACTATGGTCCTCAAAAATGGAGAATGAACAACCTGAATATTCAGCATTCAGCCAGCAATCAGTATTTCGATCACCTGCAATTAATTATTGCCCATCAATACTTCGAAGAAAGCAGACATAACCGGAAAATATATAAAGACGACATAACCAGAAGAACAGAAAAAGTAAATGCATTCAGCATCAATCTGGATTTTGAAAAACACTGGGACAGCGGACATAAGCTATTCTATGGCAGCGAATTGATAACCAATAAAATTGGCTCTGAAGGCCTTGAAGAAAACTTATCTGACGGTACTACCAGTACAGCATCCACACGCTACCCCGACGGCTCAACCTGGTTGTCGGCAGCCCTTTACTGCAATTACCTGATGCATATGAGTGAAAAAACAAATGTACAGGCTGGCTTACGATACAATACTGTGCATTTAGATGCTGAGTTTGACAACTCATTCTACGATTTCCCCTTTACCGGCACATCGGTTGACAATGGGGCATTAACAGGTAGCCTGGGTATCGTTCATAATCCTAATAACAACTGGCAGTTAAGCAGCTCATTATCGACCGGTTTCAGAGCTCCCAACATTGATGATGTTGGAAAAGTTTTTGATTCGGAACCTGGTGCTGTTGTGGTACCCAACCCAAATCTCAAACCCGAATATGCCATTAACGGCGAAATTGGTGCAGCCGTTGTTGTAGCGAAAAAGTGGAAACTGGATGTGGCCGCTTATTACACGCACCTCACAAATGCTATGGTACGCCGCGACTACCAGCTAAACAATGCTGATAGCATCATGTACGATCACGAATTAAGCCAGGTGCAAGCCATTCAGAATGCTGCCAAAGCCTATGTGTACGGTCTTCAGTTGGGTGTTGAATACAAATGGAAAAGTGGTATCAGTGCCTCCTCACGCTTCAACTACCAAAAAGGAGAAGAAGAGTTAGAGGATGGAACATATTCGCCACTGCGCCATGCTGCACCATGGTTTGGCAATACGCATGTCAGCTACGAAAAACAAAAAATCAAGGTAGATATTTACGCACATTACAACGGCGAAATTAGTTTTAGCAACATGCCTGAGTCTGAAGCTGGAAAAGATTATCTATATGCAAAAGATGCCAATGGCAATCCTTATTCACCTGGTTGGACAACACTCAACATTAAAGCTCAATATGCCTTAAAGCAGTATGCTACAATAACTGCCGGCATCGAAAATATTACTGATGAGCGTTATAAAACCTATTCTTCGGGTATCGCTGCTCCAGGGCGTAATTTTATTCTTTCGTTAAAAGTGGCTTTATAATATTGCAAGACTTATTTGTGAAATAAACCCGCTAACGTTAATTAATCACAAATAATCCATCAAGTAATATTGAATACTGCTGATATTCGAAAAAACGCTCTATCTTTGCCGCTCAAATAAAAACAAGGACCACTCCGGTCACTTTCGGTAGCACATCGTGGCATATTTGCTAACTCTGGGTAACAGCTGCAAGAACGTGGTAGCGGGTGGATAAAGAGCAAATTATGCAAACATTTAAAGAGACAGGACTTCCTGAGGAAATCCTAAGTGCCATTGGTGAGCTTGGCTACGAAACACCAACACCTATTCAAAGCAAAACCATTCCTGAAATCCTTAACTACGGTAATGACCTGATAGCACTGGCGCAAACAGGAACTGGTAAAACAGGTGCATTTGGCTTACCCGTTATTCCACAAATCGAACGTGCCGACAAAAACGTGCAGGCGCTGATTCTGTGTCCTACGCGTGAGCTTTGCCTGCAAATAACGCAGGATTTAAAAGCTTATGCGAAAAACTACCGAGACCTTTACATTACGCCGGTTTATGGTGGAGCAGATATTCGCACACAAATTAAATCATTAAAGCGAGGTACCCACATTGTAGTTGGTACTCCAGGGCGTATGAACGACCTAATCAACCGCAATGCTATACAATTGGGCGATGTGCGCTGGTTAATATTAGACGAAGCTGATGAAATGCTTAACATGGGCTTTAAAGATGATCTGGAAAGCATTATGGCTCAAACACCTGAGTGGCGTCAGACATTACTATTTTCCGCTACCATGCCACCTGAGATTGCTCGCATGTCGAAAAACTACATGCAGGAGCCAGTTGAAATCAGTGTAGGTAAGAAAAACCAGGGAGCTGAAAAGGTAGACCACCATTTTTATATGGTGCAGGCACATGACCGTTACCGCGCTTTGAAACGCATTGTAGATGTGACGCCGGATGTATATGGCATCATTTTCTGTCGCACACGTCAGGAAACCAAAGATATAGCTGATAAGTTAATGGCTGATGGCTACAATGCCGATGCATTGCATGGCGACCTGTCGCAGGCACAGCGTGATTTGGTGATGCACCGCTTCCGAAAAAAACACCTGCAACTATTAGTAGCTACAGATGTGGCTGCCCGTGGTATTGATGTAAATGACCTGACGCATGTTATTAACTATAACCTGCCCGATGATATTGAGGTGTATATTCACCGAAGTGGCCGAACAGGTCGTGCCGGTAAAGAAGGTGTTTCAGTATCTATCATTCACTCACGCGAGATGCACCGCATCAAGGCTATTGAAAAGATTGCCAAGAAAACATTCGTTCGGAAGATGGTTCCAAAGGCTGATGAAATTTGTGAGAAGCAACTATTTCACTTCCTTGAGCGTGTAGCTCAAACCGAACTGGAGGAAACATCGCCTGTTAATGCTGTGCTTCCTGCTGTATATGAGAAGCTGGCAGCCATCGATAAAGAAGAGTTGATTAAGCAATTTGTGGCGGCTGAGTTTAATCGTTTCATGGAGTATTACAAAGATGCTCCTGACTTAAATATTTATAAGGAAGAAGGTGGAAAAGCCGGTAAGCGCGACCGTGGTGGTGTTAAATTCAGCCGTTTGTTTTTGAACATTGGTAAAACCGATAAGCTAACTTCTGGTGAGGTGATTGGCCTAATCAACAGCAATATGAAAGGCATCACTGTTAAAATTGGTAAGATAGAGCTGCTACGTAACTTCTCGTTTGTTGAAGTAGATAAAGAATACGAGCAAGAGCTAATTAAGAAGCTGAACAAAACCAAACTGAAGGGTAAGAAAGTGAGCCTTGAAGTGGCTTCTCCTAAACCTGCGCGCAGAAAGAATAAAAGAAGATAGTATTGTGATTGACAATAATAAAGCCGCATTTCACTGGGAGATGCGGCTTTCTTTATTAAATCTGTTCTGATTAATTTTCCAGTAAGGCATTGAGCAGTTCAGCATGAGTCATAGGTGCTTTCGAGTCAATAATACCGGCAATAATACCTTTTTGATAGGTTATCCTCAGCTTACCAAGGTAAGGATCATTAAAATCATAGGTTTTTGCTTTCAACTTTTTTTTGTACTTCATTCGCTCAAAGTACTTATTCATGATGGCCTGACACTTATCATCTGAACCCTTGTAAATGAACAATCGAAAGCCTTCCCCTGCCATCGAATAGTTGACAGTACAAACCCCATTAAAGCCAGTAAGCCCCATAAAGTTTTCAGGCATATAACGTTCGCTTAAATCCACTTTTCCTTTAGGTGGAAATAAAGCAAATTCAGCTGGCAACTCACAGCTACTGCAAATAGCATTCGCAATAGTTTTAGCAAATGCTACAAATTCATCAGCCGGCACCTCAGGCCTGCTGTTATAGACCTTAACGTAGTAATCATCTGCCAGAAAAAAAACAGCACCCCCTTCCATAAAGCCCTGTGCCCCTATCGCCTGCAGCTTAACCCCCTGGGGACGTTCCTCAGAGTAGATTCCGAAAGCCTTTAGCTTATTTCCGTGACGGTATAATTCGAGGGTCAGCATTTGTTCGGCTTCATTTTTATAATCCACCACCCACAGATCCTGAAAATCATACCCCAGGTAAAAATCAGATGCGCCATTAATATAGTCATACAAGTTATCCTGCGAATAGTATTGCTTCTCCCCTTCAATTGTCCATCCTTCAATACCAGTAAATTTCACCGGATAGTCTTGTGCCACTACCGTGCTGCTCAATAAAATCAGAGCTAAAATTAATTTGTTGATTTGCATATGTGCTTATTTGTTGATTGTTTCTTTCAACTTATACTTCATATCCGATGCCAGCATATAAGATGCAGCTGCTGACTACTATCTTTAAACAATAAATTCGTCCGGCACATCCATTAGACGACTAACCGCTTTAACCTTATCGCCCACTGCAAATTGTTTCACACAGCTAACGGTGCAGTCACCGCAATCGGAGCAAGGATCATTTACAACGCCCATATTGGCTAATAACTCTTTGGCCTTCCCCATATCACGGTAACCATAAGTGTACATGTAAGAACGCATAATTTCCGGGATTGGCAAATTCTTACGACACTGACCATCGCACTGGTTACAAGCATTACAGTACAATCCGGCATAGTCGCGGGCAAACTCAAGGTCTCTTTCCTCCTCTTTAGTCAGTTTGAGCTTTTCCATAATACCCCAGCTTTCTTCCAGCTGATCAATTGTGGCTACACTAGGTATAGATGTACATATGTTTTCATTTTGCATTGCCCACTTTAAAGCAGCTTTAGTGTTCACTGCCTTAGTTTTATCTTTATCAAGAAAACCACCAGCCATGGTTTTCATAGCTACAAAGCCTAAACCTTTGGCAACTCCCTCGGCAATGGCAGCATTAAGCTCTTTGATATGATCCTGCTTAAAGTTATAGGCAGTTAGCACCACATCGTATATACCAGCATCAATAGCCGCCCGTATCACTTCTGGCTCATTTTTATGCGTTGAAACGCCCAGAAACTTACACTTACCTTGCTCTTTGGCCTTTTTAATGGCTTTTAGTACTTCAGGGTGTTGAACAGCCTGCTTAGTGGATACAGCATGGACATACAATAAGTCTACCGACTTTACCTGTAGACGCTCCAGACTGGTGTCAAACATCTTCAGGAAACTCTCGGCTGTGCAGCCTTCTCCCACTAAGCCGGTTTGACGATCCATATCGTCGGGCACTACCTTGGTAACAGTAAAGAGCTGGCTTAAGTCCTGCCCTTTAAGTGCCTCACCTAACATGGTTTCATTCTTCCCTTTCTGGTATACATGTGCCGTATCAAAGTGCCTTACACCTAATGTTAATCCGGCCTTTATCATGGTAGCATCTTTCATGGCACCCATGCTTACAATGGGTAATTTAATACCTGTTCTGCCTAGTGTTCTGTAAATAATTTTATCATCTTTTTTGGCTTTGGCCTCTGAAGCCTGAGGTAATAAAGTAGCTCCTGCCAGTCCCGCAGCGGTCACTTTCAAAAAATGACGGCGGTTGTTCTTGTTAGTTCTATTCATCACAATGGGTTTTGTAAAGGATGATGTAAATTAGTTAAAAATGCGGGGAGTACGAAGATTATCTACCAAAGCCATAAGTATTTAGAAAGATTCTTAACAACTTTCACTATTCAAAACAATTTGGCATCGGACTGATAAAAGATTGATTTAACCACTGGGATGCACGATATTGTTATAAGAACAGTATTTCAAAAACGAAAAAACATGCACATACTGATTACAGGCACCAGTTCTGGCATCGGACACGGATTGGCACAGGAATATCTGGCCAGAGGAGCTAAAGTTTGGGGTATTAGCCGCCGTATAGCCGATGACCTCAATAGAGAAGCAAATTTTCATCATATTCAGCTGGATTTAACGAATCATATTGCCTTATCGCAACAACTTCCGGCTTTTATCAGCGACACCAAGCGGTTTGACTTGGTTATCCTCAATGCTGGTGTACTGGGGCCGGTTAAGTGGATGAGCGAGGTTGATACCGATGCCATGAGACAAGTGATGGATACCAACCTGTGGTCCAATAAAGTATTGCTCGACCTGTTGTTTGAGCTGGGTAAAGATATCCGGCAGGTAGTGGGCATGTCGAGTAAAGCCTCACTGCGAAGCACACCCGGCTGGGGCCCATACTCCTTATCCAAAGCAGCCCTTAACATGCTGATGAACATTTACGCCAAAGAACACACCAGCACCCATTTTATTGCTTTTGCTCCAGGATTGGTAGATAGTGAGATACAGGAAACCATCTGGAACATAAAGGAAACGGATAAATACCCGGCAGTAAAACGCTTGCAAGAAGCACGGTATACCGAGGATATGCCCGACTCACGTGCCGCTGCCGCCAATCTTATTCGAGGTATTGAGAAATGCCAGGAGCTTGAAAGCGGTTCGTTTGCCGACGTGCGCGAACTGTAGCTATCCCGGGTTATAGTAAGTTAAGTATTATTAATACGATGGCAGAATGAGCAAAGTAAAACGAGAGTTAAGTCTTCTGGAGGTCATTAGCGTTTCCTCAGGCGTAATGATTAGCTCCGGCTTGTTTATCTTACCAGCCATTGCCTATGCTCAAACCGGACCTGCTATGATCTTATCTTATGCCATTGCCAGCCTGATGATTATACCCACCGTATTGGCTAAGTCGGAGCTGGTTACAGCGATGCCTGTGACTGGTGGCATCTACATATTTGCCGATCGGAGCATGGGGCCTTTAATGGGTACTATCGGTGGCTTAACCGCCTGGATTTCTCTGGCTTTTAAATCGGCCTTTTCGCTGTTGGCTATGGGTATTTTTGTCATTCTGTTAAAACCCGATATCACGGAGATACAGATGAAAATCATCAGTGTGGCCTGGTGTTTGATTTTTACAGCCCTCAATATCAAAGGGGTTAAGTTCTCTGGGCGCTTTCAAACGGCCACGGTCATCATTCTAGTACTTATACTTCTGATGTATATTGCTGTTGGAGCCTTTTCTGTTGAGACGGAGCGATTTGTCCCTTTTGCTCCTGAAGGTTTTGATGCCATATTTATGACTGCCGGCCTCATCTTTATCGCATTTTCAGGAACCACTAAGGTTACAGCTATTGCCGGTGAGGTAAAGAATCCCGGCCGCAACCTGCCGCTTGGCATCTTCTCTTCATGGGGCATTGTGTCGCTTTTATATGTAGCTGTTGTTTTTATTACGGTTGGCATTTTAAATCCTGATGAATTGAATAACACCTTCACACCTATATCAATTGGCGGTCAAGCAATAATGGGGCGTTTTGGTATTGTTATTATGACTTTGGCTGCCCTGCTGGCATTTATATCAACAGGTAATGCAGGACTGCTGGCGGCATCGCGTAACCCATTAGCCATGGGTAAAGATGAACTTCTTCCAGGCTTTTTCACGAAACTTAGCTCTGCCGGAACCCCAGTGACTGCCATTTTATTCACGGGTGGCCTCATGATAGCTGTCATCCTCCTTCTTGACATTGAAACCTTCGTAAAAACGGCATCGGCTCTGAAACTGGTGCTATTTATTATTGCCAATATCGCCTTAATTTTTATGCGCGAAGCCAATATTAATCACTATCGTCCCAAGTATAGAGCCCCGTTTTACCCCTGGGCCCAAATAATTGGCATCATATGTTATATATTTCTACTGATTGAGATGGGTACTATGCCTCTGCTTTTCGTACTGGGTTTTATTATTGGTGGCATTACCTGGTATTTTGTTTATGCCCACGGACGTATCAAAAGGGAATATGCCATTTTGCATTTAATAGAGCGGGTAACAGGCATTAAAACAACCGATCAGCTACTTGAAGAAGAACTCAGAGAAATACTGGTTGAAAGAGACGGCACCACTCACCAATGGTATGAACAATTTATACAACAACAAGCAATCAAGGAAATAGCAAACGCCTGTTCGGCTGAAGAATTTGCCATGCAAGCTGCTCCTCTCCTCTCACGGAAGGTTAAAATAAATGAACAATGGCTTGCTAAGCGTCTTGCTGAAAAGCTGAACAAAGCCGACAGTAAAGTTGCTGATGGTGTGGCATGTCTGATAGTTCCGGTTAAAGGCAATCGGAAGTTTGAATTGATACTATACCGTTCACATGAAGGCATTGCCACAGCGCACTCGGCTTCTGTACATGCGATAATGGTTATTGCCTACTCCAAAGACGAGTGGAATCTTCAGCTTCACACCTTATCACGCCTAATCAATGCCATTAAATCTACCGGCTTTTTAAATGATTGGCTCAGTGCCGGCAACAACCAACTATTACACAAACTATTATTAAAGCATCACAAAAAATAGTTGAAAAGTATTTAAATATATTTTGTATCCACCTTTCCATCCATCACCCAAGCATTCCCTGACAAAACTCAAATCCTGATTGCAAATATCTTCTTACCTTAGTCGGAACGAATAAACGCGATAATAACAGTTCATTAATAAATCATATTTACCATGAAACAAATTGCTTTATTAGCTTTGGTTGTCATGCTGTTGGGAGCCTGTGCTGCTCCTCAGAAAGCAGACAAGGAGGCAACTTTTACCAACCGCGACCTGAAGGTTGATAGCGAAATAATGACTCCGGAAGTACTCTGGTCCTTTGGCCGCGTGGGTAGTGTAGCCTTGTCGCCCGATGGCAAAACAGTGGCATTCACCATCTCTTACACCAAGATTGAAGAGAACAAAACCTATTCTGACATTTACACGATGCCGGCAGAAGGTGGCGACTATAAGCAGATTACCTTTACCAAAGGTGGAGAGTTTGATGTCAACTGGCGTCCTGACGGGGCTAAAATCACCTATATGTCGGCTGCATCTGGCGATGTACAGTTGTGGGAGATGAATCCTGACGGCACACAAAACCAACAGGTAACCAAGGTTGATGGTGGTATTGAAGGCTATAAATATTCACCAACCATGGACAAAATTGCTTTTGCCAAAAGCGTGAAGTTGGACAAAACAGTGCATGACATATATCCTGACCTGAAATATGCCGATGCCCGCATTGAAGATGATCTTATGTACCGTCATTGGGATCATTGGGTAGATCCGACCTACTCGCATATCTTTTATATCGACTATGCCAATGGTGCAACTACTGGCAGCGCAACTGACATTATGGAAGGTGAACGCTACCATTCGCCATTAAAGCCATTTGGTGGTATGGAACAGGTTACATTCACAACTGATGGGAAAAGCATAGCCTACACCTGTAAAAAGAAAACAGGCATGGAATCCGCGTTCTCTACCAATAGCGATATTTATGTGTATGATATAAAAGCGGCCAGTACAAAGAACCTGACCGAAGGTATGATGGGCTATGACATTGCTCCTACCTATTCGCCGGATGGCAAGTACCTGGCCTGGGAAAGCATGGCACGTGACGGTTATGAAGCAGACCAGAACCGCTTATTTATGATGGATCTGGCTACTGGTGAGAAGAAAGATTACACTGCCGATTTTGATCAGAATGTACATGGCTTAACCTGGACACCAGACAGCAAGCACATCTACTTCACCAGTGAGGACAAAGGTTCGAACGAAATCTTCCGTTTTGACCTGGCAGACAACAGCATCTCACAAATTACTGAAGGCATCCACAACTATAATTCGGTAGCAATTGCAGCCAATGGGTTGATTGCCACACAAACATCGATGAAACACCCTACTGAAATCATCAGTGTGAATGCGGAGACTGGCGAAGGTACCAACATCTCTAAAGTGAATGAGCCATTGCTTGGCCAGTTAAAAATGGGTGATGTAGAAAAGCGTTGGATCAAAACAACTGACAATAAAGAAATGCTGGCTTGGGTGATCTATCCACCAAACTTTGATAAGAACAAGAAATACCCGGCCTTATTATATTGCGGTGGTGGTCCACAGAGCATGGTAAGCCAGTTTTGGAGCCTGCGCTGGAATTTTCAAATGATGGCAGCCAATGATTACATTATTGTTGCACCAAACCGCCGAGGCCTGCCTGGATTTGGACAGGAATGGAACGAACAGATCAGTGGCGACTATGGTGGTCAGAACATGAAAGACTATTTCTCAGCCATTGATGCTGTTTCTAAAGAGTTATTCGTTGATGAAAACCGCTTGGGAGCAGTTGGTGCCAGCTATGGAGGTTTTTCAGTATACTGGCTGGCCGGTAACCACAATAAGCGTTTCAAGGCGTTTATCTCACACTGTGGTATTTTCAATTTCGAGCAAATGTACAGTACTACCGAAGAAATGTTCTTTGTGGACTGGGATTATAAAGGCAACTACTGGGATACCGATAATAAAACAGCCATGCGCAGCTATGCCAATTCACCACATAAATTTGTGAAGAACTGGGATACGCCTATGTTGGTAATTCATGGAGCTAAAGACTTTCGTATTCCTTACACACAAGGTATGGGGGCCTTTAATGTAGCTAAGATGCGCGGAGTACCTGCCCGCTTCCTGTATTTCCCTGAGGAGAACCACTGGGTATTGTCGTGCCACAATGGTATTCTTTGGCAACGTGAGTTCTTCCGCTGGTTAGATACTTATTTGAAGTAAGCAAAGACAAAGTACAGAAGCTCGTATAAAAAGCACTGAAATAAGAAGATAATAAAACCCCGCCAGCAGAATGAGTTGGCGGGGTTTTATTATTACACAATAATGCTCAATACCAGCCTTAGGCCTTGGTATCGTTTTTAATTCATGCAGCGTTGATGCAAGTGTATCCATGATTAAACCGGATTAACCAATCGAATCGTTCGCACTTATAACGGCTGAACCAACTTAAAATTCATTGGCAACTCTTTTGCATACACTATACTGTCTTGTGCAACCAATCACCTAGGCAACTCTGTATATATTTCGCCACCTTCAATTGCCCTAGATTTTCTTTTAGCTGCTTAATCAAATTAAGAAAATTTGAGCTGACTTACTGCTATCATTATTAATAAAAAGGTTGA
This sequence comes from Carboxylicivirga sediminis, assembly GCF_018156225.1. Classification (GTDB taxonomy): domain Bacteria; phylum Bacteroidota; class Bacteroidia; order Bacteroidales; family Marinilabiliaceae; genus Carboxylicivirga; species Carboxylicivirga sediminis. Next base: position 44,135 of record NZ_JAGTAR010000044.1, read on the forward strand.
TTATAAGAACTAATGAATTATTAGTTTGGATTAACCTGTTAATATCTGATTTTCTTTCGGTTAAGCTCTAGTAAATCGCTATTAATTATTCCGACAAAATACACACTTGTCAAATTCAATTAAGGAAGAATTTTTGCGGCAGTAATTTTTGATATCTATATGTACACTTTTATTATAGAACATCGTTAGTTTGTGGAATCACTATTCCAGCATACTAAAAAAGAATCAAACGTGATCTTTAACTTAGGCAAAAAGCTCCATCTGCTGCATTAACTT
>NZ_JAGTAR010000045.1 GCF_018156225.1 Carboxylicivirga sediminis
ATCACCGTAGCTCGCTACGCTTCTGAAATTCGCATTGTAAATCAGTTATTTAAGAAATTTTGAGCTTTGTAATTTTAATCGAACTCAGGTTAATAAGAAATTCACTTGATCATTAGCTTTTTAGAGCAGGACCTTTCTATCACTAAAACAGGCGTACACCTAACCTTACTGAAAAGCGGTTGTAGCTTATCTTTCGCTTAACATGGCTCACCATCCAGTCGCTTCGTGTGAACTCAAACTCATGATATCTGTACCCAATGGCTACAAATACATTGTAATTATGCCGGCTGGGAAACAAATAGCCCACCTCTGTATTGAAGAAAGCACCTCCTTTGGTATCTGTAATTTCCATATCCATAAACTCCATATCTTCCAGAGCTATTGCATAACCAGGTGCCAGGCTCCAGTAATAGGCTGCTTTTTTCCGTTGAGGTAGCATTAGTTTCAGCTTGGGCCCGAGTGGTAATACCATTACATCAAACCATTCCAGTCCTGTTACAAGTCCCATTGATAGGTTTTGGTTGAGTTGATAATGGTGCTCCATCCAGAATGATGTAATATGAGGTTGCTCGTCGCCTGATGAGCCTATAAGCATACCAATGGATGTATAGTTAAAGTAACCTTTGGTTTTGTTAGCAAGCGTGTTATCGTCCTGGGCGAATACAATGGTAACCAGGAACAAGCTAAAAAGGGTGATATGTTTTTTCATAGGTGTGGTTTTAAGAGATAGATTGATTTTTATTCGAATAGTTGCGTCATCTTTCAAATTAATCCTACGCAACCATTCATTAAAATCTGCATCTAATGTTATGACAGAATGAGGATTACCATTGTTCTCAATATTTAAAAACCCGATACTATGAAAAAAATCAGACCCCTGTTCATCGCTTTAACCATTGGTTTAAGCTGCTTTTCCTGTAGCGATAAGATTGAAGAAACTTACCTTGTAAACACTCCTGAGTATTTAAGTTATGAAGACTTAAGGGCCTCCTATACCATGAAAAGTGCTCAGTCTATTTATCAACCAGGTAAGATTTATTTTAAGGACCAGTTCATTTTCATTAATGAGTATCAAAAAGGTATTCATATTATTGATAATTCTCAGCCTGAACAGCCGCAGAAATTGTCTTTTCTGGAGATACCCGGAAACATTGATATGGCCATCAAAGGCACCATGCTATATGCCGATAGTTATATTGATTTGGTAACACTCGACATCAGTGATATCAACAATGTTGTTGAGGTGGATAGAGATGAAGATGTATTTCCATACATCATTCCTGCATTTAACGAAGGCATCGTTTCCGAGGTCGACGAATCGAAAGGGGTTATTGTGGGGTATAGTGTAAGTGCCGAAACGGTGAAAGTGAAAAGAGATGAGCTAATGTATGGTACATTTCCGATGTGGGAATCGACTTTTTTTACTGCTGATGCTTTATCATCAGCCAAGGTTAACGGAGGTGGAAGTGGCACTGGTGGATCCATGGCACGATTTACGATATATGATGATTATCTGTATGCAATAGATAAGGCATCGTTACACCTGTTTGATATATCTGTTAATTCCAATCCTTCATTTACGAAGCAAATACCTATTAGCTGGCAAATAGAAACCTTGTTCCCTTATAATAAAAACCTGTTTATTGGTGCCCAGAGAGGTATGTTTATTTACAGTTTGCAGAATCCGGCTAATCCGGAGTTTATCTCAGAATTCAGGCATGCAACGGCTTGCGACCCGGTGGTTGTGGAAGGTGACTATGCCTACGTTACCCTGCGTGGTGGCAATTTGTGCGGAGCCATCGAAAGTCAGTTAAACGTAATTGATATCAGCACGCTAGAATATCCAGAAATGGTTGAAGCGTATGCCATGAAAGAACCCTACGGATTGGGCATAGATAATGGTTTGTTATTTATATGCGATGGCAGTGCTGGTTTAAAGGTGTACGATGCCAATGATCCTTATGCGATTGACGATCATTTGGTAGCTCACTATCCGGATATCAATGCTTTTGATGTGATTCCTTTGGGCAATATTTTGCTGATGATTGGAGAGGATGGTTTATACCAGTACGACTATTCATCTGTTGATCAGATTAAACTGCTAAGCCATATTGCGATAAATTAGTTCTGTCACAACTAAACATACTAACTATATTAAAAGGAGCTGTTTCATCATTGAGACAGCTTTTTTTTACATATGTTACCCCAAGGTCTGACTCAAACTGGCTATTATTGCATTTTTTGTAAATTGCGCATTAAGACTAAACTAACAGCATATCTGAATGAAGAAATTAGCATTGCATTGGAAAATAATTATCGGTTTGTTTTTAGGGATTATCTGGGCTATTCTCTCAGGCTTTTTCGGGTGGAGTGAGTTTACCACTAACTGGCTGGCTCCCTGGGGACGTATTTTTATTAATCTGCTGAAACTGATAGCCATTCCTTTAGTGCTGTTTTCTATTATTGGCGGTATTGTTGGATTGGGCGATCCAAAGCACCTTGGACGTATGGGGATAAGAACCCTGGTACTGTATTTGAGCACTACTGTTATTGCTGTTTCGCTGGGTTTGCTTATAGTTAATGTAGCTAAACCCGGCACCTGGATGGATGAAACGGTGCGGAAAGAAAATCGTATTGCCTATGAGCTTTGGGCCCAACAAGAAGGGGAGGAAGTGCATGATGATATCAATATGCTGGCCGATCCGGTTAATAGTGAATTAATTGCAGAAGTGGCTAAGCGCAGAGGTTTTGACGAAGATGAGAATGTGCAATCTCGGCTCAAACAGGTCGAAAGCCAAAAAGATAGCGGACCATTAACTTTTATTGAAGACATGGTGCCTGATAATGTGTTTAAAGCTATGACTGACAATGGGAGCATGCTCAAGGTCATCTTTTTTGCTCTGTCCTTTGGTATTGCCTTGCTATTTGTACCCAATGACAAGGCACAGCCGGTGATTGCGGTTGTCAATGGCTTAAGCGAAGTGTTTCTGAAAATGGTGGACCTGATAATGAAAGGCGCACCGTTTTTTGTGTTTGCTCTAATGGCCGGCATCGTGTCGGAAATGGCCGGTGATAACCCTGTGAAAATATTTGAACTGTTTAAAGGTCTTACCTGGTATTCATTATCGGTTTTAGGAGGTCTGCTGTTGATGGCTTTTGTGATTTATCCAACTGTGATGAAAGTGTTTGTAAAACGTCTGAGTTTTAAAGGTTTCTTAAAGGGCATCAGTCCGGCGCAAATGCTCGCGTTTTCTACCAGCTCCAGTGCAGCCACGTTGCCGGTTACATTAGAGTGTGTGGAAGAAAACCTCGAAGTAGATCCAAAAGTATCGAGCTTTGTGCTGCCCATTGGCGCTACTGTTAATATGGATGGTACCAGTTTGTATCAGGCGGTAGCAGTTATCTTTCTGGCACAAATGCACATGATTGAACTCGACCTGGCCCAGCAGTTGACTATCATATTAACGGCCACTTTGGCAAGTATTGGTTCGGCAGCCATCCCAAGTGCCGGATTGGTGATGCTGATGATAGTGCTGAGTTCAGTAGGATTGAACCCGGCATGGATTGGTATCATTTTACCCGTTGACCGTATTTTGGATATGGTGCGTACAGTAGTTAATGTGACGGGCGACGCGACAGTAGCCACAGTGATAGGAGAGGTGAGTGCTGGTGAAAATGGGGAGGTTGGCGTGTTTAATGATTGAATAATAGACAAGTCTATAAAATTATGAGAATTTCTATATGCTTCCTTCTGATTCTTTACACGCTAAGTTCATTTGCTAAGAATGATTCAATATACTGCTACTTTAATGAACAAAGCATTGTTTTAAAGAAAAATGATGTTTTAAATCTATATGGGAAACCTCTAATAAATGATAAAAAGGCGGGATGTTTTAAAGTTGATAATTCAAAAAAGTGGATTAAATATGGAAAGCTGTATTATGAAGATTTTTATATAGTTTATTATAAAACTTTAGCATTTCATAATTATATGAAGTTTTACCAAACGACTAATTCATTTATTTTCGAAGGTAATACCCTAAATGCTATTACCACTCTTGATGATGTATTAAGGTTTTACAAGAATAAAGAGGTTTTGGTCGATCACACTGTTTGTCAATTATTTTCTATTGACAATGAGTTTTACTTTGAGAATGGAGATAAGATAAATCATGTTATTATTGATTCAGAGATGTATGGAATGATTGAGTTGGTCTTCTATAGTAAAAAGTTGTATGCAATAATTATACATCCACAGGGAGTTTTGGAAGAACTAGAAAAATGGTTATAGCAAACATACAAGAGGTGAAGCGACAGTAGCCACAGTGATAGGTGAAACATCTTCCGAACAGTAGCAGGGAATTAATTAGCGGTAGATTGCTGATGTATGATCGGTTTTTTGCCTTTATTATGAACAGGTGCCCAATATTGGCTCGAATCAACTTTGTGTATCGGCGAAACGCTTTGGGTGTAATTGAGTGAATCAGTGGCAGACAATTCCACTTTTTCTCCATTTGATAGTATAAGGATAGCTTGGCGCTTGCCAGGTTTAATTTTATCCTTTAACTGAGTTTGGTCGTGCTGACCCTTTAATGTCAGTGTATAAACCAAGAATATCAGCAAAGGTAGACAGTAGCGTAGTTTTGCATTTTTTAAAGCTTGTTTCATTACGATTGTTGTTGGGTGAATTTTATACGAAACCTAACTGGTTTAATCAAAAGACACCCAATACAGCATAAGAGGTGACAAAGTATTTGTTATTGATTGTTAAATAGCTATTGATTTATTTTGTCAGTTTATAGTCGACCGGAATTTCGAGATGAAAGGAAGTGCCCTTATCTTTTTCTGATTCAAAATACAGCTTTCCTTTAAGTAAATGCGAAAGATTTTTGCTGATGGTTAATCCAAGTCCGCTTCCGTTAAAGTTGACAAGCTTATTGTCACTATCCTGCTCAAACTGGTTGAATAATCTATCATGTTTTGATTGGCATATGCCCAGTCCGGTGTCTTCAACAGTAAATTTGATTGAGTCACCAATTATTGTATAATTCAGATAAACATGGCCTTGTAGTGTAAACTTCAGTGCATTAAAAGTTATGTTGCTCAGTATTTGGTATAGCAGTACAATGTCTGAGTGAATCATTACAGATTCTTCTGGTTTGTTTAGTATTTTGAAATCTACACCGTTAGATGCCTTGAATGACAATGATGCCCGAATACGTTCCAATAAGCTATCAGGGCTAAATTTTGATAGCGACACCTTGGTGCTGTCTTCTTCAATCTTCGCTATATTAATGATGTTATTCAACAGGTTGAGTAAGGTGTGGCCGTTGTCATTGATGATATTGATGTATTCCTTTCTTTCCGCCATTTCCAGGTCGTCCTGCTCCAATAGCTCAGCAAAACCCAGAATGGCATTCATTGGGGTTCTTATTTCGTGACTCAGATGAGTTACGTATGAGGTTTTAATCCTTTCAGAATGAAGTGCCTCATTACGTTGATTGATGACCAGATTTTTAATGTAAATAATAAGAGGTATCTCAAAAATGATAAAAATGAGACATACCATCAGTATATCCAATACTCGCTGAATCTCACTCGGGTAATAGGTGATTATTCCGGGAAAATAGGCTTCGATGAGTAACAAACCCGGTACATTAATGCCAATAATCAGGTAGGCATACTTTAGTAAATTGTTGTTTAACAAAAAGGTAAGTAAGGGCACAAAGGCCAGTATGTAAAACAATGTTGGTCCTGAGCTGCCGGCTGTCTCCAGCCACAAAAAGTTGATCATTAAAACGACAAATGCAAGGTATAAACGTTTACCAATTCGAAATTTTCTCTTTATGCGTGCCACCCAGTATATGAATGTAACAATTAAGGATGAAGCAAAATTGGAATATATTACACTCATCGGGAGACCCAGGAAAGGATTGAATATGGCAGAGATAACTATTAAACACAGTGTTATATGGAGCATGTGTATAAGCACCAACTCCTGAATTGTGTACTCATCTGGCTTAATTAAAACCAGTTCTTTAATTCTGTTAATATACTGCTTTCCCAACATCCCGACTCTTTCCTTTTCTGTATGGCATTACGAAAAAGTCAGGAGAAAGTTATAAAAAATAACGTATTGTATTAGTGCTTTTGTGAGATTGGAGTTATGGTTCAGATTAGTAGGCGTTTAATTGTTGAATTTCTTAATGTAAATCCAGAGTCCGGATAACAAAAGCGCGATAGTAGTTAATCCAATAATTGGTACAATGAGAATATAAAATGAACCAATTAAATCCTGGAAGATTCTGCCTGTATGTATTTCTAATGCCGTATTCCAGAGTGATACAGGTGAAGCATTTTTGATAGATTCCTGCATCGGAGAGAAATAACCATCACGGGTTAATGTTTGAGCCCCGCTGTTGTAGTCGAAATATACTTCTTGAGTGCCATCCTGGTAATAGCCTGTGGCCATATGTGTACCTATTGGGCGCGACATGCCTGTATTGGCCTTATGTGGCTGTCTGGTTATATAGTTGAAACAACTGTTATCAAACGGATTCCACAAATAAAGTCCGCTAAAGGAACCAATTAAGTAGTGCTCTTCACTTTTTTGCTCAAACACATTAATGCCCATCACCGATACAGGAGGTTGATTTGGTACTTTAACCATCTCGGCAAAATCAGCTGTTAAAGCATACATGCCGTTAGAAGTAGACACAAAGAAGACCTCATACTTTTGGTTATATCTGATGGCCCTAAGTTGGTCGTACCAGGCATTAGGCGAATCAAGTACGGTAAAAGGAATGCTTTTAACCTGTGCATTGGCAATGGCAATTAATAGCGGTGGACGCAGAAATATACCGGTAAATGTTGTAAAAACTAACAGTATAATAGCATAGTAGCCAATCTTATTATGCCATTTTACCGAAAAACGAAACAGTTGCTTATGCTTGCTGGCTGATCTTTGCCTTTTCTTTCTCTGTTTAATCAGAGATGGCGAAAGAAACCAGATAATACCTGTTACTGAAAGGAAAATAATGATGATGGCGATAATATCCACGATGATTTTTCCACTAAAACCAAGCACTTCACCACTGTGGAGTAGCCAGATGGTTTTGAACAGGCTGCTTTTACCATCAAAATCATTTGGTGCAGGAAGTTGCATTAATTGATAGGAATTGCTTGTTAAATCAAACTTAGCAAGCTCACTTCTTGTCAGTACAAGCAGTTGTTGCTTGTGTTCAATTAAATCAGTAATGTGCTCGTTTTCTATATCCAGCGAGATGCAGTTCCACTGATTGTTGTGGAACTCATAGAGCCCAAACAGGGTGCCGGCAAATAAACGTTGGTTGTTCGTTAGCAGCATGCTGGTCACTTTCCGGTTATCAATTCCCTTATCAAAGCCCTGATTGAAATCTGTCCATTCATTGGTGGCTGATGATAAGGCCCAGCAACCAATGTTGCCATAAAAGATACTTTGGGTACTGTCGAGCTTTATACTTCCCTTAATGGCCGCATTGTTCCAATTATCGTATTGGTAACTCTCTGACAGGTATTGCCGCGGAATATCAATAGAGCTGATAGCTTGCCTGTGGTTTAATAAAATGCCTGAAAAAGAAAACAGGATGAGAAAAAAGCAAAGGATGATGCCCGCCCATTTGTGGTATTTGCGCCAGAATTTCATGGCTACGAAAATAGAAACATTTAAGTAATTGTTTGCCTGTTAGTGAAAAATCCCTACAATTCGGGATGAATTGCAGGGATTTATCAATTGCTAATACCGCTTTTTCATATTCTGTCGCTTCATATCACGTACCAGCCTCGACAGATCCTTCCCTTTGCGCTTTTTATCTTGTTGGGTGGCCGAATAATGCTCAGCTTCTTTTCTCAGTTTCAGGTAACTCTCGTAAAGATCATATTGCAATTGTCCACTCTCAAGAGCTTTTAGTACGGCACAATCCGGTTCATCGGTGTGTGTACAGTCCTGAAAGCGGCATTGTACCGTCAGTTGCTGTATTTCCGAGAATGTCAGTTCTACCGCATTTACTTCACTCATAGCCAAACCGAATTCCCGTACGCCAGCTGTGTCAATCATCAGGCTTCCATTGGGCAATGCAAATAACTCCCGGTTAGTGGTGGTGTGCCGGCCTTTGCCAACAGCGTCACTAATGGTGTTGGTTTTTTGCATCTGAGCCCCCATCAGGCTGTTGAGTAATGTGCTTTTACCTGCGCCCGATGAACCAATCATTATGTAGGTGTGCTCAGGAATCATCAATTTCACTATGGCTTCGACGCCTTCGTTTAACAGAGCGCTAATCAGCATCACCCTTGTGTTAGGGAGGTTGTGACTTATTTCAGTAGTTTTATCCGCCACCTCAGTAGATATATCAGCCTTATTCAAAAGTATGATGGTTTCAATTCCGGCATCGTTCAGTACGGTCACCATACGTTCAAGTCTCCTGGGATTATAATCCTGATCGAGTCCCTGAACGATGAATGCCAGGTCAATATTTGCAGCAAATAGTTGCTTATCGGTTTTTCGGCCGGCTTCTTTGCGTCCCAACTCGCTGTAACGTTCCATCACACTTGTTATGATGCAGCTGGTTTCGTAGGGCATTATCTGCACCCAGTCGCCTGTATGGGGCAGGGCTTCTTTCGTGCTCGAATAAAGGAGTTGCCCGGTTGTTTCACCGCTAATAATACCGGTTGAAGTAACTACTTCATAATTGGTTTTGTTAACGCTTTTGATTCGGCCAATGGTATCTTCAGTTAAATTGTTGGCGTGCTTTTGGCAGTAGTGTTGCCATCCGTATTGTTGTAATATGCTAGTCATTGTTTATCTGATAATCGTAAGTTTTAAATCAAATTTTAAAAATGTGTGGATACACCAAAGACAGGCCGACCGGAAAGGTCGAAGATGAGAATTTGTAAAGACTTGCCTGTCTTTACTTTACCAGATACGAAACAACTTGTGTCATAAGCTGCAAATATAGCCTATTTTTTACAGAAAGGCCTAAAAATCCCAACAAATGGTGATTGCACGGCACTTGGCTGAGCGCTATTTTTGTACCGGTTATTAATGAAGTCATATTATTACAAGCGATTTTAAATTATTGGTTATTAAAAATCCCAAAAAGTTCTTCAGCCAGGAACTAGTTGGGATTTTTCTGTATTAAGGAGTTTCTTAATTAAAAGCTGTTTTACTTAAACTGTGTTTTCTGAAACCATTTTTCGCTAAAAGTTAGTCCAACACGTATGGTATTAAACTGCTCGTTGATTAAGCCATTTGATGTAGTTCCGGAGTGTTTATATTCATAGGCCAGATTGACTCTCGATTTTCCACGCAACGGAATTGTTAAACCGGCCGTGATACCCTTTGAGTCAATATCCTGTTTTAGTACTGAGTAATACTCCTGATTATAAAATGTCCCAATACGGTAGTGCAGGCGTTTAAAAAACGAATCATAATACCTTGTTGATGCATATTGTAAACCTAGGTTTCCCCCATAGGTGTCGCGGGGTGAGCCATATGATATAGATAGGTCAGATTCGGCCCAGTTGTTATAGCGAAAATCACCGACGATTGTCAATCCTTTATGTGTTTGATAAGCAAGACCGAATTGATAACCCATAGGTATTGAGAAGTTGCGCGTGTTGCCCGAGTTTGAGCTTAGGTCAGATGTGACATCGTTGTAAATGCGATGCGTATAATGAGAGTTGAGTTCGGTTGAGAAATTGGCTGTCGCGGCCAGTGAAAACATATTTTGTCCGATAGATTGATGCCACTGGAAACCATAATCGAACATAAGGGTTGAAAAATGGTAGTTACGTTCATTGTAAATCGTTTCACCAATAATGGACGGATAATATGATACTTCGGTAATATCACTTGAACCCCATAGGTAGGATGTGCTGACTCCCACTGATAATCCCTTAAAAATTCGGAATCCATTGTGCCAGGCTATCTGATTTAAGCCGCCCTTTCCATTGTATTCAACCGGATATTTGTCAATGGTGCCCAGTATGTACTTTTCGGTATTAACACTATAACCAATGCTCGAATAGGGGGATAAGCTAAATCCCATACCCCAGTTTTTGCCAGCCCTGAATCCAATGCTGATGGCTTCATAGTTGCTGTCCACATTTCGCTGTTGGTCGTTGCTGGTCTCGTAATTAGCAAATGATAAGCGGCCCTGGATGTTAAAAATCAGGTTAGTGCTATCCAATGAACTATACGATGCCGGATTGAGGTTATTCAAGAACCCATCGGATGATAAGGCTACTCCGGCGTGCCCCATTCCGGCTGAAGTAACATCAGCTTTCGACTCAAGTATGCCAATACCAAACCGGGAGTAGGGTGAAGATGTATTGTTTTGTGCTGTTAAGCCGAGTGTCAGCGCCAAAAGTAATAGGGCTAATGTGAGTTTATTCTGTGTCATAGTAATAATAGTATAGCAGAAGTTCTGAAGGATTATTGCCTGATGTTTTTCCATTGGCTGCTAACCACGAATAAGAGCTGCCGACATTATCGGGCAGGGTAATTACCAGGCCGCGGTCAATGTCAACAACCGGTTCAAGCAAGCGTGAGTTAAGGTAGTAGGTGATATCAAAGGTATAATAGGTATCCTCCTGATAGATGTAATCAATGACTAAGCTGCTGCTAAGGGTGTTGCCATTCGAATCGCTCAGGTAACCCCAAATTTCGTTGGCCCGGTATATATCGCCTATATACAACGTAGGTGGCAGATCTTTGATGGTCATTACCTCCATGTTGGGTTTAATTCTCAATTCGGCTTTAACAATATGACCCTGCGCCTTAAGCTCAAGTAAATTATTAATGGTAGGAAAATCAATTCTGAATTGTAAACCTGACCCATTCTGCAGCACCGTCATATTATCTGCGTTTTGTTCTCTTAATAAAGTCTTTCGATTATCCAACTGGTTATACTTAACGGTTTTATCATTGGAGTAAAAGTGGTTAAACTGGGTTAGGGTGCCATCTATGCCTAACTCATCAACTATTTCCTCTTTTTCAATGCCTACCTTATGCGAATAGAATCTGAATATGGCCGACTCATCACCACTCGAATAGCCAATGGCCGATCTGGTTGTGTTAGTGTCGCAGGTAAATGCCAGTCCTTTAAACTGTTCCTTGAACAAGGTTGATTTATCGGTGTGGTTTTTGTATTCGTTTACAAAGTCGATAATTTCCTTGGCAAAGCTATCGTTTAAACGTATGGTAAGCTCGTTACCTTTCCCAGGAGAGGGGTGAAAGCTTTTGCTGGCAATAGGCATTTCATCGTAACTAAACGAGTTGGTACTGTAATAATAGCCGTCATCGCTGCTTATTGTTTCATTGACACGATGAACGTGATACTCTGCATCAGCAATGGTGTCACCAATATAATAGCCATTGGGTTTGAGCACCACCAGCAAGCTGTCAAAAACCTGTTTTTCGGTGTCCCAGCTTAAATCATTGGGATAACTCATGGTGAAGTAGGATTTGGCTTCCTGGCCTCCTAATAGTTTATGGTGTATGTGCCCGATTAGGGCACTGCCTGTTGATGAACTGACTACCGAATCGGAACGAAAGGTGGACATCTGAATCGTTACTGTATCAATTAGTGCCGTATACGAATCTGAGCCTATAAAATCGTCTCTTAAATCAAGTTCGCCTTGCTGGCAGGAAGCCAGACCAACTATAAGAATACTAATTAAAGCAGTATGCTTGTAAATAGTGTTTTGATGTAGTATGTGCATATGATGATTTCCATTACAATTGAGCCACAAATTAAGATACTGCCTCAGTCAACTTTAAATTTTATCAATATTGAAGAAGAGGAATTCAACTAATGGCACTTTCACATCATCAAATGGAAATACAGAACAGATTATCTCTTTTAAAACCGCTGATTTAAGATATCTGACCGAAAGGTGAAAAATACGGTGCGTTAATCGAATTGTTTGTAATGAACCAACTGATGGCAGTTAGATTTGAGCGAATTTTAAATACGTACCAATGAATAATATAAGCCAAGTAAGTTTTTTAATGATTGTTGCCATTTGTTTATCTATAACCGCCTGTTCATCGAGTGATGACGAGGACGATTTAATGGGTAACTGGACTGAACGGGGAGCGTTTGAAGGTGTTCCGCGCACTGGAGCCGTTAGTTTTGTTATTGGCGACTATGCCTATGTTGGAACAGGTTATGACGGCGTGGAAGATGAACGTTTACAGGATTTCTGGCGCTATGATGCCCAAAGGGATTTTTGGACGCAGGTGGCTCCCTTTGAAGGTGTGGCCCGCAATGGCGCTGTAGCCTTTGCTGCCGAAGGCAAAGGATATGTGACTACGGGTTATGATGGTCGTGACCGACTAAAAGATACCTGGGAGTATGATGCAGCATCGAATAGCTGGATGCAAAAAGCTGATTTTCCAGCTGAAGCACGTTATGGTGCAGTTGCATTTTCGCTCGACAATAAAGGTTATGTGGGAACCGGATATGCTGGCAACCTGATGAAGGATTTTTGGATGTATTCGCCTCAATCTGATACGTGGGAGCAGACAGTTAGTATTGGTGGTAAAAAACGACGCGATGCAGTGGCCTTTGTTATTGACAATAAAGCATACGTCTGTACAGGGTCCGATAATGGGCAATACCTCGAAGACATGTGGGAATACGAGGCAGTATCGGGCGAATGGACCGAAAAGCGCAGTATTGGGAACGATACCAATGAAGACGAAAGCTACGACGATGATTACAACATTGTGGCGATTAATGCAACAGCCTTTTCCATTAACGGACTGGGGTATATTACCACCGGCGGTCCGGGTGCACCTGGCAACCTGACCTGGGAATACAATCCTGATTCGGATATCTGGCTGCAAAGAAGCAATTTCGATGGTTCACCACGTTACAATGCAGTTGCTTTTGTAGTTGACAATCAACCATACGTTGTGGGAGGTAACAGTGGTGGCTATTATTTTGATGACGTGTGGACATTTAACCCATATGAAGAGCAGGAATAATGATTAAATTAAGAATGTGTAATAGTTTAACAGTGCGCCATCGTTTAAGGTGGTGCATTGCTTTTTTGCTTTTGCTCACTGTTGGGGTTTATTTTCACGAGTCAGCCTCGGCATATACCTATGCTGTTTATGAGTGCGAAGGAGGCTATGGTTATCGCATCAGCAAAAACGAAAAAGTACTGATACAACAGAATTTTGTTCCAACGCGGGAAGGATATCAGGCCTTTGAACACAAGCAGCAGGCGAAGAAAGCGGCCCGGTTGGTGATTGCTAAGCTGAAGAACAAACAAACACCCGCCTTATCTTCACAAGAGGTTGATAGTATCCTCGAAAAGTAGGTTTTAACTATTACTGGAAACAATATGAATTGAGATAATGATGATTTAAGCAAAGTCCATATTCAAAACAACCTTATCTTTGACTTTAATTGAAAATCTTTTCGCATCTTTATGCGCAATTTGTCAATTAAGGTGAATCAGAAAACAAAAATAGAAGCGCAATATTTTAAACTCATCGGTGTAACGCTGCTGATGACGGCTGCGTGTGTGTCTGATTCTGGTGCCAGAAAATCACTGTTTTTTGACAATATTGATGTTCGTGAGATAATTCTTGAGCAATTTCAACTGCTGTCTACAAGTCACTGGCAAGAAGTCATTGACTGGGAAAATGCCATTGACGAATCTCGCGAATTACCTGCAAACTATCAGGCACTGCCAGTGAAGGTAGCCTATAGTGTTGTAAAGAGCAGCCAGTCGTTGCCCGATTTGAATGATGAAGCTGAGACTACTTCTGCAGACCATCTTTCTTTGGGGCTGCGAAATATTGCAGATACGTATTCCAGGTATGAACATACGCTGGGTATCATCGATCGCAATAAGTATTCTTTGATTACCAGGGCAGGACCTCTTGCCTGATTCCTTCCGCATTTTTATTTGAGACGACATATATCGTTGTCTCATATCGTTATTTTTAAAACTCTATAAAACAATAATATGGCAATTAGTGGTTTGATTTCCAAACTGTTTGGAAACAAGTACGACAGAGATATGAAAGAGGTGGAGCCTTTCGTAAAGAAGATTAAAGAGGTGTATCCACAAATTGAGAAACTTTCACATGATGAACTTCGACAGAAGTCAACCGAGTTGCGTCAGCGCATTCAGGATGCAGTAAAAGCTGATGAAGAACAGATTAAGTCATTGCGCGCAAAAACAGAGGATGGCAATGTAACTGTTGGAGAAAAAGAGAAGATTTATAAGGAAATCGATAAGATTGAAAAAGACATTACTGAGAAGCTTGAAAAGGCTTTAACAGATGCTTTGCCAGAGGCATTTTCGATTGTTAAAGATACTGCACGTCGTTTGTCTCAGAATCAATCAATAGAGGTGACAGCTACGCAATTCGACCGTGATTTATCGGCCACAAAAGATTTTGTGGAGATAAGTGGCGATAAGGCCACCTACTATAATTCGTGGTCAGCCGGTGGTAATGAAATTACCTGGGATATGGTACATTACGATGTACAGCTGATTGGTGGTGTTGTTCTTCACAGCGGTAAAATTGCTGAGATGGCAACAGGTGAAGGTAAAACATTGGTGGCAACACTGCCTGTGTTCCTGAATGCATTAGCTGGTCGTGGTGTGCACGTGGTAACCGTTAACGACTACCTGGCCAAGCGTGACTCGGAATGGATGGGGCCTTTGTATCAATTCCATGGCCTGTCGGTGGATTGTATTGATAAGCACCGACCCAACTCGCCTGAGCGCCGTGCAGCTTACAAAGCGGATATTACTTTTGGTACCAACAATGAGTTTGGTTTCGATTACCTGCGCGACAACATGGCTATTTCGCCTGATGATTTGGTGCAACGCAAGCACAACTATGCCATCGTCGATGAGGTCGATTCGGTGTTGATTGATGATGCTCGTACGCCACTGATTATTTCGGGTCCTGTGCCTAAAGGTGACGATCAGTTGTTTGGTGAACTGAAGCCAAAAATTGAGAAGATTGTTGAAGCACAAAGGAAGCTGGTAACTGGGGTATTGGCTGAGGCAAAGCAGAAAATGAAGTCTGACAATAAAAAAGAGCAGGAAGAAGGTTCGTTGATGTTATTGCGTGCTTTTAAAGGATTACCTAAGAATAAAGCCATTATCAAGTTCTTGAGTGAGCAGGGTGTGAAGGCCAGCATGCTAAAGACAGAGAATTTCTACATGCAGGAGAACAGCAAAAATATGCATGTGGTGACCGACCCGCTTTATTTTGTGATTGATGAAAAAAATAATTCCATTGAGCTGACTGATAAAGGGCTCGATTTGATTACCGGTTCGGCCGAGGATCCTAACTTCTTCGTTTTACCCGATGTAGGTTCTGAGATTGCTACTCTGGAGAAAGAGACAATGCCTGAAGAAGAGCGCACTAAGAAGAAGGATGAGATTCTGCAGAACTTCTCCATTAAGTCGGAGCGTGTTCATACCATTAACCAGCTGTTAAAAGCTTATACATTATTCGAAAAAGATGTGGAGTATGTGGTGATGGACAACAAGGTGAAGATTGTGGATGAGCAGACCGGTCGTATCATGGAAGGTCGTCGTTACTCCGATGGATTGCACCAGGCCATTGAAGCCAAAGAGCGCGTAACAGTTGAGGCGGCTACACAAACATATGCTACCATTACCTTGCAGAACTATTTCCGTATGTACAATAAGCTGTCGGGTATGACCGGTACAGCCGAAACAGAAGCAGGCGAGCTTTGGGATATCTACGAGTTGGATGTGGTGGTGATTCCGACCAACCGTCCTATTCAGCGTAACGATATGGAAGATATCGTTTATAAGACCAAACGTGAGAAATACAATGCGGTGAGTGAAGAAATTATTCGCTTAGTTGAGCAGGGACGTCCCGTATTGGTAGGTAC
Organism: Carboxylicivirga sediminis; assembly: GCF_018156225.1. GTDB lineage: Bacteria > Bacteroidota > Bacteroidia > Bacteroidales > Marinilabiliaceae > Carboxylicivirga > Carboxylicivirga sediminis. The sequence continues at coordinate 15,942 of NZ_JAGTAR010000045.1, forward strand.
TACATCAGTTGAGGTGTCTGAATTATTAAGCCGTACGCTAAAAATGCGTGGTATTAAGCACAATGTACTGAATGCGAAATTGCACCAGCGCGAAGCAGAAATTGTTGCTGAAGCAGGTGCGGCTGGTATTGTAACAATTGCTACCAACATGGCAGGTCGTGGTACTGATATTAAGTTGACGCCAGAAGTAAAAGCTGCCGGTGGTTTGGCCATTATTGGTACAGAGCGTCACGAATCACGTCGTGTCGACCGTCAGTTACGTGGTCGTGCAGGTCGTCAGGGTGACCCGGGTTCTTCGCAGTTCTTTGTTTCGCTGGAAGATGACTTGATGCGTCTGTTCGGTTCTGATCGTATTGTGAAATACATGGACCGCCTGGGGCTTGAAGATGGTGAGATGATTCAGCACAGTATGATTACCAAGTCCATTGAGCGTGCGCAGAAAAAAGTGGAAGAGAACAACTTTGGTATTCGTAAGCGACTGCTGGAGTATGATGATGTGATGAACTCACAACGCGAGGTGATTTATACCAAGCGCCGTCATGCCTTGCATGGTGAACGTATCCAGGTTGATATTTCCAATATGATGATGGATACATGTGGCGATGTGGTAGCTGAATACCAGGAAGCAGGAGACTTTGAAGGTTTCAAATTAGAGCTGATTCGCATTTTCTCTGCCCAGTCGCCATTTACCGAAGAGGAGTTTCTGAAAGGGCGTGCTGATGAATTGTCGGATAAGCTTTTTGCTAAGATGTGGGAGGCTTATAAGCGCAAAAATGAAATGATTGCTAAGCAGGCTCATCCGGTAATTAAAGATGTGTATGAGACCAAGTCAGAGATGTACAAGAATATTGTAGTACCTATCAGCGATGGTCAGAAAGTATATAACATCACCACTAACCTAAAGAAGGCCTATGAGACTGAGTCGGTTGAGCTGGTTCGCTCATTTGAAAAAGCTTCGATGCTGGTTACTATTGATGATGCGTGGAAAGAGCACCTACGTGAGTTGGATGATTTGCGTCAGGCAGTGCAGAATGCTACCTACGAGCAGAAGGATCCATTATTGATTTACAAGTTTGAGTCGTTCAACCTGTTTAAGTCAATGATTGGTGATAACAATAAGGCAGTGGTGTCATTGCTTTCGAAGGGACATATTCCTATTCAGAATGCTGATGGTGTGCAGGAAGCACAGGAGCGCAAGCGTCAGGATTATAGTAAGATGCAGACCCGTAAAGATGAGTTTAGCAGAGGTGGTGGTTCGGGTGATGGCGAGCAGAAAAGGCCTGAGAGAGTGGAGCCCGTGCGTGTTGAAAAGAAAGTGGGACGCAATGAGCCTTGTCCTTGTGGTAGTGGCAAAAAATATAAGCAGTGCCACGGTAAAGGATTGTAGATTTAAAGCTTTTTAGTGCGTAGTGCCTTGTGTACTGTGCACTATTCACTAATTACTAAAATATGATACTCAATTCAATCAACTGGAATGTAGATCCCGAAATATTTTCATTAGGTCCAATTCATGTGCGTTACTATGGCTTGCTGTTTGCCATGGGCTTTATGCTTGGTTACTATATTATCGAGCGTATGTTTAAGTCAGAGGGTATTCAGCAGGAATGGCTCGATAAGCTCTTTATGTACGTGGTGATTGCCACGATTGTTGGAGCTCGTTTAGGTCATGTAATTTTCTATGGCTGGGATTACTATTCGCAAAATCTTGGTGATATCATCAAAATATGGGAAGGCGGTCTGGCCAGTCATGGAGGTGCTATTGGTATATTGGTGGCCCTGTATTACTACTCTAAAAAGGTAACTAAACGCAGTATGATATGGACGCTTGATCGTCTGGTAGTGCCGGTGGCTTTGGCTGCTGTATTCATTCGTTTAGGTAACCTGATGAATTCTGAAATATATGGTCATGCGACTGATTTGCCATGGGGATTTGTGTTTGAACGCCGGGGTGAAGAAGTTGCTAAGCATCCTACACAATTGTATGAAGCCATTTGCTACCTTATAACTTTTATTACGGTATTCTTTACTTATTGGAAGACAAAAGCCAAAGAAAAGCAGGGGCTTATTTTCGGCATCTTCCTGATTGGCATATTTGCGTCACGTTTCTTTATTGAGTTTGTGAAAGAAAATCAGGAAGCTTTTGAAGAGGGAATGACCTTCAACATGGGGCAACTGTTAAGCGTGCCATTTGTTATAGCAGGAATTTATTACATCTATAAAGCATTGAAGAAATAATCTGTACCTGATTATTTTGAATGAGCCGGAACCGCGTCATGTGGTTCCGGCTTTTTCGTACTTCATAAGTTTCGTCTCTTGTTGCGATTCTTGATTAATGATACGATCCCTTGATTTCAGACTTTTGCACGTCGCCGTCTGCACTTCCAGCACGCGAAGATATTGATTGGTTACATTGCAAATGCTTCCCTTGGGAAGCTGTCCGCAAGACTGAATGGGCATTATATAATTCAATATTTGTCTTGAATTAATAAAATAGCAATTTACACATGTAAAAATAATATACGAATAGTATATAAAAATAAATAAAACGTATATATTAGTGCTGTAAGTATATTTAGAATGAAGGATATCGCTAAAAATAGGAAATATCAGGCTGCACTTTCAACCGGTAAAAAGCTGTTTTGGAAATACGGCCTTAAACGGGTGAGTATTGAAGAGATATGTAAGGAGGCATCGGTGAGTAAGATGACCTTTTATAAGTACTTTCCAAACAAAATTGAACTGGCTAAATCCATTCTAAAAGGCATTATGGAGCAGGCGATGGAGCAGTTTGAAGAACTAATCAACTCCGATTTGTCTTTCGAGCAAAAAGTGGAGCAGATGATGCACATGAAAATGGAAGGCACTAAAGAGCTGAGTGTAGAGTTTCTGAACGACATCTATGCCAATCCTGATAATGGCTTGTTGGCTTTTATGCAAAAGTATAGTGAGCAATCAACCAGTATCTTTGCCGAATTCCTGAAGCAAGCTCAACATAATGATGAGATACGGAAAGATGTAAGCATCGATTTTATTCTCTACCAGATGAATTTGATGACGCAAACTGTCAATGACCAAACGTTATTGGCAAAGTATAATTCGCCTGGAGAGCTAATAATGGAAAATATGCGCTACCTGTTTTATGGGATGATGCCAAATAAGTGAATGGGATGAGACTACAACTGTGTATATTGTTATTGTCGGTGCTGCTTGGTGCTAATGCTCAGGTGGCCGATACGCTGAATCGTATCGAATGGCAGGGGCAAATGGTGGGTTGGATGCATTATAACAAGGATAATCCTTATCCGGTGTATCTTGGCGGACGGTTTATTCCTCAGGCAAATTATACGGTTGATTTAAGCCTTGACAGCCGTTTGGATTTTGAGGCGTCAGCTAATATGGTTGGCGATGTTGGGCTGCAAATCCCCGATTCGAGTGACTGGAATGGTAATGTGAGTCCCTATCGCATCTGGGGACGCTATTCAACCGATCAGCTGGAAGTACGGCTGGGACTGCAAAAAATCAATTTTGGCTCTGCTACTTTACTGCGCCCATTAATGTGGTTCGACCAGGTGGACCCGCGTGATCCTCTGCAGCTGACCGACGGCGTGTGGGGCGGACTGATGCGCTATTATTTTATGAATAACACCAATGTGTGGGTGTGGGTGTTGTATGGCAGTGATAATGTAAAGGGGTGGGAATATATGAGGAGTAATCAATCTATCCCTGAGTTTGGAGGTCGTATTCAGGCTCCGGTGCCGCTTGGAGAGGTGGCCCTATCGTATCATCACCGTGTGGCCGATAGCAGGCATTTAAATGGTGAGGTAGCCGAATGGGATAAGATTCCTGAAAACCGATTGGGCTTCGATGCACGTTTCGACAAGGTGGTGGGTTTCTGGTTTGAAGGTGCCTGGGTAAATATGAATAAAGATATGGGCGAACTCACCAACCAGGTTAATCTGAATATTGGCCTGGATTATACTTTTGGTATAGGCAACGGCTTAAGCATTATTGCTGAACATTTAGTAACTTCCTATGATAAAAAAGCATTTGCATTTAATGACGCCATCAATATTACGGCCTGTTCGCTGAATTACCCCATTGGTATGTTTGATAATGTCAATACCATTGTGTTTTATAGCTGGGCCGATAGCAAGTGGTATAATTTTATCAACTGGAGTAAGCAATACGATGCTATCGTCCTCAATATGATGGCTTATTGGAATCCGGATGACTATAATATGCCGTTGCAAGGCAATGCCGAAAATCTGTTTGGTGGAAAAGGTATTCAGCTAATGCTGGTATATAATTTTTAATGGTAAAACGAATTATTGTCGATGATAAAATATTTCAAGATATGGATAATCAAATCATACAATTGGAGCATCTGACCAAGCGTTTCCCGGTAGGAAATGGATTTTTTACGGCTCTAACTGATATCACACTGAGCTTTGGTAAAGGTGAGTTTGCAGGCCTGGTAGGACCCAGTGGTTCTGGTAAAACCACCCTGCTCAATATTATTGGTTCGCTCGATGTGCCAAGCGAAGGGAAAGCTACCGTATTAGGCCGCTCCATTGCAGAGTTATCACAGAAGCAGGCTGCCAATATGCGGAATCATCACATTGGGTTTATATTTCAGACCTATAATCTGCTGCCGGTGTACACTGTGTATGAAAACGTGGAATTTGCTTTGTTGCTGCAAAATATTTCTGCCGAGGAAAGAAGGAAGGCGGTAATGCAGGCACTGGAGTGGGTTGGTTTGACCGATAAAGAAAAATCAAAACCATCGATGCTGTCGGGTGGCGAGTGTCAGCGGGTAGCTATTGCCCGCTCCATGGTAAAGAGGCCGAAAATAGTTTTGGCTGACGAACCTACTGCCAACCTCGATTCGAAGAATTCGCATCACATCTTACAAACTATGCAGAAGCTGAATGAAGAGCTGGGTGTGACCTTCATCTTTTCTACCCACGATGAGAAGGTGATGCAGTACCTGAAACGACAGATATCATTAGCTGATGGGAAAGTGGTAGCCGATGAGCAAGTGGAATTAGTTAGTAGTCAGTAGTGGTTAGTTGGCAGAAGGCAGAAGAAAAAGAATGAAGCACCATTAGAATCGCTAGTCTCTGGCAGCTATCTAAAGACATAAGATGCAGGACGCAAGAAAAAAACACAATCATTCAACTTTTCAACTTTTAAACTCTAGACAGGGAATAAAGGCGGTTGATAGAAGACGAAAAAGACTAAAGCGCCAAGGAAGCAACCATTAGCCATTAGCTTTCACTCTAAACCCACAACTCATAACTCTCAACTAGAACATGGTAGCATTTAAATTAGCATATCGAAACCTGATTGGTGCAGGCACACGCACCTGGTTAAATGTAAGTGTTTTGTCCTTTGCTTTTGTGCTCATTATTTTCCATAATGGTATGCTTGATGGTTGGAACCGACAGAGCCGTAAAGATACGCAACAGTGGGAAGTGGCCAACGGGCAATATTGGCATCCACACTACGATAAGCTGGATGTGTACAGCATAAAAGATGCCCATAAGCCCTTGGATGCGCAAATCATTGGCAAGGTGAAGGATGGGAGTCTGGTGCCGATGTTGATTCAGCAGGCTACAATTTATCCACAAGGGCGCATGCAGAGTGTGCTGCTCAAAGGCATACCTCATGACCAACAGCTATTAAAGCTGCCTACCCAAGAGCTAAAAGCTGTGACCGAAGGTTTGCCTGCTGTCATTGGTAAGCGAATGGCTACGGCTGCCAAACTGGGTATAGGTGATAAGGTATTGATACGTTGGCGCGATAAGAACGGCACCTTCGATGCTACGGAGCTCACCATTGCATCTGTTTTTAATGCAGATGTGCCTTCGATTGATAATGGACAGATATACATTGATTTTGAAGCCATGCAAACCATGATGGGTTTAAGGGGTGATGCCACTTTGCTGGTGACTGGAGAGGAAGAACCTGCCACTATGGATGGATGGGATTTTAAGGATATAAAGTTTCTATTGGCAGAGCTTGACCAGCTGATTGAATCGAAAAAGGGCGGTGGTATTGTGCTGCAAGCTGTTTTACTGCTCATTGCTCTGTTGGCCATCTTTGATACACAAGTGCTGTCTATCTTTAGAAGGCAGAAGGAAATAGGCACCTTTATAGCCTTGGGATTGACTCGCTGGCAGGTGGTTGGTGTCTTTACCATCGAAGGGGCAGCGCATAGCATATTGGCAATTGTGTTAGGAGCCGCCTATGGCATTCCATTTTTTATATGGCTCAATGCCATTGGACTTAGTTTTGGCGATGTCGATGTTGGCATCACTATGGCAGCTACCATTTATCCTTATTACAGTGTGCGGCTCATCCTGTCAACCATCGGGCTGGTAGTCATTGCATCTGCTATAGTGAGCTATCTGCCGGCCCGAAAGATTGCGAGAATGAATCCAACGGAAGCATTAAAAGGGAAAATACAGTAAGAAAGACACGAGATGAAAGACATAAGACGGGTGACGGAATAAATTGAAGCATAAAGGAAATGGCTATTAAAGTCAGTAGTTAATAGTTTGAAGGCAGAAGAAAAAAGAATTAAGCACCCTGGAAATAGCTGGAAGCTATCAGCCATTAGCTATCAGCTTTCACTCAAACCCTAAACTAAAAACTCTAAACCTACAACTCAATACATAAAAATGGTCGCATTTAAATTAGCATATCGAAATCTTTTGGGAGCAGGCTTACGCACCTGGCTCAATGTGAGTGTGCTGTCGCTGGCCTTTGTACTCATTGTTTTTTACAATGGTATGATTGATGGCTGGAACCGACAGAGCAGAAATGATACGCAGGACTGGGAGATAGGACAGGGGCAATACTGGCATCCTGACTACGATAAATACGATGTGTACACCATCAACGAGGCACATCAGCCGATTGACGAGCATGCTCAACAAGAAATCGACGGCGGGCATCTGGTACCACAACTTCTGCAGAAGGCCACCATTTATCCTCAGGGGCGTATGCAGAGCATTCTTTTGAGAGGTATTCCGCCTGAACAGACATTATTGAAGCTGCCCACCGATGCGCTGAATGGTGATGATGAGGCAAAGGTGATAATAGGTAAGCGCATGGCAAAGGCGACCAAACTAAAGGTGGGCGACCAGGTCCTGCTGCGATGGCGTGATCGACATGGTACTTTTGATGCCAGGCAGGTAACGGTGGCTCAGGTGTTTAATTGCGATGTAGCAGAAGCCGACCAGGGGCAGTTATACATCGATTTTCAGGTGATGCAGCAGATGATGGACTTTGACAGCGAAGCGACTTTATTGGTGAGTGGATCAGAAGATGTCGGACTGGCAGGGTGGAGCTTTAAGTCGGCCGATTTCTTACTGAAGGACTTGGACGATTTGATTAATTCGGAGCGCATAAGTGGGCGCATCATACAGTTGGTTCTGCTGATGATTGCTCTATTGGCCATTTTTGATACACAGATACTGTCCATCTTCAGGCGCAAGAAGGAGATTGGCACGTACATCGCTTTGGGTTTAACCCGCAAGCAGGTAGTGGGTATTTTTACCATTGAGGGCGGCGTGCACAGTATTCTGGCGGCCTTATTGGGTGCTGCCTATGGCATTCCACTGTTTTTATGGATTAATACCATTGGCATTAATTTTGGCAGTGCCGACATGGGCATCACCATCGCCGAGCGCGTGTATCCTTATTATAGCTGGCAGTTGGTGGTGGGCTCGGTACTTATTGTGTTGGTGACATCTACGATTGTTAGCTTTATTCCGGCCCGTAAAATTGCTTATATGAGCCCAACGGATGCACTGAAGGGAAAATAGAAATGAGATGTCTGGTCGTCATAATAGAGGTGGTATTGCGGTGTGTTTTACCGACATTAGATACGATGTTTGGGCACCCATTGGCATAAGCGGAGGTAAGAAAAATTTGGAACCAAGCTGTGAATTTTTAAATTTTTCCCGAAGTGATGCCTTTATGGGTAAACGAGTACTACAGTCGGCGGCTTTTTTCTCACCTTTTTGAGCTGTAGGCAAAAAGGTGAAGCCTCAACGGCTTGAGTTGAAGATAAAAAAAGGTAGTTTGATAATATAAAACAGAGTAATAAGATATCAATATAATAAAAGGTATAGTTGATGCGCAATCTACTGACCACAGACTATTAACTACTGACTAATAAACGAATCATGATACAATTTTTAATCAAAGGGATATTACGCGATAAAAGCCGAAGTCTGCTGCCAATAATAGTAGTCTCTTTGGGCGTGTTTCTGACTGTTTTTATGAGCGGATGGATGAAAGGCGTGTTTGGCGATATGATTGATATGAATGCTAACTACACCATGGGCCATGTGAAGGTGATGACTCGTGCCTACGCCGATAATGAGGCGCAGATTCCAAATGATTTGGCATTGCTGGATGTGAGTGAGCTCATCAGCCGTTTGGAAGCCGATTATTCCAATATGGAATGGGTGCGACGCATCCAGTTTGGTGGACTCCTGGATGTGCCCGATGCCAATGGCGAAACAAGGGCGCAGGGACCAGCAGCCGGACGCGCGATTGACCTGTTAACACCCGGCTCAAAAGAGGCAGAGCGCCTTAATATTCCTAAATCGATTGTTGAGGGGCGCTTACCTGAGCAGCAAGGTGAAGTACTGATAAGCAACGAATTCGCCGAGCGTTTCGCTGTCAATATTGGCGATGATATTTCGGTGATGGGTTCAACCATGTATGGCAGTATGGTAGTGCCTACCTTCAAGGTGTGTGGTACCATTAATTTTGGGATGGCCATGCTCGACCGGGGTGCCATCATCATGGATATTACCGATGCCGAACAGGCCTTTGATATGATAGATGCCGCTGGTGAGGTGTTGGGCTACTTTAAATCAAACATATACGACGATGAGCTGGCTTTAGCAGTGCGCGACAGCTTCAACCTGAAATACAGCGACGAGAGCGATGAATTCGCACCCGTTATGGTACGATTACGCGATGAGCCTTCGCTGAAACAGTATCTGAACATGGCCGATAATATGAGTGCCATGATGGTGATGATATTTGTAATTGCCATGTCCATTGTGCTTTGGAATACCGGACTGCTGGGTGGCTTACGGCGATACACCGAGTATGGTGTGCGACTGGCATTGGGCGAAGAAAAAGGGCATATCTTCCGCACCATCATCTACGAGGCCATCATCATTGGCTCCATTGGTTCGGTGGTGGGGTCGGCACTGGGCATTGCAACATCTTATTACCTGCAGGAGAACGGTATCGATTTTAGTTCGATGATGGAAAACGTGACCATGATGATGCCTACGGTTTACCGTGCTAAGGTATCGCCCGAACTGTTTTACATTGGCTTTATACCTGGTTTGCTAGCCATGACGATGGGGAATGCTTTGGCCGGATACGCCATCTATAAGCGCAAAACGGCACAGCTGTTTAAGGAGCTGGAGGTGTAAATCTGTGAACCTAACAGGTTTTAAGCTAGAAATTGCGCGTGATATTGGCACATTTGGTGTGATATGCTATTGCTAAAGCGTGATATGGAAATGATTGTGCGTGATATTGGGTTGCTCTGGCGTGAGATCGCATTCAGCTGGCGTGAGATTAAGTTGATAGTGATGTGAGATGACATAAATTAGGTGTGAGATGGTGATCGCGCGGTATGAGATCGACCTAATTATGCATGATATTGTGGCAGTTCACCGTGATATTGAGTCATTCGGGCGTGAGATCGAGTATTGTTGACGTGAGATCGACTTGTTTATATGTAATATTGGATTAAAGACCATGTTATTGACTTAATGAGGTGACGGCTGTTGACCAATAAAAAGTAACAAACTAATAATTAAATGATATGACACGAATAATAACGCTATTACTGATAGTCTCTTTAAGCATTGTGGGCAAAGCACAAACAGCCGATGAAATCATCAAAAAGATAGACGATAACATGTCCGCCGATACGCGCATCGTTGAGTCGAGCATGACTATTCATGGTCGTCGTAACAGTCGCACCATTACATCGGTAAGCTACACCATGGGCACCGAAAAATCATTTACCGAATACCTGTCTCCGGCGCGCGAGAAGGGCACTAAAATGCTTAAGCTCGATGACCGCCTGTGGACCTACTACCCGGCCAACGATCGCATTGTTCAGATTTCCGGTCACATGCTGCGCCAGTCATTAATGGGGTCTGACTTGTCCTATGAGGATATGATGGATGATCGTAAACTGTGCGATGTATATGCACCAGTCATCGAATCTACCGAAACCATTGACGGGCATAAAGTGTTTGTGCTAAAACTTACAGCCAAGGTGGATAATGCAGCTTACTATTCGCGCAAGCTATGGGTTGATGAAACCTATTTCTTACCTGTTAAAGAAGAGCTTTACGCCAAGAGTGGTCAGCTGCTCAAACGCACAGTATTGAGTGATTTTAAACAGATAAAAGGCCGCTGGTACCCCATGAAGTTTAACTTTAAAGACGTGCTCAAGCAAGGCGACGGCACCGACTGGGAAATCATCAGCATCAAGTTTAATGAAGAAATTCCTGATTACCTGTTTACCAAAGCGGCTCTGAAGCAGTAAAGCATCTGGCGAACTATCGGTTTGTATGTGCAACCTGGGCGGTCATCCAGATTGTTTCAAATATGAGTTGCGTTATTTTGCTCATCTTTTGAATCAATTTTTGATGGTATATGAGTTGTGTTGAGCAGCTCCTCCAGGTAGCCTTCAATTTATGCACACTGCACGGTGAGCGCAGTGTGGTGTTATTTCCTCTGGATTTCGTCAATAAAGAAGTTGGCAATCGTGATTGTCGGCTCGGCTGACCAATCGGCATCCAGGTTGCCAAGCCAAATGACACTCAGTTCCAAATCGGGGTATAGCATGATGGCAGAGCAGCCGCCCGTAATGCCCCCGAGGTGGCCATATAGTCTGTTACCACGCTCATCTTTGGTTACCACCCACCCAAATCCTGTATCACTTTCGTTTTCGCCACTGTACTTGTAGGGTGTAAAAAGTAATTGTTGGCTGTTATTATTCAAATAAGTACCATATTGAAGTTCATTGCACATTTTAGTCAGATCTTCGGCACAGGAAAGTATACCTCCTGAAGTTATTTTGTAACGGTTGTCGAAAAAGTGCGCATTAATAATTTCGCCTTGGGTGTTTAATTCATAGCCTGATGTACGATTAGGTATTATCTGATACGGATGGTCTGCTATAGAATTATTCATGTTTAATGGTGCAAAAAGAGAGTCTTTTAGTAGTTTTTCGAATTTTAGGTTAGTCTGTTTTTCAATATAGGCTGCTGCAATATTGTACCCATAGCTTGAATAGTGGAACTTATGACCAGGAGTAAACAAAAGCGAATCATCTTTCAGGATGTTTAAGCCTGTTTGAATACTGTGATGGAAGTTAATAGTCAAGGTGTCTTTGGGTAAATAATGCCTGATGCCAGCAGCGTGGCAAAACAATTGCCTTACAGTAAACGACTCAGGGATATGCTGAAAACATGCAAGTTTATCGTTGACGGCTTGGTCAATGTCCACAATTCCGTTTTGGTATAGACGTGCTGTTAGGACAGCCGACACAGGCTTAGAGACGCTTGCAATTCTAAATTTGGTCTCTGGACGAACTAGAATATTTTGCTCCAGATTTGAATAGCCAAAGCTTTGTGACCAGACTAAGCTGCCTTTGTGTGATACGGCTATCTGCATTCCGGGAACTTTATGTGTTTCCATAAAGCCTTCGATGTAGGAATGAGATTTCTCGATGGAGACACTAAAATTGCCAGTTTGATTATTAGAACACGATAGAAGTAGAGTTAGGGCGATAAAAATAATTGGCTTGTTCATTTATGTCTGTGTTTCTTATGTTTTAAACTGTTTCTTGGGTATACGCTTCGTAAAACCGATAGTCATTATTGGTAAATCACTACTAATTTATGATTTTGTTTGATATGTCTGCGTTTTCAGTTTCATAATATCTGGCTGATGAGTGCTATCTGTTAAGCTGTTTTTTTTATCTGTGAAAGATGTGTATAATTTGAATGTGGGTGTAATTAAATGGGGTCAATATCTTATAAAAGTAATATAAATCATGCAATGGGGTTTCAAAAATGGGTTTAGAAATAAAAAATACTAATAATTTGTAATAACACCCCATATTTATATATTTGTACCCGAAAACTGATAAATGTCATAATTATTCTGGCAAGGGGAATTGGTATTGCATGTTTGGTATTTAACATTGTATATCCTAATTGAGCAGATTAAAGTTGGATTTTGACCAATCGAACTGGGCATTGAATCAATAATCTTTATCACATTATTATGAAATTAAATCTTAGACTGAAAAAAAGAATGTTGGCAACCCTGGCAATTATAATGGGGTTAGGAGGACTGATGGAGTTAAGTGCGCAACCCGGTGTTGATTCTGGTGCCACGGCCTGGATGATCACCTCTACAGCTTTGGTATTACTCATGGTTCCTGGTCTGGCCATGTTTTACGGTGGACTGGTGCGCTCAAAAAATGTGTTGGGTACCATGATGCATAGTTTTGCTGCTATGGGCGTCATGAGTGTACTTTGGGTAACAGTTAGTTATAGCATGTGTTTTGGAAGCAGTGTGCTGGGTGGCTGGTTTGGCTGGAATTCAGATTACGTGTTTTTGCAAGGCATTGATGAAACAATTATGGAAGGTGGCGTACCCGAATATGTATTTTCCATGTTTCAGGGAAAATTTGCCATTATTACACCAGCTTTAATAGCAGGGGCATTTGCCGAAAGAGTGAAATTCAGAGGTTACCTGGTGTTTATTACCTTATGGGGACTGCTCGTATATAATCCATTGTGTCACTGGGTATGGGCCGAAGATGGCTTCTTATTTAATATGGGTGCCGATGGAGCAATTGACTTTGCCGGCGGTACGGTGGTGCATATTTCTGCTGGTGTAAGCGGATTGGTGGCAGCTATCTACCTGGGGGCTCGTCGTGGTTATCCTCACCGTCAGATGCGTCCTAATAACCTGGTAATGGTAATGATGGGTGTTGGACTGCTATGGGTTGGCTGGTTTGGTTTCAACGCTGGTAGTAGTGTTTCTAGCGGATTGAGCACTGCTCAGGCGCTAACTGCAACCCAAGTGGCTGCCGCAGCTGGTGCGTTAACCTGGATATTAATTGAAGGGTTCCACCAGGGGAAAATGACCGCACTGGGTTTTGCTTCAGGTATATTATCAGGTTTGGTAGCTGTTACGCCCGCGGCTGGTGTCGTACAGCCTTTAGGAGCCATGGTTTTAGGTGCACTGGCAACCGTTATTTGTTACTTAATGCTCATTGTTAAAGATAAACTTGGCTACGATGATTCATTGGATGCCTTTGGAATTCATGGAGTAGGCGGTATTGTTGGCGCAATTGCCTTAACCTTTTTTATCCGCGATAGCTGGATGGCTAATGCTGCTGAAGCAGCCGGAGGAAGCTGGAGTATCTGGCAACAGTTAGGGGTGCAGGTAGCAGCTGTGGCTATAGCAATGGCCTACTCAATTGTATTAACCCTGATTATATTGGTGGTAGTTGAAAAGCTGTTCGGCCTTAAGTCAACACCTGAAGAGGAGATGCAGGGATTAGACCATGCTTACCATGGAGAACGTGGTTATGGCATGTTAAATCCTAATTAATTAACTTATTACTTTTAAGTATTGAGTTAATAAGGTGGCAGGCTGTTCGGCCGCTTTGTAACCAACAAGAATAAACTATTAAAGACATGAAACGAACAAGTAAATTTAAATATAAATGGCCAAACAGATGCCTGATTAAAATTTGCTTGTGAGTTCCATCTGACAACTAAATGTAAAATTACACAGATGAAATTAATAACCGCTATTATACGTTCATACCAGCTGGACCAGGTCCGAGAGAGCCTTATAGCTGCCGGTATTACCAGAATTACAGTCAGTCGGGTGTCGGGCCATGGCGCTCAAAAGCGAGAGGAAGTTTACCGTGGTAAAAAAGTAATTCCATCACTTATTCCTAAAATGCGTGTGGAAATTGCTGTCAATGATGAATTTGTTGATACAACCGTTAATGCCATCATCGAAGGGGCAAAATCGGTAAGCGAGGTAGAGGGAGAAATTGGCGATGGTAAGATTTTTATAACACCATTAGAGGAGTGCATCCGAATAAGAACCGGTGAAAAAGGCAGTAATGCTATTTAATGAAACTATGGAAGTTCTTCCATAATAACTCCAAATCTATGAAGCGGAAATCCCTCTTGACATTGTGAAGAGGGATTTTTTATTGAATAGTCAACAGTTACTTCTCGGGTTGATGTTGCGGCCTTAGTAAGTCCATGACTGTTTTAACGGGATTAAAGGTACTGATAGGTACTTCTACAAAAAAGGTCAGCCAATGTGCCATTGCACCATTCCATAAACCAGGTAATTCAAGCGCTTTAAGTGCATTCCCGTTCTGTGTTTTTTCAGAAATAAAACCGGTCTCAGGATTAACAAACTTCGTCAGGTCAAATTTTTGTCCTTTGTAATCTTTGGTGTAGCATACCAGATCTACCGGGTTGAAGTGTGTGCTGGCTTTTAATATGGCTTGTTGTTCGGCATTGTTGGGATCTATTTGTGCTCCCTCCACAATCTGCAGGTTAATACTGTCATCCTTTTGTTTTACCCAGAATGGTCCTCCGCCAGGTTCGCCTTCATTTTTAACCATGCCACAAACACGTATCGGACGGTTGAGTTTATCTAATAGTAAGGAACGCTTATCGTCATAAGATAATTGCTCAATGGCCGAACGTTCCATCTGCAGCTCATTTACCAGAAAGTCGACACCTGTATTCGTGGCCTCGTCAGATACCTGTTCAAGACCTTTGAGTATGTCGGATATCTGTGCTTGTTTATCCAATACAATACCGGCCAGCACTTGCTTATATGCAACCGTATCCTTTTGCAGGTGCTGTGGTACCACATTGTCTATATTCTTAATAAATACGAGTTCTTCCTGCAGATCATTCAGGTTTTCAATGAGTGCCCCATGCCCGCCAGGCCTGAATAACAATTGTGCTTCATTATTTCTGAATGGTGTATTGTCAGGATTGACAGCAATTGTATCAGTGGATGGTTTTTGAAATGAGAAACTCACATCGAATTTAACACTAAACTGTGCTTCTATTTGTTCTTTACCTGCTTCAAGCTGTTGTTTAAAAAGCTCCTCGTGCTCAGGACTAATGGTGAAATGTATTTTGGCTTTACCGTTTACTTTTGCATATTGTGCCGCTTCCTTCAGATGTTCTTCCAAAGGAGTCAACGCCGATTCAGAACCCATGTGAAACTTAAGCAGGCCTTTGGGCAGGCTGCCATAGTTCAATCCCTTACCAAGTAAAAGATGCTCTACTACTTGTGTAGCTAACTTTGTGTCAATGTGCTTAGTATCTATTCTTTTTTGTAAAGCTTTTTCAAGATCATCGATAAAAGCAAATTGTCGAATGTGTGCAAAAAAAACATCATATGGTGCTTGCTGCATCATCACCTCTTTTTGTTCTTCATTCGCATTAAGAAACTCAAAAAGAGCCTTAAACATACGGGTAGCCGCACCTGATGCTGGCACAAATTTGATTGTATTCAAGCCATTTTTCAGGGCCTTATTGTATAAATTGATATAATGCTCATGGTCTTGCGGTGATGCTTGTATAATGCCATTGTCAATGGTAGCTGCTTTATGCAACTCAGCAAAAGCAAATCCATTTTTGAAATGCTCCAGTTGTTGCTCAATAAGCTTAATATCTATTCCTTTCTTATTAATTTGTTCAAGGTCGTTTTTTGTAAACATATGGTTGAATTTTAAAGATACGTAATAATAAGTTTTTTCGATGTTGATAACAAATCAGGGTCGTTAAATTAAGGTCAATTATCGTATCTCGTGTAAGCAGGAATCCCTAGTGCCTACCCGTTATTCCCCTGAATTTAAAACGTTAGTATAATAGACTAATAGAATAAAAGAACAAAAAGTTCAAATATACTGGTAATCAATTATTTAAATGTTTAGATATTTAAAAAATTAGGCTATCTTCGCCCTGTTAAAATTTCTTAAAAAGTATTCACTAATCATTCTTTTATGAAGAGAATCGGATTATTCTGTGGGTTACTTATGCTTAGTTTTCAGCTATTTGCTGAAGGTTATCAGGTAAACCTGCAAGGCAACCGGCAGACAGGTATGGGACATACCGGAGCCGGATTAATGATGGGCGCCTCAAGCATGCATTTTAACCCAGGCGCATTAAGTTTAATGGATAAAAAGTATGATTTTTCATTGGGCGGTAGTTTTATTTTTTCTAAAAATACGTTCCACAAACAAAGTCCATCAGCGTATGAAGCTAAATCGGATAACCCAATGGGAACACCTTTTTACTTCTATGGAGCAACTAAAATAAATGATAAGCTGGCAGCAGGTCTGGCAGTTACTACTCCTTATGGTAATTCATTAAAATGGGGCGACGATTGGGATGGTAAGTACCTTATTCAGGATATTTCTTTACGTGCAATTTTTATTCAGCCTACTATTGCTTATAAAATCACCGATAAACTTGGTTTTGGTGTTGGTTTTATGGCCGTAAATGGTAATGTTGATTTAAACAAGGCATTGCCAGCTCAGTCTGCCGATGGCGTGGCAAGTGTTAACATTTCCGGTAATACCTGGGCATTTGGTTTTAATGCTGGTCTTTCTTTCCAGGCAAATGAGCAATTATCATTCGGACTAAGCTACCGTTCAAAAGTGATGGTTGAATTAGATGAGGGAGATGCTGATTTTACAGTGCCACCATCGCTTGGCGGCATATACCCGGATACCAAATTTCAATCTGAATTACCAATGCCTGCCAATATGACTTTAGGTGTTGGTTATCAGGTGAATGAGAAGCTATTATTGGCTGTAGATCTGCAGTATGTAGAGTGGTCGGCCTACGAAAGTTTGAACTTCGACTTTGAAGCTGAAACAGTGCCAGATTCGCATAACCAACGTGATTTTGAAAACACCATGATATACCGTCTGGGAGCTGAGTATACCTTAAATGAAAAGTTTCAGTTCCGAGGAGGTGTGTATTACGACAGCACACCAATACCTGAAGATTTGCTAACGCCGGAAACACCTGGCACCAATAAAATTGGTATGTCATTAGGTTGTGGCTATCAAATTAACGATAAGCTATCGCTGGATGCTTCATTACTTTATATCCATGGTAACAAGCGTGAAGATGGCTATGCGCCAACCAATTTTTACGGAACATATTACACCAATGCAGTTATTCCTGGTATTGGTATAAATTATTCATTCTAAAAAAGACGGGGTAATGATGAAAAAGATTATATATCAATATATGCTGCTGGCAATTGTTGTACTTTTGGCTGCTTGTGAACCAAAAGTAGACGACTTTAAACCCTCAAAGGGAACAGCAGATTTTACGAAGTTTATAGCCATTGGAGATTCTTATACAGCAGGTTACACTGATGGTGCTCTGGGACTAAGAGGCCAGCAGGAAAGCTTCAGTTATATATTAGGACAACAACTGATGTATGTGGGCAGTGAATCATATCATCAGCCATTGGTGCAGGCTGAAGGAAGTGTAGGTACTACCGTTATTGATGCACAAGGTACTTTAAACGGTTACTTTGAGCTAAAAGTAACAGAAAGGGGATTATCTCCTGTACCTTCAGTTGGTAATATGGCCATTTTAGCTGAAGATGTCTATGATGAAGATAATCAGAATTTTGGTGTTCCTGGAGCGAAAGTTACTCATTTAGTTGCCGCTGGTTATGCTCAGGCTAATCCTTTTTTTGCACGATTTGCCAGTTCAGATGTGACACATGTTTTGGGAGATGCTGCTACAGCAAATCCAACATTCTTTAGCTGTTGGTTGGCCGGAAATGATGTGTTGTCGTTTGCTTTAGCCGGCGGTGTTGGTGGTATTGGCAATGGCGTAACTGACATTACCGATGCTGCAACCTTCGAATCTGCCTTAGCAGCAGTATTAAATACTTTAACAGCCAAGGGGGCAAAAGGTGTAGTTGGCAATATACCTGATGTGTCATCCATCCCTTTCTTTACAACTGTTCCTTATAATGCTTTTGTAATTGATGCTGCAACAGCAGCGGCTTTAAATGCTAAATATGCAGATTACAATACCGCAGCAGAGTCTGTAGGGCTGCCTCCAATGGTTTTTACTGAAGGACCTAATGCTTTTGTTATTTATGATGAATCAATTCCTGCGCAGCTAGGACATAGAAGACAGGCAACAGCTGATGACAGGCTGTTATTGACTGCTCAGTCTGAGGCTTTGAGCTGGGGACCAACAAGTGACCCAATTTTAGGTAATGAACTTGTGTTGACAAAAGATGAGCTAAGCATGATAAGTACGGCCACTAACCAGTTTAATGCGATTAGCAAAAACCTGGCTGATGGTTTTGGTTTAGCTTTCTTTGATGCTAATGCATTAATGAAGCAGCTAAGCACCACCGGAATAATTATTGATGGACATCACTATACTGGAACTTTTGTGACAGGAGGTATATTTTCTTTAGACGGTATTCATGCAACTGGTCGTGGTTCGGCTATTATTGCCAATGCCATGATTGATGCTATAAATGATACTTACGGCTCTACTGTGCCACGAGCCAATATTAATGATTACGATATGGTAAAATTTCCTTAATGGGAATTGATATATGAGTGGTGAAAGGAGGGGTAACCCTCCTTTTTTTATTTTAATCGGGCAGCAATATCTTTTTCCAGTTCGTCTCTAAGTTGTTGCAATAAAGGGTGATTCGCTTTCAGACTGTATTCGCCGATTTGATTAATGGGCAGCAGGCGGGGAGATGTTCCACTGATAAAAGCTGCTTCCATTTTACTTATATCCTCAACAGGCAGGCACCTGTATTCCAGGGGTAGGCCTAAATTTTCAATAATAGATATAATATGCTGACGCATTATACCGGGAAGTACAACCGAATCATCCGCGGTAATGAGCGTATTACCATTTATAAAAAACAGGTTGGAGCGACTGCCTTCTGTCAGGCAATTATCACTATTCACCAGCAGTGTTTCGTATACATGCCGTTGCTCAATGATGGTGTTGGCTTTTTCTCTAACATCGGGGTTGTAGATTTTGGCGTTGGGGTGGTGACGCTCAGAAAACTGGAGGGAGCACTTAATGCCTTTTTGCTGTTGCTCTTCAGTGGGGTAACTACTTGGTATGAAATAGGCCATAAAAACCTGCTCGCCGTCAGGCATAAACCTGAAGTCGAGCTTTACATTGCCATCTGAAATATTATTGGCTGCATAAAGCATTTTTAGCCGATTGCCTAGCTGACTAATGCGAATGATTGGTTTCTGGTTGGCAATTCTAAGACTGTTCTCCAAACGCTTAAGGTGCTCTTCAATGAACAGGGGCGTATTTTTCTGAATGCGAAATACCTCATAAATGCACACTTCTTCGTTGGTGATAGCACTGTTGAAAAAGTTCACCGACTTAAGTGTTCTGTCCATCAGGAAATATTGTCCTAGTATAACAGATTGCATTGAATATGAGGTATGGTTATAAACGAAGATGAAGATAGACATTTTTTTATACTTCTGACCTATATAGTGAATTATTACTCTGTTGTAAGAAATAGCTCACGTCAAGGCTCAACTAAACAAATATGTGATAATTTAGGGGTGTGAAAATATAATCTCAATTCAATGAAGAACTTTACATTTCTAGTACTTTTTATGGCATTTGTCACAGTCTCTTGCCAGTACGGGGGTACTGCATCATCTAACAAGCCAGCCAACGACACAATTCAAACGGCCAGTGGGTTAAAGTATTTGTATCTCAAGAAAGGCGATGGTCCAAAGATTGTATCCGGAGCAAGGGTAGGGACCTATTTAAGCCTGATGGTGAATGATTCAGTAGTTTGGAATACTAATGAACTTCCTGATTCACTTTTTACGTTTATAGCTGATTCTACACGTTTGATCAAAGGATTTACTGAGGTGTCGATGCTGCTTCGTGAAGGCGATGAGATAATTGCTATTTTGCCTGATTCGCTGGCTTATGGAGCTAAGGGTGCAGGGGATATTATTCCGCCCAACGCAACTTTGGTTTATGATCAGTTTAAGGTAATGAGTGTTGTATTGCCTGATAGCACACTAGTAGTTGAATAAAATTTTAAGGTGTGCTGGTTAATTATTCGGCACTAATCAATTGATTGGAGTAATACAAATAGTTGAGCAGTTCCAGCTGATATTTGATGTAGGCTTCGGCCAACTTTAGTCTGCTACCTATGTATTTCTCCTGTCTTTTGTTCAGCATAAAAACAGAGCTTTCGCCGTATTTAAACTTTTCGGCTTCACCATCCATCAATTGTTTGTAGTTAATGGCATTTGTTTCGTTAATATCTATTTGCTGTTGTAACACCGATTGTTGTAACCAGCTTGCTTCGGCCTTATTAAATAATTCATTTTGTTTGTAGTTTAAATCCAATTGCAACTCCTGAAGCTTTAGTTTTCCCATCTTTACCTCAGCGCGTTCTGAACGCAGCAATAATGGCATTGAAAAACCCACACCCATTTTGTAATTGGCAATGTCAAAACTATGAATAGCCATGTTATCTGAAGTTGTCAGTAGTGGGTTGTATTTCACCTTTAATTTAGGCTTCAGTTTTTCACGTTTCAGTCGCTGTTCAATCTCAGTTATAGATAGCTTGTTGATAGAGGCTTGTATCGCAGGGTGATTGTGTATAAGTGCGCTGTCGTAACGTACTACCTGGTGACGATAAAGCTCTCTGTAGTGTTCAGGGAGAGTGTTCGGTTGCAAATTAAGAGCTTCGTTATTATACCATAAATAGTTTTCTACCGACTGTCTGGATTTAATCAGGTATATCTCATTCTTATTGAACAGACTAATGGCTTCCTGATATAAAATGTGTGCTTCAAGCGTATCCATTGAAGTCTTTTCGCCCTGCAGGTACGATTCACGCGTGTTAGTATAATAATCGTAAGCGATGGTTATGTTTTCGCTCAAAACATCCATGAAAGAGTGGTACAATTGCCAGGTATGGTATGTATACATTGCATTGTACAGAAGGTCGTTGAGTAAGGTGTTTTGCTCATTAAGTGAAAGGTGTTGAAATTCTTTGGCCTGACGGATAGCAGTGTTGCGTTCATTAACCAATAAACCATTCAGTAAATTAATTTCGATGCCTAAATGCCATAAGCCATATTCATCGGTGGTATTTTCTGGATTGAGATAATCGCCTTTAGTATTCTCATAACCGCCAACAATAGTTACACCTGTGGATGTAGGGAACCTTAGGCGACTTTGAAATTTCTCATAGTAAAGTTTATCATTCAGGTTCTTCTTATCCCAATCAGCATCGAGTGTAGGGTCTGTGCTGCCTTTGGCTTTCATTAAAGCGGCTTCGGCATAAGATGGCTTAAGCTTAGCTTTTTGGGCAACCGGGTGATAGAGTAATATATTGGTAATATAATCATCGTAACTAAGTACCAGACTATCTGATTGTGCCGAGGCATGTATGCCAGTCAGACCCATAACTAGCAGAATGCATATGTGTATAATGTATTTCGTTGTATTCAACTTGCTGGTGTTTTGTATGATGTCGGGTAATTCTGGTTTATTTAATTGATTTAATAGGAGCTTTCAGTTTTACCTCCTCTTTATCAACTCCTGATTGGTAAAAATCGGGTGGGAAACCATTTAGCTGGCGCCATAATTCATACCATACAGGTACCTTGTTTAGTAACAGGAAGGCTTCGGTTCCGGCACCAACCCTCAATTGCTCGGGCCAGGGTCTGTCAGCTACTTCAGGGCTAATGAGTACCCGGTAATGGCCATTGTCGCTAATGTACTGATCGATGGCCACTATGGTACCATTAAATACGCCGGTTGATGATTGAGGCCATCCGCTGATAACAATGGCCGGCCATCCGTCAAAGCGCAGGCGCGCACTATTACCCACATGTAGTAGCGGAAGATCATTAGGCTTAAGATATACTTCAACAGCCAGGTCATAATTATCGGGCACAATGATAGCGATGTCACTGCCTTCTTTTATTGTTTCGCCAATTCCTTTTCTTAATATTTTGGTGACATAACCAGATTGAGGCGCCGTGAGATAATAATATTGCTGGCGCATGCTGTAATTACTTATTGTGCTCTTCAGTTTGGCAATTGTAGCTTCGTTCTCCATCTTGGCCGAAATAGCCGATTGCAGGTCCGATTGTGATTTAGCCAGCTTATCGGTATACTCCTGCTCAATGGCCAATAATTCAATGGTGAGGATACCCACAGTGTTTTGCTGGTTGATCCACTTATTTTGTTGCACACTTACCTTTGCCTCAGCTTCTTGTTTTTTGTACTGTTTTTCTTGTAATTCAGATAAGGTCTTCAATCCTTTATCATACAGTTCCTTTGTTCGACTATATTGGTTAACAGCTAT
The DNA here is from genome assembly GCF_018156225.1 of Carboxylicivirga sediminis. Classification (GTDB taxonomy): domain Bacteria; phylum Bacteroidota; class Bacteroidia; order Bacteroidales; family Marinilabiliaceae; genus Carboxylicivirga; species Carboxylicivirga sediminis. Next base: position 38,454 of record NZ_JAGTAR010000045.1, read on the forward strand.
TGCCAGGTTATTGCGAAATACTTCGAGATCGATGCTGTCCATTGAAGACTTGTTTCGTTCTTGCACCAGCTTTTGAAGCGTTTGCTGACGTTTAAGTGCCAGACCTTCATCAAGTGCTCTGTATTGCTTTTTCAGGGCTTCAATTTTACTGTCGTATGAAGTTCTGCTTTGGTTCTTCGCTTCAAGTTGTTCGGTTGTATTGGCTATCAGATTAGGATCGAAGTATTCGGCTTTTACTTCAGAAATATGCAATATGGTATCGCCTTGATTAACAAAGTCACCTTCGCGCACAAACCATTCTTCAATACGACCTGATATGACAGATTGTATGGCCTGAGGATGTTGTTCGGGCTGACGGGTTGTTACATAACCCTTAGTACTTATATTTTGTGTCCACGGAAGAAACAGGCCAATTAGCAATACCACAAAACAGCCCAGCATCACATATATAGGAGCTTGCTTAACCTGGCATTTCAGAATGATCTGATAGGATTTAAACTGGCTCAGTTCAATATCATTTTTAACACTATTATTTGAGATATCTAGCATGTCCTATTGTCCTATTTGGTTTAAGTCAATAATTCTTTCACATTTCTCTTTCCAATAATTGAAGTCTGATACCACAAGTACCGTACAGTTAAACTCTTTTGAGGTCAGGTAATCAATGATTCTTATTTTTTCATCTTCCTCAATAAACTGCAAAGGTTCTTCAAGTAACAATAACCTGGGTTTATGAATTAATATACGGGCTATCTGTATCTTCTGAATAACACCGCGGGGAAGCCGGCGCCCACCACTGTCGATGATGGAATCAATACCATATGATTGTCTTCTCAGAAACTCATCTAAATGTAGAAAACGTAGGGTTTTATCCAGAGCTTCATCGGGCAGGTTCTGCCCCATCAAAATATTATCTCTGATGCTTCCTTCAAACAGTTGATTGGTGGGCAGCCCAACACCAATAGATGAGAAATAATCATCACGTTTATAGTGCGATATAGGTACATTATCTATCAGTAGTTCGCCTTCAGTTGCGTTAAACAACCCGGAGATTAACTTTGTTAAAATCGTTTTGCCACTACCTGAAGTGCCGTAAAGGACCACCTTTTCGTTGGCTGCAATGTCAAAGGAAATATTATTCAGAACTTTTATATCTTCACCTGGAAATGATAAGGAAATGTTTCGGGCCTTAACAGACAGTCCTGTTGAGTTATTAATGGTGGATGTTCCTTTATTTTCATCCAGTTTTAGATCACTTACGTAGCCTATTTTCTCAAGGGCTGTCAGTACATCATAGATGGTTTCTATCACGCGTATCACCTTTTCAACCGAATTGATGATAAGAATGATAATGATTTCGGCTGCAACAAACTGGCCAAGATTGATTTTTTCCTGAAAGACCAGAATACCTCCCAGTATTAGTAAGCTGGCAGCTACAGTAAGTTTAAAACCAATGAATAACCAAAACTGCTGCAACAACACACGGAAATGACTTTGGCGACATTCTAAGTAGCTGCTAACAATATCGTCTGTTTTGTCGAGGTGTAGTTTGTTTTTATTGAATATTTTAAAGGTGGCATTGGTTCTCGCAATTTCTTCTAGCCAGTGGGCAATTTTATACTTGTATTTGCTTTCTTGCAAACTGGTATCCAATCCTTTTCGACCGGTTATTTTATATATGATCCAGATTATAACTGCCAGGATAAATCCCAGAATAATAAAATAGGAACTATATATAGTTAACAGGATCAGGCCAAAGAATATTTGGAAAATGGCCATTGAAAAATCAATCAAAATTTTAGGAAGACCTTTCTGAATCGTTAAAGTATCAAAGAAGCGATTGACAAGCTCGGGCGCATGTACTTTGTCTAGTTGAAGAAATGCTATGCGAGGAAATCGAAATGCAAATTCAAAAGCAGAGCGGGCAAAAATATCCTGCTGAATATTTTCAACCAGCCGTAACTGGAAAATTTGCAAGATGCCTGTAAGTGCCATGCCAACCAGTACAAATCCAACCAGTACAATCCAAGTTGATGTTAGTTCGCCAGTTTGTAAGGAGTTAATTATTGCTTGTATACCAACTGGTAAAGTCAGGTTAATAATTCCGATAAAAAAAGCGTATAAGTATATCTGTTTTAGCACTGAATTATATTTCTTCAGCAAATTCCATAATCGTTTTGTTGGTTGCAATATCATCAGCGGTCTTATTACGTCTGTTTAGTTAATGATGTTAAAACACCTTTGAGGTAGGTTTGTTTGCGAATTGGATGAAAACTTGATGTAGTTTAAATGCCTCGATAAATTTAAAACTATCCTCTGTTTTATTAGCAATTATGAAATGTATTTTGTTTTAGTTTAAGTCATTTTAACTAAACAAAATACGTCGAATTATGTTTTTTCTTTAAAAAGCCTATGAAACTGTTAGAGAATATATTAGTGCCTGTTAAGGTGAGTGAGGTATCCAAAGCGCAGATGGCTGTCGCTGTTGAGCTGGCAAAGAAGTTTAAATCGCAGCTTTTGCTCTTGCAGGTATTACCTTTAGAAGCCAAAAATAGTAATGTCAAGGGCATTATTGAAAAGTATGTGGAGGACGATTTTGCTGAACTACTTAACCGTATGAAAGATGCTGGTGTGCATGCCGAAAAACTGATTGCCTATGGCAATATGTTCGAGCAGATTATACGATTAGGTGAAGAACACAAGGTTAACCTGACATTAATTCCGGATGATTTTCACCTTTCGGACAATCAACAATCGGTGGATTACATGGTGGAAAAATTGTTGCGCAAATCAGAAAAGCCGGTTTGGGTAGTTAAAGAAAATAGTCGGGTGGTGCCATCATCCATCCTTTGCCCGGTTGATTTTTCGGATGCATCGGCTCGTGCACTAACCAATGCCATCAAAATAGCCCGCATTTTTAAGGCAAAACTAAATGTGCTGAATGTGTTTGAACCTTTGGAAGAAATGTATTCACTGCGTTACAAGGTGGATTATGACGAGGAAAACAGAGTGCTTGAACAAGAAAATACCGATAGTTTTCAATTATTTCTGAAGCAGTTCAATTTTATTGATGTAAACTATGAGTTGATTACTTTGCAAGGTCAACCTTACAAGAAGATATTAGAATTTGCAAAGCAGCATCAGGTGGATATCCTATTTATGGGAGCCACAGGTAAAACATTTTTTCAGCGACTTTTACTGGGTAGTGTTACCGAGCTAGTAGTCCGCGATTTACCTTGCTCCATTGTCGTTACCAAGTCGGAAAATATATTAAACCTAAAAATAGAGCAGGATATTACAGATTTGGAAAAATTACTATCTAATGCCATTAAACTGGAGGAGGCTGGCTTCTATGCTGATGCTATTGAACAGGTGAACGCTGCACTGAAAATAAATGATTTACACCTGCCTGCCATTTATGCATTGGTTCGGTTGTATTCAAAAACAGATAATCAGGAAATGGCTGATGTTTACAATAAAAAAGCCGATGAAATATTGAAGCGATTGTGGAACAAAAAAATTGAGCTCGAGATACGTAAGGGAATGGAGCAAAGCTAGAAATGTAATTTATACAGTGCTGATGCAACGCAAGACTTTTTCCATCAGCACTGTAAGCTATGTATGACCTATAGTATTCTTACTCCTCTGAAGTACGCGTAATTGTATAAATGTCTTTCCGTCTGTCTTTGAGGTTACGCACACTGCCCAGCTGATTCAATTCTCTCAGTTTATCTATATCAACATCTGCTATTAAAATCATCTCAGTATTGGGGGTGGCCTCTGCCTTGATACCATTTGTAGGAAAGGCAAAGTCGCAAGGCGTAAATACCATCGATTGTGCATACTGAATATCCATATTATGCACTTTGGGCAGGTTACCCACACTTCCGGCAATTGCCACGTAACATTCATTTTCAATGGCTCGTGCCTGTGCACAGCTTTTTACCCGCGAATAGCCGTTTTGTGTATCGGTTAAAAAGGGTACAAACAGGATATCTATACCATCTTCGGCCAATAGGCGGCTCAACTCCGGAAATTCAACATCGTAACAAACCAAAATACCAATTTTACCACAATCAGTATCATAGGTGCGGATGGTATTACCTCCTTGTAATCCCCATACTTTTACCTCGTCAGGTGTCACGTGCAGCTTCTCAAAGCGTTCTATTCCACCATCGCGTTTGCACAGGTAGCCTGCGTTATACAGGTTGTTATCCACCACCTCTGGCATGCTGCCGGTTATAATATTGATGTTATAGGTGATGGCCAGTTCGGCAAAGCGCTTGGTTATATCTTCGGTGTATTCGGCCAGTTTGCGTATGGCTTCGGGTTCGGACAGGTGATTATACCTCGACATTAGAGGCGCATTGAAAAATTCAGGGAATAGGGCGAAGTCGCACCTGTAGCCCGACACAGCATCAACAAAGTACTCGGCTTGCTGCATCAACTCTTCAAAGTCGCGGTAAAGACGCATCTGCCATTGAATAAGACCCAGGCGAACAATGGTTTTTTTGGTAGCTGCTGTGTCTGTTTCTTTTTCGTAGTACACATTGTCCCACTCCAGCAATACGGCATATTCTTTTGATTCCTTGTCGCCCTCCAGGTAGCCCTGAAGTACCCTGGCCGGGTGAAAGTCATTTGACATCTGGAAGTTAAGAACCGGATCGTGAATTTCTTTGTTACGTACTTTTTCGATGTATTCACGGGGCGATATCTCGGAAGAATATTGATGATAGTTGGGGATGCGTCCGCCAAATACAATACCTTTCAGGTTGAGTTTTTCGCAGAGTTCCTTGCGGTAATCGTATAAGCGGCGCCCTAATCGCAGGCCTCTGAATTTGGGTCTTATAAATACATCAATGCCATATAGCTTATTACCATCGGGGGTATGTGTGTTGAAAGTATATGAGCCGGTGATTTGGCTGTAGGTGTGTTTGTCGCCAAATTTCTTGTAATCAACAATGATTGACAGTGCGCATCCTGCTAATTCATTGTCTACTTTAATACCTACTTGTCCTTCCGGGAATTTTTCAATCAGTGTTTTAATGTGCTGTTCTTTCCAATAGGCTTCGGGCATGTTCGAATAGGCCTCCTGCATGGCACTCTTAATTTCATCATAATCATCAAGTGTGAGGAAAACCAACTCTATATTATCAATAGCCTGAACGTCTGTTTTTGTTTCCATGGTAATCTATAATTATCAAATTAACAGATGATTGTAATTAAGTAAAAGGTTGCATTAATGGCCGGCTAATTTATGGATATAATTGACACCTGCTATTATTTCGTAAAATTATTTTGGGGTAATCAAATAATAAAGTCAAACGTACTTACAGTTTAATTATCAGCTTTTATGATGAATATAGTCGGTTAGTTTCGTCTGGTTGACATCAAATGCACTGTGATGCTACAGGTCAAACAGAACTTCTTATCTTTGTTACTTATAACCTGAGTTCGACATAAAATTACTGGCTCAAATCGCTTATAAATGTTTAGTTTCAAGGAATATTTGTGAAAGCATAGCGAGCTATG
>NZ_JAGTAR010000046.1 GCF_018156225.1 Carboxylicivirga sediminis
TTACCCCGGGTTATTATTGTGGCAGGCCTACAGCCTGCAAGTTGCAGTTTTCTGAACCTACTGAAGACATCACTCCACCGCTGCTAACGAGCTCTCTTGCGACTGCACAGCGTCCTATTCCCTAAGCCCTAACACCTATAGCCTATAACCCAATCCCCCCATCCCCCCATCCCGCTACGCGGACTTCCCCAAGGGGAAGATGACCAACCGTCACAACAAGTGCACTAAACACTGGGCACTAATGTCGGACTGAGGAGGCATAAAATATAACTGGCTATTTCGGTGCAAATTACATCCTTCATTTATTAATGCCCGGTTGCACCGGTTTTTGATTGGGTTGACGTGTCCCGGGGTGTCGCTACGCTTACCCCGGGTTATTATTGTGGCAGGCCTGCAGCCTGCAATTTGCAATTTTCAGAAACTACTGAAGACATCACTCCACCGCTGCTAACGAGCTCTCTAGCTACAGTACAGCGTCCTATTCCCTAACACCTATAGCCTAAAATCTATAACCCAATACCCCCATCCCGCTTCGCGGACTTCCCCATGGGGAAGATGACCACATTTGTGTAATTATTTTAGACCACTAAGCTAAAGTACCATTTTACTAACGTGCTTAACAGCTACAAGCCGAAGGCGCTGCTAACATGCTATAGCCAAAGGTATCGCTAAAGAGCTACAGCGCAGCGCTGCTACCGTATAAAATGCATATAAGTCTTCTCCTCTACTTCGGGCAAGGCCTCTGTTTGCTTATGTGTATGGACAGCCTTTAGCAGCCATGCCATGTTCTTACCCAGTATACGGGCAATCTGCACACCTTCTTCATCCTTAAGGGCGTCGCCAGGTTTAAGTCCGTGAATTACATTCCAGTAGTTGGAAGCAGGGATAAACATTTCGCTGTATTGCAGATAGTTATTGATGGTGTTAATAGCTGGCATACCACCTGTACGGCGCACAGCCACCATACCTGCGGCTACCTTGTGCCTGAACAAACGTTGATTGACGCCAGCCACATAAAAAGCCCGGTCCAGAAAGGCCTTCATGGTACCACCAATATCGGCATAATGCACCGGAGCCCCAAACAGAATGCCATCAGCCGCTTTCATTTGCTGAATCAATTCATTCACGCCATCATCGATGATGCAACGCTCATCAAGGCTTTTTGCACAAGCGTTACAGGCCGTACAGCCTTGTATTTTCTTATGTCCAATAGCGATGATCTCCGTTTCGATACCCTCTTTATTCAATTGCTCGCATACAATCGTTAAAGCCAGGTAGGTATTACCTTTTTTATGAGGACTTCCGTTAATGGCCAGTACTTTCATAATTGATCATTTTATAGTGATTTACATTGTTTATTTAGCTCATTAGCTGTTTAGCATATTAGAGCGGCCTGACGGCCTTTTTTAGAATAGCACATTTGCCAAAGCCGAAAGCATTGACATGTAACTTAGGATTGCAACTTAACAAGCGTCTTGTTCATGTAGAGGCAAGCTGGCAAACTTCAGTATCCATTCCGGTGCAAATTACATAGCGTTCTAATTAATTTCTGCTTGCACCGGTTTTTGATTGGGTTAGCGTAACCCGGGGTGGCGCTTCGCTTAACATGGGTAATTATTGTGGCAGGCCTGCAGCCTGCTATTCGCAGCTACTAAAAAAAGTCAATCTCTGTTTCCTCCTTTCACTCTGCGGTAAAATTTTTTAATCCTTAGAATCAGTGCTATTCCGGTGCAAATTACATCCTACGTGTTATTAATTTTCAGTTGCACCGGTTTTTGATTGGGTTAGCGTAACCCGGGGTGGCGCTTCGCTTACCTTGGGTTATTATTGTGGCAGGCCTACAGCCTGCTATGTGCAACTTATTAATAAACTCAATCTCTGTTTCCTCCTTTTATACGATTTAAATATTAAAATGAACTGGTATAACTCTGCGGTAAAATTTTAAGCCTTAGAGAGCGCTCTGCTATCCCGCTTTCTTTGCTATAGCCGAAGGCGTCGTTAATATACTATTGTGCAGCGTGCCTACTCATAAAAATCCTTGACAATCTTCTGCATCACCTTATTGGTTCGTATGGCTGTTTCACCTGTACTGACACATTGTCCAATACCCTGCAAGGTCTCCACCACCTGTTTAATGAGGTTATACTGTATATTCTCGGGATTCAGGTATGGGTATTCTATCACTTCACCATCTTTATAAAGAATGATGGGGGTGTGTTCAAAGCCCGAGAGCTGTATTTTACCAGTTGTGCCCACCACTTCGATTATATCTTCCTGGGCATTTTCGTGCGTTACAAATGACCAGATACCATTACCCACCACACCGTTTTTAAACTGCATTGAGGCACTGACGGTATCTTCTACCTCATAGTAACCTCCGCGATTAGCTGCCACACCAAATACCGTTTTGATGGGTCCGAAGAGAAAATCCAGAAAATCAAGCTGATGGGATGCCAGATCATAAAAAATCCCACCTCCTGAATGTTCAGCCTGTAGTCGCCAGATATCCTGACGGGCCTCCTTCTCATATGGTCTTGCGGCCCTAATCAAGCGCATATTAACATATAATGTCTGACCAATCTCACCACTATCGATTAGTTCCTTGACCTTCAGAAAACCGGGCAGGGTACGCCGGTAATAAGCCACGAATAAAGGCACACCCGTTGAACGACTGGTTTCGAGCATGGCCAACGCCTGCTTATAAGTGGCGGCCATGGGTTTCTCAACATATACCGCTTTACCGGCTTCCATGGCTTTTATGGCATACTCGGCATGTGAGCCAGGTGGTGTAGCTATATATATAGCGTTGATATCCGGATGGTTAATCAGCTCATCCGCTACATTGGTCCATTGTGGCACCTCATGGCGATGAGCATATGATTTAGCTTTATCAGCATCCCTTCGCATGACCATCTGCAAAGCACTTCCTTCCACCTTATTGAATGCGGGTCCACTCTTGACTTCGGTCACATTGCCACAGCCGATGATTCCCCAGTTGATTTGTTTGAGCATAATTTCCAAGTTGAATCGTGTTAAGATAAGGTTTTCCGGAAAAAATTGCATGGTTAGAGAGCGAGAAAGAGTATTCACTGCGAAGAAGGATCGCATCTTTAAGTACACAATGGCTATAAAGATGCGATCCTTAGATGATTATTTTATGACTTACTATCCTAACTTAAGCCTCCACTGTGGTTCATTACATCAATCCCAATGCTGGCGAGGATTTTCAATCCGTACACCTGCTAACTACCTACAACATCTGGCAACCTATTTTCTTACATAACACAGATTACAAATCTGCGCTAGTGTTGACTTGTCCCTTGTCAAAATGGTCGCCCCTGTGGCTGTCCGAGAAAAAAGCTTTGTGCCCTTATGCCGGGCAGGCACATCCTTTTTTAAAAAAGGATGTAAAAACCTTATTGAAAGAGGTGATTGCTTCGCACCGGCATGAATCTGTTACGCCAGGCTTTCCCTTTTTCAAAGGCCGCCATTCTGTAACATTCATTCCTATCACTGGCTTTCAATATTTCGAAACCCTGTTTCGAGTGGGGTTGAAAAAAGTTCATTATGTGGCCTCCCTCTCTCCCTGACCTCAGTTCTGAATAAATCGCATCTTTAAGCACACAATGGCAAAAAAGATGCGATCCCTCTTTAATCCTTGTTACAATAAGTTTATTTCAGGTAGTAATCCGAATCTATTAATTGATTGTTATCATTGGCATAAAGCGCGTAGTTAAAGCCTTTGTGCAGGCTGTAGGCACCTACCTCACCGGCTTTGTTAATAGCCAGGTAACCAATCTGAAAATCCTGATAACCTGGTATTTTCTTAACAATACGGGCTATGGCCTCTTCAACCGCCTTTTGGGGGCTCAGGCCCTGGTTCATTAATTCCACCACGAGGAATGACCCGAGCGTTTTCATCACCAGCTCACCCATGCCGGTTGCAACGGCACCACCTATTTCATTATCACAGTACATACCGGCACCAATAATCGGGCTGTCACCCACCCGTCCATGCATTTTATAGGCCAAACCGCTGGTGGTACATGCTCCCGATATATCCCCTTTCTGGTCCAGAGCCAGCATGCCGATGGTATCGTGGTTTTCAATATTAATAACCGGCTTGTAATCGGATGTTTTTCGCCACTCCTGCCATTCCTTTCGGGCTTTCTCGGTCAACAGAATTTCTTCAGCAAAGCCCTCTTCTTTGGCAAACTGCAAGGCGCCTGCCCCAGCCAGCATCACATGAGGTGTTTTCTCCATCACACGACGTGCCACCGATATAGGATGTTTTATATTCTCCAGTGCACATACCGAGCCCGCGTTACCCGTTTCATCCATGATGCAGGCATCAAGTGTAACAATACCATCGCGATCGGGACGTCCACCGTAGCCCACGCTCATATCGTTCGGGTCGGCTTCAACTACCATTACGCCTTGCTCAACTGCATCCAGGGCGCGCCCGCCATTTTTAAGGACTTCCCACCCGGCCACATTGGCCTGCATCCCGTTTTTCCAGGTGGATATAGCCAATGGTTTAGTTATCTTACCGGCTTTTATTTTGCGCACAGCGGCCTGGCCGGATTGACTGCCTGCAGCTAATAATCCAAGTGATGCCAATCCACTTTGTTTGATAAATTTTCGACGTGAACTCATATTATATGCGTTTGTTTTAATAATAATTGATTGATGAATTTCAAAATTGTCTATTTTTAAACCATCAATTTCAAATGTAAGGAAAATAGGGTTAGAATGACCGCCAGACATAACGAAGCACACCAAGATGAACATTTTTACGACATAATTGGCGATGTTCACGGACATCATATCCAATTACAAAAACTACTGTTGCAAATGGACTATACCCTGGTGAACGGTGTTTGGTCACATGCCTACCGGGTAGCGGTGTTTGTTGGGGATTTCATCAACAGAGGACCAAATAGTAAAGGTGTTATTCAAATCATTCGTGACATGGTTAATGCAGGAACGGCACTGGCAATTCTGGGTAATCATGAGGTGAATGCCATCCTGTACTTCACGAAAGATGATGAGGGAGAACCATTGCGCATACCAGGTAATAACAATAGCAAATTACTCTATAAATTTGCCCGCGAATACAATGGCAATAAAGAGGCACTTAAGCGGGATATCAAATGGCTGCGCAGCTTACCCCTGCACCTTTGTTTAAATGGCATCAGGGTGGTGCATGCCTACTGGAATGACGCCCATATCAGGCAGCTGGAGGGTTTGTATACCGATGGACGAATTAAGAAAGGGATGCTTAAACATTTGCTAAATGATGCCGATGATCTCAGCAAAGCCTTTTTTGAAACCATCAAAGGCATTGAGTTATCCATGCCAAAGGATCTCATCATTAAAGATGAACAGAATATCAAACGTGACAATTTCAGGGTGAAATGGTGGATGATACCCAAAGGCAAAACCTTTAAGACGCTCAGCTACGGGAATAAATTTGAACTGCCGGATTATACCATACCCACTGAAATCATTGATGAGTATGAAGTCTATCCTGAGAATGCACCCATTGTATTTATAGGGCACTATTGCATGGGGCGTGGACCGATGATACCAACCAATAATGTGTGTTGTGTGGATGCCTGCGTAACCGGCTCCGGCCGATTGGCGGCCTATCGCTATAGCGGCGAAAAAGCCTTAGACGAATCAAATTTTGTATTTGTGAAAAGATGATTAGAACGGCCTGACGGCCTTAGTAGCTCGTTAGAACGGGCGTTGCCCTTAATAGCAAATTAGAGCGGCTGGCGCCTTTTAGCGGAATAGCCAATTTTTGTGAGGCATTTGCTAATGCGCTAATCTGCTAAAGCGAAGCGTTGCTTACTCACTCATATACAAAAGTACTTCGTGCTCATCTCCCCTTAAATATCAATGTCGAATGCATCCCTGGGGGAGCTTCAGCCTAAGCCGGATGAAGGGGCATAAAAATATGACAGCTAGTCCGGTGCAAATATCATCCTACATTATTTAACACACGGTTGCACCGGTTTTTGGTTGGCGTGATGTGTCCCGGGGTGTCGCTACGCTTACCCCGGGCTATTATTGTGGCAGGCCTACGGCCTCCTATTTGCAGTTTTCAGAAACTACTGAAGAAATAAATCTTTAGAACTTCGTCATGAAGCAATTCAGATACTGGAGCCCTGACCTCGGCAACGCAGTCTGGGACCCACTCATTGAGTGAAAGAAAGGAAGATTTGGAGCATGAAATGTAAATCTTTAAATCTTCTCTGTAATGAAATGTTAGTGGGTAGACGAGTGCTGTAGTCTTGATTTTCTTTGTATACTTTCTTGCATCAAGGCAAGAATAGTATAAGCCGGTCCGGCTTGACAATGTCATTAAGTTAAGGGTTTTTCGTGCCGTTAAACACTTCCAGATACTACCCCAAACCCCTAAAGGGGCTTACCCCGCAAGCTGTTCCCTTTAGGGAAGCAAAGGGTAAGTGTGAGGGAGACTCCTAACTTAATGACATTGGTCCGGCTTGAGGACAAAGACATATCCGAGGCAGGCGGGTATATTAAAAACAATGCAGTAAAACATCTTCCCCTCGGGGAAGTGGCTGTAAGCCGATGGGGGAATGAAAGCATATATATCACTTCCGCCTAAGCCGGATGAAGGGGCATAAAAAATGACTGGCTATTCCGGTGCATATACCATCCTACATTATTTAATGCGCGGTTGCACCGGTTTTTGATTAGATTGGCGTATCCCCGGGTAACACTACGTTTACCCAGGGTTATTATTGTAGCAGACCTACTGCCTGCTATGTGCATCTTTCATAAAACCTTATGAGCTGTTAATTGAGCCACGTCCAGGAGAACTTTCTTCTGAGCTGGTTGAGGGGGCATTAAATAGCTGGTTAATCCGGTGCAAATTACCTCTTACATTATTTAATGCACGCTTGCACCGGTTTTTGGTTGGCTGGGGTATCGCTGCGCTTACCCAGGGCTATTCGCAGTTTCTAAAATAAGTCAATCTCTGTTTGCTCCTTTCTCTCTGCGGTAATTTGTTTTAATTCTTAGAGTCAGGGCTATTCCGGTGCAAGTTACCTCCTACTTTTATTAATGCTCGGTTGCACCGGTTTTTGATTAGATTAGCGTATCCCCGGGTGGCACTGCGTTTACCCGGGGTTATTATTGTAGCAGGCCTACAGCCTGCTATGTGCAGCTACTAAAAATATAAAAGTCAATCTCTGTTTCCTCATATCACTCTGCGGTAAAATTTTTCAGCCTAAAAGGTTGAATGCACTGCCAATCCCCCATCCCGCTGCGCGGACTTCCCCAAGGGTAAGATGCCCATATATGTGGATTTATTATAGACCATTAAGCTGAACGACCATTTTACTAAGGTACAAACCAGCTACAAGCCGAAGTACCTGCTAATGCGCAAAAAGCGCAGCGTTGCTGATGTGCTATTTTACTAAAGCCGAAGGCGTCGCTAATGGGCTAACTTTTCTTTGTAAAAAAGGCAACAATGGCTGATGTGATGGCACCCATCATAACGGCACCAATCATGCTCTTTTTAATATACGAACCCAGATTAAAGAAGGCCTCCATTTGCTCACGGTCTTTTCCTTCACTTACCGAATACTCAATGATATTGGCAAAATAGTCGGGCGACAGGTACTCATGCGTCAGGTATTGCCCAATCGGACTTAGTAAAGAAACAATAACTGCTATAATAAGGCCACTGAGAAAGCCTTGCGACCAGGTCATTTTACCACCCAGCCACTTACGCTTATCGAGCAATGCCAAGACATAGATAATGATGGCCGGCACAGCAAAGAAGTTAGTCAGAAAGTAATGTTTATCAATGCGTTCATCATGCAATCCGATGGATTTTTCAAAAACAGCCCATAATAATACAGCTGCAAAAAAGATGATACCCCACTTGAGTTCAATAGCGATTTTCTTCATGATTATATCCTTAGTTTGTTTATTCAACAGTTTTTTTGCCCTGTGTGTTCACAAAAAAGGCCCCGAGATATCCCGGAGCCTTTGTTTATCTATAATATAACTTTTTATAGCTGTTCGATAAGATTATTAAACGTAGTGCTAGGGCGCATAGCTTTTGCTGCCAGCTCAAATACAGGTGCATAATAACCACCCACATCCATTGCCTGTCCCTGTGCGGCATTCAGCTCATTCACTATCGCTGATTCATTCTCAGTCAGTGCTTTGGCTAAGGCTGTAAACTGTTCTTTTAGTTCCGTATCCTTATCCTGTGCTGCCAATGCCTGTGCCCAGTACATAGCCAGGTAGAAATGACTGCCACGGTTATCCAGTTCATTCACTTTACGCGAGGGTGACTTGCGGTTATCCAGCAGTAAACCGGTCGCTTCATCCAGTGTTTCGGCCAACACTTTTGCCTTAGGATTATTGCTGGTGTTACTCAAGTGCTCCAATGACACAGCCAGGGCCAAAAACTCACCCAATGAATCCCAACGCAAGTGCCCTTCCTGCTCAAACTGCTGCACATGCTTAGGGGCTGATCCCCCTGCTCCGGTCTCAAATAAACCACCACCATTCATCAATGGCACAATCGACAGCATTTTGGCACTGGTGCCTACCTCCAAAATCGGAAATAAGTCAGTCAGATAGTCACGTAACACATTGCCGGTCACTGAAATGGTATCTTCCCCTTTAATAATACGGTCCAATGAAAATTGTGTGGCATCCACCGGTGGCATAATGTGTATCTCCAAACCGGTTGTATCATGGTCTGGCAAATATTTATGCACCTTTTTAATCAGCTGGTTATCGTGAGCACGCTCCTCATTCAACCAGAAAACAGCCGGCACACCGGTAGCTTTGGCCCTGTTAACAGCCAGTTTCACCCAATCCTGAATCGGTGCATCTTTGACCTGGCACATACGCCAGATATCACCTTGCTCCACCTGATGCTCCATTAACACCTTGTCGTCCTCATCAATGACGCGCACCACACCATTGGCAGGCAGCTGGAATGTTTTATCGTGTGAACCATATTCTTCGGCTTTCTGCGCCATCAGCCCCACATTGGAAACGCTGCCCATGGTGGCCGGATCAAAAGCGCCATGTTTCTTACAGAAATCAATCGTTGCCTGATAGACGCCTGCATATGAACGATCAGGAATGGTAAACAACGTATCTTTTGGTTGCCCGTCTGGTCCCCACATCTGTCCTGATGTGCGAATAGCTGCCGGCATAGAGGCATCAATAATCACATCACTAGGCACATGCAGATTGGTGATGCCCTTATCGGAGTTCACCATTGCCAGAGCAGGTTGTTTATCGAAACAAGCCTTAATGGCCGCTTCAATCTCTGCTTGTTGATCTGCTGGTAATTTGGCCAGCTTAGCATGTAAGTCACCCAGGCCATTGTTGGCCGATATACCCAGTTCCTGAAACACTGAACCATACTTTTCAAACACTTCCTTGAAGAATACTTCCACCACCTGACCAAAAATAATCGGATCAGACACCTTCATCATGGTCGCCTTCAGGTGCACAGAGAACAGAACATCCTCATTTTTGGCACGTTCAATGGCTTCTGCCAGGAAACTGCGTAAAGCTTTCTTACTCATGACTGAGGCATCAATAATCTCGCCATCCTGCAGTGCCACTTGTGGTTTCAGAACAGTTACCTCTCCGTTTTCAGCGGTAAATTCGATGCGCACATTACCTGCTTTCTCAGTGGTTACCGATTGCTCACTGCCAAAGAAATCACCACCAGCCATGCTCATCACATTGGATTTGGAATCGGCACGCCAGGCACCCATCGAATGTGGATTTTTCTTGGCATAGTTCTTAACAGCCCTTGGCGCACGTCTGTCGGAGTTACCTTCGCGTAATACCGGATTCACTGCACTACCCTTCACTTTGTCATAGCGGGCCTTTATCGCTTCCTCTTCAGCATTCTGAGGCTCTTCGGGGTAGTCAGGCAATGCATAGCCCTTACTTTGCAGCTCTTTAATAGCCGCTTGCATCTGCGGTATGGAGGCACTGATGTTAGGCAGTTTAATAATATTAGCTTCAGGTGTTTTTGCTAATTCACCTAATTCAGCTAATGCATCACCAATTCGTTGTTCTTCCGTCAGAAAATCCGGAAAATTAGCGATGATACGTCCTGCCAATGAAATATCTCGTGTTTCAACTTTAACGCCTGCAGTTTTAGTATAGGCCTCTACAATAGGCAATAAGGAGTAGGTAGCCAAAGCTGGTGCTTCGTCAGTTTTGGTGTAAATGATCTTAGGGGTCTGTGTTCTCATTTTAATTACTTATTAAATGGATCATGCATTAAGTAACGTTTCATCCGCCAATGTGTTTAGCTATTATCGAAGGATTCCACTTTACTATTTTCAATTAAAGGTTTATTGTTAACACAAATCTACTGTATTTAATAAACTACCAGCTGATTTATCTCATGCTTCAACTGGTATTTTATCAGTTAAACCGGTGTTGACGACCTTCTATTTATTCCAGATCGAGGTTAAATTGCTTTCTAAACATTGCCAAAGCCGGATTCTTTTCGGCCATTGCTTTGTACTTATCAGCTACTGTAAAGGCTTTTTGTGTATTTTTATCCTCTTCCAGTGATATTTCAATATTGAGACGTATGCCGGCATTTTTCAGGTGTCGTCGTAAATAAGAAAGAATAGTACTACGCTCCTTATTTAATTCATGTTCCTGAGTATTGTTGCGCAATTTGATAAGTAAAGTATTATCCTGAAGCAACTGAGGCGGATGATTCTTATAGATGGTATGAATCCGCGGCTGGCTGTCGTACTGACGGGTAAATTTCCGCCAGACTTCATTGAGCCTATCCTGATTAAAGGCTTCATTCCATGTAGGATCAATGGGCGCCTCTTGCTTAACTTCTTTCTTATCAGTTTTTTTAGCTATCACTGGCTGTTGTACTCTCTGCGCCAGGTTTTTAAGCGATACAGATTTAATACCACCTGCACTTCCTCCGTTCATGCCAGGAGGTGGCGGAATGGGTCTTGCTGCACTTTTGCTGCCGCTTGTCTGCCGGGGAGATGATGTTGATTGGGGGGCAGGCTGCACCTTACCTACCGTGATGATGGGTATTTCATCAGACGGCTCTACTTTTTTTTTTCGGTAACGATACGGGCCAGACGTATGAGCGCAAATTCAATGTGCAAACGCTTGTTTTTAGCGGCGCGGTATTGCTGCTCACTATCGTTAATAATCTTTAATGCTTCGTATAAAAAGTCAACAGAACAGTTGGCTGCCTGCTGTACATATTTTTCCCTGGTATTCTGGCCAACTTCTAACAAACTGGCAGTTGATGCATCACGGCACATCAGCAAATCGCGCATATGGCTGTTCAAACCGGCCATAAAATGCTGTGCATCGAATCCCTTGAGTAAAATCTCGTTGAAGGTCAACAGCCCTTTCTTGTAGTCTTCAGCCAAAAATGCATCCGTCAGCCTGAAATAGTAGTCGTAATCCAACACGTTCAGGTTATCAATCACCTGCTGGTAAGAGATTTCCTTACCCGAGAAGGCCACTATCTGATCAAAGATAGATAAGGCATCACGCATGGCACCATCGGCCTTTTGGGCGATAACTGCCAGTCCTTCCTCTTCCACCTGCACACCTTCACTTTCCGACACATATTTTAGGTGTCCTACAGCGTCGGCTATGGTAATACGGTTGAAGTCAAAAATCTGACAGCGCGACAGTATGGTTGGCAATATCTTGTGCTTCTCAGTGGTTGCCAAAATAAAGATGGCATGACGCGGAGGCTCTTCCAGTGTTTTCAAAAACGCATTGAAGGCCGCCTGAGATAACATATGCACCTCGTCGATGATATAAACTGAATAGCTGCCTAACTGAGGTGGAACGCGTACTTTGTCAATTAAGCTCCGAATATCGTCCACCGAGTTATTACTGGCGGCATCCAGCTCATGGATATTGTATGAGCGATTATCGTTGAATGACTGACAGGATTCGCACTCGTTGCAAGCTTCAAAATCATCGGATATATTGGAACAGTTAATGGTTTTGGCAAAAATACGCGCACAGGTGGTTTTACCCACACCACGCGAGCCACAGAACAGATACGCATGCGCCAAATGATTGCTTTTAATGGCATTCTTTAGCGTGGTGGTAATGTTGCCCTGCCCTACTACCGAGCGAAACGTTGCCGGTCTGTATTTTCTAGCCGAAACAATGTATTCCATGATTTTTTAGTCAGTTGTTTAAAAGTCAGCAGACAGTAGTCATGAGACTTTAATTTAAACGATGACAAATATATAATTTCTTTAAGGCCTACCCAATCAGAAACACGATAAGTTATTAACAAGTCTATCTATCATACAAAAGTGCAAAGACTTACTGCTATTTGCATTATCGCCTTTGCACTTATTGATACATCAGATTCTATGAAAAAATGTGCAGAATATGGTTGTGTATGGATATTTGGTAATTCCGTTTAATACAACTGCCTGTTCTGGTGCAAATAACTTTCCTGCATTTATTAATGTCCGGTTGCACCGGTTTTTCATTGGGTTAATGTATCCCGGGGTGTCGCTGCGCTTACCCCGGGCTATTTATGTGGCAGGCCTACAGCCTGCAATGTGTAGCGTCCTAAAACCTAGTACCTATAGCCTAAAACCTTTAACTCACCCCCCCATCCCACTTCGTGGACTTCCCCAGGGGGAAGATGAGCATATATTTGCCATCTGACATCAGCAACGACATTGGGGTACCCGCTCAGTGAAGCAGAGCAAAATGAGATTTGTTAACGAAGCTGTACATCTTTAAATCTCATGCGGTGCAAGGTGTTAGCGGGTCAATGAGTGCTGTGGTCAGCGGACCTTTTGACAACTTTTGCAACTGAAGGCAAAAGTTGGAGCCCGTCCGGCTTGAGGACAAGGCACAGATCACTAAGGTCGAACTGAAGGAGTAGAAACCCGGATGATGCATTGGAAGTTAGTGATGAACCTTGAAACTACAATAAAACAAGGACTTGTTGAATCAAACCAGCATAGCGACTTGTTTTGAAGTAGTTTCGAGGTATAAAAGTTCTAATGCATATAGCGGGTTTAATTAAAGCTGATAACAAAATGATTACTTTCATCGTTAGAGCTGGTGCCCAACCAGATATCAAACTCACCCGGTTCGGTTGTCCAGTTCAAGTTACGATCCCTGAAGCTGAGCAATGCTTCATCAATGGTAAACTCAATGGTTTTTGTTTCTCCTTTCCGCAATGCTACCTTCCTGAAGTCTTTAAGTTCTTTTACAGGCCTTGTAATGGATGCTACCCTGTCGCGGATATACAATTGCACGATTTCGGTCCCATCATAGTCTCCGCTATTCACTATATCCGCTTTTAATGTAATGGCTTCCCCTTGTTCAAAGCTTTCGGCATTGAGCATGATATTGGTGTATTCAAAGGTGGTATAACTTAAACCATGACCAAATGGAAAAAGTGGCGTATTATCCACATCAATATAGGACGATTTATAGTCGGATGGTGCCTTGGCATCAAAGGGACGCCCCGTGTTTTTGGCGTTGTAATAGATGGGAATCTGCCCCACGTTACGCGGGAAAGTCATTACCAGTTTGGCCGATGGACAAACCGCACCCGACAGCACATCAGCCACTGCATGGCCAGCCATTAAACCCGGATACCAGGCTTCTACAATGGCATCCAGGTTCTCTGCTTCCCATGACAAGTCTAAAGGTCGGCCATTAAACAGCACCAATACAACGGGCTTACCAGTTTGCTTCAAGGCTTTAAGCAGCTCGCGCTGATTGCCTGGTAAAGTGATGTCGGTACGACAAGCTGCTTCTCCCGACCAGTGAAAGTTCTCGCCCATGGCCACCAGAATAATATCACTGGCTTTTGCCACCTTAATGGCTTCAGCAAATCCCCTCTCATCAGGTTGATTGTCTTTAGACGCCTTCATGGTGGAACGATCGAGTAATGGTAAATCTGTGCCTTTTGCGTAGGTAAACTGTACCCCGGTGCCCTTGTATTTAGCCTCCAGTCCCTCTCGTAATGTCACTGACCGACTTCTGTTACCTTTGATAGCCCATTCGCCATTTAAGCTTGCACGCTCATCTACAAATGGTCCTATCAGCGCCACTTTTAAGGCTTGATCTGTTGAAAGAGGTAGTAGCTTACCTTCATTTTTAAGCAATACGATGGATTGTTGGGCAGCCTGACGAGCCAATGATTGGTTGGCTTCACTCATCACTACCTGTTTTTGTCTTTCTGCATCAAAATAACGATAAGGATCATCGAACAGCCCCAGCAGGAACTTCATCTCCAGAATGCGTGACACAGCAACATCAATCTGTTTTTCACTCACTTTGCCTTCTTCCACTAATTCTTTAAGATGCGTTACAAAGGCTTCGCTAATCATGTCCATATCAATACCCGCATCCAGACTTAACTGGGCGCCATGCTTTAAGTCCCTGGCAAAACCATGATGCATCAGTTCCATAATGGCCGTATAATCAGTTACTACCATGCCTTTAAATCCCCATGCCTCTCTTAAAATATCCTTATATAAATAGTTATTGGCTGTACAGGGCACGCCATTTAAGTCGTTAAACGCTGTCATAAAAGAGGTCACACCCTCATCGATGGCTGCCTCAAATGGTGGAAAATAGGTATCATACAAGCTTCGTTCAGACACATCCACTGAGTGATAATCTCGACCAGCCTGGGCAGCCCCATAGCCAACAAAGTGTTTGGCGCATGCCATCATGGTATTGGGCTTCGATAGATCGCGGTAATCACTGATGCCTTGAAAACCTCTCACCCGGGCACGTGCCACTGCCGACGCCAAAAACACATCTTCACCGGCACCTTCCATCACGCGGCCCCAACGCGGATCACGCGCAATATCAATCATGGGAGCAAAATTCCAGGCTACGCCGCTGGCCGTGGCCTCTTCGGCTGCTGCACGTGCTGTTTCTTCCATTAGTTCCAGGTCCCACGAGCAGGCTTCGGCCAGGGGAATCGGAAAAGTTGTCTCCAGGCCATGAATGACATCAGCCGCAAAGAGCATCGGAATCTTCAGGCGCGAATATTTAAGATTTTGCTCCTGCAGCATGCGCAGGTGATCGGCTCCAAACACATTGAATGTACTGCCAATCATACCTCTTTTGAGGTATTCGCCCGACTGGTTATCACTGACTGCACCTGTTGAGGCAAAATTCCCCGAATACTGGTTCATCTGGCCTATTTTCTCATCCAGGGTCATCAGACTCAATACCGAGTCCACCTTTTGCTCAATGATAGGGTCGCCGCTATAGCTTTGCCATATTACTTGTTTCTTTGGCTGCTGGCAGCTGACCACTATTAAACAGCCCACTATTAGACCAGTATATTTAAATACGGTCATTCGCTTTTTGTTTTTCATTTTGTCTTTTGGTTTATGTTGTATTATTTAAATGCTTCAGTTAATATTTATTCCAAAGAAAAAGAGACGTCGAGCCATTTCTCTGAATGTGGCCCGACCATAATCTTAAAAGTTCCAGGCTCCCAAACATATTGGTTACTGACATTATAAAACATCAGATCATCAACGCACAGATGAAAAGTAACAGATTTGCTTTCACCTGGTTGCAAGCTTATTTTTTTAAACTTTTTGAGTTCTTTTAGTGGTCTGACCACCGAGCTGACTTCATCCTGAATGTATAGTTGTACAATTTCATCAGCAGCATATTTACCTGTATTTTTGACCTGTACCCTGACCTCTAACCTCTCATCGGCTGATATAACTCTCTTCGATAATGTCAGGTTTGAATAGGCAAACGATGTATAGCTAAGGCCGTAACCAAAAGGATAAAGTGGCGAATTATTCACTGCTAAATACCCATTTTTTGGTTTGAACAGTGCATTGTAATATTGTGGCAAATGGCCGACACTGCGCGGAAAAGTAACGGTTAATTTGCCCGAGGGAACAACGTCGCCTGCTAATACATTAGCTACGGCTTCCCCGGTTTTTTCGCCCAGGTACCAACATTCCAATAGGGCATCTGCTGACTCATCAATTGCATTGATGGTTAGAGGCCGGCCATTAATTAAGCATACGACCACCGGCTTACCTGTTGCTTTGACAGCCTCAAACAATTGATTTTGATTGCCATATAAATCTAGGGAGCTGCGGTATCCCAGAAATTCACCACAGGTCATCGCCGTACCACCTAAAGCCAATATTACCATATCAGCCTCTTGGGTGACTTTAACAGCCTCTTTAATACGTTCTATATCTTCAGTTTGATCAACACTATCAACTTTAAAATCCAACCAATAACCATGATTTTGGTGGATTTTACACCCCTCGGCATACAGTATCTCAAGCTCCTTTCCAAGTTTGTTTTTTAAACCATCATAAATGGAAATACCTCTTGCTTCATCACGATGCGAATAGCCACCATAACGACAGACTTTGGCATTAGGGCCAATAACTGCCAAGGTTTTAATTTTAGCCTTATCCAAAGGCAATGTTTCATGTTCATTTTTGAGCAAAACAATTGATTTTTCAGCTGCTTTCAGGGCTAATGCCTGCTGCTCTTTTGTATGACAAACCTGGGATGCCCGATCTTCATTGGCATAAGGATGTTCAAAGAGTCCAAGTTTAAATTTCATCCTAAGAACCCTTGCAACAGCGGTATCTAAAGCCACTGCCATTTCACGGTTGCTCTCACATAGGTTGGTAAGGTTTCGAAAACAATTGGGACTAGCCAATTCGAGGTCAACACCAGCCAGTAGTGCTTTAGCGGCCGCCTCCTCCGTTGATGCGGCCAAGCGATGATCATTTTTAATACCATCAATACCACCATAA
Source organism: Carboxylicivirga sediminis (assembly GCF_018156225.1). GTDB lineage: Bacteria > Bacteroidota > Bacteroidia > Bacteroidales > Marinilabiliaceae > Carboxylicivirga > Carboxylicivirga sediminis. The sequence goes on from NZ_JAGTAR010000046.1 coordinate 16,842, forward strand.
TCCGACACCACATAGCCTTTAAAATGCCACTCTTCGCGCAATATTTCATTCAACAACCAATGATTAGCGTGGCTAGGCACTCCATCAACTGCATGATAGCCCGGCATAACACTCAAAGCACCTGCCTCTTCAACGGCTACTTTAAAAGGAGGAAGAATCACCTCTCTCATGGCTCTCTCACCATAATTGACCGTTCCTTTATTTGTGGCACGCTCCGATACCCCATAGCCGGCAAAATGTTTGATTGTGGCAATAACATGCGCACTATCAATGCCATTTCTCTCAACAATTTTTTTCGTTCCCTGCAGTCCTTCAACAATAGCCTTTGCGAAGCAAGCTATCAGGTATGGATCCTCGCCATAGGATTCTTCAATACGCCCCCAACGCGGATCGCGACAAACATCAAGCATCGGTGTATTCACCTGGTGACTGCCCCTGCTGCGTGTTTCTAAAGCAACCTGTTCGAAAATATCCTTTACCAGTTCAGGCTCCCAGCTACAAGATAAACCCAGTGCCTGCGGATAAACAGTTGAATTTCTTGCCCATAAGCCATGCAATGCCTCTTCATGAAAAATAGTGGGAATACCTAATCGACCATTCTCCATTACATATCTCTGTATTTCATTGGAGATTCTGGCAGTTTGACTGGCATCCAAATCAAAGGCCACGCAAGGTTTACCTAATTGTCCCAAACCCTTTTGAATTAATGACTGATGAGAGGCGTGCGGGTGAAAGTGTCCCAAAGAATCCATATCATTTTTCCTTAAAACACTTGCTGATATTTGCAGCAATTTTTCTTCTAAGGTCATGCGATTAATCAAATCGGCAATTCGTTCCTCAACAGGTCTGGTAGCATCTTTATATAAAGGTTTATCTTCAGCTTTCAACCTGAAGTTACAAGCTATTAATAACAACGCGTATAATAAGATTTCTTTCATAATCGTATCGGTTTATTGCTTTACTTCTGTTTTGTTTGATATACCTCAGTCGTTCTTGGTTCCATGGTTGTATTATCATGATCATTATAGGTAATGAACTTCTGAAGTAACCGCGATACGAGTGCCTGGTATTCAGCCTTGGCAATAAGATTTACTTCCTGTGCCAGGTCGTTTCCCAGGTGATATAATTCGGTCGCTTCATTATATCGGTTGACCAACAGCACCCAGTTGCCTTCCCTGATGGCTCCGTCATAGGCATATCCGGCCTGGTAAATAATAAACGGATGAAGTGGAGTCTCACTCTCTTTTGTCTTAAGCATTATGGGGAGTAATGAAGTGCAATCCATGGCCTGGTCTTCCTCCATGGGCTGATTGGTAATCTCGTACATGGTGGCTACCCAATCTTGGGTCAGCACCGCTTCATTGGCAACAAAGCCTGATTTGATTTGCTCAGGCCAATTAATGATGAATGGCACCCGGTGGCCACCTTCGTATACCGATGCTTTATACCCTCGCAAAGGTCCGTTATTATCATGCTCAGGGTTGCCAAAATCACATACTCCGGGCCATAAAGCGCCATTATCACTTGTAAAGAATACAATGGTATTATCGTATAAGCCCTCCTGCTTCAATTTGTCAATCAGTTGGCCTACCTGTACATCCAACTCATATACAAAATCGCCGGTAGCGCCGCCTGTCATGCCGTTCACCTGCTCATTCAATTCAGTATCATTCCCGTCAAAATCATTGGGAGGCGTGTGCGGCACATGAATGGCCTGCGATGCAAAATAGATCAGGAAGGTTTTTGCCTCATCACGCTGCTTATTCAACAGAATATGCTCATCAATAAACGCTTTGGCTTTGTTAATCATCATGATACCAGTCTGGCTGGAATTATAGTCTACGTCACCTATTCCTGCGTGTTTTTGATGCTCCACAATCTCTGATGTGCCATTTTTCATTTCATAGCGACCATTGCTCCATAAACGTGTTGAGCTGTTATCCGCCGGTTTAGTTGGGTCAAAAGGTGCGAAATGTCCATTTTCGAAAAAGGCAAATGGTTCGTGCTGTATCCCGCTGGGCAACGAATAAGAATAGTCAAAGCCAAACTCATTGATGGAGTTGTGTACTCCCTGTGCAAAGTCCATTTGACAGATATTATTTTGCTCCCTGATAAGTTGACCTTCCTTATCCCTGATGTCGCCACCCAGGTGTGATTTGCCAAAGAAAGCGGTTCGGTAGCCGGCCTTTTGCAATATTTCAGCGACTGTCACCTTTCTGCCTGCCCTGGTATGTTGATAGGGATCTGAAAAGATGGATGGACTATTGGTATTCCAGGCACCACCTGCCCTATACGATCGATAGGGGTAGCTGCCGGTCAGCATGCTGAAACGCGAAGGTGCGCAAAGGGCAGCTGGTGAATGGGCATCGGTGAAGCGAATACCGTTAGCCGCTAATTCGTCAAGGCGGGGCGTCGGAATTTTTCCGCCATAGCATCCCAAATCACCATAACCAATGTCATCGGCCAGAATAAACACCACATTGGGCAATGCAGGTTTATTCGTTTGAGGCTGGCAGGCACCCATTAAAAGCCCCAGAACTAACCACATTAAACCCTTATTATTCAGCGATTGCATGCTCATTATTAAGTTTTTGAATTTCATATAATGCATTGGTAATCTCATCGTTCTGCATAAAGAGGTTCCACAACAGGCCACTGCGGTAGTTTTCAATCATCACCGCGACAGGTGCCTGATTAAGTCCCATATAAATCCTTGCACACCAGTTTTCCTGCAGATTCACTGCGTCTTTAAAGCCATACTCACCCCACAGGTAACGCCCATGCTCCCTGTACATGTTTTTAAGGGCAGCCATCGATTGCTCTGGCGTATAGGGAAACGATGCCAACGCACCCGTTGGTGCCAGTGTGCCATTATCATTATCAACATTCGGTTCAATGGCTCTATAGCCCCATGGTCCGTCGCTGGCTGTTAAACCCCAAAAATCAGGATTAAATCCCCTGTGATTCTTCGGATTTTCGGAGCAATAGCGCCAATTGATTAAGGCAATGTTGCGGTTGTTCTCAAAGTAGTTGGTATAACTATCATCCACCAAATGCGGATTGAGACCGAGGAAAGAGTAATGAATAAAAAACAATGGTCCGCCGTTGGATACCCCAACTGGTAATTGAATGCCATGGTAATAGTTGCCATTCGTATAATTGGCCCCATCATCTGTTTGGCCCCAGTCCTTGCGGTATTCGGCCGCTTTTTGAGACTGACTGGCCCATCCTTTGTAATACATACTGGCTGGCACCGGATGAGTTGGTGAAGCAATGGCCAACAGGTAGGTTATCAGGGTTTCGTTCCATCCTATGAGCTGATGATCGATTAACCATCCTTTATCAGGCGACCAGTGCCAGGTTAAGAAATCGCTCTTCTTATGCTGATCATACCAATCCCACTCTACGGCTTCCCACAGCTGGATGATTATCTCTCGAATTTCGTTTTCCCGGGCATTTTTTCCATCGAAATAGCTTCGAGCAGTGAGCAAGCCCTGAAACAAGAAGGATGTTTCCACCAAATCGCCGCCATTATCGCGCTCACCAAAAAACGGTTCTACATGTCCGCTTGGGCCATCTATAAAGTGTGATACAGCGCCATGAAACGTATCACAAGCTTTCAGGAAATGACATATCTTAAGCAGCCGTTCAACTGCCTGCTCGCGCGATATAAAACCACGCTCGGCACCAACGATAATGGCCATGATGCCAAAGCCGGAAGCGCCGGTGGCAATCATGTCTTTCCGCCCGGGAATATTCTCTAAAGCCAAACCACTGTTGGCTTCAGCACCATCCCAATAATAGCGAAAGGCAGCTTCCTGCACCATATCCAACAGTTCTTCATCAGAAAAGGAACGGGTTGATATGCTGACTGTATTTGAATCATCCGTTTCGTTATAGTTTTCGTCCAGTAAGGTTATTTTGTAGGAATAGGTTTTATCACTCTCGCCAGTGAAATCGGTATAGATGCCATACCAGGGCACCTGAATCCCGACTGGCTTAAACCCGGAATTATCGTCAGAACGATAAACCTTGACATATTTGGCACCAACTACAGCAGTTGCATCCCAATAAATATCAACGTGTCGTTCAAATGCCTTAGCTGTCATCTCCGGAGTGCTTGCTGCCTTATTGGACTGAACAGGCGTTATCAACTCCAGTTGGTCAATATATGCTTGTCCCTCTCCCTCCTGATGACTATTTGAGAATATAATACAATTGGGAAGCTGCTTAATAGGGCCAAAGTCTGATAGAGGAATTTTTACCCAAGTCCAGCCTTCATTATCTTCCCCGTTTAGATAATTATCAATCGCTACCTTTGCGGAGCGAGTTTCAGCATGCAAAGTACCGGTTCTTCGCTCTTTATCCTGAAAACATAATTGAACCAGCGGTAGTAGCCCGGCATCAACGTCACCTTTAAAGAGCCAGAAAGACAAATGAGTAGCCTCTTTGAAATAATCCTGCCCACGTAACTTTTCAAACTCCACTGCAGCCTCCCAGAAGCCATTACCGTTACTATAGTTCAGCTCTAATGAGTTAGGTGGCGTAAAATAATGCGTTTCAGATACTGGTAATTTATGCCTGATGTTCCTAATATAACTGCCTTCCTCATAGCTTACATGCGAAAAGAAGTAAGGCCCCGACATATTACTGTTTTCAAAAAACCTGTAATCATAAAGCCGTTCCTGGCCTGTTATGCCTATGTGAATTACTGTGATGAGTAGTAGTGATATTGCGTGCTTCATGGTATCTTTTTTTTATTCAACAGATTCAATTAAACGCCCTACTGCTGAGGTGCCAATCCCTTTTCCCACTCTTCAAATAGCTGTCTCAGTTCGGTTACTTTCTTTGATGCATCATGATAAAGGTTTCGGCGTTCCCCTTTATCAATAGCCAGGTTAAAGAGCATGGTGTCGGCTGTGGCATTTTTATCTTCTACCACCAGTTTCCAGTCACCGTGTCTGATGGCCATGTCCTTGCCTCGCCTCCAGTACAAAGTTTCATGAGGTCGTTCTTCGGTACTTTTTTCACCTTTTATATATGGTAAGAGGTCAACGCCATCAAACTGGTATTTAGATTTCTTTTTCAGATTGAGAAATGACGCGATAGTTGGCATTATATCCAGATTAATCACCGGATAATCATATCGTGAACCCTGTTCTATTTGTCCAGGCCATTTAATGATGTATGGCACGCGAATACCTCCTTCCAGACAATCCCCTTTCCAGCCGCGAAATGGTCCTGTTGAAGACATATTACCCATCTGTCCTTGCGGTGAGCCATTATCGCTAATAAAAAACACAATGGTATTATCCGATAAGCCCTGTTTATCCAACTCATCAATTACTTTACCAACACCATCGTCCATGGCCAGTACCATGCCAGCAAACAGGCGACGCTGACGACTTTTGATATGTGATACACGCTGGATATAATTATCGGGCACCTCCCAAGGAAAATGCACGGCATTATAAGCCAGGTACAGACAAAATGGGGTTTCTGTTTTAGTGGGATGATTACGTCTTATAAAATCAATGGCCTCATCGGTAAATACCTCGGTAGTATAGCCTTCGTAGTCAACCATTTCGTTATTGCGGAAGATGGGCCAATATTCACGAATGCGCGTAAATTTCTTTTCGGCTTTATAAAACGAATGGGATCCGTTTAAAAAGCCATAGAACTCATCCCAACCACGCGCATTAGGGCGAAGCGATTCATCAGCCCCCAGGTGCCACTTGCCAATCACTCCTGTATAGTAGTCTGCCGGTTTAAGAATGTCTGGCAGCATTTGTTGCTGCTTAAATAGCTCCATATTCGGATCTTCATCCCTGGAGTTTTGCCCGTTGGTAAAGCGTTGCTGATAAACCCCTGTGAGCAAGCCACAGCGGGAAGGCGAACAAATAGAAGACGAAACATAACCCTGGGTAAAGTAAACGCCACTCTCGGCCAGGGCATCAATGTTTGGGGTCAATATATCATCTACCCCATGGTAGCCCACATCGCCCCAGCCCATGTCATCGGCGTAAATAATGACAATATTCGGTTTGTTTTGCGCCTGCAGAAGAAAGGAGCAAAAAACAAAGTATAGTATAATGGTCTTTTTTTTCATGTGCTTGATTACTGGTTGTGAATGATCATTGATGGGTTTGATTACTCAAATTCAATTTGTAAAGTGAGTGTAGCTGATTGTTCCATTCCCTTCCTTGAAGTGGTGCATAGCACCACTTCAAGGAAGGTACTATGCACTCTGCCTGGTTAGTTTTATGAATAAGGGAACAGTAAACTCTAGAATCCTTTACCTGTCTTGACAATTTTTCGACTAATCTGTTTACCATTGTATTGACAGCTTAGTATATATATGCCTGCAGGAATGGATTGCATGCCAACACCTTCATTTAATTGGCTTTGATTAGCTTTTAAAATCGGCACCCCATTGATGTCATATATAATCACATCACTTTCTATCATTCCAGCATTTTTAAAATATAGAGTACTTTCAACAGGTAATGGATAAACAAGGAAATCAGCTTGTTTTTCTTCATCCTGACTAATGGAAGTACTTATGCCCTGACGGGGCTCCGGGTTATTACTCATGATTATTTCATCCACATACATGATTTGTTGTGTTCCGTCGTTAATAAAATCGGGCTGAATAATCACTTTATTGACACTTGCATTATGCCCGCCAAAATCGAATACCAGGTCTTCCCATTGCCCCGTTATAGTTTGTGCCTCCATACTCTCCTGCACCATGGTTGCGCTGCCTTCAAACTTTACTTTCACCGGCGTAATCCGCTCTTTATACACCATCATGTGTACATATCGTAACTGACAATTAAATTCATCGACAGGCCCCCAAACACCGGCCCAGTTGGTGGTATTACCAGACAAACGCTGAATTTTTAATACATTGTTACTAGGGTTAATACCGGTCTTATCAGGATTGCTGATAATCTCAAATGGCAGCTGCCCCAATTCTCTGAAATCACCTGTTTTAGTGTCAAAGTCGCAAATAATGTAGCTATACTCTGGCATCATCAGTGAATAAACTTCACTGCTTGCCGATAATTCATCCCGGCTGTTGACGGCTACCACAGACAGCTCATATGAGCCGTTACTTTGCAGATTAGTTAATGCAATGGTATTGGTATTTACTTCCTGATAAAATTCACCATCCATGTAAACATGATAAGCAACAGCCTCCGCCACAGGATTCCAGGTGAAATTGGCGGTGTTACCGGTAATATCGGTAGCCGAAAGTCCAACTGGTATAGTTTCCGAAAAGGATGCACCACGAGGTGTAGGGTCATCGCTAAACCAGATATCATCGATGTACACAACTGTTTCCGTACCCACCACAAAATCAGGCTGTATATTGATTTTCACCACGGCATTGTAGAAGTCCAGATCAAAAACCAGATCCTGCCACTCACCAACTTTTGTGTATTGATTCATATTTAAGCTGGTAACACCGGTGTTGTTGTCTCCCTCGACTTTGAAGCGTACGGATGAAGTTCGCTCCTTAAGTACCTTCATGTGTACATAGCGGTATTTCTTCTGAAAACGTGGTACACTTGCCCAGCCACCCGACCAGTCCTGGGCCTGATCAGCTATTGTCACCTTCAACACATTAGCACTGGTATTGATACCTGCAGGATTCGGATTTGCCGCATATTCGCACGTACCGCCACCCATATTATTAAACATGAGTTTGACAACATTTTCAAAATCTTCATCGGCATGCTTCACGTAATCGCCAACACTTGGCTGCCAGCCCCATTGCGGTTCCATTACACCACTCTCCCACACATCAAACCCGGCTTTTAACTCAGCAGCCTTCTCAGGCATCGTTGCATAAAGATCATTCTCCGAACTAATATCTTCTGATATTTTGAATAACATAGGATCGGCCGTATCCCCGTTATTAACCAACTTATAATCTGCATCTCTGACTGCCCATTTTGTGGCATTAATACGCCAGAAAATCTGCTCATGTGGTATGGCGGTATTTTGTCCCGAGATATATGGCAGCAAATCAACACCATCCAGGTCTGAATAATTACTCAAATCCTCACCAGCTGCCGACAGGGCTGTTGGAATAATATCAAGTGCCGTCACTGCCTTATCATATGACGTTCCAATATATGCGCTTCCGGGCCATTTAATGGCAAACGGAATACGAATACCACCTTCATATACGGTGCCTTTTTCGCCTTTATAAGGGGCGTTGTATGAGAAATTGCCAGATGGTATCCCTCCATTGTCACTCAGGAAGAACACCAGGGTATTCTCATCAAGGTTCAGTTCATTTAACTTAGTCAAAATCTTTCCGATGTTAAGGTCCATTGAATGCTGCATGGCGCATAGCTTCCGTCGTCCTTCCGGTTCGATGTGAGCATACAAATCAATCAGTTCCTGTGGTGCCTGTAAAGGACCATGTACTGCATTAAACGCTATATACATCATGAATGGATTAGACTGATTCCTGACAATAAAATCATTGGCTTCCCTGGCAATGGCATCAGTCAGGTAATCTGGTTCATTATCAACCGGCACCGTACCGCGTAATAACGTTTCTTTATCATTACTCCCCGGAAAATAGCTGGATGCTCCACCTAAAAATCCATAAAACTCATCAAATCCTCTGTTGGTTGGCAAAAGGGCATCGCTTTCTTCTCCGCCCACGTGCCATTTACCAATACATGATGTAGCGTAACCCAAAGGTTTGAAATATTCGGCAATCGTTTTCTGAGTTGTGGGAATACCCGGAATAACGTTTGGGGCAGCCCTGAAGGGTCCCGGATTATCATCAAAACCAAAACGTTGCTGATAAACGCCCGTAAGTAGCCCGGCCCTTGAAGGTCCGCAAACAGGCGCCGTTACATAGCCGGCTGTGAACTTCACCCCATTATTCACCAATGCGTCGATATTGGGTGTGGCTATTTCACTTTGTTGATTATTATAACCAACGTCGGCATTACCAAGGTCGTCGGCCAGAATGATGATGATATTGGGTTTTTGCTGACTAAATAATACAGATGTCAAACCCAGGAAAAGCACTAATAATAAACTTAGTTTATTTCGCATAGCTTAGTTCTTAATGTTATTGATATTGTAACTTCCACAGTAGTCAGGTTGCCAGCCCCATTGGGGCGCCAGCATCTGATCTGACATGTCTGTGTAGATATCCAGCAGTTCCTTTACTTTATCGGGATGCTGCTGACTTAGATTGGTTTGTTCGCTTATATCGGAGGCGAGGTTATAGAGCTCCCAATCGGTCTGATCACGGTGTTTCACCAGCTTCCAGTCACCTTTGCGTACAGCGTGGTGCCATAAAAATCGCCAGTAAAGAAACTGATGGGGCTCACCTTGTTTTTCACCTGTCAGGTAAGGCAGCAGATTAACACCATCGAGAAACCACTCCCCGCTAACACTTGCACCTGTTGCAGCAATGGCAGTCGGTAATACATCCAGTGCAATCACCGGATGATTCACCACGTGATTGGCGGGCAGCACACCTTTCCATTGCATGCAAAACGGCACCCTGATACCACCTTCGTAGATACTTCCTTTGCACTCCCGTAAGGGTGTGTTATCGGCTCGTTCACACTCACCTCCATTATCGCTCAAGAACACTATCAGTGTTTCCTCTTCAATGCCTTTATTTTTGAGGGTAGTTATGATCTTACCCACATTTTCGTCCATGCAGTTGATCATTGCCAGAAATGTTTGACGCTTTTCATCCTTCACATGGCTGAACTTGCTTTTATATTCATCGGGTACTTCAAATGGGCCGTGCGGTGCGTTGAATGGTACATATAACATGAACGGTTTATTACGGTCTGCATTCCGCTCAATGAACAAACAAGCCTCGCGGCCAAAGGCATTGGTCAGGTATTCTTCTTCCGACTCCACAGGCCTTAAGCCATTTAGCAGCTTACCCTGGCTATTGTCATTTATATAATAGCTACTAGCTCCATTTATAAAGCCAAAGAACTTATCAAATCCTCTTGCGGAAGGGTTACGAAGCGGCACATTCTCTTCGTGCCACTTACCTATCAGTGCGGTATTGTATCCCAACTCTTTAAAATACTCTCCCATGGTGGTCTCCCGTAATGGAATACCCGGGATGGTTTCTTCTGTTCGTCTGAATGGTCCCGGATTATCTTCAAAGCCAAAACGATTCTGATAGCGACCGGTTAATAAGCCTGCTCTGCTTGGTCCGCATACCGGACATGTTGTATAGGCATCGGTAAAACGAAGCCCATTGGCGGCAATGGCATCGATATTGGGTGTTGCATTGGCATCGCTGCCCATATAACCCACATCGTTGTAACCCAGATCATCGGCCAGGATAACAATGATATTGGGGCGCTTGCCAGGTATTTGTTTTTGTGCATTCGCTATGCCCAGGTTCATTAATAATCCGAGCATAAGGCAGCCAACAAACCCCTGCCATTGTATTGTATATAAATGCATGGTTGTTGATTTAAGGATATTAGTTGTAATACATCCTTCGGAGACGCATGGTCACCGAAGGATGATTCGTTCACTATTCAATACTAAAACCTAATAAATTAAGACCTCTGTTAACATCCTCATTGGCCATAAACAGGTTCCACAATAAACCGCTGCGATGATTTTCGATCATCACAGGTATCGGGCCCTGATCAATGGCCAGATAGTGAGGTTTGCACCATGCAGCTGTATGACTGTAGGCATCATAAGGACCGTAAACACCTACCAGTGAATCTGCCTCTGTATATAAGTACTTAAGGAATTCCATTGATTCAGCAGGGGTATAGGGAAATGAACTTAACGCGGCTGTAGGAGAGATAACACCCAAGTCGGCATCTCCCGGGTGGTGTCCTGCATACCCTTTCATTGAATAGCTGGATGTGAGGCCCCACTGCTTGCTACCGTACCCCTTATAACCTTTGGGATTATCAACACAATAGCGGTGGTGAATTTTGGCATGATTGGTGGTTAGCTCCCAATAATTGGCATATATATCTTTTAACCCTTTCGGGTTAAGTCCAAGGTAAGAATAATGTGCCCAAAACAGCGGTCCTATAGGATCATCACTATGCTCGTAATAATTTAGCACAGTGGGTAAGTCGTAATAAACGGTGTCATTGGCGATATTGCCGTTAACTGTCCACCCTTTGTGATACACCGATGGTTTTATCGGATGGGTTGGTGATGAAGCAGCCAGGATGTACATAATCAGGCATTCATTATAGCCGCCAACAGCAAAATTCATGTCCCATCCATAATTGGGTGACCAGTGCCAGTAGAGCACATCTTCGCCACCTTTGGTATACCAGTCCCACTCCACTTCGTGCCATAGCTGGTTGATATCGGCCACCAACTGTTGCTCCGCCGGCGTTCCCTCCTTAAAATATTCGGCCACTGCCAATAGGCCTTGCACCATAAAAGCGGTTTCTACCAAATCGCCACCATCATCCTTTTTACTGAAAGGCGCCACTTTACCTGTTTCTCCGTTCAGCCAGTGTGGCCAGGCGCCATGGAAACGATCGGCCTGCTTAAGAAAACTGACGATTTTCTGATAGCGCTCGAGAGCTTCCTGACGCGTAATAAAGCCTCTTTCAACGCCAACCAGGATGGCCATCACACCAAAGCCTGTTCCTCCAAGGGTAACAACGCTGGCATCATTTTTAGGATAATCACCATCAGTATGAATGCGTTCACAGGCCATCCCACTATTGGGTTCAGCCCCGTTCCAAAAATACTGGAATGTTTGATATTGAACTGTATCCAACAATTGCTCATCGGTCCAGTTTTTGTCTGAAACAGCTGATGTTTCAGTGCGTTTATGCCCACAGCTAAGTAATGCTATCAGCATAATTAATAGATATATGGTTTTCATTAGATTCTGGATAATAGGTTATTGTATTAATTGGTAAATCCCAGCAGGCTCATCGCACTTTGTACTTCAGGAGCTGACATAAACAGGTCCCACAATAAGCCTGTGCGGTGGTTCTCAATCATAATGACAATCGGTCCCTGATCGATACCTATGTTTGAAGTGGCATACCACTCATCCTGAATGCAGAACGCATCATAAAAGCCATAAGGCCCCCACAGGCGATCACCCAGGCGATAATAAAAATGCTTAAGAGCCTCCATGGATTCTACAGGTGTAAAAGGGAAAGACGAAAGAGCTGCTGTTGGTGTAATAACACCTCTGTCGTTGGTTGGTGAATGGGCTGAATAGCCTTCGTAACCATCGCTGGCCGTTAAACCCCAGCAATCTTTACTATAGCCAACATATCCTTTAGGGTTTCTGACGCAGTGTTCCCTGTTGATTAAAGTATGATTGACCGCTTGCTCCCAATAGTTTTCACCCTCATCACCAACCAGGTTATGCGGATTTAACCCCAGGAAGGTATATTGCTCAAAGAAAAGTGGGCCTCCATAATCGTGACCTAGCGGTAAGGTTATGCCATAATATTCCTGGCCATTTAAGAAATTGCCTGTTTTCCAACCTCCGTCATACACTTCTTTGGGAATACCATGGGTGGAAGACGTTGCTGCCATGAAATAAGTTATCAGGGCTTCATTCCAGCCTCTTATTTTCATATTCTTTTCCCAACCATAGTTGGGTGACCAATGCCAGTAAAGCACATTCTGATCACCTTGTCGGTACCAGTCCCACTCAATGCCATCAAGGATGGTATTAATTTTATCAATAAGCGTTTTTTCTGATGGTGTATTTTCATCCAGATACTGACGTACGGTCATAAGGCCCATGGCTACAAATGATGTTTCAACCAGATCACCTCCATCATCTTTCTGGCTAAATGGCTTGGCTGCACCTGTTTCGCCATGCAACCAGTGTGACCAGGCACCATGAAAGCGTTCGGCTTTATCTCCCAAAAAATTAATCATGGTTGCTAATCGTTCTACACCTTCGGTACGTGTTACAAAACCACGCTCAATACCAACAGGAATGGTCATCAATCCAAAGCCGCTGGCTCCTGAAGCCACGGTATGGCCAGATGTGTTACGCTCACGCGACAAACCACTCACCGGATGGCCAAAATCCCAGAAGTATTTAAACGTTTGCTTCTGCACAAGTGTTAGGAGTTCTTCATCACTTATCTCCGGAAACTTATAAGTCGAATCTAAAACGGTAAACAATTGATTGGAAAATCCCTCAAAATTGGCGCCATCAATACTCTCCAGGTTGCGTGATATTTTAAAGGCATATTTACTTAAATAGCTCAGCGATGCATCCGCCGTTAAAGTAATGGTCTGATCATTATTGGCATATGCATATGATAAAGCGGGTACATTTAATCCATTTAAACTAACGGCACTTTCAAGTGAACTTCGTTTAACAGGTTCGGTAAAATTCATCTCCAATTCAAGAGTAAGTGGCACATTAGGCACAATGTCCAGTTTTGATATATCTGATTCATTAATTATCAGACTTTCTAACTGTAAAGTACCGGCAACAGTCTTAAAAGTAACCTCAAAAGCATCAAAATTACTGCCTGCTTTACTGCTTAACTCATTTGTTATTTGCAAGGTATAAGTAGTAAAGGTTTCGAGTTTATCCTGCGGAATTAGATTGATCGTCTTGTCTTCTGACGCTAAGCTTGTATTAACCGCCACAGGTTGATTATTATTAAGCAACAACACACCATTAGTAAGTGATTCGGCATTAATGGCTGCTGAAAAGACCAACCTGATAATTGGTGCTAATGTCACATCAGCAACAGTGCCGCCATTTGGATCAATTTCATCTGAATTGATATAAATTTTTTCAAGCATTAGTGGAGCTGGCGGATTGTCTTTTTGACATGAGAGGGTCAGGACTGTTATTAGTAGTAAAAAATATCGTACTCGGATCATCATAATTGTTTTTAGCAATAGGATGATTGGAAAGCAGATGAACATCTGCTTTCCTTCTCAGGTCATTTTAACTTAATTCCTGACCATCCTTTTGTTAGTAATTCTACTTACAAATTTATTCTTATTCCTCAGCGGCTATAATGGCCTTGATTTCATCCTGGCTAAGAGCCTTTTGGAATATGCGTAATTCATCGTACTGGCTTAAGTCTTCGGCATGCCCCCAACCACTAAAATACGGTCCACCTGAAGCGATATATAGGTCTTCGCAGTTATCCAGACTCATTGGACTAGTCAAAGCACCCTCAGAAACCACTTCGCCATTGATATAAACGGCTGCCGATGATTCGGAGATGGTAATGGCAACATGAACCCAGTCGGTTGTTTGCGGATTAACTGTAGCTGCAGCTCCTCCATCAAACCATTGGTCTCCCGAGCCATTGCCTACATTCAGCTTGATAATCTGTGCATCATCTCCTCCTTCGCGGAATAGTCTAAATCCTGCTACGCGATTATTATTACTGCCCGATGGGCTGGCTGATAAAATACCTGAACGGCCCTGCTGTGCAATATTGTACCAAAAGGTGGCACTCATTTCGGTACCTGACAATACATCAGCAACTGGGAATGAAAGGCTGGCGCCTTCAGCTCCCTGGTAAGCAGCTCCAATAACACCATTGGCTTCGAAACCAGGAAAACCTTCAACTTTTGCACCTGTTACTGAAGCATGATCAAGGAAGTGATTCTGGAAACTCATGTAGAAAGTCTCACCATATAATGGTTCAAAGTTGCCCATCTCCACCACACTAAAGCTGATGACATCTGATAAGGTACTCTTACCTGTTTTATCAACACCTTCAATTTGCATGGTATAGGTTCCATCTTCCAGGTTTAAAGCATGACCTTTTAGCGGGGCATAGCGTCTGTAATCTCTAAAATTGATTACATTTTCTAACACCTCGTCATTAATAGTAAAGCTCACAGAAGCCAGCTCTATGTCGTCCACTACCTCCAACATAATGGGCACACCACTTCCGGCTGCCACAATAAGCTGATCCCCATCCTGTGGTGAGCTAATTGCTATGGTTGGAGCTAATTCATCACTCCCCGGTTCAACGGGAGAAATTGAATCAATACCCTCGGTACATGCCTGCAGGCTTAATATAATCCCAAGGCTATATAGAATTGTTTTAAGTGTTTTCATTTTTCCAATATTTAACGATTAGTTATTGGCATAAGCCTTTAGGTTTGGTAACTGATCAAGCTGAGCCAGAGGATATGGTAAAAAGACCTTATCAGCATTAAACTGACGCACCCCATCACTATCGTCGTAGCGATCGCTATAGTTTAACTCATCGTATTGCTCATATCGTACCATATCGTAGAATCGTGCTCCTAATTCCATTGCCAGCTCTGCAAATTTTTCATCCAAAACCTCTTGTAACCCAACTCCAGTGATGCTTCCTAATCCAGCCCTATTCCGTACTTTATTCACCGCTTCATCGGCCGACATAGCCGAACTTGTAGCGCCTTGTACCATTGCTTCAGCGTGTATCAGCAATATTTCAGCATAACGAATTAGCGGATAGTTTTTACCATTACCATAATCATTTCGACCTGGTGTCAATTGATCAGATGGCAAATAGTGTTTACCACTGGCAAAGTTGGCTCGTGCATAATCATTAACGATATCTCCCGATGGAGTTGTGTTACTTATCCATGCAGGTAGGGTACTATAAGCAGGATCTGCCTTTAAGGTATTAATACCTTTATTGGTGAATAGTACACTGGTTTGAAGACGTGTATCATCACCTCTATCCAACATAAACTTAATCCACTTTAGAGTTGGCTCCCAAAATCCCCATCCACTCTTGGCACCTTCAACTTTTGGTGACCAGTTCTGTGAACCATAAAAGGCATATAAATATGTCTCTTGAGGTCCTGTACTTTGATTATAATCTGAGAATTGCAATTCAAAGAGGTTCTCAGAGCATAATTCGCCATCCTTCTTAAATAACTCGTAATAATCAGAATAAAGGGCAAATTTGTTAGACTTGATAATTTGTGAAGTAGCATCGGCCACTTTCTGATATTCTTTCAGCTCCAGGTTTACCATCGCTTTTAATGCCAGCGCTGTATATTTTGTTACACCGCCTGGCACATCAGTGCGATCCGCTGGATGCATATCCGGTAAATTGGGTATTGCTTCATCCATCAAGTCCGAAATATATTGCATCACTTCTGCATAGGTCGATACATCAGTCACCAACATATCTGACGGATCTGAAGTTTCAGGAATTAGAATATCACCCCAAGTACGAGCTAAATTACGTAGTAACCAACCTTTTATTACCATTGTTTCAGCAATATACTGATCGGCATTAGGATTACCTGAATTTTCTCTGTACAGTTCTATTTGCTCTTCAGCATCAAACATGCGGAATATTGTGGTATACTCCAGGCCCCATAATGAGTTATACATCCAATAGCCCTGGTCGTAGACGTAGCGATCGGTCATAAAGAATGGTTGAGCATCACCATAGCCGCCAGCATTTACATCATCTCCCCTAACAGACTGTAAAGGAATACCTTCCCATCCTCTTCTCATATAGAATTGTGAGTATGCACCATAAAGGGGCAATATCATATCTTTTGACATAGTGTAATCCACTTCTTCGGTAGGAACACGGTTTTCAAATGGCTCTTCCAGGTTATCATGACAGGCTGCTATTGCCATAACCACAATTACCATAGCCATAAGCTTTATAATATGTTTATTAATGAACTTCATGTCTAATCTTTTTTAACGATTAAAATTTAAGATTTAGTCCAACTGTGTAAATAGCAGGAACAGGGTGTACCTGGTTATCAATGCCATTATTTACTTCAGGGCTGAAACCATTGTAACTGAATACGGTTAATGGGCGTTCTGCCGTAAATGAGATACGTGCATCGGGCATTTCTACTCCGAAAAGAGACTTATTTGAAAGCGTGTAAGCCAACTGAACATTCTGTATTCTGAAGAAAGCTCCATCTTCCACCAGGTAATCACTCATCTTCTGGTTCCACGATTTTCTTAAACCTTTAGATGATGGATATTCATTGGATGTTCCTTCGCCGTGCCAACGGTTAGTCGCTAAATCGGCATCCCAGTTCGTGTCATTGGTCCAGATAACTTCACCTCGCTTGCGGTTAAGAATCTTATTACCCGACTGCCCCATTATGTTGGTTGTAAGTTGTAGGTTTTTGTATTTAATACCCAAGTTGGCACCATACATAAGCGTTGGGAAATATGAACCCAATATCACACGGTCGTTATCATCAATAACGCCATATCCTTCTTCTCCTTCTTTCTGTTGGTCTTTGTATTTAAAATCACCTGGTTCCAGGCCATTAGCTATCGCAATAGGATCGGCATCAATCTCGGCCTGATTTTGGTAAACTCCTGCTACTTCCCATCCATAAAATGCCAGAAGAGGCTCACCTACCATAGTGCGCTGACGAAATTCTGCTGAGCCACCATCAATATAATCCTGACCATAAAGCTCACGTACTTCGTTCTTATTGGTTGACAATGTAGCCCCAACAATATAGCTCAGGTCACTGGTTATATTATCACTCCAATTTACAGCCAATTCGAATCCTGAGTTACGAATAACACCAGCACTCTTTAATCCACCACCCATTATAACAGGCGTATTGACATAAATAGCAGCATCTTTAGTATCTCTGGTATAATAATCAGCTTCAATACCTAAACGATTACCAAGCATATTGGCACTTAATCCTACATTTGTTTCTTCGGTGACTTCCCAACGCAGGATATTGATATTATTAGTGGTAACTGTACCTGCAGCTCTCTGATCACCCAATGCTACATAATTAATATAAGTTGCAGCCGAACCGTCAGAACGAGGAATCTTGTCATTTCCTAACTGTCCCCAACCAAAGCGTAGTTTCAGGAAATCGATATAATCATTGTTTTTAAGGAAATTTTCTTCTGATAGTACCCAACCAGCACCTACGGCCGGGAAATACGCCCAGGTATTCTCAAACTTATTACTGCCATCAGCACGCATGGTGGCATAGAGCATGTATTTGCCATTAAAATTATAAGACAAACGACTAAAGTATGACTGGCCATAGTATTTAGCACCACCATCACCCGTTAAATGAGAATCATTATTCTGACCTGCATCGATGTACCAGTACTGCTCTTTCTCAGCAGGCACATCTTCAGCTGATCCCCATAGGTTATGGCTAGTTTCCTGACGGTATGAAGAACCAGCCATCACTGAAATATTGTGAGCTCCAAAGCTATCCGAATAAGTCAAAACATTATCCCATATCTTATTTGAATAGGTACTGTTCTGCTTTCTTACTTTTACAAAATCCGCCCTGTATTCAACTGATTCATCTTCACCTTCGGTATAAAACTCTCTAAACCAGTTATCGTTTATATAGAAGGGGAAATCAACATTGCGCTGATTTAAATCCGTATAAGCATGATTATAGCTGGTTTTAAACGTTAGCTTTGAAGGAATCAGATCTATTTGCGCATAGAAGTTTGCATTAACCTTCATAATATCCAGCTGCCTATCGTTATAAAGCATGCTTGGAAACGGATTTTGATGTCCGCGATAGCCAAGCAACTGGGCATCAGCAAAATTATCTGGAGTGGAAACACCTAAATAATCCTGATCATATACCGGCAAAATTGGTACTGCCAGGTAAGCTTGTTTCCAGGCATCATTATTAGGATCTTTTTTGGTTGCATTACTAAAAACCACATTACCACCATACGATAACCACTGATTGGCTTTAGCATCAATTTTAGCTGTCAGGTTAAAACGCTCGTAATAGTTTTCCACATCCATAATACCATCTTGCTTAAAGTAGCTGGTTCCTAGGGCATATTTTACATTCTCAGTTCCACCCCTGGCACTTAAACTATGATTTTGAATAGGTGCCGGCCTTAAGATTTCATCGTACCAGTCGGTATTGACATCAGGCACATTAGGGTTTACACGGCTACGACCATACTTCTGCATGGCGTTCAAAACGAAATTGTAGTCGACATCTGAACCTGATTCCAATGCCATATTAGTGAATTGCTCTGCATTGGCCATTTTAAGCACATTCTGGGCCACCTGGTAACCATAGTAACCATCGTACTCAACTTCAGTTTTCCCTTTACTTCCAGATTTGGTTTCGATAAGGATTACACCATTGGCGGCACGTACACCATAAATAGCAGCAGCTGATGCATCTTTAAGAACTGAAACGGACGCTATTTCTGAGATATTCAGAAAATCGATGTTGTCATAGAACATGCCATCTACAACATATAATGGATTTTGTCCTGCCGATTGGAAGGAACCAATACCCCTCACCCTTACTGTTGGCTGATTGCCTGGCTGTCCGGAGCTTACTACCTGAAGACCGCCAACCTTACCTTGTAAAGCCTGCATAGCTGTAGCAGCTGGAGTTTTGGCTAATTCTTCAGAAGCAACCGTTGTAATAGCCGAAGTTAAGTCCTTTACTTTCTGTGTACCATACCCTACCACAACCACTTCATCTACTAACTCAACCGATTCCTGCAATACGATATTAAGTGTGGTTTGGGTTCCAACAACCACTTCCTGAGATTCATAGCCAATGAAGCTGAATTCGATAATATTATCAGGGGTTGCATTAACTACGTAGTTACCGTCAAAATCGGTAATTGTACCTGTTGTTGTTCCTTTTATTATTACAGAAACACCCGGTATTCCTATATTATCAGTACCCGTCACTTTTCCGGCAACCTTAACAGGATTTTGCGCCATCATGAGTGTTGATACGAACAATAGAAGAATCGAATAAAAGATTTTTTTCATGTCTGTGTTTTTTTAAGTTCGCTTAGCCAAAAGTATTGAGCCAATCACAGGTCATGAAAAAAATCCCCACACTATAAGCTCTCTTTGTTAAAAAGTCTTAATTCATGCTTACACAATTACCTCACCCTCTCATTGTATGCATTCTCTAAAGCCTGATTACCTAATTATTACAAATAGAAAAATCTCACATTTAGTATTTTGCAAAACCGAATATTTAGGTCACTCAATGAGCTATTTTTATGTATTTACCAGCCAAATTCCGGTCAAAATCGCCTCACGAATCAAGAATTACAAAATATTGT
Source organism: Carboxylicivirga sediminis (assembly GCF_018156225.1). Taxonomy (GTDB): domain Bacteria; phylum Bacteroidota; class Bacteroidia; order Bacteroidales; family Marinilabiliaceae; genus Carboxylicivirga; species Carboxylicivirga sediminis. The sequence goes on from NZ_JAGTAR010000046.1 coordinate 36,901, forward strand.
TAACAACATTTAATGTCTTCAAAAGAGAATAATTTATTTTTACTGATGTTATATCATCAAATCATAATCAGTTAATGTCATATCAGCTCATGAAGCTTTTTTATATCACCCTGTTCATTCTTCTGCTTAATGGCATAATTGACCATTCAGTACTTTCAGCACAATCATTAATAAGTTTTACTAAAGATGATTATCAGGCAGCTAGTCAAAACTGGTCTATTGGATGCGCACCAACAGGCTATATTTACTTTGGCAATAGCAGTGGTTTGCTCGAATTTGACGGGGTGAGCTGGCAGTTATATCCTTCTCCCAACGCTTCTATTATAAGAGCTGTAGCTGTTGATAACAGAAGAGTGTATACAGGAGGCTATCGTGAGTTGGGTTTTTGGGAAAGAACACAAAATAGTCAACTGCAATATTTTTCTCTTACAGACAGTGTGAAATCGCAGTTTGGCATTAATGAGGAATTCTGGAGTATTTTTAAAAGCCAGGAGCAAATCATCTTTCACTCATTTGCCGGCATCTATATCTACGAAAATGGATCATTTACAGTATTAAAAAACGGCGGTTTCTTTAATTTTGCTACTTTGGTTGACGGTACTGTGTTTGTTGCTATTCATAACGATGGTATCTATCGAACAGAAAACAATCAGCTTATCCCGGTAACCAACAGCGATTTCTTAAAGGAAAAGCATGTGCGTTTTATTGCCAAAGGACACTTACCCAATACTTACTATATTGGCACCGAATCAGCAGGAATGTACATCCTAAACACAACTACCGATGAATTTAAACCAATAGCCAATAATCTTCAATCGTTTTTTATCACCAATAAAATCAATCATGGTGCTGTAACTGCCGAAGGGGACCTTATTATTGGCACCATACTGGATGGTGTCATTGGCTTTTCGCCCACTGGCAAGGTGAAGTTTCAGTATAACAATAAGAATGGTTTACAAAGTAATACTGTATTAGGAATAAGTTTCGACCAGTACAATAATATGTGGCTGGCACTGGATGCCGGTATCGAATATATTTCGTTGACGCCCGGAAACAACTACCGAATGTATATGGAAAAAGAAATTGGAGCCATTTACAGCGGCGCATTGTTTAATAATCAGTTGTACCTGGGCACAAATCAAGGCTTGTATGTTAAATCGTGGCAGGATACGGATGGTAGTTTTAAGCTGGTTGACGGGACTCAAGGGCAAGTGTGGGACTGTGAAATCATCGACAATCATCTGTTTATCGGTCATAATAAGGGTACATTCATTAGCAGCAATGAGTTTTCTCTGCTTTCTGACTATTCGGGTGCTTATAATATCAAACGACATCCGCGGCATCCGGATGTACTGCTTCAAGGTACTTACAATGACCTAATCGTCTACCGTGAAACGCAGAATGGCTGGAAGATGTCCAATACCATCAGTGGCTTTAATAACTTAACACGTTTCATAGAAGTGGATCACCTGGGCAATCTGTGGGCCAGCCATTTCTACAGCGGCCTGTATAAAATTCGTTTAAATGATGATTTTGATAATGTGGAATCAGTCATTAAATACGATAAGTTTGAAGATGGACCAGAACAGCTTGGTCACTTAAATGTATTTAAAATAGAAAATCAGATCGTTATAACTACCGGACATAAGCTATATACATATGACGATCTTAAGAACACCATTGTTCCGTATAACTTGCTTAATGACGCTCTGGGGGATTTTAAAGCAGCCAAGCGCATTGTACCCGGTCTTAATCACCACTACTGGTTTATTAGCGAAAAAGGCATCGCCTACTTTAAAATTTATGCCAACGAGGTATCCAGGATCAAGTTTTACCCCAAGCAATTATTTGAGAATCATTTAATTCCTGATCATGAAAACATTGTGCAGTTCAATGATACTACGGCAATGGTTTGCCTGGAAAATGGTTATATGCTGCTCAACTTAAACGGCAACAATGAAGGTATTGATATTGCCAGTCACGAAATAACACTCAGGCAAGTAACTGCAACTAATCGAAAAGGTAAGCCATTTCCTTTGAGCATTGAAGACCAATCTATCAACTTGCCACATAGTTTAAATAATCTGATACTTCGTTATTCCTTCCCTTTATTGAATGGTGAAACGGTTAAATTTCAATATAAAATACCAGGTCTGTATGACCAATGGTCGGCTCTGTCAAACAAGCCCACTATTGAATTGAGTAGAATACCCTCTGGCACATATACCATTGAAGTTAAAGCGGTTAACAATTGGCTCAAGTCATCCAAAACACACCTATTGAAACTAATAGTGCATCCACCGTGGTACCAAACGACGTATGCCATTGCCGGCTATTTATTATTAATGGTTGGCCTGATGTTGGGATTAAAGTATATAACCAGTCGTAAAATTAAACTAAAGGAAAAGCGGAAACGTGAGGAGAAAGAGAAAGAACTGATTCAACTAAAAAATGAGAAACTCAGTTCTGAATTATCCTATAAAAGCCAGAAACTGGCGAGTTCGGCTATGAGCATAATTAAGAAAAATGAATTCTTGTTATCACTAAAAGCTAAGATAAAGAAACACAAAGAATATCTTGGTAATCGCTATCCAGACAAGTATTACCAAGAAGTTATTGATAAAATTGATGATAACATCAGTGGTCAGGATGACTGGCAATTGTTTGAAGCAAATTTTGAGCAAGCGCACGAGGCTTTTCTGAAAACCATGAAGAAAAAACATCCGGAACTAACCCCTAGTGATTTGCGCCTCTGCGCTTACTTAAGAATCAATCTGACATCAAAAGATATCGCGCCATTGCTTGGTATTACTGTCAGAGGTGTTGAAAACCACAGGTATCGCCTGCGTAAGAAGCTTGGGTTAACTGCGGAAGATAATTTGACCGACTATATATTAAATGCGTAAACTACAACAGATAAGCATCAAGATATTACATATTGGCAGGATATGGATAAAAAGCATCGCATTTGAGAGTTCAATGCGATGCCATATCTTATTCTATTTCTTGCCACTACCAACAAAATAGTCCTCTTTATCGGCAAACAATACATTAAAAGTGGTTAGGCTGCCATAGGCCCTGGTAATGTACTGCTGCATGTGCACTTTTTCTTCATCATTAAGCGAGCCTGATGAATTGATGTTCTGCTCTAATACACGCAAACGGTCACGCAACATAACAATCTTTTTAAAGAAAATTTCGATTGGTATTTCCTTAGCTTGCAATGATTCATTGGCGGGTTGAAGCAACAACTTACCTCCCAGCCATTTTTGCCCTAACTCTACCTCTGCCGGTAAGGTTCCATACTCATCCAGCACAGAAGCTATAGCTTGCCTTAAATCGCGGGCAGTCACCGTTTCTGGCTTGCCTTCATCCGGACTCTCAATAATTGTAAGGTTTGTACTTGTTTTTGGTATTTCCATCTTGCCGCCATCTTCAAAGAAGACAATGTAGGCGCCAAGATTAATCTTAGCAATTATACCCTCACCATATCTGGGATGTTCAACACGTGTACCAACTTTTATATCGATTGTATCCATTTTAAAAAGTATTTAAGTTACTTATTTCTTTGGCATGATTTTTATTGCCTAAATTAGCTAAACAAAACAAAAACTTAATAAGATGAAGAAATTATTTGTAGCGCTTATGGCTGTAGCAGCATTAGTAAGTTGCAAAAGCACACAAGGTACCAGTCAGGAAAAAGCATCGAATAAACAGAATATAAGTGAGCTTTTTGTTGAGGCTAATCAATGGGAGTTAATTTCATTTAATGGCCAAGCTGCCAAAGAGGCCGGATTTACACTAAAGACACCTACACTGGTAATTAATATGGCTGAAAACAAAGCTGGTGGTAATAGTGGTTGCAACTCCTTTGGAGGAGAAGTGGTAATTGAAGGTAATACCCTCACCATTGACAAGGTTTTTTCTACTAAAATGTATTGCGATGGCGTACCTGAAATAGAGTTCTTTCAGATGCTGCAACAGACACTGAATTATACCATTAAGGGTGAAGTGCTTCAGTTGGAAAAAGATGGACAGATTATAATGGAGTTTAAACTAAAGGCTGAGAGTGCTGAATAAGCATATCAACGGAAAAACTGTAAATTATACCGTATTATTAAATCCATAAAATTGCGTCCGCTTTGTTTGATAAGATATTATCCAGAGCGGATGTAATCTTTTATACCGGGCCATCTCCCCGATACTACAGCTGCATGATTCAACAAAACACAAACTGCTTTAATGAGTAGCATTAATACGGTTGTTATCAGTAGCTAAAGCCTATTATATTATGAGAACTCCAGAATTACTGTAACCAGGATTGGTACTAAAATAGTAAGTATGATGCCGCTAAAAATGGCTATGATACCATATTCCTTACCAGTAAACTTAACTATCACAGGTAAAGTCGTATCCATGGCTGTAGCTCCACCAGAGGCAATACCTGCCAGCTTACCAAAGTATTTAACCAATAAAGGTACCCCTAACAGGGTAATGATTTCTCTGAATATATTTGACAGTAAGGCGATGACCCCCAGTTCCTGACTATGCAGCTGACTGATAAAAATACTTGACAAGGAGTAGTATCCAAACCCTGCTCCTACGGCAGTGGCTTCCTTAATATCGATGTCGGCAAGCATCAACGATATAATGGCGGTGCCCAATAAGCTGCCAATAATCACCGTTAACGGCACTAACACCACTTTAAAGTTTAACTTGCGAAGGATGTAAAAGGCATTTTTATCACTGCCGATACTAATACCAACCAAAAACATCAGCACAAATAAAGCATAGGTAGTCAGGTTTTCATTTAGTAACCACTCTGGAAATAAACCATAAATACCGCCTAAAAGGCCCACGGCAAAAAAGGCCAGAATAATTATACTTCCTTTCATTATTACTCCTCGTTATCTGTTTTAAAAAAGAAATGATACACCAACCAGGCAATTAATACACTTCCGGCAACTGCTCCAAAAGTCAGCCAGAAAGCCTGATAACCGATTCTGGAAAAATTATTTACTATTTCTTTGTTGATACCTACTGAGATTCCTAAGAGAAACAATAGCAAATATACCGACCAGGTAACGGCCGTATCAACTCCTTTTCGGGTCTTATCTTTATCGCGAAATAACCAACCGATAGCGATACCAGTCGCAAACAGGGCAATAACAATGTATGAAGTCATGCTTCAAAAATAGTTATTAATTAGCTAATGTGAAACGAGCCCGCCAAAGCGGGCCCGAATCGATCTAAATCCAAATCACACACTAACAACCTGAGTTCGATTAAAATTACAGAGCTCAAAATTTCTTAAATAACCGATTTACAATGCGAATTTTAGAAGCGTAGCGAGCTACGGTGATGAAATTTAAAGCAGTAAATCGATTATTTAAGGAAAAGCTTAGAGTTTCACTTATAAATATTCATTTTCATC
>NZ_JAGTAR010000047.1 GCF_018156225.1 Carboxylicivirga sediminis
GAATTAAGAACTAAAGAACAATCAGTAAGGTTAGAAACTAATTTAGTGTAAAGTCTAATCTATAACTTTTGTAAACGATGTATCTTAACGAACATGTAAGAGAAAGTGTATTTGTATTGAAGTAAATAATTAGCATGACTAAAATGAAATTTAAAAGATATAACTCGCTATTTTTTTTATTACTGCCTTTGGTTATTGTAGGCTATAAAGATAAATCCTTTTCAGTTTTAAAGGAACCCATTTTAGGAATGGAATTTATTAAAATAGAAAAGGGAAGCTTTCTTATGGGAGACTATGAAAATTTAAGAGGTTCAGAAATTTTACATGAAGTACACTTAAATTATGATTATTGGCTTGGAAAAACTGAAGTAACACAAGCACAATGGCAAAAAATAATGGGAAACAAAGAACTACATCCTCAAAAACCATCTCCATTTCGGAATATAAACCCTGATTTTCCGATAGTAAGTATTTCGTATTTTGATATTGAATTATTTCTTGATAAGTTAAATGATTTATCAACTGAATACCAGTTTCGTCTTCCTACAGAGGCAGAATGGGAATATGCCTGTAGGGCGGGAACAAAAACTCCGTTTTCATATGGAGTAATACTAAATGATAGTTTAGCAAACTATAATTCCAAAATAAAATCAAAATATACGATACAAGGCACTTTTATAGGGAGTCCAACTCCTGTTGGCAGCTACCCATCAAATCAATGGGGTCTTAGTGATATGCACGGAAATGTGTGGGAATGGGTTAGCGACTGGTATGCCCCATATACAACTGACAAAGTTACAAATCCAACCGGGCCTTATGAAGGGAAAGAAAAAGTAATTCGTGGCGGTAGTTGGTATTTTGGTGCAGAGAATGCGAAATCTTCATATAGAAGAACTCATGAACCAAATTTATGGGGATTTTCAATCGGATTTAGAATAATTTGTGAAAAGAAAAATTAAAATATTAACACGAACACACAACATTTTGTATAAGTAATGGCAGGTAAGAAGCTAAATATCAAGGTTTGTAGCCCGCTCAAACTACATATCGGTTTGACAGGAAAGTGCCACGCAATCGGCCACTACTCATACAATTTACCGTCAGACTGTCTAAAAACCTCCTATTTATAGAATCACGAGATCAGATATTTTGTATTTTCAAGCATGAAATACATCCAAGGCCAAGCTATAAATCAGCCAGGTTATTATCCACTTTAGTCAGTATAATTTTAGAGTTGATGGCCGCCGTTACTGCATTCATAAAGCGCTTTAACTCCTTGTAGGTGTCTGCCGGATACGTCTGCTTCTTAAAATTATAACTGGCTATCATCTGCACCTGCTTAGCATTTATTTGGGCTAAAAAGGAGAATGACACATTTTCGGAGTTAATCTTTTGGGGGCTTGGCAAAGCTTCCACCTTGTAGCCTTCTGGTATCTGAATGGTGGTGATAAAACGATTACCGCGCAGATACACCAAATCTACAGGCAGGCTCCTGTCTTCCTGCTTAAAGGGATTTTCCTTTTCCACCAGGTTGGCAAAGGGCGACAGTATTAACTGGTTATCGATACGGTCAATCGCCTGCGAGAATTTGAAACTATACTTAAACGGCTGCGAGTTATCGGATAAATTAACAGCTTCCATATTCTCAACCTTCAAGCCCTTGCTGCTAATTTTCTTCTCAAAGTTTTCGCGGCTGTTATAATACGCTTTGCGCTCCGAAACAGCCGAGTAGCCTGTACACTTTGCCCGGCACAAACCTTCCAGCGCCCCTTCCTCAACATTAACCGATATGGCCATGTTCAGCTCCTCCAGCGAAGTAGCCGCATTGGATATGGTCACCCATTTCTCACTATCCTCTTCTACTATAAAACCTTTACCATTGATGCAGCGCGATGGAATCAGGTGATTGGGGCACATATCCTGGGTGGCGTCCACCAGGCGCATGGTCTTATCCACCTCAACCAATATCAGCACATAGTTAAACAGGTTGGAGTAGGGAAATGAATCGGTAACCTTACCGTTATCCCGGGTACTGATAATAACCGGTGAAGCCTGCAGGCCAAGGGCGCGCAACGCACCTATGGTGCTCAGGTTGATATTACCGATATTTCCCGATAGCTTTTCGTTAAACTCCTTGAAGCTATATTGAGCCCTTTTGCCGGTATAATGGTTCCAGGTAAAATGCTGCTTCATGTAGGTAAGGACCTTATCAAGTTGCTCCTCCTCGGGCTTATTACTAAGATGCGTAAAGGTCTTGCTCCCCCACTTTTCAGCTTTCTTTATGTATTTTCCAAAATCAGGATGGTCCAGCAGCTCTTCGGCCATGGATGGCCAGGTGTTCATGTACTTGCGGCTATAGCCCGAGGTAGAATTGATTTCCGACAATTGAAAGTCAATCTTTTTGATGTAATCATTGCGCGAGGAAATAAAGCTTTCATCCTTAAACGATGGTACATTTTCGAAGCCAAACTCATACACAACATCCTTAAATGGTATACCAGCATAGGTTCTCTCCAGGCCTTTTTTATCGTATTTTTTGTAATGGTCGAAGGTAGTAGCCCCCTGCAGCCGATAGCGGTACGAGAAAAACGGAATCATATTCACCTTATACTCACTGTACAAAACTGGTATATCCATTTGAAATTCCCAGTCTCTGAAATGCTCAAAATAGTGCGAATAAACAGTGTATTTCACATCAATAATTGAGCCTTCTTTCACCTGTGGCATGGCAAACTTTTTCATGTACCAGTATTCATTAATGTCTTCACGGTACACATTTTTCTTATCCAGCTCTACCTTTACCATTCGCCCGCCTTCGATATTAAAGGTGATGCCTTCTATCTCCTTAACCTCTTCATTCCGTTCGCCTCCCTTATACAATGGTATCTCAAACTCCCCCTTATCAAAGGCTGCTTCATTAAATATTTTGATACGAACATGCCTGTCAAAGCGAAGGACAAATCCGCCATCATCCTGCACAAACCACGAATCTCCCTTATCAAACAACACCACAGCTGGCGCATCTTTCTCATAGGCACAGGCCTGTATCTCGGCATCGCAAGGTCGCAAACTTCCAAACTCTATCTCTTGCGCCATGCCCTTGTTAAACACCCAGGAGGTGAACAGTAAAATGGTGAATAAAAGTGTTTTCATAGTGTGGTGTTGGATTTAGTTAGAAATATTCGACAATACCTTTCTGCAATTCGGCATTGGCACACGCTTGCATAAACTCATAAAAGCCCTCATACTCTTCAACCGGGTAGCTGCCGGCTTTAATGCTGATATGTCGGGTAATGATTAGTTGATATTCATTAAACTGCACGTCTTTTGTATAGTATCCAAAATCCGTATCAAGCTGCTGGCCTTGCAATCCGCTAATGCGCTTAATAGGTCGAGGCAGGTTGTATATCAGCGTATCGCTCACATTAAAAGGATAGCTAAAACGCAGCTCCTGCATTCGTTGCTCTGGCTCATCAAGCTTAAAATAGAAAGGACGGATGGGTTTTATTAAGGAACGATCACCAATGGGCTCAATGGCATTATTAAGCTTCGAGTGTAGCCTCAGATTTATATAAGAGGAGTCGGCATGCGCTCTCTCCAACGAAAAATGTGCTATATCGGCGTGCTCTACTATTCCCAACTCCTCAATATAGTCCAGCTTATCTTGTTGCGGTAAGGCATCATTCAAACTCTTAAGATAGTCAAAAGCTCTGCCTCGCAAGGTGGCTTGTGTTTCCATCTGCAAAGTGCCATCGGCCGCCATGTGAATCGTCGATACATAACTATCGGCCACCTCTTCATGGTTTAATGCAGGCGTACGGGTCAATCGGCTGTTTTCACCATCCACCAATAACACCGTACGATTTTGAGTAAAAGTACCCAGGTAGCCAAATGGTGCCGTTTTATCGGTACACTCCAGCCAAATGGTATCATTGACTTGCGGCACGCACAAAATCACATGATTAAACTGTTGCGATGGATAAGCGGTATTTATCTTAAACGGATACTGCCCGGCGTGCACAATGGTATAAACAGAAGCAATACCAAGCTCACTTAATAAAGCTTGCATGTAATTGGTCAGCGCTTTACAATCGCCATATCTATTGGCACACACGTATTCAGCGGTCTCTGGCAGCAAGCCTCCAATATCCAGAGCCACATTTACGTAGCGGGTATTATTCTGGAGGTATTTATACAGTGTATTTATCTTCTCTAACTCACTGTTGCAATCCTTCGTTAACTGGCGCACCCGTTCTTTTTCACTTTCTGGCAGATTATGGCAGTTGGCCTTTAACGCACTCAGCCATTCGCCAAAACTTTGCCAGCTGGCCGCATTACCTTTCACGCCATAGTTGAACAGTTCCGGCATAACCATTACCTGGGCTTGCAGCTCCCGGCTTTGCGGACCAAACTTTTGTCGTTCAACAAATTCTACATCGTCAATGGTCCAGCTATATGTCGTTTTACCGTTTAATGATACTTCCTGAGTCTCGCCTACACCCTGATGAAAGATACGTACGGCACATTGCTGAGGTACTTCTACTGACAGGCTTGCCTCCTTAACCGGCACATCTTTGCTGCTGCGAGGCATCCACCAGGCCAGATACAGGTAATCAGTGGCATCAGTTTTATAACTGTACTTAATAATATACGGATAACGATTGTGTAATAGCTTAAAGGACATTTTCATGTTATCGCTATGGAACGAATTATCAGAATAGGCATTAGCTCGCACAATGTCTTTTTTCTTCAGCATCCGTATTTTGTTACCTGATAAATTGTAAATACCCGCTTGCAGCTCCTTAATGCTATTGCCTTTGGAGTAAGGTATTTCAATATCAGCATAACTTAAGCCTTTGGCATTATTAATCTGTATCTCCAGCTCGGTATATTCAACTACCCTGAAGCCAGAGTAAGTCACCACTTTATTGTAGCGATTAATCTGACTGTTGTTCTGCTGGGCAGAAACGTGTATACCTATTAACAGACTAAAAAAGAAGATGAGGGGTAGGCGCATTCTTTTTTTTTCTAAAATAGTATTTTTAGTTAAGCAACTAAAATTTTGCTGCTTATATGCATCACATTATAAAAGCCACACCCTAACGGATGTGGCTTTCAAGATTGTTATTTATTTCTTTTTTTTAGCGCTGGCTAATATCACCGGCCCCCGATTCGTTCAGTTGCTTAATCTCAGGATTACCGTAAAAAACGATATCACTGCCACCGCTGGCATTGGCAATAATTTCTTTATTGGCCCACACAATAGCATCAGAGCCACCTGATGAAGTGACTTTTACTGTTTCAGCTTTTAAGTCGCGCGCATTGATATCCGAACCTCCACTCGAAGTAGCTATTAATTGTCCCACTACCCCTTTAATCTTTATATCTGAACCGCCCGATGTGGTTAATTTCAATTCATCTGATTTCACCTCAATATACACATCAGAGCCGCCACTGCTGCTTAACTTCAATACTGGCTGCTCCAATACGTTTTGACCGTATACATCAGAACCTCCGCTGGCCGAAAGCGCTTCCAATTGTTTAACAGATACATACACCTTAGGCGTTGTTTTTGTACTCCAGTTCCAACTAAAGTTGCCCTTCATATATATTTTAAGTGTATTCCCTTCCACTTCGGTCATCAGTCGGTGCAAATCATCTTTTTTACACTCTACTTCCACGTCATTGGCATCTGCCTGTGACAGATATAAATCAATACCCGATGAAACAGTGATGCGAGTAAAATCACCAACAGAACGTTTTTCTTTTTCCTGCGCAAAGACAACGGTTGCCATCAGCATCAACATTGTCAACATCATTAATTTTCTCATATGCTAAAGATTAAGTATTTAAAAAGTAGGACGCTCATACCTACACTTAAGTTACAGACAAATTAAGTTTTCTTACGTTCGGCCTTTAAACGTGAAAAATAGCTGACAGTTGCCCGTTTGACATGGGGAGCAAGAATAATGGCTGCAATCATATTAGGAAACGCCATTAGCGCATAAGCTGAATCAATAAAAGCAATGACCACATCGATTGAAACAACCGCGGCCACCACCGCACTAATAACACTTAGTGTATTGTAAATATTCTTTGAACGGGTACCAAATAGGTACGACGCACATTTATTGCCGTAATAAGGAAAAGCGAATAGCGTTGATAAGGCAAAAAACAACACACACAGAATTAAAATGTAAGGCCCATAAACCGGAATAGCCTTTTCAAATGCCAGTGCTGTCAGGGTAATACCATCTGCATCGCTGGTTTGCCATACGCCTGTCACCAATATAGCCAATGCTGTCATTGTACATACTATTAAAGTATCAACAATAGGCCCCAGCATAGCCACCAGACCTTCTCTAACGGGTTCATTGGTTTTAGCGGCTCCATGAGCCAATGGGGCCGTTCCGATTCCGGCTTCATTGGAGAAAGCAGCCCGCTTTATACCGGTAATAATGATTATACCTACTGCCCCACCCAACACAGCTTCTGCCTCAAAAGCATCGGTGAATATAAGAACAATGGCATCCCATAACTGATCAGGATGAGAAAAGATAATATACAGCACAACCAGCACATACAAAAGCACCATAAACGGCACAATGCCCGCTGTTACCTTTCCAATACGCTTAATCCCTCCAAAAATTACGGCTGACATACATATTGCTATAACAATACCGGTAACTAAATCGCTGGTAAACCCGGTATTAATGCCATTAGGCGACAACACAATATCACGAAACACCTGCGTCAGCTGGTTACTCTGAAAAACCGGGAACACAGCAAACATAGCCGCCACAGCAAAAAATACCGCCATGGGCTTCCAGCGCTTCCCTAAACCTTCGGTAATAATATACATCGGACCGCCCTGCACCTCTCCCCGGTCATCCTTCCCTCTGAACATAACAGCCAGTGTACCGGTAAAGAACTTGGTGGAGACGCCCAGTACTGCACTCACCCACATCCAGAAGATAGCTCCCGGACCACCTGCCGTGATAGCCACAGCCACCCCACTGATATTACCCATACCAACAGTAGCTGCCAAAGCAGTTGACAAAGCTTGAAAATGGTTGATTTGTCCTGCTTCATCAGGATCATCGTATTTACCCCTTAAAATATCAACTGCATGCGCAATATACCTGAACGGCATTAGCCGGCTATACATCATAAAGAAAAATCCGCCACCTAAAAGTAGAATGAGAAGTGGCGTACCCCAAATAAAGTCACTAAATTCGATGATTAGGTTTTCAATTCTTTTCATTTTTGAAAGATAGAAAAACTGCCATGGCATTCAAAACATAAGGCTTATTGCTTTATATTTTTTTAACGGTAATTATTGCACAATTTCTTTAATTGATTTTGAATTAAGTTTTAGATTTGCACGTCAGCGGTATAAACCTGATATAATTTATAACTGATAATATAAAAACTGCTTAAGTCTGGAGTCAGCACCAAACTTCACATTGGAGAAGACCAAAGACTTCTGCCTAATAACCAATTTCTATTATGGCTGATTTTAAGTACCAAAAACCGTTTCCGATACAAAAGGACGAAACCCCTTACAGGTTGATCACAAAAGATTATGTTTCTACCATTGAGGTAGATGGCCGAAAAATATTAAAAGTAGATCCTAAAGGATTAGAGCTGCTTTCTAAAGAAGCATTTTCGGATGTTTCATTCTACCTGCGTCCTACCCACCTGCAAAAGCTGGCTAACATACTGCAGGATGAGGAATCATCAGACAACGATCGCTTTGTAGCTCACACCATGCTAATGAACCAGGTGGTGACTGCCGAAGGCGAATTACCAACTTGCCAGGATACCGGTACTGCCATTGTCATTGGTAAAAAAGGCGAAAACGTATTTACTGGTGCCAATGATGCTGAACACCTTTCGAAAGGCGTATTTGAAACCTATCGCGATCGCAACCTGCGCTATTCACAGGTAGTACCTTTCTCAATGTTTGAAGAGAAAAACACAGGCACAAACCTGCCAGCGCAAATTGATATTTACGCCGAACAAGGTAATCAGTACGATTTCTTATTTATGACCAAAGGTGGTGGCTCAGGTAATAAAACCTTTTTGTATCAGCAGACCAAAGCATTACTAACTGAGGAAAATCTGACCAAGTTTATCCAGGATAAAATTAAAGACCTGGGAACTTCAGCCTGTCCTCCTTATCACCTGGCATTAGTAATAGGTGGCACATCTGCCGAGGCAACATTGGCTACCGTTAAAAAAGCATCCGCTGGCTACTTCGATCATTTACCAACTGAAGGCAATGAGGGGGGCCAGGCATTCCGCGATTTAGAATGGGAAGCCAAAGTACAGCAGATATGTCAGGAAAGCACCATTGGCGCCCAGTTTGGTGGCAAGTACTTTGTGCATGATGTACGTGTTATTCGTTTACCACGTCATGCCGCTTCTTGTCCTGTAGGCCTGGGTGTAAGCTGTAGTGCCGATCGCAATATCAAAGCAAAAATAACTGAAGAAGGTATTTTTGTGGAAGAACTGGAAAAGAATCCTTCACGATTCGTTCCTAAAGAAGCTCCACACATGGCACCTGCTGTTGACATTGATTTGGACCAGCCAATGGAAGATGTCTTGAAGGAACTCACCAAATACCCTATTAAAACACGCTTAAATTTATCAGGTACTTTAATTGTAGCACGCGATATTGCACACGCACGTATCAAGCAAATGCTTGACGAAGGCCAGGCAATGCCCGAGTATTTCAAAAATCACCCCGTTTATTATGCGGGACCTGCCAAGACACCTAAAGGCATGGCTTCTGGTAGCTTTGGACCTACAACAGCGGGCCGCATGGACCCATACGTTGATTTTTTCCAGAAACATGGCGGGTCTATGATTATGGTAGCTAAAGGTAACCGTTCACAAGCAGTAACTGATGCTTGTAAGAATAATGGAGGATTCTATTTAGGCTCTATTGGAGGGCCAGCAGCTATCCTTGCCAAAAACAGCATAAAATCAGTAGAAGTAGTTGATTTTGAAGAACTGGGCATGGAAGCAGTACGCAAAATCAGAGTTGAAAATTTCCCTGCATTTATTATTGTAGATGATAAGGGGAATGACTTCTTTGCTAAACTATAGACATCTGTAATAGCATTAAATATAACAAGCTGCGGTGACCTTAAGTCCATCGCAGCTTTTGTTTTAGTATATTGCCAACTCAAACCGTCAGCCATCTATTATGGACTTCATCGCTATTCAATACTATAAAAGCGCTTTTGGAGAACTCATCATAGGCTCCTATGATAATAAGCTTTGCCTGTGCGACTGGCGATACAGAAAAATGCGTACCAGTATTGACAAGCGCATCCAGAAAGCTTTAAATGCTGAGTATAAAGAAGCCTCAACGCCTATAACCGAGGCTACCATTAAGCAACTAAAAGCGTATACAGCCGGAGAGTTAGACAAGTTTACACTACCCCTATTATTAGTCGGTACTGATTTTCAGAAAAGTGTGTGGCATGCCCTATTAGAAATACCCTACGGTGAAACGCGAAGTTACCTGGAACTCTCCATTCAATTGGGCGATAAAAATGCCATTAGAGCTGTTGCCTCTGCCAATGGTGCCAATGCTATTTCCATCATCGTCCCTTGCCATCGCATTATTGGTAAAAATGGCAATTTAATAGGTTATGCAGGTGGGTTATTGGCTAAAAAAAGACTTTTAGAGCTGGAAAATCCACAAAAATGCACTCCACAGCTAAAACTTTTTTAAAAGGTATATTTTGTTATTGTTACACCTGATTACTTACGATAACATAAAAAATACCAAATTCAACACCTTACTTAACAGCAACAACTTACGCTAACTATTTTTGGCATTAAAAGAAATTATTCCTTATAAATTGGGCCGCCAATTACGATTCATAAGCACTATTAGCATTATTTTTCTTTAAATAATTTTTTAATCCTTTATATCAGCTACTTACAGACCTTTCAAAAACAAAGTTGCCAAATAATTTGTTTATTTTATAACAAATTACAAATCTTAGCATATCAATTCACAATCCATACTGATATACTTCTTAATTATCTGATAATAAAGAACTATTTCAGTATTTTTATTTGTATTAATTTGTACTTATTTGTTTATTTTAGTTAATTTTTTAAAGATAATCGCATATTAATATCACAATCAAATCACACTACAACCACGTTTAATTACAATTTGTAAGAACCCAATTAACAACACCAAAATGGAAGCAGTAAAATCTACGGTAAACCTTAGTAAATATGGTATTTTAGATACATCATCTATTATTTACAATCCTTCGTATGAGGATTTATACCTCGATGAACTAAATTCCGAATTGAAAGGCTATGAGAAAGGACAGCTAACTGAAACAGGCGCTATCAATGTGATGACTGGTAAATTCACCGGCCGTTCACCTAAAGATAAATACATCGTTGAAGATGACATAACAAAAGACACCATCTGGTGGACTTCAGACTTTGCTAAAAACGATAACAAACCAGTATCTCCCGAAACATGGTCTGCTATAAAAAGCGATGCCTGCACACAACTATCTGGGAAAAAACTATATGTAATTGATACGTTTTGTGGTGCCAATGCCAATAGCCGCTTAAAAGTACGATTCATTACGGAAGTTGCCTGGCAGGCCCACTTTGTAAAGAACATGTTCATTCGCCCAACCGAAGCTGAGTTAGCCGCATATGGCGAACCGGATTTTGTTGTGCTTAACGCCTCCAAAACAACTAATACAAAATGGAAAGAACAGGGACTAAACTCGGAGGTATTTACGATTTTCAATTTAACCGAAAAGATGCAAATCATTGGTGGCACCTGGTATGGTGGCGAGATGAAAAAGGGCATGTTTGCCATGATGAACTACTACCTGCCACTGAACGGCATGGCTTCTATGCACTGCTCGGCCAATAAAGGAAAAAATGGTGATGTAGCTATTTTCTTTGGCCTTTCCGGTACCGGAAAAACAACTCTTTCTACCGATCCTAAACGCGAACTGATTGGAGATGATGAGCATGGATGGGACGACGAAGGCGTATTTAACTTTGAAGGAGGTTGCTATGCTAAAACCATCAATCTGGACAAAGAAAGCGAACCAGATATCTTCAACGCCATCCGAAAAGATGCTTTGCTTGAAAACGTAACCGTTGATGCGAATGGTAAAATTGATTTTAGTGACAATTCAGTTACAGAAAACACAAGGGTTTCTTACCCCATATATCACATTAACAACATTGTTAAGCCCGTTTCTAAAGCAGGCCATGCCAATAAAGTCATATTTCTGACGGCCGATGCCTTTGGCGTAATGCCACCCGTTTCGAAACTTAGCCCAGAACAGACACAATACCACTTCCTTTCGGGCTTTACAGCTAAACTGGCTGGTACCGAACTTGGCGTAACAGAACCACGCCCCACATTCTCTGCCTGTTTTGGCGAAGCTTTTCTTTCGCTCCATCCAACAAAATACAGTGCCGAACTGGTGAAGAAAATGGAGCAACACGGGGCAAAAGCCTACTTGGTTAACACCGGTTGGAATGGCACAGGCAAACGGATTTCGATAAAAGACACGCGCGCCATCATTGATGCCATATTAGATGGCTCGATTGAGGAAGCAGAAACAACCACCATCCCGGTCTTCAACCTGGAGATACCAAAACAGCTGCACGATGTTGATCCAAACATTATGGATCCACGCAACACGTATACCAATCCAAAAGATTGGGAAACTAAGGCAAATGATTTGGCCAGCAGGTTTATCACAAACTTCAGAAAGTACACTGATACACCACAAGGCCAAGAACTGGTAAAAGCCGGACCGACAACTACAAACTCCTAATATCTACTCAAAGAGGTGTTAACTAAAGGGTTAACACCTCTTAATTTTTAAGCCAAACAGCCAATTTGGCACTTACCCACTTTGGCATACATTTTGATACATTACCTTTATGATTAGGTAGTCAAACGATTAAACAATTACAAACTTGCAAGGTTTCACTTTTGAGGAACGTTATTAATTGTTAAAATCGGAACCTTCATCAATAAAGAGAGTATATAAGTCAAAACAACAACTTAAAAATGTGTGCTATGAATCTTCGTATAACATCAAACGCCAAGAATAAGCAGATTTCATTTTTAATTGCCCTGGATAATTTCATTACCAGAAGGAATAACAACAAGGCATCTATTATAATGCAGCGCCTTAATCAATTCCTTGAAAAAAAGCATCCGGAATTTAGCCTTAACGTAAAAGAAGGATCAAACAACAGCATTGAAATGTATACAGGTAAAAACCTGATCGCTTATTACGCATAGATAAAACTCTTTTGCAGGGTACAATTACTTGCAATCAGAATAAATGAATGGCCTTTTCTAAAAAGAGGCCATTTTTGTTTTTAGTACTTTTCACCATCTTTGCACTTGCAAACCGGAAGATATTATGAAATTTAAAAAAATAATACCCCAACTTGTTACGGCCATTAAGGAAGCGGGTTTCGATACACATCCAAAAGAATTACAATCACTGAGCATTCCTAAAATAAAATCTGGCGCTGACCTGTTTTGTCTGGCACCTGAAAAAGAAGGCAAATCCACCACCATTGTTATGGGCGTTATCCAGCAACTCAAGGAGGCGTTTGAAGAAGCACCACGCGCCATTATCATCACCCCAACAAAAGAAAAGGCGTTTGAACTGGAGGAACAATTCAATACACTTGGTAAATACACTAATTTAAGAACATTTGTTGCTTTTGACCAAGGCATCTTGCAATACCAGAAAGATGAAATATACGATGGGCTTGATGTATTAATCTGCACGCCCAAACGCCTGATGGAGCTGGTGAATATCAATGGCGTTCCGATGACAAAGATAAAGATGTTGATTGTGGACAATGCGGAAACTGTTATCAGCAATACCCACCACGCCATAATTTACCGCATTGCCGATGGCCTTAAAAATCCGCAAATACTGTTTTTTGCAAGCCGCTGGCACAAAAGCTTTGAAACAGTGGAGGAGCGCATCATGAAAAATCCTTTAGTGTTCGAAATAGAAGCAAGCAATGAACTGTAACTGCGGCTCTAACAATCCATACGGCACATGTTGCATGCCATTTATTGAAGGACACCATCAGGCTCCGACAGCAGAGAGCCTGATGCGTTCGAGGTACACCGCCTTTACTTTAGCCAATATTGATTATCTGATGAAAACCCACCATGTAAGTACGAGACCGATAAAAGACAAACTGGAAATACTTAATTGGGCAAAATCAGTACAATGGATGGGGCTTACCATCCTCAATACCCAAAAAGGAAAAGCTCACGACAAGGATGGCATTGTTGAATTCAAGGCTCTCTATATTGAAAATGGCACATTACAGGCCATTCACGAAAAATCCCTTTTCCGAAACGAAAAAGGGATTTGGTACTATGTGTCTGGTCAGCATTACTAGTCCTCAAACTTGTAAAAGATTTTACTCACCAACTTCCAACCTTCCTCAAACTTATAAAGCGATAAGTAATCGACATATTTCAGTTCCTTACCTACATAAAACTCAAACTTAGCAACAGCAGCTGTACCCGTCACATCAACAGATAAAAACTTTACGCTAATCAGATTATCCTTATCCCGGGGCAATTGCCCGTTCTTTTTTCTTTCGATCACTTTTTCTTTCCACTCTGCAATAGGTAACTTCCAGATGGTGCCATTCTCACCAATTCCAAGCAAATTAAAATCCGGATGTATGCCAGCATCTATTTTCTCGATGTCACCTTCATTCTGAATACCTTCAACATAGGCCGATTGAATAACTTCTTTTATCGCTTTTACTTCAGCCTCATCCGATTGCGCTGAAGCACTAAGCACAAAACACATTAAGAGGACTACAAACTGTAATTTTCTCATATTAATAATATTGGGTTGTTAATAATCTCATTAAAGATACAACTATTCAATTTTATCTTCATCTACTGATTATTTTAAGCTATTTTTGCACCACAAATCAAACAGCATGTCATTAAAAGAATACGAAAAACTAAAAGAGTTACTGGCTCAAAATAAAAAGTGGCCATTACTATATATGTTTAAATTTATTGTACCCAATGCAGATGGCAAAGTACAAAGGGTAGTTGATCTGTTGCCTAAACATGGAAAAGTCAGCTATAAACACACTAAAAATCTTAAATACGTTTCAGTTACCTGTACGGCCAGCATGAAAAGTCCGGAAGCCATTATTGAAGTAACAAATAACATCTCATCCATCAATGGGGTGATGAGCCTGTAATAAAGGACCATACCAAACCTAAACTCCCTCCCCTTTTGCTGTCTGATTTCACAAGCCAATAACCATTACCAGACAACTATTTTTCTGAATAATCTTTCATTGAGCTCATTGCCTTTTATCAGATAATGAGGTATTTTTATACTTTATCACACGAATATCGCCATTATGAAGTATGTAATACCCTTAATCTGTTGGGCATTGATATCAGTATCATGCCTTGCTGATGACACACAAAAAATTGGTATCAATGAACATCTTAACGAGTATCTCCCCAAACACATTGAGGTCATCAATATTAATGGGGATACAGTAATTCTGTCATCAGTCATTAACAACAAACCAACTGTTCTGAATTTTGTATACTATCGGTGTCCGGGCATTTGTACGCCACTGATGGATGGCCTCGCCGAGGTAATTAATCTTTCCGACATGCAACTTGGACAAGATTACCAGGTGGTAACCATCAGCTTTGATTACACAGAATCAACAGAACTGGCCGCCAAGAAACGTAACAATTATTCACTCGTTGTGAAAAAAGATGGCATGGAGAAAGGCTGGTTGTTCTTTACGGCTGATAGCAGTAATGTGGCTCAACTCACACAAGCTACCGGATTCAGCTATAAAAAAACAGGCAATGACTATATCCATACGGCCGGATTAATACTCCTTAGTCCGGATGGTAAAATCACACGCTACCTGAATGGCACATATTTTCTGCCCTTTGAATTTAAATTGGCCGTTATCGAAGCATCAAAAGGCATCCCTGGCCCAACAGTCAATAAAATATTACAATTCTGCTACAGTTACGATCCTGTTGGGCAAGCCTATGTACTTAATATTACCAAAGTAGCTGGTATTCTCATCATCATCATTGCTGGCCTCGTATGGCTGGTTTTAACCATTAAACCAAAAAGAAGAAGTATTAAATCCTAAACCACCATTATATGTCAAATCTAAACGCTGTTAGTTTTAGAGAAGAACAGGGTCGATACAAAGGTATCTTCGCATGGATATTCTCTACAGATCACAAACGCATCGGACTCCTCTATCTGTACTCCATTGTCAGTTTCTTTTTAATCGGTGTTCTGCTGGGCGCTGCCATGAAATTAGAGCTGCTGGCTCCAGGTAAAACAGTAATGGATCCGGCCACTTACAATGCTATTTTCACGCTCCACGGGGTTATCATGATATTCCTTGTAGTCGTACCTGGTTTACCAGCCGTCTTTGGTAATTTTATGCTTCCCATAATGATTGGCGCTAAAGATGTAGCCTTTCCCAAACTCAACCTCCTATCCTGGTGGATTTATGTTTTTGGAGCTATCATCGCCCTGTCATCGCTATTTATGGGCGGTGGCCCCCCTGACACAGGATGGACTTTTTATGCTCCTTATGCCTTTAAGACCAATACTAATATGTTACCTGCTGTGCTTGGTGCCTTTATTCTGGGATTTTCATCGATTCTGACCGGCATCAACTTTATTGTGACCATTCACCGCCTGCGGGCGCCGGGTATGACCTGGTTTAAGATGCCCCTGTTTCCCTGGACTCTATATGGAACTGGCTGGATACAGATTCTGGCCACACCAATCGTGGGTATCACTTTATTAATGATTGTTGGCGAACGCGTTCTTAATATCGGCTTTTTTGATCCAGCACTGGGAGGCGATCCCATTCTTTACCAACACCTGTTCTGGATATATTCCCACCCGGCCGTTTACATCATGATACTACCAGCCATGGGCGCTATCTCAGAAATCATCCCAACATTTGCCAATAAATCCATCTTTGGCTACAAGGCCATTGTTATCTCCACTTTGGCCATTGCCTTTGTTGGTTATTTTGTTTGGGGTCACCATATGTTTACTTCAGGTATGAGCGGAACAGCCTTATATACATTCTCGCTACTCACCTTTATTGTAGCTATTCCAAGTGCCATTAAAGTATTCAATTGGGTTGGCACACTCCATAAAGCGTCCATTCAGTTGGAAACACCATTCTTTTGGGCCGCTTCCTTTCTATTTGTTTTTATGATTGGAGGCCTTTCTGGTTTGGCATTAGGGGCGTTAGCCACCAATGTTCACTTGCACGACACAGCTTTTGTTGTGGCACATTTTCATTTTATTGTGTTTGGAGGTGTGGGCTTTGCATTTATGGGAGCTATTCATTACTGGTTTCCTAAAATATGGGGGCGCATGTACAACACACGTATCGCCACAAGTGGATGGATTATCTTTTTCATCGGCTTCTGCACGCTATATCTGCCAATGTTCTTTTTAGGTGTAACAGGTATGCCCCGGCGCTACTATGATTATGTAGAGAATTTTCATGGACCCAATATCGTATCAACCATTGGTTCCTGGGTACTAATCCTCGGGCTAGTTATTATCCTTACCAATCTTATCCGTTCGGCCTATAAGGGGGAGAAAGCAGGTAAAAACCCATGGGGCGGACGAACACTGGAATGGACTGTTGACTCACCTCCAACACTTGAAAATTTTGAAGAAATACCCGTCATTGACCGAGGACCATATGATTACCGTAAAAACCCTGAATCATGAGTACAATCCATTTACATCGCGATGACGAGGCCTCTAAGCTAGGCATGTGGCTGTTCATATTTACTGAACTCCTATTGTTTGCCGGTTTGTTTATAGTCTATGGAGTATACCGCTATCTCAATCCGGTAGCATTTCACCTTGCAGCAGAAGAGCTTAGCGTGACAGTTGGCACAGTAAATACTATTATCCTGTTGGTCAGCAGCGCAACTATAGCTATGGCCACTACAGCCATCCGACTAAAAAACAAGCAACTAACAATTCTACTACTACTTGCTACACTCTTTTTGGCATTTATGTTTATGACCAATAAATACTTTGAGTGGAAAGGTAAGTTTGAACATGGCATTTTTCCGGGCAGTGAAGACTTATTGAGACTTGGACATGGAGACACACTTTTTTTCAGTCTTTACTTCTTTATGACAGGCTTACACGCCCTGCACATAATTGTAGGATTTGTGTTAATCAGTATTGTTTGTTACCGGGTCAATAATAATTCGCTCACAGCCAATAATCCAGTTTTACTTGATAACTCAGGCCTTTACTGGCACTTAGTGGATTTAATCTGGATATTCCTTTTCCCTTTGTTTTATTTAATCACATAAATCATGAATAAACATTCTGACAATCATATCGTCCCATACAGGCTATACATACAAGTATTGGCCGGATTGATTGTAATGACCATCCTATCTGTGGCTATTACCAAAATCAACCTGGACACGCTCACGGTATTTGCAGCTATTCTATTGGCTTCCATAAAGTCTGCTCTGGTATTGACATTTTTCATGCATCTGAAATTTGACAATAAACTACTTCAAATTCTGGTCATATCAGTATTTTTATTGGTTGCACTGGTTCTGTTTATCACTTTTCTTGACTATAACTTCCGATAGCTATGAATGAAGATACTACTCAAAATGCTTCCAGTTTTGTTTCACAAGTTGACTCGGCCTTTGTGTTTATTTTTGGCATTTCATTATTTTTCCTGGTCGGCATAACAGCATTTTTGGTCTACTACATTATCAGATACCGCAAGAGTAAAAATGCTGAAGCCACACATATAGAAGGAAGTAACACACTGGAAATCATCTGGACAATCATTCCCACCATCCTGGTCTTGTCCATGTTTTACTATGGATGGTCGGGCTGGAAATTTCAACGCGACATACCGGAAGATGCCATTCCCATAAAAACCATTGCCCGCATGTGGAGCTTTACGTTTCAGTATGAAAACGGATTGATAACAGACACACTTTATGTGCCCAAGGGCAAAGCTGTCAACCTCGACCTAGTAGCGCTGGACGTACTGCACAGCTTTTACATTCCAGCCTTTAGAGTAAAGCAGGACATGGTACCTGGCAAGCAAACCAACATATGGTTTGAATCTGAAAAGGAAGGTGAATACGAGATATACTGTGCTGAATACTGTGGACTCCGACACTCCTACATGCGCTCCCTGGTAAAAGTGATACCAGCCAATGAGTTTGAAGCCATGACCAAAATTGACTCCAGCGCCTTAGCCATTAATAATGAGGTGGTAGATTCAAGGCAGGCCGGCATCAGCATCACAAGAAAGTATGGATGTAATGCGTGCCACACTGCCGATGGTACGAAATTAGTCGGACCATCCTATAAAAATATAATGGGCCGTACAAGAGTGGTACTAATAGATGGTGAAGAACACGAGATTGAGGCTGATGAGGCTTATATAAGACGTTCTATCTATGAACCTAACGCGGAAATTGTAAAGGGCTTCGAAAAAGGACTAATGCTTTCTTATAAAGATCAGGTGACAGAAGAAGAGTTCACGCAGCTTTTAGAGTACTTTTATTATTTGTCAGAACAATGAAATCAGCCATAAAGAACATAGCCACACTAGGAAAATTCACTATCTCCCTACCTGTGGCCTTTACTGCCTACATAGGCTATACTTTATTTAGCGAGCAACAGAGCGCCGAAGGTCTCTTAGCCGGATTAGGGATATTCTTTATGTCAGCAGGGGCATCTGGCATTAATCAAATGCAGGAAGTATCGCGAGACAGGCTCATGTCGCGCACCAGCCATCGCCCTTTACCTAAAGAGCATTTCACCTTTGGCACTGCCGCCGCCATCATCGGCCTATTCTTAATAACAGGCACCATTCTGCTATTATTATTTAATGTTCATGCGGTGTTTTGGGGATGGATGGGTTTGCTATGGTACAATCTTGTTTATACCCCTCTTAAGACCAGAACAGCGTTCTCTGTTTTTCCAGGTGCTATTGTTGGTGCTATACCGCCTATAGCAGGATGGGTAGCAGCCGGAGGCTCAATTATTGACGTCAGAATCCATTTTTTGGCCTTTTTCTTTTTCCTGGGACAAATGCCTCATTTTTGGCTACTGGTATTGAAATACAAGCAACAATATAAGAAGGCCGGTTTTCCGGTTATCACAGATCATCTGAATAATCAACAGCTGTTTCGTATTAACATGATTTGGTCGATAGCTACCCTCGTATCTGTTTTATTCCTGCCCATACTTAATATCATCACATCACAGCTGATTGAAATTATCGTATCACTATCGGTGATTACTATGAGCATCTGGGTGATTGCCAGCACGTACTCTCTTCATCAGGTTCATATGAAATCCCTCCTGAAAAAGCAATTCATCTTTTTTAATTCATTTTACTTATGGATTATGATACTATTGCTGATTGAGCAGATATAATCTAGAGCACATCAAACAAGAAAGCCAGCACCTAATAATCAAGTGCTGGCTTTCTATATCTTATTCGAGTTATGCTTATCCTAGTAATTGTTTTACAACTGCTGAGATATCTTTTCCATCAGCTTTACCAGCCAGTTCTTTTGAGGCAACGCCCATTACCTTGCCCATCTCTTTCATAGATGTGGCACCCACTTTTTCAATGATAGTTTTCACCACAGGCACCAACTCTTCTTGTGTCATCTGAGCAGGCAGGTAAACAGAGATTGCCTCTACTTCAGCCAATTCTTTTTCAGCCAGATCTTCGCGATTTTGAGAAGCAAACAACTCAGCTGCATCCTTACGCTGCTTCACCATCTTTTGAACAATCTTCATCACATCAGCATCTGAAATCTCTTCAGCAGCACCTTTGGCTGTCTTAGCTTCCAACACTTCTTTTTTCACTCCCCTCAAAGCCTCCAGACGAATACGATCTTTCGCCTTCATGGCCTCCTTAATATCGTTGTTAATTTGTAGTTCTAAGCTCATAATTCTATCTATTCAATTCATTTTGTACATTCACATCAATCAACATTATCATGCAGATAAGGATTGTCTTTACTGATTTGTGGCCCATTTTTAGGATCATCAGACAAAGAGAAACGGCTCACTTTGCGCTCCTGACTAATGCGCTTATTTGGCTGATTATCTAATGCCATTTTACGCCGCTTATAGGCTGGTATATTTTCTATTTGTTCAATAAAGCGCTCATCCTCCATCTCCTCCTGACTCAATTGCGCCTTGTAATAACTGGCTCCGGCAGTACTGAATCCTTCATCTATGAAATTATCATTGGCCGGATTGTAGTGCTCTACTTCAGACTTCCTGTTTTGAGGAACAACCGGCTGATAAAACGAATCGATACGTTCCTGCTTCTTGCGCTCTTCGACCTCAAAGTCTATAATTCGCCCCTTTTCTTCGCCACCCTCTATATTAAAGTCCATTGATTGTTCGGCTTCAGAAACAGGTGTCACCTGCCCTTCTTCATCCAGCGAGAAACGGGTGACTTTATCTTCAATCTTTTTAACACGATGTTCAATTAACTGCTCCGAAACAAAACCCGTGGCAATAATAGTGACACAAACTTGCTTACCCAGCGACACATCACTTCCTGTTCCCCAGATAATTGATGCATCTTCACCAACAACATCCTGCACGTAATCAGTGATCTCACCCACTTCATCCATGGTAATTTCCTCGGTGCCAGATGTGATATTTAATAGGATATTACGAGCACCACGTATCTCATTATTATTGAGCAATGGCGATTCCAATGAAGCTTGTATAGCATCAATTGCTCGGTTGTCACCATCTGCATAGGCTGAACCCATGATGGCGACACCACTATCCTTCATTACTGTTTCAACATCGGCAAAATCCACGTTAATATAGCCATGCACAGTAATAATTTCAGCTATTCCCTTCGCTGCAGTTGCCAATACATCATCGGCCTTAGAGAAGGCATTGGACAATTTAAGATCGCCAAACATCTCGCGCAGCCGTTCATTATTAATGATTAATAACGAATCAACATTTTTCTCCATTTCAGCAATCCCGTCGAGGGCCTGATTAATACGTAACTTACCTTCAAACCGGAAGGGAATAGTTACAATACCAACCGTCAGAATCCCCATCTCCTTGGCTGTTTTGGCAATGATTGGGGCGGCACCCGTTCCTGTTCCACCACCCATACCAGCTGTTACAAAAACCATTTTGGTATTTTGCTTGAGCACATTAACCACGTCCTCCAGGTTCTCGATAGCCGACTCACGTCCTTTATCCGGACGGTTACCTGCGCCTCGTCCTTCGGTGAGAGACTCACCTAATTGTATTTTAACCGGAACCGGACTGCTTGCCAGTGCCTGAGCATCGGTATTACAAACAACAAAGTTTACATCTTTGATGCCTAAGCCATACATGTAGTTGACGGCATTACTTCCACCTCCCCCAACACCAATCACTTTTATAATTGACGATTCGGATTGTGGTATTTCGAAACTCATCAAATCTTCACTCATTTCCGTCCTGTTTTACCTTCTACATTTCAACATCTTTCTCATCGAAGATGTTAACTAACCCATTTTTAATACCACTGAACAGATTGCCTGTTTTATAAATGGATTTTTCTTTCTTGGTTTTCTCGCGTTTAACAGAATTCTTACGCTGATCTTCCCATTTAGGCTCAACCTCGCCAAATAATTCTGGCTCCACAATTGCACGCTTAGGTCGCTCCATAGCACTAAGTACCAAACCAATGCTTGTTGAATAATTAGGTAAATGTGCTTCTGCCGGCACGTCACCCACCAGACACATATCCGGCAGACCGATACGCACATCCAAACCTGTGCGATATTTAATCAACTGAGGAAGGTTTTTCAATAAAGCACCTCCGCCTGTCAGTACAATGCCTGCTCCTACCTTATCGTAACAACCTGAATTTTCGATCTGATACATGACGTAATCAATAATCTCTTCCATACGAGCCTGAATAATATAGGCCAAACTTTTGAAAGATATCTCTTTGGGCTCCCAGCCAGCCATACCAGGTATGGTTACCACCATATCCTCACGGGCCATATCGCCCATTGCAGAACCAAACTGCACCTTCAACGATTCGGCTTGCTTATATAAGACTGAGCATCCTTCTTTTATATCCGAAGTCACTACGTTTCCTCCAAAAGGAATAACAGCTGTATGACGAATAATACCATCGTAGAAAACAGCTACATCAGTGGTTCCACCACCAATATCCACCAAAACAACACCAGCTTCTTTCTCCTCCTCTGTCAGTACACTCTTTGAAGATGCCAGTGGTTCAAGGATCAAATCATTTAACTGCAATGCCACGCGCCTGATACATTTCTCAATGTTTTTTACAGAAGCTATTCGCCCTAACACAATATGAAAGTTACCTTCCAGGCGACGACCTGACATGCCCACAGGGTTTTTAACCCCCATTTCATTGTCAACAATATAATCCTGAGGGATTACGTGCATGATTTTCTCGCCAGCCTCAACAGGTATCTTATAATTGTCGTCAAACAGGTTATCAACATCTTCCTGGGTGATTTCCAAACCACTCTCAATGAAACGGTATCCTCTGTTACGTAAGCTCTTGATGTGCTGACCGGCAATACCGACATACACATCAGTTAACCGGATATCAAGCTTATCCTCGATACGGGAAATAGCCTGCTTAATGGAAGCAACTGTTTCATCAATATTCAATACAACACCTCTCTTCACACCTATTGAAGGCACCTGCTCCATGCCCAGCAGCTGCAGTTTACCATTATCCATTTTACGACCTACAATGGCAACTATTTTTGTAGTTCCAATATCAATGGCGGCAATTAGATTGGGTTCGTTGTTCATAACACTTATCCTTTTGTGCAAACGACTTGTCCTTTATACTTTAAACTAACTTTTTTATACAAATTCCATTCCCGGGCATCCCACCCGCTCTTGTAAAGTGCCTTTAAATTGCGAAATTTCGATTCCACATCTTCCACTTTACCAAACTCAATAAGATGGTCACCCACCCGCGGTACCATCGTAATTTCACCATCCTGGTCAACATACACCTGCTCAATCTGTGCCTGCCAGAATGCATCGTTGCGAATAACACTTGCCAACTTCACCAAATCCTCCGGCGATTTAAGCCGTTTTATAAATCCTCCGGCCACTAATACATGAGCCGAATGATTCTTGAATAATGGCATTTGTCGCCCATTCAAATCCAGATAGTAAGATACATCTCCATCAAACACGCGAACCAAAGGCTCTCGCTGAGTGATATCAATATGCAAAGCACCACCGTATGTTAAGTACACCTCACAACTCTCAATGGCGGGATGCTTCCTGAAAAAAGCCTCCATTTCATCGCAATTCAATTCATTAATTGGACGCCCTAAAATACCAGTGTATTTTCCCAGTACGATATCCCTTATCTCACCTGATGAAATAAACTTATTATCAACGCTATCACAGATAGTCGGCAGTATTTCACCACAAACAACCTTATCTTTATTAACAGCTACAAATGAGAAAATTACAGGAAAATAAACACCTATAACTAACCCGAACACTATGTTTTTCCACCGTTTCATTTGTAACAATTAACCTTTTAATCTGCTTAAATATAACTTTTTCAATCTACTAACTAATGTGTATTTATCATTATTTATTAACAATTTGCTAAACGTTTAATAATTGCTGATAAACTCCCTTAATTTGGCCTCTAAAAGTGGCACTTCCTTATCTATATCGCCGGCCCCAAGTGTTAATATCACTTCATTTTGTTCGCTTGTTAGTACACTAAACAACTCGTCTCTCCCTACCAACTGCACATGCTTATTATGCATTAGTAGCCTAATCATGTCAGCATTCACGCCCTCTATTGGCAACTCGCGCGCCGGATAAATATCCATTAACAAAATACGATCGCACTTATCCAGTGCTTCGGCAAAACCACTGGCAAAATCGCGGGTACGCGTGTAGAGATGTGGCTGAAATATGGTCGTAATATGCTTATCAGGATATAAAGCCCTTACTGATTTAACAGTAGCATTAATCTCTTGGGGATGGTGCGCATAATCATCAATAAAGACGAGCTTATCCTCTTTGATGCGGTATTGAAAACGACGACGTATCCCCTCAAATAATGGTAAGGCCGCTTTTATTTCTTCAGGCTCAACACCACCCAACAGGGCTAAACCAACCGCTCCAACAGCATTCTCAACATTAACCAAACCAGGCACCCCCATTTTAAGGCCTTTTACAAGTCCAAACGGCGACCTCATATCAAATTGATACATGCCATTCACAAGCCTTATATTCATAGCTGAAAAATCCGCCTTCTCCTCAATCGAATAGGTGAACACCTCTATTTCATCGTTAACATCATCTATCATCAGACCTGCCTTATGCAGCAGCACGCCCCCTGGCTCAATCTTTTCAACGAAGGCATGAAAGGCATCACTCACACTCTCTTCATCCCCATATATATCCAGATGATCGGCATCTACCGCAGAAATAAGTGCAAAATGAGGATGTAAATGCAGAAAAGAACGATCAAATTCGTCAGCCTCAAGCACAACATAAGGCGATTGGCCATCATGAAGAAAATTCGTCTTGTAATTATTAATAATACCACCTAAGAACGCATTACAGCCAACAGAAGACTGCTTGTACAGGTGAGCTGTCATAGATGAAATGGTGGTTTTCCCATGCGTACCGGCCACACAAACACTATTCATACCCTTAGAGATCAACCCAAGCACTGTAGCCCGCTTTCTGACATCAAACCCTTTGTTGTTGAAATAGCATAACTCTGAGTGGTCGGCCGGAATTGCAGGCGTATATACAACTAACGTTGAACTCTTATCATGATAATTTAAAGCAACTTGTTTAATATCATCCTTATAATGTATATCAATCCCTTCAGCTTCCAGTTCTTTGGTAAGCACGGTTGACACACGGTCGTAACCAGCCACATGCAACCCTTCATACTTAAAGAAGCGCGCAATAGCACTCATACCAATACCGCCTACACCAATGAAGTAAACACTTTTTATATCTTTCAACTGCAACATACTATTTATTTTGTGCAAGCTTTAACACTTCCTGAGCAATATCACGAGCTGCGTCAGGTTTGGCAAATTTTCGAATATTAGCAGCCAACATCTCAAGCTTTTGAACATCAGTCAGCAGCTTTGCCGCTTCATCTATGAGACAATTAACCTGGGCATCTCTCACTAACACAGCCGCATCTTTATCAACCAAGGCCATCGCATTTTTAGTCTGATGATCTTCAGATACATTTGGCGACGGCACAAAAACAGTGGGCTTACCTAAAATGGCCAGCTCTGATATGGAGCTTGCTCCAGCCCTGGAAACCACTAAATCTGCAGCTGCAAAGGCCATGTCCATCCGACTAATAAAATCGGTTAGAATCACACGACTGGTTAATTCCACAGGTAATTGCTCTTTCATCTCCTGGTAATAGAGCTTACCCGTTTGCCAGATCACCTGTATATCAGCCGGCAATTTGACAATGGTTTCAATAATACCATTGTTAATCGAGCGAGCTCCGAGACTTCCGCCAATTATCAGGATGGTTTTCTTATTCTTATCAAGCCCCCAGAACTCCACTGCAGAATGCTTGTCAATATCATTTAGAAGATCGTTACGAACCGGATTACCAGTCAGCAGTATTTTTTCTTTAGCAAAAAAACGTTCCATGCCTTCATAAGCCACACAGATTCTCTCTGCCTTCTTTGCCAGAATACGATTGGTGACTCCGGGAAAAGAATTCTGCTCCTGCAACAAGCTTGGCACCCCTGATTGTGAAGCAACTCGCAACACAGGCCCGCTGGCATATCCACCAACACCAACTGCTGCATCCGGCTTAAACTGCCTGATAACTTTTCGCGCCTTTAGCATACTGCTCATCAACTTGAAAGGAAAGGCCAAATTTCGCAACGTCAGTTTGCGATGAAAACCTGCCACTGGCAAACCTACAATTTTGTATCCAGCAGCCGGCACCTTTTCCATCTCCATCTTGCCTAAAGCACCAACAAACAGTATTTCAGCCTCAGGCTCAATCTTTTTTACCGCATTGGCTATTGATATAGCCGGAAAAATATGTCCGCCCGTACCTCCACCGCTTATTATTACCTTTATTGCGCTCATATTCTATTCATTTTCTTCCTGTGTAGCTAGCTCCTTTTCTTCCATGTTATTGCGGCTAACACTCAATATTGCCCCAAAGGCCAAACAAGTAAATAAGGTAGATGTACCTCCCATACTTACCAATGGCAACGGCTGGCCCGTCACCGGCATTACACCCACCGCAACACCCATATTAATAAAGGCCTGCACCACCAATAGTGTGGATAAGCCAATAACCAGAAATGCCGGAAATGTGCGACTACTGGCACGAACAATCACACCGGCACGAAATAACAAAATGAGGTAGGCAAACATGATAAGAAAGCCTCCTATCAATATACCCCACTCTTCAATAATAATAGCGTACACAAAATCACTATAAGGGTGAGGCAAGAAATACCGCTGCTGACTATTACCAGGTCCGCGCCCCATGAAAACACCACCTGTAGCAATGGCTATCTGCGATCGCTCCGATTGATAATCGGCACTTGAACCACCTGCATCCATTGTCTCTGGTTCATCATCCACAAATCGCTCAATACGAGCTTTCCAGGTACTGGCACGATGCAGTATCGGCACGTAATCAGATAGCCACAGAACAATCATCACAAACAACAGCACGGCAGCCACCGTACTGAACAAATATTTTAACGATACACGACCAATCATCATTACCAACCAACTGGTAA
Organism: Carboxylicivirga sediminis; assembly: GCF_018156225.1. Lineage (GTDB taxonomy): Bacteria > Bacteroidota > Bacteroidia > Bacteroidales > Marinilabiliaceae > Carboxylicivirga > Carboxylicivirga sediminis. Next base: position 26,960 of record NZ_JAGTAR010000047.1, read on the forward strand.
AACCAATTAGGGCGGCTGTTGAAAAGTCATCTTTAAAAATCAGACCACATACAATGGCCACATGTATCATTATGGGTTTAAATGCTTCATCAGCTGTACGATCGTTGGCCTGATACTGTGCCAACACCTTGGCAATGTATATCATCAAAGCCAGTTTTGCCAATTCAGAAGGCTGAAAGGAAATACCTACCACAGGCACAGTAAGCCAGCGACTGGCCTGATTCAGACTCACACCCGAGACAGCCGTTATAACAAGTAAAACAATTGAAAAGTAAAGAAATACAGTAGCAAACCTGGCAAACCACTTATAGTCGATATGATGCACCGCAATAATTATCCCGATACCCAGCAACAAAAACTTGGCATGCCTGAACAGGTAATATACCGAATTACCATCCTGATGCTTATAAGCCAGGTTACCCGTTGCACTGTATACCACCAGGCACGAAAACACCGACAACAGCAGAATGACATACCAGATAATCCGATCGCCCTTAATATATTTTTTCAACAACTCATTCATGCCCGTTCTTTATAAATTACGCACACTCTCTTTAAATAAATCCCCACGTTGTATATAATTATCAAACAAATCGAAGCTGGCACAGGCCGGCGATAGCAATACCACATCATTCTTTCTGGCAGAACGATAAGCTAGTTTAACCGCCTCATCCATCGATTGCGTTTCTTTAATAACAGACACCTTACCCTTGAAAGCTTCCAAAAGTTTGGCATTATCAGTACCAAGACAAATCAACACCTTCACCTTCTTCTCCACCAGCTCCATCAACTCGTTGTAGTCATTACCCTTATCAACACCACCGGCGATCCATATCACCGGATTATTCATGCACTCCAGCGCATACCAGGTGGAGTTAATATTAGTCGCTTTAGAATCATTGATGAACTCAATACCCCTCACAGCCGCAACTCTTTCGAGCCGATGAGCTGCACCTTTAAAACTCGAAAGACTTTCGCGTATCAGCTTCTTTCTGATTTTTAACACCTTGGCCACAATACCGGCCGCCATTGAATTATACAAATTATGACGCCCTTGCAACGACAGTTCTTGAGAGATAATGCGCATGGTTTCATCGTTATAATTAATAATTAACTCATCAAAGGTAGAATACGCCCCTTGCTTCAGAATACCTTTTTGTGTAAACGGCAGCAACTCCGACTTTAAGAGTCGATTCTGCAGCTCCTGGGCAATAATTTCATCATCCTGACAGTATACAAACACATCTTTTTCTGTTTGATTCTGCACGATACGAAACTTACTATCGATGTATTTCTGCATGCTGTAATCATATCGATCAAGATGATCAGGCGTTATATTTAACAGGATGGCTATATCGGCCTTAAACTGATACATTCCATCCAGCTGAAAGCTGCTTAACTCAAGCACAAACCACTCCGGCTGTTTCCCTTCGGCAATTTGACGCGCCAGGCTTGTACCCACATTGCCGGCCATCTCCACCTTTACCCCCGCCTGCTTCAACAGATAATGAATAAGCATAGTCGTCGTCGTCTTGCCATTGCTACCAGTTATACAGATGGTTTTTGCTTCGGTATAGCGACCCGCAAATTCAATTTCCGATATCACTGGTATCTCACGTGCATGCAACTGCTGTATCATTGGAATAGTATCTGGAATACCAGGACTTTTAACCACCTCATTGGCAGCAAAAATAACATCGAGTGAATGCGCTCCTTCCTCCCAGTCAATACCGGCATTATCCAGCTCCTGCTGATAGTACTCAGCAATCCTACCACTGTCAGACACAAACACATCCCAGCCCTGCTGCTTTGCCAATAAAGCTGCACCAACTCCACTTTCGCCTGCTCCTAATACAACCAGTTTTTGCATGCTGTCTATCGTACTTTAAGGGTTACTATTGTTAATACAGCCAGAATAATACCGATAATCCAAAATCGTGTTACAATCTTCGACTCAGTATAACCGATTTTCTGATAATGATGATGCAAGGGCGCCATTTTAAAGACACGACGTCCTTCACCGTATTTCTTTTTCGTGTATTTAAACCACGACACCTGTATCATCACTGATAAGTTTTCCACAAGGAAAACTCCGCATAGTATAGGTATTAACAATTCGATACGTAAAAGAATCGCAAATACAGCAATAATACCCCCTAGCGTTAAACTACCTGTGTCGCCCATAAATACCTGCGCCGGAAACGAATTATACCACAGGAAACCCACAGTGGCACCAATAAAGGCCGCCATAAACACTACCAGTTCCTCGGAATGTGGGATATACATGATGTTCAGGTAATCGGCATAAATAACGTTACTGGAGAGGTAGGCAAAAATACCCAAAGTAACTCCAATGATGGCCGAAGTACCGGTTGCCAGCCCATCGAGTCCATCGGTGATATTGGCCCCATTAGATACCGCCGTAATGATAAAAATAACAGCCGCCGCAAATATTAACCAGCCCCATTTTTTGGCCTGGTCGCCTAAAAACCAAAGCACTGATGAATAATCAAACTGGTGGTTCTTAAGGAAAGGTACATTCGTCACCGTTGATTTAACCTCTTGTGTGGCCGGGCGCTCAACCTGTTCGCCATTATCCAGTTGTACAATAACTGTTTCCCCGGCTATTTTCTCACGCACCACCACATCACCACTCGAAAACAGCGTGATAGCCACAATTAATCCAATACCAATCTGACCAGCTATCTTAAAACGACCAGCCAAACCCTCCTTATCTTTCTTAAATACCTTTATATAATCATCAATAAAACCAATGGCACCCAACCAAAGGGTTGAGACAATCATCAGTATGATATAAATATTATCAAGTTTGGTAAACAACAAAACGGGTATCAGGATGGAACCAATAATAATAACACCCCCCATGGTAGGTGTACCTTTTTTGGCGTACTGACCTTCCAGCCCCAAATCGCGCACTACCTCCCCAATCTGCTGTCGCTGAAGCATCCTGATGGCCAGTTTACCAAAGATAGTTCCGGTAAGCAAAGCGACAATCACCGCCATACCAGCCCTAAAGGTAATGTACTGAAACACGCTAGCTCCAGGCACATTCATTTTTTCCAAATACTCGAAAAGATAATACAACATGCTTTTGGTTTTATTCTTCGTTAAATACTTCTCTTACAATTTCTCTGTCATCAAAATGACTACGCACTCCTTTAATCTCCTGGTAGGTTTCATGCCCCTTACCGGCTATCAGAATAATATCTCCCGGTCCGGCCACCATACAGGCCGTGCGAATCGCTTCACGCCTATTCACAATCGACAGTACTTTTATACGCTCTTTGAAACTCACCCCTTCCATCATCTGCTCAATAATAGCTTCGGGCTCTTCACTTCTAGGATTATCAGAAGTAAGAATCACCTTGGAGCTACCTCCAACCGCCTCTTTTGCCATCTCAGGGCGTTTCATTGGGTCGCGATCACCGCCCGCTCCTACCACAGTTACCAGCTGCTGACTGGGCTGACGCACCAGGTTAATAGTTTCAATTACATTCTTCAGGGCATCAGGCGTATGGGCATAATCCACAATAGCCGTTTTACCAGACTTGGAACGCATGGTTTCAAAACGACCGTCCACAGGATTCAGCTGACTGATAGCCACTTGCACATCTTCCTTTTCAAAGCCTAACAGACAAGCTGCACCATACACCAACAGCAGGTTTTGCGCATTAAAATGCCCCACAAACTGTGTCCATATTTCCTGTCCGTCAATTTCCAGCTGCATGCCCTCAAACATACTCTCAATAATGCGCCCTTTATAATTACCCATGCCCTTCAAGGAATAAGTATAGGTTTGTGCCGCCGTATTTTGCAACATCACCTGCCCATTTTTATCATCGGCATTGGTTAAAGCAAAAGCCTGCTTACTCAAGCCATCAAAAAATGACTTTTTAGCAGCAATATACTCCTTGAAGGTTCCATGATAATCCAGGTGATCATGAGTGATATTGGTAAACAAACCACCGGCAAACTTCAAGCCAGTCACACGATTTTGGACCAGTGCATGTGAACTCACTTCCATAAAACAATATTCACAGCCCGCTTCCACCATTTCAGACATAGTCTTATTCAGGGTTACAGCATCAGGCGTGGTATGTGTGGCATCTAATCGGGCTTTACCAATAAAATTAGCCACAGTAGAAAACAAACCAGCCTTATAACCCATACTCATTACCAGGTGATACAAGAGCGTAGCTGTGGTCGTTTTACCATTGGTACCTGTTACCCCCACCAGCTTTAACTTATCAGAAGGATTATCGTAGAAGTTAGCCGCCATATGCCCCAAGGCCACAGAACTATCGTCCACCTTTACAATCATTGCATCTGCAGGATATTCTGCAGGAATTACCTCACAAACAACACATTTACAACCCGCCTCCAGCACCTGCGGTATAAACTGATGCCCATCAACCACTGTACCTTTCATGGCGACAAACAAGGTATTGCCATTCGCCTTTCGGGAGTCAAACACAATCTGCTCCACTTCACAATCTGTGGCGTTAACTTGTTCGATTACACCAACCCCTTTTAATATATCCGACAGTTTCTGCTTCATTTATCCTAATCGTAAATAGATGGTTGCTCCTTTTCTAAAATTCTGACCCGCTGTCATCGACTGATCCCGAACAGCTCCTACTCCTTTAATAATCACTTTCATTCCCATATTTTCGAGCAGCATGACCGCATCCTTAGCACCCATGCCTCTCACATTGGGCACAATGCCATCAGGAAAACTTTTAGCCTTCACACTCACTTCATGCTCTCTGGCGGATGCCGAAATCCATTGGGAATTAACTTCCTGGCCATTCACCATCACACCCAGCTCATTAAATACCGTCAGTAACTCAGCCTTCTTACCACCTTTGGAGTATGGCTGATGCTGAGCCAGCTGCACCTGATGCTCCGTTTCAATATCGTCATGGTGGTAACTTTGCGCATACACACGATCGGCAATCTCCTTAAACACTGAACCGGCTACCACATTGGCATAATACACATTGTTAGATGGCGCATTAACCACCACTATACAAGTGTACAAAGGCTTATCTGCCGGAAAATAACCAACGAACGAGGCCTGGTGCTTTTTATCGCTATATGAAGTGGTTTCATTCGATATCTGTGCCGTTCCCGTTTTACCGGCAATCTGATAACGATCGCTCTTGATGTTACGTGCCGTTCCTCGTTCAACCACACCCACCAGCATTTCATGCACCTTATCAATGGTCTCAAGGGAACAAATAGACGGATTGAGTACCACCGGCTTCATCTCTTTAATCACCTCACCGTGATGCTGAATAGACTCCACAAACATAGGCTTCACCATCTTACCATTGTTGGCCACTGCATTATAAAACGTCAACACCTGCAAAGGCGTTTGCTGAATCTCATACCCTATAGACATCCAGGGGAGTGTTACACCCGACCAGGTTTTCTCGCCGGGATACTTGATCATTGGCAGTCCTTCTCCTTTTACCTCAATACCTAATGGCTCCTTCAAATTCATTGAGTACAAACGATCCACATAACGCCGCGGATTATCGCGGTAGTTATCAAATATGATTTTGGAAATACCTACGTTGGACGATTTCTCAAACACCTCTTTCACCGAAAGCGTGCCGTAACCACCATGGTGGCTGTCAGTCATCTTACGATCGTAAAAGTAACAATAGCCTTTACCAGTCTTAATACTATCTGTCAGTTTCACTACACCATCTTCCAAGGCCACAATCATTGACGCCAGCTTGAATGTTGAGCCAGGCTCGGTCGCTTCGCCAATAGCGTAGTTATAATCTTCTATGTATTTACCTGTTGATGTTTGTCCAAGATTAGCAATAGCCCGTATTTTACCCGTTGCCACTTCCATAAGCACTGCACAGCCATGGTCGGCCTGATGCGTTTGTAACTGCTGCAGCAAAGCACTTTCGGCCACATCCTGCAACCCGATATCAATGGTCGTCACCACATCATGTCCATCCACCGGCTCAATCTGCTCTTCCACCACCCAGTTACCGCTTACACGCGTACGCGTACTCACACCGGCTACACCGCGCAGAATACTGTTATAGGCCATCTCCAGACCAAAGCGTCCGCCCAGGTCCTTTTCGGCATACAAACTTCCAACCGTGCGGGCCGCCAACTCACCAAATGGCAGTTTGCGGTTTTCATACTTTCGAGGGATAAAACCGCCTTTATTAGAACCCAATCGGAAAATTGGAAATTCCTTTAGCCTTTTCAGCTCAGTAAAAGAGATACGACGCGGATGCACCATGTAGTAGCGCTTACCCTCGGCCCGTGCTTTTTTAAGCGCCGATTTAAAAGACGCCTTGGAACGATCGCCATAAAAATGAGACAACAATAAGGAGAGGCTATCAATATTGGCGTTAAACACCTCATCGGTAAGGCCGTGTGCCCGCATATCCATATGAATGCGATAGGTTGGTACCGAGCAGGCCAGCTTTCGGTAATCCGAAGCCAGAATATCGCCCCGGTTGGCATCAATCACAATATCCTTATTGGTATGCTCCTCCACCAGGTCCTCATACTTATCCCCCTCCACAATGCGCAAATACAGCGCCTTGCCTAATATCACCACAGCCAAAGCAGCTATGCCAATATACAGCAAACCAAAACGCAATATGATACTTTTCTTTATCTGCATTTACTTCTTCACCTTTAGGCGCCTTGGTGGCTCAGTTAATTCTTCCAGTTCCAGGTTTTTCGCTCTTATCTTTTTTAATACCTCACTCTGCTTACTCATAAACATCAGTTCCGAAGAGGTGGTAATGGCCTCGTAGCGCAGTGATTTCAGCTCACCATTGAGCCTGGCCACTTCGCGCATCTGCTCTTCCATGCGGTAATGATTACCGATATAGAGAAAAGCAAAAAAAGCCAGGAACAAAGCAAACGGCAATTGCTTGGCCACCAGTGAGCGCGTAAATAACCGGCCGTTAATCACATCACGTACCGAGATGTTTTTTAACTCATCCACCTCCTCTTTGGAAAGCATAAACTCCGGTATCTTATTCATTCGCCACTTCATACCCGCTCTGCAATTCTCAGTTTAGCACTACGTGCCCGGTTGTTACGTTCAATTTCTTCGTCTGATGGCAGTATCAGCTTGCGGTTAACCGCTTTAAACGGCACATCGGCATGTCCATATATATCTTTGTCGGGCTGGTTTTTATCGCAATCGCCCGAACGAATAAAGTTCTTCACTAATCGGTCTTCCAAACTATGGTATGAGATAACCGACAAACGGCCACCCGGCTTAATGGCATCGGTTGACTGCATCAGCACCGACTTCAGCACATCCATCTCCTTATTCACCTCAATGCGCAAAGCCTGAAACACCTGCGCCAGAAACTTCGATTGCTCCTTTTTAGGCCCTACCTTTTCGGCCAGCTCTTTTAAGTCTGTAGTAGTTTCAAACGGACGTGAAGCTCTTGCTTTGATGATTTCCGAAGCCAATTTATAAGATGATTTGATTTCGCCATATTGCCAGAAGATACGTTTCAGATCATCCAGCTCATAGGTATTGACCAAATCGGCTGCCGTCATCTGCAAGCCCTGTCCCATGCGCATATCCAGCTTACCTTCGAAACGAAAAGAGAAACCACGCTCGGCCGCATCAAAATGGTGCGAGGACACCCCTAAATCGCCCAATATACCATCTACTTTATCGATATTGAGGTAACGCAGAAAATGCGACAGATACTGAAAGTTGTGACGCACAAACAGCAAACGCTCATCATCGGGCCGGTTGTTGTAGGCATCTTCATCCTGATCAAACACCACCAAGCGACCATTATCACCTAAGCGCGAGAGTATTTCGCGCGAATGACCACCACCACCAAATGTCAGATCGACGTAAACACCATCGGGCCGAATGTTTAAGCCATCCACCGATTCCTTCAGTAAAACTGGTATATGATACCCCTGCTCCATAACAATTACTTTTCTTCTTCGGCCCCAAAGTTACCACCTAGCAACTCTTCTGCCAACTCTCCTAACTCATCTCCACTCAATCCATCCTCCTCAAGCTGCTGTCGACTCCATAATTCAATGGTACTTCCAACACCCAACAACACCACCTCGCCATTCACATCCACCATCTCCATCAGGCGCTTAGGCACCAGAAAACGACCATTGCCATCGAGATTCACTTCAGCTGTGGAGCGATACAAAGCCCGCTTCAGCCTTTTATCTTTTTGTCGAAAACTGTTTAATTTGCTTTCCAGAAGCTGTACTTCTTTCTGCCATTCGTCCTGAGGGATTAGAACAAGGCAGTTATCAAAGAGGTCTTTCCTGACCACAAACGACGATTGATTGGCTTCACTCATCACTTTCTTGAAGAGCGAAGGCAATACAACGCGCCCTTTAGCATCGGGCTTACAAACAAAATCGCCTATAAATGTGATCATTACTAAATACGTATTTCACTGGTAAAAGTATAAAACTTTAATACCACATGCAACCACTTTAAACCACTTTATGACACCTGTTGATAACTTTTTCGAGAAAAAATTCACTCAAATCAGCTACAGGCCGCAGCAGGCAAGAAACGCAAATCAAAATGAAAATTCCGACAATATATGTCGGAACTTAGCATACTCATTTTAATCCTCTTAATTTGTTCGTTGACGCAGATTTACCATTGTTTTATAAGCAAAACGCCCAGGAAGCCTTTTCGCTCATAATGCAGAGCTCAAATCTGGCTGCCAGTGTATCATATAGGAATTTGAAACGGTTTTAAGTAAGAATAACAAAACAGGCAGAAGAAGAACTATCGCATTAAACCAGTCAGGATTTTAAATCCTGACTGGTTTGCCTAACATGCCCCCTAAAACGGATAACTATCCATTCAAAAACCAATAACTATCGATTTACGATCCGATAACTATCGGTTTTTTGTGCAATAAAAATGGTTACCAAGCACATTTTGCATGCTCCATCAATACATAACAAAAGCCACACTATCGCTAACGTGCCTTTTGTTTTATTATACAGGCCGGAGGCCTTTGTTTAAAGCGACGTAGCCACAGGCATACGCCGAACGATTTACATTATTTAGTTCCTACGTGGAACGAGGTTACAGACTAAAGATTATCTCGAACGAAGTCAAAGACTTCGCTCAGCTGGGGAATTCAATCGAGAGTTATGTATATCTAAAGGGCTTTTTGTTGCTCCAACTCCATATTTAAAAATATCTAATTCAACACCATAACTGCCTGTTCCACCATACATATTGACGAATGAAAAATTTCTTGAATCTCCGTCGTAAACTGAAAAACCTGCACTAATTCCAATATTTCCCCTCGCTGGCGAGGATTTACAATCCGTGCCATTGTTTTATAAGCAAAACATCCTGGAAGCCTGTTTATTCCATAGCACAGATTACAAATCTTCGCTAGTTATGGATTTCACTCAACGCGGGATTTGTTTCCACCCTTCTGATGGGCTATTCCAAAACTTAGATAAAGCAGGTTTTTCTAGCATTATGAAATTATGCCTAGGATACTCAGGATTATACTTAACAAAGAATCGGTGTTTAATTACGTTGTCATATTCAGTAGAAACATGCATTCTTTGTTCATACAAAATATCTGAAACAGTAAACTCATAATAAACTGTATAACCGTTCCTAAAATTCGCTTTAAAATCTGTAACCATTCCTACAGTATAACGCCCATCCTTTTTGATCTTATTATGTGCAATCTGAGAATAAAGAACATATCCTACATAACCAAGGATTATTATTAAAACAATTACAACTGTTTTTGGCTTGTTATTCATAAGCTACATATTTTCCATTCATAACCGTCACTTCCAACAATCCCTTCTCTCCCCTCGCTGGCACTAATTTGCAATCCCTACCATTTTTATTACAATCAAAACATCCTGGAAGCCTGTTTATTCCATAAGGACTTATTGACATCCTCCATCATTGCATCGACATTCCAATTAGGCTAAACGAATCTAAAAATAATACACTACTCCCCAAAATTTTGATCGTATCTTATTAAATACATTCCACATGTCATAATGACATATTTATTTATCCCTCGCTGCCGCGGATTTACAATCCGCGCCTTTGTTTTATAAGCAAAACATCCTGGAAGCCTTTTTATTCCATAGCACAGATTACAAATCTGCGCTAACTATGGGAACGGCATACATCATTCACTTACTCTACGGTGAGCTAAGGTAAATGAAGCTAGTAAATTATTTAAATAATCAACTTCATGTTTTAGATTATTATCCTGATAAATACGTTCAACTTCATTTAATATTAACTCGTATTCTTTTTTATTCTTAATCATTCCATTTTTCTTGACTCTAGCAATACTTCTTAACCTTTTTTCTTCTTCAATATCTTCTCCAATTTCAAGCTTCAACCTTAGCCTTAATTTATCTTTATCTTCTGTGGGTAATTCATTCATGAAAGAATTCATTTCTTTATTTATTCCCTTTAGTTCTTTTAATGATTTCGAATTATATGCATTCACTGCTATTGCATTAAATGCACCCATTGCTATAGAATTAGCTTCATCCTCCATGAAAAAGTTATAAAACACTTTATAACGCAACCAATAATATTGGATTTCATCTTTTTCCTTCATATAAATAAATCTTTAAGGCTTTCCAAAATATGTATATTCCATAAAATAGTAAAACCCCTCGCTGCCATCCGCGCCTTTGTTTTATAAGCAAAACACCCAGGAAGCCATTTTATTCCATAAGGACTTATTGACATCCTCCATCATTGTATCGACATTCCAATTAGGCTAAACGAATCTAAAAATAATACACATCTCCCCAAAATTTTGATCATATCTTATTAAACACATCCTACATGTCATAATGACATGTTTATTTATCAATAATGCTGCTGGAAGCATTGCGCACTGCTTTGGAGCCATTGGGAAGCGCTTTTGCCTGCCATGTTGTCGCTTTGAGCCACTGTGCACCCGGCTGGAACCACCGGGAAGGCGGCTGAAGCCATTGCGCAGCCGCTGGAGGCACTGTGCGGCGCCTCCGAGCCATTGCGCAGCGGTTGTAAGGCATTGGGAAGCGGATTAGGGCAAATAACATTCGGGCTAAGACGCAAGACATGAGACAGAAGACGCCAAACTCTCGTCCTGGTGCACAGTGCTTAGTAACCAGTGCCCGCACCCCCTCGCTGGCGGGGATTTGCAATCCGTGCCATTATTTATATCCAAAACATCCTGGAAGTCTTTTTCTTACATAGCACAGATTACAAATCTGCGCTAACTATTGGGTTTATAAGACCGTAGATGCCAGACTAAACACCGCACCCCCATCTCCCGTCATCCAGCTCATTCAACTTTCAACTCCTCAACTCTAAACTCTTCAACTCTAAACCCCAAACCCTAA
>NZ_JAGTAR010000048.1 GCF_018156225.1 Carboxylicivirga sediminis
TCCGACAGTTTCACTTATACCGTTAATGACAACAACGGAGTAACATCAAATACCGCAACTGTTAACATTACCATTACGCCTCAGAACGATCCGCCTACAGCGGCTGATGACAGCAACAGCGGTACAGAAGATAATCCTGTTTCGGTTAATGTAACCTCCAACGATTTGGATACTGATGGCACAATTGACCCTGCTACTGTAGATCTTAATCCGACACTGGCCAACAGGCAAACAACATACAGCAGCACAAATGGTGAATGGTCGGTTAATAACAGTGGAATGGTTACATTCACGCCCAATGCCAACTGGAATGGCACTGAATCAATTACCTATGTGGTAGCCGATAACAATGGTCTTTTCTCTAACCAGGCTACCATTGAAATAACAATTACTGCCGTAAACGATGCACCCACAGCATTTAATGACAGCAACAGCGGTCTCGAAGACAACCCCGTTTCTGTAAATGTAACCTCCAATGATTCGGACATCGATGGCACAATCAATATAGCGTCTGTCGATCTTAATCCATCGCTGGCCAACAGGCAAACCACATATAGCAGTACCAACGGAGAGTGGACCGTGGATAACAGTGGAATTGTCACATTCACACCAAACACCAACTGGAACGGCACAGAATCAATCACCTATGTGGTGGCCGATAACGGTGGGCTTTTCTCCAATCAGGCAACTATTCAGATAACTATTTCTGCTGACAACGATGGACCTGTTTTTACATCAAGCCCTGTAACTACTGCCACCGAAGATGCACTATACACATATAATATTACAGCCACAGATGTGGATGGACAGCCTATAAACTTTGCCATCACGACTAATCCTGGTTGGCTGTCATTAGATGATAACGGTGATGGAACAGCCACCCTATCAGGTACGCCTATCAATGACTATGTTGGCAATAATGGTGTAGTGATTTCTGTATCGGACGGAACTGCAAACACAACACAAGCCTTTACTATTAATGTAGTAAACACAAATGATGCGCCTGTTTTTACTTCAACAGCAACAACAGCAGCCAACGAAGATGAGTTATACACATATAACGTCGTTACTAATGATGTGGATGGACAAACACCATCAATCACGCTTACCACCAATCCTGGTTGGTTATCATTAGATGATAACGGCGATGGAACGGCCACCTTATCGGGTACACCTACCAATGATCATGTTGGCAACAATAGCGTTACCCTCACAGCATCCGATGGCATAACCAGTACCGAACAAAATTTTACCATCTCAGTAAGTAATGTGAATGATTCTCCGGTATTCACATCAAATCCGCCTACATCGGCAACAGAAGATGCTCCTTATAGCTACGATGTGATAGCTACCGATGTTGACTTGGGTGAAACACCATCATTTACTTTAACGACCAATCCTGGCTGGTTAACCATAAATGACAATGGCGATGGAACAGCCACGCTAACTGGTACACCAACCAATGAATATGTTGGCAATAACAATGTGACTATTACCGCATCAGATGGAACAGCGAATGTCCAGCAACCCTTTATAATCAATGTAATTAATACAAATGATGCGCCTGTTTTTACAGCATTCAATCCGCCTGCTACAATTGCACAAGGAACACTCTACGATTACACAATAACCACCAGTGACGATGATGGAGATATTCCTGATTTATCAATGCAGCAAGGGCCTGCCTGGCTTAATTTTGTTGATGAGAATGATGGAACAGCCACATTATTTGGCACTCCTTCTAACAGTGACGTAGGCTCTTACACCATCATCATCAGGGCCGATGATGGAACAACAACCACCGATGAATCATTTGATATTACTGTGACTAATGTAAACGACGATCCTGAATTTACATCTACAGCCATTCTTTCGGTTAATGAAGATGAAGAATATAACTACCCAATTATTGTAACAGACCCGGATAGTGATGCAATTACGTTAACAGCACCCACCAAACCAGATTGGCTGACATTTACTGATAATACTGACGGTACCGGATCGCTTATCGGAACTCCTACCAACGCTAACGTTGGAACACACAATGTTATTTTAATAGCAGAGGATCCTAACGGAGGCGGAGACATCCAGAACTTTAATATCACAGTGGTGAATGTGAATGATGCACCTGTTATCTCCAATATTTCACGATCAACACCAGAAAATGTTGCAATAACTATTACATTGAGTGGCTTCGCCAGCGATGATGACAACAACCTCGATATCTCGTCTCTGATAGTTGTCGATCAACCTGTTTCAGGTTCTGTATCTATTAATGCGACATCAGGCGATGTAACCTACACACCTAATGCCGGTTTTGCTGGCAATGATAGTTTTACACTGCAAATAAGTGATACTGATGGCGCCACCAGTAATGTAGGTTCTGTGCAAATACAAGTATCAAACGAAGCCCCCAACGCTGTTGATGATGCATTTACAATTGATGAAGATACGCCATCAAACTTCACTATTTTGGCAAATGATACCGATCCTCAAAACAATATTGATCCATCTTCAGTCACTATCATTACACAGGTAAGCAATGGTACGCTAACTGTTAATGCAAACGGAACAGTTGATTACACCCCAAATAGCAACTACAATGGCTCTGATGCCTTTGCCTATGAAGTTAGTGACACAGATGGCTATACCGATCAAGCTTCGGTGAATATAACCATTACGGCAGTTAATGATGCACCAAACCTAGCGGCTGATAGTTATACCATAAATGAAGATACGCCAATTGACATGAATGTGTTGGGCAATGACAGTGATGTGGAAAACAGCGTAGAACCAAGCTCCATACAAATCGAAGCTTCTGCTACAAATGGGACTGTAACTATTAATGGTGACTATACCATCCGCTATGAACCTAATTTAAATTTTAATGGCAGTGATAGCTTTAGTTATTCAGCTGCTGATGCTGATGGCTTGCGTAGTCAGGCAAATGTTGAAATTACCATCACACCAGCCAATGATGCACCTGTATTTACCTCATCACCTTTAGAGGAAGCTACTCAGGATGCGCCATACAACTACTCTATTACCACCAACGATGTCGATGGTGACACACCAACCATTGATGCTGTTTTTAGCGCCTCCTGGTTGAGTTTTACCGATAATGGGAATGGAACAGCTACTTTAAGTGGCACGCCAACAAATGACGACATTAATGTTTATCCAATAGAAATTACAGTGAGTGATGGTACATTAAGCAATACTCAATCATTTAGCATTAGCGTTAACAATGCCAACGATGCACCCGTATTCACCTCCACACCGGTTGAGTCAGCTACAGAAGATACTCCTTATACCTATAATGTATCGGCCAGTGATATTGATGTTGGTGAAATACCAGTTTTTACAATGGAAAGTGGTCCTACCTGGTTAACACTAACTGATAATACTGATGGTACAGCCGTATTGACAGGCACACCACTAAATGAGCATGTGGGCACCCATAATGTAACATTAAGAGCTGCCGATGCTGCAACATATGCTGAACAAACATTTACAGTTACTGTTACCAACACAAATGATGCACCGGTATTTACATCTTCACCAATAATTACAATTGATGAGGATACAGAGTACGATTATAGCATTACCTGCAGCGACGATGATGGCAATGCAATAAGCATCCAGGGTGTTGTAATACCAACTTGGCTAACATTTACTGACAATGGCAATGGAAGTGCCTCATTAACCGGCACACCAACTAACAGTCAGGTCGGCCAACATGCTGTAAGCCTGAGTGTGAGTGATGGTACGGCCACAACATCCCAAAATTTCACCATTGAAGTAGTTAATGTCAACGATGCACCAGTATTATCTGATGCCAACTATTCAACACCTGAAAATACGCCTGTATCAATATTATTTGTAGATATCAGCGAGGATGTGGACGGTAATATTGATGCAACATCCTTAAGAGTTGTTCAGCAGCCGAATGATGGCTCGGTAAGCATTGATCCGTCCTCTGGCAACATGACTTACACGCCTGAAGATGGTTTCTCCGGCACCGATCGATTCACTGTCCGTGTTAACGACACCGATGGAGCTAACAGTAATATCGCTTCAATTGAAATACTTGTTTCAAACGAGGCACCTAACGCTGTTAACGACAGTTATACAACCGATGAAGACACACCTGTAGTTTGTGATGTACTGGAGAATGATATTGATCCTCAGGATAATATATTAGCAAATACATTATCAATTACTAACCAACCTACCAAAGGAGTAGTTAGCGTTAACGGCTCCAACGGAACTATTACCTATACACCAAACGCCAACGAAAACGGCGCAGACAGTTTCACCTATGAGGTGTGTGACGCTGATGGTTATTGCGATCAGGCCACTGTTAGTATGAATATAAACCCGGTTAATGATCCTCCGGTTATCAATGGTGACAGCTATGTGTTAAATGAAGATCAGAGTATGGATTTACCAATATTGGATAACGATACTGATATTGATAGCGAAATAAATCCTGCTTCATTGGCCATTACAAGTGATGCTACTAATGGAACTTTAACCATCAATTCAAACTCAATAACCTACACGCCTAATCAGGACTACAATGGCAATGATAGTTTTAGTTATTCGGTAGCCGACGAACAAGGTTTAAGCGGAGAAGCAACTGTTAACCTGACTATTAATCCGGTAAACGATCGGCCTATTGCCATGGACGATGAAGGCGAAACGTCTGATGTAGCCTCCATTGTGATTAACGTTGCTGCAAATGATATTGATGTGGATAATAACCTGAATCTGGCCTCCATCATGATTACCAGGGCGCCTGATCATGGAACTGCAACGGTAAACGGCTCAACCGGTAATGTTACTTATATACCTGATTTAAATTACTATGGTGCTGACACCTATCAATACCAGATATGTGACACCGATGGGGAATGCTCAACTGCAACTGTCAGATTAACTGTAAGAACCGGAAATGCTCAACCCATTGCCGATCCGATCTATAAAGTGGTTGGTGAAGATGGTGTATTAACAAACATAAGACCATTGGAAAGTGTGATTGATCCCAATGGCAACCTTGATAACGGAAGCCTAACCATCGAAGTTGAACCTCAACATGGCGAAGTAACGCTTCAGAACGAAATTGTCACTTATAAACCCTTTGAGAACTATTATGGTAATGACACGATTGTATACAGTATCTGCGATTTAGGCGAACCTCCTTTATGCGATCAGGATACCATCTTTATCAGAGTACTCAGCGTTAATGATGCGCCAGTTGCCAGCGATTACATACTGGAAGCAACAGAAGGAACGCCGGCCTCTGTTAATCTGGCAGAATTAGGCACCGACATTGAGATGGATGAGCTGACCATAGCATTACCAGATGATCTACCGGGCATCCCGGGCATTTTATCTATTATTGATGAAACGACTCTGGAGTTCACCGCCAATATTGGTAGCTTGTGCTCTACTTTTAATGTTGATTACATATTACTTGACAGCAATGGAGGGAAGGACACAGCTGAAGTGGTTATAAAAGTACTACCCATCGATTCGGATGGAGATAATATACCAGATGCCACCGAAAACAGTGAGCTCAACAACCTTGATTCGGATAATGATGGCATCCCTGATTACCTGGATGAAGATTCGGATAACGATGGCATAACTGACCTGATCGAAGGCAATATCAATGACCTTTGTAATGATGTACCGCAAGACACAGATAACGACGGTACTCCTGATTACCTGGATGAAGATTCGGATAATGACCTTGTTTCGGATCTTGATGAAGGATACGATGACTGCGATAATGATGGCATACCTAATGCTATTGATAGCTTTGACAATTGCACCAGCAGAGCATTAAATATTCCTGAAGTATTTGTCCCTGGCAGTTCTGTTAAAGAACAACAGCATTTTACCATTAAAGGCGCCGAGGCTTTAGTTGGCGACGAACTGTTTGTTTTTAACCGTTGGGGCGGGCAAGTTTACTACAGTGCTGACTATGACAACACATGGCGTGGACTTTCATCGTCGAGTATGTTAGGAAGTGAAGAACTACCTGAAGGCACCTATTTCTATGTTTACAAAACAAAAGAAGGCCAAGTAATTAAAGGAACAGTTTACATTAAGCGATAAAACAGATACCATGACAATTATTTCCATAAATAATAAAGAGGCATCGCTTAGTCGACGCAATATCACGAAATACGCAGGGCTTGTTGCTGCAGTAATGCTTTTATGGCTCCCTAATTTGGCAAAAGCGCAGCAAGATCCTATGTATACGCAATACATGTTCAATACATTGGCTTACAATCCTGCCTATGCTGGTTCCCGGGAAGTACTAAGCCTGATGGCCTTATCGCGCCATCAGTGGGTAGGTTTTGAAGGTGCTCCATCAACACAAACACTTACGGCTCACTCTTCAGTAGGTAATAATGTGGGACTTGGCTTTACTGTTATGCACGACAGGCTTGACCCAACCACCCAAAGTGGTGTATATTTCGATTATGCCTACCGCATCAGAACCTCTGCAAAAGGCAAACTATCCTTTGGTATAAAAGGTGGATTTAACTTCTACCAGAATCGAATCTCATCATTGAGTACAGGTCGTGTTGATGAAGATCCCAGTTTATTGGGCAGTGATTATTCAAAGCTTTTGCCCAACTTTGGGTTTGGTCTATTCTATTATACCGACAAATTCTACCTGGGTGCTTCTATCCCCAAACTGCTGGAAAATAAACTGGCAGATGGCGACATTGAAGTGCTAGGCACAAGTGGTAAAGAAAACCGGCACTACTTCATTACCAGTGGATATGTTTTTGATCTGAGCAATAGCCTGAAGTTCAAGCCGAGCATATTGGCACGCTTTACACAGGCAGCTCCAATGTCAATGGATATTAACCTCAACCTTTTATACAACGAAAAATTCTGGTTCGGTGGTTTTTATCGCCTCAATGATGCATTTGGCGCCATCGTACAATACCAGTTTAACCAACAGTTTAAAGTGGGTTATGGATACGACATGACAACATCGGAACTTAGTAAATACAATAATGGTACACACGAAATAATGCTGCTTTATGAATTCAATTTCACAAAAGAGAAAGTACAGCACCCAAGATATTTTTAATATGAGGTATTTAACACTGATACTAATAATTAGTTTCACACAGTTTTCACTTGCCCAGTCAAAAGAACTGGAAAAAGCAGATGAACTCTTTCATTGTTTCAATTACACGAAAGCCATTGAATCCTACATGAAACTGTTGGATGAGGGTCAACATGCCTATTACTGCACAAAAAAAATAGCCGAGTCATACGCCAAACTGCATGATAGCTCCGAAGCCATTCAATGGTATAAAAAGTGTATTGATTTTCCTGATTTTGAATCAGATATATATCTGAGACTGGGACAAGAGCTATTAAAAGAGGGACAACAGGAGGAAGCTTATCGTTTTTTTCAGGATTATTATAAACAGAAGGAACTGCCACACCAGCTCATGTCCATATCATTATTGGACTATTACGATGATATTCTGCGCGATTCCACCCGCTATCAAATCATTCCACTCACCATTAACACAAAATACGATGAGTTTGGACCTGCATTATATAACGATGAGATGGTTTTTACATCCAATCGCCCCATAAAGAGTATATCAAGGCACAAGGATGTACAAACAGGTCAATCATTTTTCAACCTTTATTTAGTGGATAAAACAAGCCCTAATGCCGAGTTATTCAGTAAAGAGTTACAATCAAAATATAATGATGGCCCTTTGTGCTTTTCGAATGATATGCAAACGGCATACATCACTCGTAATACAAGCTCATCCAACAAGCACATAAACACCTTAGATGTCTTTGTTTCGAGAAAAGAAGGTGATAAATGGTCGAAAAACTTGCGCCGCTTGCCCATCCGCAAAGGCAATTATTCGGTTGCACATGCCTTTCTTTCCGTTGATGGCAAATATATCTTTTTTGCTTCTGACATGCCGGGAGGGTATGGAGGTATGGACTTATACGCTTGTGAAATAAAAAATGGATTCCTCACACAACCTGTCAACCTCGGCCCCAGAATTAACACCCCTGGCAATGAAATATTCCCATTTGCCGATAAAAACGGAACCATTTACTTTGCTTCTGACATGCATCCGGGTTTAGGTGGCTATGATTTATTTTTTTCAAAACTTATCGAGAATGAATACACAACACCATTCAATCTTGGCTACCCGGTTAATAGTAAGGCTGATGACTTTAGTTTAGTAATTAGCAGTAACAATCAATTAGGCTTTTTTGCATCCAACCGTGAGGGAGGTGTAGGTGGCGATGACATTTATGCCTTACAACTCATTCAACCGCTTGATTTTTGTATTATTAACGCCAAAATAATGAGTGAGGTTGATTCAACCTTACTGTCAAATGCGTTGATTGATATCATCGAACTGGAATCAGGGCTTAAAATGACGCTTAAAACTGATCGCTCCGGGCAGTTTGAATGTTATTTGAAAAAAGATAAAAAATATTCATTTCAGGTACGTCGGAAACTTTATACTGACTTTAAGGGAGTTCTGAGTCCCGAGGAATTGGGAAGGTATGATATATTGAAGCTAAACATTGCGCTTAAAGAAAAGTAGGTCTTTTCAAGCCGTCTATTTTATTACTTTTGCGGCGATGAATGAATCGTTTTTAGTCTATCACGAGCCCGTATTTCGTCCTCCTTCGGAGGCAAATTCAGTTATACTACAGGTAACGCATGGTTGCAAATGGAATAAGTGTACATTTTGTGAAATGTACACCAGCAAGCATTACTCTGTAAAGCCATTGAGCACCATCAAAAAAGAGATCAGGATATTAGCAGAAATACATCCGTCTGCCAAGCGTTTATTTATTGGCGATGGAGATCTGTTTACAGTGGAATTTTCGCTGATCATGAAAATTCTGGATTGTATCAAAAAAGGCCTGCCAACGATTCAAAGAATTTCTGCGTACGCTTCATCCAGAGCACTGGCTGCTTATAGTCTTGAGCAACTAGAAGCTATGGAGGCTGCCGGACTTGACTTGCTCTACATTGGGCTGGAATCGGGTGATGATGATGTGCTGAAATTGATGAATAAAGGCACAACTGCTGCCCAGCAGGCTGAAGCCTGTAAAACAGCCAAAAAAGCAGGCATCAAAATCTCAGTGATGATTCTGAATGGGCTCGGCGGCAAAGTTTACACCCAACAACATGCCATTAATTCGGCTAAATTGCTTAATATTATTCAGCCCGATATATTAGCCCTGCTGGTAATATCATTCCCTTACGGATATAATCACTTTCAAGCGCGGGTTAAAGGGTACTTTGAACCGCTATCTCAATTAGAGATGCTTAAAGAAATGCGTCTTTTATTGAGTCATCTGGAACTGGAAAGCACTGTTTTCAGAAGTGATCACGCCTCAAATTACCTGGTTTTTAAAGGTGGATTAAATCGCGACAAAGACAAGTTTATTCAGCAGTTGGATCATATTATTGAGCACACAATACATGTCCCCAGCCCTCACCTGAATGAAACTAGGGAGTTATAAACGATCATTTTATTTTTTCGGCAAAAACAACACAACAGGTACCGATAAGAAAGCGAAAGCACCAACAATTTTATAGGTCAGTTCAAGGCTCAGGTAATCACCCATCAGACCAACCAGAAGCACCATTACTGCGCCAATAAGAAAGGTAGTTGTCATAAAAACAGCATTGACAAAGCTGCTATGCTCTGTTTTGTATTCATTCACAATGGCCAGAAATACAGGCCCGGTGGCAAATAAAAACAAGCCTGTGGCAATTAAAGCTATTATCTGCAGCCAACCAGTGGTGTTTAAAAAAGTAAAAAATAATACTGGTGCACCAATTGTAGCTATCAAAAGCATATTACGACGTCCTATTTTATCAGATATAGTGCCGGCAAAGAAAGTACCAATTACACCGGCCCCTTGCAAGATGGACAGTGCAATACCAGCAAACCACAATGACTCGCCCCTGGATTTAAGAAATACCGGCAGGTAAAAAGTTAAGGCTGATTTCATGGCAGCCCTGAAAAAAAGAATAAGTGCAATACTGACGATTAAGGGAAAGAAACTCTTAAAAGTCTTTAGGTAGGCTAATCCATTACCGCTGTTTACATTTTCGGCTATGGAAATATTTCTTAATCTAAAATATAGTAAAGTGGAAGCCAGAATACCTGTTGGAATAAAATAAGTTACCCCCTGCATACCCCATAATTCAACAGCACCAAGTACAGCTACCGGACCTGCCGAGCGCGCCAGTTCACCTCCAACCATATAAAAACTCATGCCCATTCCAATGCGGTCGCCTGACACTTTACGCATCATTACCGGCGATGGGACATGAAAAAACGAGCTGCTGATTCCGCTAATTAATACCAGTAATACCAATGTTAATTTATCGGGAGCTACCGGCACCAGACTCATAGCAATAGCCGTGATTGCAGGTGTGAAAATGACAAAATACCGGGCTTTGGTGCGCTCTGCCAATACTCCTACCAAAGGATTGAGCAAGGTGGGCAGGCGCTGCACCACCGACAAAAAACCCGCAAACGTTAAGCTAATGCCCATTGTATCGCGCAACAAAGGCAATAATGGCGCTAAAAAGGCCGTGTATATATCGTGAAAAAAATGAGCTACAGCAATCAGGCTCACCTTACCAAGCTGAAACTTACCGGGCTTATGCATAAATACTACTTTTAAATTTCAGGCATTACGACTGCAAAAAAAATCCTGAGCACCAGGCCCAGGATTTCTGTCTTGTTAAAACGGAAGATCTTCTTCGGGACCTGCCGGAGGTATATCAGCCTCGTTAAAAGATGGAGCTGGAGCGTCTGGCGGCAACGCGGCCTCTTCCTTCTCAATGCGCCAAGCTTCCAGGTTAGAAAAGTAATTCACTCTGCCATCCTTTTCCCACTTGCGGCCTCTGATATTAAAACTTACTTTAATATTATCACCCACCTGTAATGGATCCAATAAGTTACATCTATCTTGTGTTAGCTGAAACTTAATAAAATCATTCCAGTCGGAGTTACGCTCATTCACCACCTCGATCACAAACTCACGTTTTTTAAAGCTGGCACTGATATCTTGCGTGTCTTCTTTTACAATAATGTTTCCTGAAATTTCAAAATTCATTCTATGGGGTTCTATTCGTTAACAACAATTTTAATTATTTCATCACCCTGACGGATGTCGTCAATCACATCCAATCCTTCCACTACCTTGCCAAAACAGGTATGCTGACGATCCAGGTGCTGCGTATTTTCACGACCATGACAGATAAAAAACTGAGAGCCACCTGTGTTACGCCCGGCATGAGCCATTGACAATACGCCTCTGTCATGATACTGATTATCACCATCCAGCTCACAGTCAATACTGTATCCGGGACCTCCAGTACCAGCTCGTCGGCTATTGATATCACGCGAATGAGGACATCCTCCCTGAATCACAAAATCAGGAATCACACGATGAAATCTTAATCCATCGTAAAATCCTTCTTTGGCCAGTTTTACAAAGTTATCTACTGTATTAGGGGCATCTTTCTCATAAAACTCAACTTTCATTATGCCCTTTTCGGTATGAATTTCTGCTGTTTTCATCTGCTTTATTTTTTTACTTTGCTTATAGAATGAGGCTTTGCCGGAACTGCTTAATTATTAAGTTGCCAAGCACCATGGCTAAACTAACTAATAACTACTTAGCTGATATTTACCGAAGAAATAAACTCGCATTCTTATATCAAGCAAAAGTAGATAAATAGTTGAAGCATCACAACTGATTTATTTGAATTTGTATCCAAGTTACCTGCAAAGCCCTCTTTTATTTTTAAATCACCTTCTTGTTAAAAAACCATCACTTATTATTTGTAATCGCAGTGTTCATTTTCGTACATCACTTTGTTTCAGGATCGGTCAAATATAAAAGACCTCCAAATCCTTAATTCGTTTTATATATCTGGTTTTGTGCGCTTTGTGCTTCTTGGCACATCGATTGATATACTTCTAGCGTTGTTAAATATTAAATTAATTGTCATGAAAACTACAAACAAACTATTCAGCCTGAAGTCTATCACAAGTGTATTCGTTGTAACCGTATTAATGTCTCTTAATATCACTGCTCAACCTTTCTTTGATGAAGTACTCGACAACGAAGCTCAATTGACTGTTGAAGAGTGGATGACCGATTTAAATTCGTTTACTACTGAAGAATATCTGGAAACAGAAGAATGGATGACTGATTTAGATAACTATTTAAATGAAGAGCCTGAAGTGTTAATGGTAGAAGCCTGGATGACTGACCTGAATTCATTTTCAAGCGATGATTACGATTTAGTGGTTGAGAACTGGATGACAGACATCAATAGCTACTCAATTGAAGAACCAGAACTATTGGTTGTAGAACAGTGGATGACAGACCTGAACTCATTCACAACCCAGGAAGAAGCTCCTTTATCTGTTGAAATGTGGATGACTTGCTTAGATGAATTCAATGAAGATTTAGATAGCAACGTTTATGCCAACGCTGAAGAAACACTTGAAGTTGAAGTATGGATGACAGATTTGACCGCATTCGGTAAAGTACCAGCCAGCGAAATTAAAGGAATCAAATCGATTGAATTTGACAACACCTGCCCAATTTTGATTGCTCTGAAAAACTAGAGTTTGTTTCATGACAATTCACATATTTCATGCCGGCGCAAGTCGGCATTTTTTATTAGAAATACCTGATTGACTGAACCGCCTTATCCTCCTTTTTAGTCACCTTTTTCTTATTAAATCGCCTGTCACGATTCCGCTTAATCAGCTTATCACTATCAAAGGTTAATGATACTTCATGACTACCCACTCCAAAATTAACCTTATCACCAACGGCAAAATCATAAGAATAACCAACAGCCAGCGTTTCGGTCACCTGCACATTTAATAATGCAGCCAAGGTATTGTTCAGCCGATAAGAAGCACCTATCCAAAACAGGTTTTTATACATCATCTGCATGTTAACATCAAAAGAACTTGTAGCAGAAGGTCGGTATCGCCCAAGCAATGACGGCTTCAAAATCACCTCCTTACTAACACTAAATGCATATCCTGAAGCAATGTAGGCACTTGTCACCTGCTCCAGAACAACACCACCAGTCTCTTCAAGGCTTAAGCGGCTATTGAGAATTTTAGGAACAGATACACCAAAATAAAACTGTGGCGAATAAATAAATATACCAGCCCCAAAATTGGGTTTAAAAGCATTATCCAGGTTATTCTGAAAACTTGGATCGTTGTCCTCAATCACATCCAAATCCCTTAATCCGACATTGTAATGATTGACCTGTGCACTGATGCCCAGAGATATAAACATCTGATGATTTAATCTTAACAGATAACTGTAAGCTGCAGTTAGTTCATTGTGCTGCACCGGACCACTCTGGTAGTGCAGCACACTTGCTCCTACCGATGCCATGCGCTTATTAAGTGGTGAATGCATATTAATCGCATAGGTTGTTGGCGCATTACGAATACCCATCCACTGCTGACGCGACAGCGCATTAATGCTAAAGGCATTTCGCACCCCTGCATATGCCGGATTAATCATCAACTGGGAGTTCATATACTGTGAGGATATCAAATCGCTTTGGGCAAACAGGCAACATGGCAGCAATAAGCATGATAAGAAGACCATACAATGCGTTATCCGGCAATATTTAATTCTACTATTTAGCCACATACACAAAACCGGTTATCTTTTTATCAACACCCTCAACAGCTATTATATAATAATAGGTGCCGGCCGGAACCAATTGCCCCTTTTTAGAGCCCTTATTGGCTATCCCATTCCAATCATTCTGATAAGAAGTATTCTCATAAACAATACCACCCCATGAGTCGACAACAGTAATACTAATGCCCTGGTAAGTTGAGAAATCTGGAATATAAAAGGTATCATTTAATCCATCCCCATTGGGTGAGAAGCCCTCTGGAATATAAAAGTCGATATCGCCCCCATGCTGAACGTAGAAAATTATACGGGCCTGACTGCAGTCATTATCAACATCGCATATCACATAATCGAGTGAATCTTTTCCAACAAAACGCCGCTCAAACTCAACCTCCAGCATATTATCACTATTAAGAAAATAGGTTCCCTGATACAGTTCACCCAAAATAGTGACAGTAATTGGCTCATCCCCTTCGATGATATCGTTGCCCATAAAATCAACCACAACAGAGTTGCCATGCAGGTAGGTTACTGTATCATTGATAGCTTCAGGCTGAAAATCAACATCCTCAATTTCAACAAAAACCGTTGCCTCATCACAATTGCCATCTGTATTACAAACTTTATAAATAAAATCATCACTGCCCACAAACGAGCGGTTAGGAATGAACGTTATCGTATTATCTGCTTCTACAACAGCTGTTCCGTGCTCAGCTTCCACAACTATAGTCAGGCTACTCACACCTTTCTCCAGGCCGAAATCATTGTTTAAAACGGGAATATTTACAGCGCTATTTTCAAATCCCTTGATTTTATCATCATTGGCATATACAATATCCTGCCCTTTCGATTGAAAGCAGATGATAAAAAGGAATATAAATATGATTGAGCATGTGCGCATGAAGCTTTATTCTAGGATTCTCAGTCATCAAAAATAGCATTATTACACCTTTATCCAATAAAAATTGCCGGGAGACCTCTATAGTTTTAGGCGCTTAATGGCCTTATTTCGCTTATTGCGATTACGTTCGGAACAAGGAATTGAACCTTTCGACTTATCCTTGCAAATACGGTACTTACAAATAAGTTGGTAGGCACTTCCATAATCTAATTGCGCACCGGTGAGTCCTACCTGGTATTCAAGTCCAACCAGAAAATTGTTAATTTGAACACCTGCGGTTGTTCCTAAACCCAGGCTTTTGCCAAAATTATGATCCATTGTACGACGATAGCTTACTAATCCCCATAACGATAAGTTAGGATCAGGTGTTGGAAAGAAGCCTTTCACACTCATATCCAATTTGCTATCCACCAACATATTCCGCCGATACATAACAAGCGGTTCCAGGAAGATATCGCGGTCGGCCACTTTAAATGTCGTGCCAGCATGAATATGAATATCTGAAGTTAAAGCGGGTTCATTCTCATTGAGGTACATTGGATTGTTTTGAGGCAGAATGTTGGTCACTGAAAATCCCGCATGATAATCGTTGTATTTAAACAATATACCGGCATTGGCATTAAACCCCCATCCACTCTCATTAGCACCCGTAATACTAGGATCGAGCAATGCCCCATCAGTTAAATCAGTCTGATTAACAGAGCTTTGTTCAGCATTAAAAGACATTCCAAAGGTCATGGATGCAGTCCGTTTGCGCTTTTTGGTAAACATTACCTCGTAGGAGAGAGATGTTTGAATACCCATCTCTGAATAAAAACCATTTCTGTCGTTATAGAAATATGTACCCAGGCCAAGACTTTCGGTAAGGGGCCCCTGATAACTTACGACTTGAGTGGTGGGTGCCTGCTCCATCCCGAACCACTGCTTCTGATAATAACCACTAAACTCGTAGCAGCCTTTATAAAACCCAGCTCCTGCTGGATTCATCAGGTACAAGTCATACAGGTACTGGTTAGTTATATAGTACTTTTGTGCCTGACACACCAAACAAGCCAAACAAACACCTATTATCAGCAAATACTTCTTCATCGTTCAATCTACCTCTTTAGCGTAATGTGTCCTTTTAGCATTTTTTGCAACGGTAAAACCTCAATAACATACCAATAAGCATCTGATGGCACCGGCTTACCCAGATATTCTCCATTCCACCCAGGTTCTGAGGCTTTGTATTCAATGAGCAGTTTACCAAAACGATCGTATATTTTGATGATGGAATCCGGGAATTTCTCCATCCCTTTTATTTCCCAACGGTCATTTATACCATCATTGTTAGGAGTTACAAAATTCGGCACTTCTATATCTACAATTGAATTAAGCACAACCGTGTCTACAGCCATACAGGTATTGACATCCTGCACCTGAACGATGTATGTGCCATTTTCCAACTTCTTAAATACATTCTCTTCCTGCCAGTCGTCATCATTCAGAGCATAAACATACGGCGCTGTTCCTCCTTCTGCCAACACCCCTATCTGACCATATATCAATGTGTCTAATGTCGCTATAACAGGTGTTTCATGAAAAACGACAGTGGTGGTATCCTGCAACCAGAAACAACCATCCAACACGCGCACCCAGTATTGACCGGGCTCTTTTACTGTGTAGGTTGGTAATCGACTATCATCAAACCACCGATAATCAAAATAATCATAACCAGCCTCAAGCAATAATGAATCGCCATTACAAACAGCTGTATCAGGGCACAACTCATAATCGGGTGCAGGCAACGCATGAACCATTTTGGTATCGAAGCCCCAACAATCATTGGCATCCCTCACTTTCACCACGTTAACGGTGTCTGAGAAATTAGCATATGAAAATCGGCCAACATCCCCATTGTGCCACTCGTAAAACTCAAAACCAGCCGTTGCCTCAAGCGGAATAATATCAACCGGACAAATCGCTGTATCTGCACCAATACTCACCTGAGGTATGGGGTGCCAGATTACTCTGGCTGTAGCAGTTCCTACACATCCTTTGGGCGTTTCGGCACGTAAAGTGTAAGTCCCTTTAGTTACTGTAATGCTAGGCGTTGAGGCACCGTTTGACCAGCGATAATTTGTTAAACCTGCAGGAGCTGATAAAGTACCTGATACTCCGGAACATTCAGTAGCATCTGCTACGGTGAAAACGGGAACTGGATTAACCGTAACTGGTACATCATCAGTTGCCATACATCCATAGATATTAGCAACTTCCACCTGATAAGTATTACTGCTGGTTACAAGCAGAAAAGGCATATTAAGGTTACCATCGCCATTCCAGCGATAGGAGGTAAAAGAAGGATCTGTTTCTAAGGTAATCGTATCGCCTTCACACATTTCACGTGCCGGGCCTAGTTCAATCTGAGGCACCGGCAAGGTTTTGACAGCTACTGTATCTGCATTTATACAGCCGTTCTCATCTTCAACAACCAATCTGTATGAACCGGCGATATTTGTTACCCATGCATCATTGGCTATTAAATGTGCATCACTGGCTGTATTTATTTTATACCAATCGTATGAGCGAGCAGTGTTAACAGGATTTTCAAGGACTGCATCTTCATTGGCACAAGTCTCCTCGATAGGAGCTATACCAATATCGGTTACCGGAAATGCACCAACCGACACCGCATCAGTTGCCGCACAACCATACTCATCATATGCAGTTACGGAATAAGTGCCGGGGCCATCAACCACCAATTGTGCAGTGCCCCAGTTGGTATAACGGCGAGGAGATGTATTCCATTCCAGGTAGGCAAATGCGCCATCGGTGCTTACAAAGTTATCAATGTTAATTACCTGTGTCGCATTGGGGCAAATACTTCCCGGATCTGCCAAAGCAACAGTTGGCTTAGCATGCTCTGTCACCGTCACCTCATTGGTCTTTGTACAACCACCAATCGTTGCGTTCACTCGGTAAACACCAGGGCTCATAGTTTGTATTTGGGCGGTAGTTAATGTTGGTTGTAAAACATTGTCTTTATACCACTCATAGTTATCATACCCATCTGTTACCGTAATCGTAATTTCTTCACCTGAGCATAAATTTTGGCTTAATCCTAATTGAGGATCAGGTGCATCAACGAATGCTACTTCCACATCATCGGCCACGGCACAGCCATCTTTGTCAATGGCGGTTACGTAGTATCTACCATTATCTGCAGGACTGGCCGGACTAATCTCGTAGGCCCATTCAGGCGTAGGAGTTTCTAAATCAGTAATGGCTCCAACGCCATCCTGCTGAAAACGCCATTCAAAATTCGAATAATCGCTCCCCTGCTCAATGGTGAGAGTAATTCCCGCACATTCCTGCCTGTCGGGTCCTAAATCAAAAGGTGCTGGTGGTAAAAAGTCGAAATTAAACTCATCACGGGACATACACCCGTATTGGTCAGTGATTTCCAACCAGTAGTCACCCGCCACATTCACATCCAGACTTGCACTTGTTGAATTATCGGACCACAAATATGAATAACCCGCACCTGTAAGAGGAGCTGCAATAGAAGTTGTGGCAGCAATACAGCCTAACTGATCTCCAACAGTAAAGTTGGGCAGAGTATGAACAGTGACGTCAAAACTTTCAGTAACCGGACAGCCTTCAGCTCCCCATACCGTCAATGTATACCTTCCAGAAACGCTTGGCTCTATATAGTTTTGTGTTTCATCCACATTCAACACCTCGCCATTCAAGCGCCATTCAAAGCGTTCAATATTAGCATCATCTGCCACTATTCTTTCTCCCTGGCATAGTGTAGTTGTATTCAATACTATGACCGGAAGTGTATGCGTTGATACTTGTTTACGATCGGTGTTGGAACAATTAAATCCATCGGTTACCGTTAACCAAACCTCTTTTGTTTCACCTTCTGCCAAAACAACAGAAGTTGAATGTCCATTAGAGCCATCGAACCACTCATAGGTGCCCAAGCCATTTGGCACTTCAAAGGTGATGGTTTCATCAGGACAAACCACTGTATCTGGTCCCAAATCAAATTCGGGCAACAAAAATTCCACTTCTATACTATCTGTTTGCAAACAACCACCAAAATTAACCTCAGCTGTAACCCAATAGGTTCCTGACTGGCTGACCGATAAAGTGGGTGAAGTAGATAATACAGCATCACCTGTATGTTCAGAAAACCAGTTATAACTCCTCATAGGCTCTGTGGTGCTCAATACGATCTGATTACCCTGACATTCCTGTGTTGGTCCTTCAACCCTTAACTGACCAAAAGACGAAAAATAGCCATAACTTACACTTCCCTGGTTTTCATCAAGGATGCTCATGTGGAATAATCCGTTTGAGTTTTCGATAGTATGCGGCGCTCCTGTTGTTATATCTAATTGAATAATGCCACTATACCAGGTATCTTCGGCTGCTCCTTCATCGGTTCCTTCTACCTTTATCCAATTCACACTTTCTAGATCATTGAGCACATTACCATCCTGATCTTTAAGGGTAAATGAGTTAAGATTCTTTTGCTGAGTCAGTAACTGTACCCAAAACTCAAGCGTAAATGTGCGTACAAAACTAACCGTCTTCGATCCTGTACAGTTGGTACTTGGCAACACAGCACTCCCCATTTCGTTACCACTCCTGTTCCACAAACTGGCCAACTGGTAGGCATAAACAGGTTTATCTGCATCAATAAATAAGGCATTACCTTCAATATCTAAATCAAGTTGCTCCCCCTTGTTTAAAAGCTTTACCAAGCGTTGCGACTGATAGATAAGGGTAATATATGTATCGTCCTGTGTTGCCAGAACATACACTTTATTGATTGTACGGTTATCAGGATTAGTATTAACAGCAATATAATTAGTTCCTATTATTGCAGTAGGTATAAGCTGATCGCCAATTAAATCATAGGGACCAAAACCTGGACCTTGCCACACACTATCATCACTAATGGTAACTGCAATCTTTTTATCTGCACTGATGTAGGTACCTGCCAACGACGAGGCCGGCGACCAGTCATTTTGATTTTCGATACAGTAAGTTTGCCCCCTGTTTAATGTAATTGTATAGGGTACATTGGCTGCATGTCCTACAACTGCTTCAGTTGGAATAATTGTAACAGTGGTATTATCTTCGGTTGCCACAATATCCACTTTTTCATCCGCAATCTGGTTGTGTGGTTTGTTGCGATAGGTATTTTGAGAAGGGACAAAAAATTCGATTCCTAAGGCATTATGACCTTTTAGAGTAAACTTATCGGGATTAACACCATTAGCCACTTCATAATAGGCAGTTATATCAGCATCTGACGTTATTAATATGCCTTTATTATTCACCCGGTCTGAAGGATGATTTTCAACAACATCTTTATCTAAATCAATGCGCTCCTGGGTATTTGCTCTTACTCTGATATTCTGAATAACTCTACCCCCATCGGCAGGCATGCTAACAGTTACATTGGCATCTGTATTTAAAGCCGTAATCCTGAACACTATTGGCTCATCACCATGTTCATAAGTTACATCAGGAGCCACAAACCAAAACTCTTTTCCTACTTGCGCACCAGCGTTATTAAGAAGAAAAAACAATGTGAGAAAGACAAATAAGCTTTTCTGCATGGTCATCAATTTAGGTCATATATATCTAAAGCCTGTAATCTAAAACAGTACACGCGCAAAAACACAATAGCAATGTAATTGCCACCCTAAATCTCACTTATCAACCTAGCTTATTCAATTTGAAGATAGTCCCCAAAAATGACTACCATTATTTACCGTCCAATTTTAGATTAAGCTACACGATGATACTGTATTTTGTTGAATAAGGTTGCAAAAAATTCGAATTATTTAACTAAATTTTATTTTCTCCGGTTAAAGAAGCTTATTATCATTCATTTACAATTACTGTGTCAACAATCAACAAACAGTATTCATTATTTTTTAGCTTGTTAAAAAGTTTTACTTTTGACAGCAAATACGATTAAATGTACCCAAAATCAACTCACTTCAACACGCTAAATAAGTCTGGAAAAGGACTTTACGAATGCTGGATCAATTAAATCAATCCTCCTCCTTGTTGAGTTGAAAATACTATTATCTTCCAGAAATCACTTGATTAGTCAAGCTATATGCATTAGATGAGGCTGTTATCGAAATTAACAATAAGTCATCCTATATAGCCCGAATAACTGTGCCAACTGGGGAAAGTCCAGTTTAACGCAACAAGCTATTAAAATCTTAATACAATAGAATAACCTATACTATTTAACTTAAAACCATGCATATACGTTTATACATTATCGCGAGCCTGCTGATTTATATTGGCGCCTGTACTCAACCATATTCAAAGCCCGAAGACCTTTTAACGGCATCTGAAAAAATCTCTTTCGAGAAAATATCAACAGACAGTGTGCAATTTGCACAGTCATGGTTAGTTTGGTTTGAGCAACCAATTGACCACAAGCACCCAGAAAAAGGACACTTTAAGCAACGTATCTGGTACTCGCACAAAAGTATTGAAGCACCTGTAGTGATGATTACCGAAGGGTATTCTGCCAATCGGAATTACACATCGGAGCTAGCCAAGCTAGCCAATGCCAACCAATTGATTGTTGAACACAGATACTTCTCACAATCGTGCCCCGATAGCTTCGACTGGCAATACCTGACAGTTGAACAAGCTGCCTTTGACCACCACCGCATCATCGAGTTTTTTAAGCAACTCTATAAAACCAAGTGGGCCACAACAGGTATTAGTAAAGGAGGTCAGACTGCTATTTTTCACAGGGCTCTGTTTCCTGATGATGTGGAGCTGAGCGTACCATATGTTGCCCCAATCAATCTGGCAAGAGAAGATCAACGCCTATTTGATTTCTTTCATAATGTTGGAACAGAAGAGGAACGAGAGCGTATCTTTCGTTTCCAAAAGGCGGTATTAAAAAAGCGAAGTGAGATAATGCCGCTGTTTAAGCAATATGCTACATCCAAAGAGTATACCTTCCGCATGGGTGAAGAAAAAGCATATGACCTGGTGGTGCTTGAATACCCATTCTCCTTCTGGCAATGGGGCAGCAACGTAAACGATATTCCGGAACCTACGGCATCTGCTGAAGTGCTATTCGAACATTTACGCAACGGAAGCGACATTGGCTATGTTTCCGACCAAAGCTGGGAATCTATCAAACCATTCTTTTACCAGGCGTACAAAGAACTTGGCTATTACGCATACACACCAGGCGAACTTAAACCGCTCCTAAAAGGCTTTGAGGAAGACACCATCAGCAGTTGCATGTTTGCACCCGGAGGTGACACACTAAAGTTTGTCCCAACTATGCACTCTGTTATGTCTAAACTAGAAACCGCCAATCCTAAGATAATAGCGATAATCGGAGAGAACGACCCATGGGGTTCAACTTCATTGAATAATAAAAAACTCACAAATACCTTCAGAGCGGTTGAACCGAGTGGTTCACACCTGGCACGTATTAACACGTTGCCTGATGCAACTAAAGAAAAGGTATTGAAACAAATTAATGCTACCCTTAGTAATTAATTGAATTAGCTAAATAAAAAACGGCTTCCATTTCTGGAAGCCGTTTTATTACTACGTGGTTTCTACATTTGGGTTAGGTAGTAATGGAATATCTTTTTATTTATTGGATACAAGATATTTTGTTAACAAATCAACGGTAGAATTACTGTTCCCAATAAAAATTTTATCATCAATCAAAAAAACAGGACGTTTTAAAAACGTATATTCTTCGCTCAACAGTTTTCGATAATCAGCTTCACTCAACACTTTATCTTTCAGGCCCAATTGTCGGTATTTTTGAGATTGCTTATTGAATATGCGTTCATATCCTCCAGCTTTCTGAGCTAAATCATCAATCTCTTCAGTTGTCAGCGGATACTTTTTTACATCTCTTACATCAAAATCACCAAAGATCTTTACCTGCTTCAATATCCTTTTACAAGTGTTGCAGGTTTGCAACAAGTATACTTTTCCTTTCAACACTTTAACTGGGGTTTTCGGTTTTGCTGTATCAAAGATAGCAAAGGGTTACAAAACAGCTCTTTAAATTGACTGTTATTAATGTAGTATTTGGTAAACGTCAATTTTTAATAGATGAACCAATGATTTTTATAGACAATACTCCGAAATAAAAAAAGCCCGTTATGAAAACGAGCTTTCTATTTGGATATAAATACAGTTTACTATTTAGAGCCATTACCTCCAAAAACCCAACGTACATTTAAGCCAAATGAATCAACACCCAGTTGCGTATCATCAATCAACCAAAAAGTTGGCCGCCAATCCAGACCTAAAGCAATCGGCACCTGGTTAAATTTATATTCAATACCAAGCTCACCTGATGCTCCTAACCAAAATTCATCGCCAATAAGGGTTGATGGTCCAAAACCAACATACCAGTTAAATGCCTCTTCACCAATTGGTCGGTAAATAAAATCCCATAATGCATCAATCCCCATATAGCCATCCCAAAAAGCTACATCGGCATGCACTCGGCTAAATTGGCCCATTGTAAAAACCCCATCAATGGCCACGCCACCTAAACCATTTGATCCACCAAAACGCAGACCTACTTCCTGTGCATTACCGGAGAACGTAATACCTGCCACCAAGGCTACTAATACCAAAAGCTTCTTCATAATTAAGTTTTTAAAGTTATCAATTGAATATTCTAGCAAAATTAATAATATCCAATTACAAAAGAATTATTTGTATTGCTCACTAAAGCGTCTCTTTTACAACCAATTTACCAATCTTTTGTTTAAAAAACCTAACTAACACAACATTAATTTATGCCCCTAAACAGACAAAACTTTTATAAGTATGCGTAGTAAATCTTTAAACTAATAGCATTGACAAAGGTTAGTACATAATGCTACAATGTTGATTATACTGCATGGGTTAAGCCCAAATAAAAATGTACAATTTAAAAATTAAGCATCAAGCTCTGCAAGTTCGATTTCAACAAGCCATGTAAATATAAAATATTGGTTACCTTTGTGCTGTTCTTAAAATATTAAAAGATAACAATATGGCAAGCGTTAGAGAATTAAAGAAAGACATCAACTTTCTGGCATCGGAGCTGATTACTGAAGCTTACGTTAAACAATTGGTGAAAGAGGATGTGAATAATGATAAAATTGCCGAAGTGATGGTTAAGGCCATTGAGTTCAGAAATGATTTAGTAGCCAAGGCTAATCACCCTGACGCAAAAAACAATCCTAAAAAGGTAAAAGCATACTACCAGAATCTGAGAAAAAGTATGATGGAGCAGTTTTTATCTATTTCAGAAGAAACAAATGCCCTATAACTAATTTTAGGGATAATCTATTTAAACTTCTGTCTTAACAGGCAGAAGTTTTTTTTTGGCTTTTTCCATCCTACCTGTTTAATACCACATTTCCAAAATAAATCAATCAGGATAGTATCTGTATCAACAGCTACCAACAACCACTGCAATCCCTAATAGTAGGGAGTAAATCTGCACCTATCCATACCACACACACCGCACAACTCAATTAAACCCTGTATAACTGATACTTACACACAATACTTCTAATAACTGCGCTATAACCACTATTAATATTTACCAACATTTAGGGATTTCTGAGATTGTTGATATAAGGTAATTTTGTACCAGAATAACAAACACAAACTTCTTATCAATTTTAGAAGCAAAGGGAAATCAATAGACAATGAAAAGAATCGTATTACTGGCCGCATTATTTGCTGGCATCTTAAGTGCTAATGCACAAAATACTAATGCTGATGAGCAGCAGTTAAACTCAGCTCAACGCCTTTTGAACTCAAATCAGGGATTAACTATTGGTGGCTATGGCGAAGTTCATTTCAATCAGCCGATGAATTCAGACACCTATAACACTGGAACATTGGATGTACACCGTGTGGTTATGTTGTTCGGATACAACTTTAACGAGAAAACTCAGTTTGTAACGGAATTGGAGTTTGAGCATGTAAGCGAAGTGTATGTTGAGCAAGCCTTTATCCAACACAAATTAAGCAATGCCTTCCAGTTTCGTGGTGGTTTGATGCTTATTCCAATGGGTATTGTGAACGAATACCACGAACCAAATACCTTTAATGGTGTTGAGCGTCCGTTAATTGACAAGTATATTGCACCTACAACATGGCGCGAGATTGGAGCCGGTTTCACAGGTAATATTTTACCCGCTTCTATTCGCTACCAGGCATATGTAGTGGGTGGATTTAACGGTTACGATGGTTCAGGTAAATTCAGCGGTAAAAACGGGTTACGTAAAGGTCGTCAGAAAGGTGCAGAAGCATATGTTAGCTCACCTAATTTCACCGGTAAAATTGAATACTTTGGTATTCGCGGCTTAAACATTGGGCTGTCGGGGTACTTTGGCGATTCGCAAAGCACACTTTATGATGGTCTTGATAAAAGCGATAAAGAAGGTGTTGCTGCAGCCGATTCTTCAACTGTTGGCATGGCCATGATTGGATTAGATGCCCGCTACACATATGGTGGATTACAACTACGCGGTCAGTACTATCATACATCGCTTTCAAACACAAAGCAATACAACGAATTCACTGGCAATGACCTTGGTAGTGGCATGTTTGGATACTATGTAGAAGCTGGATATGATGTATTTAAACATCTTGACAGTGTAAAAACAGGCCTGATTCCTTTCGTGCGCTACGAGGCTTACGATACCCATAGCAAAACAGATGGTAACCTTGCCAAAAATGATGCGTACGATGTGAAAGCCATTACTACTGGTTTAACGTTAAAATTAACTCAGAATGCTGTTTTGAAAGCGGACATGCAGTTTGTTAAGTCGGCAGCGAGCGATGAGTATGCAAAAACGTTTAATGCCGGATTTGGTATAATGTTCTAAAAAGAAATATGAAGCAGTCAGTATTAACAATTGTATTGGTAGCTTTAAGCTACTTAGCTTATGGACGTGGAGACATTAACTACGAACATAAAGCCATTCAAAAAACACTTGAGAAAAACTTAAGCCTGGTTAATCCGCAGTTAAGCGAATTAGATTTGCCAGCCAACTATGCAACAGGCATTGAAGGTAAGTTTTTTAATGTGGCCTGCGATAATACTGATGCCGAAATAAAATACATGTACATTGGTCGTGTGAACAGCTGCCGCGCAGGTGGCTGTTCCATGCCAAGTGCATTGACACAAGGAGGAGAATCTGAATATTTTGATTACCTCATGGCATTTAACGGCAAAGGCGAAGTGATAATGGTGAAGGTATTTAATTACCAGGCTACGCATGGCCATGAAGTAACCGCTAAAGGCTGGCTAAAACAGTTTATTGGCTATAATAACGGTGGCAATGAACTGGAGGTTGGTAAAAATATTGACTCGATCTCGGGTGCCACTATCTCAGTCAATGGCATTACCCAGGACATTAGCGATAAAACGCAAATCATCAGTGATTTCCTGAATCGTTCCTAGTCCTTAAAATTTATTCGCAGCTGTAAAGCCTCAGGTTCATCATCCTCTTTAAAATTAGAAACAGTCAGGCCTAAGAGCCGGATGGGCCTGTTTAACGGGGCTTCGCGCACCAGCTCTGAGGACAACTCATTCAACAACTTCTCGCCTATTGGCTCATTGACTGTCTTTGACCGGGTTATCTGCTCAAAATTATCGAACTTAACTTTGAGGGTTAAGGTTTTGCCTTGCTTACCACTTCTCGACAGGCGCTTTATCAACCCTTCTTTCAGCCGGTTCAGCTCCAGTTGAATTTGCTGCTCATCCACCAAATCTTTACTAAAGGTATTCTCAATACCCACCGATTTGCGTTCACGATGTGGTCTGACCGGCCGCTCATCATTCCCTCGGGCAATATCGTAGAAGTACTGACCAGCCTTGCCAAAATAATGCACCAGGCGTGGCAAATCAAAACGCAGCAGATCCTTCCCTTTATGAATATCGAGCTGATGCATCTTCTCGGCGGTCTTCTTCCCAACGCCAAAAAACTTTTCGATGGGCAACTGCTCAATAAAAGGCTGTACGCCATTGGGCTTGATAATAAAAATACCATTGGGTTTACGCTGATCGCTGGCCACTTTGGCCAAAAACTTATTTACACTCACGCCTGCCGATGCGGTTAAGTGGGTTGTTTCAAATATCTTTTGCTTGATTTCGCGGGCCACCTGCGTAGCCGATTCAATGCCTTTCTTATTTTCGGTCACATCCAGAAATGCCTCATCCAGCGACAAGGGCTCCACCAAATCGGTGTATTCAAAAAAGATTTCACGAATCTGTTGGGACACCTCTTTATATACTTCAAAGCGATGTTTTTGAAAAATGAGTTGAGGGCATAGGCGCAGCGCCACCTTAGATGACATGGCCGAGCGCACACCAAACTTTCGGGCTTCATAGCTGGCAGCTGCAATCACTCCTCTCTCGCTATTACCTCCTACAGCAACCGGTTTGCCCCTCAATTCAGGAAAATCACGCTGCTCCACGGAGGCAAAAAAAGCATCCATATCGATATGTATAATTTTTCGCTGCAAAGTTCTTTTAATCGTGCCGCAAGTTAATACTAATAATGCGAATCGTTTGAGGGCATCCACTGGCAGTTGTTTACTCAGGTGATTTAGAATCATTCTCGCAGGATTGCGGGATTCGAAAAACAAACAATAACTTCATCTCACAGAGTTGCGGAGCCCCAAAAGCCATCTTTAATTCCTCCTCACAAGTTTGCGGAGCCCATATAATCAACTTAAAAACCATTCGACAAGTTTGTGGAGCCCATATAATCACCTTAAAAATCATTCGACAAAGTTGCGGAGCCCAAATAATCACCTTAAAAATCATTCGACAAAGTTGCGGAGTTCAAATAATCAACTTAAAAATCCTTCGACAAAGTTGCGGAGCCCAAATAATCAACTTAAAAATCCTTCGACAAAGTTGCGGAGCCCAAATAATCAACTTAAAAATCCTTCGACAAAGTTGCGGAGTACAAATAATCAACTTAAAAACCATTCGACAAAGTTGCGGAGCCCATATAATCAACTTAAAAACCATTCGACAAAGTTGCATCCCATCTACTGGTTAATATATGGTAAAAGCCTCACCAAAATCACGTTTATCATTCCGACAATTCGGTGTATCTTCGCAGCTGAAATGAATAAATCTGTTGACTTAACAAAAGGCCCCATCTTTAGCCAACTGGTTAAACTGGCCCTGCCCATCATTGGCACATCACTCATGCAGATGGCCTATAACCTAACCGATATGATTTGGTTAGGCCAACTGGGCAGCAATGCTGTTGCCTCAGTGGGTGGCGCCGGCTTTTTTATCTGGCTGGGCATGTCCATTCTTTTGGTTACCCGCATTGGTGCCGAGGTAGGTGTTTCGCAAGCTTTGGGCCGAAAGGAACCTGAAACGGCAGCTCGCTTTGCCCGCCATTCACTATTCTGGGCCTTGCTGCTTTCTTTAGTGATTGCCGCTATTACGCTTGTTTTTACCCCACAACTCATTGGCGTCTTTCGTTTGTCAAAAGGGGTGGTTGAAGATGGCGCCATCAGTTACCTGCGCATCGTTTCACTGGGATTTGTGTTCACGTTTATGAACCCTACGTTTCAGGGTATTTATAACGGAGTTGGCAATAGTCGCTTGCCCTTTTACTATTTACTAATTGGTCTCGGGCTCAACATGTTGCTCGATCCGCTAATGATTTTCGGGCTGGGGCCTATTCCGGCCCTCGGGGTTAATGGTGCAGCTTTTGCAACCGTTATAGCACAAGTAGTGGTATTTGCTGTTTTCTGTATCCGCTTTGTGTGGAAGAAAGAGATCATCGACCCGGATTTTAAGCGCTTCAGACTCAACAGAGCCATCTCCCTGAAAATATTTAAACTGGGACTGCCGGTAGCTGCCGAAAGTTCACTGTTTGCCTGCTTTGCACTCATACTGGCCCGCATGATCACTAAATGGGGCGATGTGCCCATTGCCGTGCAAAGTGTAGGTGCACAGATAGAAGCCATCTCGTGGATGACCTCATCGGGTTTTGCCACGGCATTAGGCACTTTTACCGGCCAAAATTTCGGGGCCAATAACTGGAGCCGTATCAAAAAAGGCTACTATACCACACTGGGTATTGGCATCTTTTTAGGAACCATTGTAACAGTGGCCTTTTTCGTATGGGGAAAGCCCATCTTTTCGCTGTTCCTGCGCGAACCGGAGCCCTTGCAAATGGGCATCACCTACCTGAAAATATTGGCCGTTTCGCAGGTGTTTATGATTATCGAAATCATTACACGAGGCGCATTCAATGGCATTGGGCGCACAGTACCACCCTCTATCGTGGGCATTGTCTTTACCGGTGGGCGTGTACCGGCAGCTATGGTGCTATCACTTGAAAAATACCTGGGCATGTTAGGTATCTGGTGGGCCATCAGCCTGTCGAGCATATTCAAAGGCGTTGGACTAATGGCCTGGTACATGCGTGTGCTACACCGGGCCGAAGGGAACAGTTATAAGCGTGAGAAGATGCAACTATCATTACTGCCTACGCGCCAGCGGCAGCAGATAAAGATTGAGGAAATAGATGACATCTCCTCAAATCAGATAAATCATTAAAGCCCTGTTCAGAAGAAAACAGAACCAAACCAAAAATAGCGCAGATCATCACAAAGTTGGATTACTAATGTGAATCAATAGTTAAAACTTGCTTAATAATAAACCTTCAACCCATATCAGGGTTGTTTTCTCACCATATTCATAACCCCGCGCTTTGCACGGGGCTATTATTGTTAATGCCCTACGGACATTTTTTATCCCGAAGGGATTTAATTTTAATAACCATGGGTGCAACCCATGGTATATTAATATATTACAAACAGAACCCCGGAGTGGGTTCAACGATTGATTCCCATTACTAATAACCCTCGGCTCTGAGTCTCTTGAGTTCAAACGTCATAATGCCTGTTCGGCATAACAAGAAACATTATCTTTGCCTCAGGGCAATTTGAATTAGTTGTGATTTAAAACAATGACCATCCAATAAGTCAAACACGAATGAATAATAACTGGTTAAAAGATCAATCAAGAAAAGTAGAGATAAAAGTATCGGCAGATGGTTCACACACCTTGTTTGTGCCTGAGCTGGATGAGCACTATCACTCGGTAAACGGGGCCTACAATGAGTCGATGCATGTATTTATTGAGCCGGCTTTGTTGTTTTGCCAGAAAACGTCTGTGAGTATACTGGAAATAGGACTGGGAACTGGTTTGAATGCTTTTCTGACGGCTCTTAATCAAGGAGAAAAGAACATCTTTTACCATGCTTTGGAGAAATATCCAATTGCCCCCGAGGCAGCGTCACAACTGAACTTTGCAAAAGCAGAAGCAGAACAGCAGCTTTTTACAAAGCTACATGAGCTTCCCTGGAGCGAAGCAGCAGAACTCCGGCCAGGCTATACTCTGCTTAAAGATGAAGCAGATTTAACCAACATCACTTTTGACAGGCCATACGACCTTGTATATTTTGATGCTTTCGCACCTGAGGTTCAGCCAGAGATGTGGGGTGAAGCCATCTTTCAGAAGATTTACAATGCTATGAATAATGATGGTATTTTAACCACCTACTGTGCCAAAGGAGTTGTTCGTAGGACTATGCA
Organism: Carboxylicivirga sediminis; assembly: GCF_018156225.1. Taxonomy (GTDB): domain Bacteria; phylum Bacteroidota; class Bacteroidia; order Bacteroidales; family Marinilabiliaceae; genus Carboxylicivirga; species Carboxylicivirga sediminis. The sequence continues at coordinate 30,314 of NZ_JAGTAR010000048.1, forward strand.
GGCTGTTGGCTTTACCGTTGAGCGCTTGCCCGGACCGAAGGGGAAAAGAGAGATGCTGCGAGCAGTAAAGAAATAATACCTATATAATTAGCAAAATGGTTCAAGGTGCATTTGGTATAACACGATGCTTCCTGCGGTTATTCAGACTTCATTTGAACTGAATAGGGGTGTCCGAAAATCAAAAATCATAATAATAAACTTATAATTCATAAGAAAACACCTCTCCTCAATCCTCTCCTTCAAGGAGAGGAAGCCACTACTAAATAAAGATATCTTCATACATTAGAGATAGTTGCCTTTTTAAATAATGTCACCTTCTCCTTGAGGAGGATTTATTCCGCCAGAGCGGAAAGGCTGGGATGAGGTGATGAAGTTATAGATTATTAGTATAAAAAATGTCTCTCTTTATTTTCGGACATCCTCTTCTGAAAACAGACTTTGTCTTACCAGACGGGTTCCTCATTTTTTTACAAAAACGAGGAGCAAAAAATCTCATTGAAAGAGGCGATTGCTCCGCAACGGCTTGAGTCTTATGACTACAGGCTTCCCTTCTCCTTCGTCGAAGCCGCCCTTCCGCCATATTCAAGCCTATCGCTTACTTTCAATGTTTCAAAACGTTGTTTTGATTGGTGATTGAACACCTTGCTGAGTTTCTAAACATTGTTCTTCAATTCCTAATCTGCTAAGTTTCTCCCGCCGGTGAGATCGTTCCGGTTGCAGGGTGACCTGTCCCATTGGCGAGCCTGCGAAGGGGTGAATAATAAATAATTTAGGTACCTAAGCAGATGAATTCTCTATCTGCAATAGGCCACATGAAAAAGTAATTTTTCAGGAAACTGAATAGCCGTGAGGTAACCTGTATCAGAGTATTCCCCCATGAAACATCCGGTATCGATGTTGATAACAGAGGAATCGCTCTCGACCAAACGCTGACATGCATCTAGGGAAATAATGCTGTGCCCATGTATAATAGTGCGCTTACTTAGCATTGGATTAGAGTACTGTACATTGCGGCTCCACAACATGGCTGTAGTATCTTCAAACGTATTATCAAGCTCATCGTTAAAACCAGCGTGTACAAAAATCCTACGCCCATCCATATGGCAATATTTTAATTGACGAAGAAACTTGAAATAGCCATCGCCAATCTCATTAGGTTCGGACACTCCAAAACTTTCCAAAGTAGTATAACCTCCATTGTAATGCCAGCCAACAAAGTATTTATAATCGTCCAATGCTTTTAGCAACATCTCCTCATGATTACCCAACAAGGGAATAATCTGGTACCCATCACTTATAAGACGAATGATATAATCCAGCACCTCCTTACTCTGCGGTCCCCGATCAATGTAGTCACCAAGCAGGATGAGTATATCCTCCTTCTTAAGCTTCAACTGCTCCTCTACCATTGTATTTAACGAACAATAGCACCCATGAATATCACCTATAGCCAATAATCGTCCTGACATAATCACTGGTATTAGTCAAACAACCATAACATTCGCCTCTTTTATCTGCTTCTCAATCACGTAGGCACCCAGATTAAACCATCTGTTTACCCTATCAAGTATCCACCCATCCGATGAAATAACCACACATTCACTCTGAGCCAGTTTTTTATCCGGATTCATCAGCAGCTCAACCTCCCAGTTAAACTGATGCTGTCGTGCTATTTCCATCATCCTTGTTTTGAGTCTGCCGCTGTTGGAAACCGGTTGATCGAGGTACCACTTAACGGACTTCACATGTAACTCTTCCAGAGCCTTACCAATTAAGATAATGGCATCTTCAGTTTTTGTCACCCGTTTATATGAACCATGCACACTTGAGATATCACGATAAGTGCCATCCCTGGCTTTAAAAATAAAGGCTCCTGACAACGCATTTTCGAGTAGTATAAGCATATTAAACCCATCCACCTCAACAACAGAATCTTTCACAGATGCAGGGGAGCAATGTGAGTGCTGGCGTCTTTTGATGGTCTCTTCACCCGAACCAATCCTGCGTATGGCACTGCGCTGCCGCTGATTTAAACGGTACCTGTTACCAACCACCTGAAGTGCCGAGTTTTCGGCGTACTCCCTCGTGAGTAAATAGCAGTAGTCGTTAACCGCCTCTTTCAATACAGGGTGCCATTTGGCCGCAAAGCACGTATCATCTCCCGACTGTTTACCTCTGTTTCGCATGGTTTTAATATTATCACACTAATCGCCACACATATAAGTTAGGTGATAAACGCCCGCTTCGCAACTATCGACAGAATGAAAAAGGATGGCATCTTTATCTTGCGTTACACAAGTAAAGATGCCATCCTTACAACAAACGATTTATCTTGTTACTCTGCTAAAAAGCTAAGAACTATTTCACGTCCTTCTTCTCAAAAGATGGAGCAACCTGAATGCCTTCGTTCTTCCATTTAGCAATCAACTCATCCAGATTTGCTCTGAAAAGCTGGTAATCCTTCTTTTCATGAGCAGTCCATCCCACCTCGGCATAGGCCGCCAGGCGTGGGAACACCATGTTATCCATATTGCTCACTTCAGGTATCCACTCGCCCCACATCTGACACCCGCTACCTAATACTTTATGGTGGTATTTAGCATCCAGACCATCCGGAATGGGGTTAAACTCATAGGCCTTTTCCAATGGGATATATTCGTAGGAATAATCCAGATAAGAATAAATGTGGTAGGAATTAACAATATCGTAACCACTTTGCACGGCTTCATTGATCAGCTCAGGACTTCCTTTCCAGAAATGAATAATGGCACTTTTAGCCAGTTGCTCCGACACTTCCACGTCTTCTGCCTTCTGCCATTCGTGTACATTACCGCCAAGTATCTCATTCCATCCCATCATGCGGTGCTTGTTGGCATCCAGATAATTGGAAATACGATTTGTAAAATACACCTGCAAATCGGCTGGCGTTTTTAAGCCTTTCGCTGCCATAAAATCCTGCACCTTCTCTGAGTTTTTCCAGGCCTCAAAACGCACCTCATCACCACCTATATGTACAATGTTTTCCGGGAATAGCGCCATCACCTCATCCAGTACATCTTCCAGAAACTCATACACACGGGCATCGGCCACATTGAACGAATCAGGTAGCTTACCAAACACCACTGGCACCTCTGTCAGTTCACCAATAGTGCCCAGCCAGGGATACGCTGCAATGGCGGCCGAGGCATGTCCGGGCATCTCAATTTCAGGCACGATGGTGATATGACGTTGCTGTGCATAGCTGATGATGCCTTTGATTTGTTCCTTGGTGTAGAACCCACTATGCGGCTTTCCTGAGCGCTCTTTGCTATCCCAGCCACCTACTTGCGTATTACTACGCGAAGCTCCAACCTCTGTTAGCTTAGGGTACTTTTTTATTTCGATGCGCCAGCCCTGATCATCGGTCAGATGCCAGTGAAAAACATTCATCTTCAATAGGGCCATCTGGTCCAGCAACTTCTTCACCTGCTCCTCACCTTTAAAATACCTGGCCTCATCGAGCATAAAGGCCCGCCAGCTGAAACGTGGCTGATCTTCAATGCTCACAAATGGCAATTCATAAACCTGTGTGACAGATGCATCCATTGGCAGCATTTGTCTCAATGTTTGAATACCATAAAACACACCAGCTGCGCTTGCACCTTTGATTTCAATGCCTTGCTTGCCAATCTCCAACTGATAACCTTCTTCGCCAAGTGATTCGGTTAAGTTGGCATTGGTTGTTAAGGTAATTCCTTGTCCTTTTTTAACCGTTTTTTTTATAGATGCTTTGCTGTATGGCATCAGCACCTCCCTTAAATAGCTCGCATTATTGCCATTATCGACGTCAGCCACAATGCTGATGGCGGCCGGAAGCTTAAAAACGCCATCCTTTTCTACCACCTTCATGGGCTGAGGTATAACACTCACCGATTTAGCAATCAGTAAATTAGCTACCAATAACAGACCGGCCAATAAACCTAATTTCTTATTTTTCATCATAGATATTGATTTACAAAATATTTGCACCACTAATTTATTAATCTTTTAACAGGAAAAACTGTGGCCGCCCGTACAATTGAAACGCTTTGAGCCTACCCGACTGCTCGTAATATGAATGCCTTAACCTTATACCACTCACACTGGTGATTTCGCCTAAATCAACAATTACGCACGGGTCCTGGTCATTCGCTCCGGCTTTCCATTGTGTTCCCAGGTTGCCATCAATAATGTATTCTGCAAACCCTTTATCCTCAACTTCAGAACTGGCATAAACCACTTTCCACGTATCTTTTGTCAGCACGTTGCCATCCTTATCAATCACATCCAACTCACAAACACCTGCAGGCTTGCCATCATTGGTAGAGAGCACTTCCAGTGCCAGGTGACGCATGGTTACCGGACTATCGAACTGAAACTCCTGCCAGCCTTGCTCATTAGTCATTTCGGCCTTTAAAACCACATCACCACTCTCCAGAACAGGTTTCAGGCTGTAATCCATTGTACTTTTCTCACGCTTATTTTTATCAATACCTAACTGATCGAGTATAGGCTCCTTAAGGCCTTTTACAGTTCTTGCACCAGTATCTTCGAAGGCGAAAATCACCAGTTCATTCTGCCCCTTCTTCAGCCATGGTCCTGGTACATATAAGGTTTGCTGCGGACCTATATTCCAGAACTTTCCTATAGAACGACCATTTATCCAGGCTGCTCCCTTACCCCAACTGCTCATATCTAAAAATGTATCCCCAATACTATCGAGCATAAATGTAGTACGGTGAAAAGCAGGTTGGCCTTTTATATTGTCATTTTGATAATTGAAGCTGCCAACATGCGCCTTATACAAGGGCAATGAGGTGCATTTCCACCCCAGAAGTTCGGTACCATTGATACTCACCTTTTCGGTGATGCCTTTTCGATTATTCAGGATATCGGCACCATAGTTTACACGCCCCACATTTTCTACGATGATCTCCAGCTTAGCCGGCACCTCACTCACGTCAATCTCCATGGAGCTTTGACGATGACGACGGTCGAGACTGCCTATTTGTTTCCCATTCAGCAGCACTACGGCATAATCCCTCACATCTTTAATGGTCAGTGTACCTTTCGTCTTTTCATTAAGAATCGTTTCGTAATGAATATAGCCAAAGTCCTGATTTATCTCCTCCATGCACAACGGCTTTTCGGCCTCAACGGTTTCCATAAAAGCAGCGGATAAGGAAGCGGATTCAGAAAGCGTCAGCTCCTCAATCTCAATGACTGGATTGGGTCCCGGCACCTCAGGTAGTTGTTCATCTTTATACAAATGCTGTTGCAACACCTCTCTGAACGCCCAGTACTTTGGATACATATTGCCATACTCGCCCAAGGGAGCATCGTAATCGTAACTGGTGGGTTGTGGCGCATAACCATAAGCCGTGTTAGCACCATTGGTATAATCAAAGTTGGTACCTCCATGAAACATGTAGATACTCACCGACACATTGTTTTTCACCATCCACTCCAGTTGCTCAGCCGGCTTTTTATAGTCGCGGTACGAATGTGGTGTTCCCCATACATCGAACCAGGCCGGATAAAACTCTGCCACAAAATACGGTCCGCCCGGATGAAAGCGATCGACTGATTTAAAGATGTCTTCACCCACCGCGCCATTAACCGTGCTTAAGGTGCCACCCACACGACCGGCCTCCATCTGTCCGGCGCCATCACAGGTCATTAGTGGCACATTAAACCCGGCCTCCTTAATCATATCACGCAATTTCCCCAGGTAAACCTTATCTGCACCATAAGAACCATACTCATTTTCCACCTGCACCATCAGGATGGGTCCACCATTACTAACCGTTAAATCAGACAGCTCCTCTCCCAATCGCTGGATATAGTTCTGACAGGCTTGCAGAAAGCGCTCATCATTGCTACGGTAAACCATACCCTCCTCTTTGAGCAGCCACCAGGGATAGCCTCCAAAATCCCACTCCGCACACACGTATGGCCCCGGACGAAGAATCACAAATAAGCCTTCCTCCTGAGCAATCTGGATGAAGCGTTTAATATCGGCTTGTCCCTTAAAATCAAAAACACCAGGTTGTCGTTCGTGGTAATTCCAAAACACATAAGCCGACACCGTATTGATGCCCATCGCCTTTGCTCGTTTCATACGATCGCGCCAGTATTCTTTGGGGATGCGGGGATAATGCATTTCTCCACAAATCAACTGGATGGGCTGCTCATCCAAATAAAAATTTCCCTCTTTTATCTCAAAGCGGCTTGACTGAACACCTGATGATGTGCATGACAGTAGCAGTGCAAACATCAAACAAGTGCAAAACGTCAAAAAAAACTTAGGCATGCTGTGCAATTTCATGAATCGTATTATTTAATAGTCGTAATCTTTACTACCCTGCATTGATGTGGCTCCACTTTCAATGTTACCGAAGCTGATGGTTTATGATCAAGGTTTTTATGAAGCCACAAATCGCGCACCTCTACTTGTCCGTCAAAACCTAACTGGGAGAGATCAAGTGAAATTTTCCGTTTCTTATCATTATCGCGGTTAAGAAAACCAACGGCCCA
>NZ_JAGTAR010000049.1 GCF_018156225.1 Carboxylicivirga sediminis
TACTAAACATCAAGCATCTAACCAAATAATCAAGGCAATAATCTATTGATTATGAATACAAAAGAGGGCATCCGTTTTTTGGACACCCTCTTTATTTTTGCAACAATAACATCTCAGCACTTGTTAAACTCTATGCCTGTTCACTATCTTGCAGGCTATTTACTTTGATAATAATACAGCAAAATATGAATCAACCTAAAAACCATATACTTGTCATTTTTGGTGCATCGGGCGACCTGACCTATCGCAAACTTGTACCAGCTGTTTTTGACCTGTACAATCAGAATTTATTACCGGACAAATTTGCTATACTGGGCCTGGGACGAACGGACCTAAGTGACGTTGACTTTAGAGCGAAAATGAAAGCCGGCATACAACAGTTTGCGCTTAATAAGCCAGATGACGAAAACAAGCTGAATAATTACCTTGAAAAACTACATTATTTCTCGTTTGACACGAAGGATCCAGATGAATACTGCCTATTAAAAGGCAAACTGCGGGAGCTGGATGAAGCATGTGGCACTGATAATAACTTCATCTATTATATGGCCACGCCCCCCAACATGTATGAAATTATCCCGGAGCAACTGGCCAAACAAGCATTAAGCGACGAGTCTGCCGGTTTCAAACGCTTGATTGTTGAAAAACCATTTGGCTATGATCTGGAAACAGCCCAAAAACTGAATAAAGAGCTGCTGAAGTATTTCAATGAGGAACAAATATACCGCATCGACCATTACCTGGGTAAAGAAACGGTTCAAAACCTTTTGGTCACCCGTTTTTCCAACGGAATATTTGAACCACTTTGGAACCGCAACTACATTCACCACGTTGAAATAACCGGTGCCGAAAACATTGGTGTTGGCAACCGGGGTGGCTATTACGAAGGCTCAGGCGCCTTGCGCGACATGATTCAGAACCACCTTTTGTTACTGGTTGGTCTAGTAGCTATGGAACCCCCTACTTTAATCGACTCAACCAATATCCGTAACGAAATTGCAAAGGTGTTTCATTCCTTGCGCCCTATAAAAGAAGAGGAAGTGGCAAAATATGCCATACGCGGACAATACACGGCCTCTCACATCAAAGGAGAAGCTGTAAAGGGTTATCGTGAAGAACAAGGTGTAGCAGCCGACTCACGCACTGAAACTTTTGCAGCCATCAAGCTATTTATCGATAACTGGCGATGGGCCGGTGTACCATTTTATATACGCAGTGGGAAGATGCTGCCAACACGCGTTACCGAAATTGTGATACACTTCAAGTCAACACCACATCATCTGTTTGCCAATGATGCATCTATCTGCAACAACTACAATCAGCTGGTTATCCGCATACAGCCCGACGAAGGTGTACTTCTCAAATTTGGCATGAAGGTACCTGGGGCCGGCTTTAAAGTGCAAAATGTAAACATGGATTTCCATTACAGCGATTTATCGGATACATACCTGCCAAGTGCCTACGAGCGCCTTCTGCTGGATTGTATGCTGGGCGATAGCACGCTGTATCACCGCGGCGATGCGGTTGAGGCAGCCTGGAAGTTCGTTGATCCCATACTTAAAGCCTGGAAGAATGATAAAAATATACCAGTGCACGGCTATCCTGCCGGCACATGGGGACCGGAAGTTTCAGACGAACTAATTGAAGAAAACGACATCACCTGGCGCTACCCTTGTAAGAACCTGGCCAACGATGGCAATTATTGTGAGTTATAAAAAGTCAACCACCATTACCAGCTTAATAAAGAAGATATGCACAAGATTTTTGAATCGAAACAGGATATAGGACGATACCTTGGCGACCACCTTCTCAACATCACTCAGGATAAAGGTGACGTCTACATCGCACTTTCGGGCGGCAGCACGCCAAAAGCCATTTTTGAGTTGTTGGCTAAAGAATATGCCAAATCCATTGACTGGAGCAAAATTGTTTTTTTCTGGGGCGATGAAAGGTGCGTTCCTCCCACGGATTCAGAAAGTAACTTCAGGATGACACGCGAACACTTGTTTGATCATGTAGACACCAGGGCCATCAATATTTTTCGTGTCAAAGGCGAGCTAGAACCCGAAGAGGCGGCGGAAGACTACATTGAAACCATTGCAGAGCAAGTGCCGGTGGTCAATGGGCTTCCTCAGTTCGACATCATGCTGCTGGGCATGGGCGATGATGGTCATACGGCATCCATCTTTCCTCATCAAATCAAACTTTGGAAAAGCAACAATATCTGTGAACTGGCTCAACACCCAGATAGTGGCCAATTCCGCGTAACGCTGACAGGAAATGTCATCAACAACAGTAAGCAAGTTTTCTTCCTGGTGACAGGTGAGAACAAAGCTGAAAAAGTAGATGAGATATTCAATAAAAAAGGCAACTACAAGCAGTATCCGGCTGCTCTGGTTGATAGCACGAAAACCGAGTGGCTGCTGGATAAAGCTGCAGCGAGCCTTTTAAAATAAGACATTACCTAGGTAATTATTACAAATTAGCGCATGCAATGAAAGAACAAACGTTTCACATGACTTCTGCGGCAGACTGCCAGCTCTTTGGCAAACTCTGGACACCAGAAAAGTCGCCCAAAGCTGTGATTATATTAATACACGGCTATGGAGAGCATTGTTCGCGTTATGCTTCTTTTATCGATTTTTTTGACGAAGCTGACTTTGCTTTTATTGGTATGGATCATATTGGGCATGGACAATCTGAAGGCAAAAGAGGTACCATTAAATCATACACCCAATTACTGGATGATGTAGGACGCTTATGGGCAAAAGCTGAAGACCTATGGCCTGACATCCCCAAAATAATATACGGTCATAGCATGGGTGGCAACATTGCTCTCAACTTCCTGTTAAAACACCCACATACAATCATTGGTGGTATTATATCATCTCCCTGGATCAAATTAGTCAATGAACCAGGCTATTTTAGCAAACTACTTATTAAACTGTTCGCCTGCCTGATACCAAACGTCACCATTAAGAGTGGTATTAATGCCCGCCACATCAGCACCCAACATCATGAAGTGACCAAATACCAAAACGACCAATTAAACCACGAGCGCATTTCTTTTCGATTACTGAATGCCATCATCAGGCAAGGAGTATGGGCAATGAACGCTATTCAACAACTCAATAAGCCTGTTTTACTCACTCACGGAAGCAAAGATCCAATTACATCTTGTGAAGCAAGCCGCCAACTGGCCAATACCAACACACACTTCATTAAGTTTCAGGAATTCAATAATGTGTATCATGAAGTACACAACGATGCACAACGCGAGCAACTGGCAAGCCTTTATACAAATTGGATCAATCAGCTAATCAACTGAGCCAAATACCTTAAGAAGCCAGCTAAAACTAATTCAATGAGGTTATGTTCATTTACCAAACAATCCTCTTGCCTTCAATTCCATAGGTAATACGCAATTGTATATAAATCGGTTGACAGGCACATCCACGCCATACTTTTCTGCCAGTCGCACAACAGTCCCATTTTGGTAATCAATCTCCGAAGGCTTACCTTCCAATACATCGCGGGTTAATGAAGACGTTGAATCATATGGGAACGACTTAATGAAAGAAATGGTCTTATCTATAAAATCCGGTTTGATATTAACACCAGCCTTCTGTGAAACAAGATAAATTTCATTCAGCAGCTCAGTCATCATCTGATAAGTCTCTTTCAACTCGCACATTTCTCCATAGGTGGTTTTGGTAACTGCCAGCAAAGCACTCACACAAATAGAAATAAATTTCTTCCACACATCTGCCTCAATATCCCGGGAAGCCTTGTAATTAATACCAGCCTGTTCAAATAAAGAACTCAACAACATCATGCGCTCAGACTCTTGTCTATCCAACTCTCCGAACACTATTTCGGGCTGCACACCAAAATGATTGATTACTCCTGGTGCTTCAATTTTACTAATGATACGGCAGAGTCCACCCATGATATTTTTAGCATCAATCACTTCGCTAAGTTCTTCAGCCGCCAACACGCCATTCTGTAATGGCAATACAATACTCTTATCATGAATAATATCCCTGATATCGTTACGGATCTCTTTTATTTGCCAGGCTTTAACAGCTGTAATCACCAAGTCAGCCGCTTTAATGTTGGTGATACAATCGGTCACTTGCACATCTTTTAGAATCACATCCCCATTAATGCTTTTTACGTGCAAGCCATTGGCTTGAATAGCCTTCAGGTGTTGCCCCCGTGCTACAAAAGTGACATTATTTCCGGCCTGAGCCAGTTTAGCACCAAAATAACCACCAACGCCACCTGTACCTATTATCGCGATATTCATAAACTTCATATTTTCTTCGTCAAAATATATTCTCAACAAAACACAAAAGTAGGTTTATCTGACAGACTCTACAACCAATGAGAAATTTCATACGAATAACCTGCAATATTGACATCTGAAAATCAGTAGTTAATGTCATTTTGACACTTGTATTTGCAGCCCCTTTTTAAATCGCAATTGCTATTTAACTGATTTACTGAATAATTACTTTAAGCACCAGGATTCTATCTGAAAGTTGGCATCCATTTTGAAAATACATAAGCGTAATAAATTAAATGTTGAACTTAAATTTTGGAGGATACAACTATGACACTAGCAAGATTATCAAACAATTGGTTTCCATCAGTTCCTTCAATATTTGATCGTTTTTTCGATGGCGAATTGATGGATTGGAACAACAGCAACTATTCAAGTACAGACACCACGCTGCCTGCAGTAAATGTAATGGAGAATGCTGATGAATATGCCATTGAAGTAGCTGCACCGGGCTTAAACAAAGAAGATTTCAAGGTAGATTACGACAATGGACGGCTGACAATTTCATCGGAGCACAAAAATGAAAAAGAGGAAAAAGATGGTGAAAAAGTAACAAGACGTGAGTTTAGTTACCAATCATTCCAACGCTCTTTTACTATTTCTGAGAATGCCGTGAATGCCGATAAAATTAAGGCGAACTACAAAAATGGCATCCTATACATTACTCTTCCCAAACGTGAAGAGTTGAAGCCAAAACCTATTAAACAAATCGAGATTAAGTAAGCTTAAAATTGGGGTAGCCTGCCTACCCCTTTATTATGACACAAAAGCTTATCCCATAAAACATAATGACTAATCTTAAAAACCATTAACATGTTAGAGAGTTGCAAAATAGTTTTAAACGGCGTAAGAGACGACAAACAACTGTTCAGAAAGGAACTTATAAAATCACTGGCCTGGTTAAACACCAACGACCAAAAACAACTAAGCCGGTGGGTAAAAGAAAACTTTTACAACCAACATGCTGATGTAATTAATGAGATACTACTAACTAAATACGATTACGCATCATAAAAACATTCAATTCAACAATAGGGCTATTCACAACTGAACAGTCCTTTTTTTTTCAAATAGACTAACCACCCTCTCTGCCTGATAATAATAGACCATATCTGTTTTTTAAAAGTATCTGGAGAAGAGTCCTAATACATGATTATCAGCGAAAGACTAATAACAAAACATCAGTTTCTTTGTTATTATAGTTGATTATCACCAAACACCATTATTATGAGAAAGATAGGCTACCTGGCAGTTGTTATCATAGGTATAGGAATAGGCCTCTACAGCACCATTAAGAAACGGGCAAATGCGTCGCATTTAGAAACTGGCCAGCAACTTTTTAATAACTACTGCATTGGCTGTCACAATGATAAAAAATCATCATTCATCGCCAGAGAGTGGCTCTTCGGAGGCAATAAGGAAGAAATTATTAACAGCATTAAGCATGGTCGTGTATCATTTGGTATGCCGGCATTTAGCGAAGGGCTAAACGATAAACAAATTGCATCGATGGCTGATTATATTCTTGCACTGGCCAGCCAGACTAAAATGACTGCGACAATAGAGTCATCAAATGTAAGCATACATAAAAGTGAGGTGCAAACCTTTACCGTTGATACGGTACTGAGTGGTTTAGACATCCCCTGGGGATTGGAGTTTTTACCTGATGGTAGTCTGCTCATTTCCGAAAGAGACGGCGATTTGTTACTATTTACATCAGAAGGTCAACTCACAAAAGTTAGCAATTCACCTAATGTACTGGCTGCTGGTCAGGGTGGGATGCTCGATTTGGAACTACATCCCAACTATGAACAAAACGGGTGGATATATATGGCTTACTCATCACCTGGCACCGAAGATGAAGGGCTGGCTAACACAGCCATTATGAGAGCCCGATTACAAGGAAACGAACTAACTGACAATGAGGTTATTTTTAAAGCCAAGCCCGAGACGGATAAGCGCCACCACTATGGTTGCAAGCTCGAATTTGACCAGGAGGGTTACTTATATTTCTCAGTAGGCGACAGAGGAGATCGTGACCGCCATCCACAAGCCCTGGATAATGACTGCGGTAAAATACACCGCATCAATGATGATGGCAGCATACCTGATGATAATCCCTTTGTAAAAACGGAAGGTGCCCAGCCAAGCATCTATTTATATGGTCATCGCAACCCGCAAGGCGTGTGCATGCACCCGGAAACAGGTCGTATATGGACTGACGAGCATGGCCCAAAAGGCGGTGATGAAATCAACCTTATTGAACCAGGAAAGAACTATGGATGGCCGGTTATTTCATTTGGCATCAATTACAACGGAACAACATTTACCAACGATACCGCTAAAGCAGGCATGGAGCAACCCGTTCATTACTGGGTACCAAGCATTGCACCATGCGGCATGACCTTTGTTAAAGGTGATCGCTATCCGAACTGGAAAAACAACATCCTAACCGGTTCACTGCGTTTCGAATATCTGCACCGAGTGGTTTTGGATGGCGATAAAGTCAGCCACGAAGAGAAACTTCTGGAAGGGATTGGCAGGGTCAGAAATGTAGAGATGAGTCCGGATGGATACATCTATGTAGCTATTGAGAAACCCGGGAAAATTCTGAAACTCATTCCTCAATAATTCCATATATGAGGTTTGCTTTTATTATTCTCGCATACTTTTCAACACTAGTCATATCAGCTCAAAGAGTCATAAATACAAATTCTTCAGACTCTTTGGGCCAGCGACATATTGTACTTAACGAGGTGACTGTTGATGCACCTGTTCATATACCATCATCGCAGCAATGGCCCGGAAGTATTTCAATGCTGGATTCCCTGAATCTTGAGTCGGGTAATTCATATCAACTAGCCGAGCACTTAAATAGCCTGCCAGGCGTATTAATGCAACAAGGCACATTGAGCACCAACCGCATAACCATCCGTGGCATTGGTTCACGAACCCCCTACAACAGTAACCGGATAAAAGCCTACTGGGGCGCCACTCCTTTAACCGATGGCGATGGTGTTACAGCCATAGAAGATATTGGCTTTAACGATATTCAGTCGCTAACTGTACTTAAAGGGCCATCATCTGCACTGTATGGCGCAGGCCTGGGAGGTGTTATCCTCATCAATCCCTGGACTTCTTTAAAGACAGAACAGCATTTAACGGTTCAAAGTGAAGCTGGTAACTATGGAACTTACTCCAACCAACTAACAACCGTGCTGAAATCAGGCAAAGGAAGCAGCTGGATAACTGCCAATCAATTGCACACCAACGGCTATCGGGAAAACAGTTTATACAACCGCTACAACCTTTCTCTAAAAGGCAAATATCAATTCGGTCAACATTACTGGCATTACCTGTATAACTACCGCTATTTACATGGCCAAATTCCCAGTTCGCTGGATAGTATAGATTTTAATAACAACCCACAAAAAGCTGCTGATTCATGGGCCGCAATAGAAGGCTATGAAAAATCGAAGCGCCACTTATTTAATGCAGGTGTGCACCTTTCAGTGAATAGTCAATTAAGTAATTCAATTGATATCTTTGGTACTATTTCAGACATGGATGAGCTCAGACCCTTTAACAGGCTTGAGGACAACAAAAATGCTGTTGGCCTAAGAGAAAAGCTAAGTTATCAGGGCACCCGCCTCAGAGTTGAAGCCGGGCTTGAAGCATTGCTTGAACACAACCACGTTAAGCTTTATGGTGTGAAAGAAAACAATCTGGGGCATATACTCAGCAGTACAAAGCTGCAACGCAGCTACATTAACCTATTTGGATTGGCAGAATATAAACTACATCCAAAGCTACTTATACAGGCGGCCTTCAACTTGAATACCACATGGTATAACTCTAAACAACAAGCTAGTGAGAGCGAGTCTTTCAATCACCAATACCCTTTAACGCTATCTCCTCACTTGGGCATTAACTACCAGCTGAGTGGCGTCTCTAATATCTTTGCATCTGCAGGTCATGGGTTTTCAACACCATCGGTTGAAGAAGCGCAATTGCCCGATGGCAGATTCAATCCTTCCATCAAGCCGGAGGAAGGTTACCAAGTTGATCTGGGCTATCGCTATACTTCCTCTGATAATCAAAGTAAGTTTGAAGCAACCGCTTACTGGATGCGAATGAACAACTTACTGGTCACCAAGCGAGAGAGTGAAGACATCTTCTACGGCGCTAATGCAGGCAAAACTTCCCATTACGGCCTAGAAATCAGTGGTAGCCAAACCGTTCGTATCAGCAACTCAGCTATATTAATCATGAACGCAACATTTGACCATTCAATCAACAAGTTCCTTGAATTCGTGGACGATGGTACTGATTATAGCAACAAACACCTACCCGGGATTCCAGACTACAACCTTTACCTGGCTACAACAGCCAACATGAAGGAACTAAGTATTCATTTTAATTATCGCACTCAGGGCAGTCAATACCTTAACGACAGTAACCTCAATAATTACAACTCCTTCAGCGTACTAAATGCTAAGGTGAGTCACACCTTTAAATTCAAAAATGTAAGAGGCTTACTCTATGCAGGTGCAAATAATTTATTGAATGCCCATTACGCTTCAATGGTACTGGTCAATGCACCTTCATTTGGAAATAACCTACCACGCTATTATTATCCGGCTCTGCCATTTAATGCATATATTGGATTACGACTGACTATCTGAGGTCATGTTCTCTGAGTAATTAATTAATTTAGCACTCACATTAATCATTAGCACATGTCGCATGAAATCCACTCTACTACTTATCATCCTTTATTTGCTTAGTAATGTCATCAGCCTGGCTCAGAACAGTGAGGACAGCACAAGCATTAAAGTACTATCATTTAACATACTGCATGGAGCTACCACACAAAATACATTTGATCTTGATGCCATAGCCCAGGTTATAATTGATGCCAATCCTGATTTTGTAGCCCTGCAGGAGGTTGACTATAAAACCAATCGGGCGCATCAATATGACTTAGCTACCGAGTTAGGATGGCGCTCCAAGCTACTACCTCTTTTTGGACGTGCGATGTACTTTGATGGTGGCGAATACGGCGTCGCTATCCTGTCAAAGCACACACTCATAGCTTCTGAAAATATGGCCCTACCTACTAAAGCCGGTGATGAACCACGCACGGCCTTGTCAGTTACAAGCATTCTGCCAGGCAGTGACACCATTGTATTTATAGCCACGCACCTGGACCATTTAAAAGATGGTGCCTCCAGACTGCTTCAAGCACAACAGCTACAGGATGTGAGCACTAAACTCAATCATCCGGCAATTATAGCAGGAGACTTAAATGCTCCGCCAGGTAGTCCGGCAATCGAGCTTTTAGAGCAGCACTGGCTGTCAAGCTACAAACACGATAACCCACATCCTACCTACCCTTCACACCAACCTGAAGTTAAGATCGACTATGTAATGATGAAACCGGCATCCCGATGGCAGGTAGTGCAAAGAGAAGTAATTGCAGATACCATTGTTTCTGACCATTGTGCCTACCTAGTAACCCTGAAACTACTTAAAGATTAAATCAGGAGAATTTTCTTTATTTAATTAGAGATTTTTTTCTTTATAATTCTTTTAGTTACAACCACTTGCAGCAAAATACAGGCAATGTAGCTTACAACAAGCTAATTAACTGTAAGGAAACAGGCTTATTTTAATTCATTCTAAATACAAATACCTTTCGTTAGTTACAACAATTCTTTTACTTCGTTACATTTGTGACCCTACGTAATATGGCAGACTTAGATTACATAGAGCACGAGGGCATTGTGACGGAGGTATCACCTCAGCTCATCAAGGTCAGAATTGTTAACGAATCGGCGTGTGCATCTTGCCATGCCAACGGTTCGTGTACAGCAGCAGATTTGCAGGATAAAATCATTGATGTATATCAATCTGAAAGCAATGTGCAAATTGGGCAAAAAGTCATGATACTTGGCAAAAAGTCGTTAGCACCCAAGGCCGTGTTACTGGCTTATATATATCCAATTCTCATCATTTTAGCAGTTTTAGTTACAGTTTTTTACCTAACCTCTGATGAACTATTAGCAGGCGGAATGGCACTAGCCGCTTTAGTCCCCTACTACCTGTTCATCTACCTGCTAAAAGATAAGCTTAAAAGAACTTTTTCATTTACAATAAAACATCAAATCAACTAAATATGAATGTTGTTCTGATAACTATAATCTCGTTAGGTGTGTTAGGGTCATTGGCCGCTATCATACTCTATTTTGTAGCGCAGAAGTTTAAAGTGTTTGAAGATCCTCGTATTGACCAGGTGGAAGAAGTACTACCTGCCGCAAACTGTGGTGGCTGTGGCTATCCGGGTTGCCGTGCATTTGCCGAAGCCATGGTTAAATCCGATGATATTTCAGACCTTAACTGTCCGGTTGGCGGCGCTGACACCATGAGCGCAGCGGCAGCAATACTTGGAAAAGAAGTAGCAGCTGCAGATCCAATGGTAGCTGTAGTGCGCTGTAACGGCACATGCGAAAATCGTCCACGTATCACCGAATACGATGGGGCTACATCATGTACAATTGCCACCTCGCTGTACGGTGGCGACACAGGTTGTTCTAACGGCTGCCTGGGCTTAGGCGAATGTGTGGATGCTTGTGCATTCAATGCCATGTACATGGATGAAGAAACAGGTTTACCGGTCATCATTGAAGATAACTGTGTATCGTGTGGTGCCTGTGTGGATGCTTGTCCTAAAAACATTATTGAATTGCGTAAAAAAGGACCAAAGAGCCGTCGCATTTTTGTATCATGTGTTAATACCGACAAAGGAGCGGCTGCTAAAAAAGCTTGTTCTGTTGCTTGTATTGCTTGTAAGAAATGTCAGAAAATCTGTCCGTTTGATGCCATCACGGTCGAAAACAACCTGGCGTATATTGATTACAACAAATGTAAGTTGTGTCGCAAGTGTGTGGCCGAGTGTCCAACCAATGCTATTCACATGATCAATTTCCCGCCTCCAAAGCCAAAGGTGGAGAAGCCTGTAGCTGAATCAGCAGAATAAGAGATAAAGAACATTAATAAAAACATTATAAAATAGGAGGACCAATCGTGTTAAAAACATTCTCATTAGGAGGGGTTCACCCGGCGGAAAACAAATTCTCAGCCGGCCAGAAGATTGAGGTCTTGCCCGTTCCCGAGCAAGTTTCGGTTCCTATTGCCCAACATATTGGAGCACCTTCAGAGCCTGTTGTTGCCAAAGGCGATGAAGTAAAAGTGGGTCAGTTAATAGCTAAATCAACCGGTTTTGTTTCGGCCAATATCCATTCGCCTGTTTCGGGTAAAGTATTTAAAATAGATGACATCATAGATGCCAGCGGCTATAAACGCAAAGCCATCATCATCAAAACAGAAGGTGATGAGTGGGACGAAAGCATTGACCGCTCAGAAGATTTGATCACAGAAGTTACAGCTTCACCCGAAGAAATTATTAAGAAAGTTGGTGAGGCTGGTATTGTAGGACTTGGTGGTGCTACCTTCCCGGCTCATGTTAAGCTTTCTGTTCCTCCGGGAAAAACCTGCGAGGTATTGATCTTAAATGGTGTAGAATGTGAGCCTTACCTGACAGCCGACCATCAGCTGATGATGGAAAAAGGCGACGAAATAATGGTAGGCACACAAATACTAATGAAAGCACTGAAAGTTGAAAAGGCTATCATTGGTATTGAAAACAATAAACCTGACGCCATTAAGCACATGAGTGAATTAGCCGGTAAATACCCGGGAATCACCATTCAGCCATTGAAAGTGCAGTATCCACAAGGTGGTGAAAAACAATTAATCGACGCCTGTATCGGTCGCCAGATTCCTTCGGGCAAACTGCCGATTGAGGTAGGTGCTGTAGTTCAGAATGTTGGAACCACATTGGCAGTATATGAAGCTGTTCAAAAGAATAAGCCATTATTTGAGCGCGTAGTAACAGTGACCGGTAAATCGGTTTCGAAACCATCTAACTTCCTGGCACGTGTGGGTACGCCCCTCAACCAGCTGATTGATGCTGCTGGCGGACTCCCAGAAGATACTGGAAAGGTAATTGGTGGTGGCCCAATGATGGGTAAAGCCCTTTCATCAACAGAAGTACCTATTACCAAAGGAAGCTCAGGCATTTTGATTATGCCGGATGAGATGGCGAAACGTGGAAAGACAGAAGCATGTATTCGTTGCTCAAAATGTGTTTCGGTATGCCCAATGGGACTTTCACCATATTTATTAATGACGGTATCAGATAAAGCCATTTGGGATCGTGCAGAGGAAGAAAAAATTATGGACTGCATTGAGTGTGGTTCATGCAGCTTCACCTGTCCTGCCAACCGTCCGCTATTGGATTACATCCGCTTAGGTAAAGGTAAAGTTGGGCAAATTATGCGCAGCAGAACTAAATAAATTAGTTGGTTAGTTATTAGCCAGTAGGCAGAAGTGATTGACATTATCTAATCACTTTCAAACAAACTAAAAATAAGAAAATTAATTAAATATGAATAGGTTAACCGTATCACCATCCCCGCATGTGCACAGTGGCGACTCTGTGAAGAAAAACATGTATGGGGTGATTATCGCCCTGGTTCCGGCGCTGGCAGCCTCGCTTTACTATTTCGGCCTGGGTGCCGCCATAGTAACCATCACAGCTGTTGTGTCGTGTGTATTCTTCGAATGGGCTATTCAGAAATACCTGTTGAAAAATGACTCAACCATCATGGATGGCTCAGCTGCATTAACAGGACTATTATTAGCATTTAACATGCCAAGTAACCTGCCAATCTGGATCATCATCATAGGTAGTTTGGTGGCAATCGGTATTGGTAAGATGTCGTTTGGCGGATTGGGTAACAACCCGTTTAACCCGGCCTTAGTAGGACGTGTCTTCCTGCTTATCTCATTTCCGGTGCAGATGACATTATGGCCAAAACCAATTGTTTCTCAAGCACATTATTTAGATGCCGAAACCGGTGCTACACCTCTTTCGGTAATGAAAGAAGGATTGGCCAATGGCGAAACAGTAAGCACGATGATGTCAAAAATCCCATCGTATACCGAATTGTTTTTTGGTAATTCAGGGGGGTCAGCAGGTGAAATTGCTGCAGCTGCCTTATTGATAGGATTAATCTTCATGCTGATACGCAAAATCATAACCTGGCATATTCCAGTGGCAATCATTGGTTCAATAGCTGTTTTCACAGGTATTCTTCATTTGGTAAATCCTGAAGTCTATGCCGGTCCGCTATTCCACCTGTTAACAGGCGGTGTAATGCTGGGTGCTATTTTTATGGCTACCGACTATGTAAGCTCACCTATGGCTAACAAAGGCATGATTATTTATGGAATAGGTATTGGCGTAATAACAGTTGTGATACGTGTATTCGGTGCATATCCTGAAGGAGTGTCCTTTGCCATCCTCATCATGAATGGTTTTGTGCCCTTAATCGATAAATATGTGAAACCTAAACGCTTTGGCGAAGTTGTAAAAACAGCTAAAGCCTAATGCAGGAAAACCAATAATCATGGCAAAAACAGAATCAACGCTAAAAAATATGGTTTTAACCCTGCTGGTCATCACATGTGTGGCAGGGGCGTCGCTGGGCTTTATGTATGAGCTCACCAAAGGACCAATAGCCGCGGCTAAAGCTGCCAAGCAGCAAGCTGCAATAAAAGAAGTTGTGCCGGGTTTTACCAACAACCCGGGCGATGAAATGTATGAACTAACCTCTAAAGAAGGTTTAGCTCTTAAGCTGTTTCCGGCTAAAAAAGATGGCGAACTAATTGGAGTTGCTATTGAAACACAGACCAATAAAGGTTTTAGTGGAAATGTAAAAGTAATGGTTGGCTTAAAGCCAGATGGTACTATTATTAATTACCAGGTGCTTGAGCATAAAGAAACACCCGGACTAGGTACTAAAATGGCCGACTGGTTTAAAACCGACAAAGGTAATCAGAGCATCCTGGGCAAACACCCAAAGAAAAACAACTTAACCGTTAGTAAAGATGGCGGTGAAGTAGATGCCAT
Organism: Carboxylicivirga sediminis; assembly: GCF_018156225.1. Taxonomy (GTDB): domain Bacteria; phylum Bacteroidota; class Bacteroidia; order Bacteroidales; family Marinilabiliaceae; genus Carboxylicivirga; species Carboxylicivirga sediminis. Next base: position 14,382 of record NZ_JAGTAR010000049.1, read on the forward strand.
TACAGCCGCCACCATAAGCTCTCGCGCATTTTTAGATGCTATCCGTGTGGCATTCGATACTTATACAGAAAACCAAAGCAGCCAGCCGGCTGTAACAAATACCTCAACTGAGGAAGGAGGTGCAGAATGAACCAGTGGAATAATTTTTCAAAAGGCTTTTTTAAAGAGAATGCAGTATTTACGCTTCTCTTGGGAATGTGTCCAACCCTTGGGGTAACCTCTTCCGCCATTGACGGTTTAGGAATGGGCTTGGCCACCACATTTGTATTGGTTATGTCAAACCTGGTGGTTGCCTTAATCAAAAACTTTATACCTGATAAGGTGCGCATCCCTTCATTCATTGTGGTAATCGCAACATTTGTAACCATTGTAGAGATGACCATGCAGGCCTACGTTCCTGCCCTATTTGATTCATTAGGATTATTTATTCCGCTTATTGTGGTTAACTGCCTGGTGTTAGGTCGTGCCGAAGCTTTTGCTTCAAAAAACAATCTGGGCTCATCTGTCATCGACGGATTGGGTATGGGACTTGGATTCTCAATGGCATTAACCATGCTGGGTTCTATCCGCGAATTACTGGGTAGTGGTAAACTATTTGGCACCATCATCTACCCTGAAGATTACGGTATGTTAGTATTCGTATTGGCACCTGGTGCATTTATCGCTTTAGGTTACCTCATCGCATTTATTAACCAGGTTAAAAAGGAGGCATAAGCTATGGAATATGTATTAATTGTTATTTCGGCCATCTTTGTTAACAACATTGTATTAAGCCAGTTTTTAGGTATCTGTCCATTCTTGGGTGTTTCTAAAAAGATTTCTACCGGTATTGGTATGACTGGTGCCGTTACTTTTGTAATGGTGATTGCCACTATCGTTACGTTCTTCTTACAGAAAGCTGTTTTGGAGCCATTTGGCGTAGGCTACCTGCAAACCATCTCGTTTATTCTGGTAATTGCTTCACTGGTACAGCTGGTTGAGATTATCTTAAAGAAAGTAAGTCCACCGTTATATCAGGCATTGGGAGTGTTTTTGCCATTGATTACCACTAACTGTGCTATTTTGGGTGTGGCCATTATGACCATTCAAAAAGACTTCAACATTGTTGAGTCGGTGGTATTTGCCATTGCTAACGCCATTGGTTTTGGTTTAGCACTGATCACATTTGCCGGTATTCGCGAGCAACTTGACCTGATGGATATTCCGAAAGGGATGAAAGGTACACCAATTGCATTGGTTGTTGCTGGCCTGTTGGCACTAGCCTTTATGGGCTTTGCAGGTATTGTTTAAGCATAAGTCAATTCAAGATATGAAAGAGAAGTTCGTGATGGACTTCTCTTTTTTCATTTCAGCTCACGCGGTATGACAAAACTAAAGCGGGTGCCTTTGTCGCGCTCCGACTCAACGTGTATGTGACCTCCCAGTAATTCGACATACGCCTTGGTAATAGCAAGTCCCAGGCCTGTTCCTCCTTTTTTAACATCAGAGTCTTTAGCTTGCCAGAAACGCTCAAAAATAAAATCAATATCCTCGGTATCTATGCCAATACCCGAATCCTGAACATACACCTCCAAATCATTTGCTTTAAGCACCTTGAAACCAAACTGAACACTCCCGGTGGATGTAAACTTAATGGCATTTGAGACCAGGTTCGTCAGTACCTGACGCAGTTTCACCTCGTCTGTGAATATTTCAAATTCGTTGTGATTATCATGCTCAAACACCAAGTCTATGCCTTTAGAAGTGGCAACATCGATAAAGAACGCATGTAAATCATCTCCCAGCTTAACCATATCTGTATAACCTGCATGCACGTCAATCTGCCCCGACTCAATCTTGGAAATATCAATGATATCGTTGATAATACTCAGCAACTGACTTGAGCTTTGATGAATTAAGCGCACATACTCGCGGCGGTCATCGGGCGTGAGCCCTTCATACTGCAATAACTCGGAGAATCCTACAATGCCATTCATGGGCGTCCGTATCTCATGAGACAAGTTAGCCAGAAAAGCAGACTTAAGCCTGTCACTCTCTTCTGCATTTTGTTTGGCTTCACGCAACTCTTTCTCCAGGGCCACATGCTGATGTATTGTTTTGGCCAGTTTCAGGTTTTTATACCCCATTGTTGACAGCTCAATGGATAAAACATTAAGCAGATTTAATATCTTTTGAAAATGGTCAGGCGCCACTTTGACCAGCTCAACAAATTCGGGTAAGATGTCTTCATCTTTAAAACCGAGCGAACGTGTATATTCCAGCAGATGTGCTTCATCTAAATCATCGGGGCGCACCTGCCCGATTAACCAGTTGCCTATATGGTATCCGTCCACTATAATGGGTGCTGCCGCATCTACAAAACCGCATGATAGGCAAGGGCTGGAAACAGGCTTCTGTAACTCTTTAGCCATCTCGCCCAGCCTTTTCCCACTTTGCATACACATGCTCAAACCTTTGGGGGTTGACCGGACTTTGGTACATACTTTATTAGAGAAAGACACCTTGGTAATAGCACGCCCCTCTGTATCGGTAATGAGTGAAGATATGCCTGTGGCAAACGAAAAGGCATCCTGCATCTTTTGCAATTGCTCTAAGTCAAACACCTGCAATATGCCTAGCTGACTACTATCTTCAACTGGCTTAACAATTGTATCTATTTCCTTCTTCAGTTGATGCTGATAGCTTATTAACGCATTCATGGTTTGCTTATAATCACTCACATCCGTTATAATAGCTATCACCATCCGGTCATTATTCAACCGAAAACTGTTGAGGCTGATTTTAGCGTCAAACTCAGTCCCATCGTGCCGACGAATGCGCCACTCAAAACTTTGCGGAAACCCCATTTCAGCCTCCTTAATATATACATTGGCATACGTTGGTGATTTACTATCCAACTGGTTAAGGGCCGATATTTCTACAATTGATTTACCTTTGAGGTAATCCAATTCGCAACGCAATTCACTTACGGCTTTATAATTGGCATCAATACAAACACCATTTTTATAAATGATAATTCCATCGTTAGCTGCTTCAAAAAGCGTCTTATACATATAACGGTGCGCTTCTATTTGCTTTTCGCTTCTTACCCTGACCAGGAAGTTTGCAAATGTACGAGCAAGCAGTTTGAGGTTCGACACCTCGCTAACCGACCAGTTTTTGCGCATATTAACATGGTCGAGGCCAACAAACCCCAATGGCTTATCTCCCTCGCTAAAAGGAATAAGTAAGATCGATTGGATACCTTCTTTGGCAAACTCATCACGCTCTTCGTAAGCTTCATTGGGTAAATCATTTATATCATCCAAACAAACCACTTCCATGTTAAGTAGCTTTGTTTTCAGATAAGGAAAAGAATTAATTGGCAGATTCTGTAACTGCTCAATGTATGGTTCTATTCCCGGTGCACACCATTCATTAATATTGCTCTTGAACTTTAAATCTTCACTGTATTCAAAGACATAACTCCTGTCGCAATGAAAGTAGTTACCTACCATCTCCAGTGATTGGTCAATAATACGCGGAATCTCTTCAATATTGATGTTGATATTGTAGGCCAGCAGCTTATCGAGCATCTCCCGGTAAGCAATCATATTATCCAGTTTCAGAAGACTTTCTTTAGCCCTGGTATTGTCTCTGAAGGCCACCATCACATACTCTTTCGAATCAGATTGCACCAGCTGAATACAAGCTGATAGCCACTTGATGGCTCCCAACCGTACCGGCCAGTCCACAATCTGCTGGGTTTCCGCTTTAAGACTATCAAACAGGTTAATAGCAGCACGCTCGTTAAACAGGTCAGCCCGCGAGCAAAAATCTCGTAAGGAATAGGCCGTGTCTTGATGCAGGATGAATAAATCCCTTGCTTTGTTATTTAGAAGGGAGGCTTCATAACCGGGCTTTTCAAAGGCCACCAGTGGCTCCAATGCTACATTAACGATTTGTTCGATATCCTGGAAACTATTATTCATGATCAAATATGAAATCCAAGGCATAAAGTACTTAATGTTTTGATGATTCACAACAATTAAGCCAGACAATGCGCCATTGAAATCCCCTATCGGTATCTGTATTTACACCTATTACTATTTTTATAGTCATAAAACTATCTAAATAATTTTGTAACTATATTTATAGTCGTATATTTGTTGCAAACATTTTGGGAAATGATTGAATTAACGAAAGCAGAAGAACAGGTGATGCACTACCTGTGGAACATTGAGAAAGGATTTTTGAAGGATATAATTGAGCAATACCCTGAACCTAAGCCAGCTTATACCACTGTATCAACGGTAGTGCGTGTACTGGTAAAGAAGAAGGCGATTGCATACAATAGCTATGGCAAGGTCAATGAGTACTATCCACTCATCAAGAAAAGTGCCTACAGCAAAAAGCATGTAAGTAATCTTGTTCAGAACTTTTTCGATAATTCACCGGGGCAGTTTGCCTCTTTCTTTACTAAAGAGAGTAACCTATCAGTTTCTGAATTAGAAGAGCTAAAGGCCTTGATTGACGAACAAATATCAGAAAAGAAAAAATGATGGAAGCATTTGGACTATATCTGCTGAAAAGCACGCTGGTATCTGGTATCTTCTACCTGTTTTATCATGCTTTTCTCAGAAAAGAATCATTCTTTTCCTTAAGTCGCTTTTACTTATTGAGCAGTGTGGCTTTCGCCTATTTGTATCCTTTGGTGAGCATTAAAATTGAGCACCACGCTTCACAGCCACTGGCGCTTATCAGCACCATTCAAAATACCATCAACCAGTTTGAATTTACTGAAGAACCACCTGTTGCAGTGATAGAAAGCATCAACAAAGCGACCAGCTACATAAACTGGTGGCTTCTGCCCATTGCACTGGTTTCTCTTGCTTTCTTGTTCAGATTTCTCAAAAACATTATTCAACTTCGCAAAACCATTTATGCTAATGAAACAATAAAAGAACCTCAATTCACGCTGGTGCTATTTAACCAGCACTACACCTTTTCTTTCTTTCGTTACATCTTTATTTCCCACGCTGTTTGGCATTCACCCAATGGCAGTAAAATTATCAACCATGAACTAAGTCATTTGAAGCATTGGCATTCAATCGACCGAATGATAATGGAGCTTTTACTGATTGCCTTTTGGATGAACCCATTCTTATACTTTTATCGAAAGGCACTGGAAGAGGTACATGAATTTCAGGCTGATGCAGATGCAACCAAACACATTGACCAAGGTGAGTACTTTGGTCTGGTATTACAGCAATCATCCGCCTGCAGCTATTCGCCTCTGATGAGTCCTTTCAGTTATAAACTCATCAAAAAACGAATAAAAATGGCAAATTATAAATCACATCCCATAAAGAGAAGCCTTTTATTGCTACCTATAACACTAGGTTTGCTAATTGTTTTAGCATCTAATGTTGAAATAAATACATCACCAGCAATAAAAGAACAACTGAGAACAAATCATCTTACACCTATTACTCCGCCACACCAGGTAGAGGCCGTTTTATTGGAAGATGATTCAAAACCAGACAAACAATTCATCGCTCCTATCGCCTCAAAGGATCTAATTAAAACATCGTCGGGCTATGGCATGCGCGTTCATCCCATCTCAAAGAAAAAGATGATGCACAATGGCGTGGATTATGTGGCCGAACTAAACACCAATGTTTTAGCAATAGGCGATGGTGTGGTGCGGAAAGTCAACCACGATTTTGTGGAAGGGAAAGGCTATGGCCGCTTTGTAATAGTTGATCACGAAAATGGCTACTCCTCACTCTACTCGCAGCTAAATGCCTATAAAGTGAAGGAAGGCCAAAAAGTTAAACAGGGTGATGTGATTGGTTTATTGGGGAGCAGTGGCCTGTCAACCGGTCCGCACCTGCATATGGAGATTAAAAAAGACGGGCACTTTATTGACCCTGAGTCTGTAATAAAGCAGTGATAGTAAGAGGAGCCGCATGGCTCTTCTTTTTTTTACCAAAAGGAACAAACATTTTTTAATTACCAGCGTAGTACTACTACCTACCACACATGTTAAAAAATTCGTAGTGTTGATAAGTAATGCGGCACGTTTTTTGGTTTGTTTAACCAGAAAATTATTTTTGGTGTCCTTTAATGAAAATGTTGAAAACGGGAGAGGCTATGAAAACAAATTTCTTTACAAAACTACTATCTATATCGGCCGCTGTTATTGCAGTGGTGCTGGTTTCGCAATTGTTTATTCAATCATCTGAGCCAGCCGAATCAATTTCCAATAATGAATCATCAGAAAGTAGTTATGCTATCTCATCCCTCGATATTCCTGCATCACTGAACTTTGCCGGAGAGGAGGTACCCATTCAACGTTATGATATTAAAGAAAGCTTCGACCGTGAATTACTGGTGAATACCTACTGGCAGTCGCAAACCATACTATTCATTAAAAGAGCCAATCGCTACTTCCCCATTATAGAGCCTATACTGGCCGAGCAGGGTGTGCCCGATGACTTTAAATACCTGTCGTTGATTGAAAGCAGCTTTATTCCAAGGGCTCAGTCACCTGCCGGTGCTGTGGGTTTGTGGCAATTTATGCGTGCCACCGCCCGTGAGTATGGCCTGGAAGTGAATCCGGAAGTTGACGAACGCTATCACATAGAAAAATCGACTGTAGCCGCCTGCAAATACATTAAAAAAATGCATGACCACTATGGCAGCTGGACGTTGGCCGCAGCCGCCTATAATGCCGGACGCACAGGTGTTAACAGACAGCTATCGCGCCAAAAAACAGACAGCTATTACGACCTGCTCCTGGGCGAGGAAACAGGGCGCTACGTGTTCCGCATACTGGCGGCCAAGGAAATACTTAACAATGCCGAGAAATATGGTTTTTTTGTGAAGGAAGAAGACTTGTATCCGGTAATTGAAAGCATTGATTTTGAAGTTAACACCAAAGTGGCCGATTTTGCCGACTTTGCAAAACAATACGGTACCAGCTACAAAGAGCTGAAAAATCTAAATCCATGGTTACGTGAGGCTTACCTGACCAACAGTAGCAAAAAAGCTTACACCATCAAGCTACCTAAAAGCTCGAAACAATATCTGAATAAACCGATAAAAGCAGAAGCAGATAGCACTGTAAATAAATAGCTAAATTAGCTACTAGAGACTGGTGTCCAGTCAAGTGTCGGGTAATGTTTTAATTCTATTATATCCGACCCGCTCTGGGGTCGATGAATGTAACGTAAATATTTCTATAAATATGGGATGCCGCTGGCATCCTCTTATTGCAAGCATGACACCAGCGGTGTCAAATATTTATAGATCTAATTGCTAAAAAAAAATCACAACCCCGGCGGGGTTTTACAATTTAAGTATTTCACACAACACCCGAATTACAATGAATGACTTGACATTAGCTGCCAGAAGCTAGCGATTTGCAGCTCCACCATTTACCCACCTTGCACTAAGCACTGCGCACTAACTACGAACTAATAACTATCTTTGTGTGTTCATAAGTTGATGAAAGTGAAAGAAAGTACTGTACCTGCCATCGAGCAAATTGACGAAACGGAGAAAATAGATGTGTACGGCGCCCGCGTACACAACCTTCAGAATATAGATGTCAGTATACCACGCAACAAGCTGGTGGTAGTCACCGGCCTAAGTGGCAGTGGTAAATCATCACTGGCCTTTGACACTATCTATGCCGAAGGACAGCGGCGCTACATCGAAACATTTTCGGCCTATGCCCGACAGTTTCTGGGCAATATGGAGCGTCCGGATGTGGATAAGATAACCGGGCTGAGCCCCGTGATTTCCATTGAGCAGAAAACCACCGGTAAAAATCCGCGCTCAACAGTAGGCACCATCACTGAGATTTACGACTTTCTGCGCCTGTTCTACGCCCGTGCCGGCGAAGCTTTCTCCTACAAAACGGGCGAAAAAATGGTGAAATACACCGATGAACAGATCCTCAACCTGATACTTGAACAGTTTGAAGGGCGCAAAGTGTACATTGCCGCCCCACTGGTAAAAGGACGTAAAGGGCATTACAAAGAGCTGTTTGAGCAGATACGCAAAAAAGGCTTCTTGCACGTGCGCATCGATGGCGAGATACAGGAAGTGGTGCATGGCATGAAGGTGGACCGCTACAAAACACATTTCATTGAGATGGTGGTCGATCGCTTTGCCGTCTCACAAAAAGATACCAAACGACTGAAAGAGAGCATCCGCCTGGCTATGCAACATGGCAAAGGCATTATGATGCTGATTGATAAAGACACCGACGAACAGCGCTTCTACAGCCGTCAGCTGATGTGCCCCAGCTCGGGCATATCTTATAACGAACCGGCACCTCACTCCTTCTCATTCAACTCACCACAGGGTGCCTGCCCGAAATGCAAAGGACTGGGCACCGTTGATGAAGTGGATTTTGATAAGATTGTGCCCGATGCCAGTCTGACCATCAAAAAAGGAGGTATTGCACCCCTTGGCAAGTACAAAAACAGCCTGATATTCTGGCAGATTGAGGCTATTGGCGAAAAGTATGGTTTTACGGTTAATACGGCTATTAAGAACATCCCCGAAGAGGCCATCGACATCATCTTACACGGTTCGAGCGAACCGCTGACACTGAAAAACACCCCCCTAGGTTCATCATCGAACTATTACCTCAGTTTTGAGGGGGTGATTAAATACATACTGGAGCAACAGGACAACGACACCTCGATGAAAGCCCGCAAATGGGCCAACCAGTTTATCAAAAACACACAGTGTACCGAGTGTGGCGGACAGCGCCTTAACAAGGAAGCACTGCATTTTAAGATTGACCAGAAAAACATTGCCCAACTGGCCGAGATGGATCTGGGACTGCTGCACGAATGGTTTCAGGGCCTGGAAGACCGCATGACCGATAAGCAGAAGGCCATTGGCTATGAGGTACTGAAAGAGATACGTAACCGCCTGGGCTTTTTAATCAACGTGGGACTCGAATACCTGTCGCTCAACCGCAGCGCCATGACGCTTTCGGGTGGTGAGAGCCAGCGCATACGCCTGGCCACACAGATAGGCTCACAACTGGTGAACGTGCTGTACATACTGGATGAGCCCAGCATTGGCCTGCATCAGCGCGATAACCACCGCCTCATTGACTCGCTTTGTCAACTGCGCGATACGGGCAACAGCGTGCTGGTGGTGGAGCATGACCACGACATGATGATGGCCGCCGACTACGTGGTGGATATGGGCCCGCACGCCGGGCGCCATGGTGGCGAAGTGGTGGCACATGGCACACCCATGCAGCTGCTGCAAAGCAACTCGCTGACGGCCGATTACCTGACCGGCAGAAAAAAGATTGCCGTACCTAAAGATCGACGCGATGGCAACGGCAAAGTGCTATCCATAAAAGGGGCCACCGGACATAACCTGCAGGGTGTGAATGTGAACTTTCCGCTGGGTAAGCTCATTTGCGTCACCGGCGTTTCGGGCAGTGGCAAATCAACACTGGTTAACGAAACCCTCTACCCCATCCTCAACCAGCATTTTTACAAGGCGGTGAAAGACCCGCTGCCATTTAAATCGGTGGAGGGACTGGAACATATTGACAAAGTAGTGGATGTGGACCAAAAGCCGCTGGGACGCACGCCGCGCTCCAACCCGGCTACTTATACCAAGATATTTGATGAGATACGCAAGCTGTTTGCCGAACTGCCCGAGTCGAAGATACGCGCCTACAAACCCGGCCGTTTCTCGTTTAACGTGGCAGGCGGGCGCTGTGAAACCTGCAAAGGTGGTGGTGTGCAGGTCATTGAAATGAACTTTTTACCCGATGTGATGGTTGAATGCCCCGACTGTGGAGGCCGCCGATATAACCGCGAAACCTGCGAGGTACGCTACAAAGGAAAATCCATCAGCGATGTGCTGGACATGACCATTAACCAGTCAGTTGAGTTCTTCCAACACATCCCCAAGCTATCGAAAATACTGAAGACACTGCAGGATGTGGGTCTGGGCTATATCACACTCGGACAACCTTCCACAACGCTGTCGGGTGGCGAGAGCCAGCGCGTGAAGCTGGCGGCCGAACTGGCTAAGCGCGACACAGGCCAAACCATGTACATACTGGATGAGCCAACTACCGGGCTGCACTTTGAGGACATACGGGTACTGCTGGATGTACTGCACCGCCTGGTGGCCAAAGGCAATACGGTGGTGGTGATTGAGCACAACCTGGATGTGATTAAGGTGGCCGACCATGTGATTGATATCGGTCCGGATGGCGGCCGCTTTGGCGGACAACTGCTCTGCTCAGGCACTCCCGAAGAAGTGGCTAAAAACAAAAAGAGTTACACGGCTAAGTATTTGAAGGAGGAGTTGAAAAAATAGTCCGAAAGTCCACAGCACGAAGTCCGAAGTTAGTGCATGGTGCACATAACTGTAAAACTTAAACACAGAGACGCTGAGGCGCAGAGGTTTTTATGTTCGGAGTTTGTGAACGGTATACAAAAGGATGGCAGCTTTTTTAGCAGACTTTCTATTAAGATGCGAGCCCGAGCATCAACTCCTAAACCCTAAACCCTAAACCCTATACCCTATACCCTAAACCCTAAACCCAATAAGATGCAATCCGTAGCCGGCAATCGCTATTAATGAACATTTTTTCATCCTCTTTTCTAAAGTTTGGTGAATAACAGCACATTTGTGGTAATTCTGTTTTATATTAGCATTAACCAAACAAATCCACGAGTGAAAAGCAAAGATACATTCAGCCAATGGCTTGAAGTTGCCTATATTGAGTTTGCGCATTATGGTCCCGAATTCAGCCTTAAAGCGCTGGCAAAAAAAACAAATTTACCCAGAGCCACTTTCTATTATCATTTCGATGATAAAGAACACCTGATTTCTGAACTTCTACAGTACCACAAGAATCAAATCCATCGGTACCAGAAAGACTTAAAGAACGAAGTTAAAGAGTTGATACCAGACCTTTATCAACTCATGTTTAATTACAAGCATGGGATCATGTTTCACCAGCAGCTATTCATACACTGTGATGTAGAGGCATTTTACAGATTATATAAAGATGCCAATGAAACCTCCATTAAAATACTACTACCGCTGATTAAAGCTCTTTTTGATACGGATAAAACAGACAGGGAAATCATCCAATTCTATCATATTCTGACAGACGCCTGGTATATCAGACTAAACGCGAAGCAATTCACAGTGGAATCGATGATTAACCTGGCCACTGACATCATGGAAAATACTTTAGGGTTGTGCGTCAGCCCCTACTATATTGAGGTGCCTGATAGGACAATGAAATAAAAAACAAGAAGGTGGGATTTCATTCACAGTTGCTTAGCCAAAAACCTGACACCCCTGTCTAAGTTTCTATACTGCCTATTTGGTACTTTTGTTTACAGCCCTGTTTATTTGGTCTACATCAATCATTCAGCTTATTGCGTACTTTGATAAAGAACTATTTGGACAGGATGACTTAAACCAGACAAACTATGAAAGTACCAGTTCTTTTGCTCCTTATGATGACTAAATTTCATTGAGCTTAAACATTGGGGCTACTAACACTAGCTCTTCATTCATAAAACAGATAACTCCGGGAACATGTCAGTGCGTGCCAAATGGCGAATCATTTACCTCTGACCGCTACACACCGAAGCACAGTTTTTGGGCGACCGGACAGCGGGTCTTTTCTCTCTCAACTACCGGTTTGGCATACGTGGCAGAACCTGGTTCTCAAAGCAAACAAGCAATTAATAACTTATCTAACTTTTAAACGAATTAACATGAAAAACAAATTTCTACTATTTACAGGCTTAATACTGCTCTTCGCCATTGTATCCTGCACACAGGTGCAAAAGAGCTCTACACAGGATGCCGGCAATGCCATCCCCTACCCTAAAAAAGAGTGGAAGGGTGTGCAAGGCAAAACCCTGGCCGAATCAACCCCTGATTTTATTGGGCAGCCCCAGGCACCCAAAGGGGCACCCAACGTGTTAATCGTTATGCTGGATGATGCCGGCTACTCGAACTCAACCTCATTTGGAGGGGTCATGAAAACACCTACCTTCGATCGCATTGGTGACGAAGGCATACGTTATACCCATATGTCTGTAGCTGCTGTATGCTCACCCACGCGAGGCTCATTATTAACAGGTTATAACATTCACCAGATTGGAACAGGCATTATTTCAGAGTTTGCCACCGGCTACCCGGGCTACAACTCACAAATTGACTACAGCACGCCATCCATCGCCAAAATACTAACCGAAAACGGCTATGCAACAGCTGCCTTTGGTAAGTGGCACAATACTCCCATGGAGGAAGCTTCGCCTGCCGGACCATACGAGAGTTGGCCAAATGGCATCTGGGGCTTTGAATATTTCTGGGGCTTTTTGGGCGGCGAAACCAACCAGTTTCATCCGCTATTGTACGAAAATACTACCGCCATTGAAACACCCAGAACTAATGTGGATGGCTCCACCTTCCACCTGTCGCACGGCATGGCCGATCAGGCTATTAGGTGGCTCGACAACTGGAAAGGCTTACGCGATGCTCCTTTCTTTATGTACTATACACCAGGCGCTGTTCATGCCCCCATACAAGTGCCTAAAGAGTGGCGCGATAAGTATAAAGGCCAGTTTGACGAGGGATGGCATGTTTACCGGGCTCAGCAACTGGAGCGCCAGAAGAAACTGGGACTGGTGCCAGAAGATGCCCAGATGGTGGATTGGCCGGAGTCTATTCCCCAATGGGACTCATTTAGTGAGGAAGGTAAAGAATACCTGGCCCGCCAGATGGAAGTCAATGCGGCCTTTATGGAGCATGTAGATTACCATGTGGGCCGTGTGGTGGACCATATCGAAGCCATGGGCGAACTGGATAACACCCTGGTTATCTACCTGACAGCTGATAACGGCTGCACAGCAGAAGGCACGCCTACGGGTACCTTCTCTGAGCTCCTGTTTCAAAATGCCTTTCCGCCATTGACCATGGAGCAGCAACTGGAAAAATTGGAAGAATTTGGTGGTTTGGAAGAATGGGGAGGCCCTCATATGGCTAACCACTATTCGGTAGCCTGGTCCTATGCCTCATCAACTCCTTTTCAGTGGACCAAACAGATGGCTTCTCACTTTGGCGGTACCATGTCGGCAACAGCAATACGCTATCCCAAAACAATTAAGGCCAAAGGTGAATGGCGCAGACAATTTCAGAATGTAACAGATATTGTTCCCACCATATTGGAAGTAACGGGTGTTCCTGAACCTGATTATGTCAACGGTCAGAAAAAGAAAGCATACCCCGGCAAATCACTTTCCTATGCCTGGAATAATCCGGATGCCCCATCCAACCACCAGACCCAATACTTTGAAATGACCGGCTTTGTTGGTTTATATCACGAAGGGTGGACCATCTGTGGTAAACCCTATCGCGTGCCCTGGTCTGTTGATCCGTCAGCCATGGCCAACTTTGATCCATTGAATGTGGAATGGGAATTATACAATATTGATGAAGATCCTATACAACAGCACAATATTGCCGAGCAACATCCTGAGAAAGTGAAAGAGTTGGAAAAACTATTCTGGGAAGAAGCTAAAAAATATGATGTTTACCCCGTAGGGGGATCACTTGGCAGATTATTGCAACCCGAGTCGAATCCACAGAAAGCGGCTAAAAAACATTGGGAACTAACACCAAATGTGTACCGTGTACCCGAGTTGGCTGGCCCTGAAATTAAATCAACCAATTACGAGATAAATGCTTACATAACGGCCAATAGTAAAACACAAGGCGTCATCTATGCTGTAGGTGAGCATATTGGTGGCCAGACACTGTTTATTAAGGATGGTAAACTTAGGTACAGCTATTCAACCCTTGGCCTTTACTGGCACGACTTTGCTGGTAATGTAAAAATACCACATGGCGATGTAAAAATTACCCTGAAGCATACCATGAAAGAAGCTAAACTAAACGGTCCGTCGTTGGTTGAATTCTTTATCAACGACCAGAAAGTGGGTGAAATGGATATTAAAGCCACGGTTTATGCAGCATTTACCGGCCACGAAACCTTTGATATTGGTCGTGACGAAGGATTACCGGTCAATGAAGAGTATGCGCATTTAGGCAAATTCAAGTTCACCGAAGGGCAGTTGCATAAGGTCGTATTTGACATTGAATGATGAGCAGTCATCAGATACCAGATAATTATTAGACGATGACAAAATGGGTCAGCACATATTCAAAACGATGTGCTGACCTATTCATCAATAGCAACATCTGCTCACTTAGGTTTGTTATTATATATGATCTTCAAATTTATAAAAGCTCATTGATTTGCCACATAACCAACGCAATATGATACACATGAAAACAATTAAAACTCTATTCGTATTCCTTTTGGCAATTACCATGCTATGCTGTAATACGACCACTGGCAAAAAGGCCACTATTGAAACCGACGAAAACGGTTTTGCTGTCCTAACCGATGAGCAAATTGAAAACATTGTAAAACGCTCGTACCAATACGTGGCGATGTACAATGTCAACAATAAATTCGCCCTAGCCGAAACAGGAATGACTACAAGAGGCTATAATAAAGGCCTTAAGAATACAAAACTATTGGACCATACTGTAAAAGCTATTGCCCGCCCAAACAATGATGTATTGTACCAAACGGCAATGCTCGATTTACGCAAAGACGCGGCTGTCTTTCAATTTCCTGCAATGGATTCTAAGTACGTTTCACTGATGGCTACGGGTTACGACCATTACGTAAACGTCCCCCTAAGCACAACAAGTGGAGACTTTAAAGAACCCATTACCGTATTGTTTTATACCCAACGAACAGAAAATTATAAAGGCGAGCCCATTGAAGGAATTGATCAAACTTTTGAAATGACGGGTGATTTTATATCCCTTGTATTAAGGGTGATGCCGCATGCCAACGAACCAGAAAAGTATCAACGAATTGTCGATCAGATTAATTCTATAAAAGGTCTTTCGCTGGCTGAGTTTACAGGAAAAGAAAAACTAGCAGATGATCCAGTTGTTTTTCCTGAATATGGAGCAAGCGATGCCGATATTTTCGCAAACAATCTATTAGAAGTCATGCAGTTTGTATTTAACCATACAACATTCGACGTAAATAATGAATTTGATAAAGCTATTCTGGATGCCTACAAACCTTTGGGAGTTGAACCGGGGAAGACCTACCAGCCAGGTGAAGCTATAAAAATAGATGGGAAGAAATTTGGTGAAATATCGGTAAAGATTAAGAATGAAGAATTGGCCAAAATGAACAACCCGGAAATGACAAAAGAGTTGTTACCCAAGCTTTTTCAAACCAAAGGAAATATGACGCTTGAACCAATGCTTCTTCAATCGGTTGTTGGCCCCATAGGGCTACCTATAAAAGAGGCTACCTATCCACCAGTAGTAACAATGGATGGCTCGCCCATGAATGCACAAAACGACTATGTAATTCAAATGACCAAAGAGGAGCTGCCACCTGCCAATGCATTTTGGTCACTAACCCTTTACGATACAGAAAACGGCTTCTTTATTCCAAACGATTATAAAAAGTATAGCGTTGGCGAAAATGCAGGCATGAAACCGGATGCTGATGGCGGATTAAAGATTTATGTATCTGCAGTAAAACCCAAGGGTGTTCCTGCAGAAAACTGGTTGCCAATCAATCGAAAAGATGAAGGTATAGATATAATACTTAGGATTTATGCACCTGACCTGGATAAAATGAAAACCTGGAAGGCCCCCAAAGCACTAAAACTTTAAACCCATTAACGATGAAAACAAGCCTATTACTACTGATGCTCACCGCATTTAGTGCGGCATTATCGGCCCAGTCGGCCAAAGAGGAGATGGATTACATTCAATCCATTTTTGGCATGGAGAAAAAAGCCATGGTGGCCGAAGTGGTGCAGCCCGATGAGGCAAACATGAGCACGTTTTGGACACTATACGACAGCTATGAAACCCAGCGAAAAGCGTTAGGCCAAAAACGCCTGGAACTGCTGATGACCTATAGCGAAAAGTACGAAGACCTGACGGATGAACAGGCAGCTCACTTTTTAAAGGAGACATTGGCCATCAAACAGCAACACGATAAATTACTGAACGCCTATGTAAAAAAAGTGAATAAAAGCAATGGCCCGGTAACAGCCATGCGCTTTCACCAGGTAGAAATTTACATTTTGAGTGAGATACGCGTGGCTATTGCGGGTGGCCTGCCATTCCCCGACACCCATTAGTCCATAAATGATATAAACCGGGTAAGCTATCAAGCAATAGCCACCCGGTTTATTTTAAACCACCCATATCTGTAAAGCATAATATCATGAAAAAACCCTTGCTGCTACTCCTGTTTATACTGCTTGCCAACACCCTGTGTGCCCAGGTATTAATTGCCCTGTTTTTTGGCGATAAGCTCACCAACGACCAGCTCGAATTTGGCTTAACGGTGGGCATTAACCGCGCCACTATCGTCAACCTGGATGCACGAGGCCCCAATGCCGGACTAAATATTGGTATGTCGTTTCTGTATAAGTTTAACGAGCGCTGGCACCTCAACCCCATGTTGTACTATGCCTTCCCGATGGGCAGTAAGGGCATTGCCGTATACGACACGCCCAATGAGGATTTGAATGCTGTGCTTGAAACGGCCACCGTCAAGCGCAAAATGGCTGGTTTTAGTCTGCCCATCACGGTTCGTCACCGGCTTTTTAACCTCACCTACTTAGAGCTGGGGCCACAGTTCAGCCTCATCACCAAAGCCGAAGATGTGTTTACGGTATCGCTGTTTGATGACGATGATTTATCCTATACAGCCGATGTGTCGGACCAATACAAAAAGATAGATGTGGGATTGACGGTGGGCATTGCACAAAAACTTAAACAAACCAATGGTATCACCATCACCGCCCGTTATTTCAATAGCCTGATGAATATTTCAAAAGCAGCCGATGCGGCCAAACAATACCATTCGGTGATACATGTGGGGGTTATCATTCCATTTGGCCAGCCTAAGGCGGAGGGCTAAAAAAGAAGTGAGTCCGAAGTTCGAAGGTTAGTGCATGGTACACATAACTGTAAAACTTTAAACACAGAGACGCTGGGCGCAGCGATTTTTATGTTCGGAGTTAGTGCATGGTATCCAAAAGGATGGCAGCTTTTTTTTAGCAGACTTTCTATTAAGATGCGAGCCCGAGCATCAACTCCTAAACCCTAAACCCTATACCCTAAACGATGCGAGCTTGATTTAAAAAAGTTCGAAGTCCGAAGATTAGTGCATGGTGCACATTACCGTAAAACTTTAAACGCAGAGACGCAGAGGCGCAGAGGTTTTTATGTTCGGAGTTAGTGCATGGTATACAAAAGGATGGCAGCTTTTTTTTAGCAGACTTTCTATTAAGATGCGAGCCTGATTTAAAAAAGTCCGAAGTCCGAAGATTAGTGCATGGTGCACATAACTGTAAAACTTTAAACGCAGAGACGCAGAGGCGCAGAGGTTTTTATGTTCGGAGTTAGTGAACGGTATACAAAAGGATGGCAGCTTTTTTAGCAGCCTTTCGATTAAGATGCGAGCCTGAGCATCAACTCCTACACCCTAAACCCTATACCCTATACCCTAAACGATGCGAGCCTGATTTTAAAAAGTCCGAAGTCCGCAGCCAGTACATGGTGCCCAGTGCATGGTGCACATAACTGTAAACTTTAAACACAGAGACGCTGAGGCGCAGCGATTTTTATGTTCGGAGTTAGTGCACGGTGTGCAAAAGAAGAATCATTAGAATCGCATCTTTATAGTCAAGGTGCCAATATAGATGCGATCGGTAGAGACAATCGCTGGCAACTTTACACAATAATTTCACCATTCTAACAAACAGAAAAGCGCCCAATAGCTGATACCACATAGCTTGTAGCAACACATACAACTAGTTACACTACTTTTTTATAAACAATACGTTGTATATATCTATTTTATACATATCTTTAACAGTAGTATTTGGGAGTTAACCATAAAAAAAAAAGACAAAACATGGAATTAATTAACCTACCCCGTTTGAAGAATCAAGAACTACAAACCGTTGGGGAAAATTCAATTCGCATTTGCAGTGCTTTCAATGAAGTAACAACAGCCGTTGACAAAGCTGCCAACTCATTAAATTCCTTTAAGAAAGGTATGCAAAAGGATACATCAACCGGCGTACCTAAAGCCGAACTAGACAACAAACGCGACCGACTGCTCTACGGTCTTATGCTTAGCATTAAGGCTGAATCTCACTTTCCGCATGATAGTGCAACGGCTAAAACAGCCTCCACACTGATTAACATAGCCAATAAATATACTGGCATTACACGCATGTCGTATAACGAGCAAACAGCAGCCATTGATAACCTGCTTGAGGAAATCTCAAAGCTAGGTCTATCAGCTGAAGTACTCCCTTTTGTACACCGCTGGCTGGAGCCTATCAGCAATGCCAACCTGGCTTTTAAAGCAGGTCATGAGGCCTTTATTGAAGGCAATGTCAAATTATCGGGCACCAGTGCAGCCAGTTATGTGGCACCTCAGCTGGCTGAGGACTTGCAAAACCTGTACACCCTTATGTTTGCTTATGCTAAAATAGGTAACAACCAAGCCATCATTGATGCCTACCAGGAACTGGAGTTCCTGATTAATTCAGTCAACTAATCTATTAACATTACTCCCGAAAGCTAATTAGCCAATGCCTGAAGCAATGCTTTGGGCATTGTTTTTATACCGATTTAATATCGAAAAGAGCCTTGGGTTCACGTACCCCAAAAGACTCTTTTATTTATTAGAGACCCTGCAATATGTTACTGCAGCCATGCGCAAATCATTACAAAGCTGCAAAACACCGCTGTAGCCATGCACAAGCCATTACAAGCCTGCAAAACGCTGCTGCAGCCATGCGCAAGCCATTACAAAGCTGCAAAACCATGCTGCACCCATGCGCAGGCTATTACAAGTTTGCAAAACGCTGCTGTAGCCATGCGCAAGCCATTACAAAGCTGCAAAACACCGCTGTAGCCATGCGCAAGTATTTGTAGAATCCCCAGCTAGCCGATTAAAGGCTGTTCATTAAAGTGTGTAAAGCAATGAAATTTAAACACAACTGCATTACCTCACATTCCAGCCTAATTATACATGTGAGTGAGGCTATTTTTGTTTTTATGTGGTATATTACATAAAGTTATTAAAGCAACAGAGCCATGTCCACCAAACCAACAGTTACGCTGCAAAAATGCACGCATCGAAATCAAGCTATTGTGGCTTTTCGATTTGAATATGACAAAACACTTATCGAACACATCAGAAAGTTGCCGCACATGCGCTGGAGCCAAACTCAGCAATACTGGTATCAGGCAACTGCGCTTTTTAATTTAAATACCGTATTTGAATACCTTAAGCCTATAGCCTACGTTAACTATGCTCCTCTTTACAATACGCCTGCACCAGAAGCAACTCTTCAGCCACCAGCCAAACCTAAATATGCTCATCGTCAAACAATTGAACTACCCCATGGCTACGCCCAAAAGCTCGAACAAAAGCGCTATAGTGAGAGCACCCAAAGAACATATGTAGCCTATTTTAAAGATTTTGTTTATGCGATGAATGGCAAACCATTAGATACCATTAGCGAAGAAAGAATTAATGCTTACATACTAAGCCTTATTAAAGAGCATAATATCTCATCGTCGCAACAAAACCAGC
>NZ_JAGTAR010000004.1 GCF_018156225.1 Carboxylicivirga sediminis
TTTGTAAAGGCCGTTAAAGCCCCCATGCCTTGGACCGATGTCATGCCAACAGGTGGCGTTACCTGTGAGAAGGAGAACTTATCAGAATGGTTTGCAGCCGGCGTAACTTGTGTAGGTATGGGATCCAACCTGTTTCCGAAATCCATTATGGAAGCGAAGGATTGGAAAGCGCTTGAGCAAAAGGTAGCCTTATTGATACATACCATCGAACAAATCAGAAACTAAGATATTTTATCATGACAAAATCAACAACACAGGTGTCGAAGTATAGATATCGTATACTGGCCATGCTGGTGTATGCTACAACCATTAACTATTTCGACCGAAGCATTATTGGGGTAATGGCTCCAACCCTGGAAAAAATGTTCCATTGGAGTAACACCGATTACGCCAACATTATGATTGCCTTTAAAGTAGCCTATGCAATTGGTATGCTTACCATGGGAGGGATCATCGACCGCTTAGGAACCAAAAAGGGTTATACATTGGCAATTGGTATCTGGAGTTTGTTTGGTATGCTGCATGCTGCTGTTCGACCGGCTTTTAGTGTTATTGGTTTTGCGGCTGCCCGTTTCGGATTAGGCTTTGGTGAATCAGGACATTTTCCGGCCGCTCAAAAAACAGTTGCTGAATGGTTTCCTAAGAAAGAACGTGCATTTGCAACAGGCTTATTCAATGCTGCCACCAGCATTGGTGCCATTATGGCACCATTTATTGTTGGATGGATAGTGGACGAATACACTGGCCAAAACTGGCAAATCCCATTCCTTTTTACAGGTGTTCTGAGTTTTATCTGGATTATTTTATGGCATCGGATGTATAAAAAACCTGAAGATCATCCGAATGTGACTAAGGAAGAGCTGGCATATATTAACGCCGATACTACGGCCGAATCAGATGAGAAGATAGCCTGGAGAAAAGTGTTGCCAAAGCGTCAGACCTGGGCTTTTGCAACAGCTAAAATTACCGATGCCGTCTGGTGGTTTTATCTGTTCTGGGGAGCTAAGTTCCTGGCCGATACTTTTGATGTGAACATTAAGAACATCGGTATACCTTTCCTGATTATGTACCTTCTGGCCGATGGTGGCAGTATCTTCGGAGGTTGGTTATCAGGAGCTTTTATGAATAAAGGCTGGACAACCAATAAAGCGCGTAAGATGACATTGTTGCTTTGTGCGCTAATCATTCTGCCTGTAAGCTACGTGGCTATTACGGATAGTAAATGGCTGGCAGTGGTGTTAATTGGTATTGGCGCTGCAGGTCATCAGGCCTGGTCGGCCAATATTTTCACCCTTGTTTCTGATGTCTTTCCTAAAAAAGCAGTAGCTTCAGTAACTGGCATTGGGGGTATGATTGGAGCAGTGGCTGGTATTGTTGGGGATAAACTGTTGGGTACAGTACTTGACACGGCTGGTAATACCGGGTATTTCTGGGCATTTATGATTGCTGGATTCGCCTATCTGTTTATCCTTGGATTGGTACACTTGTTAATGCCAAACATGACCCCATTGGACGAAAACCTGAATGAAGTAAAAGAATAAGTATAAATATAGAAAATATGACAACAGTGAATTACGATCGTCGCAGGGCCTGTCATCCGGGTGACGTGAAACAATACGATACAGAGAGATTAAGAAAAGAGTTTTTGGTTGAGACACTTTTTGTAAAAGACGAAATTAACCTGAGCTATTCACAGTATGAGCGTTATATTTTAGGTGGCGCTTTTCCGGTGGAGCAGGCTTTGGTGATGGAAACCATTGATGCCATTAAGTCGGAGTACTTTTGCGAACGCCGCGAATTGGGTGTTATCAATATTGCCGGTGATGGTGTGGTGAAGGTGGATGGAAAAGAGTATCCCCTAACAGCTAAGGAAGCGATTTATATTGGCCGTGGCAGCAAGGAGATTGTTTTCTCAAGTGTTGATAAAAACAATCCGGCTAAATTTTACTTAAGCTCTACACCTGCGCACAAAGAGTATCCAACTACAATTGTGAATAAGGAAAAAGCCAATATTCTAAACCTTGGGTCGCAGGCCACCAGTAATGAGCGCACCATTTACCAGTTAATCGTTCCGGGTATTGTAGAATCGTGCCAATTGGTGATGGGGCTGACGGAGTTGCACGAAGGCTCGGTGTGGAACACCATGCCAAGCCATACGCATGATCGCCGCATGGAGGCATACTTCTATTTTGAAGTGCCACAAGGGCAGGCCGTGTGTCATTTGATGGGTGAGCCCCAGGAAACACGTCACCTTTTTATGCACAACGAGCAGGCGGTGTTCTCTCCAGAGTGGGGTATCCACTCGGGTGTGGGAACCAGCAATTATTCGTTTATCTGGGGTATGGGAGGCGAAAACCTGGACTATACCGATATGGACCATATTCAGCCAGATGAACTGCGATAAGCAGGAATTGAATTGATGACAATTATTAAGAAAAGAAAATAGGGAATAATGATACAAGAATTATTTAATCTGGAAGGTAAAGTAGCTCTGATTACAGGTGGTACACATGGCATTGGAATGGCCATTGGTAAAGTGCTTGGTAAAGCGGGTGCAAAAGTTTGTGTCAACGATTTATCGGAAGAAAAACTGGCAGCGTGTAAAGCAGAATATGCTAAAGAAGGTATCGATGTTTATACCTTGGTTTTTAATGTGACCGATGAAGCAGCCGTTGATACCGCCATTTCCCAAATCGAAGCCGATCTTGGAGGGGTAGATATACTGGTAAACAACGCTGGTATTATCAAGCGTGTTCCAATACTGGATATGCCTGTTGAAGATTACAAGCAGGTGATTGATGTGGATTTGGTAGCACCATTGATTGTGGCCAAGCGCGTAGCACCTGGTATGATTAAAAAGCGTGCCGGAAAAATTATCAATATGTGCTCCATGATGAGCGTGTACGGACGTAACTCGGTATCGGCCTACGCTTCGGCTAAAGGTGGCTTAAAGCTGTTGACAGCCAATATGTGCTGTGAATGGGCTAAGTACGGGGTTCAAATTAATGGTATCGGCCCTGGTTATATTGCAACCTCGCAAACGGCTCCAATTCGCGAAGACGGTCATCCGTTTAATGACCTGGTAATGATGCGTACCCCGGCAGCCCGTTGGGGTGAGCCCGAAGATATTGGTAACGCAGCCCTTTTCTTAGCGTCCAAAGCCAGTGAATTTGTTAACGGACATATCTTGTACGTTGATGGTGGTATCCTGGCTAACTTTGGCTATGTGAAAGGCGAAAACGATATTGAGGAATAGCTATGAAGCAAATTGTTTTAGTTCTGTCGGTTGTTGTGCTGCTTGTTATGAGCAGCTGCAGCCGTCAGCAGTTAAAGGTAACTGTCAGCAATCCCTCTGATTTTGAGCGAAACAATGAAATGGTGACTGTTAGCCTGGTCAATAATAAACTGGATGGTGATGAGTTTTCTGTGAAGGAAGAGGGTTCTAATCAGGTTATTAAGAGTCAGTTGGTTGATAGTGATGATGATGGTGTTGCTGATGAATTAATCTTCATGGCCAATTTACCGGCCAATGCCTCAAAGCAGTTTGTTATTTCTATCGAAAGACAAACAGTTACTGATGATAGTATCAAAACATTCGCCCGCTTTGCTCCTGAGCGTACTGATGATTTTGCATGGGAGAATGACCGGGTGGCTTTTCGTACCTATGGGCCAGAAGCTCAGCGTATGGCGGAAGCTGGTGAGCCGGGAGGAACCTTGTCAAGTGGTATCGATTGCTGGCTAAAAAAAGTGGATTATTCCATTATTAACAAGTGGTATCAGGGCAATGTGGATGAGCCAGGCTATTACCATATCGACCATGGGGAAGGACTTGATAACTACCATGTAGGGCCCAGTCGTGGATGCGGTGGAACAGGCGTTATGATTGACGGACAACTGTATGCGTCTAAAAATTTCACGAGCTACAAGGTGCTTAACAATGGACCTGTACAGAGTGATTTTGTGTTGGAGTATGAGGCTTATACCGCCAAAGACCAGTTGATTAAAGAAACCAAGTATGTGAGTATTGCATTGGGCCGTAACTTTACCAAATATATAATTGAGGTTGAAGGTGCAGATACACTGACAGTTGGACTGACGCTGCACGACAAAGAAGGCTTGGTTAGTACCAATGAATCAGCTGGCTGGATCAATTATCACACTCCTCATAAAGGGGAGATGCTTAGCAGTGCTATTATTGCACAGCCAGGTTATTTGGCAGGTACATCCATCATTGAGTCTGATGCGAAAGATGAAAGTCATGCCCTGATGCACCTAAAGGTGATAGATGGTAAAGCGGCGTTTTATGCCGGGTTCAACTGGAGTGCCAGTAAGCAGTTTAGTGGCAATGATGCGTGGGAACAATACCTGACTCAACAAGCTAATGCAATGGTGAATCCGATAGAAATAATTGTTCGCTAAGATTTTGATAGTAAGTTTGTATGTGATTATCCTCGTCAATGGCTTTGGCGGGGATTTTTTATCCCCAAAACTGCCCCAGGTAATACAATAATGGCAGGTAGTCCTTCAATTCTTTACGCAGGTGCCTGAGGGCCTTGCTAATGTGTTTTTCTACAGCCTTTTCACTGATATCAAGTTGAGCCGCAATTTCCTTGTTCTTAAGGTCCATTCGTCTACTCATCAAAAATACCTCGAGGCATTTTGGCGGAAGTTGTTGAAGTGCAGCCTCGTATTTGTCATTTAATTCTTTTTCAATTAAACTGCTGATGGCATCGTTTTGCATTTCGTAATGCTGAACTTCTTTTATCGATAGCTGGTCACTATCCGTTGTTCGTTCTTTTCTTTGCAAATGTTTGAGGCACTTATTGCGGGTAATGCCAAACAGGTAACTGTTGAGTGATGTGTTAATCTCCAAACTACTGCGTTGTGTCCAGATGGCCATAAAAACATCCTGTACTATATCCCGCGCTTCATCCTCATCAATGAATTTGCAGGCATAGTAAAAAAGTGACTTCGAATATTTGGAGAATAACTCCTTGTAGATAGTCACCTCGCCATTTTTAATGGCTTGTAATATGATTTTTTCAGATGGATTCATGGATTCCCTAATCGCTTCAAATATACGTAATCCACAAGTAAAACAAAGGATAAACCTCAGTTTCAAAAAAAATCACATTTAGAGGTAGGGTAAATCGCAATTACCGGAACATACTATAAAAACAGAAGTAATGGAGATGAGTGAAGATGTATTGATACAATATATAAAAAGAGAGCTCCCGGCTGATGAGATGGACAAAGTTACACATCAACTCAAGCTTGACAAAGAGCTGTTTCATCAGTATATACAGTTGAAAGATATCTGGGATTATACTGGCCTTACAAGCGATGTTCACCAGTATGATGTGAAAAGAGAGTGGAAGCGATTACCAGTTCGTTCTGCCGGAAGAACTGGTTTTATGCGATTGGTAGGTATAGCAGGTATCGCAGCTGCTGTGGTCATCGCCTTTTTTGTTGGTCAGCTGATTGAAAAAGGCTCAGATAACAATGCATTGCTAAGTGGCGCACATGTGTTCACGGCACCCGAAGGGCAAATAACCAATGTTACCCTGGCTGATGGTTCAACCGTTGTTTTGAACGAAGGCTCAAGTTTGAGTGTGCCTCTAAATTTTGGAACTGACAATCGCAGCGTGGAGCTTAGCGGTGAGGGTTACTTCGATGTTAGTAAAAACAAAGAACTGGTGTTTTCTGTCAAATCCGGTAAGCAAGAAGTAAAAGTGTTGGGAACTGTCTTTAACATTAGGGCCTATACTGCAGAAGATAAGATGATTACCACGCTCGAGGAGGGCATCGTTAGATGGGAGATGGAAGAACATCATATCACACTAAAACCAGGCATGCAAGTGGTGTATGATACCCGACTGGGGAATATTGAGCAGAATACGGTGGATATTCATTCGGTGAAACAATGGGCACTGGGTCGGTATTTATATGAGGATGCTGGTTTGAAGGAGATTGTTGCTGTCATCGAAAAGTGGTATGGCGTAACAGTTAACTGGCAACCGGCTGACTTTGCCGGACAACATTTTAACGGCGTTATAAAGCGATCGGCCTCATTGGAGGAAACGCTGGAGTTAATGAAAGTGATGCTGCCTATTGAATACACAATCAATGGTCAACAAGTAACAATTAAGCGAATGAGATAAATAAAAAATCGGGAAATGCTACCAACATTTCCCGATTCGATAACGATGTCTTGCAGGACATCAATAATAGTAATTTAACATTTCAAATTTATGAAAAAAAAGTGGAACTGTTGTTTCCTCTTTAAGGAGAGGACTACAACAAAATTCGTCAGGGTTATGAAACTAAGCATGCTATTGCTAATAGTATCGTTTATGCAGCTTACGGCAAGTACCTACTCGCAGAGTAAATCCAGTATTACGCTGAAGCTGAAGGATGCAACGATTGAGGAAGCCTTGAAATCGATTCAAAACAATGCAGGAATCGATATCTATTTCCAGTCGGAGATGATACCTAAAGGTGCGAAAGTAGACATCAATGCCCAATCATCAACCATTGGTGAGATCATGGATGCTGTGTTGGCCAAAACCGGTTTAACCTATCGCATGATTGATGATAATATTGTCATTGTTCCTCAACAAACGCTTAATCAGGAAGCCGGGCAACAACAGATTGTTGTTAAAGGAAAAGTAACAGATGTTAATGGAGAGCCTCTGCCGGGTGTAAATGTGTTTGAAAAAACCAATACAACTAATGGAGTAATAACAGGTATTGATGGCGATTATACCATCAATGTTTCATCAGCCGATGCTGTTCTAACATTTTCTTTTATCGGATTTCAGGAGCAGGAAATTGCCATTGGTAACCGTACCACTATTGATGTGGCATTGGTTGAGGAAGTAACCGACCTGAACGAAGTGGTGGTAGTGGGTTACGGCACACAGCGTAAGGCTAACCTGACTGGGGCGGTATCGGCCGTTAAAGGTGATGAATTAGCTAAACGAACTGTTACTGATACCCGCCTGGCATTACAAGGTGCGGCAACAGGGGTAACGGTTATTGACCGTGGTGGTGTTCCTGGTTCCGAAGAGGTAAGTATTAAAATACGAGGCAATACATCTTTATCTGCCGGCAGTGATCCTTTAGTACTGGTAGATGGTATTGAGATGCCCATTAAAGAAGTGAATCCTGCAGATATCGAGAGTGTATCGGTATTGAAGGATGCGGCTTCCAGCTCAATCTATGGTTCTCGTGCAGCCAATGGGGTTATCCTGATAACCACCAAACGTGGTAAGGAAGGTAATTTTGTTGTGAACTACGATGGACATATGGGCTGGCAAACACCTGCTACGCTTCCTGAGTTGGTAAGCGCTGCTGATTACCTGATGCTGGTGAACGAGGCAAAAGTTAATGCCGGATTACAACCTAAATATTCGCAGGATTACATTGATAAAACAGTTTCTGGTACTGATCCTATCAACTACCCATATACTAATCTGTTTGAGGAATTGTATGAAACAGCTCCAATGCAAAATCATTCCTTAAGGGTGAGTGGCGGTACCGATAAAGCGCGTTTATCACTTTCTGTCAACTACCTCGATCAGGATGGTATGTTGAAGAATATCAATACAAAGCGTTATGGCTTAAGACTAAATACTGACTTTATTGTTAATGATCGACTGAATATCCGGACAGACATCAGCTTCAACCGTCGTGATAACGAAAAACCATCGCGAATTGGAGATGCGATTTCTAATATTGTTGGGACTTCACCGGTATTTTTATCGAAATATCCTAACGGCTTATATGGCTTGAATAAAGACAACAAGAGCCCATTAGCTGCATTGGAGGTAGGTGGAATGGCCGAATCAGAAAGCGAGTTGCTCAATATGAAAGGTGGATTTGACTATTTTATTTTAAATGATTTAAAGTGGACTTCCGATTTATCCTATAAGTCATTGAGCACACGATCGCATACTTTCTATGCCGAGCATAAGTTCTATGATCCGTTTGAGGAAGATCGGGTTGTAACACAGTGGTACCCAAGTGAGTTGTTTGATAATCGCTGGATGGAGAAGGAAACCTACTTTAAAACCATGCTGAACTACAACAAAAAGCTGAATAGCCACAACTTATCGGCATTGGCAGGTTTCGAAGCGATTGAGCACAACGCCTATCTTTTGGAAGGGGCACGTAAGAATATCTACAGTCCTGATTATGCAGAACTAAACACGGGTGATGCCGAAACAAAAGATAACAAGGGATACCGCGAAGATTGGGCCTTATTATCCTACTTTGGACGCTTAAACTACGATTACAATCAGAAGTATCTATTGGAGGCCAACGTCCGTTATGATGGTTCATCACGTTTTGCCAAAGGCAACAAGTGGGGCTTCTTCCCATCATTTTCAGCCGGATGGCGTATCTCTGAGGAAGACTTTTTGGCAGGTACAGAGTTTATCGATAACCTGAAACTGAGAGCATCATGGGGTGAACTGGGTAACCAGGATATTGGCTACTACCGATTCACATCGCCCGTATTTGCCGGATACGATTATTCGTTTAACGACAAGGAGGCCAGTGGCTACTCACAGTGGTACTTTGCCAATGAAGATGTTACATGGGAAACCACTGAGATTCTTGATATTGGTTTTGATTTAACCTTGTGGCAGGGCAAATTAGGTCTTGTAGCCGATTGGTTTAAGAAAGATACACATGATGTATTGATGACTTTACCTATTTCAACCATGGTAGGTCTGGCACCAGCTGAATCCAACGTAGGTAACATACGTAACATTGGTTGGGAGATTTCGGTAACACACCAAAATCGCATTGGTGATTTTGAATATGGTGTAGGATTCAATATCTCAGATATCAAAAATGAGGTGGTAAGTCTGGCTGGCCAGGAAGCCACCATCAGTGGCTGGAATATATTAAAAGAAGGTGAGCCGGTATGGGCACTCTACGGTTATAAGTCTGATGGCTTGTTTCAGTCGCAGCAGGAAATTGATGACGCACCCGAGCAACCGAACCACGCTGATTTAAAGCCTGGTGATATTAAACTGGTTGATATCTCTGGTGATGGAATTATTGACGATGAAGACAGAACCATCATCGGTTCTGATATTCCGCGCTATACCTATAGTATTGACTTGAACATGCGCTATAAAGGTTTTGACCTGACTGCCTTGTTACAAGGTGTGGCTCAAGCCGAGAACTATTTCTATGGAGCTCCAAACGAAGGACCAAACTTCGAGATCTTTACCACAACAAGAGCTTTGGATCGCTGGACACCTGATAATCCTAATGCATCCTTCCCACGATTGGAAGATGCTTCCAATAAGAACAATTACCTGTACAACGATTTCTGGTTAAGAGATGCCTCTTATCTGCGTTTAAAGAACCTGCAGATTGGTTATTCATTTAACAGCAATGTACTGGATCGCATTCAAATCGAACGCCTTCGCTTATATGTGGGTGGTACTAACTTGTTTACAATTACTGATGTTGAAAGTGGATTGGATCCTGAAACCTATGATGGTCGTCCATCTTATTATCCGCCTGTATCAACTTACCTGGTGGGTATGCAAGTAACATTCTAATGGTATTAAAATGAGAAAAATGAAGACATTTAAAATATATTTTTTCGCTCTGGTGCTGATCATGGGAGCGACTAATTGTAGCGACGAGTTTTTAGAGAGAACCCCAAGTGATCAGGTTTCGTCGGCAACATTCTTTCAACAGGAAAAGGACATTGTGTATGCACTCAATGCTGTGTACGACCTTATTGGCTTCAATAGCTGGAATCGCTCCTATGGTAGTGGTACAGACTTGTTGCGCATTGAAGTATTAACGGATAATGCAGTGGATCACCACTCCTGGAATGCTTGCTATGAATTGGGTAATGGAACGGCAAATGCTTATGACGGGTATGTGCAATACCGCTGGCAAGAACGCTACCGTGGTATTCAACGAGCTAACCGCATACTCGAAGGTGCACCTAATGTTGAGGATATGAACCTTGATTACCGCAACCGTTTGGTGGCCGAAGCGACCGTTTTAAGAGCTTATTTCTATTTTGATTTAGTGTATTTGTTTGGCGATGTGCCATTTATAACTTCCAGCATTTTGCCCGATGATTGTGAACCAATTGTTGGTGAGAATGGCGGTTTAATACCTAATCCTAAATGTACGCGTACCGATAAGGATGCTGTTATGGATGCCTTGATAGCTGACTTGGAAGCTGTAACCGATCATCTGCCAAAATCATATGATGCTGACAATAAGGGCCGTGTTACCAAAGGTACTGCCTTAACGCTTAAAGCCCGCATTCACCTCTATCGTGAAGAATGGACACAAGCGGCTGCGGCGGCCAAAGCTGTGATGGATTTGGATGTATATTCACTTTATCCGCAATATGCCAACATGTTCGACTATCAGGGCGTTGATAACCAGGAAGTGATATTTGATATTCAGGTGATGAAGGATGTGTGGGAAGGTGAGTTCTGGTTACCTAACTACGGACCAAACTCTGTTGGTGGATGGAGCTGTTCATGTCCCTTACAGTCATTGGTGGATACTTATGAAACTATTGACGGTAAAACCATTGATGATCCTACTTCTGTTTATGATCCTGCACAACCTTATGCTAATCGCGATCCACGTCTGCATCACTCCATTCTTTACCCTGGTCGTGAATGGCAGGGAGGTGTGTACAATACCATACCAGGAGCCAGCTATCCGGGTTCAATTATCCCGGGCGACGATTTAACTGATGGCACAGGCGGACAGTGGAATAAAACGGCAACAGGTTACAACTGGTTGAAATATATTTCACAGCAAGACATTAATGATGCCAACTACTGGGATAGTGGTATTCACTTCATCATCATGCGTTATGCCGAGGTGTTATTAATGTATGCGGAAGCTAAGATTGAAGCAGGCGATATTGATCAGTCGGTGTATGATGCCATTAATGAAGTACGACAACGTGCTGATGTGATGATGCCAGCTGTTGCAACTGGTAAGTCAGTTGATCAGTTGCGCGAGATTGTACGCCGTGAGCGTCGTGTTGAATTGGCTTTCGAAGGCATTCGCTTATATGATATCCGTCGCTGGGAAATAGCAGAACAGGTGATGCCGGGCGAGGCTGAAGGCTTAACCTACACCGATCCTGATACTGGCAATGAGGTGACTTTGTCAGGCGGTAATCGCAACTTCAACCCTGCCAAGCATTATTGGTGGCCTATTCCTCAGGCCGAGATTGATGTGTCGGGTTTATCACAAAACCCTAATTGGTAAATAGGAACCAAAGTAAGTGTATCCCGGAGATTCTCCGGGATGCCTTACACTTTATAAAGTTAAGGTCTGTTGAATACTATGCCGTTAAGATGTAATGAGAAAATAAATACTTATCGTAATCAACTCATTACGGCTAAATAGCTTCAAAAATGAAAATACAATTGATTGGCCTTTTGGCACTTATAATTATTACAGGTTGCAGATATCGCCAAAGTGATTCGAAGCAAAAGATAACCTATGCAACAGGGGACCTGTCGCTTCAATCTGACAATGCTATTTTACAAGAAGGATTCAACTGGGCTGTTGATAAAACCAGTCAGTTTGTGATGACTGGAAAAAACGGATTAGTAAATAAGGATGAACGTACACCTGAAGGAACAGGTACTGCTGATTATATTCCATCCTATTGGGCCGGGTATTATGATCGCACGGCTTTTTATAGCAGAGACTTTGTTCATCAGGCCGTTGGCGCTCAAATTGTTGGCTTATGGGACGAAAATTACACCATGTTTAACACGTTTGCAGCTAACTCCACCGAAGCAAGAGATTGGTGGACACTGTGGGCGTTTAATTTTGATGGAACGCCACACCACATTGATTACAGAAGCGAAAACAAGTTTGTGAAGGAATTGCCTGCTCAGTTTGAGCTGATAGAAAAGGCTTATAAGCAATACCTCTGGAGTGGAGATAAACGTTATATTAGGGATTCTGTACTATGGAATTTCTATACCCGAACCTTAACGGACTTTATTGCCTTACATGATCCCAATAACAACGGTGTTGCCGAAGGTAAAGGTGGTATATGGGCAGGTAGCTGCACCTATAATGAACGGGGCGAGTACCCGATTGAAGCAGGCGATGGCATTGCGTGTCAATACCAGGCAACCCTGGCCTATGCGCATATGTTGATGGCCCGTGGTGAAGCAGGTAAAGCTCAGCTATGGTATGATAAATCAGCTGCACTAAAAGACTATTTTAATAATGACTGGAGCGTCACAGACGATAGTACATATGCACGCGGATTAAATAAAGAAGGGGTGAAATTAACCGGTTTTGGCAAAGAGAACTCGTGGTTTATGCCTTTGAAATTAATTACAGAGCCGGGTCAGAGAAATGATAACTACCTGGAGTTTATTGCTGATAATCTTGGCAATGGGATTGGAACAACGCCTACTGCTCCTCACAATATCGAAGCCTATACCTATTTGCCTGATATGTATTTCCATTACAACAGGAATGATGAGGGCTGGAAATGGATGAAATATATTTTGTCCGTTAAAGATCTTCCGCACGAGCGTCCTTCTCAGGGCACCAATGGTGATTATCCTGAAATTTCATATACCATCGTTTCACAAGTAGTGGAAGGGATGATGGGAATTGAACCTAATGCGATTGCAGGTCAGGTAAATACGGTTTCAAGATTACCCAAGGATATTAATACTATCAAAGTAAATAATGTTCGATTTGGAGACTATTGTATTG
The DNA here is from genome assembly GCF_018156225.1 of Carboxylicivirga sediminis. GTDB lineage: Bacteria > Bacteroidota > Bacteroidia > Bacteroidales > Marinilabiliaceae > Carboxylicivirga > Carboxylicivirga sediminis. The sequence continues at coordinate 12,763 of NZ_JAGTAR010000004.1, forward strand.
ACCTGGAACATGTCGGTGTTCAAAAATCAGTATTAACAAACAAATCTGCACAATCATTAAACTGGGAGGTATGTTTTTATGGAACATATAATACTATTCTTGTGAATGAAATAGTAATGCATGCAGAACAAAAGACTATTAATGGGTCGAAAGTTAGTTTTGTCCAAGTGGATGCGGAGGCTGGCTTATCCATCACTGCAGAAGCTCAGGTACACTAAAAATCAATAACATATCGCAAGCGTTTGCCTGTTGAACTATTCAGTGAGATTTCAACAAATCGCTCCGGAATCGCTTTGTGAAGAACATTTTAAACGATAGATAAGCGCAATGAATCTTAAAAATATAACGTTACTGTTGGTCTTTATAAGCACAGTAGTAACAAATAGTAATGCAAAAGAGAGCCAGGTATCTTCGCCTGATCAAAAGATTAAAGTAACGATTAGTATCGGGGAAGAGATTGCCTATTCGGTTGATTATAAGGGTCAGAAACTGATTGCTCCATCTGCTATATCTATGGATCTGGGGTTTGGTGATGTGCTCGGACATAGACCTAAATTGATGGGGAGTAAAACAACAACAGTTAATGAGGTGCTTAAGCCCGTTGTTAAAGAAAAGCGTGCCGAGGTAAAGAATCATTACAATGAATTAATCCTAAGTTTCAAGGACGATTACCAGCTGGCCTTCAGGGTATTTGACGATGGTATGGCCTATCGCTGGATAAGCAAACGGAAAGGGGATATCACGGTTTATAACGAAGAAGCGAATTTTACGTTTGCTACTAATCAGATGGTGTATTTCCCTGAAACAAAAGGATACATTACCGCTTTTCAACACACCTACAAGTACCTGCCACTAGATAGTATCTCTGGCGAAAGGATGTGTATCACACCTGCCTTGGTGGATGTGGATAAAGGACCAAAGGTGGCCATTACAGAGGCTGATTTAAGAGATTACCCTGGCATGTTTTTAAGCGGTAACAGCAATAATACCTTAAAAGGTAAATATGCGCCCTATATTTTAAAAGGCGACAGGCTAGTGAAGAAAGAAGACATTAAACGAGCAGATTACCTGGCAAGAACAACAGGTACACGCAGTTTCCCATGGCGCGTTGTAACCATTGTCGATAATGATGGTGACTTGCTAAATACAGAGATTGTCTATCGCTTGGGAGAGCCTTCTAAAATCAAGGATCCTTCATGGATTAAAAGTGGTAAGATTGCCTGGGACTGGTACAATGCCAACAACATTTATAATGTGGATTTCCGTGCCGGTTTAAACTATGAGACTTATAAATATTACATCGATTTTGCGGCCGATAATAATATTGAGTATGTGGTGCTGGATGAAGGCTGGTCAAATACTTATGATATCTGGGAGCTGAATGAAGATATGCGCATGGATGAATTGACAGCTTACGCCCTTGAAAAAGAGGTAGGGTTGATCCTTTGGGTAGAATGGAGCACTTTCGATGCTGATATGGAGGCCCTGACCGATAGATTTGTTGAGTGGGGAGTGGTTGGTATCAAAATGGACTTTATGAACCGCGATGATCAGTACATGGTGCGTTTGTATGAAAGAGTGGCTGAAACCTGTGCATGTAAGCAATTAATGGTCGATTTTCATGGGGCTTTTAAACCAACAGGTATCCGTCGTACTTATCCTAATATCATGACTTATGAGGGTGTTGCCGGACTGGAGAACTGTAAGTGGGCTGATTATTCTGATCCAGAGTATGATGTAACCTTTCCGTTTATCCGGATGCTGGCCGGCCCGGCTGATTATACGCCCGGCGCTATGAATACAGCACAAAAGAAAAACTTTAAACCAATTTTTAACCGCCCGATGGGACTGGGTACAAGAGCGCATCAATTGGCTATGTATGTGGTATTTGAAAGCCCTTTACAAATGCTGGCTGATTCGCCAACTGCCTATATTAAAGAAACCGAATGCCTGGCATTTCTTTCAGCGGTGCCTGTTGAGTGGGACGAAACAGTGGTGCTGGATGCCAAGGTTGGGGAGTATATTGTGATTGCTCGTAAACACGGAAACGACTGGTACCTGGCTGCCATGACTGATTGGAACAAGCGGGATGTGACCATTGACCTGTCAAAGATAAGCACTGGCACATTTACCCTGGAAGAATATGCGGATGGTGTTAATGCCGACCGAAATGGTAACGACTATAAAAAAACGATTAGAACCATTTCAAGTGATGAAACCATTGAAGTGAAAATGGCACCTGGTGGTGGATGGGTCGCAATTCTTAGGGGTTCTGAAAACTAAATAATAGTGGTAACTTATACATGTCATTATTGATTTTACTGTTCGCTACAAGTTTGATTTAAAGCATAAATCCTATTCATATGAAACGAGCCATGAGAATTGCTTCTCACGCAGGAGCATGATTAATTTTGGCGAGTTCCATGTGGCAATAAAGAACAAAATATAAACACATGAAAAATATCTTCCTAATAGTCTTGTTTCTAATTTCTCTCCAGATAAATGGGCAAGACAATGTTAATATTTGGGAAATAAACAAAGATGGCAGCATCAGCTGGTCTGTCAATGGCGCTGTTTTACCCCACCTCGATGATATCGAGATGAGTGGTAAGTTTATTTCTGCCGTGGTAAAATACGGCGTTAATGCTGATAACAGTTTCAGCATTGGCCGCGAAATAGTGTGGCCGATGTTACGCATCATTCCTAATCAAACCAGAGGTGGTTTGCTGCGTACCATTAATGATGATGTTATTAAAGGGCTTCACATCGAGGGGCGCAGACCAACAAAGGAGTTGGTGCATGAAGTGCAGCACGATGGTACGCTGTCCGTACGAAGAGAGTTGCAGTTTAGCTATTTCAGAACCAGGCCTGTCTTAAAACTGGAGTTGGAGAGTACTCATTTCACCTCATACGACCAGCCTGTTTTTTGTGAGAAATACGTGCTTCGTAATCCTGGTGATAAAGCTGTTTTTGTAGAAATTCCGGAAACCAATAAACAGTGGCTTGCACATGCTGAACGGACTGTGGATGGGCCACACTTTGTGACATATCAAACCATTAATGGTGGTTCAAAAAAGATTGCTGCCGGTGACTCTATCGTTTTTTACACCACTATATCGGCACATCGTTTGAATGAAAAGGCGGCTGACATAGACGTTGAAGAGGAATTAGCTAAAAGAGCCTCTTTTGTTGGCCAATTGTGGGACAACCTGATATTGGAAACACCCGATAAGACTTTAAATACAGCTTTTGCATTTGCTAAAATAAGAGCCAATGAAAGTATTTATCAAACCAAAGGCGGGCCAATGCATGGTCCTGGTGGATTGAACTATTATGCGGCTATCTGGGCCAATGACCAGGCAGAATATATCAATCCTTTCTTCCCGTTCCAGGGTTATGATTATGGTAATGAATCGGCCATTAACGCCTTCCGTCACTTTGCCCGCTTTATGAATGATGTGTATGAACCCATCCCATCATCTATAATTGCCGAAGGCATTAGCTATTGGAATGGAGCAGGAGATAGGGGAGACGCTGCCATGATTGCCTATGGTGCTGCGCGTTTTGCACTCACATATGGTGACAAAAAAATTGCTCAGGAGCTGTGGCCATTGATCGAATGGTGCCTTGAGTTTAGCCGTCGTAAGATCAACGAACACGGCGTTGTGTCGTCTGATTCAGATGAGCTGGAAGGGCGTTTCCCAGCAGGGGATGCTAACTTATGCACCTCTTCATTGTATTACGATGCCTTGCAGTCTGCCTCTTTTTTGTGCAACGAGTTAGGTTTAGGCAATGAACTAGCCGACAATTATGCCATACAGGCTTCAACCTTAAGGAAAAATATTGAACAATATTTCGGGGCCAATGTAATGGGCTTTGACACATACAGGTATTACGAAGGGAATGATATCCTTAGAGCCTGGATATGCATCCCTTTAACAGTTGGTATTTATGAACGCAAAGCGGCCACCATCGATGCCCTTTTCTCACCTGACCTATGGACAGCTGACGGTTTAGCCACAGAAGCTGGAGATACAACCTTTTGGGATCGTTCTACTTTGTATGGTTTAAGAGGGGTATTTGCAGCCGGTGAAACCAAACGCGGGCTAGAGTTTCTGAAATATTACTCTAACCGCCGCTTGCTGGGCGATCGTGTTCCCTATCCGGTTGAGGCTTACCCGGAAAATAACCAACGTCATTTATCGGCTGAGAGCGCCTTGTACTGCCGGGTATATATCGAAGGATTATTTGGCATTCGTCCAACTGGTTTTAACGCGTTTACCATTACCCCTCAGTTGCCAGCTGAGTGGGATTATATGAATATTCGAAAAATGCACGGGTTCGGTCAACAATTTGATGTTGAGGTTATTCGAAAGAAAGGCAAGGTTCAGGTAATCATCAAAGATTCTCAGGGTAAAAATTTATTCAGAAAAACAGTGACCAATGGCACGACCATTCAGGTTAAGTTATAAATCCACAATTAGATGACTATGAACAAACTCGTAAAGCATATTCTGGCACTGCTGTTTTGTGGATGCCTGCTTCAGCCAGCCTCTGCCGAAGAGCTGAAATTAACCTCGTTGGATGGCAATACGGTATTGACGGTGAATATTGATGAGCAAATAAGCTGGTCGGTGGAAAAATACAATCGTACCATTTTACCGAAGGTGATTGTTGATATGACTGTTAATGGAAATCCCTTAGCGAAATCGCCCAGTCTTAAAGCAAAAAAGGAAGTAGACAGAAGCGAATCCTTTGAGGTGACAGTGCCACTTAAAAATCACAAAGTATCCAATGAGTATAAAGAACTGCAGCTTGGTTTTAAAGGAGGTTTCGGTCTTCATTTCAGGGTCTATAACGAAGGCGTAGCTTATCGTTTCTTTACATCATTAAGGGGTGATGTTGAGGTTAATAACGAAGTAATGGACATGGTTTTTCCTGATGGTACCAACTCTTATTTTCCCAAAGAAGTGTCTACTTACTCTCATTATGAGCGCAATTATCTGCACTTAGATATTGATTCTATTCCTGTCGGTGATTTTTGCTCACTGCCTGTTCTGTTTAACCAGGATAATGAGCAGCTTCGGGTACTTTTTTCGGAAGCCAATGTGTATGATTACCCCAATATGTTTCTGGAATCAGCCGGTAATAAGCATCTGGTTTCCATGTTTCCAAAGGCCGTAAAAGAAACTATTCCTCAACCGGGAGCAAGAGCAGATAGAAATGTGATAATTACCAAAGAACACGATTACATTGCCAAAACCAACGGTAAAAGAACGTATCCGTGGCGTCTGTTTGTGATTACCAATGATGATAAAACCTTGTTGGAGCAGGATATGGTGATGCAATTATCTGATCCCCTTAAGATAGATGATACATCCTGGATCAAGCCTGGTAAAGTAGCCTGGGACTGGTGGAACGATAATAACATTTACGGTGTTGATTTTGAATCAGGTCTGAATACCGAAACCTATAAGTATTTCATCGATTTTGCCTCCTCTTATGGTATTGAATATGTGATACTGGATGAAGGGTGGACCAAATCGACTACGGAGATTCTTGATTTTAATCCCGATATGGATGTTAAAGAACTGATACGTTATGGTGAAGAAAAGGGGGTAGGTGTCATTTTGTGGTGCTTATGGAAACCGTTGGATGAAAACATGCAGGAAATACTGGATACCTATGCCCAATGGGGTGCCAAAGGTATTAAGGTGGATTTTATGCAACGGGCCGATCAGTATATGGTTAATTCTTACGAACAGATTGCCAAAGCATGTGCCGAACGAAAATTGTTAGTGGATTACCATGGTTCTTACAAACCCAATGGCCTTCGACGGGCCTACCCAAACGTTATTAGTTATGAAGGGGTAAAAGGGAATGAAAATAATAAGTGGAGCGAAGATATAACACCCTTGCATAACACCATCTTACCATTTATCCGTATGGCTGTTGGGCCAATGGATTACACTCCTGGTGCAATGATTAATATGCAGAAGGAGAACTTTAATATTTCTTTTAGCCGGCCTATGAGTATGGGAACGCGCTGTCATCAAATGGCTATGTATGTCGTGTTTGAAAGTGGTTTGCAAATGATGTGCGATAATCCTTCTAACTATTACAAAGAAGAGGAATGTACCCGTTTTATTTCCAAAATTCCGAGTGTATGGGACAGAACCATTGCATTGGAGGCAAGCGTTGGTGAATATGTGGCTGTTGCCCGGCAGAATGGTGAAAACTGGTACCTCGGAGGTATGTCCAACTGGGAAGAGCGAACTATCCATTTGGATTTCGCCTTTTTGCCCAAAGGTACTTTCGAACTGGAGCTGTTTACCGATGGTGTAAATGCCAATAGGTTTGCACAGGATTACAAAGTGAAAACTATCACAGTACAAAAGGGTGATAAGCTGACTTTGAAATTGGCTAAAGGTGGTGGCTTTGCTGGCATCTTGCATCCTGTAGAATAATTTTCTCAATCTGTTTTTTGATTCCTGATTCATTTTAATGGCGTGAGCAATCACGCTGTTAAAACTGAATCAGCAGGGATAGCTATGGCTATTCACTTAGACCATTTTAACTCAAATGACGTTTGCATAATTCAAAAACAAATGAAAAGGAATAGTTTAAAATCAATCTATAAAAAGTGGCTGGTTGGTATGCTGGCGCTGTTGTTAATGAATGCATGCAAAAATGACAATGATATTGACGAAACCATTGATGCCCAGTTGAAGGGACGTCCAGTGCAAAAAGCTTCTGTTTTTGTTACAGCACCTGAAGATGGGGCTGCCATCTATATAGATGGTGTGTATACAGGCTTAAATACACCGGCAACTGTGAATGTGGAAGTTGGCACACATGATATTGGTGTGGGCCTTGAATCAGCAGTCCAATACCTGAGAAGAAGCATTGAAATAACTGATGTATCCTCATCAGTTGATTTGACTCTTTCAGAGCAGGATCTTGTGGCACCCAAAACCTGGAGAGCCTTGTTTGTTGGTGTTAACCAGGTGACTAATGGTAGTTGTGTGACAAGCTATACAACCGAGCAACTAAATCAAGCCTATGATTTCTTTCAGTGGAGTTTTAATGATGTTGTAGAACCCTGGTCTTACAACACCATGGACTGGGAGTTTGTGCGTCGTGATATTAGTGATGAGCTTGTGCAGCTTAGCTCTGATAATCTGATTACACCTTCGGTACTTGAAAGCTATATGCCAGATATTAATGTGGGTGAGTATGACTTGGTGGTGACTTTTTTCAGGGGTGAACAAGCCGACTGCTCAATTGCTGGTTTTATAGGAATTGCCTGGTATGATGTGACTGCATTGTATAGCCAATCATCTTATTACACAATAAGGTATTATGATGATTTGGAAGGTATGATTCAATACAGTCTGGAAAACGATCCAGGTGTGTTTATTCACGAGTGGTTACATACAGTGGCTGAATTGTTCTATCCTGCTCAAGGGGTCAGAGTACCATCTTTCAGAGGACAAGTGGTGCATGCCGCCGAACGCTATGGATATGTTCACCCATGGATGAACTGGTATAAAGACATCATTCGCGGTCAAGTGGAGGAAAGAGATGGTTTCTCAGGTATTGGACCTGATGCCTTTCTCAAGTGCTCTGTTAGTGAAAGTGCCCTGGGGCAATGTCAGTAAGTGTTAATATGCCTGGTCTTAACCTCACCAATTATTAATCTAACGCAGACTGATTTTGGTTAAAATGGTCTTTAATGAATAGCTTAAAAATATTTGATTTTTTATAAGGAGCCTGCTATTTGGGCGTATTTCAATAACTAAAGTTATGAAGTTTATACATATTACAATAGTATTAATAGGGATAGTAATTTTGACTAGCTGCCGCATTGATACAACATCTCAGGATGAAGGTATAACTTTCAATCTGGCAGATATTCCTTTTAGTACGAATGGCTCTGCTCTTGCTCTTAACCAGCTTACAGATGCAAATCAACAAAAACACTTGGTCATAAATGATATTGGCGGTAATAGTGATTTTGGTTTGGGGCAATTCTTTGAGTTACTGCCTGAAGAACTTGAGTCTGGCAACAATATAGAAATGATTGGCCGTCCACATCTGGTTTCGTTAATTGTGAATGAAAAGCCTGTATTGAAAGCCTGTTTTGCCTCTTCAAAGGAGATGCGAATCAGGGGTAGATATAATGCACTTCAATTGAAGTTGGCAGAGCGCCTAATAAATGAAGAACGTTGTGTTATCAAGCAACATTCATCAACAGAGTACTACTTAGAAATAAAATTTAAGTATGGTATATCAAGGTATATCCTAAGCTGCTTGAGCGGAGCCATTACAAGCTCCAAAGAAGGTTTTAGAATTGAACCGGCCACTGGTAATAGTTATGAGCTGGCTATTAAAGAAACAGATTGTAATTGGCGCAACACTGATAAGTCTGAGAATTTTGAGTCCTGCACAGCAACTACTCATAAAGCCTATAGAAAATGGTTAACTGATATGCCAGCCATTCCCGATGACTATCAAAAAGCCGGGCAGCTGGGTGCTTATATCCTTTGGTCATCGATGCTGGCAGAGCAAGGCTATATCACACGACCAGCTATGCTGATGTCAAAGAACTGGATGCATTATATCTGGAGTTGGGATCATTGTTTTAATGCCATGGCGTGCTCATATCAGATGCCGGATGTAGCGCTTGATCAATTCCTGATAATGTTCGACCACCAGGATGAAAATGGGCGTTTGCCCGATTTAATTGGAAGAGGGCGTGTGATTTGGGATTACCTCAAACCTCCGGTTCATGGCTGGTGTTTTAACAAACTGATGCAACAAATAGATTTGAATACTGAACAGTCTGAAAATGTGTTGAATAAGTTGGGTAAATGGACCCGCTTTTGGTTGACCCGGATGGATGCAGATAGTAATGGTTTGCCCGAATACACACATGGCAATGACTCCGGATGGGACAATGGCTCAGAGTTCGACGTGGATGGAAAAGCTCATCAGTGGGGGCATTGGGAAAGTGCAAACCTGTGTGCCTATCTCATATTGCAGATGGATGTGTTAGCAAAGCTTGCAGATGATCTTGATCGACCAGAAGAGGCGCAATCATGGCAACAACAATCAGATGAGTTGCTGCAACTTATGATCGCGCAGCTGTGGAATGGAGAACGGTTCATTACTCGTAACATTGAAACAGGGGATTATAATCATGAGGCAAATAGCTTAATGGCATATCTGCCACTGGTACTTGGCGAAAAGTTACCGGTTGCTATCCGGGAACCACTTATCGAGAACCTAAAACAGAGCGGGCATATTACGCGCTGGGGATTGGCTACAGAGGTTCCTGGAACTGCACTGTATGATGATGATGGGTACTGGAAAGGTCCCATTTGGGCGCCTTCTTCACTAATTATCATAGATGGACTAGAGCAATGTGGGGAACACGAATTGGCCACTCAATTGGCCGATAAGTTTTGCAAACTATGTGCTGAAAATGGTTTTGCCGAAAACTATAATGCCTTAACGGGTGAAGGGTTGCGCGATAAATCCTATACCTGGACAGCCAGTGTATTTTTTATTCTGGCTCACGAATATCTAAACGATTAACGCACAATTATATCATTGAAACATTATTAAATCAATAAGTATGAAACCAATTTATCTACAAGTCATATTAGTATTATTTGTCCTGTTCACAGCCTGCGATAGCGGCGAAAAAACAAAACAGGATACCTCATTCACTATTACAGTTAACGCCAGTGAGCCTGGCGCCATTTATCTCGATGGTCAATACACTGGCTATACAACACCAGCTGAGTTAAAAGTGAGCGAAGGCCAATATGTGATTGGTGTAGCTACCCAAACGAGTCACTCTTACCTTCGAAAGGAGTTGACTGTTAATGAAGATACCGATCTAATGCTTACGACTGCCGATAAGCCTGAACCCAAAGTATGGAAAGCGCTTTGGGTAGGTGTACATGAGGTGACAGGATTATCAGAATCTGGTCAGTGTAGTTCGCAATTCAGCAAGGAAGAGCTGGATGCAGGCTATGATTTCTTTATGTGGAGCATTGAGAATCATTTTGAGCCATTCTCGTTTAATACCACAAAATGGGAGGTAGAACGCAAGGATATCAACACACCCATTCAACTGCATAAAGCCAGTAACACTTGGTTTACCTTAGAGCCAGAGTCTATTGCTGAATTGCTCCCGGAAGTAGAAGCAGGGAACTACGATGCTGTGTTTGTTTTCTGGCGCGAAAAAGATGGTTCATGCAGTTTCAAGAGTTCTTATTTTGGACTGGCCTGGACCGATCCTTTAAATGATCCTATTAAAACCGGTTATATCACCATCAAGTTTGATGCGGGCGACAATATTCAGGATAACATCAATTGGTACAAAGAAAATGACCCGGGTGTATGGGTGCATGAGTGGTTACATACCGTTGGCGAAAACTATTTTCAGGATCGCGGGGAACGTATGCCTGAGAAAGGTGGTGACGGCCTGGTGTTGCATGCCGCAGAAAAGTATCAATATACCTACCCATGGATGGATTGGTATCGCGATTTTATGACCGGGCAGGTCAAAGAACTGGGATCAGGGCATACCTATTGTGGTATTGGCCCGGAGGCACTGCTTCAAAAGTCACTTCGTGAATCTGCAATGGAATAGTTGCACACATAATATGGGCTTTTAATTATCAATTCAATGATTCAAGACAGGCCCTTAACCAATTAATCCTATTGTTTATGGATGTATATAATCATATTTGCCGTTGGCTATGCCTTCTGATTATTACGCTCATGGGTTGTTCTCATTCTGCAACATCGCGCGTCACAACAGATATCAGATTGGCTGACAAAAAAGGGGCTAATACTTTTACTCTTGTAGAGAAGAGCGAGGCCTGCCCGATTTATATCGATACGCAGGATGCTACTGTTGTATTAACGGCTGTTAATCACTTTGCCGATGATGTGAAACTTGTATCAGGTGTCAAACCGGTTGTTTATGAAGATGATGAGGTTCACGGTCATCAAGCTGTTATTGTTGGCACTATTGGTTCTAATAAAATAATCGATCAGCTAATTGCTCAAAATAAACTTGATGTTAATGCTATAAAAGGTCAGTGGGAATCGTCCATCATCGCTACAATAGACAACCCTATGCCCGGGCTCGATAAAGCATTGGTAATTGCCGGAAGCGATCGCCGTGGTACTGCCTACGGTGTTTTCACCCTTTCAGAAAGTATTGGAGTCTCTCCCTGGTATTGGTGGGCTGATATAATTCCGCAGAAAAAGAAAGCATTGTATATCCCTCAGGGTGTTTATGTGCAAGGCCCCCCTTCGGTTAAGTATCGTGGTATTTTCATTAACGATGAGGGCTTTGGAGGGCTTAATGTGTGGGCACGTAAAACCTATGAAGCAGAAATTGGTGATATTGGCCCTAAAACCTATGCGCGTGTTTTTGAACTATTGCTTCGGCTCAAAGCCAATTATTGCTGGCCGGCCATGCATGCTTGTACCAAGCCTTTTTATTATTACGAAGAAAATCCTGTTGTGGCTGATAACTATGCTATCGTGATTGGTACATCGCATTGCGAGCAGATGCACTGTAATACCATGACTGAATGGGATGAAAAGGAGCATGGGCCCTGGAACTATAAAGTCAATCCCAATCGTATCAAATCATTCTGGTACGATCGGGTCGAGCGCACCAGAAATTATGAGAACATTTATACACTTGGGATGCGTGGTACTGAGGATATAGAAATGCAAGGAGCTGAGAGTATTGATGAGATGGTAGATATTACGCGTCAAACCATCAGTGATCAGCGTCAAATTCTGGAAAAATCAATTGGTAAAAAAGCCAAGGATATTCCTCAGGTATTATGCACCTACAAAGAGGTGTTGGTGACCTATCAGAATGGCCTTGAAGTGCCGGATGATGTGACCCTATTATGGGCCGATGATAACCATGGCTATACACGTCAGTTATGCACTCCGGAAGAACAGCAACGCAGTGGCGGTTCAGGGGTGTATTACCACCTCTCTCTTTTAGGTACGCCGGAGGGCTATTTGTGGCTCAACACTATCTCACCAAGCCTTGTGGCATACGAAATGACAAAAGCCTATCAGTATGGAGCTGATCGTATTTGGATGTTCAATGTAGGCGATATTAAGCCCCATGAAAAAGAGTTGACCTTTGCTATGCAAATGGCTTGGGATATCAATCGTTGGACGCCAAATAACGCTCATTTATTTATGGAAGAGTGGGCTGAGAATACGTTTGGAAACATGGTAGCAAAAGACATCACTTCTGTTATGGCCGATTATTATCGTTTAGCAGAAGCAGGCAAGCCGGAACACTGCTACCGTTTGGATTACTCACCGAAAGAGTTGGATCAAAGAATTGAAGCATACAGAAACCTGTCTGAGCGAGTTGGTACAATTCGAGATAAACTGCCTGAAGATTTAAAAGCAGCTTTTTATCAATTAGTGGAATATCCGGTTTTGGGTTGTCGTTGGATGAATGAGCGTAATCTGCTAGCCAGAAGGAGTCTGCAAAAGGCTGCTATAGGAGATTTATCTGCACTTGATGATGCCAGACAAGCGAAGCACTGTCATGCACAGTTGGATTCGATCACGCACCATTATAATGAAGTAAATGCAGGTGGCAAATGGAATCATATAATGAGCTGGCATCCCTGGATGAGTGATAAAATGCCTGAAGTAGCCACTGATGAATTGGTGCAAAAGGCTCTGGCTTCACCAATGGCGCATACGATAGAACTAAGCAATGTCAAATGCCACGAAACCCTGATACTGAATGATGGAATGTTGCAGGCAGCTATGGATAGAAAAGAGCATACAGATAGTCTTGTTGGTCACTATACCTGGGATTCAGAAAGAGCCGGACAGCTTCCAGTCTGGATATTTGCCACCATTCCCACCAGCTATATGCCCTCGTATTCCCTGGCTGTAAATGGCAAAGAGATTGAGCGTACATTAAAGCATATTGGCAATATCTGGCATACTCAGGCAGCAGCGCCTGTTTGGTATAAAATAGGACATGTCAATATAATGAAAGGTGTTAATGACTTAGCACTTAGCTTGCCTGATTCTCTTCTTACTATTGGCGGTATTCATTTGGGGTGGTATCCGCCTTCTCGGCCGGATTATAAGCAACATATAATGAGTATCGATTATGTTGCCAGTCACAATGGCAGAGAGTCATCTGTTATGGAGACAATAGGTTTGGGAATGGGGAGTGGTGTTTCGATTACTCCATTTACATCGCCTTCCTTAAAGGCCCATCAGTATGGTGAAGCCGCCTGGATAGAATATGAGATAGCCATTTCAAAGGGGCAGTCTGAAATTGAAATCAGGACATTGCCCACACAGCGCATTCATGATGGCAGAGGTTTATGCTATGCTGTGTCAATTAATGGAGGAGAAGTGCAGGTGTTTGATGTGCAGGCTGATGAGTTTACGCCCGAATGGCAGGATAATGTCATCAGGGGCTTTACATCCCGCAAAGTTAATTATAGAGCTGATAAAGACGAGTCAATACGTCTTAGAATCTACTTTCTAGATCCTGGTTTAGTTATGCGTGATATTGTTATTTATTAAAGTAACAATGGGAAAGTAATTTATAGAGTTAATTAGTGTGATAAATGTCTGGAGGCTGGCTTAACGAAGCTGGCCTCTTTTAAAAAAAAGAGCCACCCGCAATTGGATGGCTCCTGAAATATATATAGAAGATTTGATTCCGATTAAATGTTTGGATTCACATAGCGAAAGTGTGAACCAAAGCGATCGAATGCAGCTTTATCAAGCATCTCCTGGTGGTCAGGGTGAGCTACGGAGATAATCAGCTTAGCACGCTCCTGCATTGTTTTACCATACAAGTTAACAGCACCGTGCTCAGTTACAAACCAGTGCATGTTGGCACGAGTTGTTACCACACCTGAACCTTGCAAAAGAGTAGGCGCAATTTTTGAAAGACCTTTAGCTGTTACCGATGGCATGGCAATAATTGGTAGGCCGCCTTTAGAGTAACCAGCACCACGAATAAAGTCAATCTGGCCACCAACGCCAGAGTAGTGAGTTGTACCAATTGAATCGGCACAAACCTGACCTGTGATATCAATAGCCAAAGCTGAGTTAATGGCTGTTACCTTATCGTTCTGACGAATCACGTTCACACTGTTGGTGTGGCGTACATCCATCATAGCCACCATTGGGTTGTCATCAATAAAATCATAAAGTTTCTGAGAACCCATTAGGAAAGAAGCTACCATTTTACCTGGGTCAATCTGCTTGCGCTTACCATTTACTACACCAGCCTCTACCAAAGGAAGAATACCATCGGCAAACATCTCAGTGTGTACGCCTAGGTCTTTGTGGTTGCCAAGCTGAGCCAATACAGCGTTTGGAATACCACCGATACCCATCTGAAGACAAGCACCATCTTCGATTAATTCAGCTACGTTTTTACCGATAGCAATATCCATATCAGTCAATTCACCCATATCGTGAGTGTATAATGGGCTGTTGTCTTCTACAAAGTAGTCGATTTCACTCATGTGGAAGATAGCATCACCCCATGCACGTGGTACATTAGGATTAACCGCTGCAATCACAATGTCTGCACATTCAACAGCTGCACGTGTAGCATCTACCGATGTTCCCAATGAAACAAATCCGTGCTTATCAGGTACCGAACACATAATCATGGCTACATTCACCTTTAATACGCCTTCGCGAATCAGTTTTTGAGTTTCGCTAAGGAATACAGGAATGTAGTCAGCATAACCGGCTTGAGTTTGCTTGCGCAGGTTGCCTCCAACGAAGAATTGTTCCGATACAAATACGCCTTCAAACTCAGGATCTGCAAAGTCCACTTTATCCTCGATATGGATGTGCTGGATTTTAACATCATAGAATTCTTTGTTACGGCCACGCTCAACCATTGCCTTAATCAATTTGTGCGGTGTTACAGCCACACTACTAAGGTGTACACGGTCGCCCGTCTTAATCACTTTTACTGCCTCTTCAGCCGATATAGCTTTATAACTCATGACTTTATTATTTATAGATATTTTTCTTTATTCAGTGGCTGCAAATTTAGAAAATTATGGATGGATGCAAGCGTTTATTAATAATTATTAAGGAGAATCCTCATATTTAAAACAAATCTGAAATAATACACTTTTTAACGATTGGAACTGAAAGTAAACCCCCCATGCATGCTTACCGTATTTTTTTACTTATTGATAAGGTTTTCATGGTGTTAATAATTTTTAACCATTGCATGTACTTGCCCCGACCAGCTGGGTGTAATTGAAATTTTATGTAACTTGTATTGGATACTCTTCAGAAGGTTTGGCTATGAAAACTCTTGTATTTTTTTCGATGTTGGTGGTCGTGTGTATAATTGGCTGTAAAACCACCAAACCAGTTTCAACAGATGAGCTTCCTGCACAGGAAATAAGTGTTGAAAGTAGTGATTCAACCGAATATGAGTTGATTGTATTTGACCCGCGTTTCGAAACTTTTTTGGCTACGCAGCCCTATCCAAAAGAATTTTATTCAGATAATTATTATCAGCAATGGAATTACCGCTATTGCATAGAGTGGAATATTCGACATACCAATCCAATGCGATATGGCGACTTTTATGAAACGTCCATTCCATATGAGCTATCAGTGAATTATGGACTGGATTTCAACTTCAGGCTTTACCAGTATTTTCAGTTTATAGAGCAGGAATATGGTATTGTACTTATTCGCCGCAGGGGGCGCTAGTGTTTCTTTTTTGCAGAGAGACCTATCGCCAGTATGGTGCCCACAATTACAAGTAGAGCCCCGGCATAGGCCAGGGGCGATACTTTATCGATGTTAAACCACCTGATATCGAACCATACCATGAGCTCTAACACAATAAAAGTAATAACCGGGTTCATAATTATCACAATGCTAATTTTATTGGCTTCGGTGTATTTAAAAGCAGCCGATAGGGTGCCATAGGCTACAACGGTATTTAATCCAAGGGCAATTAATAATAGCCAAACCCACCATTCATAAGACTGTACGAATAAATTAAAATCTACCCATGGCAGAAAAAGCAGGACTGGCAGGCCAAATATGATGAGGTTAATTTGTTGTGGATGATGCTTTTGTACTAATTTTTTATTGAAAAAAGCGTAGCCAGCCCAGCTGCTAGCAGCCCCAAGTATCCACAATACGCCTTTGTTGAGTGCTTCTTTCTGGCTTATCATCTCATTAAGTTGGTGGTAATAGAAGAGACCAAAGCCAACAGTGGCAATACCAAAGCCAATAGCACGCGTCAGGTTAATCTTTTCCTTGAATACAGTAAATCCGATAATGCCAAGCATCACAGGGCCTGTTTGTATTATAATTTGGGTGACGGCCGGGCCGGCATAATTAATGCCCTGCATATAGCCTATGTAATTACCTGCTAATAAAACAGCTCCGGCTATCATCATTAATGGAGGTCGCTTATAAACCTTTAGCATTTCGGGCTTTTTGAAGGTGTAGTATGCGATTAACACCATGGTAGCCACAAAAAAGCGTGACCATACAATTGTGTAGGAGTCAAAGTAGTTAAGCGCAACCTTCAATGCGATTGCTAAAATGCCCCAGAGTAATGCAGTGGTGGCAGCCAGTAGTATCCCCTTCATTGGGTGCTGATTAATTAATTACAACTTAATTTCTTTAATGTATCGGTGCGAGCGAAATTGAAATCCAGATGGACTTCATATTTCATCATCCATGAACCAAGTTTCACATAAACATCAACTAAGCAACTTGGTTCATTGAAGTTTTAACTTTGAGCAAATGTAAACAGAAAGCCTATATGCGAATGCTGATATTTAGCAGCAGACCTAAAAATGAATTAATCCGTTAATTTATAGGTATCGCCCGGCAGAATTCTTTTAAAATGAATTATATTTGTTTCATTAATTAAGTGGCTACTTAATCGTTATGAAATAATAGGCTGTATGTCAGTTAATTAATTGCGGTTATCCCGCCTGGTTCTTAATTGATAACGAGATAATAGAAAACCAAAATTTAAACACATGAAAAGCATTATTCGAATAGCATCTTTTGTTGTTGCCGCTACGATGTTGTTAACTGCCTGTAACAGTAAGAAAGCTAAAAAAGACAAAGCCCCAGAGATAAAGAAGGAAAGTGTTGAGAAAGAGGTAAGAGAGTTTGTTTATCCATTGCCAACATCTTTCGAAGTAACTGAAATGCTTAACCGCATTGAAGCTGCATATATTTTGTCATTGTCAAATCCAGTGGCTAATGTTGATAAGTATCTGACTGAAAAAGCACAGGCAATTAACCTGGGTATATACAGTGCTGATTTGAGTTATGCCAGTACCTATCGTCAGCAGCAGGAAACGCTTGATTTTATGAATGCTTCTAAAACATTGGTAGATAAACTTGATATCACACCTGCATTAAACAAAGAGTTGCTTGAAGCCATTGAGAATAATCTGGATAACAAAGATGAGTTGGTTAATGTGATCACTAACTCATTCTACAATACCTATGAGTATCTGAATAAAAATGACCGTGGTTCAGTATCATTATTGGTGATAGCCGGTAGCTGGGTGGAAGCTTTGTATATTGCCTGCCACATCTCTGAAGAAACATTTAGCAACAAGGAGATGGTGGCTATTATTATGAAGCAGAAAGATCCATTGAACAAGTTAATGTCAATGCTTGAAGTGCATGCTGCCGATGAGAATATTAAGTCAACTATGGATGATTTAAAGATTTTACACGAAATATTTAATAGTGTAGATGAAGGAAGTATCACCATGGAGCAGTTAGACGCCATTGAAAAGAATGTAGCTGTGCTTCGCGAGAAGTATGTGTCGTAAGTGATAGAGCTTAATGATATTTTGGGGGGAGCCAATATCGGCTTCCCCTTTTTTGTGAGGTGCTGATAAAAATTTGCTATCTTTCAAACCAACCCATAATAGTCAAAAATGAGTGAACTTTTTCTGGATGCTTTAATGCAGATTTTTGCACTTCTGACTGACCAGCGCGAGGAACAAAAAACGGGCGATGGTTTTATTGAAGTGAAAAATTTCTTGCTGCGAAATCTGAATAATGAATACGCAGAGCAGGCATTAGAGCGTTACGAATTCTATATAAACGAATATCACAAAGATTCATATAGCAAGGATCAGAAGGTAAGAGATAAGCAGGCGTCAACCAATATGGACCGGCTTGCCAAGATCTGTGAAGAACTTAACCAGGAGCTGGAGCAATCAGAAAAATACATGCTGATTACCAACATGCTGAATTTTATTATGCGTGATGGACGGGTATCTGAGGAAGAACGTTTCTTTACCGACGCTTTAGCAAAGCACCTGAAGCTGGATGAAAGAGACTACACTAATCTTCGGAAGTTTATACTCTATTATCCTTTGGAAGTTGATGATAAAGACAGGTTACTGCTGATAAGTGGTCAAAAGGAGAAGCCGGATGAAAACATCAAGCACATCTATAATCCCAAGCAGCAGATATTTGTTTGGGTGCTGCATGTGCAGGAGACCAATCTGCTGTTCTTCCGCTATTCAGGTAACCGGAACTTATACCTCAATGGACATATCATTGAGCAAAACAAGGGAGTGGCTTTCAGGCCCGGGGCAGTGATAAAAACATCACGTATGGCTCCTGTTTATTATGGCCGGGTGGCAGAGCATTTTATTGCAAGGCCGGGCAGAGCCCGTATCCTTTACCGGGCCTTGGATGTATCCTACAAATTCAACAATAACCAGGTTGGTATTCATCCATTTAGCTTTTCCGGCCGTTCAGGGCAGTTGGTGGCAGTGATGGGAGGCAGTGGAACAGGTAAATCCACCTTATTGAATGTATTAAACGGCAACCTCAAATACCATAGTGGTCGTATCCATATTAACGGTTTTGATCTGCATAAAGACGCTGAAGCGCTGGCTGGCGTAATCGGTTATGTACCCCAGGACGACTTGCTGAAGGAAGAGTTAACGGTGTTTGAAAACCTTTACTTTAACGCGCGTCTTTGTTTTAGCCACTTCAATAAGGATGAGATTACGGAGTTGGTAGAGAAGGCTTTACATGATTTTGATTTGGTGGAGGCGAGGGATTTAGTTGTTGGATCGCCCTTGAATAAGATACTGAGTGGTGGTCAGCGAAAGCGCCTGAACATCGCCCTTGAGCTCATCCGTGAACCATCTGTATTGTTTGTTGATGAGCCTACTTCGGGCTTGTCATCTATGGATTCGGAAAAGGTGATGTTGTTGCTTAAGCGGCAAACGCTGAAAGGCAAACTGGTTTTTATTAATATTCATCAGCCAAGCAGCGATTTATATAAGTTGATTGATAAGCTGTTGATTATTGATAAAGGAGGACGGATTATCTACAATGGCAACCCTATGGATGCCATTACCTATTTCAAGAAAAAGGCCTCCTATGTAAATCCGGAGGAAAAGGAATGCTATGCCTGCGGTAATGTGCAAACAGAACAACCACTGCGTATTATAGAAGCGCGTATGGTTAATCCCTACGGCAAATTTATTCGTCAGCGAAAGGTATCCCCCCAGGAATGGTATAAGTACTATGTCGAAAATTTTGAGGATAAATTTGAATGGAAAGAGCCACAGCATAATGCCAAGCGAGAGAAACTGCCGGCCAATCTGTATAATATACCGGGTCGTATACAGCAGTTTGTTATCTATTTTCTAAGGGATACGCTGTCGAAGATTAAGGATAATCAGTACATGATGATTAACATGATGCAGGCACCTATTCTGGCACTCATCCTTGGGTATTTTACTAAGTTTATCAGTGGTGACGGGGCAGATGATTCGGCATATGTATTCGCTAATAATGTGAATATACCGGCTTATTTGTTTATGTGTGTGGTGGTGGCTCTGTTTTTAGGTCTGATAGTTAGTGCTGAAGAAATATTTAAAGATCGGCGCCTGTTGCAACGTGAATCATTTCTGAATTTAAGCCGCTTTAGTTACCTGAATAGTAAAATAGTTGTGCTGTTTGCGATATCTGCCGTTCAAACTCTTAGCTTCGTATTAATAGGCAACTATATTCTCGAAATTAAAGGATTGACATTAAGCTATTGGTTGATATTATTCAGCACGGCCTGTTATGCCAATATGCTTGGACTTAACATTAGTAGCGGGCTTAACTCTGTAGTGGCTATTTATGTACTAATTCCTTTAATATTGGTGCCACAGCTTCTGTTTAGTGGTGTGATTGTCAACTTTGATAAGTTGCATAAAACCATATCTTCGGAGCAATACGTGCCGCGTATTGGCGATTTAATGACTTCTCGCTGGTCCTATGAAGCGTTGGCGGTTAATCAGTTTAAAAACAACGCATACGAAAAGTACTTCTTTGATTTAGATCAGCAGATAAGCTCCGCATCATACAATAGTAATCTGTTGATTCCTAAGTTGAACGATCTGAATGAAACATGCCGTTATCATTTCGAAAGACAGGAGCAAGATGAATTGCAGCATGCATCGCAGTTGCTGGTTGCAGAACTTCTTAAGTTAACAGGGCGCAAAATTTCGCATTACCCATTTTTGGCCTATAATTTAAGTGGCAGATTTGAGTATGGTACTGAAGCATATGAGAAGATAGCGGAACTGCTACAGCAGGAGAGTGAGAATAACAAAAACTTATATGTTCAAGGCAAAAATAAACGGGACCAATTGTACGAGGAGCTCATTGGTAAATATGGTTCGAAAGAAGCTTTTCTGGAGTTTAAAGATACCTACCAAAATGACGCTTTGGAAGAAGTGGTACTGAATAAGCGGGAATTGAAACAGATGGTGGTTACCGGCCATGGCATTATTCAAAAGAAGCATCCCATCTTCAATAAGCCAGTATCAAATTTTGGACGTTCTCATCTATATGCGGCCGATAAGCGGGTGCTGGATGTTTATATCTCAACACCGCTCTTTAACATGATTATTGTCTGGATGGGGGTTGTCTTCTTCTATATTACCCTTTACTTCGATATTCTGCGAAAAGTCATTCGCTACTTCGAAACATTTAAGCTGCGACGACTCAATCAGCGATTACAAAAAATTAGAACTTAGGTTAATAAAAATGGCTGCTCATTAATGGGCAGCCATTTTTATTTTATGTTGTATTTTCTTGCTTAAAATGGGAAGTCTTCTTCAACAGGGGCTGTTGTTTGTTCTTCCTCTTTGGGTTTTTCTGCCGCCTGATGAATAGCATTACCATTGACAAAAATTGCTTTGTAAGGTGCATCAATGGGGCAAGGGTGTTCGCAGGCGCCACAACCAATGCAAATATCCTGGTTCACCTCAGGTATAAGCAGTTTGCCTTCGTATGGCACCATATTAACGGCTTTTGTGGGGCAATGCTCGGAGCAGGCACCACAGTCGGTACCATCGGTATATACCACACAATTTTCCTTAACAAACACTGCTTTACCTAGTTGTGTCAGTTGTTTTTCTTCAATGGTGATTGGTAATATGGCACCAGTGGGGCATATCTGGCCGCAACCCCGGCAGTCGAAATTGCAAAAACCCGAAAGGTAATCCATGTGGGGTTGCATAAAACCTATTAAGCCATATTGTTTGACGGCTGGTTGAAGCACCTGTGTCGGGCAAGCGGCTACACATAAGCCACAGCCTGTGCAAATGTCGTTAAAACGTTTAATACTAATAGAACCCGGAGGTGATACAGGATGGTCTTTCTCATTTACCAATAGCTTTGACGTGTCTTTCTTTGTTTTGACATCAGCCAATACTGTTTGTCCAAGGAGCAGGCCAATGCCAGTAGCAATCACAGTGCGCCTTTCATTATTGGTTATATCTGCAGATAACTGCTTTTTAGCTGTTAAAACCAATGCACTATCTTCACATGCTGTCAAACAGTTGAAGCAATCCACACATCGCGAATGGTCAATACTAAACGTCTTGATGTCGATACATTCGCTTTTGCAGGCGCCAATACACTTTCCACATTTCGTGCAGTTATCTGCTTTGAATTGTATCTTCAGAAATGAAATTTTGGATAATAGGCCAAGAAAGGTACCTACCGGACAGATGGAATTGCAGAACAAACGGCCACGCTTGTATGACATGTAAGTGATGGTTGCCAGTAATGCCAATGAGAAACTAAAGATAAACCAGGGTGCCATGACCAATTTAACAGGACTTAATGTGTACACCTCTACTTTGTGTAATAATAAGGATAAGCCATTGTTGACCAGCACTACCACAGGCCTGATAAGGTAGGTCATTATTCGTCCGAAATTACTGTAGGGATCGAGCAGTGTAACTATCGTTGAAAAGGATAATATTAAACCAATAATGGTAATACCAAGGAGCGAGTACCTCAATATGGGGTAACTCTTTTTTTTCTTGTAGAAAAACTTTTTAGTAGAGCGCTTCCTGGCTATCCACGCAAATGCATCCTGCAATATGCCTAAGGGACAGATGCTGCTGCAATAAATGCGTCCCATAAAAGCGGTTAGTGCAATAATGATTAAAAAGCCAATAGTTCCTATAGCAAAGGTGCTCAGAAACTTCATTACTGATGGGATAAACTGGAGATACAATATTTCCTGAACTGTTTCATTGGCATATTTTTCATAAATATCGAGAAACAGAGAAATAGAGAGAATAAAAAACAAGAGTGATACTATCACCCTTGCTTTCTTAAGTTTGCTATAATTCATTTGCCTGAAAATTTTGAGGCATCTACGCCATTTTTTGCTTGCTGATGCTTAACTCTTCAAGATTCATATTTCCTAACCGCATATTGTGGGCAATTTTGATGTGCCCTATCTCTGATGGTTCCAAGCCAAACATCTTTGTTGCAGCTGCATCGGCCGCAACAATATCCGGTGATGCAATGAGTGCTTTTAAATTAGTTACATCAGCAACAGATACGCCTCTTGGTCCGTTTTTGGTCATCATGTTGTAACCATCAATGATGTTTAAATCGGGCTTTATGAAGGTGCAGAAATCGGCAATACACTGGTGTAGATCGTTGGAATGATAGAATTTACGATCCCAAACAACGCCCATCAGGTTCTTCATGGCCAGCGAAATGCGCGTGCTGCTGTGGTGTTTCATAACCGGAACATTAATAAATACATCCGATTCGAGTATCATTTTGTGCACTTTGGCTTTTTTCAGACTTACACCATTGGGTATGTCCACTTCTTTATAAAATGATTCGGTATTACCGGGTATCATCTTACCACCGGCAGCTTTCACGGCTTCTTCAATGCCGCTGTTGCGATAGCAGCGATCCCATTTGTTACAGGTGTTGTCAAAAACATACACTTCAGAGGCCCCGGCTTCTTTACAACGTTGAACAATGCGGGCTACCACATCGGGGTTGGTGTTGGCTGCTCTTTCGGGCGGTGCATCCCAGCCTATATTGGGTTTTACCACTACTTTTTGTCGGCTTTTCACATATTTTCCTATGCCACCAATCGCTTCTATGGCGCGGTCAAACATATCTCCACCATTTCCGCCTCTCACTGCTGCCAGATCGTATTCTGTTGATGCAGGCATGCCTTTCACACTTTCCAAGCCGCCAAATAGTGGTAGTGCACCACTTAGCAGGCTGGCTCCTATACCCGTTCTTAAAAAGTCTCTTCTTTTCATGCTGTGCCGTTATTCTGTTAATACCTGTTGTTTTCCTGTAGAGAAGTCACAAACAATGAAATTACTAAAAATAATACATGCGTTGGTTGGTAATCAGTAATTTAAACCAGATATAAATAAAGAGAGGCTGCCTGTTTTTGGCATAAAAAAAACCTCAGCTATTTCTAACTGAGGCTTTTGGGTGGAAGATCGGGTTCGAACCGACGACCTCTGGAACCACAATCCAGCGCTCTAACCAACTGAGCTACAACCACCATTTCTGTTTTGCGATGCAAAGATAGTATTTGTGAACTAATATTTGCAAGAAGAATGAAAAAAAATCAAAAAAACTTTTTCCTTTGTATCTGTTTATTCATGGGAGATATGAAGTTTTTTATTGAAAATCAGAGAGTAGAAAAAGATGTGGAGTGGGTAAAAAATCAGGTGCGTTTGCACATGAATGGTGCTACTACTTCACAAATGGAGAGTCGGGGTATTAATTATCGGGTGAATTATGGTGTTGCTGTGCCTCATCTGAAGCAATTGGCATGCCGGATACCGGTTAGTTATGAGTTGGCAGAAAGGTTATGGTTTCTTGAGATTAGAGAGACCATGTTGTTGGCTGCTATCATTGTTCCGGCAGAGGAAATGACCGTGGAGCGGTGCGAGGAATGGGCTGCTAAAATCAATAATGAGGATTTGGTGGAGCGAACAGCTATGTTTTTGTGGCCTAGATTACCGGTCGCCAATCAATTGCTGCCGGTTTGGTTAAGTGCCGCTGATTCTTATTTATCAGCTATGGCCTGCTATAGCTATGGGCATCAGATGAAAAACACAAAAGTGACTGGCAATGTGGGCGTCGATGAATTGATGGCATGTCTAAAAGAGCAGATTAATCCTTTGGTATATAGAGCCGTATCCTTTGCTTTGCGAATGTATATGCGTACTTCTCCTGATTCAATCAAAGAGGTGGAACCATATATTGAGGACCTGAAGAATAGTAGTGAACGTTATCAGTTGACTATGGTTGAAGAGTTAAGGGCCGAAATTGATTTTCTGAAGGAAGCATAAGTGCTGTAAGACCAGATGTTCACTCATTTGGTGAAAAATCATGTTGGGTTCCTATTTTAAAATTTATATTTGTTCACCCCTAACTTTTTTCTGGAAATGATAATGCAAGCTACAGGCTTGAATAAACAGTAAATCCATTTGATTTATGAACGCATTGGAAGCATATTTTGCGAAATTCAGGGAGAATACGATTGGTTGGGATGCTAAGCTACAAACGCCTTACGGGGAAAAACCATTGGTGTATGCTGATTGGATTGCCAGTGGCAGGCTATATGGCCCAATTGAAGAATTGATGAAGAATAAAATTGGACCGATGGTGGCCAATACGCATTCTGAGTCAAGCGATACTGGCATGATAATGACCAATATCTATAAGCATTCTCACAATATTATAAAGAAGCATGTGAATGCCGGTGAAGATGATATTATTATTACGGCTGGTTTTGGCATGACCTATGTGATTAACAAACTGCAACGAATTCTAGGCATGCGAGTGCCTGAGCAGGCACAGCGTTATTGCAGCATTCCGGTCGAGCAGCGTCCGGTTGTATTTATCACCCATATGGAGCACCACTCGAATCATACCTCGTGGCTCGAAACCAACGCGGATGTAGTGGTGATTGAGCCGGATGAGCAGCTATTGGTTAATCCGGACGCCCTACGCCGTGAAGTTCAGAAATACCGTAACAGGACCTTGAAAATTGGGTCTTTTATAGCCTGTTCCAATGTGACTGGTGTAAGAACACCCTATTACGAACTGGCGCAAATCATGCATGAAAACGGCGGATTCTGTTTTGTTGATTTTGCAGCATCTGCACCATACGATACCATTAATATGCATCCTGGTAATCCGCTTCAAAGTCTGGATGCGATCTTCTTTTCACCTCATAAGTTCTTGGGCGGACCAGGTAGTTCAGGGGTGATGGTGTTCAACAGAGCGCTTTACCATAATTCGGCGCCCGATAATTCAGGAGGAGGTACGGTGGACTGGACCAATCGCTGGGGTAAATACCGCTATGTGGACGATATAGAGGCGCGAGAGGATGGTGGTACTCCAGGCTTCTTGCAATCAATCAAGGCAGCGATGGTCATCAGGCTCAAAGAGCAAATGGGCGTTGATAAAATTCATGATCGTGAAAAGGAAATAGTTGAAAAGAT
Source organism: Carboxylicivirga sediminis (assembly GCF_018156225.1). Taxonomy (GTDB): domain Bacteria; phylum Bacteroidota; class Bacteroidia; order Bacteroidales; family Marinilabiliaceae; genus Carboxylicivirga; species Carboxylicivirga sediminis. The sequence goes on from NZ_JAGTAR010000004.1 coordinate 38,661, forward strand.
ATTTAGGGAGTTTAGAGCCATCCCCGGCATGAATATATTAGCCGATAATGTAGAAGACCGTCTTGGAGCTATTTCGTTTTACATAGATAAATTGCATTTTAACCTGGCAGTTCGTTTGTTAAACGACCACTATGGCATTCAGGTGCGCGGCGGATGTTCATGTGCTGGAACCTATGGGCACTATTTGTTGCATGTTGATTATTATACATCCAATAAAATCACCAGTAAGATCAATAAAGGCGACTTATCAGAAAAGCCTGGCTGGATACGGATGTCAATTCACCCAACAATGACCGATAAGGAAGTAGACTATTTAATAGATGCCGTTAGGCAAGTTGCCACTAACTGGCAGTCTATGAGCCTTGATTATGAATATGTAGCTGCTCACAACGAGTATTTCCATAAGGATGTTCCGGTTAAAAAGCCGCTTGATTACGATTCATGGTTTTCTTTTTAACTAAAAATATTGAAGCGAGCCTTAGTGCTCGCTTTTTATTTGAATGCAAACTGCGGTTTGGTTGAAATTATAAAGTGGCAATAAGTGGTCTGCAGGGCGCTATTTATATAGCTTTTCGTAGGATAATTGAAATAATCGGCTATTTTTGCGATGACCCATTCATGATTCACTTTTTTCTTAAAAGCACATAATTAATGAAGATAGTTGAGGTATCAGACAGACGTTCAAGGAAGCAGTTTTTAGATGTAGTTGAAGCCATCTACCATGATGACCCGGCATATGTCAGGCCTCTGGATGCGATGATCGAGGAAGTATTTGATCCCAATCAAAATGCATATTTCAATCATGGTACAGCAACGCGCTTTATATTACTTGATAGTGATGAGGTAATCGGGCGTGTGGCAGCATTTGTTAATTATAAAAAAGCCAATGGATTTGAACAACCTACAGGTGGATTAGGCTTTTTTGAGTGTGTCAATAATCAAAAAGCGGCTTTTTTACTGTTTGATGCAGCTCAGAAATGGCTGAAGGAGCAAGAGATGGAAGCCATGGACGGGCCCATTAACTTTGGTGAAAATGATAATTTCTGGGGGTGTCTGGTCGAAGGTTTTACGCAGCCTGGCTTTGGTATGCAATACAACCCGCCTTATTATAAGGACTTCTTTCAGGCTTATGGATTTGTAACTTATTTTGAGCAGATAACCAACCATCTGGATTTAACGGTTCCATTTCCAGAACGTTTTTGGAAAATTGCAGGTTGGGTGGTAAAAAAGGAAGGATTCTCTTTTAAGCATTTTAAAATTAAAGAGGCCGACCGTTTTATTGACGATTTCGAAACGGTTTATAACGATGCCTGGCGCTTTCATGAAAATTTTACGCCTATAGATAAGAAGGTTTTGAAAGCCACCATGATGAAGGCTAAGGCGTTTATGATGGAAGACTTGATTTGGTATGCGTATCACGATAATAAACCAATTGGATTCCTGGTGCTGTTTCCTGATGTGAATCAGATACTGAAGCACTTTAATGGAAAACTGACTTTATGGAATAAACTGCGATTTCTGTGGATGAAGCGTAAGAAGGTGATGACAAGGGCGCGTGTAGTGATTTTGGGTGTCGTTCCAAAATTTCAACGTTCGGGAATCGAGTCCGGTTTATTTTGGCACCTTAAAGGTGTCGTAGATAAAAATCCGCATTTGAAAGAACTGGAACTATCTTGGGTAGGAGATTTCAACCCTAAAATGAGGGTGTTGCAAGAGTCAATGGGCGCGGCTTTTGGCAAAAAGCACATTACCTTCCGCTATGTATTTAATCACAAAAATAATCAGGAGGTTAGGGCTGCTTCTATACCTGTTGATACCAAGTATAATGCGAAAACTGAAAAAGAATTATAAATTTCAGAGATTAAATACATTAAAAGCTTTGCAGGTTAAAATTTATAGTTTACCTTTGCAGCCCGATACGAATAAGAATATTAAAGAATTAAATTATATAACAATGAAACAGGGAATTCATCCAGACAATTACAGGTTGGTAGCTTTTACCGACATGTCAAATGGGGATACGTTCATTACTCGTTCTACTGTTAACACTAAAGATACTGTTGAAATCGACGGAGTTGAATATCCTCAGGTTAAGTTAGAAATCTCAAGTACGTCACACCCATTTTATACTGGTAAGATGAAACTTGTTGATACTGCAGGACGTGTAGATAAGTTCATGAGCAGATACCAAAAGCACTTTGATAAGCGCAAGTAATTGCTGCTTAGCTACAAAATATAAAGCTTCGGAGTTTCCGGAGCTTTTTTTTTACAATTATCGTAAATTGCCTCAAGCTTCTCTTGTGAGGATTAAACACATTAAAAAATGAACCTGGTACTTTTTGATAATAACTATCGCAGTGGTATGCTGCCGCTGGCTTTTACCCGTCCGCAAGCAGCTATTCGTATTGGTATATTAACTGTGAAAGAAAAGTGGGAGTTGTGGACAAAAGCCTCCGCCAGTTATTTGGTGGATGATGTGTTGTCGCAGAAATTCGCCTCCAACATCCAGGAAGATAATGTATTTATCTCAGCCTCTGTGCTACCAAACGAGGAATTGGTTCATGCCGTTAGTCAATTGGAAAAGGGGCAGGCTCTGGTTAAGGAAGGACTTCTTATAGCAGTTCGTGCTTCAGAATTCTCTCTGCAAGAAGCACAGCTGAATGCACTTGAAAAATTTGACGTAATTAACTTTGAAGGTGAATTTGTACTTCTCGATAAGATCTATAAGCTCATTCCACATAACCAGGCAGAGATAAAAAGTGATTTTAAGGTATTGACCCGTGATAGACAGTCGCAAGCTATTGATGAAACAGTGACAGTTGTTGGGCTCAATAAAAACCCTGAGTTGCTTCATCAGATTTTTATTGAAGAGGGAGCCGAGGTAGAGTATTGCTCATTGAATCCCAAAGAAGGCCCCATCTATATAGGTAGAAATGCCAAAATATGGGAAGGTGCTATGATGCGCGGGCCAATTGCGATTGGCGAGTCGGTGCATATTAGCATGGGTGCTAAAATATTGCCAGGCGCCACTATTGGTCCATGGTCGAAGGTTGGAGGAGAGGTGAGTAATTCGGTTATTACCGGTTATTCTAATAAAGTGCATGATGGCTATTTAGGTGATTCAATACTTGGCGAGTGGTGTAATTTGGGGGCCGATACAAATACTTCCAATCTGAAGAATGACTTTGCCATGGTGAAGCTGTGGGATTATTCGACTGGCCGCTTCGGAAAAACAGGTTTGCAGTTTTGTGGCCTGGTGATGGGCGACTATTCCCGTTGTGCCATTAATACGGCCTTTAATTCAGGCACTGTTGTAGGTGTTGGCTCAAATATTTTTGGAAGTGGTTTCCCGCGTAATTTTGTGCCATCTTTTGTAATTGGCGGGCCGCAAGGCTACCGGATTAATGGTTTAAAGGCTGTGGTTAATACAGGCGAAATGGCTATGGCCAGACGTAATGTTGAAATGTCGGAACAGGATGAGCTAATTCTGGAGGCTGTTTTTGAGCAAACGAAACAATACCGCACATCCCTCAAATAGGTTTTGGCACGCCAATTGACAATTAACGCAGCGGATGGTTAAATACTTAGCCTCCGACAATTTGTCATTAAATGACATTTGATTAAGAGATGAGAATTATGGATAATAATACATTTGGTTTTGATGAGGTGCTGATGTCTGATGTTTTTGAGTCTGATGCTGAGTTTATTCCAATCGTTACTGATGAGGATGAACAAAATGTCAGTGCGTTTGAGGTACCTGACATCTTGCCAATTCTACCATTGCGAAATACGGTTTTATTTCCTGGTGTGATTATTCCGATATCTATCGGTCGTGAAAAGTCCTTAACCCTGATCAAGGAGATTCAAAAATCTAAGGGCGTATTTGGCGCAGTAGCACAGAAAGATATTAAGGTTGATAATCCCCAGAAAGAGGATTTATATGACATAGGTACAGTGGCTAAAGTTATTAAGGTGCTGGAGATGCCTGATAACTCTACATCCGTCATCATTCAGGGCAAAAAGCGCTTCCAGATTGAGGAGATGATTACTGATGAGCCCTACCATATGGCAAAGGTAAAAGGGCTGGAGGATGAAAAGGATGAGAAGCAAAAGAACGAATTTGAGGCAGTCGTAAGTTCCATCAAGGATTTATCGCTACGCGTTATTAAAGCTTCTTCTAATGTGCCACCTGAAGCATCATTTGCTGTAAAAAATATCGAAAACGATGCCTTTCTAATCAACTTTGTTTGTTCCAACTCAGATATTAGTGTCGGTGAGAAGCAGCGACTGTTGGCCGAGAATAAGCTGTTCGACCGTGGTATGTTGCTACTCGAGCATTTGGCCAAAGAAGTGCAGATGCAGGAGTTAAAAAGCGATATTCAGAGTAAGGTTAAACTAGATATCGATCAGCAGCAGCGCGAATACATGCTGCAGCAGCAAATTAAGACCATACAGGATGAGCTGGGCTCAAGTCCTATCGAGCAGGAAATTAGAGACCTAAAGGAGAAAGCCACCAAAAAGAAGTGGAGTAAAGAAGTAAAGGATTTATTCAAGAAAGAGCTTGATAAACTACAGCGGTTGAATCCGGCTGCGGGTGAATATTCGGTGCAGCATAACTACTTACAGACCTTAATTGATTTGCCTTGGAACGATTATACCAAGGATAACTATGATATGAATCGTGCTGAGCGTATACTCGATCGTGACCATTATGGGCTTGATAAGGTGAAGGAACGTATCCTTGAGCACTTGGCAGTTCTTAAACTGAAAGGTGAATTAAAGTCGCCAATTATTTGTTTATATGGCCCTCCGGGAGTTGGAAAGACCTCTTTAGGTAAATCCATTGCCGAGTCATTAGGACGTAAATACGTGCGTATGTCATTAGGTGGCGTGCACGACGAGGCCGAAATCCGCGGGCACCGCAAAACATATATTGGTGCAATGCCAGGTCGTATTATTCAGAGTATCAAAAAGGCTGGAGCGGCCAACCCTGTGTTTATTCTCGATGAAATAGATAAGGTAAATGCCAGTGCACATGGCGATCCGTCGGCAGCTTTGCTGGAGGTGCTTGATCCGGAGCAGAATGAGCATTTTCATGATAACTTCCTGGAAGTAGATTTTGATCTGTCAAAAACTATGTTTGTGGCTACTGCCAATACATTAGGTAATATATCACAGCCACTGCTCGACAGGATGGAGCTTATCAATGTAAGTGGCTATATATTGGATGAAAAGACGGAAATCGCAAAGCGCCATTTATTGCCTAAGCAAATGGAGAATCATGGGATTCCTAAAGGAACTATCTCTGTAAGTAAGAAGGTGATGGCGCACATTGTTGAATCATATACGCGTGAGTCGGGCGTGAGGGAGCTGGATAAAATACTGGCTAAATTGTGCCGAAAGATTGCATTGAAGATTGCCAAAGGTGAAGAGCTGAAGAAAACCATTACTATAAAAGACGTAGCTGAGTATTTAGGTGTTGTGCGTTTCTCGAAGGATAAATGGCAAGACAATACTACTGCTGGAGTGGTGACTGGCCTGGCATGGACTGCTGTTGGCGGTGAAATTCTGTTTGTTGAAACCAGCTTAAGTAAAGGCAAGGGTAAACTTACACTTACCGGTAACCTGGGCGATGTTATGAAAGAATCGGCTTTACTGGCTGTTGAATACTTACGGGCCAATGCCGATAAGCTGGGTGTTAAGCATGAGGCTTTTGATGAATGGAATGTGCATGTGCATGTGCCAGAGGGTGCTATACCAAAAGATGGGCCATCGGCTGGCGTTACAATGGTCACCTCATTGGCATCAGCATTTACACAGCGTAAGGTGCGTGCCCGATTGGCCATGACCGGCGAAATTACGTTACGAGGTAAAGTATTGCCTGTAGGTGGTATAAAAGAAAAGATACTGGCGGCCAAGCGGGCCGGTATTACTGATATAATCCTTTCGCAAGAAAATCAAAAGGATATTGAAGAAATAAACAATATCTATCTGGAAGGTTTAGAATTCCATTTTGTTAAGGATGTTTCAGAAGTTCTGAGATTTGCTTTACTGGATGAAAAAGTTAAAAATCCACTGAAAATATAATAATGGGCCGGTTCAACCGGCCTTTTTTAATGTCCTCAATTTAGCATGCTAAAGCCAATAGGATACTAGTAATTTGATACAACTTCTTCTAGCGGACTAAAGAGCTCCTTGCAATAGCTGTCTTCAAAATGGATAAGTACCTTTTCTAATTCATTGTCGAGCCTCGATAAGGATTTTCGCGTAATGGCTTTGGGTATATGTTTGTAATAAGCCTGCGATATGGCACCTGTTATACTAGCTATTGTATTGCTTGGCCCCTCTAACCATATGGCTTTACGGATGGCCTCCTCAAAGTTTTCGGCATCCAGGAAAGCAGCTATTGCACAAGGAACAGGCGAGCAATAGTGTTGTTCCATCATTGTAGCGCATTCTTTGCTCAGTGTCTCAGGTAAATCGTATCCGATTGTATTAATTAGAAAGTCTTTGATGCTGGTTTTGTCGCGTCCTGTTTTGGCTAGAAATATGCTCCCACAAAGGGCTTGTGACGCTTTAATTTTATCTATCGAAGGGTGTGTAATTGCAGTTGCCTTTTCGGCTTCGGCGATAGCCTGTTCCAGAGAGATGGCCGCAAACCCTATCGGGCTAATACGCCTGGCTGCACCATCGCCACAGCTTTTATATGGCTTTGTATGGTTAGATAGTGCCCACTCCAGAAATTCTGCTTGATACCCCGCTTTCGGATATTTTTGGGTCCATTCTCTTAGGGCTTGCTCAAAGGAGATGTGCCTTAATATAGCATCAGCAGTAGCAATGGTTAGTACAGTATCGTCGGTATAAGCCGAAAATGGTTTTAATAGTTGGAAATCAATATTCGACTGTGGCGAGTTTATAAATGCCGAGCCAATAATGTCTCCTACAATCGCTCCTCTCATTAGTAATCTATTAGGTTTTGGTAGGGTAAAAATAGTGTTTAGTTTTTCTGCTAGATAAGATAATATTTATGCTTATGATTAACGCCTTATTTCTCAGGACCAACTGTTATATATTTTTGACTAAAAAAGAAATTTTAATGGTTGACAACTTGATTTTGCTAGATTATTTCACGTGATTCTAGAGTGTAAATTGCACATTATCTACCCGATGGTTGAACGATTAAAATACATGTTTGGATTGCTGCTTGCCATAATTGCCATTGTTGTAATTTGGTACTTCCGGGCTGTGGTCTCTTTTTTAATTGTATCAGCTGTTATTTCCCTGGTTGCACGGCCTATTTTTGATATCATTCAGAAAATTCGCATTCGCTCCTGGAAGCCATCTAATAGTGTGAGTGCTTTGTTGACAGTCCTTACTCTCTGGGTTTTTATTCTGGCTTTCTTCCGCATTAGTGTTCCATTCATTGTAAAAGAAATACATTTTTTATCCAATGTTGATTTGGATGTTGTTTTTGCAAGGGCTGAGCGTCTGCTCGGTTCGTTGCTTCAGCCATTAAGGGCTACTGAGTTTGGTAAAGCCGGATTAGATGTTGTTGAAGGGCAGATTAAAGAAACTGCACTGACCTTTTTCGATTTTTCCAGACTAAGGGGGATATTCGCTTCTTTAGCAGGCTTTTTGGGAGGCTTATTTATTTTTGCTTTTAGTGTGTCATTTATCACTTTCTTTTTTCTGAAAGAAGAATGGCTGATTATCGAAGGGCTGTTGTTGTTTATCCCTAGTCATTATGAGAATGCGTTGAAGCATATGCTGGCCTCAATTAAAACTTTATTACGGCGGTATTTTATTGGAATTATAGTGCAGATAACACTAATCAGCGTGTTTGTAACATTAGGTTTAGCCATGATTGGCCTCGAAATGCAACACGCTGTGATCATTGGTTTATTCTCTGGCTTTGTGAACGTCATTCCTTATATGGGCCCACTAATCGGCGCTTTTTTTGGTTTTCTGGTAGCTCTGGTGGTATTTGTTCAAACAAGTACGCCTCCTGAATTTGTACCATTTATGCTTGGTGTTATATTGGTCTTTGTCATCGTTCAGTTGTTGGATAATATCGTATTTCAACCCTTTATATTTTCAGCAAGTGTCAGGGCTCATCCACTCGAAATTTTTATACTTATATTGATGGCAGGTTATATGTCCGGTATTATCGGCATGTTTCTGGCCATACCTGTTTATACGATTATTCGGGTGATAGCCAAGGAGTTTTTCTACAATTATAAGTTGGTGCAAAAACTTACCCAGAAAATAAAAGAATAAAAGGTCGGAAATACTATATTTGTCGCATTAAACAATTTTAGTATTGATTCGTTATCAATGGTTGAAAGTTGAATTGTTAAAAAATAACAATAAAAATTAAAAAAGAAATTGAGGTATAACGGGGCTTTCAGCTGCATATATGATGTAATCCTCAGCAACTAATAGCGACTAATTATGGTAAAGACTTTATCCGGTTCCCTTTGGCGGGGAGAAAAAAAATTAAAGTTTTTCTTTTTGTGCTTCGTCCTGTTTTACTGGGCAGGAGTCACAACGGAGGCTTTTGCAAAAAAGCAAGGCCCTCAGCCTGACGTAAAAGTAGGAGAACGCCTGTTTTATGGCTTAATACCAACGGGAGAAGGTTCCAATTCTTGTGTGTCGTGTCATGCTATGTATCCGGCTGATTCGATGAACTGGAATCCATCAGCCATTGAAATGGCCAAGGTAGCGGCAGAAATGGATTTGGCTACTTTTAAAGAGCACTTACTGACACCTACAGGTGCCATGCGCGAAAAGGTGCACGTTAAATATCAGCTAGATGATGAACAGCTATTTCATTTGCAAGGCTATCTGGCAGAGCTATCTGATACAGGTGTGAAAGAGCAACCTATTTCAATTAATAAATTACTGATATTCCTTTTGCTGGGTGGCTTAATGACGCTGGCACTGGTTGATATCTTTTTTACCAAAAAAATACCTTACAAGGCGGTACACGTTTTAATCATCATTTTTGGTATCAGCTTTCAATTGAAAATTGTTGCTCACGAAATGATTGACTTGGGAAGAAGCCAGGATTATATGCCTGATCAGCCCATTAAATTCTCGCATAAAGTACACGCGGGCGATAACAAAATTGATTGTTTGTATTGTCACTCCAATGCTGATGAAGGTAAGTCGGCCGGATTGCCGAGTGCCGGCTTGTGTATGAACTGTCACCAGGTGGTACGTAACGGGTCTAACTCTGGTCAGTTCGAAATCGCCAAAGTAGTTGATGCATATGAAAACAATAAAGATATAGAATGGGTGAGAATTCACAATTTACCTGATCATGTATTCTTTAGCCATGCGCAGCATGTTAACGTAGGTAAGCGTGAGTGTCAGGAATGTCACGGTGAAGTTGAAAATATGCACATTCTTAAGCAAGAGAATGATCTGTCGATGGGCTGGTGCTTGGATTGCCATAAGAAGACGAATGTTGATTTTCTGGATAACGATTACTACAAAACCTTCGAAGCACTTCATAAGGATTTGGCGGAGGGCGTTCGTGACTCTATCCAGGCAGCCGATATTGGCGCTAATGACTGTATGAAATGTCACCATTAATTAATCAAGTGATTTAAGATACATGATGCAAGACACAAGAAGAGAATCATCTTTAACGCGTCTTGACACTTGTTACTAAATGAAACAAATATGAAAGAATACTGGAGAAGCCTTGAAGATTTATTGCCTGAAGAAGACGCTTCGCAAGAAAAAAAATCTTCTGTGGTACTTTCTGATACTAGCGAGTCCTCAAAGAATACACGCCGTGACTTCTTAAAGTATTTCGGTTTTAGTATTGCATCGGCTGCCGTTTTAGCCGGTTGTGAGCGCCCTGTTAAGAAAGCTATCCCCTATTTGATACAACCTGAGGAAATCAGGCCCGGAACGGCCAACTATTATGCATCAACCTTTTACGATGGGGCTGAAATGGTGCCCATTTTAGTTAAAGTGCGTGATGGCCGGCCAATAAAAATTGAAGGGAATGATCTATGCCAGATGACTGGCGGATCGGCCTCGGCCCGTGTACAAGCATCTTTACTGAACCTGTACGACGAATCACGTCCGGCGCAGCCAATGCTCGATGGCAACCCAATACGCTGGGAAGATGTGGATACCAAGCTGTCAGAAACGCTGGCAACCTGGGATACTTCCAAAGAGTTTGTAATTCTTACACCCAGTATTATTAGTCCATCAACTAAAAAACTATTAAAGGATTTTAGTGCCAAGTATCCGTTTGTGGTGCACGAAACCTTTGATGCATTTTCTTATTCGGCGCTTCGCGAAGCTTATAAGATGAGTTTCGGTCAGCCAATAATACCGGCTTTCCGCTTCGATCAGACTAAACTGGTAGTTGGTTTTAATGCCGACTTTTTAGGCACATGGCTGCAGCCAACAGCATTTGGACGTCAGTATGCATCAGCGCGTAAGTTAACTGATGGGCAGCGTGACATGATGCGCCACGTGCAGTTTGAGGCAACCATGACACTTACAGGTTCCAATGCCGATGAGAGAGTTCCAATGCCGGCAGTTGATGAAGCCTACTATTTGGCTGCGCTTTATGCTCAACTGGCCAAAAAAGCTGGTATTGCAGTACCTTCTGTTGATGCCCCACAAGCTATTGTTAAGGTAGCTGATGAATTAGCAGATGCCAAAGGGAAATCATTAGTAGTATCCGGCACCAATGACAGTAATATTCAACGCTTGGTAGTTGAAATAAACTACTTGCTCGAAAATATTGGAAAAACAATCCTTGTGGACCGTCCGCTTAACTTGTTCCAGGGTGATGATAAGGCCTTTGATGGCTTGTTAACCCGTATGGAAAATGGCAATGTTGGTGCTGTGATGTTCTGGGAAACCAACCCGCTATATCAGGCTCCTTTGCAGGGGCGTACCGAGGAAGCTATTAAAAAGGTACCTCTGCGTTTGGCTGTGCAATCACAACAAACCGAAACAGCCCTGTTATGTAACTATCAGCTGCCTGCACCTCATTTTCTTGAAAGGTGGGATGACACCGAGTTGGTTAGTGGTGTTTACACACTGACACAGCCCGCTATTCGGCCACTGTTTAAAACCCGTTCGCCACAGGAAAACCTGATGGCATGGGCCGGTTTTGAAGGAAGCTATTATGATTACATCAAGTTATATTGGAAAGAGAATATTTACAGCCTGGAGTTGGCAAAAGGTAAGCAATTCGAATCATTCTGGAAGGTTAGTCTCAGGGATGGTATTATAGCTGGTAACCCAGCTTCCGCTTCAATAATATATCAGGGTGCAGATATTTCAGCCATAGTGAAGGCAAATGCTACTGCTACATCAGGTAATGATTTGGAACTGGTATTATACCAAAACGTTCCTGTTGGTGATGGTACTCTGGCCAACAACCCCTGGTTGCAGGAATTACCTGAACCGGTATCACGTGTTTGCTGGGATAATTATGTGTCTGTATCGCCTGCTTTTGCTGCGTTACGTGGTTGGACACAAGGAGATGTAGTCAATGTTAATGGCATTGAGTTACCTGTGTTAGTGCAACCTGGTCAGGCCCGAAATACCTTGTCTGTAGCAGTTGGTTATGGACGTAGTAATGCCGGTCGCGTAGCCAGTGACCTGGGTAAAAATGTGTATCCCTTGGTAGAGCTAAGTAATGGTCATCGCGCTTATGTGATTTCAAAAGTAGAGGCTGTGGCTACAGGATCGACCTATGAGCTGGCCGCAACACAATCGCATCACTCGATGGAAGGACGTGCATTAGTTCGCGAAACGACAATAGCTGATTACCTGGCAAATCCGGCTTCAGGCAATGAGATGCATGAAAAGGTTGAGAAATTACATACTACATTATATCACGAGCACGAGTACAAAGGCCATCACTGGGGAATGGTGATAGACCTGAACTCATGTATTGGTTGTAATGCCTGTGTAGTGGCATGTTCAGCTGAGAATAACGTGCCGGTGGTAGGACGTAACGAAGTTCGTCGTTCGCACGAAATGCACTGGATTCGTTTGGATCGTTATTACGCGGGCGACTCTGATAATCCTGAAGTGGTTCGCCAGCCTGTGATGTGTCAGCATTGCGATAATGCACCTTGTGAAAACGTTTGTCCGGTAGCAGCTACCAACCACAGTTCTGAAGGTATTAACCAGATGGCTTATAACCGTTGTATCGGAACGCGTTACTGTAATAACAACTGCCCTTATAAAGTGCGTCGATTCAACTGGTATGATTATACCGGTGCAGATACAATTCCTAATAACCGAATGGATGTGGCTGGCATGACGCTTGACCTTAAGCGTATGGTGCTAAATCCAGATGTTACAGTACGTGCCAAGGGTGTTATTGAGAAATGCTCAATGTGTATTCAGCGTATTCAGGATAAGAAACTAAATGCCAAGAAGGATGGTCGCCAATTGGCCGATGGTGAAATCAAAACGGCTTGTCAGCAGACTTGTCCGGCCGATGCCATCACATTTGGAGATATGAATGATCCAAACAGTAAGGTGTCCAAGCTATTAAAAGACGCCCGTCAGTATGGCTTATTAGAAGAACTGCACACCTTACCTTCGGTAGTGTATTTGACCAAAGTAAGAAATAAGGATAAAAATAAAACGCTAAGCTAATGTACGTATCACCAGTAAGAGAACCGCTCATTAGCGGAGAAAAAAGCTACAGTAAAGTTACCGAGGATATATACGCCCCGATGACCGGTAAGCCTGGCAAATTTTGGTTTGGTGGATTAACATTAGCCTTAATTGCATTAGGATTCGGACTGTTCTCGATCTTCATTACGGTTTGGGACGGCATCGGAACATGGGGACTGGACAGAACCATTGGATGGGGGTGGGGTATCACCAACTTCGTGTGGTGGGTAGGTATCGGTCACGCCGGTACATTTATCTCGGCCATCCTGTTATTGTTCCGTCAGAAATGGCGTACATCTATTAACCGTAGCGCCGAGGCTATGACCATTTTTGCGGTGATGTGTGCCGGGTTATTTCCGCTGATTCACATGGGCCGTTTGCCCTTAGGCTTCTTTATTTTTCCATATCCTAATACGCGCGATGTTTGGGTTAACTTTAACTCACCACTGTTGTGGGATGTGTTCGCCATCTCTACCTATCTGACAGTTTCATTGTTGTTCTGGTACATGGGGCTTATTCCTGATATTGGCACCATCCGTGACCGTTTAAAAGAGGGTATTAAGAAGAAAGTATATTGGTTCCTGAGCTTCGGGTGGACCGGTTCTGCTCGTCATTGGGCACGTCATGAATCAATGAGTTTAATACTGGCAGGTTTAGCTGCTCCTCTGGTACTTTCGGTACATACCATTGTAAGTTTCGACTTTGCGACGTCGGTTATCCCTGGATGGCATACTACCATCTTCCCACCCTATTTCGTTTCGGGTGCGGTATTCTCTGGTTTTGCCATGGTGTTAACCTTGATGATTATCACGCGCAAGGCTATTAACCTGGAGGATTACATCACCAAGGCGCATCTGGAGTCAATGAATAAGATCATTATTGCGACTGGTTCCATCGTTGGTATCGCCTATATTACCGAGTTGTTTATTGCCTGGTATTCTGGTGTGGTATACGAGCAATATGCTTTTGTTAACAGGGCCTTCGGTCCTTATTGGTGGGCCTACTGGATCATGATGACCTGTAATGTGATTACTCCTCAGCTATTCTGGATAAAAAAGATAAGGCGCAGTTTTGCCGCCACATTTGTGATATCCATTTTTGTGAATATTGGGATGTGGTTTGAGCGTTTCGTGATTATCGTAACCTCTCTGCATCGTGACTTCCTGCCATCGAGCTGGAGTATGTATTCGCCAACCTGGGTTGAGGTAGGTATTTATATCGGAACGTTTGGCTTATTCTTCACGTTGTTCTTCCTCTTTATCCGATTCTTCCCGGTAATTGCCATTGCCGAGGTGAAGAGTGTGTTGAAGACATCAAGTGAGAAGTTTATAAAGAAAGGAAAGTAATTATGGCACAGAAAGCTTTTGTTTCAGGATATTATCTGGATGATAAGGACCTGGTTGAGGGAATTAAAGCCTTACAGGAAAAAAATATAGAGATTGCCGATGTGCGTACACCATTTCCGGTACACGGATTAGATACAGTATTGAAGATGCGCCGTTCGCGATTACCCCGGGCTGGATTTATCGCCGGTGCCATGGGTGCTGCAATAGGTTTTGGTTTTCAGGCGTGGGTATTTACGGAGGCCTGGCCGCTGAATTTTGGTGGAAAGCCCTATTTGTCGGTACCATCATTTATTCCGGTTACATTTGAGTTAACTGTATTGATGGCTGCATTTGCATTGGTCTTCGGCTTCTTAATTAGTAGTAAGCTTGGGCCCGGTGCCGATAATATCATCTTCGATGAGGAAGTAACCAACGACCGTTTTCAAATTCTACTCGAAGTGAGTGGAGGTAATAGTGATGAGCTACAAGCAGAATTGCAATCTGCAGGCGCGGAAGGAGTACAACATCATGATGTTTAAAAAAGACATAAGCATCAAGACATAAGACGCTAGACTATTGTTTCTTGATACTTGATACTTAAATCTTGATACAAATTATTGAACTATGTATAAGTCATTTGAATTTACAAAAAAGATAAAGTCCTTTTTAATTGCGATGTTGGTCATAGGCGCTGTATTAGCCGCGGCAGGTATTGCAATGAATCTGGATCATACACACCGCATTTGGGCTAATGTGTTGCTCAATGGCTTTTTCTTTACAGCCATTGCCATGAGCGCTGCTTTCTTCGTGATAGTCCATGTTTTGGGTGAATCTGGCTGGCACACCGCTGTGCAACGTATTCCTGAAGCCATGTCATTGTATGTGCCTGTAGGTGGCGTTTTTATGCTACTGGTTTTAGTGGGTATGCATGATATCTACCACTGGAGCCATACTGAACATCTGGACGAGGTTTTGCAGGGAAAAGCCCCTTATCTCAATCCTTTATTCTTCAGCATCAGGACGGTGGCCTACATCGTTATCTGGAGTTTATTGGTGCTTTGGTTCAGAAAAACATCATTAAAAACTGACAGTACAGACGATATTAAGCTATTTAATAAGCAACGTACGATAGCGGGTATTTTCATTGTCATTTTTGCGGTTACCAGCTCAACATCAGCCTGGGATTGGATTATGTCTATTGATGCCCACTGGTTCAGTACTTTATTCGGGTGGTATATGTTTGTGAGCACATTTGTGGCGGCTGTTGCAGTTATCATCGTTCTTCTGTTCATTCTAAGAAGAATGGGTTATATGGAGCATGTTAATGATGAACACCTGCATGATTTGGGTAAGTACCTGTTCGGATTCAGTATATTCTGGGCGTATCTGTGGGTGTCGCAATACCTGTTGATTTGGTACAGTAATATTCCGGAAGAAACAGTTTACTACGTCAAGCGCATTCAGGATTTTGAAACTGTATTTTATGCCAATGTGATCATTAACTTTCTGGCTCCTTTCTTGATTCTGATGGCAAGAGGTACCAAACGCAAGCTCAACTGGCTCATAGCTGCAGCTGTGATTGTATTCATTGGCCATTGGATAGACATGTATCTGGCCATTATGCCTGGTGCAACCGGACATGCCGAGTTTGGTATTCTTGAGATAGGTATGACTGTTTTTGTGTTGGCTGTTTTCTTATTTGTGTTTTTCTCTAGATTTGCCAAAGCACCTGTTGTACCTGAAAATCATCCTTACTTTAAAGAGAGTTTTGATTATGACAATATTCGATAAAGATATGAAGCACCTTCGTTCCTTTAAAATGATTGGCATGGCCATGTTTATGCTGGTTGTAATGTCGAGCTGCGATAAGAACCGAAATAAACCAGGATATAGTTATTTCCCGGATATGGAACAATCTCAGGCCTATGAAACATATACAGATAATCCAAATTGGGAGAACGGGCGCACCAACCAGTTGCCTGTCGAAGGCACCATTCCGCGTGAGATGATTCCATATGATTTTGAGAAAACCGAAGTAAATCGTACCTGGGCAGGGCAAGAGTTGGAGAATCCATATGCCTATGATAAAAGCATTCTTGAAGAGGGTCACCGATTATACAATATTTACTGCTTGCATTGCCATGGTGATATGGGCGATGGAAACGGGCATTTGTATACTTCTCAGAAGTACCTGTTTATGCCTGCTAATCTCAATTCAGAGAAAATTAGGACCAATCCCGATGGAGAAATTTTTCATGTTATTACCGTTGGTTATGGCGTGATGGGCGCCCATGGTGCGCAGGTATTACCTGATGAACGATGGAAGATTGTATCATACATTCGCGAGGAATTGCATGCGAAAGCCGACGAGGCTGCGAAGGCAACTGAACAAGCACAGAGTGAAGAAGTCGCACCAAGTGAAGCGGAATCATAGAAAAGTAATTAATTGAATATATTTGAAAGGCCCGGTGTGTTTAAGCCGGGCCTTTCTAATTCTTATTGGATGATAGGGTGAGGACTATTGTGCCATTAGTTCAAAACGTTCGTCATTGGCCTCAATAAAGCCTTTGTCGGCTTCCTTATTAGTAGGTACTCTTTGTTTTCGCATAGCCAATGCATTTTCAAGCCTGATCCGATAGCCGTTCTTGTAGGCCATCATATGAGCCTGTTCAAAACCCATTTGTTGAATAATATACATGAAATTTTGCGCTTCCTCGTATTCAATAAACTCACCGAGGGTAAATTGATTAATGCTGTCGTAAGTGTCTTGTTTTAATCCAAGCATATTCTCTTTATATTGGCTTAAATCTAAATCCTTATAGGCGCCAATCTGAATGGCAAACAGGATGCCATCGTAATTGTCTTTTGGGATGGCTGCGCTATGGATGCTGTAGGTAATTTTTTGCAGAGAATCAGGGTTTATTTTCTTCTCAATATAAACAGTGTCAATTCGTGATACCGCCGTTGGCGTTAGTTGCTGGCCTGGCACATTGATAAAGCCTTGCGCTAACAGGAGTATGAACAGGGTTACCGAAAAAACAATGGTAAAGTAAAACCATAGACGCAGCTGGCCAATCTTAGTCGATTGTTTTTGAGCAGTCTCCCTTAAGCGACTTAACTCTTTATCCAAGGCTTCAATACGCAATTGTTGCTTCTGTTCCGATATAAAATTTTCGGGTGCTGACATGAGTTTGGGTGTTTAATGACTACTAATTTAATGGATTGCATTAAGCTTGTAAATGTTACCAACCGTTAATTAACTAACAAGATATTAACAGCTTAATGTTTTTATAGGGGAGAAATGGTTTAATAGCCAGCTTTAGCAAATACTTCGCGAATAGAAGGATAGGTGTGATTCAGTATTTCATTAATAGCCTCCTTTTTCACCCAGGTGGCCGATACAATGTTTTCCTCAGTTTGCGGACTTGGTTCATCAAAACCAAAGTAGTCCATAAAAAACCAGGCTGTTTCTTTAAGGTAATGGACACCTTTTTGCTCATAGGTATGGAAAGTAGATAGCAAAGGGTGGCGAATAACCAGATCGGTGATGCCACATTCCTCTTCTACCTCTCTTAAGGCTGTTTTTCTATAGCTTTCATCTTTTTCGCATTTGCCTTTGGGCAGATCGTAAACGCCTAAGCGGTGAATCACTAAAAATTCATTATTGGGATTTATCACCAGACCGCCAGCTGCCGTAATAAATCTGTAGCATTTTTTAAGGGCGTTCAGCAAAACCTCCTTCCTACGACCATACACATAGGCCTCTTTTAGAGAAGTATTATTTTCAAAGGTGTTAATAAATATCTGGAGCTCATGATGTGATGTGTACTTGTGCAGTGCATCAAAGTTTTGGGAGAGATCTTGCTCCAGTTTATCCGTTAAAAAAAGTGTTCTGTCCTTGAAAAAAACTTTATACATTTGCGGTATGGAAAAATTAGCAGAAATTGTAGCCAATCAGTTGTTGCAAATTAAGGCAATAAAATTGCAACCTGCAAACCCCTTTACATGGGCATCGGGGTGGAAATCACCTATCTATTGTGATAATCGTAAAACACTTTCATATCCGAATGTGCGTGATTTCATTAAGTTGGAATTTGCACGTCTGGTACTTGAAAAATATCCTGATGTGGATGTGGTTGCAGGAGTGGCAACCGGAGCTATCGCACAGGGAGCGTTGGTGTCTGATGCCATTAATAAGCCATTTATTTATGTTCGTTCGGCTGCCAAAGGCCATGGGTTAACCAACCTGATTGAAGGTGACCTTAAGCCTGGGCAAAAAGTAGTGGTGATTGAGGACTTAATCTCAACAGGCGGTAGTAGCTTAAAGGCTGTGGAGGCAATTCGCGAAGCGGGTGCTGAAGTTTTAGGTATGCTGGCGATTTTTACTTATGGCTTCCCGGTTGCTACTGAAGCTTTCGAAAAGGCAGGTGTTGAATTGACCACTTTAAGTTCTTATGAGCAAATGATTCCATATGCCAGCCAATCGGGCTATGTAACTGCCAATGATGTTGCGACTTTGCAAGAGTGGAGGAAAGATCCGGCTAACTGGAATAAATAGCAAGATATGAGCTGTTAGCTTATGGCTGGCGGCTTAAAAATAGTAATTCTGAGCAGGTCTGTTTTAGGCTTGCTCTTTTTCTTTATTAATATAGGTGTGCAGCATGTTAGTTGGCTACAAACGAATGATAGAGACCAATAGACACTGCTGCCTACTGACTGGCAACTAACAAACTATTTGTATTATGACAACATTTGAAAGCGAAATAAAGAAGGCAAGTCATCCGGCAGAGAAGATGTTTAATTTCTTGTCGGATTTTGATCATTTTGGCGAGGTTATCCCGAAAGATAAGATTAATAACTGGCAGTCATTTGGCGATAGTTGTCGTTTCTCCATCGATCCGGTGGGTGAAGTTGGGCTACGTATTGTTGACACAGAGGCGCCCAAGATGATTAAGTACACCGCTGAGGGCAAAACACCTTTCAACTTCTTTTTGTGGATACAACTCAAAGAAGTAGCAGAAGATGATACTCGCGTGAAGCTTACAATAAAAGCCGATATGAATCCGATGATTAAAATGGTAGCCAGTAAGCCCATCAAGAAGTTTCTGGAAGTATTGAGCGATGCCATTGCCAATCATCAGTATTAATATAAAGCTGTCAGTTATTGCTTATTTGCAATTGGCTGTCAGCTTTGCTCTTTTTCATTATATCACAAATTGCACCTCTTTAAAGGCATATTCACGCTTTTGCTTATTAGTGTCTACAAGTGTTAGCAAGCCCATCTCGTTTACCGAAGCTATCTGTGCCTCAAATGTCTCCTTATCGTCCCGGTAGCTGTAGGTACCTTCCTTGCGATACAGGTTGGTCAGGTAATCGTCATTTATCAATGCCATGCGGTGTGTTTCCAGCTGATGGTAACGCTCATTAATATTGTCGAGTAATAGTTCCAGTAATAGTTCCAGTTCAAAGTGCTGACCAGTTAATTGTTTCAGCGAAATCGGGTTGGGGGCATCAGAAATAAACGCTTCCTGGTTGACATTCAGACCAATGCCCACAATGCAATAATCAAGTGCACTTCCCAGTATCGAATTCTCAATTAAAATCCCTGCCACCTTGGAGTCATTAATGTAAATATCATTGGGCCATTTAATGGTGGCATCTTGTTGGCTTACTTGCTTAATGGTGTCAATCAGCGCCAGTGACACTGCTTTTGAGATATAAAACTGCAGGTGTGGCGCCAAAAATGTTGGTTTGAGCAGCAGGCTGAATGTGAGATTACTGTTTTGTTCACTCTCCCATTTATTGCCTACCTGTCCTTTGCCCGCTGTTTGGTGGTTTGTAATCACAACACTATGCTCAGCCAGTTTTCTTTCGTTTAAGAGCCGTTTGAGTTCGGTATTGGTAGAACCCAGTTCGGGGTATACTAAAAAATCAGGTGCTGAATATGTCATCATTACAGTTTATTGTGAAAATATGTCAGGCCAGGCGGCTCATTATCTATTTGACAAAAATAGATGTTTATAATTTTTTAAAAGTAGTATCTTTGAGCAAAAGTATACCATTGCCGGAAAATGTTGATCCAACAGGAGTCGTGCCCCAGGTATATTTTAACCTATACTTTATAACTGCAAAACAAAGCAACAGAAAAGACAACAACTGCGGATGAATGAAGAGAATTACTCTGCTAAACAATTAGCAGATGCTATTGTTGAAGGTATTCAGGATAAGAAAGGCACAAATATTGCTATCTTGGATTTATCAAAATTAGATAATACGATTTGTCAGTATTTTGTGATTTGTGATGGTGAAAGTACTACACAGGTAGATGCGATTGCTGACGGGATTGAAGATTACGTGCGTAAGCATTTAGGCGATAAACCAAATCATGTTGAAGGGCGCGAAAATGCGCTTTGGATTTTATTGGATTACTTCGATGTGGTGGTGCATGTTTTCCATAAGGAGCAGCGAGGGTATTATAACCTTGAGGCGCTGTGGGCCGATGCCAAACGTACGGATATAGAAAACCTATTTTAACTAGAAAGTAAGCACATGTCAAACGGAAAACCGAATACGCCGGGAGGTGACAAGGATAAGTCAAAGTTTCCGAAATTTAATCTGTATTGGGCCTACGGCTTAATAGCCATTGCACTTATATTGGTCAGCCGAATGGACTTCGGACAGGGACCTCATAAGATTTCCTACAGTGATTTTAAAAATGAGGTACTTGTTGGAGGTGATATCGATAAAATCATTGTTGTACGAAATGAAGGTGTTGCCGAAGTAACCATTAAAGAGGATAAGCTGGATAAGTACAAGCACCTGTTTAATGAAAATTTGACCAATTCTGGTCCGCCAGCTGCAGGTCCACATTTTACTTTTAACTTATCTACAATTGATAAGTTTGACGAAGCGGTGGCATTGGCCGAATCAGAGCAAAACACAACCATTCCAGTAGATTACGAAACGCGAACCGATTTCTTTGGTGAGTTTTTTACTTTTATGTGGCCACTGTTACTATTGGTGGCTATCTGGATATTCATCTTTCGCCGGATGGGTGCACAGGGTGGCGCCGGTGGTGCCGGTAATATATTCAACGTTGGCAAGTCAAAAGCCAAAATGTTTGATAAAGAGTCAGACATTAATGTAACATTCAAAGATGTGGCAGGCCTGGTGGAGGCCAAGCAGGAACTTGAAGAGATTGTTGAATTCCTGAAACGTCCTGAAAAATATACCGAGTTGGGGGGTAAGATACCTAAAGGCGCCTTATTGGTAGGCCCTCCGGGAACAGGTAAAACATTATTGGCAAAAGCTGTTGCCGGTGAGGCCAACGTACCGTTCTTTAGCATGTCAGGTTCAGACTTTGTGGAAATGTTTGTGGGTGTTGGTGCCAGCCGTGTGCGCGACTTATTTAAGAAGGCCAAGGAAAAATCACCTTGTATCGTGTTTATCGATGAGATTGACGCCATTGGTCGTGCCCGTGGCAAAAGCCCTAACATGGGTGCCAACGATGAGCGTGAAAATACCCTGAACCAGTTACTAACCGAAATGGATGGTTTTGGAACCAATAGTGGTGTAATTATTCTGGCTGCCACTAACCGTGCCGATATTCTGGATCGCGCCCTGATGCGTGCGGGACGTTTCGACCGTCAGATACATGTAGAGTTACCAGACCTTAAAGAACGTAAAGCTATCTTTGAAGTACACCTGCGTCCACTACGCCTGAAAGATGATGTGGAGAGCGATTTCTTGGCAAAGCAAACACCTGGCTTCTCAGGTGCCGATATTGCCAATGTATGTAATGAGGCGGCATTGATAGCGGCTCGTGGCGATAAAAAGATTGTTGAGAAAGAAGATTTTCTGAGTGCAGTTGACCGAATTGTTGGCGGTTTAGAGAAGAAGAATAAGATTATTTCAAAGGATGAGAAAAAGGCCATTGCCTATCACGAGGCTGGTCATGCTACCATCAGCTGGTTACTGGAATATGCTCACCCGCTGGTAAAGGTAACGATTGTGCCAAGGGGTAAAGCTTTGGGTGCTGCCTGGTACCTGCCGGAAGAACGCCAGTTAACAACTACCGAGCAAATTTTGGATGAGATGTGTTCAACGCTTGGAGGACGTGCCGCTGAAGAAATCATGTTTGGTAAGATTAGTACCGGTGCCTTGAATGATCTGGAGAAAGTAACAAAGCAGGCTTACGCAATGGTGTCCTATTATGGCATGAGCGATAAGGTGGGCAATATCAGTTATTTTGATTCTTCAGGTCAGTCTGATTACTCATTTAATAAACCATACAGCGAGAAGACAGCTGAATTAATGGATGAGGAAGTAGGACGTATTATTGATCAGCAATATAAGCGCGCTAAGAAAATATTGGTTGAGAATCATGAGAAGCATACTAAATTAGCTGAATTGCTACTTGAAAAAGAAGTGATTTTCAGTGAGGATCTCGAAAAAATATTTGGTAAACGCATTTCGGAGCATGTTATTCAGGAAGAGGATATAAATGATAATGAAGCTGCTGAAGACTCAAAGCCTGCAGCCGAAGCATCTTCGGATGATAATGCATAATCGAACAAAAAAAATATCAGATAAAGCACGGGCCAACATTTTAAGTAGGCTTGAAAGTGCTGATCAAAAAAACAGCGGACTGATGCCTGAGAGGGTGCAGTCCGCTGCTGTTTTTTCATCGCCAGATAATTTGTTATCCACCTTTATTGACGAGTTTGAGAAGGTTAATGGTCAGGTGGTTGTCTGTGATAATCAACTGGCGGTGGCGAGGCAACTGGTCGAACTGGCTGACGAACACTGTTGGAATAATGTCTTTTGTCTTGAAGAGTCATTGTTGCCCTATATACCCGATTCAATTCAATTGGGTAATGATGAAGATTTCGAATCGATGCAGGTAGGAATTACCGGATGCGAGCTTTTGATTGCCCGGACAGGCTCCGTTATGGTGAGCTCGGCAGTTGCATCGGGGCGCCGCTTAAATGTTTTTCCACCGGTGCATGTTATCATTGCTAATGTTGATCAGTTGGTGCCATTTTTAGATGATGCCATTAGCCGTTTCAATGAAAAATATAAGGATAATATGCCATCTCAGGCAACAGTCATTACCGGCCCAAGCCGCACGGCAGATATTGAAAAGACCTTAGTTATGGGTGCGCATGGTCCAAAAGAACTTATCGTGCTAATTCATCAATAATGATGATTTTCTTTTTTGGCAGGATATGTTAACTTTGCACCACTAAAGATAATCGATGAATAATTTCTTACAGCGCACTTTAACGGGTATCTTGTTCGTAGGAGCAGTAGCCGGTTCTATTTTTATACATCCCATTGCCTTTTTTCTGGTGTGTTTGCTGGTAGCTGTATTAGGTATTTTAGAATTAGGTCGATTATTGGAACGTAAATATGGTAAGCTCAACATATTTGCATCACTTCTGCTGGGGCTTACATTTCAGGTCTTAGTGTTTCTCGATTCGCAAGGCTATATTGACCGAACATGGTATGTGATTTTAATGCCAATGGTGTGGTTGCCTTTTGTATATGAGTTATTCAAAGGAGGGGAAAATCCTTTTCAGCGCATCGCATTAACGCTGATGATACCTGTGTATATTTCGCTTCCCTTATCGTTTCTGTTTTTAACTGGTTGCATTAATGGCGTTTTTCAGGCTTCCATTCTGTTAGGCTTTTTTATTTTGGTTTGGAGCAACGACTCTGGTGCATATATAGTAGGGGTGAGTATAGGTAAGCATAAATTATTTGAACGAATATCTCCAAAAAAGACCTGGGAAGGATTTATTGGAGGCATCATATTTACAATTGTAGCTGCAGTCATTATTTTTAAGTTATCGGGTATTGCCAGTCTGGGTGTTTGGATAGGAGCAGCCTTAATTGTATCGATTTTTGGTACCATAGGCGATTTGGTTGAATCGATGCTTAAGCGTAATGTTGACATCAAAGATTCTGGTTCTATATTACCCGGACACGGAGGAGTGCTGGATCGATTTGATGCAGTGTTGTTTGCAGCCCCAATGGTATTTGCCTTGTTTGTATTATTTGGATAAAAGGATTAAGAAGTAACACAATGACAATTCATAAAGAAGGATACGGAACGATTATCGTTGTGCTGGCTTTTTTGCTGGCACTTAACTATGGAATATTTTTTCTGACAGGTGTTGAGGTCACTAAATTTACAAGTCTGGCCTCGTTTGTTGTATTTGCATTAGTACTCAATTTTTTTCGCAATCCTAAGCGTGAGGCTGTTGTGCAGGATGGAGCTATCATTGCGCCAGCTGATGGTAAGGTTGTTGCCATCGAAGAAGTAGAGGAGGATGAGTACTTAAAAACTAAGTGCCTGCAGGTTTCGATTTTTATGTCGGTGTTTAACGTGCATATCAACTGGTTTCCAATCAAAGGTATTGTGAAGTATTTTCGTCATCATAACGGGCGTTTTATGGCAGCTTACCTGCCAAAGTCATCCACCGAGAACGAACGTACCAGTGTTGTGATTGAGAACGAAAAAGGTACGCAGATTCTTGTACGTCAGGTGGCGGGAGCAATGGCTCGTCGGATTGTTTGCTACGCCGAAGAAGAAAAAGGGATTGAGCAAGGTCAGCAAATGGGCTTTATCAAATTTGGTTCGAGAGTTGACTTGTACCTGCCGGTCGATACGCGCATTGATGTGGAATTAGAGCAAAAAGTAACCGGGCGTCAGACCATATTAGGATGGTTAAAATAATCCCGAGCAACTAACAATATAGAGAGCTGTCCTACCGGGATGGCTCTTTTTTTTATCCCGATGCAACTTCTATGGCTTAAGTTTGTTATGTACAGGCAAACAGATTTTAGTGCTTTTACGCATGAAAATATAGGCGCAAAATAGGTAATTAAATACTTTTATATATTTTTATCGCCTTGTTCATACAATAAACACTGAAGCTTGAAGTCGTTAATAAAATCATGTTATTATGAGTCAATCATTATCTATGGCAGGTAATCTATCGGAAAAAAAAGAATCTACGCTAAGTGGCATTTGGCTTTTTATATTTATTGAGTTACTCCTATTTGCAGGTCTGTTTCTGTTATATGGAGTTTACAGGTATAAAAATCCGGTAGCTTTTGACCTGGCAGCAGGTGAGTTAAGTATCACATCAGGTGTGCTGAATACCATCATTATCCTTGGGGCGAGCCTCGGTATGGCGTATTCATCAGTAGCCATACGTAAAGGCAATAAGATGGCAACCCTATTCTGGTTATTGACAACGCTGTTTATCGGATTTATGTTTTTGGTGAATCGCTATTTTGAGTGGAAAGGAAGAATTGATTTTGGCTTCTTTCCGGGCAGTGAGGAGTTGGCCCGTTTGGGGCACGGTGATGTGCTATTCTTCGGGTTATATTTCTTTATGACCGGTTTGCATGCCATTCATTTACTGGTTGGATTTATCGGATTAATCTATGTTACCAGCCGTGTTAACAATAATTCTTTAAACGGTGGCAATTATGCATTGCTTGAGAAAACTGGTTCGTATTGGCATCTGGCAACACTCATTTGGGTATTGATTTTCCCACTGTTTTATTTATTGTAAATCTAAAACCTTAAAATTATGGATAAGCAAAATATCATCTCCGCAAAATCATATACCCTTGTTTTTATTGGTTTAGTATTACTGACGCTAATATCGACCGGGTTGAGTTCACTCAATTTGGGTTATATCAGTACCATTATTGCATTCGGATTAGCCATTGTTAGTGCTCTGGTAGTATTATCAAAGTTTATGAATGTAAAGCTTGATGGCAGCTTTGCCCGCTTGCTATTGGCTGGCATACTGGCATTGGCGTTACTCATCTTTTTTGTGGGATTTGTAGGTTAAAATCATTTATATATACAAAGAAAGGCGATGGTATCCATCGCCTTTCTTTGTATATATAAATGTTTTGTTCTTAGTGTTCGTCCTCAATATGAACAGGCTTTGATTTCTCAGGTAAAATCAGGTTTAGAATAACACCTACTAGTGAAGCCAACCCAATGCCGGCCAATGAAAAGTTACCAAAATCAATTACTGCGCCTCCAATCCCAACAGTGAGAATAACCGAGACAATCACCTGATTGCGTGTTTTGGTTAAGTCAGCTTTAGAATCAACCAATGTGCGGATACCAACACTGGCAATCATCCCGAATAATAGTAGCATAATGCCTCCCAGGACTGCCTGAGGGATTGATTTAAGTAATCCACTAATCTTACCAATCAGCGAAAAGCAAATAGCGGTAATTGCCGAAATACGTAATATTTTAGGGTCTGTTATCTTCGTTAAAGAAATGGCTCCGGTAACCTCTGAATAGGTGGTGTTGGGCACACTACCTATCAGTGCAGCAAAAGATGTAGCGATACCATCACCCAGCATGGTGCGATGTAAGCCCGGATCTTTTACATAGTTTTTATCAGCAACCGCACCAATGGCATACATATCGCCCACGTGTTCAATAAGTGGAGCAATGGCAACCGGTATCATATAAACAATCGCTTTCCAGCTCCATTCAGGCATGGTAAATGGCGGTAGTGCAAACCAGGCTGCATCTTTAATGGGTGTGAAGTCAACTTTTCCCAGTATCAACGACAACACATAACCGGCCACAATACCCAGGAATATTGGAATCAGTTTGATAAGGCCTTTGGTATAAATAACAACGATAATAGCAGTTAATAAGGATACCACAGCAATCAGCCAGTCAGTTTTAGCCATATCAACCCCTACCGAGGCTAATGAAAGTCCAATTACCATGATAACGGGCCCAACTACCACTGAAGGAAACAGGCGTTCGATAAAGCCTAATCCCCGGGCTTTAATAAGCGCCGAAACGGTGATGTAAACGATACCTACAGCAATTAATCCGGATAAAGTTCCTGGCAATCCAAAAAGCTTGGTTGCTTCCACAATAGGCGCAATAAATGCAAAACTACTCCCCAGAAAAACAGGTACCTTGCCTTTGGTGATTAAATGAAAAATTAATGTTCCTACACCGGCAGAAAATAAGGCGATAGATGGATCAATACCTACCAGTAACGGAACTAATACCGTGGCACCAAAGGCCACAAATAAGAATTGAATGCCAATAATGACCTGTTTACTAAGGTGCATTGAAGGTTTTGTTTGCTTCATGATGACGATTACGTTATGTGTTTGACGCTGCAAAAGTAAGCATATCAATGTAATTACATATGGATTAGTTCTTATTTAGTGACTTTCTCAATAAGAATGCGGGATGAGTGTTGCAATTTTTGGGCAAGCCAATTAAAAATATTAGGTTTGTTTGAATTGACAGTATACCTATGCAGAAAACACTAACAAATCCTAACGCCGGTTTTGGGGCAATGGCTGTTTTTATGACAGCTGTTTCTACCATTTTAGGAGCCATCTTATTTTTACGTTTCGGATATGCATTAGCAAATGTTGGTTTGGGAGGTTTGTTAGCCATCATCATTATCGGGCACGCTGTTACAGTGCCTACAGCACTTGCCGTAGCCGAGATAGCTACCAACCAGCGCGTACAAGGTGGTGGGGCTTATTACATCATTTCACGTTCTTTTGGCCTTAATATTGGAGGCGCCATTGGTTTGGCCTTATACTTATCGCAAGCCATCAGTGTGGCTTTCTATATTATCGCCTTTGGCGAGGCATTTGATCCGCTCATTCCTTATTTACCTTTTGAAGTTGATGCGCTTGTTTTTAAAAAGATAGTGACCCTGGTGCTGATGACTATCCTTTCTGTGGTAGTGCTGTTAAGAGGTGCCAATATTGGAATGAAGGCACTTTACGGAGTAGTGGCCCTTTTGTTTGTATCCATCCTGTTCTTTTTAATGGGAAACCCAATTTCAGAAGGAATCGAACTGAGTTTCAATAATACCATTGAAGGTGGCGACACCTTTTTTATGGTTTTCACCATTATATTTCCTGCCTTTACAGGTATTGCGGCTGGCCTTGGCTTGTCAGGCGATTTAAAAGACCCTAAGAAAGCCATTCCTAAAGGTACTTTGCTGGCTACCTTGGCCGGTATGATTATTTACGTGTTGGTGGCGTTTAAAATGGCGCTTTCGGCCACACCTGAGGATATGCAGGCCGACCAGCTGATTATGTCGCGTATTTCAGTTTGGGGACCTATTATACCGGTTGGTTTGGCTGCCGCTTGTTTGTCTTCGGCTATTGGTTCGTTACTGGTGGCACCGCGTACTTTGCAGGCCATTGGTTTTGATTGTATCATGCCTTTTGACCATTTTAATAACTGGATTGCTAAAGGTCGTGAGGCTGATAATGAGCCGATTAATGGCAGCGTGATAACCATTGTCATCGCATTTTTCTTCATTATTATTGGTGATGTTAATTTTGTTGCCGAGATAATCTCCATGTTTTTCATGATTACCTACGGTTTTATCTGTCTCATTTCATTCCTCGAACATTTCGCAGCCGATCCATCTTATCGCCCCACCTTTAAATACAATAAGTGGTATTTCTCACTTATTGGTGCCATCCTTTCTTTCTGGCTCATGTTCCAAATGAAGTGGACGTATGCAGCGCTGGCATCGCTTTCAATGGCCATTACCTATTATTTTATAACGGTAAGTAACCCCGAAAGGCAAGGTCTTGAAAAACTGTTTAAAGGTGTGATTTTTCAGCTCAGCCGACAGATTCAGATATTTATTCAAAGGGCCAATAAAGATGAGGAAGAGAGCCATTGGCGACCTTTTGCCATTTGCGTTACAGAAGATTCATTTAAACGACAGGCTGCCTTTGACCTGCTGAGGTGGGTGTGCTATAAGCATGGATTTGGTACCTATATCCATTTTATTAAAGGATTTCTGAATAAGGATACATACGATGAGTCGCAAGAAGCACTGAGCAGGTTGATTAACCAGGCCGAGGGCAGCAAAAGTCGCTTGTACCTCGATACGATCATTAGTCCGTCTTACACATCGGCCATTGCCCAGGTAATCCAGCTATCGGGCATAAGTGGAAAAGGAAATAACCTCATATTATTTGAGTTTTCGCGTAGTAACCCTGAAGCCTTAAAGCATGCGTTGGAGAACTATCAGTTATTTGATGCGACGGGTTTTGATGTATGTGTGCTCAATTCGTCCTATAAAGGTTTTGGCTATAAAAGGGAGATTCATGTGTGGATTGGAGCCCACGATTTTCGTAATGCCAACTTGATGATTTTGCTGGCTTATATCATTTCAGGACATCCGGAGTGGCGTAATGCCGTGATTAAAATATTTGCTTTCTTCCCCGAAAGTCAGGTTGAGAAGCAACGCAAACGACTGTTGGGCCTAATTCAGGAAGGACGCCTGCCGATTTCACCTTCCAACGTTGTGTTTTTGCCAATGAGCGGCGATGAAACGCCTCGTCAGGTAATTATGCAGCGCAGTACCGACGCCGATTTGGTTATCGTTGGGTTTAAGCCTGAAAATTTTAAGGATGCGCCTGAGGCCATGATTGATTTTGGTGATATGAGCAACATCTTGTTTGTTAATACCTCTCACAAAAAGGATATTTAAGAAGTAATGAAATTGAAAGACAGATCTGCCGGCGATGTTTTTTCCGTTGTTGAAGCATGGTGCTCCAGGCATCATCAAATATTGATTGGAAGTATAATGGTGTTGTTCTCAATTTTTTCATTATTACTTTTCAACCTGCGAGTCAGCGAAGGCGGCGACGATAGCACCTACATCATACGGGCCGTTAATTTTATTAATAATGGTACATATCCTTCATTTCAGGGGCCGCTTTATCCCTTGTTTCTATCACTATTGGTAGGCTTGTTTGGTATAAAGTTGGGCTTGCTTAAGCTATCATCTTTTGTGTTGATGCTGGTGGGTATTTGGTGTACATTCAGAGTTTTCAAAGAGCGTATTAACTATACATTGCTATTTTCCACTTTATTAATCAGTAGTTTAAGTAGTTTCTATATCTATTTTAGTAGCCAGACCTACAGTGAAGCTCTTTTTATTTTAATTCAGATACCTGTTTTTGCCTTCGTGTTTAGGTTGATAGATGATGCCTCTGATCAATGGGCATGGAAACCGCTCATCCTGTTAAGTCTGACGATTGTAGCCGGCTACCTTACACGCACCGTTGGTGTTGGAGCTTTAATTGCTGTACTGCTGTTTATGACCATCAGTAAGCGTTGGAAGGAAATGGGGGTATTGCTAATTTCATGTGCAGGTATTCTTTTCCTGTTTATACTGATAAAACAAGCCATATGGAGTAATGGGTGGTTCGACGGCGGACAGGCCAGTACACTATTATACAAGCATCCATATCAACTCGATCAGGGAAAAGAAACACTATCAGGTTTTATCAGCCGTTTTATTGATAATTCAAATCTCTATCTCTCAAAGCATTTTCTGCATATGATAGGCCTAAAGGATGTCGCTGTCAAATCAACCAACGGACTGATTACGTTAGTGCTGTATGTGCTGTTTTTAGGTGGGAGTTATCGTGCATTTAAACGTAATAAATACATCCTGTTTACTGCCATCTATGTGGCTACCATGCTGGGCATAACTTTTATAGTCCTGCAAAAGCTGTGGGATCAGTATCGCTTAATTGTACCATTCTTTAGCATGATGTTGTTGGTTGTGCTTTATGGCTTATTTCAGCTGGCTGAAATAAGTAAAAGTAAGATGGTACAGCGATTAGTGTTAGGGCTTGTCCTGTTTAGTGCAGGTAGTGTTTTCTCTCATTCTGTTTCGGAAGTGGATTTACTAACGCTAAGAAAAAACCTGAGGGGTGATTTGTACGAAGGGTATACCGATGATTGGCGTAACTATTTGTCGATGGCCGAATACGTGGGAAAAGAGTTGCCTGAACAGGCATATGTAGCTGTTCGAAAGCCCAATATGGCACGTATATATGCCAATGGTAAAAAGTTTTACGGTATATACAGGTACGATACTGATGATCCTGACGAACTGTTGAAGCGACTGAAAGAACGCCAGGTGAGTCATGTGATAATGGCCAGTCTGCGTAAGAATCCGGCGATTAATAACGGACAAACGATTAATACTATTCAACGCTATTTATACATTATATCGCAAAAATATCCATTGGTTTTTAAGCTTGAACATCAAATAGGTACCAGTGAACCGGCTTATTTATTCAGAGTGGATTATGATGCTGCAAAAATTGGTGAATGACAAAAGGGCTGACAATGAAAGTTAACGAGGAGCGGAGAGCTTATTTTGAATCTAGGGCAAAAAACTGGGTAAAATACCGAAAGAGAAGAAGCTACTATTGGGATTCAATTACGCGCTATTGTAATTATTTTATTCATGATGAGAGTTCTGTTTTAGAAATAGGATGTGGCTCGGGAGAGTTACTGGCAGCTGTCAACGGGAAAAGTAAAACAGGGATTGATTTTTGCTCACCCATTCTTGAACAGGCCCGTGAACAGTTTCCTCACATTCAGTTTGAGCTCATGGAAGCCGAGAATATACAGCTGAATCAAACTTACGATGTCATTATTCTGTCGAATTTGATTGGGGTAATAGATGATATCGAGCACGTATTTAACCAGCTAAAGAAAGTGTGTCACCCGGAAACCCGGATTATTGTCACCTATTATAATCGTATTTGGGAACCAATTATACGTCTGGCCGAATGGGTTGGCATCAAAAAACGGACACCTGAGCAAAACTGGTTGTCAACCGGTGATATTGCTAATCTGTTGTACTTGTCCGACTTCGATGCGTATAAAACCAATCGCAGCATGCTGATGCCTTACCGCATACCACTGGTGTCCGGATTACTCAATCGTTTTGTTTCGCGATTGCCTTTTTTTCAGCTATTTGGTTTGAACCAATTTGTGTTTGCCCGGCCCTTTCCGCCTCGCCTGACGCAGGAGGAGGTTGACCAGCGTTATTCTGTGTCTGTAGTGGTGCCTGCACGCAACGAAAGTGGTAATATCGAAGCAGCTATTCTGCGAACACCACAAATGGGCCGATTCACCGAACTTATTTTTGTTGAGGGAAATTCAACTGATGATACCTGGGCGACCATACAGCTGATGGCCGAAAAATATAAAGATACGCACCGTATTAAAATTATGCAGCAGGACGGAAAAGGCAAGGGTGATGCTGTAAGAAAAGGTTATGCAGCTGCTGAAGGAGATATTCTGATGATATTAGACGCTGATTTGACGGTGCCGCCTGAAGACCTGCCAAAGTTCTACAACGCAATCACCCGTGGAAAAGGCGAGTTTATCAACGGTGTTCGGCTGGTATATCCCATGGAGAAGAATGCCATGCGCAGCCTAAACACCATTGGTAACCATTTCTTTTCGCGCCTGTTTAGCTGGATACTGGAGCGGCCCATCAAAGATACCTTGTGTGGGACTAAGGTCATGTTCAGGAAAGACTATATTAAGCTGGCACGAAACAGAAAGTTCTTTGGTGATTTTGATCCTTTTGGTGATTTTGACCTGCTTTTTGGAGCCTATAAACTCAACCTTAAAATAATTGATTTACCCATTCGCTATCGCGAGCGCAAGTATGGAGATACAAATATTTCGCGTTTTAGTCATGGCTTTATTTTGCTGCGCATGTCGGCTTTTGCAGCAGGTAAAATTAAGTTTTGGTAGATAAAATACCGGTTGATAACTTGTCAGAGCGGCTATTTTTTCCAAATTTTACGGTCTTGTAACTTATTAATGGCACTGCTGTCACCTGACCAAACAACTTGAACTGGTGCCTTATGCTGATACTTAAATAACTATGAAAATAGCCATATTCCCGGGTTCATTCGATCCCTTTACAGTCGGACACGAAGATGTTGTAAGAAGAGGTTTAAGCCTTTTCGATAAAGTGATTATTGCCGTTGGTTATAACTCCAATAAAAATGATTTCTTCCCGTTGGAAGACCGGATGAAATGGATTCGGGACGTGTTTGTAGATGACGAACGCGTGAGTGTTGAAAAGTATGAAGGATTAACCGTTGATTTTGCCAAAGAAGTGGGCTGTACCCATATCTTAAGAGGTATCCGCACAGCAGCTGACTTTGAGTACGAGCGCGCTATTGCACAGGTTAATAAGGCAATGAGTGGTTTTGATTCGGTCTTTCTGTTAACAACGCCTGAGCACACGCCTGTTAATAGCTCCATTGTTCGCGACATTGTTAAGCATGGAGGTGATGCAGGTCAGTTTCTGCCAAAAGCTATTCAGATTAATATTCAAAATTATCTGTAATGCGCTTGTTTGTTCTCCTGATAGCCTTATTAAATATAGGCTCGCTACTGGGTCAGCAGCCGCTCAGGTGGGTTACCGTTAAGGGAAATGCACCTGATTATGCGGGCTATGATCTTGTCGTGCAAAAGGTAGTTAATCCCATTTCTATGGAAATGGCTGATTTAATGGTTGTCAGGGTGAATGAAAAGGGTGATTTTGAGCAAAGTATCGAACTGGCGGCAGTTACGCATGTCAGTATTGACATGGGGAAATTTCGGGGCCATATATATCTGGAACCAGGTCAAAGCTATGAACTGGTGCTGCCTCCTTTCAAACCACGCTCCGATGCCGATAGATTTAATCCGTATTTTGTACCTGAAGAAATAGAGTTAGGAATAGCCAACGCCGATGCCCAGGGACTGAATCGATCTATTACGGCTTTTGACAACTATCTGACTGACCAATACAATGGTAATGCAGTGCGCATTTTTGCCAACGCCGATGTAAAGCTGGCCAATCATATCATGAGTACAACGGATAGCCTGCACTCATGCACTCACCCTTATCTTTCGAAGTACCGGCAGTATGCCTATGGCGAATTGCGCATGCTGGCCTATAAGCGTAATAAGCGAAAAGCCATTTATGAAACCTTCAAAGGCGATTCTATTAGTGTTATGATGCCTTCGTTTATACAGGCTTTTAATATCTATTTTAAAGGCTTCTTCAATTATTATTTCTCGTCATCGGCCGGTGAGGCATTGCGCGATGCCTATGCCAAAGGAGCCCGCTTCGACAGTTTATCAACTATTTTGCAGAAGGACACTTTGTTCGCTGATGGCCTTTTTGCTGAATTAGTATTATTAAAAGGTTTTTATGATGGTTTTTACTCAGGCCGGTATGAGCAGGAAACGATTATTCGCCTCTTTAAAGAAGCTACCGAGCAAAGTAAATTCTATCGGATTAGAGAAATAGCAGCGGGTTTGCATAAGCAGGTCACCTGGCTGCGAACAGGCTCAGCTGCGCCACAGTTTACGCTTTATCGACTCGATGGTAAAGAGCGTTCTTTAAATGATTATGAAGGCAAATTTGTTTACCTCAACTTCATGCATACCAGCAATCATACCTGTAAGGAGGAATTGCAGTTGCTGAATGTGCTGTATAAACAACTGCGACGTGAATTGACGATTGTCACTGTTATTATGGATGAGGACCCAACTGCCGCTGAGCAACTGGTGAAGGCTAATAAGTTTAAATGGGATTTTTTGCATTATGGAGCCATGCCCAAAGTGGCGCTTGACTACCGTATTAAAGCCCTTCCGGCCTATTTTGTGATTGATCCAACTCAGAAGTTGCGCTTATCGCCTGCTCCATCGCCGAAGGAGAGCTTTACCCCAATATTTATGGAGGCCCAGCGTAAGTACCATTATGAGCAATTGCGCCGTGAGCAACCAAAGCAAAAGAGTATTTACGATTTGTAAAACGTTATCGGTTAATAGCCTGTACACTCTCTGGGGATAGTGGCGATCATAACTGACTTTTCCTTAATTCATTAGTTGATTCATGATTTTATCAAAGCAAAGTATTGACCACCTTTACGTATGTTTTTGCTTTTTCATGCTTACACTTTTTTATTTTTACCCGGGTCAACGTATGCTTTAACTAGGGTTAAAAATATATTTAACCCGGGTTAAATTACTAAATGCACAGTAGGTTTTTTAAAAAGTTTGCTTATGAAAAAGCATACTCCTGCCGTATAATTACCAACAATGTACCTTAGAAAATAGAGATAGCTTATTTCTTTACCCGTCCCGGGTTTTTGCTGATAAAGTCTTTCCAGCTTTTAGAACCACCGGATAGAGTTACTCTCTGGTTTTGAAGAAAATGGCAATAGGCAGCTGCCAATCCATCGGTGGCATCCAGGTATTTGGGTAGTTCACCAATCTTAAGCAGGTTTTGCAGCAGCATGGCTACCTGTTCTTTGGAGGCACGGCCATTGCCCGTGATGGCTTGTTTAATGCGGAGAGGTGCATACTCAAAAATTGGTACCGAGCGCGAAAGAGCGGCCGCCATGGCTACCCCTTGAGCGCGACCCAGCTTCAGCATCGACTGTACATTTTTGCCATAAAAAGGTGCTTCAATGGCCAGCTCATCCGGGTGGTAGGTGTCTACCAATTGAACCACACGCTCAAATATCTTTTGCAGTTTCAGGTAGTGGTCGCCGTATTTATGTAGTTCGAGCACACCCATGGTCACCATCTCGGCCTTGTTGCCTATGGCGCGTATAATGCCATAGCCCATAACGGTTGTGCCGGGATCGATGCCTAATATAATGCGCTCTTTAGCCAAGCTGTACCTCGTTAAGAATAGAACTAAAGGTTAAACACTTATCGCCGAAGGTGCCCTTGGCGTTGTTAATCAGGATGGCGTTGTACTTATTGATGGTGTCCAAATCAGCGGGGTTATATACCTGCATCTGGCAGGAATAGTTAGTGTTACCTTCCTCTACAACGGCCATTACCTCATATAATTCAACACGGATATTTTTAACCAAATCTTTCATGGTTGGTACGTAATTGCGGTTCATCCACTGCTTCCAATCATCCACAATGGTATCGTTAATCATAAAAGTGGTGTTGAATATATACATAGTCAATTAGTTTATACAGTAATAAATAGGCAGAAGGCAGAAGTCTGTTTAAAAATCTTCTGCCTTCTGCCTTGATTTTTTGTTTACTTGATAATATCAAATCCAGTATAAGGAACCAATGCCTCAGGTACTCTGATACCATCAGGAGTTTGATTGTTTTCAAGGATGGCAGCCACAATTCGTGGTAATGCCAATGCACTGCCGTTAAGCGTGTGGGCCAGTTGTGCTTTTTTCTCACCGTCCTCTTTGTAACGCAATTTCAGGCGGTTAGCCTGGTAGCTTTCAAAGTTTGATACTGAGCTAACTTCTAACCAGCGCTCCTGAGCTGCTGAGTATACCTCAAAATCATAGGTGAGGGCAGATGTAAAGCTCAGGTCGCCACCACACAAACGCAGAATACGCCATGGTAATCCCAGCTTCTCAACCAATGTTTGAACGTGAGCCACCATTTTGTCAAGAATCTCGTATGATTCATTTGGGTGGGCCACTTGTACAATCTCTACCTTGTCGAACTGGTGCAGACGGTTTAATCCGCGCACATGGGCACCCCATGAGCCAGCTTCACGACGGAAACAAGCTGAATAAGCACAGTGCTTAACCGGCATTTCTGAAGCCTTCAGAATCACATCGCGAAAGATGTTGGTAACAGGTACCTCGGCCGTTGGAATCAAATACAGGTTATCGGCTGTAACATGATACATTTGTCCTTCTTTATCGGGTAGCTGCCCGGTGCCAAAGCCCGAGTCTTCGTTTACCACTAATGGTGGAATCACCTCGCTGTAACCTGCTTTTTCAGCTTCATCAAGAAAGAAATTGATCAAAGCGCGCTGCAAACGTGCGCCTTTGCCCTTATACACCGGGAAACCGGCGCCTGTTATCTTGGTGCCTAATTCGAAATCAATCAGGTCATATTTCTTAATCAAATCCCAGTGAGGCTCTTTTACCTCCAACTGTGGCATGGTGCCGCCGTTTTTCACTTCCACATTGTCTTCCTCGCCTTTACCCGGAGGAACAATCTCATTAGGGATGTTAGGAAGGGAAACTAACTGCTCGTTCAGCTGCGATGTTATTTCATCCAGGGAAGTGTTTAGATCCTTGATCTTATCTTTTAATTCACCGGTGCGTGCTTTAGCCTGGTTAGCTTCTTCAGCTTTCCCCGCTTTAAACAACTGACCAATCTCTTTGGATAGGGCATTCATCTCTTGCTGAAAAGATTCAGCTTCTACCTGTGTTGCTTTTCGGCGGTTATCCAATTCGATGATGCTGTCAACGATTGTGCTGGCATCGAAGTTCTTTATTTTCAGTCGCTCAACGACTAATTCTTTATTGTCCTGAATGAATTTTAACGTCAACATATTGTTGTATGGTTAGCGAGTAAAAAAAATCTCCTGAAATTATTACGAAAGTAATAAAAACAGGAGATTTAATAATCTTTTCAAGAATCTTATTCAGCAGTGAATGGTACTACTGAAACATAAGATCTGTTGTCTTTCTTCTTGCGGAAAGCTACAGTACCTGTTACCAAAGCGAATAATGTGTGGTCTTTACCAATACCAACATTCTCACCTGGGTGGTGCTGAGTACCACGCTGTCTAACGATGATGTTACCAGCTTTGGCAGCCTGACCGCCATAAATTTTTACGCCAAGTCGTTTACTTTCCGACTCTCTACCGTTCTTCGAACTACCGACGCCTTTCTTATGTG
Organism: Carboxylicivirga sediminis; assembly: GCF_018156225.1. GTDB lineage: Bacteria > Bacteroidota > Bacteroidia > Bacteroidales > Marinilabiliaceae > Carboxylicivirga > Carboxylicivirga sediminis. Next base: position 76,226 of record NZ_JAGTAR010000004.1, read on the forward strand.
CCATCTTATTCTAATTTTTTGAGTTTTTAACCTACGATTTCTTCAATCTGAATTTGAGTGAAGTACTGACGATGTCCGTTCTTCTTTTTGTAACCTTTTCTTCTTTTCTTCTTGAAAACGATTACTTTATCACCTTTAACGTGTGATAGAACTTTCGCCGTTACTTTAGCACCTTCTAAAACAGGAGCGCCAATTTTAACGTCACCTTCGTTGTCTGTTAAAAGTACTTTTTCAAATTCAACTGTAGCACCTTCCTCGGCACTCAATCGATGCACAAAGATTTTTCTTTCTTTCTCTACTTTGAATTGCTGTCCAGCAATATCAACAATTGCGTACATGTCACCAATTTTTATGGTTTTATCCAGGAGGTGGACTTCCGTTTTAAAGCCACTTTTTCGACCCCACAGGATTCAATGGAGTGCAAAAGTATATAAAATTACTTTTCGGCACAAATATTTTTGTTACTGACAGCTGAAAATTAGTTTTTTATGGCTTGAAATCGAGGCCGCTGATAGTTATAAAACGGTGTTGGCCTGTCAATGTTTAAAACTAATTGTTATATTTGCTTGAATACAAAGAATAACACTCATTCACTCATTTTATTGCATTCATTAGCAAATGAGTGAAGATCTAATAAGCCGCTATGAGTAGAAAAAAAATCAAGTTAAATATTCTTGGTTTGTCATATAGCCAGACTCAATCTGGAGCCTACGCGCTGGTGTTAGCCGAAGAGGATGGAGAAAGGCGTATTCCAATTATAATTGGTGGTGTTGAAGCCCAGTCTATAGCCATTAAGCTTGAAGGATTGGAGCCTCCTCGACCCCTAACACATGATCTCTTTTTAAATTTTTCTAAGTCTTTTAATATTGATGTTATTGAAGTAGTTGTTTACAAACTTGAGGAAGGAATTTTCTATTCCGAGCTGGTTTGTCGTCGTGATAATGAGCAACTGCATATCGATTCGCGTACATCAGATGCTGTCGCTTTGGCTCTGCGTTTTGGCTGTCCTATCTACACTTATGAAGACATTATTGAAAAAGCTGGTATTGTGCTTGATTTCGATAAGAAGGAAGAAGGTCACTCAATTACTCCGGTGGAGCGTAGTGAGAGTAAATCAGTCAGTACAGAGTACAAATCAAAAACGATTGCTGAACTGAAGAAGATGCTTGATGAAGCCATCATGGCTGAAGATTATGAAAAGGCCTCTAAGATCAGAGATGAAATTAACCGAAGAGAAAAGTAGAAGTATTACCCCCCTGAATCATTTACATTATTCAATTTAATCCTAATCCTTATGAAGAAATTTCTTCTAGTAGCTACTTGTCTCCTTATGGGACAGTTGATATTCTCGCAAGATACAACTGAACAAGTGGTGGAAGTTGGCACTGCGGCTTCATTTGATATGATGAGCATCGTGAGAGGCTTGTTTGGTATGGCTGTGTTAATTGGTATAGCCTGGTTATTTAGTCTCGATCGCAAAGCAATCTCCTGGAAAGTGGTAGGCATTGGTTTAGGTATTCAGTTGTTGTTGGCTGTGTGTGTGTTATATGTGCCTTTTGTGCAAAGTCTCTTTGAGTTTTTAGGAAAGCTGTTTACTCTGGTACTTGATTTTACAAAAATCGGCACAGAGTTTCTGCTTGGGGATTTTTTGGATACCTCTAAATTCGGTTATATTTTTGCTTTCCAGATATTACCAACCATCATATTCTTCTCGGCGCTGACCAGTGTTATGTTTTACCTGGGCGTTATTCAAAAAGTAGTGTGGGCATTGGCCTGGATGTTAACGAGGGCCCTTAAGCTGTCAGGAGCTGAAAGCTTGTCAGTTGCGGGTAACATCTTTCTTGGACAAACCGAAGCGCCTTTAATGATCAAAGCCTATCTGCCTAAGATGAATGCCTCAGAAATGTTTTTAGTGATGGTGGGAGGTATGTCCACAGTGGCTGGTGGTGTTCTGGCTGCCTACATTGGTTTTTTGGGTGGCGATGATCCGGTACAGCGACTGATGTTTGCCAAGCATTTGTTAACCGCATCGGTGATGGCGGCTCCGGGTGCTATTGTTATCTCCAAGGTGCTCGTTCCTCAAACTGAAGAAATAGTTTCTGAGATTAAAATATCAATGGATAAAATTGGCAGCAATATACTGGATGCCATGAGTAATGGAACTACCGAGGGGTTAAAGCTGGCTGCCAATGTGGGTGCTATGCTACTGGTGTTTTTTGCATTTATCGCCCTTATTAACTATGGATTTGATAAGGTGGGTGAATGGACAACATTAAATAATTCGATTGCGCAGTGGACCAGTGGACAGTATGAACACTTTAACCTTGAATTTATTCTGGGCTATTGCCTGGCGCCACTAATGTGGTTGATTGGTGTGCCTTCGCAGGATATTGCCCTGGTGGGCCAATTGTTGGGAGAGAAGATTATTGCCAGTGAGTTTGTAGGCTATACAAGTCTGGCAGGATTTAAAGCTTCAGGTGCTCTGACAAGCAGTAAATCGGTTATTATGGCTACATATATGCTTTGTGGATTTGCCAACTTTGCTTCCATCGGCATTCAAATTGGGGGTATTGGAGGTTTAGCACCCAATAAGCGCGAATTCCTTTCACGCTTTGGATTTAGAGCATTGCTGGCAGGAACTTTAGCATCATTGATGTCGGCCACCATTGTAGGTATGATTATGGGCTAAAAAAAGCCTCTGACTTAATTGCAGAGGCTTGATATTTTGGGTCGAAATCAGGCTATTAGATGCCTCTTGCGTCAACCTTTACTGGTTGCTGAAGAATGAGTGTTAAACCATCTGAGGTTTTACAAACAGCCACAATGTTAAGTGTTTTATTCATCGAACTACCTTGTGGGAGTTTGATGCGAATTTCACCTTTCTTAGATGAAAGCTTATGAGCTGGTGACAAATTTTTGTGGTAGTATTTATCTTCAATCAGTTTGCCTTCATAAAACTCAACCGATTTAATGGTTTTAGCACCTTCTCCTGCCAATGATACAACTAGGTTATAAGTGCCGTTTGTTCTTATATTATCAACTTTTTGAACGTTAATAGCCGGGTCAGGGCGTTGCTTGCCAAGGTTGGTGTAGCGCTTCAGCCCAACGCCAGGTAAGCCATTTTTATATTCGTACTCGGCTGTTAGCTGGCCATCTCTGTCATAGCGTTTACAGATGCCGTTCAGTCTACCATCTTTGTAGGGTTGTTCCTTGTAAACTTTACCGGTTGAGTGGTAGGTAAGGCGCATGCCATCTTTCTTATTGTCGGCATAATTGATGCTCTCCAATAGTTTGCCAGTTGTAGAATAACGCTTGGATAATCCATGGCGAATAGCCGACTTGCTTCCATCTTTAAACTTCATGGATACTTCCCATTCAACAGGAGCGTTAAGATCATCGTTAAAGTGGCTCTTTTTAATAAAAGTTCCATCGGCATTATTGTTGCCTGTCTTTACGACTTGTTTCTGTGGTCCGAAAAACTGGCAGCTGCTAAAAATCAGCGCCAAAGCGACCGTAATTAAAATTGTCTGTTTCATTTTTAAAGGGGGTAGTTTTAAAATTAAGGATTAAAAAAAGGCTGTCAATTACCTGACAGCCCTTCCTATTTTGTATGCTTATACTATAAAAGAGCATCCAGTTTAGATGCCAAAATAGTTTTAGGAACAGCTCCTACTTGTTTGTCAACTACTTCACCGTTCTTGAAGAACAGGATAGTTGGGATGTTACGAATACCAAACTTCACTGAAGTACCTGGGTTGCTGTCAACATCCATTTTTGTGATAACGGCCTTCTCACCGTACTCTTCTGCCAATTCTTTTACAATAGGAGTTACCATACGACATGGTCCACACCATTCTGCCCAGAAATCAACCAATACAGGTTTATCTGAATTTAGTACTAACTCTTCAAAATTGGCATCAGTAACTTCGATCAACATAGCAAATCTGTTTTACTTTATTAGTATAAAAATTTTAACTTCTTAATTTGAAAGTGATTGCCAAAGTTATACAAAATAATTTCGGCATGTTCAAAAATACACAATTTTTAGTATATACATGTAACAAAAGAAACCTGATTCTTGTCAAGCACCTTTATGCAATACTCATTTCTATATCTTCATGTTCGTCAATGTATTTAATGAGGTCATCGTTCAGATCAACCCGCATGCTGCGCGATAAAAATTGCACCGCATTCTTAGTCTCCGGGTCTTGTACCATAAACTTTAACGTTACATTGCCTTCATTTGTTTGCAAAATATTCGATAACTCAGTTATTAGCTCTTGCGAGATGGCGTTAAGCGGTACTTTCAGCGTAATGGTGTTAACCAGTGTATCTCGTAATTCGCTCAGAAACTTAATGTTGTTGATTTTAAGTTCCAGCTCTTCCTGGTTGAAACGTTTAGGCTGTACTCGTCCTTTAACCATTATAAAATAGCCAATCTCCAGATAGGGCAGATACTCGGTGAAATCATTACCAAAGAAAGCGAACTCGTAGGAGCCGGTGTAATCCTCCATGGTCATAATGGCGTATGGATTTCCCTTCTTCGTAGTGCCACGTCTGACATTGACCACACTGCCAGCTACAGTGATATCTCTACCTCGTATTGCCTCCAGGTCATCCAGCTGCTTAAGGCGGTGGTGGATGAAGAAGTTCATCTCCAGTTTGTACTGGTCTAGCGGGTGAGCCGACAGGTAAATGCCAATATACTCCTTCTCGTGGTTAAGCTTTTCAATAATGGAGTATTCAGGGCAGTTGGGCATGTCGGGCGTTTTGATTTCAATGCCAGCGCCTATTGCTCCAAAAAGTGAGTTTTGCGATGATGCTTTATCAGCCTGGAAGCGGTTGCCATAGCGGATAAGGTGTTCAATAAAGTTCAGTTCATCGTTCTCTTGCTTGCCAAAGAATTGAGCCCGGTGATAATTACCCATGGTGTCGAATGCACCCGAGTAGGCCAATGCCTCAATGTTTTTCTTGTTGACAGTGGTTAATGGCAAGCGCTCTACAAAGTCATAAACCGATTTGAATGGCCCATTCTTTTCCCGTTCCTGGATGATAGCATCTACAGCTCCTTCTCCAACACCCTTAATACCTGCCATACCAAAACGAATGGCTCCTTCCTTGTTTACCGTGAACTTGCGGTACGATTCGTTTACATCAGGTCCCAATACGTCCATCCCCATGTTTTTACACTCTTCCATGAAGTTGGTAATCTTGGTGATATCGCTGAGGTTGCGGCTTAATACGCCCGCCATAAATTCAGCCGGGTAGTGCGCTTTCAGATAACCTGTCTGATAGGCAATGTAGGCATAGCATACCGAGTGCGATTTGTTGAAGGCATAACTGGCAAATGCTTCCCAGTCTTTCCAAATCTTTTCAATCAAATCTTCCGGTTTGGCAATGGTTGTCTTGCCATCTTTGCAGGCCTGCACAAATTCCTCACTATCCAAACAGCCTTTAATGAACTTCTCCTTCAATTTGTCCATCATGGCCATTATCTTCTTACCCATGGCTTTACGGAGCGAATCGGAATCGCCTCGCGTAAAGCCCCCTAAGGCCCGTGATTGAAGCATCACCTGCTCCTGATAGACTGTAATCCCGTAGGTGTCTTTTAGGTAAGGTTCCATCATGGGATGGTCATAAACAATCTCTTCTTTACCATGCTTACGGGCAATAAACGAAGGTATGTATTCCATTGGTCCCGGACGGTACAGGGCATTCATGGCCACCAGGTCTTCAAAGCGGTTTGGCTTAAGGGCCTTTAAGTGCTTCTTCATCCCGGGCGACTCAAACTGGAAGATGGCGGTGGTTTCACCTCGGCTAAAGAGTTGGAAAGTCTCTTCATCTTCGAGGTTGACATTGTTAATATCTATATCAATGCCCTTGGAGAGCTTAATGTTACCAAGCACTTCTTTAATGATGGACAGGGTTTTTAATCCCAGAAAGTCCATCTTTAGCAGGCCAATGTCTTCAACGAAACGACCATCGTATTGAGTGGTAAGTAGATCTTCGCCTTTCGTCGGCATTACCGGTACATGTTCATCCAGCGGATTTTTACCAATGAGTACTCCACAGGCATGCACACCAGTTTGCCTTACAGAACCTTCCAATGCCTCTGCAAACTTTATGGTTTTGGCAATTAGCGGATTGGAGGACTCCTTTTCTTCCAGTAATGCAGGTTCTTCCTTATAAGCTTTTTTGAAACTCATCTTAGGTGCTTCGGGCACCATCTTGGCCAATCGATTGGCTTCAGCTAGTTCCAGTCTTAGAACACGTGCCACATCTTTAATGGAACTTTTAGTGGCCATGGTACCAAATGTGCAGATATGTGCCACTTTCTGCTGACCATATTTATCGGTCACATAATCAAGTACATCCTGACGTCCATCATCATCAAAGTCGATGTCGACATCGGGCATGGAGATACGATCGGGGTTCAGGAAACGCTCAAACAGCAAATCGTACTTAATGGGATCGACGTCGGTAATACCAACACAATAGGCAACGGCGGCACCGGCAGCAGAACCACGTCCAGGCCCTACGAGTACACCATTGTCTTTAGCCCAGTTAATAAAGTCCTGTACAATCAAGAAGTAACCCGGAAAACCCATAGTTTTAATGGTTTCCAGCTCGAACTCCAATCGTTCTTTTTTATCATCAGTTAACTCATCACCCGGATAACGTTTTTTGGCCCCTTCAAAAGTCAGGTATTCCAGGTAGTCGGACTCTAACTTAATGGGTAATACCTTGTCATATCCGCCAAGCTTCTCATAGCGTTCTTCGCCAAACTCTTCAATTAATTTAGATTCATCAAACTGCTCCTTGTACGATTCAAGCGAACCAAAATCCTCAGGAATATCAAAAGGTGGCATAATCGGGTTAGAGTCCAGCTTAAAGTATTCTACCTTCTCAGCTATCTCTGCTGTGTTGGCTAGCGCTTCGGGAACATCAGCAAATAGCTCATTCATTTCTGCTGTGGTTTTAAACCACTCCTGCTTGGTATAACGCATACGTGTAGGATCGTCATAATCGCGTCCGGTACTTAAGCAGACTAATACATCGTGGGCCTCAGCATCTTCAGGATTCATAAAATGCGAATCGTTGGTGGCGATAATCTTAACGCCCAGTTCTGCACTCAGGCGTCGTATTACTTTATTTACTCTTACCTGATTCTCCCACACATCGGTTCTTAAGCGTGGATCGTTGTTTCGGTGACGCATGATTTCCAGGTAGTAGTCCTCGCCAAATACATCTTTATACCATAAAATGGTTTCCCGTGCCTTGTCGATGTTACCGGCCATAATGTTCTGAGCTACTTCGCCTCCCAGACAAGCACTGCTGACAATCACACCTTCGCTGTATTGTTCGAGTAACTCCTTATCAATTCGCGGCTTGTAGTACATCCCTTGAGTGTGGGCAATAGACGTAAGTTTCAGCAGGTTTTGATACCCTGTATAGTTTTTAGCCAGTAAAATGATGTGGTGACCTCCCGAATCGGTTTTATCGTCTTTTCGCAAGTGTCCTCTTTTGGCTACATAGGCCTCAACACCAATGATGGGTTTTATGTCAGCCTTGCTACATGCCACATGAAATTCTTTGACCCCAAACATGGATCCATGGTCGGTAATAGCTACAGCTGGCATGCCATCTTCTTTAGCTTTGGCCGCAATATCCGCTGTTTTGGCTGCTCCGTCCAATATCGAGTATTGCGAGTGCACATGCAGATGTACAAAAGGTTGCGGAGCGATGTTTTTCTTGGCTTCCTCCCACTTGCGCTCTTCCTCTTCAATCGATACTTCATCAAACGCTGAACTGACTTTGAATGATTCGTATTCAATGCCGGCCAGCTCAATGGTGGTAGGATTATTAAGCTTAAAGGCCTGAATTTGATCAGGCGACATATTCAGCAACTGCGTTGGCAGACCATCCACCCTAATTAGCTCAAGAAAACAGCGTGAGGTGGCTTCCACATCGGCAGCTGCGTTATGTGCTTCGGCAAACGGCACGCCAAATAGTTTTAGGTGCAGCTCGGTTAGAGTCGGATTTTTGAGTTGTCCTTTTCGTTTTAGGTCACAATATTCTTTACTGCCCGTCATGGTGTCCAGTGTTGGCGCGTTGACCAACACTTTTTCATCCATTTCACAGCGGAGTAGTTCGCATCCAACAATGTTGATGTCGAAGGATACATTGTGCCCAATCACAAACTTGGCTTGCTTGACGTCTTCAATGAAATCGAGTAAGGCCTCTTTTAACGGAATACCTTTCTCGTGAGCTATTTCGGTAGAGATACCATGGACCGCTACTACGTCTTCGGGTATTGTGTAGCCGTCTGGTGTGATAACATGGTTTTTGGCAAACAGAAAATTACCCTCTGTATCATGACACTGCCAGGCTAATTGCACCATTCTTGGCCAGTTGTCAAAGTCATCTAAGGGGGCTTTCCATTTTTTTGGTAAACCGGTTGTTTCGGTATCAAATATTAAAAACATCTCAGTATCAGAATTTTCTATTTCCTTGCTTATTCGTCTGGGTGGTTGGCGAAGTTAATGAATTAATAGGGGAATGCCGAAGGGAAACAAGTTAATGTGTTGTTAGTATTTAGCGCTTTCAAATCGGAAAAGTACCAGTTTTCATATGGTTGTTACCGGCTAAAAATAAATGACTTGTATTAATATTTGCGCTCAAAACATTGGCGGATACATTTATTAGCTTTATCTTTGCAGTCGCAAAACGAGTTTTTGCAATTGTTTAATTTATAAAACGTAATACTATGCCTGTAAAAATTAGACTGGCACGTCACGGACGTAAAAGGTATGCTTACTACCACATTGTAGTAGCCGATAGCAGAGCGCCACGCGATGGTAAGTTCATTGAAAGAATTGGTTCTTACAACCCGAACACTAATCCTGCTACAATCAACTTAAACTTTGACAAAGCCCTTGAGTGGTTAGGAAAAGGTGCTCAACCAACAGACACTACTCGTGCGATTCTTTCGTACAAAGGTGTGATGATGAAGAAGCACTTGTTAGAAGGTGTTAAAAAAGGCGCTTTTGATGAGGCAGAAGCTGAAAAGCGTTTCGACGCTTGGTTAGCTGGAAAAGAAGGAAAGATTCAGGCTAAAAAAGATCAATTAGCAGGTGCTAAAGCTGACGCTACTAAAGAGCGTTTAGAGCAGGAAGCTAAGATCAATAGCGAAAGAGCTGAGGCCCTGGCTGCTAAAAAAGCTGAATTAGCTGCTGAGGCAGAAGCTGCTGCTAAAGCTGCTGCTGCAGAGGCTGCTGGTGAAGAAGCAGAAGAAGTTGCTGAAGAAGGAGCAGAAGAGGCTCCAGAAGCTCCGGCTGCTGAGTAATTCAGACCGATCTTTTTCAAAAAATATAAAAGCCATCCGTTAGGGTGGCTTTTGTTATTTTATGACGATCGATTGCGCAACAATACCAGGGTGGACTACAATTATGACTGTTTTATTATCAGTACTTAAAGTCTTTTAAGATGTTAACTGGTCTAGAAAATTAATGAACCTGCAAATACCACCAACCCACCTAGAATAAAGCCTGTGTGCACTTGCGCTGGCGTGTGTGCTTTAAGATACAAGCGTGCGGTACCCACCATTCCGGCAATAATAATGGCTAAGGAGAATAGTATCCAAATATCCAGGCCGAAGCGAAAAGAAAGCGCCAGGAGCGCACCAGTTAAACCACCGATACCTATCATGTGCATACTAATTTTCCAGAAGAGTGTGATAAGTAATGCTATTGCAATTGCAATGATAGTGGCCAGCATAAAGCTTTGAATAAAACTTGGCACAACCGGTATGCGACTTAAAAAGAAATAACCAAGGCAATAGAAAATACCTGTGAATACCGTTGGAAGAATGCGTTCTTGCCGGTTCTTCATGTATATGCTTTTAATAACACCCAATAACATAAATAGGGGCATGAGACTCAGCGGCAATGCACAGGTGCTTAAAAATACAATCAGGTAAATGATTCTTTTATGATCGAGCGGAAGATAGGAGAAGTGACCACCAATATTAAAGATGAGGAACAATCCCAGTGTAGGAATGAGCATGGGATGAAATACGGTGGATATTATTTTAGAGAAGGTGCGCATTGGGTGTATTAAAAAGCCGGTATTAACCGGCTGTTATTATAATTCTTTTCTTAATCGGGCCACAGGAATATTAAGTTGTTCACGGTATTTGGCCACCGTTCGGCGTGCAATATTATATGATTTTTCTTTAAGAATGGCTGCCAGTTTATCATCCGTTAACGGTTTGCGTTTGTCTTCATTGGCAATGCATTCCTCAAGTATTTTCTTAATTTCCCGGGTACTCACTTCCTCACCGGAATCGGTTTGCATACCTTCTGAGAAGAAATACTTCAATGGGAAAATCCCAAAGTGTGTTTGGATATATTTGCTGTTAGAAACCCTCGAAATGGTTGAGATATCCAAATTGGTTCTCTCGGCAATGTCCTTCAAAATCATTGGTTTTAGCTTGGTTTCATCACCTTCTAAAAAGTAATCATGCTGATAATCGAGAATAGAATTCATCACGGTCATTAGCGTATTCTGCCGTTGTTTGATGGCGTCGATAAACCACTTCGCTGAATCGAGCTTCTGCTTAACGAACATGACAGCGTCTTTCTTCTCCTGCGTCTGATTCTTTTTGTTACTGCTGTAATCTTGCAGCATATCCGAGTAGGCATTGCTGATGCGCAGTTCGGGTACGTTTCTGTTATTAAGGCTTAACTGAAACTGTTCGTCCTCAATCTCCAGGATGAAATCCGGAATAATGTGCTGAACAGTTTTGGTCATTGGGTTGCTGTAGGAGCTACCAGGTTTGGGGTTGAGTTTAAGAATTTCGCCAAGCGCATCCTTTAGCTCATCTTCATCGATGTGAAGGCGTTTGGCTATCTTATCGTAGTGCTTTCGCGTAAACTCCTCGAAGTGATGCCTTAAAATCTGGTAGGCATTTTCTATGTCGGGGAAAGTACGGTCTTTACGTTGTATTTGTAAGATAAGGCATTCCTGCAGATCACGGGCAGCCACGCCAGCAGGGTCAAAATCCTGCACAATCTCCAGCACATCCAATGCTTCGCGTTCGTCAACCTCTATGTTTTGAGCAAAAGCCAAATCGTCAATAATCTCATCTACTTCTCTGCGCAGATAGCCATCTTCATCCACATTACCAATGATGTATTCTGCAATATTTCGTTGTCTGTCTGACAGAATACGCAGCCCAAGCTGAGCTATCAGATGCTCGTGAAATGTAGCGCCAGTTGAAAAAGGAATGTCTTCGTGTTTATCGTCCTTTGAAAAGTTACGTGACTGAAGCTTATAGGCTGGAATATCTTCATTGTTGATGTACTCATCAATAGATAGTTCATCGCGTTCAATTTCCTGCTCAGGTGCATCCATTTCATCCTTGTCCGGATCAGGTTGTTCGCGTTCCAGTTCCAGAATTGGGTTTTCTTCCAACTCTTTTTTTATTCGCTGCTCAAGCTGTACTGTTGGAATTTCCAGCAGCTTTATCACCTGTATCTGAAGAGGTGATAGTTTTTGAAGTAGCTTTTGTTGTAAACTCTGTTTTAACATTCTTCTTGCTTCGTTCTTGTCATGCCTGCGCCGAGCGCAATGCTTACATCCCTTAATGGTGAGTTTCAACAAAATTAAGATTTATTCATCAAAACCTATATACGCGCTCCGTTTTTTGATGAATATTAAAAAGAAATGCCGGATATCTGTCATATCCGGCATTTAATATCTTGAAAAACATGCGCTTCAATTAAAATTCAGCTGTTTTTGGTGTGCGTGGGAATGGAATAACGTCGCGAATGTTGCCCATGCCCGTTACAAACAACATCAGGCGTTCGAAACCTAAACCAAAGCCACTGTGCACAACCGAGCCAAAACGACGGGTGTCAAGGTACCACCACATCTCTTCGGCTGGTATGTCCATCTCCTCCATGCGATAAACCAGTTTATCGTAGTCTTCCTCACGTTGCGAACCACCAATAATTTCACCAATCTGTGGGAACAATACATCCATTGCCCTCACTGTTTTGCCATCATCATTCTGCTTCATGTAGAAGGCTTTGATGTCTTTCGGGTAATCGGTCAGGATAACTGGCTTCTTGAAATGTTTTTCAACCAGGTAACGCTCGTGTTCCGACTGCAGGTCGCTGCCAAAGCCATCAATTGGGTACTTGAATTTGCCTTTTTTGTTTGGCTTCGAGTTCTTTAGTACTTCAATGGCCTCGGTATATGGCAGGCGAATGAAGTCGTTAGCTAATACAAACTGCAATTTTTCAATGAGCTCCATTGAGCGCTCGTCGGCTTTTTTGTTCTTTTCTTCCTCTTGAAGCCTTTTGCTCAAGAATTCCAGATCGTCCATGCAGTTATCCAATGCATATTTGATCAGGTATTTAAGAAATTCTTCAGCCAAATCCATATTATCATCCAAATCGTAGAAGGCCATCTCTGGTTCAATCATCCAAAACTCCGCCAGGTGACGAGATGTATTAGAGTTTTCAGCACGGAAAGTTGGTCCAAAGGTGTAAATTTCGCCCATGGCCAAGGCTGCCAGCTCACCTTCCAACTGACCTGATACTGTCAGATTGGTGGCTTTACCAAAAAAGTCTTGTGAATAATCAATGGCACCTTCCTCTGTGCGCGGCATATTATCGTAATCCAGCGTGGTTACTTTAAACATCTCACCAGCTCCTTCAGCATCTGAAGCAGTTATAATTGGTGTATGAATATTAACAAATCCTTTCTTTGTATAGAATTCATGCACTGCAAAAATCATGGCGTGACGAATGCGAGCGATGGCTCCGAAAGTATTGGTGCGGTAGCGCAAATGAGCATTCTCACGTAAAAACTCCAGTGTGTGCTTCTTAGGCTGAATCGGGTATTTTTCCGGATCGCAATCGCCCATCACCTCAATTTCTTTAGCCATTATCTCTACCTTCTGGCCGCTACCAGTTGATTCTGTTATCTCACCATTGATAGAAACAGCTGCACCTGTAGTGATACGTTTGAGTAATGCCTCATCAAAGTTAGGTACATCAACAACTATCTGAATATTATGAATGCATGATCCGTCATTTAGTGCAATGAAATTAACTTGTTTATTACCTCGCTTGGTTCTTACCCAACCTTTCACATTAGCTTGCTTACCAAATTCGGTACTTTTCAGCAGCTCCACAATTTTTGTTCGACGAATCTGTTCCATTTTTAATATCTATTTATATTCAGGTTTGCAAAATTAATGATTTGTTTTTATTGAGCGCTAAGTCACTGGTTAAATGCAAGTGAATTACACATTTTTCTGTCAGATTATATATAAAAAAAGGTGACTCATTGCGAATCACCTTTCTTTTGCCTGCATACGCAGTTTATTTTTTTGTGAATCGCTCCATTTTATTGTCGTAATTAATGTAGTAACGCCCCTTTTCGATACCGGCCACATTTACTTCTGAACCATAGCCCTTAAATACAATGCCTCCATATTCATCATAGATTTCGTATAATGTAGGAGAGGAGAAGCTGATCTTATCATCTACTTTATTGGGCGAGAAGGTTACTTCAGCCTGTGTTGAAATCATTTTTGTTTCCTGCGAGTAACGTGGCTTATTACGATAGTCAACTTGCTTAATTCTGAATTTATTTTCACCAGTATGCTGACGCACATCTACACTGTAAGTGTTTGATTGGTTGGAACCATTGCCTTGAACTTCGCCTACTTTTACCCATTTGTTCCAGCGGTATTGCTCAACAATAAAAGGTAATGCGCCGGCTTCTTTGGTGGTTGTCCAGTTTAATTTGTTGTTGGAAACTGTCAGATTAACAACCTCAAAGGTTGCTCGCGGATTAAGCACCTCAGGATTCAGTACTTTGGGTTCGCAGTCATCTTTAAATTTGATGCCTACAATAATGGCCTCGCCTAAGGTAAACTGAAATACTCCTAAATCAATCTCAAAGGCGCTTGAATTAATTTCGTCAGTTGTCGTTTGGCCGTTTACAGTTACTTCGTATACGCAGAACCCAACACCGGAAGCGGCAAATGGATTCTTTACATACAGGTTTTCACCCTGAAATGTGCCTCTCAGCTCAAGCTCACCAGCTTGAACGTTAACCATGGTTAAAACCGTCGCAAAGAATAATAGAAATATCCGTTTCATTTAGGCTAGACTCAATTAGTTATTTTTGGGATACGCAATTTATAAAATTAGACCCAGATAGCAAAAAAATCACTCCGAACGATTCAAAAAATCCACGACCGGACGTATTTCTTTGATTAAAAATCATTTCTGAGGTGGTTCTACCCAATCTCCATGCTCTTTTATCAGGTTAATTAGTTCGTCAACGGCCTCTTCTTTTGAGAGGTTTCGTTTAATCAGTTCACGTTTTTTAAACAGGCTAACCGTATCAGGACCGGAGCCGATGTAACCGTAGTCAGCATCAGCCATTTCGCCAACGCCATTTACCACACAACCCATAACTGCCACTTTAAGCCCTTTAAGGTGCGAGGTGCGTGCTTTTACCTGTCGTGTTGTTTCCTGCAGATCAAATAATGTTCGGCCACAACCCGGGCACGAGATAAATTCTGTTTTGGTAAATCGTACCCTTGATGATTGTAAAATACCGAATGCCGTGTTAATGATTTCCTGATGTTTTATCTTCCCCAGATTATGTAAAAACAAACCATCGGCTAAACCATCTAGAAATAAGATACCTGCATCAGCTGCCGATTTTATCTGAAAATCTTCATCGTTATCGTCCTCATAGTTATTGTTTAGCACCACAGGATGTGTTAACTGCTGCTCAATCAGTTTGAAGATAAGTGCTCTTTGCTCAACGGGCCGGTTGATATGGGATGACTCCAGTAGAATAATAACTTGTTTGTTTTCACGCAGCTTTTCAGCTATTTCATCGTTAAATCCTGGGTAAGAGATTGCTAAAAAGCAGTTTTCAGGGAGTTCAGGGGTGTCGATAAATTCTGTAGTAGTTAATACCGGAACGGTATTAGCTGAGGTGTTGGCCGTTTTCCATGCCTTGAATGGGATAAGGTATTTCTGATAATGGTTTCTGACATCATCAGGACTTTCAATCATCAGATAGTCGGGTTTAAGTGCTTTTCCTGTTGTAAACTCATCAACAGCCTCGCAAATCACAACAGGAGCATTGTCGCCACCAATATTGAGTACAACATGTGTTTTTCGTCTGTTGTATTCAAAAGGGGTGAAATACAGCTTATCCATTGAGGGTATTGGCTGATGGTTATTTCTGGCAGTGATATGTTTAACCAGTTTTGTGGCAACCGGCACTTCTTTCTCAGGATCTTCGGTCAATGAAACACGGATGGTATCACCCAATCCGTCAACAAGCAACGCGCCCGAACCAACGGCCGATTTTATGCGTCCCTCATCCTCACTACCTGCTTCCGTAACGCCCAGGTGGAGCGGGTAATTCATATTTTCCTTCTTCATGGCTGTTACCAATAACCTCACTGTATGCACCATGATGCGCGTATTGCTGGCTTTGATGCTTAAAACAATATCCTTAAAATCAAGCTCTTCACACGTTCGAAGGTATTCCATACAAGCTTCAACCATGCCTTGAGGGGTATCGCCGTAACGGCTCATAATACGGTCAGAAAGGGAGCCATGATTGGTGCCTACTCGAATAGCAGTGCCATATTGTTTGCAAACACCCAAAAAGGCTGACAGCTTTGACTTGGCTACAGCCAGTTCTTCGTTGTATTGTTGGTTGGTATAGTCAAAATTGAACTTTTTGGCCCCACCAGAGAAATTACCCGGATTGATACGGACCTTTTCTACATTGGAGGCTGCTACCTTGGCAGCATTAGGATTGAAGTGGATATCAGCTACCAGCGGTGCCTCATAGCCTTTATCACGGATGATGCGCTTCACTTCTTCAAGTGTGTGTGCCTCACTACGTCCCTGGGTGGTAATGCGCACAATGTCAGCCCCGGCATCCAATATGCTCATCACCTGGGTGGCAGTCGCTTCTGCATCTAAGGAATTGGTGGTGGTCATCGACTGGATTTGAATAGGACTGTTTCCGCCAATAGTTTTAATACCAACTTTAACCGGACGTGTCGGGTTGCGGTGATAATTAAATAAATCTTCGCAGTATAATGGCTCGTGTGACATCTGATTGTAAATTGATTCAATGATTAAATGCAAAAGTAAGCATTAATGTTTAGCGGGCTATGCACAATTATCAAAGTAAATGATGACTCGCATTTTTTAGGTCTTTATCCCGATTCATTTCTTTATCGTACTTTTGAGATATTAAATCAATCAGTATGTCAATTGTTGTAAAAAACGTTGTTAAGGAATTTGGGCAACAGAAAGCTCTTAAGGATGTTTCATTTTCCATATCTTCAGGTGAGATAGTTGGTTTCCTTGGACCTAATGGTGCAGGCAAATCGACGATGATGAAGATAATCTCAGGTTTGTTACCGCAGTCGGCCGGAGAAGTTGAGGTGTGTGGCATTAGTAACAACGATTACAATGAGGCATTTCGTCGGAAGATTGGTTATTTGCCGGAGCATAATCCCCTATATCTTGATATGTATGTGAAAGAATACCTTTTGATGGTGGCTGAACTATACAAGCTGGGTAATAAACGAGCGCGTGTTGATGAAATGATTGAACTGACTGGTTTAGGCTTAGAACAGCATAAAAAGATTGGTGTTTTATCGAAAGGGTATCGGCAACGAGTGGGGCTGGCACAAGCGCTGATTCATGATCCCGAAGTGCTCATACTCGATGAGCCAACCACAGGCCTAGATCCCAACCAGATTCTGGAAATACGTAACCTTGTAAGAACTGTAGGGCAGGAGAAGACGGTGATGCTGAGTACCCATATTATGCAGGAAGTGGAAGCTATTTGTGAGCGCGTAATAATTTTAAACCGGGGCGAATTGCTTATCGACCATCCTTCCACCGATTTATCACAACTAGAGGCTGGTAATAGTTCAACGGTGTTTGTTGAGTTTGATCGGCAGCCCACTTTAGATGAACTGCGAAATGCTATTGAAGCAGGAGAAATCAAAAACGTATCGGGATATGGCTATGAAATTAATGCCCAGGCCGATATCCGAAAGGCTGTTTTTGACTTTGCGGTGGCACAGGGATTAACCATACTGACCTTGACCCGACAAGAGCGGAACCTGGAAAGTGTGTTTCACGGATTGACCAAAGAATAGTATCTGGCATTTAGGGTGCTAGCTGTCTGATAATCCAGTTGTTATCTTCTAAGCGGTACTGAAAGCGATCATGCATCCGATTGGCCTTACCTTGCCAGAACTCGATGCTGATGGGTTCTAGTAAGTAACCGCCCCAATGCAGCGGGCGTGGTATGCTTTGATCTTCATACTGTTTCTTCAGTTGCTCAAACTGATTGGTTAGTTGCTGGCTACTGTCTACCACCTGGCTTTGGTTGGAAGCCCATGCACCCAGCTGACTTTCGCGTGGGCGCGACTGAAAATATTCATCCGATTTTAGTGAGGGTACTTTTTTAATGGTGCCTCGTATGCGCACCTGACGCTCCAGTTCAGGCCAGAAAAAGTTAAGTGCAGCCTTGTTTGTTGCAGAAAGTTCCTGCCCCTTCTGACTGTTGTAATTGGTGAAAAAGACAAAACCATCTGAATGTACATCTTTCAATAAAACTATCCGACAATTGGGCATCAGGTCCTTATCTACCGTTGCCAATGTTACTGCAGTAGGTTCATTGCACTGGGCAATCAAGGCTTCCTGTAGCCAATCGTTAAACTGTTGAAAAGGAGAGGTTTTCAGGTTTTCTTTTTGAAGGTAGCCCTTGGTGTACTCTTTACGTATATCTGCCAATTTGTTCATTGTTCTGTCATTAATTAAAATCAGAACAAGAAATGATAACTATTGTTTACAACATAAGAGGCCTTAACTGAGCAAACTTTTTAATGAGCTTTGTGTTTAAGGTCTTTAAACTTTCAATTAACAGACAGAATCTTTATATATGAAAATATATACAAAAACAGGAGACAGGGGACAAACAGATTTACTGGGTGGCGTTCGTGTTGCCAAAGATGATATCAGGGTAGATGCCTACGGAACATTCGATGAGGTCAATTCTTTTATTGGTCTTTTGCGTGCTAAGCTCGCTCCAAAACATCTCTGGCAGGATAAGCTGCATCATATTCAGGTTGAGCTGATGAATACCATGAGTCATCTGGCAACACCTTATGAACTGAAGGATAAGAATACCATGCCTTTGCCCGAAGGGATGGATAAATTCTGTGAAGAATGGATTGACGAAATTGAAGCAGACTTAAGCAGCCGATCGGATCATTTTATATTACCCGGTGGCAATGAAGTATCGGCCTTATGCCATGTAGTGCGTTCACAGCTGCGTAAAGGAGAGCGTAAACTCACCACTTTGCATCGGGTTCACCCCGTTGAGCGTTCAATCTTGTTTTTTATTAATCGTTTGTCCGATTTGTTTTTCAGTTTATCAAGAGCAGCCATGGAAGAGGCGCACTTAACTGAAGAGCGCTGGAAAGCCTTTCTGTACAAACGGGGGAAGTGATGGAATGTATATAGCTGTTAGCTTTTTTTCTACCTTTGCAGCAAAAGTATTTCAATGATTGAGAAACATACCTGTCGTCAGATTGGCGTTATTGTTAAAACACACGGCATTGCCGGAGAAGTTGTGCTGCGATTGTTTAATGAATTTTCCATTGATGATGTGGATGTGGAGTTTCTTTTTCTGGAGTTAGATGGTGGTTTAGTGCCTTTTTATCTGGAGGAGGCGCGTGAGAAAAATCAAACCGATGTATTGGCAAAGTTAGAGCAGCTGAAAGATGATCAGCAAGCTTTAAAGGTGATTGAGGCACCGGTTTATGTCCAAAAACAGGGAGAAGAAGCGATTGAGGAAGCACCTTTTTCGGCCTATCAGCTGGTGGGTTACGAAGCCCAGGCTGCAGGTCATGGCTATATTGGCGAGATTGTGGCCATCCGTGAGATCTCTAAAAATCCGTTGTTTGAGCTGGATAATGATGGAGAAGAGGTGCTGATTCCGATAGTTGACCATTTTATTGCCTCTATTGATGATGAGCAGCGACTGGTCATTTTTGATTTGCCCGAAGGATTAATATAGCCAACAGCTGCATAAAGCTAGCTGTCGGCAGATTCTCTAAATGCCTGAGTTCAAAATTTAGTTCAAACTCAGGTTAAAAGTCTTTTCCTTCATATTGAGAGATGGTTTTGCGCCATTCCGGCAGTAGCTCCAACCCTTCTTCGGTGGTTTTATTGAAGCCAACCATTACTGAGCTACACGTGGCCTTAACCGTTTGTGTGGCGTTGCATACCACCTGTTGTTCCATCTTTAAGCTTTTAGTTCCCAAGCCAACAATGGCAGTTTTAACTTCTATGGTGTCTTTCAGGTAGATGGGGGTGAGAAAATCAGTGTTAATGTTCACTACAATTAGCGTTTCTTCATTAGCAAATATGGTTTTGCCCAATACCTCGGTCATATAATACATACGGCCGAGATCAAAATATTCCTGAATGATGGTGTTATTTACATGACCTAAGCCATCTATGTCGTTAAACCGGATTTGGACCGGTGTACTATGCTTATATATTGTTTCTTTCATGTAACTATAACTTATAGCCAACAACTTTGTTTACTCCCTTATGATTGTAACCTGCCCATCCTTAGTTAATTTGATAATGCTCGATGGAGCCGGATTTTTCATTTCGTCTTGCCTGAACTTAACGATGTAATCAACTCCTGCCTTTATTACTTCATTCACTTGAGCAAAATTCTCAGGTGATGGCTCGCCGTTCGAATTGGCAGATGTTGATACAATAGGCTTTTTAAAACGGGCACATAACTCTTTCGAAAACTGTTCCTCAGTGATGCGGATGCCCACACTGCCATCGGCTGCCAAAAGATTAGTTGCCAGGTTTTTGGCATCATCATAGATAATTGTTAATGGCTTAGTGGTGAGTTCGGCCATATCGTAAGCTACCTCAGGTATGTCATTCGCGTAGCCGGCCAGCTTGGCTGTATTGTCAAGCAAAACCAGCATGCCTTTAGAGTTGTCTCGCTGCTTTAGCTCATAGACACGTCTTACTGCGTCGGCGTTAGTCGCATCGCAGCCTATGCCCCAAATAGTATCTGTTGGGTAAAGGATAATACCGCCTTTGCGCAGCACTTCAAGTGCTTGTTTTAAATCGTCGTGCATGGTAGTTTGTTTTTTACGAAGATAGAAAAAGGCGATTGAAGATGATAATGGATTGCCGGATTTTAGAAATGATAGGTTTGTCAAGGGCTTCCTTGTAAGGAATCAATTAATGAAGCTTCTGATATAAAAAAAACCTGACAGGATGCCAAATCCCATCAGGTTGTTTTTTGTACGTTAAACTATAAACTACTTAACTATTAAACTCCTCAACTAAGCAAGCTGTTAATTATCTTTTGTCTATAAGTCTAGCATCTATTATTCTGTAATTAAACCGCAACATTATTTTCGCGCAGTGCGTCATTCAATGAGGTCTTTTTATCTGTTGACTCTTTACGCTTACCAATAATCAGGGCTGCAGGCACCTGGAATTCGCCGGCAGGGAATTTTTTGGTATACGAACCAGGAATGACCACAGAACGCGGAGGTACATAACCTTTGTATTCAACAGGTTCAAATCCGGTTACATCAATGATTTTAGTAGAGCCGGTGAGTACAACATTGGCTCCTAATACGGCTTCTTTACCTACGCGACAGCCTTCTACAACAATACAACGCGACCCGATAAAGGCATCATCTTCTATAATTACCGGAGCTGCCTGCACAGGTTCCAATACACCACCGATACCAACACCACCACTTAGGTGTACGTTTTTACCAATTTGTGCACAACTGCCAACAGTAGCCCAGGTATCCACCATGGTACCACTTTCTACATAGGCGCCAATATTTACATACGATGGCATCATTACTACGCCACTCTGCAGATAAGAACCATAGCGTGCTACAGCGTGAGGTACAACGCGAACACCAAGCTCTTTATAATTGTTTTTCAGGGCAATTTTGTCATGGAATTCAAATGGGCCCACCTCAATGGTTTCCATTTGCTGAGTTGGAAAATAAAGAATAACAGCTTTCTTCACCCATTCATTTACAATCCATTCGTCTCCCTGTGGTTCTGCCACACGAATTTCTCCTTTGTCCAGTTGTTCAATTACTGTTTTGATGGCTTCAACGGTTGCCGGGTTATTTAGCATCGACCTGTCTTCCCAGGCTTTTTCAATGATACTCTTCAAATCGCTCATTTACTTCTGATTTTTATGTTTGATGGCAAAAATAGTTCTTAATTATAAGACTTCACTATAAAAAACTAGTATGCAATTTTGTTTTAACTAATTAGTTTTTACCTGTTAAAAGCTGTTAATTATCTCTCCGTTTGTTGAAAAAATAACACGCTACTTACTAACTTGTTTTATCTTAACCTTGCCTAATCTCTGTATATGAAGAAAATCTGTTTATTAGTTGTCTTTTTAATTTGTGTGTGTGCTTTGTCTGCTCAAACCAGGCAAGTGTGGTTGCACGGTAAAGTGGTGACACAGGGTGATAAACGCAATATACCACTTGCTCAGGTGGCCAGCTTTAAAAAAATGAATGTATTTGCGGCTGATTCAGCTGGTGAGTTTAAGGTGATACTAGATGCCACTGACAGCATAAAAGTATTTGCTTTGGGCTTTGAGGCCCGCACGTTTTATTTGGATAGTCTCCATATTGACCCCGATTTAATGTATCTGTTCCCACTTAAGGCTGCTTCTTACCAGATTCAGCAGGTGGATGTTAATTCGAACAAGCATTATATGGATTATCAGGATAAGCTGAAGATGATGAGGAGTAAGCAGATGGAAATGGACCTGATGTTGCCGGCTGATATTGAACTTGGCCGTAGACCAGATGTTCCTGTAGATATACTGCCTACTTACCGGAAAAATCCGCCAGTGCTGGCTGCGTTTTTTCAGCCGGCTAATGTTATCTATTACTATACATCTAAAACAGAAAAGCAAAAGCGAAAAATGATGAAGTTGCTGAAGTATGAAAAACAGCGGCAGATGATGACGATAGAGATGTTAAGTGAAGTGAGTGGGTTTAAGGGAACTGAATTGGATGAGTTTATTATGTATTGTAATGCACACATTAAGTTTAGTGAAATGGATACGCCACTTAGTATCAAATACAAGGTGGTTGATTTGTTCGAGGAATATAAAAAAGATGAATAGGATGCGCGCACTGATAACGATATTGGTTTTAATGGCTACTCAATGGCTAATGGCTCAGAATGAAGATGATCGCCGTGTTATTCTGGTAGGTAAGGTTGTTAAAAGTGACAGTGTCACAGCGGTGCCATTTGCCTTTGTGGCCAACAGTCAAACAGGTTATGGTAAAGAAACCAATGAAAGTGGAGTGTTTAAGTTAACTACTATGGCTTCTGACACCCTGTTTTTCAGGTGTCTGGGTTATCAGGATACCATGCTTGTTGTTAAGGATGAAATGCTTAGTGATACTTTGCTTTTGGTAGTCAATGAAAAAAGCTATGAACTAGGGTCAGTTGATGTGCTGATGTTTAAGTCTTATGCCTCATTCAGGCACATGGTGGCCAATATGGATATGATGCCCGATAACCGCTATCACATGCCCATTAGTGTTAATGTAATGGCCGTTAAGAAGGCTATTCGGGAAAAGGATAAAAGGTTCGGTCCTGGTATAGCGTTTGGCAGGGGCAGTGCTACCCGAAAAGAAAAACAGTACGCCGCTTTTTCGGCCAACGAAAAACTTTATGAACGATTCAGGGAGTTGACTTCAAGGGAAAATATGCAATACCTGACAAAGTTGGATGGAGCCCAACTGGATTCGTTTTTAGTATTTCTAAGAACTAAGCATAAAATCGATCCTGATTTTAGCGATTATAAAATGATGGAGGCTATTAATCTGGTGTTTGAGGAGTTTCTCGCTCTAAATTCGGATACCCTTAAAGCTGGAAATAATGACATGTATCACCCTTGAAATTGAACTTACATTTTCTTGAAAATTATAAATGAAAATTAAATATGCGTAAATGGCATAATATGAGGGTGTAAGAATAGGATATGCAAATCCATTATTAATCATTTTATTTCGACTGCTTATTTATATATAGCAAGAAGGTGTAAATAGTAAGCGTATAAGGCCTCGAAAATACGAATTGTAAAAAAAAACGATATTTTTTTGACTATTTCTTTGGTGTTATGAAAATCAATCCTACATTTGCTAGCGTAAAAAGCAACAACGGTGTTTCGGGTTAACCAGAAGTGCCAATATTTTTTTTAAAGAGACAATTTCAAGATGAAATTCAATTTATCACTCATTCTCAACATTATTATTATTCTCGTGGTCATTATTATTAGAACCTAGAGGAGTGAGAATGCTATGTAGATAAACAAACGATATAAGTTACTAAGAGCTTTTCTCACACATACGGGAAAAGCTCTTTTTTTTGATACAAACGGAAACGATACAATGAAAATAACACTTAGAAGCGCAACATCAACACAAGGTCGGCGTATGGCCGGAGCCAGAAGCTTATGGCGTGCCAATGGCATGAAGGAGCAGCACTTTGGTAAGCCGGTTATTGCAGTGGTTAACTCCTTTACGCAGTTTGTGCCTGGTCATGTGCATTTGCACGATATTGGACAGATGGTGAAGCAGCGTATCGAAGCCAACGGATGCTTCGCTGCTGAATTCAATACCATTGCCATTGATGATGGTATCGCCATGGGGCATGATGGGATGCTGTATTCGTTGCCATCACGCGATATCATTGCGGATAGTGTGGAATATATGGTCAATGCGCATAAAGTGGACGCCATGGTTTGTATCAGTAACTGTGATAAAATAACGCCTGGTATGCTTATGGCTGCTATGCGCTTAAATATCCCAACCGTATTTGTTTCTGGGGGTCCAATGGAAGCCGGAAAGGCTGGAGGCAAGGCGCTTGACCTGGTGGATGCCATGGTAATGGCTGCTGATGATTCAGTATCGGACGCTGAAGTGGAAGAGGTGGAACGCAATGCATGTCCAACCTGTGGGTCCTGTTCGGGTATGTTCACTGCCAACTCAATGAATTGCTTAAATGAAGCAATAGGTTTGGCTTTACCAGGTAATGGAACCATCGTTGCCACACATGTCAATCGTAAACGCTTGTTTGAAAAAGCTGCAGATTTAATCGTTGAAGTTACCAATCGGTACTATGGCGAAGGCGATGAGTCGGTTTTACCACGTTCAATCGCCACCTACAAGGCTTTTGAAAATGCTATGACACTGGATATCGCTATGGGGGGTTCTACCAATACGGTATTACACATTCTGGCCATAGCTCATGAAGCAGGTGTCAACTTTACTATGGATGATATAGACCGTTTATCGCGCACTACACCTGTTCTATGTAAGGTGGCTCCTAACTCGCATTACCACATTGAGGATGTGAATCGTGCAGGTGGTATCATGGCGATATTGGCTGAGCTGAACCGAGGTGGTTTATTACATACCGATGTGAGTCGTGTTGACTTCCCAAGTCTGAAAGAAGCTTTAACAGCTTATGATGTGATGGGTGACTCAGTATCGGACGAGGCAAAGGATGTTTATTCAAGTGCACCTGCTGGCATGTTCAATTTAACCATGGGCTCGCAGAAAACACAATACGCACAACTGGATTTGGATCGTGAAAAAGGCTGTATCCGCAGTGTGGAAGGCGCTTACTTCAAAGATGGTGGTTTAGCCGTATTGTTTGGTAACCTGGCCGAGAAGGGTTGTATCGTTAAAACTGCCGGTGTAGATGAGTCCATCTTCACTTTCAATGGTACAGCTAGAGTATACGAGTCGCAGGATGATGCCTGCGAAGGTATCCTGTCGGATGAGGTGAAGGCTGGTGATGTGGTGATTATCCGCTACGAGGGCCCCAAAGGCGGTCCGGGTATGCAGGAAATGCTATATCCTACCTCTTACCTGAAGTCGAAGCACCTGGGTAAAGCTTGTGCCTTATTAACCGATGGTCGTTTCTCTGGTGGAACATCAGGTCTGTCAATTGGTCATGCATCGCCCGAAGCGGCTGGTGGAGGTAATATTGCACTGGTGCAAAACGGCGATCCTATTTTAATTGATATTCCAAATCGAAAAATAGAATTACAGATAAGTGAAGATGAGCTGGCTCAGCGTAGAGCAGCCGAAGAAGCAAAGGGTGATAGGGCCTTTAAGCCTGGTCATCGCGAAAGGTATGTATCAAAAGCCCTTAGAGCCTATGCCAGTTTGGTAAGTGCTGCTGATAAGGGAGCAGTAAGACTGATTGACTAAAACATTAACAGGGATAGCTATTAGCAAGTAACTATCAGCCATAAGCTAAATATTATGGAAACACAAACGCAAACATCAACCATGGAAGCCAAAGAAATGAAAAAGAAACGGATGAGTGGCTCCGAAGCCGTAATGCAATCTTTGTTGCATGAGGGAGTAGATTTATTATTCGGATATCCGGGTGGGGCGATTATGCCGGTGTACGATGCACTTTACCACTACCAGGATAAGTTGAACCACATTCTGACACGTCATGAGCAGGGAGCTGTTCATGCGGCTCAGGGCTATGCGCGAGTCACTGGCAAAGTTGGCGTTTGCTTTGTTACAAGTGGACCTGGTGCAACCAATGCCGTTACCGGTATAGCCGATGCCATGGTGGATTCAACACCGCTTGTTGTCATCAGTGGTCAGGTGGCTTCACCGTTATTAGGCACCGATGCTTTTCAGGAAACTGATGTAGTAGGTATCACGCAGCCGATTACCAAATGGAATTACCAGGTGAAGCGTGCCGAAGAAATACCGGAAGCTATAGCCAAAGCTTTTTATATTGCACGAACTGGTCGTCCCGGGCCTGTGTTGATTGACATAACTAAAGATGCTCAGTTTGCTCAATTCGACTTTGAATACAAGCCTGTTAATAAGGTGCGCAGCTATAAACCACGAACGGCCGTAAAGGCAGATAAGGTCGCTGAAGCGGTTCGGCTAATTAACCTGGCTAAAAAACCTTTGGCCCTGGTAGGACAAGGAGTGGTGCTTGGTGGTGCTGAAAACGAACTGATGGAGTTTTTGCAAAAAACAGGTATGCCTGCAGCCTGGACACTTCTGGGATTGTCAGCTATGCCATCCGATTTTGAACAGAACGTTGGAATGCTTGGAATGCATGGTAATTACGGGCCAAATGTTAAAACCAATGAGGCAGACCTGATAGTGGCTATCGGCATGCGCTTCGATGACCGTGTAACGGGTAATGTGCAGAAATATGCCAGCAATGCCAAAGTGGTGCATCTGGAGATTGATCCAGCAGAAATCAATAAAATCATTTACGCCGATGTGCCGGTGTTGGGCGATGTGAAAGAATCATTGCCAATGTTAACCGACATGGTGTCGAAGAATAATCATGAGGCCTGGTTAAGTGAGTTTAAGGCTTGTGATAAAATTGAAACTCAAAAAATTATACAACCAGAGCTTTTTCCGGCCAAGGAAGGCTTAACCATGGGAGAAGTGATAAGGCGCGTGACTGAGCAATACAGTGATGATGCCATCATGGTAACCGATGTTGGCCAGCACCAGATGATGGCATCACGCTACTTCAAGTTTAAACAAACAAGAAGCGTGGTAACATCCGGCGGACTGGGAACAATGGGATTTGGTTTGCCAGCGGCTATGGGTGCTAAATTAGGTCAACCAGATCGTCCGGTATGCCTGTTTGTTGGCGATGGCGGATTTCAGATGACCATACAAGAGCTGGGGACTATCTTTCAAACACAAGCTGATGTGAAGATAATTCTGCTGAATAATAACTTCCTGGGAATGGTTCGTCAGTGGCAGGAGTTGTTTTTTGACAGACGCTACGCATCAACCGAATTGATTAATCCCGATTTCCAGATGATTGCCAAAGGGTATGGCATAGCCACCGAAAAAGTAACCGAACGTGATGATTTGGATGCTGCCGTAAACCGTATGGCTGAGCACAAGGGAGCCTATTTATTGGAAGTGGTGGTTGAGAAAGAAGGTAACGTGTTCCCGATGGTACCAACGGGCGCTTCAGTTTCAGATATTCGCCTTGAATAGTACCAAATTAACAGATTACCAAATCGACAATTCAACATTTAAAGAAGATGAAACAAGAATTCACATTATCAATATATTCTGAAAACCACGTAGGTCTTCTAAACCAGGTGACAACCGTCTTTACACGTCGTCATATTAATATCGAGAGCCTGACAACTTCAGAATCAGCCATTCCGGGCATTCATAAGTTTACCATTGTGGTATTTACATCTCGTGAGCAGGTCAATAAGCTGATGTTGCAAATTGAAAAACGCATTGATGTTATTAAGGCCTATGTATTTACGGCCGATGAAATTGTGCATCAGGAAGTAGCATTGTATAAAGTAAAAACGGAGTCTTTACTCAATGGTAATGAAATTGAGCGTTTGGTTCGCCAGTATGGTGCGCGTATTCTAGAGGTGACCAAAGAATATACGGTTATCGAAAAGACCGGGCACAAGCGCGAAACACAAGAGCTGTTTGAAAAGCTTGACCATTTTGGTGTTCAGCAATTCGTTCGTTCAGGTCGCATTGCGGTAACCAAACTCAAGGAAGAGCTGCTGTCTAATTATCTGAAAAAGCTCGAAAAAGAGAAGAGTCTTTTAGACTAGAGTTAAGTATCAAGACTAAATAATAAAGAAATAAAAGCTAGTAGCTGGTTTCTAATGATCAGTTGCTCAAAGAAATAAACATTAATCAAATAAAATCATGGCAAAAATTAATTTTGGAGGCGTTGAAGAAAACGTTGTAATGAGGGAAGAATTCCCATTGGAAAAAGCACGTGAAGTATTAAAAGACGAAACGATTGCTGTAATTGGTTACGGTGTGCAAGGTCCAGGGCAATCCCTTAACCTGAAAGACAACGGTTTTAACGTGATTGTTGGTCAGCGCAAGGAATCAAAAACATGGGATAAAGCAATTGCTGATGGTTGGGTTCCTGGTGAAACTCTTTTCGAAATTGAGGAGGCGCTTGAAAAAGCAACAATTATCCAATACTTGCTGTCTGACGCTGGTCAGATTCAGATGTGGGACACTGTGAAAAAGTACTTAACACCTGGTAAAGCACTTTATTTCTCACACGGATTCGGAATCACTTACAAAGAGCGTACAGGTATTGTACCTCCTGCTGATGTGGATGTTATCCTTGTTGCTCCAAAGGGATCAGGTACTTCATTGCGTCGTATGTTCCTTGAAGGACGTGGCCTGAACTCTTCGTACGCGATCTTCCAGGATGCTACAGGTAGAGCCAAAGACCGTGTTATCGCATTAGGTATCGGTGTTGGTTCAGGTTATCTGTTTGAGACAGATTTCAAACGTGAAGTATACTCTGACTTAACTGGCGAGCGAGGTACCTTGATGGGATGTATCCAGGGTATTTTTGCTGCTCAGTATGAGGTGTTACGTGCCAATGGACACACACCTTCTGAGGCATTTAATGAGACTGTTGAGGAATTAACTCAGAGCCTGATGCCGTTGGTAGCTGAAAATGGTATGGATTGGATGTATGCCAATACATCAACCACCGCTCAGCGTGGTGCTTTGGATTGGTGGAAGCCTTTCCGTGATGCGACTAAGCCAGTATTTGAGAAATTATATTCTGAAGTAGCGGCCGGTAACGAGGCACAACGTTCAATCGACTCTAACAGTCAGGCCGATTATCGCCCTAAGTTAGAAGCTGAGTTGAAAGAGTTACGCGATTCAGAAATGTGGCAGGCAGGTGCTGCTGTTCGTAAATTGAGACCAGAAAACCAATAATATGAGAGCTATCGGGATTATCTGATTGTAGCTGATCCCGAAGCTTAACTCTTTTGTGAGATATAAAGAGCTAGCAGTTAATAGCTATTGGCTGATAGCTTTTTTGTCGCAGACAAAACAAAATCCGAAGGGGATAGGAATTCGGAAAACCCAAAAAACATTAATCATGGATAATAAAGTTTATATATTCGATACCACTTTAAGAGACGGCGAGCAAGTGCCGGGATGCCAGTTAAACACTATTGAAAAGATAGAAGTAGCCCGTCAGCTCGAGAAGCTCGGCGTGGATGTGATTGAAGCTGGATTCCCCATTTCGAGCCCTGGAGATTTTAATTCGGTGGTCGAGATTTCAAAGGCTGTTCAAAATCCAACTATTTGTGCTTTAACACGCGCTGTTAAAAAAGACATTGAAGTGGCGGCCGATGCTTTGAAGTTTGCCAAGCGTGGCCGCATACACACCGGTATTGGTACATCACCTTATCACATCAAATACAAATTAAATTCTAACGAAGACGAAATTGTAGAGCGTGCAGTGGAAGCTGTTAAATACGCCAAGCGATTTGTTGAAGATGTAGAATTCTATGCCGAAGATGCTGGTCGTTCAGACAATGAATACCTTGCCCGCGTGGTGGAAGCAGTGATAGCTGCCGGAGCTACTGTTATTAATATTCCGGATACAACAGGTTATTGCCTGCCATCCGAATATGGTGCAAAAATTGCCTATCTGGTTAATAATGTGCCTAATGTCGATAAGGCAATTCTTTCTACACACTGTCACAATGATCTGGGAATGGCGACTGCCAACACATTAGCAGGAGTTGTTAATGGGGCCCGCCAGGTGGAAGTCACCATTAACGGATTAGGTGAGCGAGCTGGTAATACATCTCTTGAAGAAGTGGTGATGGCCATGAAATCGCATCACGATCTGGACTATAGAACAGGAATCGATACGAAGCAAATCATGAAAACCAGCCGATTGGTTTCTACCTTGATGCGTATGCCGGTTCAGGCCAACAAAGCCATTGTAGGGCGTAATGCATTTGCTCACTCATCGGGTATCCATCAGGATGGTGTGTTGAAAAATCGTGAGAACTACGAGATCATCGATCCGGCTGAGGTAGGTGTAAAAGAGTCTAGTATTGTATTGACTGCACGTAGTGGTCGTGCTGCATTGAAGCACCGTTTGCATGTGTTGGGTTACGAATTTGAAGGCCCGGAATTGGACGAAATCTATCAGCAGTTCCTTGATTTGGCCGATAAGAAAAAAGATGTGGCCGATGAAGATTTGGAAGCATTGGCTGGTTCTGAAAAAGAAAAACAAGATCGTTCTATTAAGTTAGAATCCTTGCAGGTGATTTCAGGTAGCTCAACCATACCAACTGCAACAGTGGCAGTGAGCTTCAATGGTGATGTATTTACCGAAACCGCTTCGGGCAATGGCCCAATTGATGCTTCTTTCACCGCGGTTAAAGCATTGGTAAAAAGGAAAGTGCACCTTGAGGAGTTCCTGATTCAGGCCATAACGCGTGGTAGTGATGATTTGGGTAAAGTTCATGTCACAGTTGAACACAAAGGGCATACATATTACGGCTTCTCGGCTAATGTGGATATCATAACCGCATCGGTTGAAGCGTTTTTAGATGCCATTTCAAAAATCGGATAATTAGTGATTAGTCAGTAGTTAATAGGCAGAAGGCGGAAGATGTTGCCAAGTGCCTAAAAAATAAGCTAACGGCTCACAGCCAGCAGCTAATAGCTAAAAATATGGGAAAAACATTATTTGATAAAATATGGGACAGTCACGTTGTCAAAACGATTGACGACGGACCTAATGTCCTTTATATCGACCGTCACTTCATCCACGAAGTAACGAGTCCACAGGCTTTTGGTGGTATAAAAGCCAGAGGAGGAAAAGTAGCACGTCCATCGCAGGTGATTGCTACACCTGACCACAACATTCCTACAGTTAACCAGCATTTGACCATTCAGGATGAGCTATCGCGTCATCAGGTGGAAACGCTGAAGAAGAACTGTGAGGAGAATGGCATTACCATGTATGGTTTGAACCATCCTTATAATGGTATTGTGCATGTTGTGGGGCCTGAGTTGGGTATTACACAGCCGGGTATGACTATCGTTTGTGGTGATAGCCACACATCTACACACGGTGCATTTGGTAGCATTGCCTTTGGCATCGGTACCAGTGAGGTGGAGATGGCTTTGGCCACACAATGTATCATGCAGCCTAAGCCAAAGAGCATGCGCATTAACATTGAAGGCGAGCTTGGTAAAGGAGTGACTTCAAAAGACATCATCCTTTACATTATCTCTAAGTTATCAACAGGTGGTGGAACCGGCTATTTTGTTGAGTTTGCAGGTTCTGCTATTCGCAGCCTATCGATGGAAGCCCGCATGACTGTTTGTAACATGAGTATTGAAATGGGTGCCCGTGGTGGAATGATCGCACCTGATGAAACCACTTTTGAATACATCAAAGGACGCGAACAGGCTCCTAAAGGTGAAGCATGGGATAAGGCAGTGGCTTATTGGAAATCACTGGTGACTGATGCAGATGCTAAGTTCGATAAGGAACTGACTTTTGATGGCGCCGATATTGAGCCGATGATTACATACGGTACCAACCCTGGCATGGGTGCTAAAGTGTGTGAGTACATTCCTACGCTTGATTCGATTGAAGATAGTTCTCAAGGTTCTTTCCAGAAGTCGATGGAGTACATGGGCTTTAAAGCCGGTGATAAGCTGGAAGGCAAGCAGGTTGATTACGTTTTTGTTGGTAGCTGTACTAACGGTCGTATAGAAGATTTACGTGCTTTTTGTGAGGCTGTAAAAGGCAAGCAAAAAGCTGAAAGTGTTACTGCCTGGATTGTACCTGGAAGTAAGCAGGTTGAGAAGCAAGCTATTGAAGAGGGTTTAAAGGAGCAGTTGGAAGCAGCCGGTTTTGAATTGCGTCAGCCTGGTTGTTCAGCTTGTCTGGCGATGAACGATGATAAGATTCCGGCAGGTAAGTATGCGGTGGCTACATCTAACCGTAACTTCGAAGGTCGTCAGGGACCTGGTTCACGTACTATGCTGGCTAGCCCGTTAACAGCGGCTGCTGCTGCAGTAACGGGTGTTGTAACTGATCCACGTACCATCTTTAACTTATAATCAGGAGGAAGAAATATGCCAATAGATAAATTTGTAACAGTGCAGACTTCGTTTGTTCCAATGCCAATCGAAAATGTGGATACAGACCAGATTATTCCGGCCCGATTCCTGAAGGCAACCACCAAAGATGGTTTTGGTGATAACCTGTTTTACGATTGGAGATACGAAAAAGATGGTTCACCCAAAGCCGGTTTTGTATTAAACAATCCAGCATACTCAGGTACTGTGTTGGTAGCTGGTAAAAACTTTGGAAGTGGCTCCAGTCGAGAGCATGCGGCCTGGGCAATTGCCGGCTATGGATTCAAAGCGGTTGTTTCCAGCTTCTTCGCCGATATTTTTAGAGGTAACTCTTTAAATAATGGTGTGTTGCCGGTTCAAGTGTCTGAAACATTTTTAGCCGGATTATTCAAGGCGGTTGATGCGGATAATAAGGCAGAAGTGAAGATTGATTTGGAGAATCAGACCATCACTAATGTTTCAACAGGCGAGTCAGAAGGTTTCGAAATCAACTCCTACAAGAAAAATTGCTTAATGAATGGCTACGACGATATCGACTATTTATTAAGCCTGGGTGAGGAGATCGAAGCATACGAAGCACAGGCTGTTAAGTTCTAGCAGAACAACAGCTGATTAATGTTTAGCAGAGTTTGATAATAGATAGAAAGTCATCTCGACTACCGTTCGGCGCGCCATCGCCGAACGGGGTCGGAATGATGAAAAACTGGCTAAACAGATAGCAAAACCAATAACCACAAAAACCAAGAGATTACATGACTATAGAGCTAATGGATACCACTTTACGCGACGGCGAGCAAACTACCGGGGTGTCGTTTAACGAATCGGAGAAGCTGGCCATGGCGACCATGCTGCTCGAAGAGTTAAAGGTGGACAGGATAGAAGTAGCATCAGCGCGGGTCAGCGATGGCGAATATCGGGCGGTGCAGAAGATAACAGAGTGGGCCGCAAAAAAAGGTTTGCTAGATAAAGTTGAGGTACTGGGTTTTGTTGACGGAAGAACATCTCTGGAATGGATACAAAGTGCCGGAGGAAGAGTCATTAATCTGCTGACCAAGGGATCGTTGAAGCACGTTACCGGGCAGTTGGGCAAAACGCCCGAAGAGCATGTAGCTGATATTAGGAAGGTATTGCAGGCTGCTGAAGAAATGGATATTGATGTAAATATCTACCTGGAAGACTGGTCGAATGGGATGATTGACTCACCCGACTATGTTTATTTCATGCTGGATCAACTGCAGGATTCAACCATTAAGCGTTTTATGCTGCCTGATACACTGGGTATTTTAAACCCGGATCAGGTAAAAGAGTTCTGCTCTTCTATCATCACGCGCTATCCAAACCTGCATCTTGATTTTCATGCCCACAACGATTACGATTTGGCTGTGGCTAATGTGTATGCCGCTATTAAAGCAGGTGTGCAAGGCATTCATACAACCATCAATGGTTTGGGCGAAAGAGCAGGAAACGCACCTTTGGCCAGTGTAGTAGGTTTAGTGAACGATCAATTGGGGGTTAAAACAAATATTGAGGAGGCTAAGATCACAAAGGTCAGTCAGTTGGTCGAAAGCTTTTCAGGCATTCGCATACCAACCAATAAACCGTTGACTGGCGAGTTTGTTTTTACGCAGTGTGCAGGTATTCATGCCGATGGCGATAATAAGGATAACCTGTATTTCAACCGCCTGATGCCTGAGCGGTTTGGGCGAGTGCGCAAATATGCGTTGGGCAAAACATCGGGTAAGGCCAATATCCTTAAAAACCTCGAAGAACTGGGGATTGACCTTTCTTCTGAGGAAATGAAAAAGGTAACAGAGCGTGTTATTGAGCTGGGTGATAAAAAAGAAACGGTAACTACCGAAGATTTGCCTTATATTATATCAGATGTGCTTAAGAGTTCATCTATCAAAGAGCACATTAAAGTAAAAAATTACAGCTTGCAATTGACCAAAGGACTGATGCCTTTAGCCAATGTGAGTATTGAGATTGATGGTGAGCTACACCAGGAAACAGCCAATGGCGATGGGCAGTACGATGCTTTTATGCATGCCATCTGGAAGATTTATGAGAAACTGGGTAAAAATCATCCGGTACTGGAGGATTACATCGTAACTATCCCGCCAGGCGGAAAGACAGACGCGCTTGTAGAAACAGTTATCTCATGGGAGTTTAAGGGCAAACTATTTAAAACACGTGGCCTGGATGCTGACCAGACTGAAGCAGCCATTAAGGCAACTGTTAAGATGCTTAACCTGATTGAAAACGGAAATTTGAAAATTATAAACTAGACTGTTAGATATTAGACCAATAGATGATAAGACAAATTCTTATCGGAAAAAGGTCTAACAGTCTAATGTCTAATAATCTATTATCTAACGATGAAATTAAACATTGCAGTTTTGCCGGGTGACGGCATCGGACCAGAGATAGTGGCACAAGCACAGAAAGTAATTGATGCGATTGCCGTTAAGTTTGACCACGAAGTAAACTACACAAATGCACTGGTTGGTGCTACGGCAATCGACAAGGTGGGAAATCCTTATCCGGATGAAACGCACGAGATCTGTATGAATTCTGATGCTGTGCTTTTTGGGGCCATTGGTGACCCTAAATACGATAATGATCCTAAGGCTAAAGTGCGTCCTGAGCAAGGATTACTGGCTATGCGCAAGAAATTGGGATTATATGCCAATATCCGTCCGGTAACAACATTCCCATCTCTTTTAGATAAGAGCCCATTGCGTCTGGATATCGTTGAAGGAGCTGATTTTGTAGTGGTACGTGAGTTAACTGGCGGTATCTATTTTGGTGAGAAAGGGCGCTCAGAGGATTTGAAAAAGGCCTTTGACACGTGTACCTACACAACAGAAGAGATTGAGCGCATTCTGAAGCTGGCTTTCTCATATGCCGGTAAGCGCGATAAGCGTTTGACTGTGGTAGATAAGGCCAATGTACTGGCCACTTCTCGCTTGTGGCGCGAAACAGCTCAAGCTATGGAAGCTGATTATAAAGATATAGAGGTGGATTACATGTTTGTTGATAACGCTGCCATGCAATTAATACAGTGGCCAAAGAAATTTGATGTAATGGTCACAGAGAATATGTTTGGCGATATTATCAGCGATGAAGCTTCGGTTATCACTGGTTCACTTGGCTTGTTGCCATCAGCATCAGTAGGTATTCATACTTCTGTGTTTGAGCCTATCCATGGTTCATACCCACAGGCGGCTGGTAAAGATATTGCCAACCCAATTGCAACGGTATTATCCGCTGCTATGCTTTTGGAATCACTTGACCTGCTGGACGAGGCCAAAGCAGTGCGCGATGCTGTTAATGAATCACTCGATGCAGGTGTGGTGACCGAAGATATAGCCCGAGATGGCAAAGCAAGTAAAACGTCGGAAGTAGGCGATTGGCTCACTAATTTCATCAAGAATAATTAATAGTACCAAACCTGTCAGTTTCATATGAACTGACAGGTTTTTTGTTACAAATCCCAACAACAAAATGACAACAAAAAACGGAATAGCAGCTTTTAAGGATTATTACCCAACACTGGAGGCTGTCCGACAAGCTAAAAAGACAATAAGTGAGGTGGTTGAAACAACGCCACTGATGCGCAACTTCAACCTCTCAGAACAGTATTGTTCCAATATCTACCTCAAAAGAGAGGATTTACAGACAGTACGTTCATATAAAATTCGTGGTGCCTACAATAAGATTAAGAGTCTGACCAAGCAGCAGGTATCTTCAGGTATTGTGTGTGCCAGTGCTGGCAACCATGCACAAGGTGTGGCCTATTCGTGCAAAAAACTAGGCATCAACGGCTTTATATATATGCCCACCACTACGCCTAAGCAAAAGGTGAATCAGGTCAAGATGTTTGGGAAAGGCTATGTTGAGGTGGTGTTAAAAGGTGACACTTATGATGATGCTTACAATGCAGCTATGGAAGAGTGTTCACGTACGGGTCGAACATTTATTCATCCCTTTGATGATCCCCAGATAATCGAAGGTCAGGCCACCGTTGGACTCGAAATATTAGAGCAGACCGATAAGCCCATCGATTATATCTTTGTACCCATTGGCGGAGGTGGATTAATCTCTGGCTTAGGGGCGTATATCAAACAGATCACCCCGGATACAAAGATCATTGGTGTTGAGCCTGCAGGAGCACCGGCCATGCAGCAGTCTATGGAGAAAGGCGAGGTTGTTGAGCTGGAGGAGATAGATAAATTTGTGGATGGAGCGGCGGTTCAAAAGGTGGGAAACATAACACTGCCAATATGCCGACGCGTGATGGATGATCTCATACTGGTACCTGAAGGTAAAATCTGTACAAAGATATTAGAACTGTATAACTACGAGGCTATTGTGGTGGAACCGGCAGGCGCATTGAGTATTGCTGCACTGGATTTTTATGCTGAGCAGATTATTGGTAAAAATGTGGTTTGCATACTTAGTGGCAGTAACAACGACATTACCCGTACAGAAGAGATTAGAGAACGCTCCCTCCTGTACGAAGGCTTGAAACACTATTTTATAGTACGTTTCCCGCAGCGTGCAGGGGCTCTGAAAACCTTTGTTGATAAAGTACTGGGACCTGGTGACGATATCACCCATTTCGAATACAAAAAGAAGACAGCCCGTGCCATGGGGCCTGTTGTGATTGGTGTTGAAGTGCAAAAGCCTGAAGACTTTGAAGGTTTGCAAAAGCGCATGGCGGAAAATGGATTTGTTGCTGAATATTTAAATGAGAAACCAGATCTGTTCCAGTATCTGATTTGATTTCAATAAGATAATAAGCAAAAAGCGTCTTGCAGTGCAGGGCGCTTTTTTGCGTTTTACAATCTGAGTTTGTTAATGACTAAGCAATTCCGTTATCTTTGAGGCATTAACCCATATAACCAGTTGGCTTGGACCAGTCCGGCGAAAATATTAACCTGTCACTCATCCAAAATGGCAATCACTTTGAGTTTGCGCGTTTAATGGATCGCTATTCTGATGCACTTTATCTATTTGCAAAAGGTATATTGGCCAGCTCTCCTTTGGCCGAGGAAGTGGTGAGTGATATCTTCGTTAAAGTGTGGCAGACACGTCATCAGCTCGATAAGGTAGCTAATATTAAAAGTTACTTGTTTAATGCTGTCAGGAACCAGGCTATTACCTATCTGCGCAAACAACACCAGGAAGTGGTTTCCATAGAGGATATCAATCATTATTATTTCGAACCGATAGATACTCCTGATGAATCCGCACTTAAAGAAGAGCAGTTAAGGCGGATATACAAAGCTATTGATTACCTGGCTCCACAAACCAAAATGGTATTTTCTTTGGCCAAGATACAGGGACTTAAGTACAAGGAAATTGCGGAATTACTGAATATCTCAGTTAAAACGGTTGACTACCACGTGGCATCGGCCGTTAAGAAAATTTGCGAATCCATTGATAAGGAGGAAGGTGGAAATGGCTTAAACACCTTACGTATTTTTCTTGCTATATCTGGTTGTTAACGGTGATGGTATGACTTATAGATTGTGATATGCATCCTTATTTTTCGTTAAAGAAATCGATTGCTATTTGATTTACCATTTTAGGTTTCGATCCAAAGACATAATGATTAGTATTTGGCAATATACATAGTTGAGAATTCTCGATGTAATTGGATAACTCTACAGCATGTTCATTTTTTATCCCATCTTTATCCCCTTGCATAATCATTGTAGGTATTTTAATTGACTGAACCTTTTTATCTTCCACATAAACTTTCGTCAGCCACATTTTTTTAGTGTTCTCAAGATAAATATCTGATCTTTCAGGTTCTTCCAGCAATGGTAAAATGTTTTTACTCCACCATCCATCCTTATTCTTAGCCCACTCAATCATATCATTTCTCATCCAGTTAATTGAGCCTTCACTAAGTGCATCTAATCGTATATTAGCACCTATAGCAATTAATTTTCTTACTTTGTCAGGTCGGTCTGCTGCGAGCTGCAGTCCCACTACAGCACCATCACTAAAGCCAAGTATATATAAGCTGTCCAGCTTCAGATAATCAATAAACTCTGATATCCTTTCGGTAAGATAGGGATAACTTAAAGAGTCAACATGGCTTGAACGACCATGTCCCGGACTATCTATTGCAATAACTTTAAAATGTTCCGAGAAAGTGGGAATTGAATACATGAAGTTCGAGATGGATCCTAATCCACCATGGAGTAACAATAAAGGAGTACCTTGTCCATAAGTCTCATAGTAAATTTTATTACCATTAATTGTTGCATACTTTCCAATTTCAAGATTTGAACCGTAAATGTTTTCTTTTGTTGATTGACCATAACCGTTTATTAAAGAGAAGGTCATTAAAAATACTAACAAATAAGTTTTCATAAGATTGTTTTTAAGTTCATACCTTGCTTATAGATAGCGGCAGTATATCAGTTAGATATAATCGAATTTCAAAATTTTATTAAAAAAAATCAAAAAATTCACTGGGGATTTTCATGCTCTTTGCGTCATGTATATGCAAAGCAGATGATGCATGGATAATATTGAAGAGAAATACAGATTACTGGCCAAACAGTTGAATGGCGAACTGACTGATACTGAGCATGAGTTATTAACTGATGAACTAAAGCAAGATGAAACATTAGTGGCTAAGCAGCATGTTCTTCAGATGTTCTGGCAAAAGTTTTTTCCAAAGGTCAAATCACAATCACGTGAACGTATCATGACAGATACGATGAAGCGAGTGATGGGTGTTAAGGATGTTAAGCGACCTCAAATGACCATTTGGTATAGTGCCGTGGCCATTTTAGTGGTTGCACTGGGCATTTCATTAGCCTGGAATTTGTTGGTTGATAAGAATAATGAGTTGATACAATATGTGGCTAATGTTGGGGAAATAAAGAAAGTTGTGTTGCCCGATGGAACAAAAGTTGATCTGAATGCCGGCTCATCGTTGGTAATTCAAAAAGATTTCACGGCAGATAAACGACAGGTTATCCTATCAGGGGAGGGTTACTTCGATGTAGCTAAAGATGCAGACAAACCTTTCGAGATCACAACATCCCATTTGAAAGTAAGTGTTTTGGGTACCAAGTTTGACCTGAAAGCATATGCTGATGAGGACGAGATAAAGGCAGTGCTGGATGAAGGAAAAATCCAGTTGGACGGAGAGTTTAACAAGCAACAACCGGTTTTTCTGAAGCCAGGATATGCTGCCACACTGAATAAAAAAACCGGGGAACTACAGATACAACCTCACAAGCAGCAAATTGCGGAGCAGTGGCGCGATGGTAAACTGGTGTTTTACAATCATACGATGGCTGAAATTGTCCGTATACTGGAGCGACGATTCAATGCCAGGATTATTATTCTTAATGATGAGGTAAAAGCATATCGTTTTTCAGGTGATTTCAGTAATGCCAATCTGTTTGAGCTCTTAGGATTCCTATCGGCAGCCAGACCATTTACTTTTGAAACATCTGGAGAATATATTGTGATATCGAAATAATACAATAAAAATCAGCAGCAATGTAAAGACAAATAAAAAGGAGATGCGCCAACATCTCCTCAAAAATTAGATTTCAATTTTTTTGTTTAACACGTAAACAGTTCAAATTTATGAAAAAAAAACCGTTCCGGGAAGGATTGTGTTTAGACAATTCCTACGGTAAATTGTGGAAAGTCATGAGATTGACATTAGGATTAATCATCTTTTTCAGCCTTC
The DNA here is from genome assembly GCF_018156225.1 of Carboxylicivirga sediminis. Taxonomy (GTDB): domain Bacteria; phylum Bacteroidota; class Bacteroidia; order Bacteroidales; family Marinilabiliaceae; genus Carboxylicivirga; species Carboxylicivirga sediminis. The sequence continues at coordinate 116,077 of NZ_JAGTAR010000004.1, forward strand.
AGGTTTCGGCTCTTACCGAGGCGCAATCGCAGAAGGTAAACGTTAAGCTTAACAATGCAAGCCTCAAGGAAGCATTGGAGGTTTTGAAAACTCAAAGCGATCTTAACTTTATTTATAACAATGACTTGGTTAATGATAACAGCCAGGTTACTATTAATGCCACTAATAAAGAAATTTCTGAAGTGCTTCAGATATTACTAAATCAAAAGGGGCTTGATTACCGAATCGTTGACAATAATGTTATTATTTATCCTGTTAGTGCTTCAGCTAATCAGGGACAGGACAATACCGGGCAGATGGCTCAACAGCAATTGGTGGTGTCGGGTCTGGTAACTGATGATACGGGTGAACCGTTACCTGGGGTAAACGTGTTCGAAAAAGCTAATTCAGCAAACGGTGTTATTACCGGTGTAGATGGCACCTATAAGATTGAGGTAGGCTCAGAGGATGCGGTTCTGACTTTCTCATTTATTGGCTTTCAGGCTCAGGATGTGAATGTGGCTGGTCGTCCTTCTATCGATATTACTTTAGTTGAAGAGTCTATTGGTTTGCAGGAAGTGGTAGCTGTGGGATACGGTATCCAGAAGAAGACTGAGGTAACCAGCTCAATTGCTAAAGTAACAGCTGATAACTTCAATAAAGGATTTGCAACCAACGCTTTGCAGTCAATTGAAGGTAAAGTAGCCGGATTACAGATTGTTCGTACAGCAGGTACTGATCCAAATGCGTCTCCCCGAGTACGTTTGCGTGGTACTTCTTCGTTAAATGCAACATCCGATCCGTTGATTATTATCGATGGAATCACGGGCGGTGATATTAGCTCAGTAGCCCCGGAAGATATTGAAAGCATGGATGTACTCCGCGATGGATCGGCAGCTGCCATTTATGGTACACGCGGAACCAATGGGGTTATCATCATCACTACCAAGAAGGGTGCAACAGGTGATTTAAAAGTTGAGTATTCAGGCTATGTATCTACAGAAGATGCAGTGGCTTTACCAAATGTACTATCTGCTGATGAATACCGTGCTTACGGTGATGCTACCGGTATTAATTATGTTGATGGCGGTGCCAATACCAATTGGTCTGAAGAGATCATCCGTAAGAATGTGTCACATGTTCACAACGTTTCATTCTCAGGTGGTAACCAGAAATTGAGCTACCGTGCTTCTGTCAATTACCGTAACCTTGAAGGTATCGTTATTAATACGGGTCAGGAATATCTGAACGGTCGTATTAATCTGACTCATAAAGGCTATGATGATCGTTTGAAAGTACAGTTGAACATGTCATCAACTATTATTGATAAGGATTATACTTCCTATTCGGCTTTCGATATGGCGGCTATTCTTAATCCTACTCAGCCTGTTAAAAATAGCGATGGTACTTATTGGCAACCAAGTGGCTATGGTGAGTTCAACCCGGTTGCCAGTCTGGAGCAGGAGCGTCGTGGTGGAAAAGAGAAAAATAGCCAGATGAGCTTAAGAGCCGATTTTGAAGTGTTTGATAATTTCACTTTGAGTGGTTTTGGTGCCATTGACGTACGTGATTTGCTGGAGCATGAATACGATGAGATTGGTTCACGCAGTTCAGAAACAGGAGGTTACCTGGGGCGAGCCAAGCAAAAGACATGGCACAACTATAAAAAGATGTTTGAAGGTACAGCCAACTACAAAAAAGTAATTAACAGTCATGTGTTAACCTTGTTAGGTGGTTATAGCTATGAGGGACGCTCATACGAAGAGTTTTGGGCTGAGAATAAAGACTTTATCAGCGATGCGCAGAAGTACCATGATTTAAGTGCTGGTAGTGGCCTGGCTGACGGTCGTGCAGCAATGGACAGCTACAAACAAACTGAAAAACTGATTGCTTTCTTTGGTCGATTCACCTACTCTTATGAGAGTAAGTACCTGTTTTCAGCCACAGTGCGTCGCGAAGGTTCTTCTAAGTTTGGTGAAAACAACAAATGGGCAACATTCCCGGCTGTTTCTGCCGGTTGGCGTATTGTTGAGGAAGATTTCCTGAGCGATACAGATTGGCTGAATGAGTTAAAATTAAGAGTAGGCTATGGCGTTACAGGTAACATTGTTGGCAGCCCCTACCTGTCTATTCCACGAATGGGTGCAGGCGGTTTATATGTGCTGAACGGTCAGTATATTAAATCATACGGGTCAACGACCAACCCTAACCCATACCTGAAGTGGGAAACCAAAAAAGAAACTAACATTGGTGTTGATTATGGGTTTTTCAATAACCGTTTAAGTGGTTCGGTTGATGTATATCAGCGTAAAACAAGCGATTTGTTATGGAATCTTGTAGCACAGGTACCACCAATGATTCATAACGAAGTACTTTCAAACATTGGTGAGATCAATAACCAGGGTGTTGAATTGGCTTTGAACACTAAAATTTTAAATAATGGTGTTTGGAATGTTGGCTTAGACGCTACTTTCTCGTACAATAAAAATAAGTTGGTGAGCTTGTCTGATGATACTTTCCAGTTCCAGGCGGTTAACTACGAAGATCTGCCTGCTCCTGGTCAGCTGGGGACTATTTTCCGTTACGAAGAAGGCCATCCAATCGGTTCATTCTATGGCTACAAGTATAAGGGTCTCACAGAAAACGGGGAATGGATTTTTGAGGATTTTGATGGCGAAGAAGGCATTACCGATGCTGACCGTACCTTTTTAGGTAATGGTAATCCCAAAATCAATCTGTCTTTTAGTCCGTATGTAAACGTTAAAGGCGTAGATTTCTCAATGAACTTCAGAGGGGCCTTTGGTTTTGACATCCTGAATGTGAATAAGATGTACTATGGCAATCCGCTTTGGTACCCGGGTAACATGTTACGTTCAGCAAGTAGTTCACCGGTTAATGCCGATCCTCAATACTCCGATTATTACCTCGAGAAAGGTGATTTCCTGAAACTGGACAATATTACATTAGGATATACTTTACCTAAAAAATGGTTATTCGGTTTGGATTATACACGCGTATATTTTTCCGCACTGAATGTGGCCACCTTCACAAACTATTCAGGATTGGATCCTGAGTTGGAGCTGGGTGCCAGAGCCGGTGTTGATCAGCGTGGTTTCTATCCTCGTACAACAACATATACTTTAGGTTTAAACGTTAAATTCTAAAAATCAAATCGATGAAAACGAATAGATTATATAATTCATTTACAGCATTACTCATCCTGATAGGTTTGGCTGCCTGTACCAACCTGGATGAGAAGGTGTACTCTGAAACCACCACTAAAACATTCTACAGTTCTGCAGAAGAGGTGACAGCTAATTACCTGAAGCCCTACACGCGTTTGTATGTTACCTCGTCACTGGCACACTGGATTTGCGGAGAGTTAAGCTCGGACTGTGCGGCATGGACTCAAAAAGGAAAACACGGGTACGATGGCGGTAAGTGGCAGCAATTGCACTACCACACCTGGACCCCGGAGCACCATGAGATTAAAGGTGCCTGGAATAACACTTATCAGGCCATTGGATATTGTAATGAATTCCTGAATAACATTGAGAGTGTGGATGTATCGAATATGAACCTGCCTGTTTCCATTGAACAGATGAAGGCTGAGATGCGTGCTCTGCGTGCTTATCATTACTACTTGTTAGTGGATAATTTTCGTGATGTGCCGGTAGTGACAAAGGTGGGAGAACCACGTTCACCAGAACCATTGGCCGCCGCCGATGTGATTCAGTTTATTGAAGACGAAATAGCTGCAGTCATTAATGATTTACCGGTTAAAGGCGATGCTTCAGCTTATGGACATTTTACAAAAGCGGCGGCTCACATGCTATTGGCAAAAGTATATTTGAATAGCGAAGTGTATACCGGAACCGCCCGTTGGCAGGACTGTATCAACGAAGTGGATAAAATTCAGGGCTATACAATGGTGGCAGACTGGAAGGAGCCTTTCAAAGCCAGAAATGAAAACTGTGACGAAAATATCTTTGTTATTCCTTTCGAAGAAAGTAAGATTACCGGCTTTTATCATCATGCATTTATGATGCATTATAGTCATCAGCATGGATTTAATCTGCAATACATGCCCTGGAATGGTATTGTAGTACAACCAGATCACTATCGTTCATTTGATGCAGCCGATACACGCCTTGAGCAATTCCTTGTCGGACCACAGTTTGATCAGGATGGTAACCCATTATTGGGTGTTGAGGAAGCCAAAGATGAACCATTGGTACTGACTGTTGACATTACCAGTATGACCAATTCACGTGAGGATGAAGGTGCCCGAAGTGTGAAGTATGAGGTAGTTGTTGGCGAAGCTTGGGAGCTCAATAACGACTATGTTATCTGGCGATACACCGATGCGCTGATGATGAAAGCAGAAGCTTTAGTAAGACTTAGTAAGGCTGCAGATGCTTTGCCAATTGTAAATGACGTACGAGAGCGTGCGTTTGGCAATGCCGATCATAACTATAACGAAGCTACTTTAACTTTGGATGAGTTCCTGGCTGAAAGAGGACGTGAGTTTTCGTTCGAAGGACACCGTCGTCAGGATTTAGTGCGCTTTGGTAAGTTTGGTGAAGCCTGGTGGGATAAAAAGCCAACAGCAGGCAAAGAGGTATTCCCCTATCCTTTAACAGCTACCGATAATAACCCTAACTTATCCAACTAGTTGTTTAAAAAGTGAGGTTTTAAGAATGCTTCTTCCGGCTGTGTCTGATTTCAATATGCGTTTCAGATAATTATCAGGCACAGTCGGAATTTTTCAAATAGTTTATTTAACAGACTGCTGATGACATATTTTAAACTGATTACTCTTCTAAGTCTTTATATACTTGTTGCATGCGCTCCAAATGCCAGGCAGGAGCAGACAACACAAAAGGATTACACCCAATTTGTTAAGCCTTTGGTTGGCACGCTTGGCGAGGGCAATACCTATCCGGGTGCACAGGTACCTTTTGGAATGGTACAGCTTAGTCCGGATACTGAAAAGTGGCAATGGGGTGCTGCCTCAGGCTACGAATATTCAGATAGTACCATCTATGGCTTCTCAATGACGCACTTACATGGAACAGGTATACCTGATATGGGCGATATTTTATTTATGCCAACTGTAGGACAAACGCATATCCGCCCTGGTAAAAAGGATTTTTCAGAGCCTGGCTATCTGTCTAAGTTTTCGCATGAGAATGAAACGGCAGAGGTTGGTTATTACTCGGTTGTGTTAGATGATTACAACATCAAAACAGAGCTGACATCGACCAATCGTGCAGGTATGATGCGTTATACCTTTCCGGCTTCGGACAGTGCGCATGTGGTGCTGGATTTGAGTCATGTATTGCGTTTTGATGTGGTTTGGTCCAATGTGCAGGTGATCAATGAAACCACCATTGCCGGTATGCACCAGGTAAAAGGTTGGGCCAAGGAGCGCTATGTTTATTTCACGGCCGAATTCTCACGTCCGTTTGATGCTGCGCGCATCTTTTCAGGAGGAAAAGAAGTAAAGTACGATTCGTACAAAACGTATCGTTTCCGAAGCAGTAAAGAAGCAGCCGGACCGGATATTCAGTTGGTGGCCGATTACCAGACAAGCGAAGCAGAGCAATTGAGCGTGAAGGTGGGTATTTCGCCTATTAGTACGGCCAATGCCATGAAAAACCTAAAGGCGGAAATGCCTGACTGGGATTTCGAGAAATATGTGTCAGTAAGTAAGAATTTGTGGAATAAGGAGTTGGCAAAGTTTGAAGTGGAAGGCACGCAAAACCAGAAGGAAACGTTCTACACCGCGGCGTACCATGCGTTTATGTCGCCTACAACCTATTTCGATGTGGACCGCAACTATCGTGGGCTTGACCAGAATATCCACGAGTGTAAGGATTTCGATAATTACACAGTGTTTTCATTGTGGGATACTTATCGCGCCACGCATCCTTTGTTCTGTTTGACACAGGCTGACCGGAATGCGAACATGATTAATGCCATGTTGGCGCATTATCAGCAAAGTCCTGATAAGCTCTTGCCAATCTGGTCGTTCTGGAATAACGAAACCTGGTGTATGATTGGTTATCACGCCGTACCGGTGATTGTTGACGCGTATTTCAAAGGTGTTCAGGGAGTGGATTGGGAACTGGCTTACGAAGCTTGTGTGAACTCCGCCACGCATCCTGAGTACGATGCAACGGCAGAGTATGAGCAGTTGGGTTATGTACCTTACGATTTGGAGAACGAGTCGGTTTCTAAAACATTAGAGTACGCCTACGATGATTATTGCATTGCTCGTTTTGCCAAGGCTTTGGGTGAAGAGGCTGATTACAAACGTTTTAGTAAACGTGCTTTGGCTTATAAGAATCTGTTCGATAAGGAAATTGGCTGGATGCGCCCAAAAGACAGCAAAGGGCAATGGATGGCTGATTTCGATACCCATCACTTTGAGCACTTGGGGGCATTTACCGAAGGTACTACCTGGCAATACACCTGGACCGTTCCGCATGATGTAAAAGGATTGGTAGAACTGTATGGCAGCAAAGAGACGATGGCTAATAAGCTGGATTCTGTATTTGCTTATAGCAGCGGTAAAGATTACAAAGGCGTGGATGATATTCACGGACGTATTGGCGAGTACTGGCACGGTAATGAGCCAAGTCACCATGTAACGCATTTGTATGCCTATGTTGGTCAACCATGGAAAACGCAGCAGTTAACCCGTCACATTATCGATACCCAATATGGCAATGAGCCTGGCTCGCTGTGTGGTAATGACGATTGCGGACAAATGAGTGCCTGGTACATCTTTAATGCGATGGGCTTCTATCCGGTTTGTCCGGGTAGCGATGAGTATGTAATTACTTCTCCGGCAATACCTTCTGTAACAATGACCTTGAGTAACGGCAACAAATTAGTTATTGATACTGAAAATTATTCTGATAAGAATGTTTATGTTCAATCGGTGATGATAAATGGTGTGGAATGGAATAAAAGCTGGTTCTCTTTCAATGATATCAAAGAGGGCGGACATATCCATTTTGTATTGGGTGATACACCAAACAAAGAGTGGGCTTCTGCGGAAGAACATTATCCACCATCCATGTCAACTAGCAAGCTTTAATTTTCGTCAGGAACTCAATGTGTTGCACACATTACTCTGGCAATGTTCTGAAATACAACGATTATGAAAAAGATATTACTAAGTAGTCTGTTAATAATTCAAGGTTTGATGCTTAAGGCGCAAAATGAGGATTTTACGCAATATGTGGATCCCTTCATCGGTACGCAGGAAATGGGACACGTTTTTCCGGGTGCATGTGCACCTTTCGGAATAGTGCAGTTAAGTCCCGAAACCGACAGCGTACAGTTTTTTCACGAAGGCAAATACAATAAGGAAGTGTACCGCTACTGTGCCGGTTATCAATATACCGATCTGTCGATTGTGGGTTTTGCACACACGCATTTTAGTGGAACAGGTCACTCCGATTTAGGTGATTTCCTGGTGATGCCAACGGTGGGCAAGGTACAGCACAACCCGGGTACTATCGATGATACGTCAAAAGGGTATCGCTCCATGTTTCGCAAAGAAACGGAAGCGGCTGAGCCTGGATACTATACGGTTGAGCTGGATGATTATAAAATCAAAGCGGAACTGACAGCGACACAGCGCGTAGGCTTTCACCGTTATACCTTTCCAAAATCGGATGCGGCGCATATTATTTTGGATTTGACGCATGGTATTTATAATTACGATGGAAAGGTATTGTGGTCAACCATTCGTGTTGAGAATGATACTTTGGTAACGGGTTATCGCATCACTCGTGGATGGGCGCGTACTAACTACCAGTATTTTGCCATGAGCTTTTCAAAGCCTATCAAAAGCTATGGCTGTAGCAACAACGAAGAGGTGAAGTACAATGGTTTCTGGCGTAAGTTCGACCAAACGGATAACTTCCCGGAGATGGCGGGCAAAGCCTTAACGGCTAATTTTGATTTCGATACCGAAGAAGGAGAAGAGATTAAAATCAAATTTGCTTTGTCAGCAGTGAGTACCGATGGAGCGCTGAAAAACCTGCAGGCCGAAGTGCCTCATTTCGACTTTGATCGTACACGCAGTGAAGTAAAGCAGATGTGGAATAAGGAGTTGAGTCGTATTAAAGTAGAGGCCGACGCAGAAAAGAAGACAGCTTTCTATACGTCGATGTATCATTCATTCATTCATCCAAGCGAATATATGGATGTAGATGGTCAATACCGCGGTTTGGATCATAATATTCACCAGGCCGATGGCTTTACCAACTATACAATCTTCTCGTTGTGGGATACTTACCGTGCTCAGCATCCGTTGTTAACATTGATTCAGCCTAAGCGTTCATCGGATATGGTGAATTCTATGTTGGCGCATTATGAACAAAGTGTTCATAACATTTTACCAATCTGGAGCCATTACGGAAACGAAAACTGGTGTATGATTGGATACCATGCCGTACCGGTTATTGCCGATGCATATGTAAATGGTATCAAAGGGTTCGATGCGGAGAAGGCCCTCGAAGCATGTTTGTCAAGCGCCAATTTTGACAGTTACGAAGGCATTGGTGAGTATAAAAAGTATGGATATGTTCCACATGAAACCAGTCATTACGGGGCTTCCATCACTTTGGAGTATGCTTACGATGATTATACGATTGCTCAGTTAGCTAAGGCGATGGGTAAAGAGTCTGTTACAAAAGAGTATATGGAGCGTTCGGAGTACTGGCGAAACCTGTTTGATGCTCACACAGGCTACGTACGCCCTAAAACCAAAGCAGGCGATCATCTTCCTAATTTTGATCCATTGGATACGCATGGTGCTGGTTTTATCGAAGGTAACTCATGGAATTACTCTTTGTATGTGCCTCAAAATGTAGGTGGTTTAATCAATGAGATGGGCGGTAAAGAACGCTTTGCTCAGCACCTCGATTCGTTATTCACCATGCATATTCCTGATGAGTACTTTGAGCACACCGAAGATATTACCCGTGAGGGGATTATGGGTGGTTACGTTCATGGTAACGAGCCAAGTCATCACGTAGCTTACATGTACAACTGGGCCGGTAAACCATGGAAAACAGCTGAGCGTATCCATGAGATTATGCGCACCAAATACCTGAACAAGCCGGATGGGTTGTGTGGTAATGATGATTGCGGGCAGATGTCGGCCTGGTACATATTCTCATCGATGGGCTTTTATCCGGTTTGTCCGGGTTCGGGTGAGTATGTGATTGGTTCTCCATCGGTGGATGAGGCAGTGCTGCAATTGGAAAATGGCAAGCAGTTCACGATCCGTGCTAAGAATGTGTCTTCAAAAAATATCTATATCAAGTCGGTGACATTGAATGGTCAACCTTTGAACAGAACATTCATCAAGCACAGCGATATTGTTGAAGGCGGAGAGCTTATCTTCCATATGAGCAGTCGACCAAATAAAAAATGGGGACTTGAAGGTGATGCTTATCCCTATTCGTTCACACCTGTAAAAGAGTAATATTTCTTTTTAGGATAAAAAGTTAGATTATTATGAAAATGAATAAGATAGCAGGCCTAAGCTTGGCCTGCTCTACCCTTCTCATGTCTTGTTTGAACCAAAATGATGTGCCGGTAGTTGTGACAGACTATAAATGTCAGGTTCAGGCAACGGATAGTAATTCTCCTGTTGGAGAGGAAGTTGTAAATGTGGTTGATGGCGATATTTACTCAAAGTTTCTAACATTTACTTCATCAGCATCGCTGGAGCTAACACCGGTAAAACGCAGCCGATTAAACAGCTACACATTGGTCTCGGGGAATGATGAGCCACTGCGCGATCCAGCCAGCTGGACCTTGGAAGGCAGTCGTGATGGACAAACCTGGGAACTTTTGGATACACAGTCGGATGTTACCTTCCTGGAACGAAATCAGAGTCAGGAATTTCAAGTGGTAACCGAAGAAACGTTTGCGCATTATCGCTTTCATCTCGCTACCAACGGGCACGATATTCTGCAATTATCAGAGATTAAGCTGAATGGTGTTTGGGACCGCAATGATAAGCAGCCTATTGCCCAGTTCAAGGCTGACCAGACTGCTTTTTTCGATAAAGGAACAGTGCAGTTTCAAAACCTGTCGGTGCAAGGCGATTCGTATCAGTGGTACTTCGAAGGTGGTGAGCCGGCAACAAGTACCGAGGCGAATCCAACTATTAACTATGAAGCTCACGGGAAGTATCCTGTTAAGCTGGTAACGGTTAATAATCAATTAGCTGATACCGCGTTTTACGACGCATTTGTTAATGTGAAGCGTTTGGATGGCTGGGATCATTTTGAATATCCACATATCAACTTTGTGAACACCACGCTGGGCGGTAACGGCGATTTGTACCAGGAATTGGTTCCGGAACCCATTGAGCTGATCAACAAGGTAAGCCTTGATGTTTGTCAGAAGCTGTATCGCAGTGTTGATGAGGTTAATGTGCTTAAAATTTTAGACTATTCAATTGAAGATATAGAGACTATTTCTGCAAAAGGCGGTAATCCACCTCATATTAATATCTTTTTCAGTTCGAGCTATTTAAAAAATAAGAAGGGCGAACTGAGTGATGAAGAGCTGATTGCAGAGATTGTTGGAGTGTTGTACCACGAGCTTACTCATGGATATCAGTATGCGCCTAAGGGTGCAGGCGGTTATCAAAGGGGAGCCGATTACTTTGGGCTTATCGAAGGTGTAGCCGACTACGTGCGTCTGAATGCTGGTTATTCAAGTTATGATTACCGCAAGGTTGGCGGTCATTGGAATGATGGCTATAAAACATCAGCCTTCTTTATTGATTGGTTGCACACCAAAGACCCTGATTTTGTGTATAAACTCAATCAAAGTGCACAAACAATTATTCCCTGGTCCTGGGAAGCAGCTTGTCAAAGCATTCTGTCTGCCTCTGTTGAGGATTTATGGAACGAGTATCAGGACTATCTAAAAACCGAAGAATCAATTTAATCAAATCACAAGAAAATGAAAAAATCAATTATCTATACACTCATGATGGCCTTGGTTTTACTGCTGTCATGTCAGAACGAAGCAGAGTTTAATATCGACCATCTGCAAAGTCCTCTTAAAGCAAAGTTTGAAGCTAACAAAACGCGCGTTTTCATCGATGAAGAGGTACAATTCACTAATAGTTCGATAGGAGCAAAAGCCTATGAATGGAGCTTTGAAGGTGGCACACCATCAACAAGTGCAGATGAGAGTCCGGTTGTAAGTTATGCTTCTGAAGGTACTTATAAAGTTGTTTTAACCGTTAAGGACGGAGCCAAGCAGAATGTGCTTACACAAGAAAGCTTTATAACTGTTTATGGCGATGAGTGCTGGCAAGATATGGTGATGCCAACCATCAATTTCAAAAATACTTCGGCAGATAAAACTTTATACGAACAAATCGTACCAGATCCTCAGAAGCTAATTCATACAGCTTGTTTTGATGTGGCTCGCTGGTTATTTATTTGTCCCGATGAAATGGACGTATTGCAGACCATTAATTACTCGGTTGAAGATAAAGATGGCATTTCAGCAAAAGGAGGCCAGGCACCTCACATCAGTATTTTCTTCAGTGCTACCTACTTGCAAAGTTGTAAGGATAAGGGGATGACTGATGCGCAACTCCTTGATGAAGTGAAAGGAGTATTGTACCACGAAGTAACACATGGTTACCAGTTTTCACCTCAGGGAGCCGGAGAATACAAGCCAGGTGATGATTTCTATGGCTTTATCGAAGGTATGGCCGATTATGTCCGATATGTGAGTGGTTACCTGACAACAAGCGATCGTGGGCAAGGTGGTCATTGGAACGATGGTTATAAAACATCAGGCTTTTTTATCGATTGGCTGCATTCAAAAGATGCTAACTTCCTGAATAAGTTGAATCATTCTGCTAAATCAATCAATCCATGGTCATGGGAAGCTGCTACTCAGAGTATTACTGGTAAATCTGTTCAGGTGCTTTGGGAAGAATACCAGGATGATATGAAAACAGGTAAAATTGCCGAAATAGACGAACTGTTGAAGCGTTTACGTGCCGGCGAAGATGTTGATTTTGGTGTTGAGGATCCTGCTCCGGCAACATTGATTGATATCACCGATCAGAATCCAACTGTTAGCTATCAGGCCGAAGAGTTTGATTTCTTCGAATGGGGAACGCCTGAAATGGCATTCGATAATGATCCGGGTTCTTCTTTCTTCAATATGAATAATACTACCTGGTATACATTCGAAACGGCGAAGAGTTATAATGTAACAAAGGTAGCTATTACAGCAACTGCCAACTTATTGGGTATTGATTATGTATTTACACCAGACGAATTTGTCGTGTCAGGTTCAAATGACGGTACAGAGTGGACTGAAATTACGAAAGTTGAAAACACCGGAATTGTGAGTTTCGAAGAGCGTAAAGAGTTTACTTTCGAGAATGCAACATTCTATAAGTTCCATAAAATAACATTGGCTGCCGATATTGAAGAAGGCGATAACAAGCGTATTATGATTGCTGAGTTGGAACTATTTGGTGCTGAAGTAGAAGGAGGCGAAACACCTCAGGCTAATCTAACTGATATCACCAAAGATAATCCAACAGTTACTGTAAAGCCGGCTGGCGATCAGGCTTATCCGGAGTGGGGCTTGCCTGAGCATGCTTACGATGGCAAACAGGATACTCAATTTTTTAATTGGGTGAATGATACCTGGTTGGCATTTGAAACTGCTAAAAAATACAATGTTACAAAAGTGGCATTGAGTGCTTCCAATAATATTTTTGGCATTGAGTATGTATTTTCGGCTGATGAATTTACGCTGTTAGGGTCTGATGATGGCACTAACTGGACAGAGATAACAAAAGTTGCCGACACAGGAATCACTGCTTTTCAACAAAAGGAAGAATTTATATTTGAGAATACAGCCTACTACAGATATCATAAAATTGAGCTTACTGCTGATGTAGAAGAAAATGGACGTATTGTGATTGGTGAGCTGGAAATCTGGGGTGTTGCAGAATAATACTTAGTAAACTTCCAGGTAATTAATAGGTGGATTATTGTTTCCCGGCTTATGTTTTAACTTTGGTTAAGGCTAGGCCGGGATTTTAAAATTTAGATAGATGAAACAAATTTGGTTTTTGATGATATTCGGTATTGTATTAAGTGCCTGCAATAAGCAGAACAACTATACCGAATATGTTGATCCGTTTATCGGAACGGGTGCGCACGGTCACACTTATCCTGGTGCACAGGTGCCATTTGGCATGGTGCAACTAAGTCCTGATACACGTAACGATGAGTCGTGGGATGGCTGTGGTGGCTATCACTATTCCGATTCATCAATCATTGGTTTTAGCCATACGCATTTATCGGGAACAGGAGTCAGCGATTATGGTGATGTTTTGCTCATGCCCATTATGGGTGAGTTAAAGCTTGAAACCGGTACAAGCGAGCAGCCTCAAAACGGTTATCGCTCTTTGTTCTCGCACGATAGTGAAACAGCTTCACCTGGCTATTACTCGGTTTATCTGGATGATTATCAGGTAAAAGCTGAATTGACAGCCGGTAAGCGAGTTGGTTATCACCGTTATACTTTTGATAATGCAGGTGAATTGCAAATGATGCTCGACCTGATTCACCGCGATCCGGTGATTGCAGCTGAAATTGAAGTAACCGGGCCTAATACTTTACAAGGGCAGCGTCGTTCAAAATACTGGGCTGGCGATCAACATTTGTATTTTGCCATTGAGTTCTCAAAGCCTTTTAAGTCGGTTGATTTGTATGAGAAAAAGAAGCTGCATTCGGCTGATAAAGCTATAAAAGGTTCGCATTTGCAATCGGTTATAAACTTTGATGTTGAAGCAGGTGAGCAGTTGGAGGTGAAAGTAGCTTTATCCATGGTGAGTGCCGATGGGGCGGTTTCCAACTTAACGCAGGAAAGCACCAATATCAATTTTGTTAAGGCTTATGAGTTAGCGTTAATTGAGTGGCAGGAAAAACTAGGCAAGATTGCTGTTGAAGGTGGCTCATTAAAAGAGAAACGTAATTTCTACACCGCTTTGTACCATTCATTATTAACCCCAAATCTTTCTCAGGATGTAGATGGTCGTTACCGAGGCATGGATGGAAAGGTTCATCAGGCCAAAGGCTTCACTAATTACACGGTCTTCTCCTTGTGGGATACTTTCCGAACGCTGCATCCATTGCTAACGATTGTAGAGCCTGAGTTAAGTGCTGATTTTGTGAAGTGTCTGGTGCAGAAGAGTAAAGAATATGGTGAGTTGCCGATGTGGGAGCTGGCCTCTAATGACACGCGTTGCATGATTGGTTATCATGCGGTTTCGTTAATTGCTGATGCGCATGCCAAGGGCATTAACAATTTTGAGTTGGAAGAAGCTTATGCCGAGATGAAACGCACTGCCATGTTGGATAAGCGTGGATTAAAGGATTACCGCACCTTAGGTTATGTGCCTTCTAATAAGAGTAGTCAAGGTGTATCAAAGACGCTCGAATATGCCTATAACGATTGGTGTGTGGCCCAAGTAGCCAAGGCTTTGAATAAATCTGATGACTACCATTATTTCATGAATCGCTCTACAAACTACCGGAATATTTATGATGCATCAACTCAATTTATGCGTGGCCGGATGGCTGATCATAGCTGGGTGAGCGATTTTGATCCAATGGCCGTGGGCTATAACTATACCGAAGGCAACGCCTATCAGTACAGCTTGTTTGTGCCGCAAGATGTGATTGGTGTTACCCAACTATTGGGTGGACAAAACGCATTGGAAGAATGGCTCGATCGTTTGTTTGAAACCGAGATGGCTTATGAGCTTGAAGAAGGAACGGATGTAACAGGTCTCATTGGGCAGTATGCACACGGTAATGAGCCGAGCCATCACATGGCTTATTTATACAATCATGCAGCAGCGCCGTGGAAAACGCAGCACATTGTACGTGAAATCATGGCCACCCAATATGCCGATACGCCTGGTGGTTTGTGCGGGAACGAAGATTGCGGTCAGATGTCTGCCTGGTACGTGATGAGCGCTATCGGGTTGTACCCCGATAATCCTGGCTCGCCTTATTATTCGGTTGGTTCACCAATATTTGATAAGGTGACACTAAATCTCGACAATGGCCAAAGTTTTGTTATTGAAGCAAAAGGTAGTAGTAGCAGTAATATTTATATCCAAAAACTTGGGCTTAACGATAGTAATTATCACAAGAGCTTTATCACCCATCAGGACTTGCTAAAGGGCGGAAGCTTGAAGATGCAAATGGGTGTGGAGCCTAATAAAGAATGGTTTACGCAGCATTTGTCTAACGAAACGACCTACAAAGCCGCTCCACATTGCTACCTGAGCAACTCATCCGATTTGTTTATTGATGAGTTTGTGGTTGATATGCGCTGCGACGATGAGGAGGCCGAAATACGTTTCACCTTGGATGGAACAACACCAGACAAAAACAGTACTTTGTTTACGAAACCTTTTACGATTAATCAATCAACCACGCTTAAGATGCGCTCTTATAAAGATGGTTGTGAAGACGGTATTGTGGTAACGCGTGAATTGAAGAAAGAAAAGGCTTTATCGGTTAGTGCCTCTCAACTGAAGAAAGGATTGAAGTACTCCTATTACGAAGGCATCTATCGTTCTATCTACGATTATGCACAGGACGAGCCAGCTAAGACTGGTGTTGTTGATGTGCCTACATTGGCTATTTGCGGCCGCAACGAATGGATTGGGGTAGCATATGATGGCTTAGTGTATATTCCGCAAAATGGCACTTACAATTTTTACGTTTCGGCCAATGATGGTTGTATGTTAAAGATTAATGGAGAAGAGCAGTTTGAGAGCGACGGTCGTAAGTCGTTCCCGTTTGCGCAGCAATGCAGCATTGAGTTAAGCAAAGGATATCACCGCTTTGAAATTGGGTTTTACCAGTGCTCAGATGGTATTGAGTTAAAAACGGAATGGGAAGGACCAGGCTTTAAACGTCAGGCAATGCCGGCTAACTGTTTCTTTCATCAATAGAATTTAATCCCACACGAAGCGCCATTGTCCATCGCTTTGGCGCTTCCATACCGTGTGGAAGATGCCCTCTGATGTTTCGCCATTAGCATGGTTAATTAACTGATAGTTACCATAGGTATAGGCCAAGTCGCCTGACGCAGCCACATCAATCTTATCAGGATGCCATTTTAACTCAATATCCCGATAGCTATTCGCGTTCTCTTCAAAATAGGTTTGGATGGCGACTTTTCCTTTTATCAATTGCTTGTTCCTCATTATTACGGCATCTTCAGCAGCGAAAAACAGAAAGGCTGCCGCTACTCCACTTTCCTTAGCCATTTGAGCAAAGGCCAATTCGGTTTGTTTAACCTCTTCCTGATAGTTAGTCATGGTGTTTGTTTTTGGCGTACATGAGACAAATGCTATAAGTAATATGAGAGCAATACGAATCATAGAAATGATATTTTAGAAAATGAGCAACTTCCTTAGAAATTGCTCATATGGTTATTCATCTTCAGAAGTATTGTCTTTCTTCTGTTTTAATCGTTTGGCATCTTTTAAGCATTTATGAATCATCCATTCAAGCTGACCATTGACACTTCTGAATTCGTCGTCAGCCCACTTTTCAATCTGCTTAAATGTTTCAGGGTCAATTCTTAGGACAAATGATTTCTTTTTACTCATAAATTAGTTGTGTAATGTGCCGGTATTAATCACGGGCGTCGCTTCTTTATCACCGCACAAAACTACCATTAAATTACTAACCATTGAGGCCTTTTGATGTTCATCAAATTCAATGATCTCATCCTCAGATAGTCTGGTTAGTGCGTCTTCGACCATGCCCACGGCACCTTCAACAATTTTTTTACGCGCTGCAACAATAGCCACCGCTTGCTGACGTTTCAGCATCGATCCAGCTATTTCAGGAGCATAGGCGAGGTAACCAATGCGAGCTTCAGTTACTTCAATACCAGCTATGGCCAATCGTTCGGTGATTTCTTCTTCCAGGGCCTCATTAACTTCATGCATACCCGAACGCAAGGTTACTTCTGCCTGTTCATCATCAAAATTATCGTAAGGATAAGAACCGGCCAGTTTACGAACGGCTGCATCTGTTTGGACTCTTACAAACTCTTCATAATGATCCACTTCGAAAGCGGCTTTGTAAGTATCCTTTACTTTCCATACCAATATTACATTGATAAGGATGGGATTACCAATTTTGTCGTTGACTTTAACTTTGTCACTGTCAAAGTTGCGGGCTCTTAAAGAGATGCGCGTCTTGGTGTAAAATGGGTTGGCCCAGAAGAAGCCGTTGTCTTTCACAGTGCCTTTGTAGGCGCCAAATAAGACCAATACTTTCGACCCGTTCGGGTTCACAATAAAGAAGCCGGGCAGAATAGCCAGGATGAATGGGATAGCTATTATCAATGGATATAGCTCCAGTTTAATGATGGTGGTAAGGGTTGCCGCCAGCAACACCAGGAATACGATAAGCATCGTATATCCACTGCTAGGTTTAGTTGTTTTTTCTGTTTTCATAGTGATATCAAAATAGTATCACAATGATAAAATGATTTTATTAGATTGTCAAGCTTTACTGAAAAATATTATTCATATTAGATGATTATAAATCTCCTGGTTTACTATTTTAGCTTCTAAAATTTAACAAAATGAAATATTGGCTCCTACTCTTTATATCCTTTTATACATTATTGAGCAATGCCACAAATTGGTGGTATCAAGGTTATGTGATAACCAATGATGATGAAAAGATCTATGGTGAGATTTATGTTCCGCCTCATAGTCAGACAACAGGAGCATTAGTCATATCAGGAATTGATCTGGAAGGTTTTTATAATCGTGTCTGGTTCAAACACGATGGTTCAGAATCCGATTATGTACCTGAAATGATTCGTGAATTTGGTTTTACATATATGGGAAGTGATTACAAATTTGAAAGCACTTGTCTGCATTTTAAGAGTATTGTTAAATCAGAGAGGACCAAGCATCGGTTTTTAAATGTGGTGCATCGTGGAAATATCTCTTTACTTCGGGATTGCAGAATGTTCCAGGATGGTGTTGCTGGTAGAAGTGGCTATCCCGAATACTTAACTTATTATGATTATTACCTGTCCTCATCGGATGGTAAACTGATCCGTTTGTTTTCCTCAAATGAAACGGAAGACCTTAAAATGGTATTGGAGCAGTTAGGAATGGACAAGCGTTTTTTATATAGTATTGGAAGGATCAAGGTTCGAACGCTCGCCGATGTGCTCTATCAATACGACGTATGGTTATCTGAGCAAAAAAAGCCTGTACAGGTCGTTATCTGATTAGCTTAATCATCTTAAGAACGACAAATAGAACTGTTAGTGTGAAAATGATGGTCGCACCTGAAGGCAAGTCAAGAAAGTAAGCAATTAATAGCCCGGAGAGGCTTCCGACAACACTGATTAATACGGCACCAATCATCACTTTATTAAGATTTTTGGCATACAGATTAGCCGCTGCTGCAGGAATCGTAAATAATGATAGTACCAGAATAATTCCCATTACTTTAATAGAAAGAACTATGGCGATAGATACTAATGCTGCACTGATGTATTTGATGGTTTGAACAGGTAAACCGGATACCTTAGCAAAATCGGCATCAAAAGCGACAGTTACTATTGCTTGGTAATATAAGCTTATCAGAATGATGCAAAGCATTGCTGTACCAGCCAGCCATATCAGATCGGTCACTTTAACTGTAAGTATATCGCCAAACAAAAAACCCATTAGGTTGGGGGTGTAGCCAGGTGTGAGAAATACAAAAAGGATACCGATAGCCATCCCAAGCGACCATAAAATAGCAATCGAACTGTCTTCTCTGATACCAGCTTTACTGCTGCTCCATTCGATACCAAGGGCTGATAATACTGCAAAAATACCTGCACCTAAAAACGGTGGAAATCCTAGGTAGTAGGCAATACCCATGCCTCCAAATGATGCGTGAGTAATACCGCTGCTAATGAATACATTGCGACGAGCAACAATATAGCTGCCAATTATTCCTGCAATGATGGAAGATAATAAGGCGGCCAGCAGGGCATTACGGAAAAATGCAAAGCTGAATAGTTCAAGAAGTTCATTCATGGCCGTGATGTTTTAATACCCTGTGCGGAACATGACCGTGGCTGACGAGTTCAATTGGGCAGTTATACGATTGGAGAATTTCATTGGTAATCTTATTCGAAGGGTGGTAATGCAAACCACCATTGACACAAGCGATGGTTTTAACCATAGAAGAGATAGTCCCAACATCGTGTGAGACCAATAATATCGCCATTTGCTCATTTAGTTCACCAAGCAGATTATACAAATTAGCCTCAAATGTTTTGTCAACATAGGTATTAGGTTCGTCCAGAATCAACAGATTTGGATTACTGATTAAAGCTCTGCATAAGAATACGCGCTGCATTTGTCCGCCTGAAAGCTCCCCAATTGGCACATTGTGTGATCTATCCAGGCCTATAAATTCAAGCAGTTCATCAACTCTAATAAGCTGTTCTTTATTTGCTCTCTTCCACCATTTGTCTGTAGCAAACCGGCCGGATAAAACTACATCTTTGATGGTGACCGGAAATTGCTTATCGATAGTGTTAACTTGTGGAAGGTAGCCAATATTGACCTTATCAGATTTGATTATCCGACCCGATAGTGGCTGAATCAGGTTCAGTATAACTTTAAGAAGCGTTGTTTTGCCACCACCATTTGGTCCTATTATGCCTATAAAATCGTTGGAATGAACTGTTAAGTTTACCTGGTTCAAAACAACGTTTTTGTCATAAGCTGCCCGAATGTTATCAAGCTGAATAAGTGGTTCCATCTTATTGTTGTTCCAGATGACTGATAAATCGATCCATCTCCTTTAGCCATTCATAGGAAAGTGGGTTAACTTGTGTAGTTTCGGCACCAATTTCATCTGCAATAACCTGGGCATTTGTTTGGTCAAACTCCTGTTGGATATAGATGGTTCGGATATGCTTTTGATGAGCTAATTCAATGGTTGCTTTTAAACGAGAAGGAGAAGGTGTTTTACCTTCAAATTCAATCGTTAATTGTTCAAATCCATAGTCTCTGGCCAGGTAAGTATAGGCAGGATGAAATATCATAAATGCCAGACTGTCATTCTTTGCTTGCAGATTGTTCAAACGTTCATCCATCTCATCCAATTGATTCAGGAATTGCTCATGATTTAAGGCAATCAGCTCTTTGTATTGTGGAAAAAGTTCAGTCAGGTAGCTTTTTAGATTTTTCATGATGCGCCTCACTTGTTTGGGTGATGTCCATGTATGCGGATCAACACCTGCTGAGCAAACATGGCCCGGCTCATGGTTATGATGATGATGCTCTCCCTGAATCATTTCAATGCCTTTAGACAGATCGTACCATTGCATGGTTTGGTTGGCCGCTTTTAGCTTATCTGCCCAACTTGATTCAAATCCCAGATGGCCCATTTTTATATATGCCACAGAACCTGATAGCTTTTTGATTTGAGCTACAGATGGTGCATAACTAGCATGGTCAGCGCCTTGTGGAATCATGATGTTAACTTCAATAGAATCTTTTAGAAGGTGATCAATGAAATACTTCTGTGGAGCAATGCTTACCGACACAATTGGCTTTTCATTGGTCTCTTTGGCAGTTTGGCAGCCTGTAAGAATAACAATCGCCAGTAAGCTGACTAATATCGCTTTTGTCATTTATATCTGTTTGTAATGCGGTTGTATACCATAGTATTTGCTATCGCAAAAATACTAGAATACAGTTAATATTGCAACAATGTTGCAATAAATATCAGACTCTGGAGTCTTTAATGACTTTGGCCAAACAATTCAAACACAGCTCCGGTATATGTTTTAGAAACAGGTACTTCAACTAAAGGTTGCGTGTTTAGTTTAATACGCAGACCTTCTTTGGTTCGTTCAATCAGCTTAACTTTCTGAAAATTGACCATATAAGAGCGATGGACACGTATGACTTCAAATGGCTTAAGAGTGTCTTCCAGCCGTTTGAGTGTATTACGCAGAAGAAACTTTTCCTGTTTATTGTGATTTGAATAATAGATAGTAACATAATTGTCGGCACCTTGCAGGTAGAGTAAGTCTTCCAGTTTAATAGTTAATCGCATGGTTCCTTTTTCATCTCTGAACGGTACCATCCCAATTTTCTCCGTATTTTGATTATTGCCTTCTGCAATAGCCTCCAGTTTTTCTTTATTGTCTATCCAGGCAAAGTATAGCCAGGTAACTGTATATGGAATGAGTAACACCAGTGCCGTATTTTGGATGGAAACTTTAATAGCCTCATCAAATGATCTGGGATCATGCAAAATCAGCATCTCGTATAGTGTATAAAACAATGACATGCTACTTATCTCAATAGCAATCCAGATAAGGTAACGACCAATTGAAATATATTTCCCCCTTTTGGCCAGCTGGTACATGATGATACGGCTGATGACAACCACCAGTACGCCAGTTAGTATCACCAGGCTGGAATATAAAAGAAGTTCCAGCTTTGATATATTAAACCAGGTGGTAACACCAAATGGTGCATAGATATTAATAAATACCAATGCAAACGCAGCCGTAAAAAGAATAAGACTGACAATATTCTTTTTCTTGACCAGATAGGATGGTATTTTTTTGCTTAAATCCATGGTGTATAAAGATGCACTAAAATCTTTAATTATGATGGCAAAGATGATTGGTTTTTGGTGCTTCATCAAAAAATTGACCCCGAATTTAATCCCAATATTTGAAATTTCACCCCTAAATATGGTTTTTAAGCCCAGTAAACCTGTGTAAATCACATAAAATTGCAAAGCTAGCGATTCTTGATTTGGTTTGCATTCGAAGATGACAATGTGCATCTGATTAGCGTATAATTATGAAACTCCATGAATTATTTTTTTCTATATCAAACTCTGAAAGCACAATTTTCATCGGGAGATGCCACACACACTCCCGGTGAGAGTGCTTTTGGTTTTTATACGCATGAGTTTCATTCGAGGCAATCTATTCCATACCTCACCCAGGCAACTTCTCCATTCGATATTGAGTGTTCAGAGACTAACTTGAATAAGGATTTTACATATCCCGTTTTTCATCCTGATAAAGGCATCGCATCTGAAGGGTGCATTATTTTATTGCATGGTCTTAATGAGCGCTCATGGGATAAGTATTTGCCGTGGGGTTATCAATTGGCAAATTATACCAGAAAGACTGTCATCTTATTTCCTATAGCGTATCATATGAACCGTTCACCAAAGGAATGGTGTGACCCTCGTAAGATGAATGCTTTTGTTAAGGAGCGAAAGACGACCATTCCAGGTATTGATGGTTTGAGTGTAGCTAACGTGGCTTTAAGTGATCGATTGACAAAGCATCCCGAACGTTTCTTCCTTTCCGGATATCAGGCTGCCAATGATTTACTTGATTTAATTGCTTCCATACGTGAAGGGGAGCATGCACTGATTAAAAAAGATGCGCAGATTGATTTTTTTGCCTATTCAATCGGTTCTTTCCTGTCTCAAATTATGTTTTTGGCACATGGAGATGATGTGTTAGCCAACAGCCGACTGTTTGTATTTTGTGGAGGCAGTGTTTTTGAGGATTGGCAGGGGGTATCGCGGTTCATAATGGATAGTAAGGCATTTAATCGCCTGCAGGATTATTATAAGAGTGACCAGCAGTTTAATAATACAGCGGTTAAACGTATTATTAGTAATACAGCCTTAGGGCAGGCGTTTGTCGATATGATTTCGATGAAGAACCTAAGAAAAAGGAGTAACAGCTATATTACGGCATTAAAAGATCGGATGGCTGCTGTTGTTTTGAAGAATGATACTGTGGCTGTTGCTGATAAAGTAAAACATACATTAAGCGGAATGCAGGTAGAGGAATGGGATTTTAATTATGCTTATTCCCACATCATGCCATTTCCATTGCTTTCTAATAAATTGGTTAATCAGGTTAATGAGGCTTTTGACAAATTAATGTTAAGGGCTACCCTGCTTTTTACAACATAACGAGAATGATTGAATGTTAACCTGAAAAAAAGGGCGATGAGTTAAACGTAACCATCGCCCTTTTTTAGAATTATTTTGTATTTGCTTAGCCTAGCATCTCAGTAACTTGTTTAAGTACGTTTTCGCCAGTG
The DNA here is from genome assembly GCF_018156225.1 of Carboxylicivirga sediminis. Classification (GTDB taxonomy): domain Bacteria; phylum Bacteroidota; class Bacteroidia; order Bacteroidales; family Marinilabiliaceae; genus Carboxylicivirga; species Carboxylicivirga sediminis. The sequence goes on from NZ_JAGTAR010000004.1 coordinate 139,307, forward strand.
AAGCCAAATTTCTCGTCCAATACAGTGTAAGGAGCCGAGTAACCAAAGTGATCCAGTCCCCAAACTGTGCCGTTAAGACCAACCAAACCTTCCAAAGTAACAGGTAGTCCTGCTGTCATACCAAATCGTGGCACATCTGCTGGCAATACTTCAGCCTGGTAAGCTTTATCTTGGTTGCGGAATAAACCTTCTGATATAACAGAAACAACATTTACTTTCAAGCCTTTCTGTTCACGCAGTAACTTAGCACCTTCAACCAAGGTTCCAACTTCTGAACCAGATGCCAGTAGCACAACGTCAGGCATATCAGCATCCTTTTCAACAATGTAGGCTCCTTTTTCGGCCTGTAGTGCATTATTGTAGCTACTATCAGGTAAATTAGGAATATTCTGACGTGAAAGAATCAATGCAGTTGGTGTTTTAGTATTCTCCATTGCCATCTTCCAGGCTACAGTTGTTTCATTGACATCAGCCGGACGAACAACCAGCATGCCGTTGTCACCATGGTGATTCTTCAGTTTTTCTAACAGGCGAATCTGTGCTTCCTGCTCAATAGGCTGGTGAGTAGGTCCGTCTTCGCCAACACGGAATGCATCATGAGTCCAAACATACTTAACCGGCAATTGCATTAAGGCAGCCATACGGGCAGTTGGTTTCATGTAATCAGAGAATACAAAGAAAGTACCACATACTGGAATTACACCACCGTGCAAGGCTATACCATTGGCAATGGCACCCATAGTTAGCTCAGCCACACCAATTTGCAGGAAGGCTCCTGAGAAATCACCTTTCTTGAATACTGTGGTTTTCTTTAAGAAACCATCAGTTTTATCTGAGTTAGCCAAATCGGCCGACATCACAATCATGTTTTCAACTTGCTCAGCGAATACGCCAAGAACAGTTGATGAAGCACCGCGTGTAGCTGCTCCTGCCTTTTGCTCAATGGCCGCATAATCGATATTGGTTTCACCAGAGATGAATTGAGCCAGCTTGGCTGCCAATTCAGGATTAGCTTTTGCCCATTCAGCTTGTTCAGCCTTTTTATCAGCAACATATGCTGCTTTTTTGTTGTTGGCTTCATTATAAAGCGCTTCAACCTCGGCAAATACCTGGAATGGATTTTCAACCTCAGCACCCAGGTTCTTAAGTGTGTCGGCAAATGAAGCACCAGCTGCACTCAATGGCTGTCCGTGTGTTGAAACCTGCTTTTCGAATGAGTCGCCGCTTGCAGTAACAGCACCTTTACCCATAATGGTTTTACCAATAATCAGGAATGGTTTTTCTGTTTCAGCACTTGCTGCATCTAAAGCCTTTCGAATCTGGTCATGGTCGTTACCATCAATAGTCATGGTAGCCCATCCCCAGGCTTCGTATTTCTTAGCAGTATCTTCAATGGTTACATCATCAGTAACTGTTGATAGTTGAATGTCGTTTGAATCATAGAACATTACCAGATTGCCAAGGCCAAGGTGTCCGGCAATACGGCCAGCACCCTGCGAAATTTCTTCCTGGATACCCCCATCTGAAATGAATGTGTAAATATTGTGGCTCATCCATTCACCAAAACGTGCGGCTAAAAAGCGCTCTGCAATAGCAGCACCAACTGCCATTACATGACCTTGTCCAAGTGGGCCTGATGTATTTTCAACTCCTCTTGCAAAATCCACTTCAGGGTGACCAGGTGTTGGGCTTCCCCACTGGCGGAAGTTAGCAAGTTCTTCCATGCTATAAGTACCTGTTAATGCTAATCCGGCATATAACATTGGTGACATATGTCCTGGGTCAAGGAAAAAACGGTCGCGGTTAAACCAGGTGCGATCCGCCGGGTCATAGTTCAAATACTCCGAAAACAATACATGCATAAAATCTGCTCCCCCCATTGCACCACCGGGGTGACCTGATTTTGCTTTTTCAACCATTGCGGCTGATAAAATCCGAATGTTGTCGGCTGCCAACTTTGAAATGTTCTTGTCCATTACGTTTTTAAAATTTTTTAGATTTCATACAGTCATTGTTGCTGTATGGAACTAGTTGTTAGGCCTGTTAAGCCAGGCCTAGCAACAGGTTGCTATTGCTGTTGATGTTTATAAAAACCGCACAGCAGCAGAACCGTCTTCAAACATGGCGCAAAAATACACTTTTTTCTGAACCCTATAAATTTAAATAGATATGACTTTTGTTGCTTTTGGCTGATCTGCCACTTCTTATGAGGAATTTAACTGCTATGTGCTATGCTAAACGGTAGGTGAAGAATGGCAGGTAATTGTTACTTTTGTGTTTGAAATAATAGGATGTAGCTATGCTAAAAATTGTTGCTGATAATAAAATACCTTTCCTGGAAGGAGCCTTGGAACCATTTGCTGATGTAACATATTTTCCGGGAGGAGAGATTGATAACGAGAAGCTGAAAGAGGCCGACGCCTTGGTTACGCGCACACGAACCAAATGTAATGAAGCAACATTACAATGCACTAGTGTTAAGCTTATTACTTCAGCCACGATTGGTTTTGATCATATTGATACTGATTGGTGTGAAACGCATCAGATTAGCTGGACCAATGCACCAGGTTGCAACTCCGAATCGGTTAAGCAATATGTTGCCGCCATTCTGGCATTGCTGGTGGAGGAGCAAGGTTGGCAGCTGGCGAACAAAGCAATCGCTGTAGTTGGTGTTGGCAATGTTGGCAGTAAGGTGAGTGCCTTGGCTCAAGCTTTGGGTATGACTGTGTATGAAGTTGATCCTCCCCGTGCTAGACATGAGGGTGGTCAACGCTTTTATCAATTAGATGACATAATTGACAAGGCAGACATTATTACTTTTCATACGCCATTGACAAAGGAAGGTGATGATCAGACATATCATTTGTGTGATCGCGGCTTACTTTCAAGAATGAAACCAGGAGCTGTGGTCATTAACTCATCGCGGGGTGAGGTGATTAATGGAACTGCTTTAAAGGAAGCGATAGAAAGCAAACAAATTGGACAGGCGGTGTTGGATGTTTGGGAAAATGAGCCTGAAATTGATAGTGATTTGTTGGATAAAGTTTGGATAGCGACACCACATATTGCCGGTTATTCACAGGATGGAAAGGCTAAGGGTACAGAAATGAGTGTCAGGGCGGTTAGTCGTTTCTTTAAGCTGGGGATTGATGAATGGGAGGCCCAAAATATACCTCAACCCGAAGAGCCTGAAATCTCAATTGATTGTAAAGGTCTGGATGAAGACCATATTATTGCTACAGCTATCCTGCATACATATCCAATAAAACGTGATGATACTGATTTACGGGGTGATGTAAGTCAATTTGAGTATTTACGCGGAGCTTATCCGGTTCGCAGAGAGTTTCATGCTTATGAGGTTGTGCTGCATAATGGAACCAAGGCATTGGCAGATAAAATGAAGGCCATAGGTTTCAGAGAGGTGATAGTAAAGTAGAGTGGCAGCACAGAACTGCACTGCCACCCTAGATAAAACCAGATGCTAAACCTTACTTAATTGAAGGTTTTGACTGATGACGAACTCTTTAAGAGTTTCGCGTAATGTTGGCTGACCTATCTCCTGTAGGTCATAGTAAACTCTGGTGTTAGGCTTATTAATTTTAACAATACGGTTTAAATCAATTGGCGTACCAATAATTACAGCATCGCATTGTACATTATCAATGGTCGCTTGTAAATCTTTAACTTGCTCATTGCCATATCCCATAGCGGGCAGTAAAGTGCCAATATTTGGATATATCTGATAGGTTTCGGCTAGTTTACCTACGGCATAATCACGTGGGTCAACTATCTCGGCAGCACCAAATTTTTTGGCGGCCACAATGCCTGCACCAATCTTCATCTCACCATGTGTCAGTGTTGGGCCATCTTCAATTACCAATACTCTTTTGCCTTTGATGACGTTAATATTATCTACCCGAATGGGTGATGCTCCATCAATCACTGTGGCATTCGGATTAACCATATCGATATTGGCTCTTAGCTGATTAATGTCTTCAGGTGCGGCACTGTCCATTTTGTTGATAACCACAATATCTGCCATACGCAGGTTTACTTCTCCCGGGTAATAGCTGAGCTCATGATTAACTCGATGTGGATCAGCTACCGTAATCAGCAGGTCTGGTTTGTAGAATGAGAAATCATTATTGCCACCATCCCAAAGTATCACATCACACCCATCAGGATCGTTTTCTGCTGCATCAATTATTGCCTGGTAGTCCACTCCTGCATAAATTACATTACCTCTCACAACATGTGGTTCATACTCTTCCATTTCTTCAATGGTGCATTTGTGAAAAGCCAGATCGTCAATAGTGGCAAAACGCTGAACTTTTTGTTTAACAAGGTCGCCATAAGGCATCGGGTGACGAATAGCCACCACTTTTAGCCCTTGGTCCATTAGTTGCTCAATCACTTTACGAGAAGTCTGGCTTTTGCCGCAACCGGTGCGTGTTGCACAAACTGCAATAACAGGTTTGTTGCTTTTTATCTGGGTGTCATTAGGGCCAAGTAGCATAAACGATGCGCCGGCTGCATTTACCCTGGCTGATAAATTCATAACCCTGCTATAGGGTACGTCGCTGTATGAGAATACACACACATCGGCTTCTTTCTCGATGATAAGCTTTTCAAGGTCTTCTTCTGCAAATATGGGAATGCCTTCGGGGTACAACTCGCCAGCTAATGCAGCTGGATATTTACGTCCGTCAATATCCGGTATTTGTGCAGCTGTAAAAGCAACCACTTTATAGTCATGGTTTTTCCTGAAAAAGGTGTTGAAGTTGTGAAAATCTCTTCCGGCAGCGCCGATAATAATGGCTTTTTGCATAATCTTGTTGATTTGGTTAGTGAAAATTAATGGTGTTCGGTTCTCAAAAAGTGAGATACTATAAATGTACCTGAAGGAAATATAAATGGCTAGTGGGATAAACATGTTAAGAAACAGAATGTTAATCTTGAAATAGTCATCCTGTTAATGTATTTTTATAAGTTTGCCGCATGAATTTTCTGGCTCATCTATATCTTTCGGGTAATATACCACCTGTTCAGGTTGGTAATTTTATAGGCGATCATGTAAAGGGGCGCGACTATGAGAAATATGCTCCTTTAATTAAGCAAGGAATTCTGCTACATCGCAAGATTGACCATTTTACCGATACGCATCTGGTTGTTAAGCAAAGTACTCAACGGTTAAAGGAACGCTATGGGCGTTATGCAGGTATTGTAACTGATGTTTTCTATGATCACTTTTTGGGTGTTAATTGGGATAAATACAATGATACTTCTCTCAATAAGTTTGTGAGTCAGAGTCATAAGGTATTACTGAGGCATTATTTTAGTTTGCCAGCCAGTGTAAAAAGGTTTTTGCCATTTATGGTTAAAAGCAGGCGACTGGAAACATATGCCACAAAAGAAGGTATCAAGAAGAGTCTTGAGATTATGGCCAACTATTCATCACTTCCCGATGAAGCTCATTGGGGGCTGCAACAGATGGAGTTGCACTATGAAGCGTTTAATGAAGAGTTTTTGACTTTCTTTAATGAATTAAGAATAATGGTGGATGAGGAACTTTCCTTAATTGAAACTTAAGTCAGTTGAGCCTTCATCATTCTATCTTTTCCATTAATATCTTTTCGGCATTCAATGTTTGAGTAACCTGTATCTCTTAAAAGTTCAGTCATTTCTTTAGCCAGGTATTCATTAATTTCAAAATACAGGTAACCGCGTGGACTCAATATTTGAGTGGCCAACCGGGCTATGGTTCTGTAAAAAATCAATGGATCGCTGTCGGAAACGAAAAGTGCGGAAGAAGGCTCATAATTTAAAACATTGGCTTCCATCATGGTTTTTTCCAATTCACGAACGTAGGGTGGGTTACTAACGATGCAATCAAACTGCCTGTCACTGCTTGTGCAGTTTAATACATCCACCTTCTCAAATATTACCTCTTGCTTCAGGCGCCGGGCATTGGTGGCAGCTGTCTCCAGGGCTTTATCTGATATATCCCAGGCAGTAACCCGGGTATCTGGCCAATGCGCTTTCAGCGATAGGGCAATGCACCCACTACCTGTACCTATGTCTAATAAACTTTTCGGTTGATGATTGTCCTTGAGTATCCAGTCAACCAGTTCCTCTGTTTCAGGGCGTGGAATTAGTACTGAAGGATTGACATCAAATGAGAGACCGTAAAACTCTGTTGAGCCAATGATGTATTGGAGTGGTACATGGTTTTTGAGTTGTTTTGTATAGGTGTCCAGTGTGTTCTTATCTTCCTCGTTTAGCAAATCGTTATTCATCAACAGTAATTGTGTATTATCAACTTCTAAAACATGTTGAAGCAGGAGCCTTCCAAACTGTTTGATTTCATAGCCAGGATAGATGTCCTTAAGTTCGGAAAGGAGATTGGCTGTGTATTGCAGAATCGTAGTACCACTCATTTTTTGTATCTTGAACGGCAAAATTACTAAACTCAAATGAATCATTTGTCGCAAGAGGAGAAATACATGCAACGTTGTCTGCAGTTAGCTCAAATGGCTGAAGGAAATACATATCCTAATCCAATGGTAGGAAGCGTGATTGTACACGAAGGAAAAATTATTGGAGAAGGATATCACCGAAAAGCTGGCGAACCGCATGCCGAAGTGAATGCAGTCAATTCAGTAAAGGATCAATCACTTCTGTGTCAATCGACTCTGTATGTTAACCTTGAGCCATGCGCTCATTACGGAAAAACACCACCTTGTTCGAAACTAATAATCGATAAGGCAATTCCTAATGTGGTTATAGGGTGTATTGATTCATACTCTGAGGTTGCAGGGAAAGGCATTGAAATGATGAAGCAGGCCGGTGTAGATGTTAAAACCTGTGTTTTGGAGGCTGAGAGTTTAGAATTGAACCGTCGATTCTTCACATTTCATAATAAGCAACGGCCATATATTATATTGAAATGGGCCGAAACGCAGGATGGATTTGTGGATATTGAACGAACAAATGCTGATTATGGTACGCCAACATGGATTACAAACGAGTGGGCGCGAAGAGCAGTTCATGAGCAGAGAGCTAATGAACAAGCGATATTAGTTGGCACGCAAACTGCCTTGAAAGATAATCCATCTCTTACTGTTCGTGATTGGGTGGGTAAGCAGCCATTGCGCTGTGTGATTGATAAAGAGTGTACACTTGATGGTCAGTATCAATTGCTTGATAACAGGCATCAAACGGTTATCTTTAATCTAAAAAAGGATGAACGTATAGAATTGATTGAATACGTTAAGCTGGACACTGCCAAAGATTTGACATTACAGGTTCTTGAAGATTTATGGCAGCGTAACATCCAATCGTTGATTGTTGAAGGTGGAAGCGCGACTCTGCAGCGTTTTATTGATGCTAACCTGTGGGATGAAGCGCACAGGTATGTTGGCGATGTGTTTTTTAAAAAAGGCATAAAAGCCCCTGCTTTTGTAGCTAATCTTCAGCAAAGGCAAACTTTTGGTGGTAGTCAGCTATTTGTGTATCGTAATAATTTGTAAATTCATCATTCACATAATCTGACCAAAGCAAATGGATTTTATTGAGAGCATTCCTCCACTTGTCATAAACATTGTTAAGGCCGCCTACGTGCTGGCTATGCTTATGATTGTGTTTTTGGTAATGCTCGAGAACCGAAGCCCCTTGAAGGCTATACCATGGATGTTGGTATTATTATTTGTGCCAGTGCTAGGCGTGGTATTTTACATCTTTTTCGGCCAAAACCTCAGGAAGGAAAAGATAATCAGGCGAAAAGGATTGAAGAATCACGATCTGGTCAGTAAAATTGCACATGCACAAAGTCATAAGCTGGCAGATGGTGTTATGGATGATTTGCCAAGTCTTGAGACCCACAAAAAGCTTATTCAGCTATTCCTTAACAATTCATCGTCGATACTAACGATTGGCAATCAAGTGGATGTGCTTAATAACGGAGAAGAGACTTTTAACGCCATCTTAACCGCACTCAGGCAGGCTCAGCATAGTATTCACCTCCAGTACTATATATTTGATGAGGATGAAATAGGTAATCAGATTCTCGATATATTAAAAGAGAAGGCTATTGAAGGCGTTGAGGTGCGTATGATAGTAGATGATGTAGGCAGCTGGGAGCTTAAGCGTTCCTTTTTTAGCCAGATGAAAACCTACGGCATTGAAGTATATAGCTTTTTAACGGTTCGCTTTCCATCGCTTACTTCGAAGGTTAATTACCGTAACCACCGGAAGATTGTGGTTGTCGATGGTGAAACAGGGTTTCTGGGAGGCCTTAATGTAGCCGATCGTTACATTAAGGGTAATCCTGCCTATGGTACCTGGCGCGATATGCATTTACGTATCACCGGAGATGCTGTCAATGCCCTTCAGTCGGTGTTTTTTGTTGATTGGTATTTTGTCAGCCAGCAGGATATTGCCGATCCAAAGTACTTTCCGCATAAAAAACCTGCTGGTGATAAGTTGGTTCAAATAGTTACCAGCGGACCAGATTCTGACTGGCCTGGCATCATGATGGGATACTATCAGGCCATAGCTACGGCACAAAAATATGTATACATTACCACCCCTTATTTCATGCCTGGCGAAAGTGTGCTAATGGCACTAAAGGCATCGGCCATGAGTGGCGTCGATGTGCGTATTATTATACCAGAGAAAAGTGATGCATATTTTACGGCTCTGTGCACCAAGTCTTATATTAAAGAGATGTTGGCCGCTGGCGTTAAGTTCTATTTCTATCAGCCAGGCTTTCTACATAGTAAGATGATGGTAGTGGATGATGAAGTGTGTACGATCGGTACCACCAATATGGATTTCAGAAGTTTTGAACAGAATTTTGAAGTCAACGCATTTATATACGATCGTGATAAAGCTCAGGAGGTCAGAAGATACTTTTGCAACGATTTGCACCAGTCAGTATTAATAGATGCTGAAGAGTGGCGCAAGCGACCACGCTGGCAAAAGGCCAAAGAATCGTTCGCGCGCTTATTTAGCCCATTGCTCTGATTGGATATTGGTACAGTTGTTATCTTTTTGAATAGAATCACTAAAAAACTGTGGGTTCATCAGCTTAAGTGTCTTATAAAGTTGATTTAACAGCACCGCCTTCCAGCGTATAAACCTGTCCGGTTACAAATTCTGCCAATGGCGATAAAAGCCAGGCTGCTAATGTACCTAAGTGGGCCGGATTACCTAGCTGTTTGGCCGGTATGGCATCTATAAAAGCCAGTTTAGTCTTTTCAAATTCCTGACCAGTCATCTGACTCTTCTTTTCAATCAGTCGGTTAATAGCCGGGGTGTCGTGGGAGCCAGGTGCCACCATATTGAAGTTAATGTTTTGTCCGCTGACTTCCTGAGATACTGTTTTCATCATCCCCACAACCGATAGCCTAAGTGAAGTGCTTAATACCAGGTTTTCGTATGGTTGCTTAACTGACGAGCTTTCGATGTAAACCACTCTTCCATAGTGTTTAGTTCTGAAATGGGGAAGCAGTTTTTGGGTTAGCTCCACTTTCCATCTGAGAATATTACGGTAAGCATCGTCCCAGTCTGATAAGCGTGTTTCTTCAAAGAGTTTAGCCGGAGGTCCGCCAGCATTAATTAAGATGCCGTCTATGTCGTGTTCATTGGCGAGACTGGCAACGTGGTTGATTGTATCTGATGAGGTGATATCGCCTTTAACGGCTATGAATTTATTTTTATATATGGCTTTCATTTGATCAAGACCACCTTGCTTACGGGCAATGCCAATTACTTTAGCTCCATCATTCATGAGAGCGATGGCGGTTGCCTGTCCAAAGCCGCTTGTGGCGCCGCATATAATAAAGGTGTGGTTTTTAATCTGTAAGTTCATGGTTAAAAAAGTTTCCTTTATTGACAAATGAAGGCCCAAAAGGTTTACTTTTTCTTACTTGATTTGGCCATAGGGTTAAAATCGAGACATCGTTGTACCCATTTATCTAAATCATCATCCATATCAATGCCTGTAGGTTCAATCATGATAAATCCTTTCATGGGTCGGCCGGTGAAATCCATTTGTTTGCAGCCTTTCTCAGATAGATATTGCTCGTAATGGTCGGGCGAAATACGCGCCATTAGGTCGGTTTTAATGATGCCAACGCACATTTTATCATCTACCATAAAGCATAATCCGCCCATCATTTTCTTCTCAATGAACTTAGCAGCTTTGCTTTTTAGCGATTGCCTTACTCTATCAGCCAAATATTCGTCGTAGGCCATAATGGTTACATAAATGGATATCCTACACTAATGTAGGCTCTGGCTTTCCAATCGTCAAGATTGGTGCCAATGCCCAAAGTTATTGGGCCGATGAGGCTATTAATGGCGATACCACCACCAAAGCCAATAATATGCTCTTTAGGACCAAGGAAGAAGGATTGATCGGCAAATATATTATTGCCAAAATTAGGCGCATAAATACCATTTACAACAGCATGGGCATAAAGCACCTTAGTGATGTTAAAGTTCAGTTTTATGCTGGCTAGTCCATAGTTTTCTGCAATCTTCTCACGGTAGTTTAATCCAACAAAAGCCGCATCTCCTGTACTGATGTTATAGGCTGTACCGCCAATATTATGCATGTCGAAAAACGGCGCATTTGCCGAAAAAGCGGCTATTGATAGCCCGGTTTCTATGGTAGAATTTTTTGAGGTTGTGATGGCTTTTGTATAGCGAAGTGAACCTGCCAGGTAGTGTTCTTGAGGTACCTTTATGAATGGCTCGATGATGGCTTTGCTACTGGCTTCCCCATCATAATATTCGTAGGTTTTAAAGTTGGCTTTACCGGCAAAGTGCAAATGATGTCCGTTAGTTGCAAAGAAACGTTTATTGAGGGTGTTACGATCAATGATGAATGAGCCGTAGATAAAACCATTACCAAAACGTTTCACTCCTTGATCGAAGATATCTGAAAGTCCGGTTTCCTGACTGACCTTTATTTCCTGCCAGTCAAGCTTGGCTGTTACGATGGTATTTGTTTTGTATGACAGGAAAATACCTGCTCCGGCTTGAGCTTTATAGAAATTTAGGGTACCGGCTGTTTTTAAATTTTGCTGGTAGATTGGCAGATAAGTGCGTTCAAAATATCCATCGCCAATAAACCCGGTAAATTGCTGTTCTCCCAGGTAGGCAATCATTTCGCCATGTGCCCTTGGCTTTTCCGAGATGTCGGTGGTTAGGGACAGGCGACTGTTTTTAAACAACAGGTTTCTGATTGTAAGGTTAGAAATAATACCTGCTTTTAACTCATTATCGTAATGAATCGAAAACTTCGCCTGCGCCAGATTAGTTTCTTCTGTTTTGAATATCAGGGTATATGCTCCGTTGTTACTTTCTATATTGTAGGTGATTTGGTTGTAAAAGCGCGTGCCTATCAGTCGTCTAACACCTGTGTTTATATCCTCTACACTTACTGTATCACCTTCGTGGATGCCTAGTTTTGTGAAGAAAAAGTTTTGTGATACATGTTTCCGGTTGATAATCTTGATATCGGAAACAATTATTTGTTCGGGTGTATAATTTTGGGGGGATTGTAAAGTTATAGGATATCTGTTTATTGAATCTCCTAATTGCTGCAGTTGTGCAATTTGCTCACGGGCCGCTTGTTCGCCTCTTTCAATAATAGCGGTGCCGTCAAAAAAGCTGGCCGATGTATAAGGGTGTAATTCGGGTGTGATAATATAATCAGTGGCATCAATGGACTCCTGAAGCACAATATTGCTACCTATCATAGCTGATGTCATCAGAATTTCGGTTATGCTCTTGAGTTCATCGATTTTAGGCTTATCACTTGTGCCAACATTCACACCAATGATTATGTCGGCTCCCATCTCGCGGCAAAGTAAAACCGGGAAATTATCTAATACACCACCATCAACCAGGTACATGCTGTCCTTTTCAACAGGGGTGAAAACCGAAGGAATGGCCATGCTGGCTCTCATTGCTTCTGACAGGTCTCCTTCTTTAAAAACATATGGCTTACCTTCAACCAGGTCAACCGCAACACAGCGAAACGGAATAGGGAGCGCATCAAATGAGTGACAATTTGATACATGCCAGGTTAGTTCAGAAAGCATTTCGGATATGCGATGACCTCGCACCATGCCTGCCGGCAGGCTAAGCCCTTTTTTAGTGATGTCAAAACTTAACTGAAAACGGTTGTAGTCAGCTTTCTCTTCAGGTACGACATCACTCAGAGGTATTTGATCACTCAGAACAACCGCCCAATCAATATTATTAACAATTGAATCTAATTCAGCAGCTGAGTATCCGGAAGCATACAAGCCTCCAATAATACTTCCCATGCTGGTGCCTGTTATATAATCAGGTTTGATGCCGGCTTCTTCCAACACTTTTATGACACCAATATGTGCCAGCCCCTTGGCGCCACCACCACTGAGTACCAAGCCTATTTTCGGCCTTTGCTCCGGCGTTTGTGCATGCAATAGCTGATTAATTGTACACACGAAGCTGATAACTAAACAAAGTATATACCTGTGCATGCTACCTATCGTTTGTTTTTAATCATTACAACTGAACCATACATATCTGGTAATTGTATAAAGATCTCAGGAATGGTTTGTTCAAATTCATCAACTGCTTTTTTTACGCCTTCCCAATTGTGATTGTAGTCGTGGATAATGATGGTGCCCCCATCGCTAAGTTTTGGGTAAAAATATTGGAGTGCATCAATGGTGGACTGGTACAGATCGGCATCAATATGAACAAAGGCATAGTTAGTTTCTGTTATCCCCTCCGTAGTGTCAGGAAACAAGCCTTCTTTGATGATTAGGTTTGATGCATCGCCATCGATATATTTCAGAACTTCATCGGGTGTGGTGTTGTCAAATTTAACTGTTTGAGGACGCACTGTTCCATCGCAATCTTCTTTAATGACTTGCTTGGGCAGTCCGCTAAAACTATCGAACAGATAAAATTTCCGGTCTGGCAACATATGGTGAATCAAACGCGCTGTTTCGCCCTTGTATACGCCCAGTTCGGCAACTGCCCCTTTAATGTTTCTATCACTAATGCGTTTGAGTTGAAGCCATAGCGAATAATAGCGTATTTTATCTTTGAAATTTCTTTCCTGGCTGGCAATTGGCTTTTTTAGCTGCTTGTGCTTTTGAGCATCGAGCCAGGCGAATGGCTTAAATAGTTTGTGTGTATAAAAGCTCCAGAAGTAGCTAAGAGCCATTAGTACAACAAGATTAATAAGAATCAGATTGAGGAATTGGATAAGTGTCATGCCTAATATTGCTTGGTATAACACAAATATAATTCAAATATCAGGCAAAAAAGTGGAATTATCCCGAATTGGGAATATTGTCTATTGAACTGTCTTTTATTTGGCATTAAATCGGCTGATGCGGGGCTTGTTAATTTTATATTATTTTTAGTACTGAGAAATATAACAATCATGAGATACTTTATTGCCATTTCTTTTCTACTTATTGTAGTGGCTTGTCAAAAGCCAGATAGACCAACCAAAGAATGGGCTATTGCCTTGCATGGTGGTGCTGGTAACATGGATAGCACGAAATTTAGCGCAGAAGATATTCAGCTTTATGAAGATGGCTTGCGTGCAGCATTAGATATTGGTAAGAAAGCGCTGGAGGATGGGCATTCTGCTATTGATGTGGTGGAGATGGTCGTGAAAAACCTTGAGGATAATCCGCTTTTTAATGCTGGTAAAGGAGCTGTTTTTACCAATGATGGGCGTAACGAGCTGGATGCGGCGATTATGGATGGGCGAGACTTAAATGCCGGAGCTGTGGCGGGTGTGGGTGATGTGCGTAACCCAATTAGTGCTGCACGATTGGTGATGGAGCAATCGCCACATGTGCTGTTGATTGGTAAAGGCGCTTCCCTTTTTGCGTCAGAACACGGTGTAGAGATGGTGGATAGCAGTTATTTTTACACCGAAAAACGATGGCAGCTACTGCAACGTTCGCTTCAAAAGGCAGGTAAAAACGGAACCGTTGGCTGCGTTGTACTCGACAGAAATGGCGATCTTGCAGCAGCCACTTCAACTGGCGGCATGAACAATAAACGATATGGACGAGTGGGGGATGTGCCAGTTATTGGAGCCGGAACTTATGCCAACAACAATACCTGTGCTGTTTCAGCCACAGGTCATGGAGAGTTCTTTATCCGTTACACGGTGGCTCACGATATTTCTGCTCTAATTGAATACAAAGGATTAGCTTTAGATGAAGCTGCCAAAACTGTAGTTAATGGTAAACTGACAAATAAGGCCGGCAATGGTGGAATCATCGCCGTAGATAAATATGGAAATATTACCCTGGAAATGAACTCAACCGGTATGTTCAGGGGCTGGGCTGATGCTTCAGGTAACGAGGGAGTTGCTATCTTTAAATAAGCTGCTACAAGAAAAAATAAGCCATAAGGTCTTGCTCATGCATTAACCTTATGGCTTATCTAATTATTTAAGTGTGGCTAAAGTTCATCTGAATAATAGGCAATGGGTAGTTCTCGCAAATTGTATCGGTTAGCCATTATTTCGCCATAGGCACCGGTTGAGCGGATAGCAATCAGGTCGCCTCTGCTGGTATGTGGCAGGTCAACCGCTTTACCAAAGCAATCGCTTGATTCGCAGATGGGCCCAACTACATCGTATTTTTCTTCCTCTTTATCAGAACTCAGGTTTTCGATTTTATGATAGGCCTGATATAGTGCCGGACGAATTAAATCGCTCATGCCTGCGTCAACAATAGCAAATTTGGTATTAACACCATTTTTTACATAGAGCACTTTTGTTAGCAATGCCCCACATTGTGCTACAACTGAACGGCCTAATTCAAAATGCAACTCCTGGTCTGGTTGTAGTTCCAGAAACTCATCAAATAATTTGAAAAAGCTCTTGAAGTCTGGAATCGATTTACTGTCTGGCTGTTCATAATCAATACCAAGTCCGCCGCCAACATTAACCACCTTGGGGCAAATATGACGGCTAATAAACCATTTTTGCAGCTCATTTACCCGAATGCAAAGGTCTTTGAATGAGAGCAGATCCGTTATCTGTGATCCAATATGAAAATGGATGCCTTCAAGTTCAACGTTCTTCAGGCTGTTCAACACATAAACCACATTGTCCAGATCCCATTGGTTAATGCCAAATTTGTTCTCTTCCAATCCGGTGGTAATGTAATGATGGGTGTTGGCATTTACATTTGGATTAATGCGCAATGCCACTTTTGCTATTTTGCCTTTTAAGCCAGCCAGCTCATCAATAATTTCCAGTTCAGGAATCGATTCAACATTAAAGCAGGCAATGTCATTGTCCAGTCCAAGGTTGATTTCCCAGTCAGCCTTTCCAACGCCGGCAAACACTATGCCACTGGCATTAAAGCCGGTTTCTATGGCTTTCTTAACTTCGTTGCCACTTACGCAATCTGCACCAAAACCAGCATCACAAATGGTTTTTAAGATGCGATCGTTGGCATTAGCTTTAACGGCATAATGTACTTTAAATCCGTACTGGCCAGCTTCTTGCTGAATGGTTGATAAAGTGGAGTTCAATATCTCCATGTCGTAATAGTAGAATGGAGTTTGAATCTGTTCTAATGCTCCAACAGGGAAATTAAATTTCATTGGTTTCCTGGTTAAACAGTTTATCACTCAATAGATTTAAAGCCTTCTTTTTGTCTTTGGCACTAATTAATAACGACAGGTTGTAATTACTGCCACCGTAAGATATCATTCTGATAGGAATGTCTTTCACAGCGTCAAAAATAGTATTGGCATAGCCTTTATTGTCGGCCACCAGGTCACCTACCACACACACTATCACCTGATCGTTATCTACTTCAACCGTACCGTATTTTTTCAGGTCATTTACAATTTCATCAAGGTGCTTATTGTCATCGATTGTTACCGATACGCCTACCTCCGATGTGGTAATCATATCGATTGGTGTTTTATAGCTTTCGAATATTTCAAATACCTTTCGCAGAAAACCATAGGCCAGTAACATGCGTCCCGACTTGATTTTGATAGCGGTAATACCATCCTTTGCTGCAACAGCCGCCATGCGCTCTTTGCGCTGGTTGGATGAAATCAGTGTACCTTCTGCATTGGGCTCCATGGTATTCAGCAAGCGTACTGGTATGTTTGCAAGTTTTGCTGGTAATACGCTCGTTGGGTGAAGTATTTTAGCCCCGAAATAGGCCAGCTCAGCTGCCTCGTCAAATGATAGTTCCGAAATACTTTTGGTATTCTCCACATAGCGTGGATCATTGTTGTGCATGCCATCAATGTCGGTCCATATTTGTATTTCTTCAGCTTCAATTGCTACGCCAATAAGTGATGCTGAGTAATCACTGCCACCACGTTGCAGGTTATCAATTTCGCCAAAAGCATTGCGGCAGATATAACCTTGCGTAATGTAAACCGCTTGTTCTTCCTGTTCCTTCAGTATTTTATTAATGTTTTCCTTGATGTATGCTCCATCCGGTTCATTGTTTTTATCAATGCGCATATAATCCAGTGCCGGAAGCAGGGCTGATTGCTTGCCTTTTTCCTGTAAATGAAAGTGAAATAGTGCAGTTGAAATTAATTCGCCTTGCGCTAAAATGGCTTTTTCCTCAAATACCGTGAACATGTCGATGGTAAATGATTTAATAAACTCAAAATGAGATTTAATTAGATCACGACCTCTAGATTTAAATGCTTCACTTATGAATAATTCATCAACCACCTGCTCGTATTTAGTTTCAAGTGTATTGATTACTTCATTAGCTCCGTCGTGGTTTTTCTGGTATAAGTAATTGGCAATTTCAACCAGGCTATTGGTTGTGCCTGCCATTGCTGATAATACCACAATCTTTTGATGTTTATCATCTATCAGGTCTGCGACTTCTTTCATTCGTTGAGCCGAACCAACCGATGTTCCTCCAAACTTAAGTACTCTCATTTTGTAATACTATAATATCTACAATAACTTAATGATGCAAAATTATAAGAATTATCAGCACTAATGCTCACTATTTGATAGAAATAGACCGTGCTGAATTTTGATTATTAACAAATAAATAGCGCCAGAAAGAAAAACAACTAAAAATAACAAAAAGTTAAAAAAATAACAACAAATTTTATTTTCATGAGTTTTGTGAATAATTTGTATATTTTACACAAAATGTGAGTTTTTCTTTCGTTAAAATGCCACTACCTTTGTTGAAAATTATTGACGCCATGCGAATTCAATCAGCTCAATTTTATACAAGTAGTTCTAAGGCCAACCAGTGTCCCAAAGAGGATAGGCCTGAATATGCTTTTATTGGCCGCTCCAATGTGGGGAAGTCTTCATTAATCAATAAGCTATGCGACCGAAAATCGTTGGCTAAAACATCTTCTACGCCTGGTAAAACCCAGCTGATTAATCATTTTGACATTGATGGCAAATGGTACTTGGTGGATTTGCCAGGATTTGGTTATGCCAAAGTTTCGAAAACGCTACGTTCTACCTTTGGTGCGCTTATTACCGATTATATCTCGAGCCGAAAGAATCTGATGTGCCTGTTTGTGCTTATCGATTCGCGAATTCCTATGCAGGATATTGATCTGGTATTTATGAATTCAATGATTGAAAACGGCGTACCCATTGCGCTTGTGTTTACAAAAACAGATAAACTTAACAAGACCCAATTCAGCACTAACATGAAAAAGTACGAAGAAAAGTTACTGGAATATTGGGAAGAATTACCACCGGTTTTTTATACCTCATCAAAGAACGGACTTGGCTCAGAAGAGTTATTGACTTTTATTGATGATTTGAATAGTAAGTGGTAAGTAATTGCTAATGAATAGGATGTTCTAAAATCTCAACAATTATACTTTTTTATGATGTTTGTTCATGTTAAGAAAATATGAATTGCTTACCTTTGCACCCACAAAGCAACATTGAAATAATCTGATAAACATCAATTTAAATGCCACCGAAAGCTCCTATTAAGATATTTGCGGGAACTAGTACCAAGTATCTTGCTGAAAAAATTAGTCTTTGTTCCGGCAGAGAACTGGGTAGTGTTAACTGCTTGCGATTCAGCGATGGTGAATTTACAACTATGTACGAAGAGACCGTTCGCGGTTCTCACCTGTTCTTAGTTCAGTCTACTTTTCCTCCTTCAGATAACCTGATGGAGTTATTAATGATGATTGACGCAGCCAAGCGCGCTTCGGCTTATAAGATTGTAGCCGTAATGCCTTACTTTGGTTTTGCACGTCAGGATAGAAAAGACCAGCCACGTGTGGCTATTGGTGCCAAGTTAGTTGCCGATATGCTACAGGCAGCAGGAGTCGATCGTGTAATTACAATGGACTTGCATGCCGATCAGATTCAGGGATTCTTTAATATCCCCGTTGATCATCTGTATGCATCATCGATTTTTGTACCGCACATTAAGCACATGAACCTTGAGAATTTGGTAATTGCTTCACCAGATGTGGGTGGTACAAAACGTGCAAATACCTACGCCAAGTTTTTGGAGACACCAATGGTTATTTGCCATAAGCAGCGCTCCAAAGCGAATGTTGTGGATGAGATGCGTATTATTGGTGATGTGACTGATAAGAATGTGATTATTGTGGATGATATGGTGGATACCGCTGGTACTTTGACTAAAGCTGCTGATATGATGTTGGAAGCTGGAGCCAGAAGTGTACGCGCATTTACTACACATGCTGTATTGTCAGGTCCGGCTTATGAGCGTATCGAAAATTCAGGTTTGGCTGAGTTGTACGTTACCGATTCAATTCCGTTAAAACAGAAATGTGATAAGATTAAAGTGTTGTCGGTAGCACAGCTTTTTGCCGACACCATTGAAAAAGTATATAATTATCAGTCGATAAGCAATCAATTTTTGATCTAAAGTATTATCTTTGCAGCCGCTTTAGAGCAAGCGTGTGATGGGAAATTTAGCCTCACATGGTTATAATTTTGAGTAGCACTTAAAAAAAAGAATTATGCAAACAATTGAAATTAAAGGTACTGTACGTACTGAGTTAGGTAAAAAGTCAACCAAAGCATTACGTGCTGAAGGTAAAGTACCTTGTGTGATTTACGGTGGTGAGCAGAATGTTCACTTTACAGCTCCTGAAGCTGAGTTCCGTAAAGTAATTTACACACCAAATGTTTACATCATTAATGTAAACGTTGATGGAACAGTTTATCCTACTATTCTTCAGGATACGCAATTCCACCCTGTTAAAGAACAAATGTTACACGCTGACTTCCTTTTGGTAAAAGAAGATAAGCCAGTTGTAATTGAGATTCCAGTGAAGTTAGAAGGTTTTGCAGAAGGTGTTAAGGCCGGTGGTAAACTTCAGCTTGAAAAACGTAAACTGAAAGTTAAAGCTCTTGCAAAAGACTTACCTGATACATTAAACATCAACATTGATAGCCTTGGTTTAGGCAAAACAATGCAGGTTGGTCAGTTAAACTTCGATAACCTTGAGTTATTGAATGCAAAGAATGCTGTTGTAGTTGCTGTACGTCTGACTCGTGCTGCTCGTGCTGCTGCTCAGCAAGCTGCTGCGAAATAACAGTAATATATTATATAAGGAACCTCCATATTTACGTATGGAGGTTTTTTTATATTTTAGCCAAATTGTCGGGCATTAGAATACCAAACTATGATTGGGCTAATAAAGCTATTTAAGAGAACGGAAAAAGATAATACGCCTTCAGATATGAAGTACCTGGTTGTTGGTTTAGGGAATATAGGTGAAGAATATGAGCAAACCCGTCACAATGTTGGGTTTGAAGTGTTAGATGCAATAGCCAAAAGCAATAGTGTAAAATTTAAGGATGAGCGCTATGGAGCCATTGCCACTTATAAGTTTAAATCACGAAACATTATTTTGCTGAAGCCTAATACTTATGTTAACCTAAGTGGTAAGGCTATTAACTACTGGATGCAGAAGGAAAAAATACCATTGTCAAACGTGTTGGTGGTGGTGGATGATTTGGCATTACCTTTCGGGACATTGAGGCTTAAAACAAAAGGTGGTGATGCCGGTCATAATGGCTTAAAAAGCATACAGAGTACTCTGGGAACTGCTGCATATTCACGTTTACGTTTTGGTATTGGCGATGAATTTTCGAAGGGAAGACAAGTTGATTTTGTTCTCGGTCGATGGACGGATGAAGAATGGTCAGCATTGCTTGAACGCGTAAAAGTAGCCGAAGACATTGTTAAAGCTTTTGCAACTGTGGGCGCTGCTCGGGCAATGAGCCAGTATAATAATAAATAAAGTTGTACAACAAACGCTTTATGAGTGATGAGTGAATCAGGGGTGAGAATCGATAAATATTTATGGGCGGTCAGGCTGTTTAAAACCCGGAGCATTGCAGCAGAAGCATGCAAAAAGGGTAAGGTGATGATTAGTGGCATGCCTGTTAAATCTTCGCGTTTGATTAAAGTTGGTGACGAAATAGATATTCGTATTCCACCAATTGTACGACGATTTAAGGTGCTTGATGTGGCCGAGAAGCGCATGGGTGCCAAACTAACACCTGATTTCGTAAGGGATATAACACCACCTGATCAGATTGAATTACTCGAGTTATCCAAATTAGCCAGTAATGCCAATCGTGCAAGAGGATTAGGTAGACCTACGAAAAAAGACAGACGTGATTTAGAAAGGCTCCAGGAAGGAGAATGGGATTTTTAATTGATAAAGTATGATAGTTGCTCAGCAGAAGAAAAAAGAAAATATTATTGAATATATACTGTATATGTGGCAGGTTGAGGACCTGATACGGGCCAATAAACTCGATATGTCTTTAATAGATAAGCACATTATGCCTGGTTATCAACAGTCCGACGATGTCATCCTCGAAATCAGAGACTGGTGGGCCAACTTAGCTGAAATGATGCGCCTGGAAAATAAGGCAGAGAAAGGACACCTGCAGGTGAATATTAATACAGTTAATGACGTTAACCGCCTGCATAATCAACTGCTGAAAGCACCTAATGAAGTAGCCTATCAGCATCTGTATAATAGTATGGCTGCAACCATTCAGGAGTTCGACAATAAGTCGGGCAACAAGTTATCCAATGATATTGAGATTTGTCTTACGGCTATTTACAGCTCATTTCTGCTAAAGCTAAAGAATCAAAAGGTATCTGAACAGACCGAACTTGCCATTAAGAATTTTAGTAAGCTACTGAGTATGCTTGCCAAAAAGTACAATGAAGAGCAGGCAGGAAAATTGGAACTTTAATTAATGGAACAGGAGGTTGTACCAAACCATTGATACCTGTTTCGAGCCAATGCATAATATAGTTTTTTGAGAAGAAAAGGCGGTAGCAGCATTAGAATAAGTGCAGGCAGATAACATATGCCGCCCATAATCTTTAGTAATTTAATAAGAGCCTTGTCTGCTTCATAACTTTCAGAATTACTTACAATAAGCAATTCTTCAGGTACTTTGATGCTAACTAATTGAAAAGGTATCAGGTTCACTTTTCTGTCAAGGTTGTATTTTTGGAGTTGTTGTACCAAACCAAAACAGAAGTTACACCGGCCATCGTAATAGGCAATAGGTAACTGATTTTCTTTTTTGTACCTTTTCATGTGTGTTTTTATTGCTCAGGTTCGGAGTTATTCGCCGATTCTGATTCTAGTTCTGCCCGATTATCTGATAGATTCGATGATTCTGGCAAAGTATTCGCATTGGGTAAAAAGCCATTGTTTTGGAAGATATCAAAGATGAAGTCCTTGTCGCTTAGGTTTTTACACCGTAGGGCCTTAGTTGTTCTCATATACTCTAGTTTAAGAAGTTACATATGTTGGCAATGTAAACACGATTAATACAGATTGGATTAATCGTGTTTTACCAGATTGTTAATTGTCGTGCAATTCAATCTACTTCTGGTAGCTAAAGGTAAACATAAGGAGCATCAAAAGGTTCAGTTATGGCTTAAATACTACCACATCAGCTCTTCGGTTAATTACCCTAATGGCGCTTCTTTTACTGGTATCTTTTGGTAAAAGCAAATCATCATCTCCCTTGGGGTAGAGCCTGAAGCGTTCCTTTTCTAACCCTAAATCGTCGACAAAATAGGAAAGTACCTGCTCGCAGCGTCGCTTACTGATGTCAAGGTTTTCAAGTGCATTGTCCCTACTGTCATTGTAGCCATAGATATCTACTGTTGAGCCGGGATTTTTCACCATATATAGGCCAATGGTGGCTAAATCTACCTGATCTTTGGTGTCGAGCTTACTGTCAGACGAATCAAAATAAACGGATACCATGTTGTTACTGCCATAAATACGCAACGCATGATGCTTAATAGTAACTGTATCAATTTTAATTATTTTTTTCGATTCAAATTGCTTTAATTCTTCTTCAAGTAATGCTACTTCGTCGGCCAAAGGATCTTTTTTGGGTTTATCAAACACATTAAAGCCATAGCCGCGATGTGTCCACCTGGAGTGACGCTTATCTTTTTTACCAATTTTGTATGCCAAATGAATATTGGTGTACCAATACTTATCATTATCGGCTCCCAGCAACACATTATCAAGTTTATCTTCTATTGACCAGCGCATGGATGTTTCCAATCCAATGTCAAA
Source organism: Carboxylicivirga sediminis (assembly GCF_018156225.1). GTDB lineage: Bacteria > Bacteroidota > Bacteroidia > Bacteroidales > Marinilabiliaceae > Carboxylicivirga > Carboxylicivirga sediminis. Next base: position 161,945 of record NZ_JAGTAR010000004.1, read on the forward strand.
GCTTCGGTTGATGCGGTATTGGAGCCCAATGCTTAAGGGCACCACCAATTCATTAACGCGGGCTGTTTTTTTATAGGGATCATCAGCATCATAGCCCAAAACCAGGTAGCCTGCTCCGGCATTTTGCGGTGCCCAGTCGCGATAATGAACAACTGAATCAGTGGCTGTGTAATGCACACGTGTACGATAAGATGTCAATCCTACACCAATGCTCAGGTATAAGTTCCATTTATCGCGCATTGGCCCGGGGTAGGCAAACCACTGATTAATATATGTAACTGCGTTAATGGAGTAATCAAATAAGTTTCCAGCGCTATAAAACTGGTCGTTACCAGAGCGGAAATCACTGTTCAAAACCTGAAAGTCAACTGCCCAGGCAGGGTGAATTTGCTTGGATAATTTAACCATTGGCCCAAAATTCCAGTGCCTATCAGGGAGAATAGCATACGATGTTAAATCGTTTTGCATCACAAGTGGCCCATAACCGATGGCTATTGACCAGGTATTGAAAGACTTATCTCTTGAATAGCGCATGTGCTCTTCCAGCTGCCTATGATCAGTTGAGAACTGTGCATGTACGCTTGATGCACAAAAAGCTAATAGGCACAAACAGATAAAGTATATGGATGTAAATCTCATCATGTTTATTCAATGATCACAAATAAATCAACTCGTCGATTCACCAGGTGAAGGCCTCTTGGTGCCAGTTTCTGTGTGTCTGACAGCAGTTCTGCTTCTCCTTTATAGTCTATTTCAAAGCGATTAGGATCGATGTTATAGTCATTGACCAGCGTTCTTAAAGTGGCATTACAACGACGTTGACTCAGCTTTACATTGTATTCGTATGAACCTCTCTCATCACAATAACCAACAATCTTTACACGTAATGATTTATCCTGATTCATGACGTAGGCTACCTTAGCAAGCGACATGTGGGCTTCCTCTGTAATGTCTGACTTGTCAAAATCAAAGAAGATAGAAGCTGATACGCTTTCTTTATACTCAACAGATTCGGTGATGATTGTGCTCGTGTCAGATTTAACCGAGTCAAGCATCGACATGTATTCTATTTGCTTCTTCAGAGAATCAAGCTTTTGAGCCATAGGATCATTATCACGCTGGCGCTTGTAGTTGATATTAAAATCTTTATAGGTCCATGCTGCATGGCGTTTGTTCTTCTTGCCCAGCTTATAGGTAAGATTAACGGAAGCCAGCATATAGCTGTCATTGTCTGCACCAGTCAGGTTTACATCCAGATTGTCAGCACTCATCTGTCGCATCAGAATTTCAGTACCTACATCAAAGCTCTTGCTGATTCGGTATTTTACACCAACACCAAATGGTATCACTACCTCATTTTGCCGACTGGTTTGCTTGTCAGGAGCACCTTCCCCTCTTCTTTCGTAGCCCATCACCAGGTAGTCGGTGGGCAGCCAGCCATGTGGTGTTGGGTAACCCGCAGTGCCTTCGTATACGTCGGAGACAATAAGTACGCGGTTATCCGATAAAGAATGCTGTCTGCTCCGGAAATAAGTCAATCCAATACCAAGTTTTGCATATATGTTCCATTTGTCGCTAATGGGTCCAAATATGGCCAGCTGATTAATATTCAGCGTTCCATTAAGTGAAACGTCATATAGATCACCTTCAAAGTAACGACCGTTCTTTTGACCGTACATATCAGCCATTAGCCATTGTAAATCAATACCCCATGGACGGTTGAACTGCTTGCTGACCATGATGGTTGGCGCAAATTTCCAGTTGCTGTTAGGGAAAGCGGTGTAGTCAATCACATCAACGTAGTAGATTAGGGGGCCTGCGCCAACTGATACCGACCAGGTATTGTATTTGTTCCCTTTGCGATATATCTGCTCTTCTGAAAGTTGTCCAGGGTTGTTCTGTGCTGCTAACCAGATTGGTAGCAGTGCAAAGATCAATATATTTATTAATATCTTGTCCATACGGTTTGGTTTAATGCCAATAATCAGTTAAAGCTATGTTATTTAGCTATTTATAAAAAGAGCTGGGAATAAGATTTTTACTAATCGTTTTATTTTGTCCATTAACGCCAGTAATTATCTGTCAAAAGAAAAGCCCTTCCGAAAATGGAAGGGCTTTATCCGATATATGCGGTATGATTAATTACCTGCTTTTGTATTGTTCTAAGCCATCTAACAGCCAGTTTTTATACTTTTTGATATCCGGGTCGTAAGCCACCGGAGTATTCAATGTCTTTTCGTCTTCATCAATTATTACATAGTATGGCTGACCTTGTTGCTGGTAGCGCTCCATCTGAAATTCAGCCCATTTTTGTCCAACGGTTCTGATTTTCTTACCGGTAATTTCAGATACATAGGGTTCATCAAGTTTCTTACGGTCATCAACATAGAGTGATACCAATATATAATCATTAGCCAGCATAGCTTTGATGGACTCGTTAGACCATACCTTATCCTCCATCTTACGGCAATTGGTACATCCTAATCCTGTGAAATCCAATAGCAATGGTTTGTTAACTTTCTTCGAATAGGCTAAGGCCAAATCGTAATCCTTAAAGGCAGGTATACCTTGAGGTCCATAATGCATTCCTTCGGGCATGCCTCCATGATTATCGTTGCTGCTAACAATGCCCTGTACGGGTGTTTGGTCGCCCACTCCAAATGGAGACTCTGCATAATTCTTTGGAGGAGGGAAGCCACTGATTAGATTTACCGGAGCTCCCCAAAGACCTGGGATCATGTAGATAGTGAAGCTTAATACTAATAATCCCATTAAGAACCTTGATACAGGGATGTATTCCATTGGCGAGTCGTGTGGCAGGCGCAGTTTTCCAAGCAAATAAAAGCCCATTGCGCCAAAAATGGCGATCCAGATAGCTATAAATACTTCCCTTTCGAGAATGTGCCAGCCCATTGTCATATCGGCAATAGATAAGAATTTGAAGGCAAACGCCAGTTCCAGAAAACCGAGGATAACTTTAACTGAGTTAAGCCAGCCACCTGATTTTGGTAATGAATTAAGGTAGCCCGGGAAGGCCGCGAAAAAGGCAAATGGCAGTGCTAAGGCTGATGAGAACCCGAGCATGCCAACGATTGGACCTACTAAGCCTCCTCTTGCTGCATTAACAAGTAATGCTCCAACAATTGGACCTGTACAGCTAAATGATACTAAAGCCAGTGTGAAAGCCATGAAAAATATGCCTAGAAAGCCACCCTTATCTTCATTTTTTGTAGTAAAGTTAACCCATGAACTAGGCATGACTATTTCGAATGCACCAAAAAAGGAGGCTGCAAACACAACGAGCAACAGAAAGAAGAAAAGATTAAACCAAACATTTGTTGATAATTGGTTAAGTGCACTGGCGCCAAAGAAAAATGAAACGACAACACCTAGTAGAAGATATATCACGATGATGGACAGTCCATACAATATTCCATTTCTTATACCTGCTGCCTTTGTGGCACTTGTCTTTGTAAAGAAGCTTACAGTCATCGGAATCATCGGGAATACACAAGGGGTAAGCAAAGCTGCCAAGCCACCACCAAAGGCGAGGAAGAAAATACCCCAGTATGACTCCTCTTCTTCACTTTCGTCCGCACTTTTGCTATCTGTTACTTGTTCAGCTATAGGTGCAGCAGTGTTTACAGTTAACTCGAAGTCCACCATTTCAGGAGGCATGCAGGTTTCGTCATTGCAAATCATTGATTCAATATAACCTTTGATGATAACGTCACCTTCCTGCTTTAATTGAACTACTTTCTTGAAAGTCACTTTCTTATCAAACCATTTTAGTTCGGCACCAAATGTTTCGTCAAAATGCGCAGTAGGTTTTGGCTCTTCAGTTATCCCGTCAAGGATGGAGTATGCTTCGCTTTCTTCAACTTCAATACTAGTTGGGACAGCTGTATTTTCGGGCAATTCTGAAGAGTAAACATGCCATCCGTCATCGATGCTTGCTTCACAAATAATTTCAACCTTTCCGTCTTCCAGGTTATTGGTTGAGAATTTCCAGGTAATGTGTTGCTCCATATCCATCTGGGCATGTGCACCTGTAAAAATGGCCACCAGAAGTGTTAGTGCTGCTAATGTTCTTTTCATGTGTGTAAAATTTTCATTTTATGTGCCACATGGAACTCTCAGGAGTTGCATTCAATGCATATAGCATTTTGATGCGTTCCCTGTTCGTTTCACACGCTTTTTAATTGTTTCAAAATGTCTAATCAGATCGTCTGCAAATTTCAATTTGTCTGATAGTGGACTTTTGTTAATAGGCCTTTGAATTATATTGGATGACTCCATCATAAACCGGCCTTGATACAGCAATATTTAAGCCAACTATCTAAATCTGTACATGTGTACAAAGTTACAACATTTGAGCCTTTTGAAGCCTATGTAAACTTGTTATAGAAACGTTAATATGGCCTCAAAGAGTATGATTTTGCGCACTCTGCTAGCATAAGCAGGCAAAAGGGTATTTGACAAATGTGTTACTTGCAATAAAGACACCTAAAGTGTGAAAGGGGGTGACAGCATGTTCGATAATCCGACATGACTTATATCACTGAAACAAAAAAAGGCTGACCTAAGACAGGTCAACCTCTTGTTTATCATTATCTAATATCTTGAATTCTAGGATTCCTAGTGAGTCGGAAGGTACAATTTTAAGTCCATGCGTATATTTGAACTTCCATTTAAGACTAATGGAAGGAAAACCTTTCTTCAGGTAAGCATGCACCATTGGGTGTACATTCAGGATCAATTTTTTCATTTTCAAGCCTTGCACAGCTTGTTTTACAGCAGTTTCAATCTTTTCGGGCCAGAAAAGTGCCGGAGCAATTTTTCCGGTTCCGTGGCAGGTAGGGCATCCTTCGGCTGTTTTAATATGCATCTCAGGTCTTACGCGTTGGCGGGTGATTTGCATCAAACCAAACTTACTTAAAGGTAAGATGTTGTGTTTGGTTCGATCAGACGCCATAGCCTGTTTCATTTTTTCGAATACCTTTTGGCGATTCTCATTGTTTTGCATATCAATGAAGTCGACAACAATGATGCCTCCCATATCGCGTAATCGTAATTGTCTGGCTATTTCATCTGCAGCAGCCAGGTTTACTTCTAAAGCATTGTTTTCCTGATTAGAAGCCGATTTTGAACGATTACCACTGTTAACATCAATAACATGAAGGGCTTCGGTATGCTCTATGATTAGGTAGGCACCGCTTTTAAATGAAACGGTTTTGCCGAAGAGCGCTTTAATTTGACGGTTCACCATGAACTGATCAAAAATACCAGCTGCACCTTTGTAGTGTTTTACAATCTTTTGTCGGTCGGGGGCTATAAGTCCCACATACTCCTTAATTTCCTTACATACTTCTTCGTCATTTACATAGATTGAGTTGAATGACGGATTCAATATGTCTCTTAATAAAGCAGAAGTACGTCCTATTTCACCCATTACCAAACCAGGAGCTTTCACATCTTTAATGCGCGATGTGTGTTCTTCCCAGCGTTTAACAAGCATTTTTAACTCTTTGTCTAACTCTGCTGCTTGCTTGCCTTCTGCTACGGTTCTGATAATGACGCCGTAGTTTTTAGGTTTGATACTCGTTAAAAGTCGTTTAAGTCGTGCTTTTTCTTCTGATGAAGATAATTTCTGACTAACCGATACTTTATCGGAGAAGGGTAATAGTACAATGTTTCTTCCTGCTATTGAAAGTTCTGATGTTAACCGAGGGCCTTTGGTTGAGATAGGTTCTTTGGCTACCTGAACCAATACATGTTGCCCTGCTGTAAGAACTTCCGGAATGGTCCCGTTTTTGTTAATATCGGGTTCCGGTTTAAGCTTGTGCAATGACACTACTCCTTTCTTCGCTTGTGTTATGTTCAGGAATTTCTGTAGGGAACGAAATTGTGGTCCAAGATCTAGATAATGTAAAAAAGCATCTTTCTCGTAACCTACATCAATAAAGGCGGCATTTAGTCCGGGCATAATTTTTTTGACTTTGCCCAAGTAAATATCGCCAACCGCAAATTGAACATTGCTGGTCTCCTTACGGAGTTCAACTAAGCGCTTATCTTCCATTAATGCTAATGAAAGATGATCAGGAGTGACATCTACAAACAGTTCTGCATTCACTATATGATCGCAATTTTATTTCAAAGATCGTTGTATATAAATACAAACAACAAACAGAAAGTGTTACACTTTCTGTTTGTAAAAATTTTAAGACGTAAAGAAGATTACTTCTTCTTCTTATGACGATTTTTTCTTAATCTTTTCTTACGCTTGTGCGTAGCCATCTTATGTCTTTTTCTCTTTTTTCCACTTGGCATGGCTCAACGTTTTAAATGGTTATAATTATTTCTTTACGTTATTCTTAACTTTTGTTACAAAGCTCTTAGAAGGCTTGAACGAAGGAATGAAGTGGGCTGGAATAATAATAGTAGTATTCTTAGAGATGTTACGAGCTGTTTTTTCAGCGCGCTCTTTCACTACGAAAGAACCGAAACCTCTTAAATATACGTTCTTACCTTTAACCAAAGAACCTTTGATAGTATCCATAAAAGCCTCAACAGTCTTCTGAACTGTAACTTTTTCAATTCCAGTATTTTTTGAAATTTCGTTTACGATATCAGCCTTTGTCATTTTTTCTTAAAATTATTTAATTATCAATTATTTACAGTCGTTTTCTAAAATTCAGATTGCAAAGATAAATGAAATCTCAATAAAAAAAAACAAATGCATTATTTTTGCTTAAAATTTTAATAATGACGGATTTCGGAATAAAATTGCTACAATGGTATCATGTTAATAAAAGGTCGCTCCCATGGCGCTCAGTTAATGATCCATATAAAGTATGGCTATCAGAGATTATACTGCAGCAAACCCAGGTTGTGCAAGGTCTTGCGTACTATGAGCGATTTGTTCAGGAGTTCCCGGATGTGCACAGTTTAGCTAAGGCTTCAGAGGAAAAAGTGTTGAAGTTGTGGCAAGGGTTGGGATATTATTCACGAGCAAGAAATCTGCACGCGACTGCGCGTTCTATTAGAACTGAACTAAATGGGATCTTTCCATCAACCTACAAGGATATTCTCAAGCTAAAAGGAATTGGGCCTTATACAGCGGCTGCTATCAGTTCCTTTTGTTTTGGCGAACCACGAGCGGCCATTGATGGAAATGTGTATCGGTTTATTTCGCGACTTAAAGGAATACACACTCCCATTGATACTACCGAAGGAAAGAAGGAATTTGCCTTAATGGCAGAAGTTTTATTGAATAAGAATGAGCCTGGCGATCATAACCAGGCCATGATTGAGTATGGTGCATTAGTGTGTAAGCCTGCCAACCCCATGTGTAACGAGTGCATTTTTAATAATGACTGCATAGCCTTTAGTCAAAGAACAGTGCCCGAGTTGCCTGCTAAGTCGAAGAAACTTAAACAGCGTCCGCGCTATTTCAACTACTTTCTTATAGAAAATGAAGGAGCTGTTTACCTGGAAAAGCGTTCGGGAAATGATATTTGGAAGAACCTTTATCAATTGCCGCTGAAGGAGACTGAACATGAAGTTAGATCTGAAGATTTGTCTGGTGAGTTGGGAACAGAGGTGGTGTTAATTGCTCAAAAGAAGCATATTTTGAGCCACCAGGTGATTAACGCCTCCTTTTACTTTGCAGATAATTCAGTTGTAAATGGTCTCGAGGGTGATTATGTTCTGGTCGGCTTAAACGAAATTATGAACTATCCCTTTTCACAATTGGTCGCTAATTTTCTTGATGAAAGAATCCGAGTTAGGCAGGATTAATCTACTTTTGTTTTAACTTTAAAGTTTTGTATTTTTAAAATTATTTAAACCTAAACAGTAAAACCATGTCGGTTAATAAAGTAATTTTAGTTGGTAATGTAGGTAAAGACCCGGAAGTTCGATATCTGGATAATGATGTTGCAGTTGCAAATTTCTCGTTGGCAACAACAGAACGTGGCTATACAGGTAGAGATGGACAGACTGTGCCTGACAGAACTGAATGGCATAACATAGTAGCATGGAGAGGTTTGGCAAAAGTGGTTGAGAACTTTGTGAAGAAGGGAACGCAGTTGTTTATTGAGGGTAAGATCAGGACGCGTTCATACGACGATAAAGATGGCAACAAACGTTATGTTACGGAAATCTATGCCGATAATTTGCAGCTTCTTGGACGAAAATCCGATAATCCGGCTACAGGCGAGCAGGGTGGTGGTATGGCATCGTCATCTCAGCCTACCCAGCCGAGTGCACCAATGAATACGCCAGCCCAGGAAGATACTTTTTTAGGTAATGACGAAACTGATGATTTACCATTCTAATTTCTTTAACTTAAAAGTACTTGTTTGGAAACCGATAGTATTAGTACAATAATCTCCTCCAGCTCTTCGGGGCTGGATTTTTTACCTTTTACAATAGGCACGCTTTTCGCTATTATTATCAATTTGTGCCTTTTGCTGTTGTCAGCATTAATCTCAGGTTCTGAAGTGGCCTATTTTTCTCTAGAGCCCAGTGATTTAAAGTCCTTAAAGGAAAACCAGAGTAAAAAAAACAAGCTGGTGCTCAGTCACCTTAAGAATAAGGAAACACTTCTGGCAACTATCTTAATCAGCAATAATTTCGTCAATGTAGCCATTGTTATTCTCACATCTTTTGTGGCAGCAACTATTGTCGATTTTGGCGAAGACACAATTATCAAATTTGTTTTTGAGGTCATCTTTATAACCGGCATCATCCTGTTCTTTGGTGAGATTTTGCCTAAAGTTTATGCTTCGCAATACCCGCGGAAATTTGCTGGTTTTATGGCTTATCCGCTGATGGTGTTAACCCGCATTCTGAAACCATTGAGTATTGTGTTGACGCAGTCCACCAGTATTGTCAATCGCCGGATTGCTAAAAAAGTAGGCAGCCTGTCTATGGATGACATTTCACAAGCTTTGGAATTGACGGGGAGTGATATTTCAGAAGAGAAAGATATTCTCGAAGGGATTGTCAAGTTTGGGAATATTGATGTGTCAGAAATTATGACCGCACGCGTTGATGTGATTGATGTGGAGATAAAGAGCAACTATAACAAGGTGCTGCAGGTTATCATTGATTCAGGCTACTCACGTATTCCGGTTTTTGAAGAAACACCGGATAATGTGAAAGGCATCCTGTATGTGAAAGATTTATTGGCACACCTTGATGAAGGGCCTGAATTTGAATGGCAATCCCTCATAAGAAAGGCGTATTATGTGCCTGAAACAAAAATGATTAATGATTTACTGGAAGAGTTTCAGGCGCAAAAAATTCATATGGCCATTGTTGTTGACGAGTATGGAGGCACTATGGGAATTGTCACTTTGGAAGATATATTAGAAGAAATTGTTGGCGATATTAGTGATGAACTGGACGATGATGAAGAATATTTCACTAGGATGCCAGATGGCTCAATCGTATTTGAGGCGAAGGTGCTATTAAATGATTTCCATAAAATCACCGAGACGGACGAAGAACTATTCGCCAAAGTGAGGGGCGAAGCCGAAACATTGGCCGGATTAATTCTTGAGCTAAAAGGACAAATTCCTCAAAAGAATGATGTTATCAAGCATGGTGACTGTGTTTTTACGATTGTAGCAGCCGATAACAGGCGGATAAAAAAAGTGAAGTTCGAAATAAAGAAGTAGGTATGCTAAGAGTTATTATGAGGCTGGGGTTAATGTTATTGGTTGTAATGTTTGTGGCAAGTGCCTGCCGCCAGAAAACTACGCCCAAGCCAAGGGGCTATTTCAGAATTGTTTTGCCCGAAAAGGACTACCAGGCATTTGACCAGCCATTTCCTTATCAGTTTGAATATCCTTCTTATGCCAAAGCTATGCCCGATACCAGTGTTAACGCTGAGGCATACTGGTTGAATATTGTTTTTCCGGAGATGAATGGCCAGATTCATATCAGTTATAAGGCAGTTAATGATAACTTTAATGACCTGTTGGAAGATAGCCGTAAGTTAGCTTATAAGCATACGATTAAGGCTGATGCGATTAACGAACGCATGTTTTACAATGAGCAAAAGCAGGTGATGGGCATTCTTTATGAGATTAAAGGGAATGCGGCCTCACCACTTCAGTTTTTTGCCACTGACAGCTTACGTCATTTTATTCGGGGCTCATTATATTTTAATGCCAAACCTAATCAGGATAGCCTGGCTCCAGTGATTGGTTTTGTTGAAGAGGATGTCATTCGTCTTATGGAAACGCTTGAATGGACTAACAGATAACTGATGCCTTTTGATAAACGAATAGATATATCAGCGCACCATAAGGTGGCGGTATGGAAGATTGAGGAGAGTGTTGGGCAGTTAAAGCATTTATTAGGCGTTTCAGCAAAAGATGAAGCAGTTGTAAACGCTTTTAGACTTGACAAACGGAAGCAGGAGTGGTTGGCATCGCGCTTGTTACTGAAAGAAATATTAGGCTTTTATCCTGAGCTGATTTATGTGGAAAACGGAAAGCCAACCTTGGCTAATGGTTCATCATATATCAGTATTTCGCATACCGATGGTTTCGCAGCAGTGAGTATGTCAGATCAGCCAACAGCCATTGATATTGAAAAGTGCCAGGCAAGAGTTGAAAAGGTCGCCAGCCGGTTTGTTCATCCCGATGAAGCAAGTTATATCGAAAATAAAAAGAAGTTAAATTACCTGACTTTATTGTGGTCAGCCAAGGAGGCCCTTTATAAGTATTACAATGTTTATGGAGTAATATTTAAAGAGCAATTCAAGATACATCCGTTTCAGTTAAGCACCGAAGGTGATTTGTTGTGCGATTTTGTAAATCAGAACACCCTTAGTAAACTGCAACTGACGTATCTTGCAAATGAAGCTTATACATTGGTCTATTGTTAATGACGAATAAAATGGTTTATAAACAGATAGAAGAACAATACCATAAAGGAAAGAAACAGTTGGCATTTCTAATCGATCCTGATAAATTTTCCTTCGATAAGATGGCAGAGCTAAATGAGGTTTTAACTTCATCAAAGCCCGATTTGCTGCTTGTGGGAGGTAGTCTTATTAGTAATGATACGAGCAGGTTCGTCAGAGAATTGAAGAAGCATGTCAGTCAGCCGATGGTGCTTTATCCTGGTTCATCCATTCAGTTGTGCCGTGAAGTGGATGCAGTGCTGTTTTTGTCATTAATTTCAGGCCGTAACCCCGAGTTTCTGATAAGTCATCATGTGGCAGCTGCTCCGCATATTAAAGCAAATGATATTGAGGCAATTCCTACAGGTTATATGTTAATTGACGGAGACTCCAATACCTCAGTTCAATACATCAGTCAAACATTGCCCATCCCTTCTGAGAAATTGGATATTGCTGTTGCAACTGCGCTTGCAGGCCAATACCTGGGTATGAAAATGATTTATATGGACGCAGGCAGCGGTGCTTTGCAGCCCATATCACAAGCAATGATAAGAGCGGTGCAGGCAGCTGTTGATGTTCCGCTAATGATTGGCGGCGGTATTCGAAGTGTTGATGATTTATTAAGAGCCTATGAAGCTGGAGCCGACCTGGTGGTGGTGGGCAACGTGCTTGAGCAGGACTTGTCGTTACTAAATGATTTTCATGAAGTAGTTGAGCGGTTTAATAGATAAGTCCGGGTAATGGTTCGCCTTCACAGCCATTGGGAAATGGTATCTGCAGGAAGGAACAGATGGTTGGTGCAAAATGGGTCATCGGAGTTGTTTGGTAGACATTTTGCGGATTAATTTTCCAGCCATACATGATCAAAGGATGGTACGAGCCATTCCAGTTGCGGGCAATCTTCTGGCCATTCGGCAGCTCTTCAAACCAGCCCGGATTGATTTTAATAGCTATATCACCCGAACGATCCGGATGATAATTAAGTTTCAGGCTCCGTAATGAGGCAATGTCTGAAGCCGAGAAGCGAAGCTCAGAAATAGGTATTGCATATGCAACCCCTTCCATATCACTGATGAAGCTAGCTGCTTCCTCCTTTACTTTGTTAAGATCGATCTTTCGCTCTGCAATCAATGCGTGGTTTAAAAAAATCTGGCCATCATTATAAGTCATTATCCATTTCCCTTGTCCATATTTAGCCATCAAAAACAGATTGGCCAGAGAAGCAGCCTTTTGGCCGCTAAATATACCAGTCGGCACATCGCCTTTGGTATTTTCTACTGCCGGGCGGGTTGGTGTAGAAACTGAGCTTAATGTGATAAGTGCTTTTTCAAGACCGACTTCTTTGTCAATTGTTTTTAATATATCAGCTATTTCCAAATCGAGCCGCAGCAACATATCCTGTGTCTCGGCATCAAAGCCGCCATCGGGATTTCCATGCACTGATTTAGCTGTGAATTGCAATACAATAACATCGGTTACGGAACCTTTGCCATAATTTTCATTAATAATCTGCGAGACAGTAAAATCGCGAATTAGTTTATTGCCAAAAGGCGAGTGAATAACAGGCAGGTACGCACCTTCACCAGCTTGTTTGGTTAGTGAGTATAAGAATGATGAAGCATGCTCGCGTTCTTCTCTGAAGTACTTCATCTGATGGTACTGGTTGAGGTTTTTAAGTGGCCCCCATTCGCGATTACTGTAGGTGTCTAACAGCTTCATGTTATTAAAATCAGTGACCCATTCGGGTACTGCTTGCGTGGTGTCGGCTGTGGTGATCGATATAAAATTGCCCGTTTTATTATCTATCTGGTAAATGTGATCTGGCGTATGCCCGCCATTCCAAACCAAATAATTGGGATTAATACCTATGGCAGTCACCCTTGAGGTGCCATTGTTTATATACTTTAATTCATCGGTAATAGTTGAAGTTAAAAGTCTTTCTGTTGATGGATAACTTATGGATTGATCATTAGCGTTTGTTATATCACCGTAAAGGGCGTTTACTTCTTTGTTTCTGATATAATCGTACCACCAGTCTGATACTATTCCATGTGTAGAAGGGTTGCAACCGGTGGCCAGGGTGGCCAATTTGGCCCCATAATAGTTGGTGGCCGACTGGTAGGTGGCGTTTCTGAAAAATGCCCCTCCGTTAATCAACCTGTTAAAGCCATTGTCAGAGAACTGGTCTCTAAACGCCACAATTTGTTCAGTACTTAATTGATCAATCAGAATAAATACAACCAGTTTTGGTTGTTGTGACGGAACACGTTGTCCAAAGCTCAACGTTAATGCCGCCATTATAAATAGTAGGAGTGAAATGCCTTGTTTAATCATTGTCTTAATTAAAGTCAGCGCCAAATATAATTAAGAAAGCAGCTTTGCGCAAACTTTAGGAGGTGAGTGTGGGTATATTCTAATCAGGCAAAATTATAGCATAAAATCATTTGTTTTTAAGCTCAGAATGGCTGCTTTTACTGCTTTTGTATAAGACAACATCAACGGCTTCAGTGAAGATGATGCCTCCGCAATTGGCTTTTTCCAGCAGCTTGGTGGCTATTTCGGCAAAGCTGTTGATGCGCTCAATGCGATCAATGAGCTCTATTACAATAGGATGGTTAGTTGTTAATGAAAAGACCTTGCTGTTATTTAAAATACTATCAGCACCATACGAGAGCATGCCTTTATATACAGTAATACCAGCCATTTTGTATTTTTTGGCAGCAAATACAACGGCTTCATATAAAGGTCGCTGGTATACTCTGTCATCTTCTTCGATGATCAATTTTAGTTTTTGAGCTTCTCCTTCTAAAACCATTGTGCGAGTGTTAACAAGTGAGAGGTCAAATTACGGAGATTAACTTTCAATTTCAACTGAATCAATTGGAGATAGGGTTTATTAAAGTAATTAAATAAAGAAAAAGACATCGGAAAATCGCACAATTAAAAGGTGCTAAAATGTTGATATTGGGAAGGTACTTTGCTTTCAAGAAGCTTGTATGTTATCTAAATATTACTAATTTTACGGATACCCATAATTTACCTAAAATATTTACAAACTCTTAAATTAAGCTTTATGAAAGTATACCAAGCTGATCAAATAAAAAATCTGGCGCTACTTGGTGGTAGCGGCTCTGGTAAAACCACCCTCGCTGAAGCAATGTTATTCGAAGGCGGGGTCATTAAGCGTCGTGGTGACGTTGAAAGCAATAATACAGTATCAGATTATAACCGAGTGGAACATGAATATGGTTACTCGGTTTTTTCGTCTGTACTATTTACCGAATATCTAGGACGTAAATTTAATATTATCGACTGTCCGGGTTCCGATGACTTTATTGGTGGTGCCATTACTTCCCTTAATGTGACAGATACAGCGCTTATGGTTTTGAATTCAACGCAGGGTGTTGAAGTTGGTACCGAGAATCTTTTCAGGTACACAGATGACCATAAGAAACCGGTTATTTTCGTGGTTAACCAGTTAGATCACGAAAAAGCCAACTATGAGCAAACCATTGAACAGGCCAAAGAGGTGTTTGGCAATAAGGTGGTGGTAGTGCAATACCCGGTTAGTGTAGGAGCTGATTTTAATGCCGTTGTGGATGTGTTAAAAATGAAGATGTACCAATGGGGTCCCGACGGAGGCGAGCCTGAGATACTTGATATTCCTGCAGATCAGAAGGCGATGGCTGATGAGCTGCATAATACATTGGTTGAGGCAGCTGCTGAAAATGACGAATCATTGATGGAACTTTATTTTGAAGAAGGGACATTAAATGAGGACCAGATGCGACAGGGTATCCATAAGGGTTTAATTGCCAGAGATATGTTTCCTGTTTTTTGCGTGTCTGCCAAGAAAGATATGGGCGGACGCCGTTTAATGGAATTTTTAGGTAATGTGGTGCCAAATGTATCAGAAATGCCTGTGCCGGTAACTAATGATGGTACAGAGGTGCCTTATGATGTTAATGGGCCAACATCTTTATTTGTGTTTAAAACAAGTATTGAGCCGCACCTTGGTGAAGTATCTTACTTCAAGGTCATGTCTGGCCAGGTAGAAGAAGGCATGGATCTGATCAATGCCAACCGCAATGCCAAAGAGCGCATCGCACAGTTGTACTGCATGGCCGGTAATAACCGCCATAAAGTTGAAAAACTGGTGGCTGGTGATATTGGTGTTACTGTAAAGCTTAAAGAAACGCATACCAACCATACTTTAAATAGTAAAGGAACAGACTTTATTTTTGATGCCATCAAATATCCTAATCCAAAATACAGAACAGCCATTAAAGCAGTTAATGAAAGCGATGATGAGAAATTAGGTGAAGTGCTACAGCGTATGCACGAAGAGGATCCAACCTTAAGTGTTGAGTATTCAAAAGAGCTGAAGCAGATTATTGTGTTTGGTATGGGTGAGTTCCACCTGAATACCATGAAATGGCGCATTGAGAACAATGATAAGATAGAAATTGAATTCCTTTCACCACGTATCCCTTACCGCGAGACGATTACAAAAGTGGCCAAAGCCGATTATCGTCACAAGAAGCAGTCTGGTGGTTCAGGTCAGTTTGGTGAAGTACACATGATAATTGAACCTTATTACGAGGATATGCCAACACCATCATCCATGAAAATTGATGGGCATGAGCTTAAATTAAATGTGAAGGGCACGGAAGAACATAAGCTGCCTTGGGGAGGTAAGTTGGTGTACAATAACTGTATTGTTGGTGGTGCCATTGATGCCCGTTTTATGCCTGCTATCCTGAAAGGGATTATGGAAAAAATGGAAGAAGGTCCATTGACAGGTTCGTATGCTCGTGATATTCGGGTTTGGGTGTATGATGGTAAGATGCACCAGGTTGACTCTAATGAAATATCGTTCAAGTTAGCTGGTCGACATGCTTTTAGTGAAGCATTTAAGAATGCCGGTCCAAAAATTCTGGAGCCAATTTATAATGTGGAAGTGAAAGTGCCTAGTGATAGAATGGGAGATGTGATGAGTGATTTACAAGGACGTCGGGCCATGATTGAAGGTATGTCCAGTGAAAAGGGATTTGAGGTTATTAAGGCTAAGGTGCCTTTGAAGGAAATGAATAAGTACTCAACCTCATTGAGCAGTATCACAGGTGGACGTGCTTTTTATACCATGTCATTTGCTCAGTACGACAAGGTGCCACCAGAAATTCAGGTGGAACTGATTAAGGCCTTTGAAGCTGAAGAGAAAGATGATTAAGATGCATATTATAAAAGAAAAGGAGGGTGAAGGCCCTCCTTTTTTTATGCTTTGGTATAGCCTTAATTAACAATTAGATGAACTAGGCCTTCCAGTTCTGCTTTTTCTTTTGGATTAAAGCCCTCGGCTTCTATTTTATAGAAATAGACGCCAGGCTCCGCTTTACGATTGCCGATGCGCCCGTTCCATCCCACTTCCGGATTGCTCGTGTGAAAAACCTTACGCCCCCATCGATTATAGATAACCATGGTGAATTTATTCACCGAACGGAATAGTACCCTGAACTCATCATTGTCGCCCGGAGTGCTAAATGGTGTAAAGGCATTGGGCACTTTAACTACCATCTCGCTAACTGTGAATACCTCAGGTTCGGTTTCACTTTCACATCCTGCATCGAGGTTTCTGACGATTAATACCACCGGGTAGCCATTCTCTGCAAACTTCTGGAAAGTAAAGATCGGATTCGCTACAAAATCTTTACCTGCATCGCCAAATGTCCATTCCCAATCCGTAACCTTACCTAATGATTCATCGGTAAAGCGAACCACCATCGGGGCCGAGCCTTCAGTGGCCTCGTTATCCGCTGTGCCTTCTGTTTCAAAAGTATATTTGGCTTCCACGGCAATAGCCGAATAGGATTTGCTGGCTTCCGCCGGAGCTATGTCAGGTGCAAACTTACCACCCACCACAACTGAGTATTCTGTATCTTCTGTTGGTGCATCAATAAATGCGGTGTAGTCGCTACTACCCGAAACAGGACCAGAAGGAGCAGAGCTCCACTCGTAGCCATAATCAACGGTGAGTGAATTGTTGTCGCTTTTGTGTTTGAAGTAAGTCAGTGTTTTGTTTTGGGTAAAAGTAGTGAGGCGCAAATTATCACATGAAGCAAAAGGTATACCCACAGAGTCAATCTGAGCATCAGGCACAAAATTCCAGCAGTAGTGGTTGGTTCTGTTGCCACTGGCGTCTTCCACCTCTACCCGATAGCCATTTTCCCCTATTGAATTAAGCATGCTACCGGTTGAACCGGGCATTATCTCAAACGACCCTGAATTGGTTGAATACTGGTACCATTGGTAGTTGATGCCTGGAGGAGCAGTCAGTGTAGCCACATTAATGTCCTGATAAAAGAAGATGGGATCTTCCTCTACTCCACCGCCATATTGTGTTGGCTCGGAGTAAAAGGCATTGGAGCTTATTTGTGCATGGATTTGTGGCAATATCAGTGTTGCCAGTATCAGGATGAGTAAGGATCGAACTATTTGCATCGTTTTGATATAGTTAATCAACGCAGACTGCTATTAAAACATATTTGACAACGGTCTGGCGCAAAAAGACTGTTATTTTATTCAAAGCTATAATAAATCTTCTAACGATAAAAAGGTAGGGATTATTACATTACAAATTCGTTGTTTACAAATGAACTTCTATTTTTGCAAGAGTAAGTTCATCAATCAAAATCATTAGATAGTGCAGGATTATTTAGAGGGGTTAAATGATGCCCAGCGGAGTGCTGTGGTCGAAACAGAAGGGCCATCGTTGGTGATTGCCGGTGCTGGTTCTGGGAAAACACGAGTGTTAACGTTTCGTATAGCACACTTGCTGCAGCAGGGCGTTAAACCATACAGGGTATTGGCGCTAACTTTTACCAACAAAGCCGCCAGGGAGATGAAAGAACGTATTGGCTCAGTGGTAGGTCAGGGTATTGCCGGTAGTCTTTGGATGGGTACTTTTCACTCCATATTTGCGCGTATCCTGCGCTTCGAATCGAAACACCTGGGCTATCCATCGTCTTTTACCATCTATGATACACAGGACTCAAAGAACCTGATCAAGAGTATTGTGAAAAGGATGAAGCTCAATGAAAAAGCGTATAAGCCAGGTAGTGTACTGTCTCGCATCTCAGCTGCTAAAAATGATTTGGTAACACCGGTTGTATATGCACGAGATGTGAATCGTACAGCCCACGATAAGGCTTCACAAATGCCCATGATTTATGAGATCTATGCTCAATATATGAAGGAGTGTTATAAATCTGGTGCGATGGATTTTGATGACTTGTTGTTGAACACTAATATTTTGTTTCGTGATTTTCCGGATGTGCTTAAAAAATATCAGGACCAGTTCGATTATGTGATGGTAGATGAGTATCAGGATACCAACTACTCACAATACCTGATTATAAAGAAGCTGGCCGAGAAGCATCAGAATATATGCGTAGTTGGTGACGATGCGCAGAGTATATATAGTTTTAGGGGAGCCAAAATTGAGAACATCCTCAACTTTAGAAATGATTATCCAGGTTATAAGTTGTTTAAACTGGAGCAAAACTATCGCTCTTCACAAAATATTGTGAATGCAGCTAATAGTATAATTGCCAAAAATAAAGGGCAGATTCAGAAAAATGTTTTCTCGGCCAACGATGAAGGGAGTAGAGTTCGCGTGTTAAAGGCCTACTCCGATGTAGAGGAAGGGTTTTTAATTACGAATGATATCTTTGAGCGCCGTATGAAAGAGCATTGCGAGTATAAGGATTTTGCAATTCTCTATCGTACCAATGCTCAGTCAAGGGTGTTTGAGGAAGCTCTTCGTAAAAAGAATCTACCATATAAAATATATGGAGGGTTGTCCTTTTATCAACGCAAAGAAATTAAAGATTTACTGGCATATTTCAGACTCACCATTAACCCAGCCGATCAGGAAGCGCTTAAGCGAGTGATTAATTATCCCGCACGTGGTATTGGAAAAACAACAATGGATAAGCTAACGGCTGCTGCTGATAACAGTGATAAGAGTTTATGGAATGTCCTTATTAATCCAAATATTACACAATTAGGGATTAATGCAGGTACGCAAAAGAAGTTGGCTGGCTTTGTGGCACTCATTGCACAGTTCAAAGCACAACTTGAAAACCTCTCGGCTTATGAATTGGCAGCGGAAATTGCGTCTGCCAGTGGCATCATGAAAGATTTACACAATGATAAGTCAATTGAAGGACAGGGGCGTATTGATAACATTGATGAACTTTTAAACGGTATTAAGGAATTTACTGAAACCCGGCAGGAGGAGGGCGAAGCGGCTCAGTTGGTTAACTTCCTTGAGGATGTGGCCTTGCTGACCGACCAGGATAATGATAAGGCTGACGATATTAATAAGGTTACTTTAATGACTATTCACTCCGCCAAGGGATTGGAGTTTAAAAATGTTTATATCGTTGGTGTTGAAGAAGGGCTGTTCCCGGCCACTCAATCGACCGATAGTGAGAAAAATCTGGAAGAGGAACGTCGGCTGTTTTATGTTGCGGTGACACGTGCAGAAACGAATGCGACCATATCGTTTGCGCGTTCTCGCTATAAGTATGGAGAGCTGACCTATAGCCGTCCCAGTCGTTTTATTGGCGACATTGATCAGGCATTTCTCGATATCAACCCGGAAGATTTTGTGGGTAATGAGCGGCCTCAGCCATCGTTCCGAAAACCTTTGGGTTCGCAGCCATCACCCACGCTCAAGCCACGCATTCGCATGAACTATACGTCATCAGGGGCAGGAGCTGAAAAACCAAAGCTTAAATTTCAATCATCAAACACAAATGGACTACAAGCAGGTATGAAGGTGGAACATGAGCGTTTTGGTGTTGGAGAGGTGATTAGTATTGAGGGAGTTGAGCCGAATGTAAAAGCCACTGTCAGGTTCGTTAATGCAGGGCAGAAACAATTATTACTCAAATTTGCCAAACTAAAAATTTTGAATTAGTTTTGTGGCATTCGGTTACTGCGCTAATTAACAACACGGTAACACTACTCCTAAGTAAAGAAAAGAAAGTTCCGAGAACAACCGCCGTTTGAAGAATAAATAAGTAAGATTTAATATCTATTAATGGATTACAATTCTAATCGAAAAAATTTGATTCTGCCCGAATATGGCCGTCATATTCAAAAAATGGTTGACCACGCTGTTACCATTGAGGATCGTGAAGAAAGAACCAAGTGTGCTAAAACAATAATTGGCATCATGGGTAATATGTTTCCACATTTACGTGACGTAAATGATTTTAAGCACAAGCTTTGGGATCATCTGGCTATTATGGCTGATTTTAATTTGGATATTGACTATCCGTATGAGTTGTTGGAGAAAGAAACACTTACCAAACGGCCCGACAAAATACCTTATAAGAACAGTAAGATAAGTTATAAACATTACGGTGAACTGGTTGAGAAGATGATTGAACAGGCCATTCTTCTGGAAGATGAGACCGAGCGAAAGCACTTGAACGTAATGATTGCCAATCATATGAAGAAGTCACTGTTTATATGGAATAAGGATTCGGTGACGGATGAACGGATTTTTGACGATCTTAAAAGAATGTCAAAAGGTAAGCTGGAGGTTGAAGAAGGAACAAAGTTAACGGAGTTTAAAGAACAACCTCAGAACAGAAACCGCGGGAAAAAGCGCCCTCAAAATAAGCCAAAGAAAAAGTAGCTAGTTATCCTCTAAGCCTTGACAAAATGAATTGCTTTGAAATCGAAGGCGGTCACCGTCTAAAAGGAGAAATTACACCCCAAGGTGCCAAAAATGAAGCCTTACAGGTGATATGTGCTGTGTTATTAACTTCAGATACTGTAAGAATTAATAATATTCCGGATATTGTTGATGTTAATAATCTGATTGATCTTTTGGGTGTGATGGGGGTTGTTATCAATCGTATTAACAGAAATACCTGTGAATTTACTGCGGCTGATGTTAATCTTGAATTTCTTCAATCTGTTGATTTCAAAAAAAGAGCTTCATCGCTGAGAGGCTCAATTATGATTATGGGGCCGCTACTGGCTCGTTTCGGTAAGGCTTATTTCCCAAAACCAGGTGGTGATAAAATTGGACGCCGTCGTTTGGATACCCATTTTATTGGGTTTGAAAAGTTGGGAGCTACCTTTAATTTCGATGCCGAGGATATTTTTTATACGGTTGAGGCCTCAGCTATGAAAGGTACTTACATGCTGCTTGATGAAGCATCGGTTACAGGTACTGCAAATATTTTAATGGCTGCTGTGCTAACTCCTGGCAAGACTACTATTTATAATGCTGCATGTGAGCCTTATTTGCAACAACTTTCCAAGATGTTGATTAGCATGGGAGCTAAAATATCTGGTGTTGGATCGAACTTACTTGAAATTGAAGGTGTTTCTGAATTAAAAGGTTGTGACCATACCATATTGCCTGATATGATTGAGGTAGGTAGTTTTATTGGTATGGCTGCCATGACCAGTTCTGAAATTACCATTAAAAACGTAGGCGTTGAACAATTAGGTATTATCCCGATGATGTTTCAGCGAATGGGGATTAACCTTCAGGTAGTGGGTGATGATATTTATATACCAACACAAGAACATTACGAGATTGATACCTTTATTGATGGCTCCATAATGACCATTGCTGATGCACCATGGCCTGGATTAACACCTGACCTGCTTAGTGTTTTCCTGGTTGTTGCCACGCAAGCAAAAGGGAGTGTGCTTATTCATCAGAAGATGTTTGAAAGCCGATTATTCTTTGTTGATAAGTTAATAGATATGGGAGCGCGTATTATCCTTTGCGATCCTCACCGGGCAACCGTTATTGGACTTAATAAAGAAAATGCATTGAGAGGGGCTAACCTGACTTCACCTGACATTCGTGCCGGAGTAGCCTTATTGATAGCAGCTCTTTCGGCCCAGGGAAAAAGCACTATCCAAAATATTGAACAGATAGATCGTGGCTATCAGAATATTGATGGGCGACTTCAAAACCTAGGCGCTCGAATTAAACGTATTTAAAGAAATATTAACAAATATTGTGCAACAAACAGGCTGATAATTCGCCTGTTTAGACTCATTCTATCCTATTCTTTGTTTTTTCTATTGGCTTAAGGCATTGAATGTCAATACCATTCACTTTGCTCCTGCATAATATAAAAATAGATTTAAGATTTACAAGTCGTCAAAATATTGTACGCTCGGGCGGCAATATTTAATTTTGTACCCATAAATCAGACGCTTATCACATAAAACCGCATGTTTATCTAAAAAGATAAAATACCTCATATATTTTTCTGAAACTTTACACCGAAAATTAATTTCAACTATTGTATCATGAAGCAGCTAAAGTTAATATTAGCTACTGTAACTGTGGGCTTGTTCTTTCTGTCGTTTATGCATGACAGTGAGACAACTGTAGTTGGTTTGGAAGAAGGGGATAAGGCCCCGGTGTTCCAGACCGAGCAGATCGATGGTACGCCTTTTAATCTGGAGAATTTGAAGGGAAAGATGGTTCTCCTTAACTTCTGGGCGTCATACGATGCGCAGTCACGCATGAATAATTACTACCTGAGTAGCTTGTACGAAACGTATAAGCAGGAGTCGTTTTATAAAGGCGAAGAATTTGTTGTAGTAAGTATTTCTCTTGACCGCTTTAAAGCACCACTAAACCTTGCCATTGAGCAGGATGAAACCTCTGCGTTTTTGCATATCTGCGATTATCAGGGAACGAACGGTAGCATTAGCACGATGTACAACATCAACGAGCCGGTTAATATTCTTATTGACGGTGAAGGGCGTATAGTTAATAAAGACGCTGAGTATTCAAAGATTGAAAAATCGCTAGCCTTCCTTTCAGCGATTTAGTATTTTTCCAAAAACAACATGTATGAAACTGATTAAGGTATATCCTGCCTGTGTGGGACTTATTATGATGTTAATAACTGTGTCACTTAATGCTCAGGAAACAGGAATTAATGTTGGGCAGAAAGCACCAAACATTAAACTGCGCAATCCAGATGGAAAGGTAATGGAGCTTGAGGAGTTGCGCGGCCAGGTTGTTTTAATCGATTTCTGGGCTAGCTGGTGTGGTCCTTGCCGACGAGAGAATCCTGTGGTTGTGGATGCATACAAGGCATTTAAAGACCAGGATTTTAGTATAGGTAAAGGATTCACCATCTACAGTGTGTCACTGGATAAGCAGCAGACCGCCTGGAAGCAGGCGATTGAGGATGATCAGCTCAGCTGGCCCTATCATGTGAGTGATTTGGCAGGATGGAATAGCAGAGCCGCTGCCTTGTACCGCGTTAATGGCATTCCTTCTAATTTCCTGATTGATAAAGAAGGAGTAATTGTGGCTAAAAACCTTAGAGGAACGGCATTAGAAGCTAAATTACAGCAGTTCGTTAAATAACGGATTAATAATAAAACAATGGCAAAAAGGCATGCTCTTCTAATGAAGAGTGTGCCTTTTGTCATATACCTGCTTTAATAGCGCGGTGGAGACACTGATATTCTGTCAATTTGTCCATTATTCAACAACTTGGCAGAATAATTGTAATTTTGCAGGCGTTAAACCGGTTCTTGCTAATACTGGTGTTTTGTTGATAATAATAAAGTAAGATATAATGGATAAGAAGTCATCAAAAAAGGAAAGAGCTAAAGAAAAGGCTATGGATGAACAGGCTGCCGAAGAGATTAATGAAATGGTGGAAGAAAATGAGGATCAACCTACTGAAGCAAATGATGTGAAGAAGGAAGAACAGGTAGATGAGAAAGCAGAGCAGTCAGAAGAAGCAGCAATAGCCGATAAGCTAAGTGAAGTAAATGATAAGTACCTGCGCCTAAGTGCAGAATACGACAATTATCGCCGCCGCACGCTTAAAGAAAAGATGGAGCTTACCAAAACAGCTGGGGAGAGCATTCTGTTAGCATTGTTGCCGGTTATTGATGATTTCGACCGTGCAATGGCACATATTGATGATGCCAAAGACGTGGAATCGCTTAAGGAAGGTATTAAGCTGATCCAGACAAAATTTAATGACTTTCTGGGGCAGCAGGGTATGAAAGAGATTGAGGCAAAAGATAAAGCCTTTGATACTGATATTCATGAGGCTGTAACCAAAATTCCAGCCCCAAGTGAAGAAATGAAAGGAAAAGTTATCGACTGCATCGAAAAAGGATACACTTTGCATGAGAAAGTGGTGCGTTTTTCAAAAGTTGTTGTAGGCGAATAAAGAGGCTTAACTATGTCGAAAAGAGATTACTATGAAGTGCTGGAAGTGTCAAAAGGTGCTTCTAAGGAGGAAATAAAGAAAGCTTATCGTAAGAAAGCCATAAAGTATCACCCGGATAAGAATCAAGGAGATAAGGCTGCTGAAGAAAAGTTTAAGGAAGCGGCTGAAGCTTATGAGGTGCTTTCAAACGAAGAAAAAAGACAGCGCTATGATCAGTATGGTCATGCCGGTGTTGGCGGTGCTGCCGGAGGTGGCTTCGGAGGCGGTATGTCTATGGATGATATCTTCTCCCATTTTGGCGATATATTTGGTGGTGGTTTTGGTGGTTTTGGTGGCTTTGGCGGTTCGTCAAGAGGTGGCCGACGGGTTAATAAGGGCTCGAACTTACGCGTTAAGGTCAAGCTTAACCTGAGCGAGATAGCCAATGGTGCCGAAAAGAAAATAAAGGTTAAGAAGTATGTTGAGTGCAAGCCTTGTGGTGGCTCGGGTGCACAGGATGGTTCTTCTTACAGCAACTGTTCAACTTGCCACGGAACAGGGCAGGTGACACGTATTTCCAACACGATTCTGGGGCAGATGCAAACGTCATCAACCTGCCCGACATGTGGTGGCGAAGGAAAGATTATCACCAATAAATGTAACCATTGTGCCGGTGAAGGTATTACCCGCGATGAGGAAATCATCAGCCTGAATATACCTGCGGGTGTTGAAGAGGGCATGCAACTGTCTGTGTCGGGTAAAGGTAATGCAGCACGCCGGGGAGGTATCAACGGCGACCTATTGGTACTGATTGAGGAAGAAAAACACCCTGAACTGGTTCGCGATGGTAATAACTTAATATACAGTCTGAATGTTAGTATACCAGAAGCAATACTTGGAAAAACAGCTGAAATTCCAACAGTGGATGGTGCCGTTAAGGTGAAGATTGAACCGGGTACACAGCCGGGTAAAATATTGCGATTGAGAGGGAAAGGATTACCTGAAGTGAATAGCTATGGCAAGGGTGATTTACTCGTACACATACAGGTTTTCATACCTAAAGACATCAATAAAGATGAGCGTAAAGCCATTGAGAAGTTGCAGGGAGCCGAAAACTTTGAACCTAAAAAGGGAAGTGCAGAAAGTTTTTTTAGTCGCATGAGAAATATGTTTGAATAAAAGATTTATCCTTTATAATAATGAAGAGCTGGCCTTATGGTTGGCTCTTTTTCTTATCAATATTTTCTATCCATTTATGGAATAAAATCTCTGCCTCATATTAGCTGTTTCTTAATAAGTCATTGAAGCACATGTATCAGTGAGAATGTAGAATTTTTATTGTTTGGCAGTCGTCAAAAAGCGGCTATTTGCAATGAAACCTTACGTTGCTAACCACGTTTAGGTGTTATACAATCAAGGGAAAGAAATAAATATGTCACAAGGTAATTGGAATCTGTGTTAAGCATAGAAATTACCTGAGGTATTCTGGATGTTTTTAAACTAGCTTATTATGAAAAAGATGTTGAGCAGTCTGCTTGTATTATCAATACTATCGGGCTGTATGGGAGATGAGTTTAATACTGATCTTTTAGTAGATGATGTAAATGTCAATGCCGGTGTGGCCATTCCTTTGGCTAAAACCAGCGTGACCATGGAAGATATTCTGTCGGACCAGACAGATATGGTTAAATATGATGGTGAGAATATCATATTGTTCCAGGAGAATGACTCATTGGAATATGTAGGGATAAACGATTTTTTCAGGCTTTCGGCCAGTTCAGTCGACCTGTCAGTGCCATTTGTAGCGTTTAATACACAGCCGTCATATGCAGCAACTGAGGAGTTAACATTCTCGATTCCTAATGCTGAAGTGTATGAAATGGAACTCAACTACAGGCTGTCAGCTTCGGGAAGTAATCTGGAGGAGCCTCTATTATTAACAGTTGCTATACCAGTTAGTAATGTTTCGGGAGCAGTCCGAGAAGTAGTGATAGAGGTTTATAACGGACAAACAACAGTTCAGTCTTTTGCCGGCGATCGTATCTCATTATTGCAAAACAAAGTGGACCTAGGGCTATCTGTACAGCCTTTATATGGAGGTGCAAATTACAGCACATCTATAGGTAACGTTACCCTCACTATCGATGAGCTTTCATTAAATTATGTGAAAGGAACGATGGATGAGAATCAGGTAACAATGGATGAGGGTATTTATGAACTGGATTTTGACGTGTTAAAGGATATACCAGGCGATATTGAGTTTGCTGATCCGCAGTTGAGTATTATTGTGGATAATGCTACCCCATTTATGGGTGAAATTGCTGCGGGATTAAGTGGTCGCCTTAATGATGGGTCAATAATGCCTTTGAGTTCTGAGCCTTTCACAATTGATGGAGCTGATAGTGGTGAAGAGGTTAAGCGCTCTCGCCATATATTGACATCAGCGAATTCAAATGTCAGTTCATTTATTGCTAAAACCCCTGAACAACTAAATTATGGTGGCATACTTACCCTTAATCCTGGTGGAGTATATGGTGATGAAGTAGAGCTATTCGATGAGGACCGCATCTATATTGGTTATGGGTTTGAAGTGCCCTTGGAGCTGCGACTTAATGCGGCCTTAGATGAGGAAGTTGTTGAGTTGGGTGACATTGACATGATTGATGATTTAACCAAAGGCAACATTGTCATTACATCGGTTAATAGCTTGCCAATAGGAGCCTCTGCCACAATCGACTTTTATGAGGAGCAGTCTGCATCCATCATTGAAACCATGAATATTGACATGGTGAAACCGGCATTAGTTAATGCTGAGGGTAAGGTCAGTGAGGCGGTTGAGAGTATAGTGGAAGTTACACTTACTGATAAGCAGATTGAGAGTTTGAAAGCTGCATCAGAATTAAGAGTTCGTGTGCAGTTAAATACTTCCGACTATGAGAAGGGGCAGATGGTTATCTTTCAGCGACAAAATGCCCTGGAGATGCAATTAGGTATCCGAGGTAAAATAGAATACAATAACTAATCTAACATTAACTGATAATGAAACAATTATATATTGCACTTCTGCTGCTGGCTATCAGCCTGGGGGTGGGTGCACAGGATAACTCACTGATGTTCACTAAAGGTATTCCGCAATCGACGCAACTTAATCCGGCATTTCGTCCGGTAAAAAAATGGTACCTGGCCATGCCGGCACTGGGAAGCGTACAATTCAACGGTTCCAATAGCGGATTCTCCTGGAGTGATATTGTTCGTAAGGGTACTGGTTTGCAAGCCGACTCATTAATTATTGACCTGGAACATGCCGCCAGTCAGATGCAGGATAATAACCTGTTTGCCACAGAGGCGTCCATTCAGGTGCTTGGTTTTGGATTTGCTGTTAAAGAATGGTTCTTCACGTTTGACATCAACCATAAGCTCAAAGCCAAAATGAATTATCCACTTACTTTTATGAATCTGCGCTATGGTAACTGGGATTACGATGGTAACAAACCGGTCAATCATTCCTTTTCTGATATGTATGTTAACGGGCTTGATTACCATGAACTGGCTATTGGTGCTTCTCGTACTATTAATGAAAAGCTGACAGTGGGGATGCGTGTAAAGTACCTGGTTGGTGTTGCTAATGTGCAGTCAGAGTATTTCAACCTTGATATGGAAACGTTTGAGAATGGAAGTATGCGCATCGTTTCAGATATGTCATTCCGCACTAATATACCCCTAGATATTACCTACGATGCCGAAGGATTTGTTGATGATTTTGATGTTAGTGACAGTGCTGATGATTTATTTACATCGACCAAAAATACAGGTTGGGGCTTTGATTTCGGGGCCACCTATCAACTAACCGACAAGCTCTTATTGGGCGCTGCATTTAATGATATTGGCTTCATAAAGTGGAAGGATGGTACATCGCGTTTATACACCAGTGGTATATTTGAGTATGATGGTGTTGATGTATCAGATGAGATAACTGGTGATGAGGGTGATGCAGATTACCTTGATCAACTGGCTGATGATTTTGAAAACACATTTCGCTTTAACAACGATGGAGGTAGCTATAAAACTGGCTTAATGGGAAGCTTTAATGTGTCTGCCGACTATCAGCTGAAGCGTTGGCTCAATTTGGGGTTGGTGTCTAAAAACTACTTTGTTGACAGCAAGCTGGTGCCACAGGTAACGCTGGCTACCGGATTACAAGCTGGACGGGTATTGTCAACAGCTATCACCTACTCGTACATGAAAAATGCCCCAGCTAACCTGGGTGCCGGAATGGCTCTTAACCTTGGTGCTTTCCAGGTCTATGCAGTCACTGACAATCTCAACTCTGTATTTAAACCATCATCGGCTAAATACATAAACGCACGTCTGGGTATCAACTTCGTGTTTAATGGTAAGCGCGAGAAAGTTGAGGAAGTTGTTGAAGAGAGTATGGAGTAAATCCAACACAATCATATAAGGTATAAAGGCTATCCGTATGGGTGGCCTTTATTATTATCCTGATTTGTAGGAAATTAAATCTAACTCGCTTTTCCATGCGCCATCGCTCAATATTCAATGCGCTAAAGATTTCCCACTTGGCGAAGGGGATAGTTTGCGGTGGTTTATAACAATTTAATAATTAGGGGATTGCCTCTTGTTAGATAGAGGGTTCTTAATTAACCAATCTGCCCGGCCAACTGTTTGGCCAGGTACGGAGCCATCAGTCCACCGCGCGACCCCAATCCATTGAACAAGCCTACTTGTGGATGTTTCTCCAGTAAACTTAGCACCGGACGTCTGTCTGCCAATGTTGGCCGAATACCCGTTATCTGTTGGGTAATGCTTAGTGGCAGATCCGATATTATTTTCCATTTGTTCATCAATTCCTCCAGTTTATCTTCTGTTGGAGCAAGGCCTTCCCAGTGATGCGCATAGGTGGCTCCTATCTTGAAGCGATTGGCTCCAACCGGCATCACAAACACTCCCTTGCTCAGGATTGATGGCAGGTGCAGGTCCGGAATTTCAACATCCAAAAGCTCGCCTTTGGTGTTATTCCACTTCAAATGATTAAAGAAACGACTCTTGCTGTCAAAACTGCCTCTGCAAAAGATAATGCGCCCGGCTTTTATGTGCTTCCATTGTACGCCTTCTTCGGTGAGTTGAACATCGTCGTCATTTAGGTCAGCTTCGAGCAGTAGATTTTCACCTTTTAAAAATTGACGGTAGCTGTCCAATAAAGTGCCCATATCTAGTCTGGCACATCGATGAATGGTACCATAACCATATGGTTGATGAATGCCCTCATGTAAATCCGTTTTTGCTTCGTACGACAGGTATTCTTCCAGACCTTCCTTTTGCAAGCGATGGTTCCAAAACTGTTCATCATCTTTGCCATATATTTTATTAATAGGCATAGGATAATAAAAGTGTGTTGCCAGAAATTGCTCCAGTTCGCTGTATAAGGTATGGGCATAGGGCTGAAAAGTATCCGCCTGCCAGGTGCGGGTGATACGTTTGACAACAATAGGATTGATGAGTCCGGCTGCAGCACGCGATGCACTTCCTGCTTTGGGAATGTCAACAACCATATGTGCAATTTTACGCTTCAATAAATGGTAGGATAGTAGCGTGCCAGCCAGTCCCTGACCAACTATCAATATGTCAGTGTGTTCTGTTTTATTCATGGCAATAGGTTTAAATACTGCTTCATCAAACAAAAAAAGATATGGCACATTTGTTCAATTATCTGTAACAAGATTTCAATTCGGCCTGTCGCAGGCTTCCTATATTTCGCACTTCAAAATAATTGGCCGACATTAGAGCATAAAACCTCTAAAAACGAAGTATTATGAAGCAATTAATGAAACTGTCATTCATTTTCGCTATTGGCATTCTGTCAATTTTAACAGCTTGTCAACCGGCAAAGGAATCTTCATCAGCTAAACACTATGTGTGGATGGGCGAGGGGAAAAATGAAGATCCTGCCCAGTTGGAGAAGATGTTTGTTAAGCTCAAAGAAACAGGTGTTGACGGTGTGATGTACCAGTGTGCACTGGAAAAATATCCGGCCGCTATTGAGCTGGCGCATAAGCATGGACTGGAGTTGCATGCCTGGCAAACTATATTGCGTCGTTATAGTGAACAGTTATTAAGCGAGCATCCCGATTGGTATACCGTTAGTCGTGATGGCAAATCAACTGCTGAACACCCACCTTTTGTAGATTATTATAAGTGGTTGTGCCCTACTAAACCAGAGGTGAGAGCCTATTTAACCAAGCTTGTTGAAGATTTGGCTGAGGTTCCAAATATTGATGGTGTACATCTTGATTATATCCGTCATTCAGATGTGATATTGGCACGCGACCTTTGGGATGTTTATGGTTTGGTGATGGACAAGGAATATGCCGAGTTCGATTTCTGCTACTGTGATGATTGTATCGAACGCTATAAGAAGGAAACCGGAGAAGATGCTTCTGCCTTTGGTGATGCAGCGCCTGACAATGCCAAGTGGCGTCAGTTCCGTTACGATATGGTAACCGAAACGGTAGATGAATTAACCAAGGCTGTGCACGCCAAAGGCAATAAGATAAATGCGGCAGTGTTTCCAACACCTACTATCTCTAAAACATTGGTTCGTCAGGAGTGGGATAAGTGGAGTCTGGATGCTTATTACCCTATGAACTATAACAGCTTTTACCAGGAAGGTATTGATTGGGTAGAGCAGTCATGTATTGAGGGTGTGGAGGCTTTAAACGGAAGAGCACCGCTATACAGCGGGTTATATATGCCTGCATTTCCTACTCCTGTTGAGTTTCAGCAGGCTATTCAGGCATCTAAAAAAGGTGGTGCATCGGGTGTTTGTATTTTTACTCCTTATGAGATGAATGACGAGCACTGGCAGATTCTGAAAGAAGAAATTGAAAACTGGTAGAAAAGAGATAAGGCATAAGCGTGTATTCTCACTCTTAGGTCTTATGTCTTATACCAAATGTATTATTGAATGATTGCAAAAGAAATTAGGCTATTTTGAGTTTCTACAATGAGTAAAACTGATACATAGCATTAGCTAAGTTGAAGTTGTATGAAGTAGTAGAAACTTAATAAGAGGCAATTAATATCAATCATTTGATGATATTTTTGGTATGAAACCTTAAAATAAACTATATGAGAATAAAACAACTGGTAACAGCGATTATAGCGCTAGTATTTTTTGCCTGTACCGAAAAGAAGGAAGAAATGCCATTAAATCTGATTCCCTATCCGGCTGAAGTCACTCAATCGGGAGGTGTGTTAAAGCTTAAGGCTGATGAGCTGAGCATTACAGGGCTGGATGAAGCCATGTTTGATTTGCTGCGTAAGCAACTGTCTGTTGAGCAAAACCTGGAGCTTCTTTCATCTGAAAATGGAGTGATTAAGTGTGTGGTGAATCAGCAAGCTGACATTGTGCCTGAGGGCTACCGTTTAACGGTGGATAAGCAGCAGGTAATAATAGAAGCAGCCGATAAAGGCGGATTGCTTTATGGTACGCAAACGCTGCGCCAGTTGATACGTATGTCCAACAATGCTATTGAGATTCCGCAGGTGGTGATCAATGATGCACCGCGCTTTGCCTGGCGAGGCATGCACTTTGATGTGTCGCGTCATTTCTTCACGGTTGAAGAGATTAAGCAGTTTCTGGACTATATGGCCATGAACAAGCTCAATACGTTTCACTGGCATTTGGTCGATGACCAGGGATGGCGCCTTGAGATTAAGAAATATCCTAAACTGACAGAGGTGGGCGCCTGGCGCGAGAATGTTGGTTTTACAGCCAATCAGGAGAAAGGTCTGAATCAAAAGAACACCGAAGCATACGGTGGTTATTATACACAAGCAGATGTGCGAGAGATAGTGGCTTATGCCTCAGAACGTCATATTACAATCGTGCCTGAGATAGAATTGCCGGGGCATTCGGCCGCTGCTCTTGTCGCATATCCCGAGTATTACTGCGATAATGCCGGAGACCTGGAGATATGGGATCAGGCAGGTGTTTCAGCTGGTGTGTATTGTGCCGGTAAAGAAGCGACGTTTCAATTCTTAGAAGATGTGCTGACAGAAACCATGGAGCTGTTTCCTGGTGAGTTTATTCATATTGGCGGGGATGAAACGCCGAAAGATACCTGGTTGGCCTGTCCCGATTGTCGTCGCCGTATGAAGGAGGAAAAGGCACACGACGAACATGAGTTACAAAGCTATTTTGTGCACCGCATTGAGCAATTCCTGAATAAGCACAACCGTCGATTGATTGGATGGGATGAGATACTTGACGGAGGTTTAGCCCAAAGTGCAGCCGTTATGTCGTGGCGTGGTGTTGCTGGTGGTGTGAAGGCAGCAGAAGCAGGTCACGATGTGGTGATGACACCTATGTTCCCTTACTACTTCAACCATACACAAAACCATTTGAGTTCGTCACCGGGGCATCCGGGTATCCGCACTCTGCGCGATGTTTATACATTCCCATCTATTCCAACGGATATATCACCTGATAAACGTAAGCACGTCATTGGTGTTCAGGCTAATATGTGGAGTGAATACATGCCAAAGTTTGAGCATATTGAATATAACCTGTTTCCGCGTGTGTATGCCATCTCAGAAGTGGCCTGGAGTCCGGAGATTAGAGCGTGGGATGATTTCTATGCACGGGTTCAGAACACCTTACCGTACATCGGGAAATATGGTGTTAAACCCGGTGACATCAGCTACCATGTGCGTATCAATGTTGAGCCTGATTATGCCAATCAGTCGGCAGGCATTGAATTTGTTACTGAGCGTTCGATACCTGTGTATTACACGACTGATGGCACTGAGCCAACCAAGCAGAGTAAAGTATATGAAGGCGCGTTTGTGTTGTCAGAAGATGCACACATCAAAGCCTGCCAGTTTAAGGAAGATGGCTCAACAACTTACATCTCAGAGAAGGAAATCATCTTCCACAAAGCGTTTGGTAAGCCTTATGAACTGAAATATGCCTATGCACCTCAGTATGATGGAGGTGGAAAATATGGTTTAACAAACGGATTCCTTGGTGTAGAAGTTGGTGTTGAGGAGAAGCCCATTGATTTAACCATCGATATGGGCGGATTAACCGAAGTGAGCTATATCAATTCGCGCTACAAGAATGCACCTATGTCATGGGTGTTCGGACCAAAGAAAGTGATATATGAGGTATCGGCCGATGGTAAAGAGTTTAAACAGGTAGCTGTGTTCGAACCGGGTGTTACCGAAAGCGATGTAGATGAGGTAGTGCAATACCCGGCTACATTCGAAGCAGTGCAGGTTCGCTATGTGCGCATAGTGGCAGAGAGTGTAGGTATTTGTCCGGCCTGGCATCCGGCAGCAGGTGGCAAAGCCTGGCTATTCTCCGATGAGGTGATTGTAAAATAATGACAGAAGACTGGTGATAGAAGACGGAAAGGTAAAATCAAGCTGTTGTCTTGTATCTTCTGTCTGACAAAAAATATTTGGTGTAGTTAGTAGTAAGCGCCTCCTGGTTGTGAAAGCACAACAGGGGGCGTTTTTGTTATGCGATATCATTTATGAAAAGTGATGTATCTGGTCGATGTTAAGTGTCATAGCCATATTGGACTTTCAGTCCTGTATATACATTTAGCTCTTTCAGCGCATTGCCAATATCCAATAAATTGCCTGAAAGGCAAAGGTGTATTCGCACAGGTCTTAAGGCCTGTGATTATAGAATTGTATTAGTAGTGCTGAAGGCACGAGAGGTTATATCAATACAATTACTTACGTATCTTCTTGTTAGTTAATATATTGACTCGATGTAAATCGTTTCATCTAAAAAGGTTAAACCTTTTGGTGGTTTCCCTTAAACCTTTTCATTTAAAAGGTTTAAGCTTTTGGAGTAAAAGGCTTAACCTTTCCCATGTAAAGGCTTAACCTTTTTACTGCTTTCCTTAAGGGTTTTTTATTAAAGGGTTAAACCCGCAATATGTATTAGAGAATCTATTACGCATTTATACTGCTTCAAAACAAAACACTTCATTGCCTTACCTCAACTCACCAGAACGATGCTATGCCTCGTTTCACTAAAGCTTTGTTTTATTGCATTTTTAACTTATTCCTTCGGACTAAAAAAATTACCAGCTAATGGCTGTTTTACCATTGGCTACCAGGTATTCATTGGTTTGGCTAAAATGCTTATTGCCGAAGAAGCCACGATGAGCTGAAAGTGGCGAAGGGTGAACCGACTTAAGAATCAGGTGCCTTTGGGGATCAATCAATTGCGCTTTCTTTTGCGCATAGGCTCCCCATAATAAAAACACCACGTTGTTCAAATCATCGGCAACGGTTTTGATAACCGCATCGGTAAACTGTTCCCAGCCTTTTTTCTGGTGCGAACCGGCCTGGTGCGCCTCAACGGTTAAGGTGGCATTTAACAACAGCACGCCCTGTTTGGCCCAGTGCTCCAGGTTGCCATGCCTGGGTATGTCAATGCCCACATCATTGTGCAATTCTTTGTAGATATTAACCAGTGAAGGTGGCATTTTAATGCCCTCATTAACTGAGAAACACAGACCGTGTGCCTGGTTAGGCCCATGATAGGGATCCTGCCCCAATATCACCACTTTTGTTTGCTCAAAAGGACATAAATCAAAGGCATTGAATATTTGAGCAGCAGGCGGATAGACGGTCTTAGTCTGGTATTCATTCTTAACAAAATGCGTCAGTGATTCAAAGTATGATTTGTCAAATTCAGGCTGTAGCACCTGTTTCCATCCGGCTTCAATTTTTACATCCATTGCAATGCAGTGAGGTTAATAATGACAGCAAAAATAATAAATTTCAGATGATGCCAGGGTGCGATATTTTTTAGCAAAGGCTGTAATGATTACCAGCTGACTAATGCCCAATTAAAAGTCAGCCGATAAGCTCATTACGTTTCTGAATTGTAAAGGTCGATAGGAAGGGCTATCAACCTCATGTGACAGTCTTTATTTGATTTTTATTCATTAATAACCGATTAAATATATATTCAACCTCGCTGAGGTTGATTGGTCATTTATATTTCACATATCTACAAATATTTATCTCCGCTGGAGATAATAAAACAACTTCGGAGAAGTTGAATATTTATAGAAATAATAAGCCTACCCTATTAATAACAAT
>NZ_JAGTAR010000050.1 GCF_018156225.1 Carboxylicivirga sediminis
ATTGTTATTAATAGGGTAGGCTTATTATTTCTATAAATATTCAACTTCTCCGAAGTTGTTTTATTATCTCCAGCGGAGATAAATATTTGTAGATAAGTGCAATGTAAATAACCAATCAACCTCAGCGAGGTTGGATATATATTTAATCGGTTATTAATGATAAACATTTAATAAATGAGCACTTCTTAAGTGTAAAACGCCTTAAATCACGTCTGGTTTGCATTATCAATTGAGCTGCAATTGGTGGCCTTAAAGCTTGTGTGAATAAGCTTATTGCATTTTAGCACTGCATCTTGATTTCAAAAAAGGCTGTCTGGATTATACCAAACAGCCTTGTCATATTTTAAAAGTCAATGTTTAATAGTGTCCCAATAATTTGGCTACTTTATCCACTTCTTTGCTCTTGTTTGGGTCAATGGCTGTATTGCTGCTGTTCGCTTTCAACATCGCTTTTCTAAGCTCAATAAATGCTGATGAAACTTCAGACATGTTTTGCTGACTCTTGATCAGTTGTTTCTCCATATCTTTCAGCTGTGCGGTCTGTTTATCCACTTGTTTTTGCAGCTCAATACGCTGCAGGCCACTTGTGCTGGCCTTTTCCTGCGATGTTTTTAGCTCATCCTGCAACATCTTATTGCGCTGCTTTGCCAGTTGAAGCGAATAATTTAAACTGGCTGTATCTCTTTTCAGTGTGTTAACCGCTTTAATGGTTTTATCCAGCTCTTCATTGGCCATGTAGGAGTCCGCTTCTTTTGCTTTAAATTTGCTGACTGTTTCGCTCAGTTTCTGGTTGAGCTGTTCACTCTCATCTTTCAATTGGGTAACCATAATCATCAAATCCGAAATCTCATCCGTCTTCAATGCGTTGCTTTTGCCAAAATCATTTTTCATACTTTCGTAATCGGCTATGGCATTTTCCAGGTTTACCTTCAATTGTTTGCTTTCAGCTGATTTCTTGTCTAAATCATCGGCAATCTGATTTTTCTCAAGTAGCAGTGCTTCGTACTTTTTCTTCGAAACAACACAACTGCTCAATGATAGAACAAGTGCTGTCAATAGAAGTGTTATTCTGGTCATAGGTATTAATTTTTCGAATTATTGGACCTTAAATATAACCTAAATGTAACCAATATGCGATTAAATAAAGTTAAACTGCATTTGATTATTATCAATAAGGGGTAAGCATACGGCTTTAATTATCTTGTTTAGGTTTAAAATATTTCTGAATCAGAGGATTGGTCCGAAGTTAATTATTAGCCTGTTCAAGTAAGCAAA
Organism: Carboxylicivirga sediminis; assembly: GCF_018156225.1. Classification (GTDB taxonomy): domain Bacteria; phylum Bacteroidota; class Bacteroidia; order Bacteroidales; family Marinilabiliaceae; genus Carboxylicivirga; species Carboxylicivirga sediminis. The sequence continues at coordinate 1,276 of NZ_JAGTAR010000050.1, forward strand.
AATTATAGTATCTTGACGTTTCATTTTTAATAGAATACCACCTTAAAACATACAGATATGTGTATTAAATATTTCAAGTTGAGTTGTTTGTTCTTGTTTTTACTGACAGGTTTATTCGAACTGACTGCTCAAAATATCGAGATAAAAGGACGCGTTGTAGATGCAGAAACAAATAAGCCGGTTGAGTTTGCCAATATTGGAGTGGTTGGCACCTACATGGGAACAGCCTCGGATTTTGATGGCTATTATGAGCTTGTTGTTGGAGAGAGTTTTGTTAATTATAAAGTGCAGATATCTGCGGTAGGCTACAAGGTTAAAGAATTTACAGTAGATGAATTGCATATTTTGAGTGGCGAAAATATCAAGTTGTTTTCTCAGACCTATGGTATCCAGCAGGTGGATGTAAAAGCAGATTCGAAACGCCTGTATGGTATACTTAAAACCGCTTCAAATATTATCGAAGATTCCTATGAAGATGCGTATGCGGCTAATGTGTATTGGCGCCAAAAGTTGAATCAGCAGACAACAGAAGCTGTTGTCAATTATTCGGACAGTAAGGGGTATGGAAACCGGTTATTGGCATCGACTTATGAAGCGCGCAACTATGGTGTGAATGAGGTGCGGCGTGATTTTGAGGTGTCACCTATCAAGAAGGGGATGCTTTTTATCAATGATGTGTTGGCGTTCGATATAGTTCGCCAGAGAGGCAATGTGCTGGACATTGATTTTGTTGATGAATACGCGCTTGAGCTGGCCGAGGAAACGGTTGTTAATGGCGACTCGGTATGGGTGATTAATTATCAACTCGAAGATCCGGATCTGGCCAAAACAGGTGATGCCTATTGTGAAGACTATAAGGGTACTATTATCATTCGTCAGAAAGATTATTCTGTGGTAAGAAACGAACTGAATTTTACAACAAAAGGTTTCTTTCATGCTGGTCGTGATGCCTTTCGTGAGAACAATACTGCACCTGTTTATAGCGGTAAAGTAATTGTTGATTACCGAATGACTGGAAGTAAGAAGTATGCTGCCAGTAAGATAAGCTATAGCGGAAAAAGTGATGAGCTTAATCTGGATGCAGAATGGATTGTATATGACTACCAGTCTTATAAAGATGCGAATGCTAAAACGTTTTATACAGAGAAGACAGAGAATAAAGATTTTTGGAGTCGCTTTACATTGCCGGAATAGGCAGGCAACTATAACATAAAATAAAGCCGGAGCTACAGAAGCTTCGGTTTTTTTGTGCCCAAAACTATAGTGATGTTTTGAATGCGCTTCAAAGAACAGTGTTTTATAATTATCAAAAGCCAATGAGTCAGGTTAGTAACATGCTTTTTTAATCTGACTATTATCAGTGGTGAAAATGTTGTTATTAACAAGATATAATTGGCTTGCTTCATCGATAATTATTAGTCACCATATAATTGAGTTTAAGTTGTCATGCTATCAAATATCGCTGCTCAAATAGCTGATGAAGAGATCAAAGAGCACATTTAAATATGAGTGTTATCGCATAAATAGTACCTTGCACTTCATTTTGCTGGTCTGTTATTTAGAAAAGATAAGTTTGACTTTTATAATAACCAATAACGACCTTTCTCATTTCTTATTAAATTTGTAAATCACAGAAACAATGATTATTGTTTCACATTTTATCTATAATGAAAGCTTATTTCATATTCTTATTTATAACTGTAAGGCTATGTTTACCAAGTGTTAATGCCAGCGAGCAGTATTCTATTCAATATATCGACACCAATAATGGTCTCTCACAAAATGAGGTGACATCAATTTTGCAGGATCAGCATGGTTTTATGTGGTTCGGAACCCGTGGTGGACTAAACAGGTACGATGGATATAATTTTAAGCACTACAAGCCAGATGGTAATAAGCATAATAGTCTTGTTAATCCATCCGTGGAGCGGCTTTACGCAGATGAAAAGGGTAATATATGGATTGGGACAAAATCAGGAGGCTTTTGTTGTTATGATATTTCGCAGGAGGCATTTTATACTCCAAAGATAAATGAGCAAACACCAAATCGTATTGTCACCTTTCTGTCAGAGGCATCATCTTTATGGATTGGTGGCTGGACTGGTGGATTATGGGAGTATGTTCATCCGGAAGACTCCATAAGACATTTACTGGGGAATGCCCGTGTCAATACTTTGGCTCAGACGCCTGATGGAACTATTTGGTGTGGTACAAATGATGGATTAAGATATGGTAAAACAGGCCAGGAGTTCCAAACACACAGGATTAATCTGGGTTATCAGGAAATAACGGAATTATTAATTGATAGCAATGATGAACCGTACCTGTGGATAGTAGGTTGGGATATGCATCTGATTCGTTTCAATTATAAAGAGCTGACCTATGAGCAGTATAAATTACCTTGGGAAAAAGATAACCTGTCGCCCAAAGCATATTCTCTATTGCAGGATAAAAATGGTGACATATGGGTAGGAACCTGGGGCGATGGCCTTTACAAGTTTAATACTAAGGACTGTACTTTTAATCAGATAGATATTAAACCCAAAAACGTAGTTGGAACTTCTATTGATTATGATGTAATACTGGATATTTTTGAAGATAGAGAAGGTGACATCTGGATTGGTACTGATGGTGGTGGTATAGTACGCCTTTCTGAGCAGACACGATTTAAAACCATTGGTAGTCAAATAGCCAGGTATGATTATGAGCATCATGTCAATGCCGTAATGGTAGATAAGCAACAGCGCACATGGATTGGTACAAAAGGGAGTGGTGTTTATCTTTTAGATAAGGGAAACCGGGTTAGGAAACTGGATTTTCTGCCCGCCGACCAATTGTACCAGAAGCAAGGTTTGGTTGCCAAACGTATATACCAGGATCATAACGAAACAATCTGGATAAGTTTTAATGAAGGATTATATGTGGTTAACGAATCCGCTAATGGCGACCTTGTATTGGTCAATTCGGCTCTGGTTTTTAAAAGTCCGCAGCTACGACAGATTAAGAAGGCACATGATATTTTATTGAAGGGTAATGATTTATGGGTGGCCACACAACAGAATGGCTTGTATTACTATCGAAATGTAGCTGGTACCTATCAGTTAGTCAGACAGTTCATGGCATCTGCTGAAGCTGGTCAACTACCTGTTAACCGAATTACCTCTTTGCTAATGGATAACAACAGTCGTTTGTGGGTTGGTACCTATAAGGGTTTGTTTCAATATCAATCGGCTGATTCTACTTTTACTCCTGTACAACAGTTAATAACCAATGACAGGAATCCGCTTTGTGATATTATTCTAACGGCATATATCGACAATAATAATCTTTGGTTTGGTACACCCTGCAGTCTTAATAAGCTTGCTATACGTGAAGATGAACAATATGAGCTGACTGACTATACGAGTGCCAATGGCTTAACAGATGATTATATCAATGGCGTACTGGTAGATGAAAATGAGCATGTTTGGGTAAGCACCAATGCTGGTATTTCAATGCTGGATACTAAAGCGCAGATGTTCCGAAATTATGATGTCAGTGATGGTATTGGTGGGTCTAATTTCTCGGAATCGGCTTGCTTTAGGGCCGATGATGGCACTTTATATTTCGGAGGATTTTCTGATCTAACATTCTTTCATCCTGATGATATACAGGAAAATACAACAACGCCACCTGTGGTTGTTACGGCTTTCAAAATTCTTAACCAGGAAGTGCCGGTAAAGGAGGATGGATTGTTAAGTACCTCCATTAACGAAACAAAAAAACTTGTGTTAACGCATAGAGAATCGGAGTTTTCATTTGAAATTGCATCGCTTGATTTTAAGGCTCCTCAACGTAATCAGTATGGTTATTGGTTGGAAGGAAGTGGCGAGAAACGTGTTAATATCGGAACACGTCGTCATATATCATTCAGTAATTTAAAGCCGGGTGACTATACTTTGCACCTGATGGGCACCAACAGTAATGGCGTTTGGAGTCAGAATGTCAGGACCCTGGACATTGAAGTATTGCCGGCTCCATGGAGGTCGTGGTATGCGGTCATTATATATGTAGCAATAGTGCTATTGGTAGTGGCTTTTATAACCATGATTACCCGCAAGCAGGAGCGACTGGTAAACGCCGCTGAAATGGAAAAGGTACTCAGGGAGCAGGAGCATCAGATGAATGAATACAAGCTCAGGTTTTTTACAAATATCTCCCATGAAATTCGAACACCATTAACCTTGATACTAGCACCGGTTAATGAGTTGCTAAGGAAAGATATGTCAGCACTTAGTCCTGCCTTTATTGCCCGTAAGATGCAAGTGGTTCATCAGCATACCAGCCGCTTATACAGCCTGGTTAATCAGCTTCTGGAATTCCGGAAAATGGAAGCGGGCAAGGTGAAATTACAGGCTTCGGAGCAAGATGTGGTGCGCTTCATATCCGAAATTTGTAAGGGCTTTGATGAGTTGGCAGCAACAAAGAAGATTAGCTTTAAAAAGAAGCTTCAGGCTAAGTCAAAACTGATTTTCTTTGATAATGAACGTTTAGGTGTGGTAATTAGTAATTTACTGTCTAATGCTTTTAAGTTTGTTGGCGAGCCTGGTTGGGTTACTGTTGAATTAAATGATGCATCCGATAATATCCTCATAAAGATTACTAATAATGGGAAAGGAATTCCGGCAGATGAGCTGGATCTGCTCTTCGAGCGCTTTTATCAGGCGTCTGGTAAACACTCGCTCGGAAGCTCAGGTATTGGCCTTGCTTTGGTGAAAAGCTATGTTGAGTTGCATCATGGTACTATCTCGGTTGAAAGTCAGCCGGGTGAATCAACCACCTTTACCATTAGCTTACCAACGGGGCAGAAGCATCTTTCTGCGGATGAGATTCGACAAGTTGAGAGTGGTATAGGCAGTGTCATTGCCACGGTTGAGCCGGAATCACTGCCTCGCACCAAATCGATTAATAAAGGAGCTAAAGGAGCCAAAGTGCTGTTAGTTGAGGACAATGAGGAGGTGCGTAACTATATGGCCGATCTTTTATCGGATGATTTCGAAGTGCTGGAGGCATCCGATGGTATTGATGGCTATGACATGTTGATAGAGCATCAGCCACAAATTGTTATTTCTGATGTGATGATGCCACGAATGGATGGTTTTGAGCTTTGCCAGAAGATTAAATCAAATGATTTGGTAGCTCATATTCCGGTGGTGCTATTAACAGCCAAAGGTACCCCACAAGATCAGCTGTTTGGCACCAGGAAAGGAGCTGATGCTTACCTCACCAAACCATTTGATCCGGAACTCCTGATAGAAAAAGTGAAGCAGCTGATTGCCTCCCGAAAGCTATTATCAGATAAATATGCTCAAAAAGTAAGACTGGAGCCAACCGATGCCGAAATTAAATCGGAAGAGGGCAAATTATTGGAGCAGGCTATAAAGGTGATTGAGAAGCATATGGGTGACACCAGTTTTGATCCTGAGAAACTGGCATCTGAACTGGCAATGAGCACGTCTACCTTTTATCGAAAAATAAAGAAACTGACCCAGCAACCGCCTGGAGAGTTTATTAAATCTATCAGATTGAAACGTGCAGCTCAACTTCTGAAGGAAACAGAACTGACTGTTTCAGAAATTATTGAGCATGTTGGCTATCAGGATATCAAGAATTTCAGAAAGAACTTTAAGCAGGTCTATGATTTAACCCCATCTGACTATCGAAAGCAACATGGCGACTTATAAGAGCAGTTGCCATGTTCATCTCTAATAAGAGCAATTCTCACTCTTCTGCATATAATTTTTGAGGTGCAATTGACGCCTGTCATAGGCATTTTTCTTTCACCATTTCACATCATTGAGGGGGTGTATACGCCATTGTGTATTGGCATGCTAATAAATGTTTAAATGTGTTAATATCTTGATAGCGAGTGAGTATTCTTGTTTACTTGGAATTATGGCCCCCTCATTTTGACATTTAAACTTGTTCGTTTTTGACACTATTTACCTTATTGAATGACGCCTTGTTCTTATGCCTTTATTCGTTATTTTCTGAATTTGCACATCGTAAAATTCCAATTCTTCAAGGAGTACTCTATCGCGAAAAATTAAATGGTGTAACAAAAATGAAATCTAACGAACTGGAAAGTCAAATTAAAAGTGTAAAGAAAACAAAGGTGCTGCTCTATTTGATACTGGCATTAGTGGTGGCACTTATACTCATTGTTTTTGTTGTGTAAATGCAACTATGAAAGAATACCAGAAGATTCTGATGTTTTTTCAGCATTTTCTGTGACGAGGTTGTGAATCGTCAAAAAATAAGTTAACTAACGTTTAATAATTATACATCAAGTTTATGAAAAAGAGGCATGTTAGGCTAAACCGATTACTACTGCTTGTAGGGTTAATCCTCACCTGTGGCTTATCAGCTATTGCACAGGACAGGTTTGTATCGGGTGTAGTAAATGATAGTAAAGGACAACCAATACCGGGTGTTTCGGTGGTGGAGAAAGGTACTACCAATGGCACAATCACAGATATGAATGGTAACTATAGCTTCTCGGTAAGTAGTGATGAAGCAATCATTACCTTCTCGTTTATTGGTCTTAAAAGCCAGGAGGTAGCAGTGGGAGCTCAGGCCACTATTAATGTAACCATGGAAGACGAAATGGTGGGTGTGGATGAAGTAGTGGTAGTAGGTTATGGTACGCAAAAGAAGGTTAATCTGACGGGCGCAGTGAGTACCCTTAAGATGGAAGAAGCCGTTAACCAGCCTGTAACTAACAGCTCACAGTTAATGTATGGCCGTTTTACGGGCGTTCAGCTTACTCAGGGTAATGGTTTACCAGGTAATGATGGTGCATCTATTCAAATACGTGGGGTTGGTTCATTTGGCAATACAACACCGTTAGTGGTCATTGACGGAATGCTCTATTCTTCACTTACCGAGTTTAATAACCTGGCCCCATCCGATATCGAATCTATTTCGGTTTTAAAGGATGCATCAGCCAGTGCTATTTATGGTGCACGTGGTGCCAACGGAGTAATTATTGTAACTACCAAAGGCGGTAAAGAAGGCGATGTAAAAGTGGAGTATAACAACTACTTTGGTTTGCAGGAGGCTACTGTTATGCCCGAATACCTTGATGCAGTTCAGTATGCAGAATTGATTAACGAAAAGTTTGCCAATGAAGGCGAAGTGGCACGTTATACACCAGAGCAACTTGAGTTGATTAAAAATGGTAACGCGCCTGAGCAGTTTGCACAAACCAATTGGGCCGATCATGTGTTGGAGAAAGCCCCAATACAAAATCACTACCTGTCATTATCGGGGGGTAACAAAAAAACTAATTTTCGTTTGTCTTTAGGTTACCTTGATCAGGATGCCATCCTGGTTGGTAAGTACAAATCACAACGCTATAATTTCCGCTTGAACCTTAGCAGTAAGGTGAAAGACTGGATGACAGTCAGCAATAACTTTAATGGCTATTGGAGAGCCTTCAACGGACCTAAAGGGGGAGCCGATGCTGTGAATGAAATTATGTACCAGTTCTCGCGCAATGCACCAACTATACCGGTTTATTTGCCCAATGGTGAATATGGACATGTTGACGGTGCTTTTTATAATGACAACGCATCTTTTATGACCAAGAATGCGGTTCGTGAATTAAGCTTTGGTAATTATGAGCAAGATCAGTACACCATTAATGATCGTCTGGCGGTGAATATAACACCTTTAAAAGGCCTGTCAATTGAGTCAAGCGGAACGGTCAATTTAAGATTCACCAATACATCAGATTTTGCTCCGCGCTGGGAGATGCGCGACTGGAACGGCGACCTGGTTAACTTCAATGAGTTTAACTCACTGAAAAATAGCGCGGCTTTCTATTACAAGCTAATGAATGAGAACGTGGCTAAATACACCCGTGATTTGGGTGAACATACCATTACGGCCATGCTGGGTACATCGGTTATCTATGAAACAAGTGATGGTTTTAATGCTTCACTCTCTAACTTCCCGTCTGATGAACTGGAAGAGCTTAGCGCTGGTGGCGTATTGGATCCGGCAGTAGGAGGAAGTAAATGGGAGGAAACCTGGTTCTCGGTATTCGGACGAATCAACTACAGTTACAAAGATCGTTACCTGTTAGAGGCTAATTTAAGACGTGATGGTTCAAGCCGTTTCGGACCAACCTATAAATATGGTGTCTTCCCATCATTTTCAGGAGGATGGCGCATCAGCGAAGAAGCATTTATGGATGATTTAACTAATGTGTTCTCCAATCTGAAATTGCGTGGTAGCTGGGGTATAAGTGGTAACGACCGTCCGGTTAGTCCATATTCATACAGCCAGGCGTACAACTCTGGTCTCGACTATGTATTGGGTGTTGAAGAAACACCTGTCGGAGGTGTGGCTGTTACAACATTAGCCAATCCAGATTTGAGATGGGAAGAAACAACACAATTCGATATTGGATTGGATGCCGGATTCTTAAATAACCGTTTGCAGGTAGTTGCTGACTATTTTGAAAGAAACAGTACCGATGTATTATACAGTGGTTTCCCTATTCCATCAACACTTGGCGTTTCACAACTTCCGGCTCAGAATGTGGGAGATATCATTAATAAAGGATGGGAACTTGGGATTAACTATTTCCAGAAGGTAGGTGATTTTGAATTTTCACTAGGCGGTAACGTTACCAATATGTTTCTGAATGAGGTAACCAGCCTGGGTGAAGGAGGTGAAGAAACGATTACAAATTCAGATATAGTAAGAGTAGGTGAAGCATTTAAATCCTACTACGGGCTGGAGGCCATTAGTATTTTCCAGTCACCTGAGGAGGTTGCTGATGCTCCTGTTCAATTCGGAGGCACCACTACTTCACCCGGAGATATTCGTTACAAGGATCAGCTCACTGTTGACACCGATGGCGATGGGATACCTGACGCCGGTGATGGGGTCATTAACGATGATGACAGAGTAGTCATTGGTAATCCTCATCCAAAATGGATATACAGTTTTAATGGTGCGGCATCCTATAAAGGCTTTGATATGAGTTTTAACTTCCAGGGTGTAGCAGATGTGGATCGCATCATGATGGGAAATGGTCAGACACCAATGACCGACGACCGACGAAATGTACTGAGTTATTGGCAGGAGCGCTGGACTGAAGAGAACCCAAGTGCAGCCTTACCACGCTTAGGGCGCAATTTCCAGAACGACAGGGTATCAAGTTTCTATGTGGAAGATGGTTCGTACCTGAGACTGAAAAACCTGGAGTTTGGTTATACATTGCCTAAAACCATCCTGTCACAAGCGGGTATTGATAAGTTTAGGGTGTTTGTGTCGGGACAGAATCTGCTGACCTTTACTAAGATGGATAACTTCGATCCGGAAAGAAGTTCGAGCAATATCAATGCGCGTAATGTGCCGCTAACAAAGGTTTATACGGTTGGTGTTAATTTATCATTCTAATAAAAAAGCTTAGAAGAAATGAAGAAGTTTTTAATATATATCGCAGTGGCCATATTCAGCTTTGGGTGTTCAGATGACTTCCTGACGCTGCAAGACCCAACTAATATCGCGGAAGATAATTTCTGGCAGAGTGCTAATGATGCACGATTAGGAATCAATGGTATTTACACAGTACTTCAGGCCAATGGCATGTATGGCGGTCATCTGAATGGGGGGATGGGAATGCCTGCATACGACTGTTTATCAGATAATGAGTATAACGCCTGGAAATGGGAAGGTGGAGGTATTTTTGTTGTGGGTAGCATCGATCCTTCACACTGGTTCTTCAGTGGTTTATGGAGTGACCTTTATAAAGGGATTGCACGCACCAATTCAGCTATCAGGAACATTGGTTTAATGGATGAGTCTGTTATCTCTGAAGAAGATAAGAACAACTACCTGGGACAAGCTTACTTTCTAAGAGCCTTGTTTTATTACCATGTAGCCTTGTACTTCGAGGAGGCGCCGTTAATTACCGAACCACAAACACTGGAAGAGGCTTATGTAGCTAAAAATACAGAGGCCGAACTGTGGCAACAAGTGTTGGATGATTTGGAGAAAGCCATTGCTATTCTGCCATTGCCATCAGAGCAAAGTGATAAGGAATATGGGTATGCCACCAAAGGGGCTGCCTTAGGCTTACTGGCGAGAGTAGCACTTTATAAGGGGCAGCATGACGATGTGCTTGAAGCCACACAGGAATTGCTGACATTAGGCTATAGCTTGGACCCTGACTATGAGCAACTGTTTACCTATGATGGAGAAAATTCCAGTGAGATTGTTTTCCCGGTTAAGTTCCTTTATGGTGATCTTTACGACAATGGGGAGAAATTCTCAGCTACCTATCTGCCAAAACCAAAAGTAGATGTGCAGCCCATGCCAAATATGGTTAATGATTATTACTGTAATGACGGACTGCCTATTGACGATCCGGCTTCTATCTATAATCCGGCTGATCCAAAAGAGAACAGAGATCCTCGTGCTATTGCTTCAGTTTACTTTAAAGGTGACATCTTCCTGAAGGATCCGGAGAAAGTATTTGCTGGTAATACCAATACTAAGTTTGGATTGAAAAAATATGTACGTGACGATGTTGATCCTTATGAAAGAGCTGTGTTTGAGTCTGGCTCACAGGACTTCTACCTGATTCGCTATGCCGATGTGCTGCTGATGCGTGCCGAAGCACTTGTGGAATCTGGCAATGTAGGACAGGAAGTGTATGACTTAATTAATGCCGTCCGTCAACGTGTTAATATGCCGAGTGTGGAGGCTGTTGAGGGAGCTGGCTTATCGCAGGACCAATTGCGCGAGATTGTTCGTCACGAGCGTCGTGTGGAACTGGCATTCGAGGGCTTACGTTTCTATGACCTGAAGCGTTGGGGCGAAATGCAGGAAGGCTATGATCGTATTGCTGCTGACGCTATTAAAGGGTATGTGCCATTATACCAGGGTAAGAAATCCGAGGTGTTTGCTATTCCTCAGGAGGAAATTGATGTTAATAAGAACCTGGTTCAGCATCCGGCCTGGCAATAATAACTAACTATAATGAGGAGGTGCAATTGGCTAAGCATTATTGCTGTCTCCTCATTTTTTCTCTAAAACTGACAATAGAATGAAGAATATACTATACATATTGGGGATGGCCATCATGTTGATGGCCTGTGAAAAAGAAATACCTGGCTTTGACCATGAACTGCCGCCAAAAGAAGAGGTGCCCACAACAGTGACTAAAAAAGGGGTATGTTTAACCACAAATGGATTTACGTGGTCATCACGTGTTTCGGCCTTAAAAGGCCATTGGCACTATTCATGGGGACATGAGCTGAAAGATATGGAGCCTGAAAACATTGAGTTTGTACCCATGTTCTGGGGACGTCAGGTTACAGATGATAAGATTGAATACCTCAAGCAACTGAAAGCGGAAGGAAAAATCAATTACATCCTGGGATTTAATGAGCCGGATGGCGAGGAGCAGGCGAATATGACTGTTGATGAAGCCATTGCCCTATGGCCTAAACTCGAATCAATAGGCTTACCAATAGGAAGCCCGGCGCCAGTAGGTGGCACCAATGAGTGGATGGATGAGTTCATGTCACGCGCAAAGTCTGAAGGTTTGCGTATCGATTTTGTAGCCATGCATAAATACCCCGGTCCAAATCCTGAATCGTTTCTGCAAAAAGTGAAAGAGGTACATGAGGCTTATGATTTACCAGTTTGGATTACTGAATTTGCAGTAGCCGACTGGAATGCCACATCTGTTGAGGATAACCGATATACGGCAGAGCAGGCATTGGCCTTTATGAAAGCTGTATTGCCTCAGTTGGATGCACTGGATTATGTTGAGAGGTATGCATGGTTCTCAGGTCAGCCTGATAATAAGGCCTTAGCACCATCGGCTTTGTTCGATGCCGAAGATAACCTGACGCCACTGGGACAGTATTATGCCTATTATACACCAAATGAGGAAATTGGAGCAGGTGTAGAAGCGCCAATATATGACAATGTTGAAGGCAACCTGGTTGAGAATGGCAATTTTGGTAACTACCATGTGTATGGAACAACAGATAATCTGTCCGAAGCTGAGGCACTTGCCAAAAGCGTTGGTTGGTTTGGTTATCAGTTCGCCGCCGAGCCGGATGATGCTGTGGAAGGCTGGTCGTGTAAAATGTTGAATGGCTGGGGTGGAGATGCTGGTCTTAATACGAAGTTAGCTGTTACAGCCGGCAAAACACTCACGATTACCTATTCAGTGAAGTGGTTAGGTCCTGACGGTTCCATGAAAATGGTTATCAAAGATCATGATACCAATACAAAGCTGGCATTACCTGCTGAAGCGCTTCCAGTCAAGGCATCTGAAAACAATCAGTGGGAAACTGTTTCATACGAATTTACAGTGCCCGATGGTGTTTCTAATTTGCGCTTTACTTTCTGGAAAGGAAAAGGCACATCACCATGCTTAATTGACGAAGTAATAGCAAAAGAGAAATAAAGACTCTCTGAAATTGTAGCATGATACGTTTAAATTGGAGGGCAGGTAATGTGCCCTCCATCTATAATCATTTATTTACCTAAATCTTCTATTATGAAAAGAATTCTACTTCTTACAGCCATTGTTATGGCTTTTAGTTTAGTCATTGATGCTCAAACCATAGTATGGGAGGATAACTTTGATAGCTATACTGTTCCTGCAGACCTATCCGAACAAGGTTATGCAGTCTGGGAAGGTACTGCTACGGCAGCAGATGCAGCAGCTAATAACGTCACTGCAGTGTCTGGTTCTAATGTAGCTAAGTGCAGCTCTGGTTCATCTGTAAATATTTATCTAAGAAAAACAATACAGCTTGAAGGTGGTAAGCAGTATACATATTCAGCGTCAACCATGCAGGCAGATGGTAAAAAGCATATGATTCAGGTCGTTGTTGATGGAGAAACATTAAAGGTTGAAGGTTTTAATACTACTTGGGAAACCAAATCAATAACATTTACACCATCCATAACGCAAGAGGTTGTGTTAACTACTTACATGTGGTTTAGTGGTTTCACTATGTATGTTGATGATATGAAATTAGTCCAGGATACACCTACTGCCATTAGCAAAACATCCACTACTCAGCTTGTAGTATCGCCCAATCCATCAACTGGTCTTTTCAAAGTTAAAGCTGATGAGGCCATTGCAGCATACTCGGTGTACAACGCCGCCGGGCAAGTGGTTAAATCTGCAAAGGTTAATCAGGTGAAGGAATTGACAATCGATTTAACAGGCCATAACGATGGATTATATATGGTGCAGGTTGAATCAGACAAAGGTGCAAAAACAGTATCAAAGCTTTTGCTTAAATAGTAAATATGGTCGTTCGAAGCTGGCTTGCTGTGCAATCGAGCGACCTTTTATTACCAGCTTAAAAACCTGCCCGTTTTTCATTCTGGGTGAAATCAATTGTCAGGAAGTGTATTCAGAGGAAATCTCAGATTGATTGATGAAAAATAGTACTCAAGCGTTATCAAATACGGGGATTCATATTGTGAAAGTATCTGCAGGAGAAAAAGCTTTAGTGCTAAAAGTAATTGTTAAATAGAACGGAATTTATAACGTCCTAAGCTTTTTAAATTGGGGGCGGAGCTTGGAATCCGCCTTTAGTTAGTCTTTGAACAAGCATGCTCCGCTTCAGGTGGCTAATTGGTTGATAAAGTTTGAACAAAAAAGTTGTTTAAGAATTCTTTGCTGGATTCAATGATAGGTTTAAGGGAAGTATTGTCAACACAAGGGTATATCATAGAATAAAAACGTGTTGACACAAATTTGCTCCAAATTATCAAAGGGAAAGAGTAAATGTAAAAAAAAACTAAGCCTCATTAAGTATTGACCAACTAATAATGAATTTTTGAAAACAAATCTGTTATGAAAGAAATGACTCTTCTAACATTATCTCTCTTGCTTCTTTTATTGTTGGGAAGCTGTGAAAAAGAGGTAATTAAAAACGAAACAAGCCAGACTGATATTACTAATAGTCAATCCTCAAAGATTGATCCCTTAACGCCGATGGGAATGCAACCGGTGATTGTTGAAGGACCGCAAGCCTCTTCCATTTTGAAGTCATTGCCTGCCGGGAGCTGGGAGTTGGATTTCAGTGATGAATTTGAAGGCTCGACAGTTGATCCCATTAAATGGAATGTGATTGTTAGTTCAAAAAGCAGGGCTCCTCGACCGGATTTAGGAATTGATGATTGGTGGTGGACTGCCGAAAATGTATGGCAGGAAAATGGCGATTTGGTATTGCGTGTGACCAAAGAAGATTACAATACCATGCATTGTGGTTCTGTTAACTCAAACAATCTCTATGAGACCCAATATGGTTACTTTGAGGCGCGTATGAAAATTGCAGATGCGTCCAAAGGAACCCACACTGCCTTTTGGTTTCAGGGTGACAATCAAGGAAATGTAGATGGCACTGCCAATGATGGTGCTGAAATAGATGTGTTTGAATCTGCCTGGATGGAGGATTATACAAAATCGGTGATCCATATTGATGGATATGGAGCCGACCATAAGGCCAACACGATAAAATATACAACCCCCAATATTCATGATGGTAATTATCATACCTGGGGTTTTCACTGGACCGAAAGTTTCATGGATATATACTATGATGGGGTTTTCAAAGTGAGGTATAGCGATCCGGCATGGATTGTACATTCACCTGAATTCCTTTGGTTATCTGATGGGGCCAGCTTTGGGTATGCAGGTGATAACTTTACTCGTGAACCAGTTGGTACTTTGACCCATGCCTATGTTGATTATGTGCGGGTGTGGAAGCAAGTATCTTCTCCAAATGTAATTGAAGCAGAATGTGAAAACCAATCCTGCTTTTCACCTACAGGAGACGACATTCAAACTAAAAGCCATGCCTCTGCCAGTAATGGACAACATCTTAAACTAATGGCTGATGTAGTGAATGACAGAATACGATTCGACAATATCTATGTAAGTGAAGCTGGTAATTACGCAGTCAATCTATCCGGACTGACATGGAATAGTTTTGGTAAATACAAGTGTTCCATCTCCAACAATGGGAGCTGGCATTACTTTACATCAGAATTGGATTTGTATGGAACTTCCACTAGCGTGAAAGAACTGACTTTTGGAACAGTTTATCTGGAGGCCGGAAATCACAGTATCACTTTTACATGTTCGGGAAAAAACAATAAAAGCAGCGGATATGTAGGGTCTTTTGATAAAATCACATTAACTCCTCAATAGTAAAATACTTAATAGTTTAAATGTTGGTGCGATAGGAGATGGGACTTTTGATAATAAATAGCTGGCAAGGGAATCAATATGAAATCCTTTGCCAGCATATCACCCTTTAAGGAATTATTGGCTCCAAAAGTCTTCCTGTATTGAGAAAGATAAACAAGGAAGAAATCAGAAAATTGAACGAGCGGATTTGCGTGATGGTGGCTTTAAATAAAGATATGAATTTGAATAGGATGAGAACTGTTTTGTTTTGGGGAATTGTATTAACCATTTCTTTTTTAGGAAATGGGCGGCTAAACGCTCAGTTCATTGATGCAGCCACGGCGGAAGGTGTGCAGCCAAATCTGGTAACTCCTACCGGGGATACCTGGACTTTAGATTTCAGTGATGAGTTTGAAGGAATAAATGTGGATCCATTTAAATGGAATGTGATTGTGAGTCCTAAAACCAGAGCTCCCCGGCCCGATTTAGGAATCGCTGACTGGTGGTGGACAGCTGAAAATGTATGGCAGGAGAATGGCAATTTAGTATTGCGTGTGACTAAAGAAGATTACAATACCATGCATTGTGGTTCAGTCAATTCAAACAATCTCTATGAGACCCAATATGGTTACTTTGAGGCACGCATGAAAATTGCAGATGCCTCCAAAGGAACCCACACTGCCTTTTGGTTTCAGGGCGACAATCAAAGCAATGTGGATGGCACTGCCAATGATGGTGCTGAAATTGATGTGTTTGAATCGGCCTGGATGGAGGATTATACAAAATCAGTCATTCACATTGACGGTTATGGTGCAAATCACAGGGCTAACACCATAAAGTATTCAACCCCCAATATCCACGATGGAAACTATCATACCTGGGGCTTTCACTGGACCGAAAGTTTCATGGATATCTACTATGATGGAGTGTTCAAGGTAAGGTATAGCCATCCTGATTGGATTGTAAAGTCTCCGGAATTTCTTTGGTTATCTGATGGGGCCAGCTTTGGTTATGCCGGCGATAACTTTACAAGAGAGCCTTTAGGCACATTGACCCATGCCTATGTAGATTATGTAAGGGTATGGAAACATGTTTCGGATGATGAAATGACCGAATATGAATGTGAATCTCTGACCCCATCTTCCCCCACAGGAAATGAAATTCAGATCAAAAGCAGTCCTCTGGCAAGCGCCGGACAACATGTTAAGTTTATCAGTAATAACACAAATAGTGAAATAATATTTGAAGTTCCAATTGGTCTGGATGGTGATCACACCATCACACTTCAATCATTGACCTGGTCAGCATTTGGACAATATAATTGTGCAGTGGAAACATCACCAGGAAACTGGCAGGAAATGTCTAATTCAATCGATTTATACAATAACCAATCTACTTTGGTAAGCCAATCTTTTGAAGAAATTCATCTTGATGCGGGAACGTATCGCGTAAAATTTACTTGCGTGGGTAAAAACGCAAGTTCTACAGGCTATGTAGGCTCCTTTGATAAGTTAATCGTGAATAGTCGTAATACCTTGAGTACATCTGTGGAAGAGCATGAGCCGGCGCAAGAAATAAAGGTCTATCCCAATCCGGTGCACGATGTACTATACATCTCAGGACTCGAAGCACCGACTGCGGTGTTGGTATATAATACTCAGGGAGTCATGGTGATGCAAGCAACAGTATTTGGTAAAATCGGAGTGAGTCACCTGAAAGGGGGATTTTATATGGCAAAAATAGGAAATGAAATTGTCAGGTTCAGGAAACGGTAAGAAGAATTGAATGGGCAATAGTATATACAACAAGAATGATTAGATGACGATGAGAAATTTGAATATGAAAACAGGATTAACCCTATTTGCATTGATCTCATTAATTATCTCCGGGTGTCAGCCTCAAAAGAGCAGCATTAAACCAGGAGAGGTATGGGAAGATGATAATGGTCTTTTTATCAATGCACACGGTGGAGGGGTTCTATACCATGATGGTACCTATTATTTGTACGGAGAGATGAAAGAAGGTGAGACGTATTTACCCGAGTGTAATAAAAGCTGGGGAGGTACAAGGGTAGATGTAACCGGTGTTTCCTGTTACTCTTCAAACGATTTGTTTAACTGGAAATATGAAGGTGTTGTGTTACCGGCTGTGGAAGATGATCCCTCACATGACTTATACAAAGGTAACGTGCTGGAGAGGCCAAAAGTGATATATAATGCCAAAACCAACAAGTTTGTCATGTGGATGCATGTGGATAGCAAGGACTATTCAAAGGCGGCTGCAGGTGTAGCGGTGAGTAACTTCCCAACCGGTCCTTTCGAATACATCGAAAGCTTCCGACCCAATGCCGGAGTATGGCCGGTTAATGCAGCGGAAGCAGATACCACAGAAGGTATTTTAGCCCGTGATTTTGAAGGAGGCCAAATGGCCAGGGATATGACCATTTTTGTGGATGATGATGAAAAAGCCTATCAGTTTTATTCCTCTGAGAACAATGCTACCATGCATATCTCTGAACTTACCGATGATTACTTGCGACCAACAGGAAAATATAAGCGTGTCTTTCCGGGCCGAAAAATGGAAGCTCCGGCGGTATTTAAGAAAGAAGGCAGGTACTATTTTATTGCATCAGGTTGTACCGCCTGGGAACCCAACCCCGCCCGATCGGCTGTGGCAGAGTCCATCTGGGGACCATGGGAAGAACTGGGTAATCCCTGTATTGGAGAGGGAGCCGAAAAAACATTCACCTCCCAAAGTACTTATGTGCTTCCTGTTCAGGGAAAATCAGATGCCTTTATTTTTATGGCTGACAGGTGGAATAAGGATGATCTGCCGGATTCAAGATATATCTGGCTTCCCATCAAATTTGATGAGAGCGGAAAGATTGTTCTCGAATGGCATGATGAGTGGGATCTTTCAGTATTCGATAAATAATTTTAATTGGTAATTATCATCCATTTATGAAAGCTATCATTAAAAACAATTTTTACATGGGATTAGATTTGCTTTGTGGCAAGCAGTTTTGCCGCAGGCCCACGAACAAACCTTTTATTACCAGCGTAAACACCTGCCCGTTTTTCATTCTTAATAAACTCTTATACATGAAACGAATCCTCTCAGCATTAGCCCTTATTTTAACAGTGTGGTCTGTCTCGGCCGAACGCTATTACGTGAACCCTGTTACGGGCAATGATGCCAATACGGGCACCAGTAAAACAGTTCCCTTTCAAACGCTGGATAAAATCAATTCATTGAAGCTGCACCCCGGTGATGAGGTGCTGTTGGCGATGGGTCACACCCATAAGGGGTGCATGCTGTTGAAGAATCTATCGGGTTCTGCAGGCAAGCCTATTGTGATTGCTAGCTATCAGGAGGATGAAAAGACGGCTAAGGCAACAAAGCCGATTATTGATGCAAAAGGTTTTCTGAATGGTGTATTACTTGAGAATTGCAGTTTCGTGACGATTAGTGGTATTGAAATTAGCGCTGATGGAGGTGCTATGCATCCTGGTGATAAGTCGTCAAAGATGATGCGTTGCGGGGTGTTGGTGCAGGCAACAGAACCTGGTGAATACAGCAGCATAGCACTGAATGATTTAACAATACGCGATGTCTTTTTTGAGGAAAAGGGCTTTGTGAGGGGTGCCGATGAAGTCAGAACGGCCAATGGAAAACAAAATTATGGATGGGGCATTCGATTCATTAATGCCCGTGAGGATGCTCGTCTGCAGGATTTGACGGTTAAAGGGTGCCAGGTTGAAAATGTGGCGCATACCGGTTTAAAGTTCACAGGAAATAATAAGAATATCCGAAACATTCGTGTGATGGATAACACGGTGAAAAGGACCGGTGGGCCGGGTATACAAATGTCGGGTGTTCATCAGGGACATGTAAAAGGCAATGAGGTTAGTTACTCGGGAAGTAACAATGATTCGCGCAAATGGGGACGAGGCAGTGGGCTTTGGACATGGGGCAGTTCCGATATCATCATTGAGCACAACACATTTAAGTATGCTAACGGGCCGGGTGATTCAGCCGGATGTCACATTGATTATAACTGTAACAATGTGATTGTTCAGTATAACCTGAGCGCTAACAATGCCGGTGGTTTTTGCGAAATATTGGGTAACAATTTCAATTGTGCCTATCGCTATAATGTCAGCATTAACGATGGCCATCGTGTTAAAGGGGAAGATGGTGCCTTTCAGGAAGGAAAGATTTTCTGGTTGAGTGGCTACCAGGGGAAAAAGGACCGTAGTGGTCCCTTTAACAGCTATTTCTACAACAATACCATCTACGTCAAAAAGGGGATGGTGGCCAAAATTGCAGTTGATAAGGCTTCGGCAGGAGTGCTCATAGCCAATAACATTTTTTATATAGAAGGAGAGAGTAAAGCCGTTTTGGGCGATCAGTATAACCCTGAGAAAGCCGGCGAATCTAAAGTGCACAACATTGTGTTTACCAATAACCTGTACCTGAAAAAAGGCAATTGGCCGCATGATGTGTTGATTCAGGATGATAGTCCGCTGTATGGGAATCCAGCGTTTGTCAATGCAGGAGGACAGCAATTGAAGGATTATCTGCCAACGAACATCAAACTGGTAAAGAACCAAGGCATCAATATTACTCCTTTGCCCAACGATAGTATTGGACTTTTCATCGGCTTAAAGCTTGAAACCGATATACTGGGGAATAAGCTTGAGGGTTTGCCCGACTTGGGTGCTTTTGAAACTAAATAGCTAAAAACAGGCTGTTGAAAAAACATGTAAGATGCTGACTAACTATACTCAGGGATGATTGAATGAAAAGATTACCCCTTGTTTTTGAAGAAATCAGTTCAAGAGAATGACAGCAATCAGACCTGAATATGACAGAATGAATCAATTGATTTTAACCAATAATCCAGACCTTGCTCAAACAATAAAAACCAAGAAATAACAACAAAGGAAAGATGAAGAAGCTTTTAATGGCGCATATTTTAATGCTGGTTGTAACCCTCACTTTCGCCACTAAACGGCCTGAGTGGGATAACGTAAAGGTGTTGCATATAAATAAGGAACAGCCTCATACGACCATGATGGTATTTGGCTCCGAAAAGTCGGCTTTAAGTTTTGATAAGCATACCTCGGAATATTTTCAAAGTCTGAATGGCGATTGGCTGTTTAACTGGTCGAAAAACCCAGCCAGCCGGCCTGAGAAATTCTATGAAACCGATTTTGATGACTCACAATGGTCAAGCATCCCCGTACCTTCTAACTGGGAGCTTCATGGGCATGGAATACCTATCTATACCAACGATACCTATCCGTTTGAAAAAGATAATCTGGAAGCACCTAAAGCATGGAATCCGGTGGGTTCATACCGTCACACCTTTGAGGTGCCTGAAAATTGGGATGGCAGAGAAGTGTACATCAATTTTGATGGGGTCCAATCGGCCTACTATGTTTGGGTGAATGGCAAGAAGGTGGGCTACTGCCAGGGCAGTCGTACGCCGGGTGAGTTCAATATCACCAAATACCTGCAAAAAGGCGTTAATCAATTGGCTGTTGAAGTATACCGCTGGAGCGATGCCTCTTATTTGGAGGATCAGGATTTCTGGCGATTGAGTGGCATCTTCCGCGATGTGTATTTATGGTCGACCCCCAAAACGCATATCCGCGATTTTGTATATTCTGCTTCGCTGAGCAATTCTTATACCGATGGTGTGCTTCGATTGAACGGTGAAGTGGTTTCAAAAGCCAAACAAGCCGTTTCGGTTAAGTATCAGTTGCTTGATGCAGCAGGTAAAGAACAGTTAGTGGGAACAGTACCTGTTGCAGCCGGCAAGGGATTGGTTCGTTTTAGTTCAGATGAGCACACGCTTAAAGATGTGCAAGCCTGGAGTGCTGAGTCACCTTATTTATACCAGCTATTACTTTCGCTTGAAGACAAGGATGGAAAAGTACTAGAGGTAATTCCACAGAAAGTGGGTTTCCGCAAAGTGGAGATCAAAAACGGACGTCTGTTAATTAATGGCGTGGCAGTGCTGTTCAAAGGCACGAATCGACACGAGCATCATCCGGAAACAGGCCATTATGTGACGACAGCGGACATGATGCGCGATATTATCCTGATGAAACAAAATAACATCAATGCGGTCAGAACCAGTCATTATCCGAATACGCCTGAGTGGTATGCATTGTGCGACGAATATGGTATCTACCTCATTGATGAGGGAAATATTGAAACACATGGATTCGGCAATAAGGGCGATAACCGTCTGACTTGTTCACCCGACTGGGAACAGGCCTACCTGGATCGTGTAGAACGCATGGTGTACCGCGATCGCAACCATGCTTCAGTAGTTATCTGGTCGATGGGTAATGAAAGTGGCGATGGGCCTAATGCGAAAAAGGCCCATGAGTGGGTCAATGTAACAGACCCGTCACGCCCGTATTTGTACGAAGGCACCACGCGTAAAGGTGGCCGCGACTATGCTGATGTCTACTCACGCATGTATGCCACGCCCGAAGAGTGTGCCAATATCACCAAAGACTATGCGCACATGCCATTTATCTTATGCGAGTACACACATGCCATGGGTAATAGCAATGGGAACCTGAAGGAATACTGGGATTTGGTGTATGCCGACAATAACTTCCAGGGTGGATTTGTTTGGGACTGGATGGATCAGGGCCTGAAGCAGCCGGTACCTGAAGCATATAAGAACACTTCCCAGGACGATCACTTCTATGCCTATGGTGGTTGGTGGGAAGATGCCCGTGGCGTGCATCACGATGGTAATTTCTGTATGAATGGGCTGTTGGCTTCTGACTGGACGCCCCACCCGGGATTAAATACGATCAAGTACTTCTACCGAAACATACATGTAGAAGCTGTTAATATGGAGCAACTGGAGTTTACCATTACCAACTGGTATGATTTCTCCAATGCAGCCGAGTGGGTAGATGGCGAATGGGAACTTATGGAAGATGGATTGCCGGTTGCATCTGGAGCATTAGAGAGTATGGATCTGCCGGCACGTTCGGGTAAAAATATCCAGTTGAATATTGATTATCAATACCAAGAGGGGAAAGAGTATTTTATCACTTTCAGTTTCAAACTGAATAAAGATACCTTCTTTGCCAAAGCCGGACACGAACTGGCCTGGGACCAGTTTCAGCTAAGTGAAAACACACTTGAGGCACTGAAAGCAGTACAAACTGATGCTGCCCCTGACTGGCGGACAGAAGGTCGCTCAGTATATGTTTGGGGCGAAGGCTTCTCCATTATTTTTGATAAGCTGAATGGTCGCCTGGAAAAGTACTTTCTGGGTGATGAATTAGTGATTAAAAAAGGGCCTCAACCTGACTTCTGGCGCGTACCAACCGACAATGATCGCGGCGCTGTTAAAGGTGGGAATATGAATTTACCTCAATTAGGCGTTTGGGAACATGCCAATAGCTGGATCGTTGATGAGGTGACATCTAAAGAAGAGAACAACACCCTTGTGATAGAAGTAAAAGGAAATTTACCCATGATAGATGCCAGGTATAGCCAAACTTATACAGTATATGGTAATGGCGAGGTAGATGTGTATTGCCAGTATATTGCCGGTGATAAGGCGCTGCCAATGGTGCCACGCATGGGAACAGAGCTGGTGATTGAACCAGGTTTTGATCAGCTTGAGTGGTATGGTCCGGGAAAATATCCAACTTATCAGGATAGAAATGTGGAAAAGATGGGTGTGTATTCGTCCTCGGTTGCCAATGAATGGGTGGAATATTCAAAGCCGCAGGAGAATGGCTATAAATGTGATACACGCTGGTTTACAATGAGCAATGCTGAAGGAAAAGGTTTGCGCATTACCGGCGAACAAGCCATTGGATTCGGGGCAGCTCACTACAGTAAGCAGGCCATTCAGCAAAGCGATTATTCTTTTGAACTGACAAAGCAACCAGAGATATACCTGAATGTCGATCATAAGCAAATGGGTATTGGTGGCACAACCAGCTGGTTGATGAATGCATTTCCAAGAAAAGATTACCGTTTACAAAATGTAGATTATACCTTTAGGTACAGAATTTCCCCTGTGCGATAAAGAATTAGAAGAGTTGCTAACTCATGATGTTACTTAATTTATGAAAAATCGATTCTCAATAAGAACCCTTGCGCTATTGGTCATTGCCATGTGCGCACTGGTGCCTGTAAAAGCGCAAAGCGATCAGGCTGTATCACCCAATGTCATCATCATCTTAACCGATGATCAGGGCTATGGCGATGTGGGTTTTAACGGCTGTAAAGATATACCTACGCCAAACATCGACCGGATTGCAGATAATGGCGTTAAGTTCACCAATGCCTATGTGACTTATGCCGTGTGTGGCCCCAGTCGTGCCGGCATCATGACGGGGCGCTACCAGGACCGCTTTGGCTTTGGTCGTAACCCTCTGCTCGCGCCAAACGATACGTTGCAGGGATTACCTTCTACCGAAGAAACTTTAGCTACAGTGTTAGAGCGTTCAGGTTATACAAGTATGGCATTGGGCAAATGGCATTTGGGTGCCCATAAAACTCAGTATCCGCTCAATCGCGGGTTCGATGAGTTCTTTGGCTTTTTAAGTGGCGGACATCAATACTTCCCTGAAGAATTGACTTTAGATGATGTATCTGAAATCAAGGCACAGTTCGATGGCTACAGAACCAAACTGATGCGTAACAATGGCAGGGTAGAAGAAAACGAGTACCTGACAGATGCTTTATCGCGTGAAGCCGTTTCGTTTATCGAGCGAGAGGCTGATAATCCATTTTTCATTTACCTGGCATACAATGCGCCACATGCACCATTGCAGGCCACCGAGAAATACCTGAGTCGCTTTACGCATATCAAGGATAAGAAAAGAAGAACCTATGCGGCCATGGTGAGTGCCGTGGATGATGGGGTTGGCCTGGTGCTTGATAAACTGGAGGACTTAGGCATAGCAGAAAACACCATCGTATTTTTCCTGTCGGATAATGGCGGTCCCGAGCAGCATAATGCTTCTGATAACGGACCGCTGCGTGATGGCAAAGGGAGTTTGTACGAAGGTGGCATTCATGTACCGTTTGCCATGCAATGGCCGGGGACAGTGCCGGCAGGGATGGTTTACCATCAACCGGTTATCTCGCTCGATATGTTTGCCACGGCAGTCACCTATGCGAATGCAAGCCCGGCTAATCCAATCGACGGTGTCAACCTTGTGCCCTTCTTGAATGGGGATATGAGTGGAGTGCCGCATCAGGCGCTTTACTGGCGCAAATACGACCAGAAGGCCTACGCAATCAGAAGTGGAGATATGAAGCTGGTGAAGTATAAAAGTGAGGTGGATGAGGTGTATAATCTGCAAGATGACATGGGCGAGCAAAGCAGTCTGGCATTAACGGAGGATAACCACTATGATAGCCTGAAGGCGTCGTACTCAGAGTGGGAGAATCAATTGAAAGACCCCATTTTCCTGGGGCTGATGCAGAATAAGCTGTACACCAATACTCATCCCGAACGTTATCATCTGGTGAATCCGTATCGTCCGGATACATTGCCGGCACAAATACCCAATGGTTATGAACTTGTTTGGGCCGATGAATTTAATACTGAAGGGAAGCCCAACGACGCTTTCTGGTCCTATGAAACCGGTTTTGTGCGTAATGAAGAACTGCAATGGTACCAGGCCGATAATGCATCGCTTAAGGATGGTGTTTTATGTATTGAGGGACGCCGTGAACAGGTGAAGAATACCGATTACAAACGCAAGAGTACCGACTGGCGCAAGCATCGTAAAACAGCCGAATACACTTCTGCCTGTATCAAGACGAAAGATAAGTTTTCATTTAAGTATGGCATCATGGAGGTGCGTGCCCGCATCGATACCAGCCTGGGCATGTGGCCGGCCATCTGGACCCTTGGCGTGGAAGGTCAATGGCCATCCAATGGCGAAGTGGACCAGCTGGAGTATTACCGCCATGAGGGGGAAGCCAAGCTATTGGCCAATGCAGCCTGGGCCAACGACAAGATGCAGCCGGTGTGGGATTCGGCCAGGATGCCTTTTAAAAATTTCCTTGCTAATCAACCGGATTGGGCAGATAGATTTCATACCTGGAAAATGGAGTGGACCGAAGACTATATCCGATTGTACCTGGATGATGAATTGCTGAATACTATTGATTTGTCAAAGACCATCAATGCCGATGGTACAAATCCATTTCATCAGCCACAATACATTCTGTTGAACCTGGCCATTGGTGCCAATGGAGGCGATCCCTCAGCAACCACTTTCCCGCGCAACTACGAAGTGGATTATGTGCGGGTGTATCAAGCGAAAAAGTAATGCAGCTTGGGCAATAGCCCGATAAAATGGGTTCAATATGGATTATGAGCGCAAGCAGGCATAGCCAAAGATTTTTTTGCTTACTTTTTTCATCATGGAAAAAAAGGAAGTCGGGGGTTGGGTGAAAACCCCAGTGTGATGATAATAGTGTTACCCTCTAAATGTCATATAGGGCAATAAATTGTAAAAGTGAATCAATAGATTAAAAGGAGTTTCTTATGATTAAATCAATCTTATATATTGTTGGCATTGGGCTATTAAGCTCCCTGTTGAGTTGCAAGGGACCGGTAAAAGAGGCAACCAACCAACCGAACGTCATTATCATGCTCATTGATGATGCCGGCTATGCCGATTTTGGTTTTGCCGGGTCGCCAGACTTAAAAACACCCCATATCGACCAACTGGCCAACACGGGAATCCGTTTTACCGATGCGCATGTAACCGCTTCTGTTTGTGGACCAAGCAGGGCCGGTATCATGGTTGGTAAATACCAGCAGCGCTTTGGGTTTGAATGTAATCCCTCGGAGGAATACACAGGCATTGACTTGAGTGAGCAAACCATTGCCGATGCCATGAAGCAAGCCGGTTATACAACGGCCGCCTTTGGTAAATGGCACTTGGGTGAAGGACCTGAGTACCGTCCCAACCAGCGTGGCTTCGACTATTTCTGGGGTTTCCTGGCAGGCGGAAGAAGTTACTTACCCAATGATAAGCAGGATAGAGAGGGCACTTCGCATTCGATTCGTGAAAACGATCAGTTCACCACCTTTGATGGCTACCTGACAGACCGATTGGGTGAAAAAGCCGCGCAGTTCATCGAAGACCATCAAGAGCAGCCATTTTTTATCTACTGGGCACCCAACGCGGTGCATACGCCCATGGAGGCGGCAGAAGCTGATTTGGCGCTGTTTGAAGGGCATCCGAGACAAACACTGGCCGCCATGACCTGGGCCTTGGACAGGGCCGTAGGGACCATCGTCAACAAGCTGAAAGAAGCGAATGTATATGAGAACACACTGATTTTCTTCCTGAGTGATAATGGCGGGGCACACAATAACCAGTCGTCTAACCTGCCCCTGAAAGGCTTTAAAGGAAACAAATACGAAGGTGGACACCGGGTGCCTTTCCTGATGCACTGGCCGGCCAGATATCCACAAGGCAGGATTTATAATGGCTTGACCTCTTCTTTGGATATGTTTGCCACCAGCATTGATGTGGCAGGCTTACCCCACAACAAAGACATTGATGGCGTTAGTTTGCTGCCTTACCTGGATGATGCCGATCAAGGTGAGCCCCATGAAAAACTCTTCTGGCGAAAGGGTGCCATGGCGGCCATGCGCGCCGGTAACCATAAGCTCATCCGTGTTGAAAGGCTGGGGCAGCGATTGTATAACCTGGATACCGACTTAGGCGAGACAAACGATTTATCCGAAACAGAAGCCTGGCAAGCAACACAGCTGAATGGTGAGCTTGAAGCGTGGGAGGGAACGCTGATGGCGCCGCTGTGGACTGAAGGGGCCGTTTGGGATACCGTTACCTGGATGATTCATGAAGATTACTTCCATAATAGTGAACCACGGGTGAAGAATCCTGAGCAACTAAAAATGTGGAAATCAAACCAGAATCAATAAATTTGAATAGCGTGGCAACCTGCTTTAGGAAGCCGTTGACAAGATAAATCTATCGTTATGAGAAAGTCATTACTGCGCCTCTTACCGCTGTTAGCAACTGCATTTTTATTAAACGGGTGTGTTCACAAGCAGCAGCAGCCCAATGTGGTGCTAATACTGGTGGACGACCTGGGCTGGACCGATTTAGGCCTGATGGGAAGCACCTTGTATCAAACACCCCATGTGGACCGGTTGGCCGGGAAAAGCACTGTGTTTACCGATGCCTATGCGGCCTGCACAGTTTGCTCGCCAACCCGCGCCAGTATTATGACCGGTAAATACCCGGCTACCCTGAACTGTACCGACTGGATAGAGGGGCATAAACGCCCGCATGCAAAGCTGGCGGTGCCGGACTGGACCATGTACCTGGACACGGCCGAGTATAACCTGGCTGAGGCATTTAAGAGCAATGGCTATGTGACGGCCCACATTGGTAAATGGCACCTGGGCGAATCAGCCATCTACTGGCCCGTATCTCAGGGCTTCGATAGTAATATTGGCGGCTGGGCCAAGGGTTCGCCACAACTGAGAAAGAAGCAGGGCTTTGGCGGGTATTTTGCTCCCTATGGCAATCCGCGACTGGCAGATAAAGAAAACGGGGAGTACCTGACCGAGCGCCTGTCGCAGGAGGCCTGCCATTTCATCGAAACGCATCATCCCGATATCACAGGACAGCCTTTCTTCTTGAACTTTTGGCTGTATAACGTGCATTTGCCCTTACAGGCTAAAGCCGATAAGGTTGAGAAGTACAAGGCCCTGGTGGATTCAACACAGCACCACCTGAATCCCACCTATGCAGCCATGGTAGAACACATGGATGATGCCGTGGGCGCTATACTAAATAGTTTGAAAGCAAATGGCCTGAGCGAGAATACCATCATTGTGTTTACATCCGATAATGGCGGGCATGCGCAGCAGCGTAAAACGATGGTGACCAGCAACTACCCCCTGCGCGAAGGCAAAGGGCATGTGTATGAGGGAGGCGTGCGTGTGCCCATGCTCATTTATAACCCGCAGCTTGAGCAACAGGTGAGCGTAAGTCATCAGCCGGTTATCTCCAATGATATTTTTCCAACGCTGGCAGCCATGGCCAATCTGCAACTACCGGACAAGGTAAGCGCAGGTTTTGATGGGCTGAGCCTGGATGGCGTCATTGAGGCGGACAAGCCGCTGAAGCGCTCGGCCTTGTTCTGGCATTATCCGCATTACCATACGCTTGGGGCCACGCCCTACAGCGCCATACGCAAGGGCGATTGGAAGTTGATTCGTTTTTTTGAAAATGAGCACTACGAGCTCTACAACCTCAGGGAGGATATCTCAGAATCAGTAAATGTGGCAGAGCAGCACAGCGATAAGGTGAATGCCTTAAAAGATGAGCTATTCCTATGGTATCAGCAGGTGGAGGCGCAAATGCCAAGGCCTAATAGTCATTACAAATAGTACACAAACAATAAATGCTTGCCGATTGGCAAGCATTTATTGTTTGAAGCCCTGTATGGGGGGAGGTTTCTTGTGACGGAATAATAGTGAGCGCTTCTCCCTGCTAGTGGTTGCTGGTAGCTAGCTGGTTAGCGCTTGTATTTCTTCTCAACTGTATCATCTTCATAGCTTGATGTCAGTATGATGTATTCCTGTGTAACGGTATCAATGCTAACACAGTCTCTTAAGCCTCCAATTACATATTGAACACACTTACAGTCCTGAAAATCATTCACAATAGTCTCTGCATTATTTTCAATGTCAAATATTTTCAACTGTTCATTTGGCTCGTTGATGTGCTCAATGTAAAGCAGAATCTGACTTCCCTCGTTTGCATCAACCCATGTTCCTTTTCTTATTGTTTTACCTGTTCTCTTATCTATAAGCTGAATCTCATGCGGGTTTCCTGAGCCAAAAGATTGGACAAAAACAAATGAGCTGTCAAAATCAGCACCGATGTAGCCAATGTTTTTATGTGGTAATCCATAACTACTTCCACCAGTCAAATCCTTAATGTCAGTTGTGTCCTTTACTAAAAATATTGCCTGAAGCGTGTCTGGGTTATTAGATTCTATATACACTCTATATTCTAAATTGAAATCGTTTTTCAAGCTTGTCTGGAAATCATAGTCAAGGTATGCTGAATCTGAAATATATGTTCTTGTCACAACACTACTTTTTAAAAGCTTTGTATTGGACTTTAATTCATTGTTATCAATTAGCGCCGACTGTGTTTCATCGCTCCTGCTATTAAAGTTTTCAGTCTTTGTATGCTTGTGCTGACACCCCAATGTCAATAAAATTGTCAGTATGTATAGTGTGTTTTTCATCTTATAGGTCCGCTGCCGGTTCGGCTATGCGCAGTGTGCCTGCGTTGCGCCTGCGGCAAGCTATGCATTATTAGCCATTATTGGCGGGCTTAATTTTATAAATATTTATCGAGCACTTGAATGTTTCCAATATCGATACTAGTAATTTTATGTAGTTCATTTAGTTTAAACGAATACCAAGTTTCCTTTTTTTCTATTATTTCCTCATCATTTTCATCATATTCTGGAGAGGAATAATTTGTTACTAACATTTTACGCGTTGAAAAATTTACACTGATACTTTCTGATTCCATAGTCCCTCTATGGGTTGATTCTGACTCTATACCAATTAGATAGAATTCATTATTCTGAAATCTAAACTTATATTCTTTATTTGTCATATACCAGCTACCACTACTGTACCAATAGTATGCTCCCAAACTTAAAATACCTTTCTTAATTTGAATACCAGCAAATGGGTCAGCCATGTTCCGACTTATCCTTTGAGGAATTAAGTTATTAATTACTCTAAACTTCTCATAATCACCCTTACTTTTGTTGAATACACAAATTAATAATATCCGATTATTGGTGTTCAAAGTATCATTAAGTGAAGAATCGATTTCTATTTTGCTTTTATCTTTTTCTTCATATACAACAACAATATCATCGTAACCGTCTTTGTTTAAGTCTCCTTTACAGTAATCAATTAACTGAGTATCTTTTGGAATTAAATGTTTAATGTCATTTGCGATAATCAAATTGGTAAAAGATAGAATAGATATTAATAGAGTTAAAATAGTTTTCTTTTTCATAGTTTAATTAATGTCTGAATTGTGGTTTTGCATGCCAATGGCCAACTGTGTGATGCGTAGCTTGTGTTGCGCCTGCGGCAGGGCATATTGCGTATGAGCCATTATGACAGCCCGTTATTTTGTTAAAGGTTCTAATTTTCCACGAATAGAATTGTATTCTTCATTTGTGTTCAATCTCATTTCTTTTAGAATATCCTTTATCAATTTTGTCAAATTACCTTTAATACCAAACTCTTTGTGTACTGATTTTATTAAAGCTTTTCCATCACACCTCTTTTTCCAATCCTCTGCCCATTCTTCTTGATAGACTTTGACTTTTGTTTCAATACTTTTTTCAAGTTCTTCTTTCCATTTGGGATTATCAAACTTCTCAAACAGTGCCCTTGTTTCAGTTACTGTTTTTTCAAATGCATTAATTACTTCTGAACTTGGTTTATCTTTTATTTGAGAGTTCTTTACAGATATATTATTCGGAATTGTTATATCTAATTCTTCCCTTACTGCTTTAAAATTAACTTGACTTAGCGCAAGTTCTTTAATCTTCTGCTGTAATGCACCTCTATTTGTTGGTTTATTTGAACAATCATATTCTTTTATAACATTATACATTACATCTGAATCGAAAAGATAATTTTCAAAACAATATCTATCCCATTGAATTACCTTTACATTTGTGGAAGAATCCCCTTTATACGGCTTATTATCATTATCTAAAATGAAGATATGATACCCCTCAAGGTCCCCTCGTTTGTCTGAATCTTGTAATGTCTTTATTTCTTTTTCAATTTCACCACGCCCTCCAAGCGACTTAATTGAATAACCAGAAATCAAATCCCCAATTATAATTGGAATAAAATCTTCGTCTGTATTGCCTTCAAGATATATGATACCTTTATTAAATAGTATGTCAGAAGTATGAACACCTAAACACTTTAAAGCATCTTGTGCTTCTGAATCATCTTTCTTTAAAATTTTAGTAATATTTCTAGAGTCAAGTAAATGCAATAGGTGTAAATTCTCATCATCTTTTGTTGCTGAAAGGATTTCGGCAGAATGAGTCGTTAAAATTACTTGTGTATTTTTCGCCTTAAATATCTTTGAGTTTAAAAATGGAATTATACTTCTACAAACTGCAGGGTTTAGATGTAATTCAGGTTCGTCAAGCAAAACAATACCTTCATTATCCATTGTCTTCATAAGCAAATAGAAAGTCATTAATAATCCTTTCTCTCCGCTACTTAGGAAATCTATATCATATATTTTTCCACTATCTTTTTCTTTTATTAATACAGAAAGTCTACCCGATTGATTTTCTAATTTTATGCCATGAAGCTCCTTTCCTGGAAGAAGACTATCAAATATCAACTTGAAATCATTTTTAACACTATTTACATCATTATTGTTAATCAGCAGGATGTTTAAGAGAGTTGCTTTTAATCTTTGAAATTTCAGCTGTGGATTCGTACTATATGACTGAATTTGATTATTAACATCTCCTTGTCCTAATTGTATATTTGTATCACCTAATGGCATTGTTCTGTCAGGTGGAAAATAGGAGAACTTTGTAATATTATAGTTCCTAATCTGCATTAAATAAGAAACTGTTTCTTGGTCTAGTCCATTTTCACCACTGACTTGACCATTTGCCGCAAAAACTAAATTGATATTACATATAGAACTTGTCTTTAACTCATTTATTCTTTGATGAGTTTCATTTTGTATGGTATTAAGTCTTTCTTTTCCTTCTTTTGTAGAAATGTATCCAATCAAATCAAAAGTATTTGTATTGGCAGTCGGAAGTTGTCTTTGTAAGCGATGCATTGCAAATTGTCCAATTGATACCTCTAATGCTTTTACTTCATCTGCTGTTAATTCAAACTCTAAGTTTATTAAAACATTTTTTCTATTATCGTTTGCAAGGTTTGCAAACTGAACGTTTCCTAAATGAGGTGAGAAAATACCCATGTGTTGTAATGTATTCTGCCCTTCATTTTGAGTAGTTGGAAGTAAAATTGCTTTAACAAGTCGAATTGCATCTAACACAGTACTTTTTCCGACACCATTAGGTCCTACAATTGTATTTATTGAGTTTTTCAAATCGAACTCGATAAAGTCGATTTTTCTAAAGTTGCTTATGGATACTTTCTTAATATACATGCTTTAATATTTATGTAAGGTTTGTTTTTAATGGGCTGTAACTCATTTATATCAGCACCCTAATGCCCGATATATTTGCTATATCAGCAGTTAAGGTGTCGATGCATACCCTATATCACGATGTATCAACGCCTGTATGGAGATACATTTATTATTCCTTTATGCTTTCCTGCCCCTTATTACGCTCACATTATCCCCGGTCAGGGGGGCAGTTTTTCCGATTAGTGCCTGCTAAATTAGAATTTATTTTGGGATGCACA
>NZ_JAGTAR010000051.1 GCF_018156225.1 Carboxylicivirga sediminis
TTGGCCAGCGAATAAGCCACGTTGGCCTCTCCACCTCCATAACATACTTCAAACTCGCTTGCCTGCGAAAAGCGTTGATAGCCTGGTGTTGACAAGCGGAGCATTATCTCTCCGAAAGTGATTACTTTTTTGGTCATATTTGATACTATTGTTTCAATTCTTGTTAAGCTTTCACAAAGCGGACTAACTCATCCCTGTCCTGATAATTTAATTGCATCAGGTACACGCCTGCAGAAAGATTCCCAACGTAAATAGGCTTACCTGGCTGTCCTTGCAACAGATGTTTACCATCCAGTGTCAGTACTGTTACCCGCTGCAAGCCGGCCGGACCACTATAGTTCAGAAAACTATGCACCGGATTAGGGAATATTTTCACCTGACTGTCCCGGGGACCATTTGCATTAGTAGATGCTGGATTCCGAATTAGTTCTACCTCGACAGATAAGCCATGAATAGAAGTAAACTCAAGGATGGTGTAGTCTTGTCCCTGTTCAACTAATCGGCATTTATCATTGGAGGCTTGCAACTTAAACCGCCCATTTAGTTTCACCTTCACCAGCCTTTCTTCAGCTATTGCAGTACCTATGAGTGTTGTGGGTGCTTCCATATTAATGGAAGGATCAGAAAAAGCCAGCTGAATCACTTCTTCACTTTGCTCTTTCACCACCATGATACAAGGATATGAGCTGTTGACAATGTGTGCCGACTCAATATCTGCATTGGCCTCGAACATGACATACCCTGTTGATGCCGAGGCTCTGTCGTAAACGATATGTGCCACCTCGTCTTTACGTAGTACCTGGTATGGCTTACTTGACGACTCCATGTCCTGTTTAAATGTATTCAGCTCATCAACACTGCTTTGCACAAGGATGGCATATTCATAACTGGCATTGGAAGGTGCAGCTCCATGGTCTAACCAAGCTGTGGCATAATCCCCGTAGTTAACCGCTTTGCTTTTGTTATCACGCGATTCCTGGTTACTCTTCATCACATGTATGGTGCCTTCGGGTATGAAATAGCCATTGTCTTTAGCATCCATAAGCGTTATGGCCTCAACAGTATTCAGATGCTTACTATAAGGGAACTGCCCAATTGTAGACGCGTCCACAATTATATTGTCAGATGTTGCAGATAGTGCATTCTGAAACAGTGTTGTTTCGGTATGGTACTGATCATTACTGTTGGAGATATTACTTCCGAGGCAGATAATGCGGTTATCGAAAGTAAAAACAGACTTACGTGCTACAAAATCATCAGTATAATTGGTGTAATCATTTTCATCCAGTATCATACCAAACACACCATTACCATCAAGCGAGCATGCTCCGGCAAAGCTTGAGTTTTTTGAACGTTCGTTAATGTTACCCCCTGCATAATTAAGGGCTTCGTAGGGCAAATGAATGGTGGTAGCCCCCGGAAAACGATTCCAATCCCACCCTTCCAGCTTAAAGCCACTTTCTGAAGCACTTACAGGCTCACCTGCACCAAGTATCTGAACCGTACCATAGCTTTGATAACGCCCATAACGGTTGTTGCTGGTATATATCTCTGTTCCGGTTACGATATTATTGAATCCTTTTGTAGCCACCAGCCAGTTATCGCGACGGTGCATATTCAGCGCCCCGTAATTAACACTTGTATTACCTGTTGGGGCAGATGCCGGTGTAATGCCCTGGGCTACAAACTCATCATACAGCTCTTTCTTGTATTTGGTCAATCGCATGTACTCAGCCGCACATTCAGCATCAATTGGGTCGGTCGCTTTGGCCAGGTAGGCGAAGGCATTAATGGCACCTGTGCCTAATTCCTGATCCATTGGATTACGACCACAAACACTATTAACAAAAGAGCGATAGTTGGCATACCCAGCATGCACTATCAATGCTTTTTTGAAACGCTCTCTGGACTCTGCCGATAAATTATAGATGGTATTGCCTACATAGTTTAATACCTCTCCCAATCCTGCATAACCACCATTCATATAGCCGGCATACAGCATACCATGATGAAAACCAGAGCCATCAGGTTTAAACCCGCCAACGGTACCAACACTATATTGCATCACGCCATCCATCCAGTTGGTAAATGCCTGCATGTCGCGAGCCAGTTCAGGCGAATCATCGCGAAGCATTATGGCCGTTAATCGGCCCGGTATGATGGTATTCCAGGCATCTACTATCCCCTGGAAGTTATCAACTTGTGGTAATTGACGTACTTCAGGCACACCTGTCCAGTACTGAATCATCTCGAAGGCTTCCTGAAACTTCCCTTGGGCAACAAGCGTATCCTTCATCAACCAAATGGCTTTGGGAAACCCGCGGAAATAATAACCGTAGTGATGGTTGGTACCCATACCACTTCCAACCGTTAGTCCCTGATCGTATAACCAATCCAGTATATCACAAAACATGACATCAAAGCCCTGTTCCTTATTATGATACCAGGCTTTTGCCATATCATACATGAGGTTATCCAGATCGTTAAAACGCTTATCGCCATTGGTCGACACATATTCGTCAGCCGACACAAAAGCAGCACCTGTAATAGTGCTTCCATTGCGTTGTATGTTAAGTGCAGCATACTGATTTCGGATTGCTGTCACACGACTGGCTGATGGGGCACTTCCTGCGATGTTGGCAGTAATTCGTTCGCGGATATTGGCAAAAGTTGCTATTTCTTCGTTGGTAAGGTTGGTCGGTAATTCTAACTCATAGGAGTAGGTGCTGTGCCAATGCCACAAGGCAGCCCAATGGTTGGCATTCATATCCGGATTGATATAAGACAGTTGCGCATCAGGTGTTACCCTATCATTGATACGGGTAGCCGGAAAGCGCATACGATCAAAATAGAGAACGCCACCTGTGGAGGTTGAAGGCGCTTTGATACGCATAGAAGTTAGGTTCTTACTGGATTTAGAGCCCATCATATCTTCATCGAACCGGATCCAACAGGCGCGCCAGCCTGTAAAATTGAGGTGGTAGGTAAAATAGTATTGCACGGCGGCATTACTGCTTAGAAACTCAAACTTCAGATCGGCATCCTTTGCAGTTTCGTTGTAAATCCAAAGGATCATCCCTCCTTTATAGGTTTGGCAAGCTTGTGCCATACCTGATGGGTTATCAATAGCGATCTGACTACCCGGTGTCCACTCCCATTTAAGCGATTGAGTGCCCATTTTGTAGTGAGCGGATGATATGGACAAGTTAGTTTTGGGATTCCAGTTGTCAGGTACAATGCCTTCAAGCCCAAGGTAATTCTGAGCACACAATGAGGCAGTGATACAGAATGACAAAATAAACAGGAGTGCTTTCATAGATACTGTTTGAACTATTATTCTTCTTAAAGTAATTGGGCTGATTTGGGAGAAAAGCCCTGCTAGTGCAGGGCTCTATTAATTCATCGTTTGATTAATTTAGTTGTGACATTTGAACCATCCTTAAGGCTTAGTTTGAGAATATAAATGCCCGGTGATAGTTGAGAAACATCCATATTATTTGAACTATTAGCTTTGCTCTTAACCTTGCTACCATTAATATTATATAACTCAACCCAAGCCACCTCATTTGACAGATTCAAAGAGTTTGAAACAGGGTTAGGGAAGAAATACTGAACAGGTAAATTACTTTTATCCCCAATACTATTAGGTATTTGCTCACCACCTATCTTTACATCACCAATTCGCCATGTGGCAGCCCGATTTGTATTATCTGCTACACCTGTATCTGTGCTTTTGTAAACAAATGCAATAGTCATATTCGGATTCAACTGGTCAACTGGAATTTCTCCAATGCTCCATATCCACTCACTATCATACCCTATAGCTTTATCTAAATTAAAGCTGCTGGTAATATCAGTCCATGTTGCCGATGAAATGGCACCCGCCTGATCATTTTCATTTTTAATATAGTTGGTTGACATTTTGATGCTTAAATCAGAATCGCCTCCCAATTTGTACTGGCTAATGTTCCAGAAGAACAAATAAAGTTTACTGTAACCACTATAATCGGCAGCATTAAGCACTGCCCATGATTCAGTTGGTGACACATACTTAGTACCGCCATCATCGTACACTGCCGACATCTGCAATGACTTATAATTACTATTGTCTAAACCAGGACGAAGGGCATTTACCTGCTTCCATCCCTGACCATTAGTACTAACAATATTTATCATCTCAAAGGAAGTCGCATCATCAAACTGCCAACTGGTTTTTGTTTCAAATTGAATGGGGGAAGCAGTAAAACGTACTTCGGCAATATTCCATGTGGCTGATTGTTCTATATCTGAAATCTCAGCTGTTTTAGAACAAGTGTATTTAAATGCAATCGTCACTGCACCCTCGCCGGCATAATCATTCAAGCTTAAAGTAGACTTAACCCAATCTGCTCCTCCTGTTGCAATTTGATCAAGTAACCCGGTTACATCGGTCCATGTTGCGGTAGTAACATCACCTGCATAATCAGTAGAAAGCACTACCTCCATCTTCGACACATCTCCTCTACCAAATTGGTTCAGACTAAAAAATGTCATTTGAAGATCATAAACAGAAGTGAAAGCACTTAAATCAATAGCATCAACTACAGCATAGGTTTCGGTAGCATAAAACTTTGTTTCTGGCGGATTAGGAGCTACAGTAGCAGGAGTAGCTACTACTTTTAAAGATTTTTGATCGCCTTCGCGCGTATACCCAAGCAGGCTTGCATCTGGTAAGGTAGATACTCTATACCAGATATTGTTTTTTTCTGTTCCTTCAAACAAAACTGTTTGTTTGGTAAAACCTCTGTTATTGTCATAACGAAAATCAGGATAAAAAATAACCTGCTCCTGTGCTCTTCCATTAATATTAATCAGGAACAATACCGCGAATAGTAATAGTAAACTTTTTTTCATAATCATCAGATTTAAGTGAATTGATTGGGAACGAAAGTAGGCTAGTCGCTTTTTTTAGATGTGCTGAAACGTTCGCAATAGGTGTGCTAATCGTACACGCCTTATTGGTAACTTGCTCATAATTTGCCACAAATGATGTATACAATTGTACACTCGCCTTATTCTGCCTGTACCATCCACTTTTTGCCTGATGTAAGCATTCAACAACCATAACAACAAAAAAGCTGCCCTAAAAAGAGCAGCTTTCAAACCATCATTACAGTTACAAATCAAACATACATGTCAGTATTAAAATTCACTTGACTCAGGTAGATCATATTTTACGTGATCTTCTTTAATCTTTTCGTTCCATTGAAAAAAGCGTTGCTTCATCTGCTCTACCAATTCAGGATGGTCCACAGCCAGATTATGTTCCTCAGAATAGTCATTGGTCAGATCATACAAGCCATATGAATCGGCACGACCATAATATCTCAATTTCCAGTTTTGATAGCGCACGGCCCAGCCTGTTTCATCGCCATAATAGGTTTTATCGTGTCGGGCCAAAGCGCCATTAGGGTCATCATAGGTGCGTGGCTTTCCTTTTAAATGAAAACCTGTCCAGAACAACCATTCATGTGGGTTGCTGTCATCCTTGCCTAAAAGGTACGGCATAAGGTTTACACCATCTATCTCCGTATTTTCCGGTAAGGGCATATCGAGAGCAGCGTGCAGTGTTGGAAAGATATCCATGCCGCTAACCGTTTGATTGAACACCTTACCTTGTGGCAAATGCCCCGGCCAACTCAACACAAATGGCACCCTGATACCGCCTTCTTCCAGAATGTATTTATTCCCTTTGAGCGGCGTATTATCGGCATAAGTGCGCGGTGAACCCCCATTATCGGATATAAACACCACAATGGTATTTTCATCCAATCCTTCGGCTTTCAGCTTAGCGGTGATGGTACCAATGGCATCATCCAACTTGTTTAGATGATAGAGGTAACGTTGGCGCCCTTGTGGCGTATGCGGCTTAACAGTATTGACATACCACTCCAGGTATTGGTCCCAATCACCGGTGCCCGGATCCCAGTCAGGCACCTTATCGATGCCCATCAGCTTCAGATCCTCATCAGGTATCTGATGTGTGAACAGGTGAACCGCATTAAAAGAAACCATAAGGAAAAACGGATGATGCTTATACTCATCTATGTATTGAAGCGATTTATCGAGGATAATATCCGTTGAATAACCCTCCATATCGACCTGTTTGTCATTCTCCCAGAAAGGACCAATGCCCAAGTGATTAGCCATTTTCTCAGTAAAGCCCTCACGATCGGCCGCCTTGTGACGCAGATAGTCCATCGTCCCACCTTCCTTACCAAAATAGTAGTCGAAGCCATGCGAGGTGGGGAACTCTGGTACGCCGGGCCCCTGCACCGGACCGTAATGCGACTTACCCACCATGCCTGTTTGGTAGCCTTGTGCCTTTAATTGTTCAGCCAGGGTAATTTCACTATCAGGCAGTTGAGCACCAAAATTATACACTCCCCAACGTTGCTGTTGGCGGCCGGTTAGCATGGCCATGCGCGATGGACTACATACTGACATGGATACGTAAGCATTGGTAAAACGTACACCTTTCTGAGCCAACTCATCGAGGTGAGGTGTATGTGCATCGCTTGCCCCACCATAGGCACTAAAATCACCGTAGCCCTGGTCGTCGGTGATGATGAACAGTACATTGGATTGTTGTTTGTTATGCGAGTTTGATGTGCCATGACTACATGCGCCTAACAGCGATAATGTTGCCCCAATCGTCATCAACACAGTATTCCGTAAAAGATTCATATTCGTTGGTATTTAGTATTTGTTCAAAAATAAGGCTTGCACAAATGCTTATGTGACCAAATCATTCAGGATGCTTCCAAAATAGTTTCTTCCCAATAAAAAGAACAAAAAAAAGAGTGCCGCAAGGGCACTCTCTTCAACAATTAAATCGTCTATAAATTACCAATTGGGATGCTGGTCAAGTAACTTGTTGATGGTTATTTCCTGCAAAGGGTATGGTAATACCAGGTGCTTAGATTCATCGAAGTTTTCACCGGCTCTTAACAAATGTGTGTAGCCTGTATTTGATGGATTATAATCATCTGATGCTTCCGTTT
The DNA here is from genome assembly GCF_018156225.1 of Carboxylicivirga sediminis. Taxonomy (GTDB): domain Bacteria; phylum Bacteroidota; class Bacteroidia; order Bacteroidales; family Marinilabiliaceae; genus Carboxylicivirga; species Carboxylicivirga sediminis. The sequence goes on from NZ_JAGTAR010000051.1 coordinate 7,044, forward strand.
GCATATTTAGCTCTTCAAGCGTCTGCCCTAAGATACCCCAGCGAATAAGGTCCTGTCGACGCACACCCTCGAAGCACAGCTCGCGCAAGCGCTCATCCTGTATTTCTTTGCGAAAAGAAACCTCATCCGACACACGGCTCTGATCAATATCACCTAAACCGGCACGGTGTCTTACAGTATTAAGGTAAGCATAAGCATTAGCTGGCCCATTCAGTTCGTTTTCAGCTTCAGCGCGCATTAACAATACATCGGCATATCTTAATAATGGGAAATTAATACCAGTAAAATTCTTATCGGGTGAAGCAATTGGTTCGAGTATCTCATACGACTCGTTTTCACCCGGTGTATCCACATCGTCCCAGTTAGTTGGCTCCCAACGGCGAAACTTACCAGGCCACCACTTCAACTCGTTGGTAATTCGCTTGAGTTCGTGCTTTTTCTTATCGTAGGTGTATGAAGCACAGTTCCAGTCGTATCGGGCATCACCGGTTGCATAGATGTTTTTCACCTTAATACTCAACTGCATAAACGCATAGGAGTATGGATAGCCCTCGCCACCATATGTAAACTGAACACCATTCACATTACCATGACGGCCATGCTCGTTCAAGCCCTGATCTCTCAGATTTTTAAAGTTCACTTCAAACAAGGTTTCTTTTACATCGTGGATATTACCAATATAATTACGGAACACCTCATCGTAGTTATCCATCAGACCATGGAAACCATCTTCAATCACTGAGTCGCACTGTGCCACTGCCTGCTCATACATAGCGGTATTCTGCAGCGGATAACCAGCCATAGTGAGGTACACCCTTGCCAATAAGCCATGGGCTGCCATTTTAGTAGCACGGCCGGTTTGTTTGTTCATTTCAGGATCCTGAACACGAGGCAGGTTCTCACTGGCAAAGGTTAAGTCTTCAACAATTACTTCGTACACCTTCTCAATGGATGAAGCTGCCACGTTATTGGCATCAATATCTTTAGATGGCTCTAAACGCAAAGGTACAGGACCCCACCAACGTACCAGGTCGAAATAATACAACGCTCTTAAGAAACGTGCTTCTCCTAACACCCGGTTGAGTGTTACATCATCCAAATCTGGCGTATTGGGCACAGTTACTATGAACTTGTTAGCCGCATCAATACCGCGGTACAGTGCATACCATGTTTGCTCTATATCGCGTGTGGCCGATGTATGACGATAAAGTGATACGGGCCAGCCTTCGTTGTAATGACGGCTATACAAAGCCTCATCGGTACCAGCCTGAAAGTTGGATGGCAGATACGAACCATAGGTCTCGTCCTTGCCCAGGTAATTGTAGATACCCACAAGGCCCAATTGCACTTCTTTGGCATCTTTATAGAAATTATCGCTATCCCAGCTGGTTTGCGGTTCCACATCCAGGAATTGGCTGCAGGCTGCTCCACCGAACATGATGGCAGCAACCACCGCTATTTTTGATATCTTTTTAACTAATTGCATCATTTTCACTTTTCCTGATTAAAACTTAATTTCTAATCCACCCATTACAGTTGCACTCATCGGATAGGCTGAATAATCCAGACCTGGTGTTAGTGCGCCGAATTTCCCTACAGATACCTCAGGGTCAAATCCGCTGTAGTTGGTCCATGTGTACAGGTTTTGTCCGGCCACATAAATTCTACAAGCGCTTAAGCCTAATAAGTTGAGTGCTTTTTTACCTAATGAGTAGCCTAATGAAACGGTTTTCAGTCGCAGGTACGAACCATCTTCCACAATGCGGTCTGACACATGGTTACCAGTTGGAGGTGCACCATATACGCCATCGAACCAAATGCCATGCATCTCATTTGATGGATTCTCAGGGGTCCAGCGATCAGCTACTGATGACAAGTAGTTGTAACCGGTTGTGTTACCTGGGTTTTCAAATTCTACACGGTTGGCATTTAAAATTTCATTGCCATAGCTCCACTGAAAGAACACCTGTAAATCGAAGTTCTTCACCTGGAAATCGTTAGTAAAACCACCAAAATGTTTTGGATGAGGATTACCAATAACTGCTCTATCCTTATCATTGATGGTACCATCGCCATTTAAATCCTTGTACTTAATACTTCCCGGCGCTACATTACCACCATTATCAGGCAGACCCGGTTTTAGCACATATCTGCTTTCAGAGTTATCGTACACAAAATCATCCATTTGGTAAACGCCATCGTACTTCAAGCCATAGAACATACCTACCGGCTCATTAACCTTTGTGATGTACTGGTACTCGTTATATTTAAAATACCAATCAGGATTAGTAAGCATAAAGTCTTGTCCATCGTTCAGGCCAATGGTTCTATTTTTGTTAAACGAAATATTGAACGATGTTGACCATTTAAAATCACGCTTATCGATATTAACTGTGCTGATTGAGAATTCCAATCCCTCATTTTGTACCGCTCCAACATTTTGGAATACCTGGTTATAACCCGAGCTTGGTGCCATTTCGGCATATAAAAGCAGGTCGGTGGTGTTTTTACGGTAATAATCAACCACACCCGAGATGCGGTTGTTCAGGAATCCGTAATCAATACCTACGTTCATCTGCTTAGTGGTTTCCCACTTCAGGTCAGACGAGGCCAGGTTAGAATGATAGGCACCAGCGTAATAGATATTATCTAACACGTAACCGCTGGATGTGCTCGTCTCCATTTGTGAAAATGCAGCAAAATCGTTGATGCGGTTATTACCTGTAATACCATATCCGGCACGTAACTTAAGGTTACTAAATACGTTCAGGTTGCGTACAAAGTTCTCCTCAATCAATCGCCATGCTGCTGCAAATGAAGGAAAGTAGCCCCATTTATTATCGCCTCTGAACTTAGACGAACCATCGGCACGGAAGTTAGCTGTTAACAGGTAACGATCCTTCAAGCCATAGTTAAAGCTTCCGAAGAAAGAAGACATGGTATTCATGGTGGTGCCTGATTCAGGAATGGTTGGCTGTGTTCCCAGGTGTAACTTGTCTGTTCCGAAAATATCCACCGGCATGTTGGTGTTTTTAGCCCTGAAGTAGTCCGATTGTCTCTGCTGAGCTTCAAAACCACCTAAGGCAGTAACACTGTGAATGTATTTGAACTTTTTCTTCCAGGTCAAGGTATTGGATGTTGACAAAGTCTGGTAGCGTCGATCGGTTAAGGTACCATTGATGCCGTCAATACCACGTGTTCCCGAGAAGGTATCTTCCTTATAAAAAAGTGATTCCTGGCGGTTATCAACCTGGTAGGTGCCTGTTACACGCAGTCGTAAGCCTTTAATAATATCGTAGTTCAGGTAAAGATTACCTCTAATCACATCCTGACGTGTATAACGATCGGTGTTTTCCAATGACTTCACCGGGTTAAAACGTAATTCATTCGGGTCGGCATCGTAATCAATACCGCCATCGCGTCCGTCGTCAACAATCGGACTAACCGGACGGAAAGTAACCGCCTCCTTAATCACACTGTGACGGTTATTCCCTGACACATCCTGACCTATACGCTTAATATAAGAGTAGTTAAGGTATCCTCCCATTTGCGCTTTTGAGTTAATACGGTGCGAAAACTTCAGGTTATTATTCATCTTCTGAAAGCCTGTGTTAAGCAGTGTACCTTCCTGATCGGTATAATCAGTTGACAAATAAATAGTGGATGTTTTATTACCACCGTTTAATGAGAAGTTATAATTCTGCACCATGGCCTGACGGAAGATCTCATCCTGCCAGCTGGTAGCTGATTCACCGCGCTGGGCCAATGCTTCCTTTGTATAAAGCTCAGGATCCTGCCAGTGCGTGTTGAAACTTTCAATATAAGTATCTCCTTTATTGTAGGCTACTTCTTTTTCATATTTCACATACTCATAGGGTGATAAAACTTCTAAACGCGATGGCACCCACTGCACACCCAAAGAAGTATTCATACTGATTTGGGTTTTACCGTCAGAACGACCTTCTTTAGTAGTAATGATAATAACACCATTGGCACCACGTGAACCATAGATGGCCGTTGCCGAAGCATCCTTCAATACATCAAAATCCTTAATATCGTGTGAACTGATGCTTCCCGGATCAAAATCTTCCAAAGGAATACCATCTACCACATACAAGGGCGAGTTATCACCAGTGATGGAGTTACCACCACGGATAACAATGTTTAAGCCCTCGCCGGGTGTACCGTCGGCGGCTGATACCTGCACCCCGGCCACACGACCTGCCAAGGCCTGGTCGTAGTTGGTAACAGGACTCTTCACAATATCAGATGGCTTTACCTGTGCTACAGCGCCGGTCAGGTCCTTCTTCTTAACTACATTATAACCAACAGCTACCACTTCATCCAACAGCTCCACTTCAGGAAACAAGATAACGTCTATTTCCTTGCGCTTATTAATCACCTCTTCGTGGTCTTTATACCCGATAAATGAATACACCAGCGTACCATTCTGATCATCCAAACTAAGAGTATAGCTACCATTCATATCAGAGATAGTTCCCTTCATGCTCCCTTTAAGCAAAATATTAACGCCAGGAATGGCTTCTCCCTGCTCATCAACCACTTTACCGGTGATGGTATGCTGGGCTAAAAGAGCCCCCATACCCGCCAGGAGAAAATATACGATTGAAATTATATTTTTCATGATTTGTGTCTTATTGAACCAGGATACTCACGGATGAGCATCCTGATTTATATTATTTTTCTAATCCGCGAACAGTGAAATAAGGAATAAAGGTTGCGCGAGTTAAATGATTTGTTGTTTTAGCCGGATTTAATGCTAACGAATGCAAAGAATGTATAGCAATGGTAACAGTCTTACCACTATACGTGCTTAGGTCAATTATATCCTGATCCACATAATCAGCAGTTACATCACCTCCACTACCCAGAATGTTATCTTTACTATCAAAGAGGTCATTGAGTTTGGCCACTTCTACCCAGGTGGCAGTCGTCACATCACCTGCATAATCTTCCGATACTTTAACGGTAATAACGTTGACATCGTCATTTCCGCCACCATATAACATATAGTACTCAAGAAAGAGCTCCACTGACTCAAAAGCAGAAAGATCAATGTTTTCAGCCAGCAACCAGTCGTCATTTTCAGCTTTATCCCCAAACATCTGGGCACCGCTACGCTTCACACCTTCCCTGGTCCAGAAAGTATTGTATTTACCATACCATGCCTTTTTGTAGGCTGTTGGGCCTGTACCATTGCCATCCAAATCAACCGACACCATGTTGCCTGTTGCGCCATCTTTTACAGCGCCACCAACATTAAATCCACCATCGAAAATAACTGTCTTAATCAATGTCGTAACATGCACTGTGTAAGTAACAGTTGCAGAGCCATAGGCGTTAGTGGCTTCAACCACCAAAGGATAATCGCCAACAGGCAGTGTATTACCCTTAGCCAGAGAAATCTGACCGGTAGTTGGTTCAATGGTAAACTCACCTGACTCATTACCAGATGTAATGGCGAATGAAATAGGATAAGCACCTTCGGCTGATGGGATAGCACTGCTAAAGGCCAATGAAGCCATCACAGTTCCTTCGTTACCGTCGGCATACGTAAAGTTGTTAGGCGGAACAGGATCCTGAGGCACGATCTCGAATCCAAGGGCCTTTTCAAACAATGTTTCACCCAAATCATTACCGGCAATCACATCAACATATTGGGTGCTGCCAGCTGTAAAAGTATGCATCGCCTGTAAGGTTACAGCACCAGTATTTTCATCAATAGCGAAAAACTCAGAAGTACCATCGGCCAGTTTGTATTTAACACTTCCCGTATTAGAAGCGGTAACCACCGGCTCCTGCGAAGTGCGTGACGCCAGCTCCTGCACATTGGTTTGCACCTCGGGATCATACACCAATCGATATGGTTTTGATACGACATTTACTGTTAACGCATTTTTGAATGTGATTACTGAATCTGCCAGGTTATTACCCTCCACATGCAATTTGAAAGTACCCACTTCAGGCTCTTGTTTGTCCGACATGCTTATGATACCTGTAGAAGCATCAATGGCGAAGAACTCTGAACCTTCAAATTCACCAAAGGCAAATGACACATCGTTGGAATTGCCAGCGAAATCAGGCTCAGTAGTCGCGTTATTTTTTCCACGCTCAAATTGTACGGTGCTTGGCTGATAAGCCAGTCCTTCCATTAATGCCGGAAGTACTTTTACACTATAGCCATTTGTGAAAGTGGTCATACCACCCATGGTTTCTACTTTAACATCCAGAAGGTAAGTAGCCGGAGTAAGTATATTGCCGTTGTTGACAAACACCAAACCTGTTGTGTCAACAATATTAAACTGTTGTAACAATTCTTCAGAAAGAGCTGCGCCATCGATTTTACCTGAGCCAATCGTAAAAGTAGGCTCGGCGCCAAAGGTATTAACTGAAGGGCGTCCACTTTCAATGGCTTTCCCTTCTCTGGCTTCACCAGTTTCGGCATAACTTAAGTCAGCCGGTGGTGCCACCTTTTTGTTATCTGATAAAAACGTCTCATCTGTACATGCCCCTGCAAAAGCAAGAATTAACAGAATGAGATGTAGCCGGAATTTTTTCATATACTCGAATTTTTAGAAAATTTTACACTTCTTAACGTTGCAAATGTATCTGCAATACAACCATTATATGTGTAAAATCTTCCGCAATAGGGTTTAAATCGTTCGTATTTTAACTTTCCTAATTAATTATGGATTTAGCTGCACTCGTCTATTAATCAATTATTTGAAAGGAACACTGTTGTGTCAATCCATCCTTACAGGCGAGTTTAACAATGGTATTTCCTTCTTCAGTAATGATTATTGATTCAACTTTATTATTGCATGCCCACTTTCCTTTGAGTTCTACTTCCAGGTAGGTCGTTTTGCTTTCAGCCGGACGCCATGGTCGCGAATAAATGCTTCGCTCAACGCGCTTGCCATCTTTGTAGATTTCATCGGCAGGTCCTTCGTACAAGGCTAAATCAGGATTGGTAATATTTAATTCCAGTTCCTTGTCCGACTCTTTGGTTAAAGCAATGCATGGTAGGTTGGTATTTTTAATGATCCCGGTTGAATTATCTTTCGCTGCTTCAAAGAAAACATAGCCGGTTTCATTGGTGGCCGTGTTATAGACCATGTGACACTTCTCAGTGTGTTGCAGCACCTCATAAGCAGGTTTGTTTGCTACTGTTTGCATGCGTTGCACATCGGCACCAGGAATGACGCAGTAGTGGTAACTGGCAGCCTGTGGCGCTTTCCCATGTTGTAACACCGCTGCAGCAAACTCCCCTTTGGTTGGCTTCTCACTACTTTCATCCCTTGAATGCTGCATTCCCTGATGGAAATAGACTGCTCCCGATGGCAGGTAATAACCATTTCCTTTATTATCAATCATCCACATATTCACTGCCGCATAACTTGATTCCTGTTCCCCGGTGCCGGCCTGCTGACCGTTAATCAGCACCTCATCATCCTTTTTACCTATATGGTTTTGAAACAAAATGGTTTCGGTTGGATGCTCAGAATTGGTATTTTCAATACCAGAGCCCAGGCAAACAATCTGATCATCGAAGAAAAACCACGACTTGCGAGCTCGCAGGCTACCCTGGTATTTATCGTGCTCATGCAAGATAAAGGCATAAACACCATTCTGATTATTGGCGTGCACACCACCGGCAAATGCCTCATCAGAAAACAGCATTTCTTCATAGCCCGAAAACTGGTCTACATTCAGAATATTGGCCCGTAAATCATCAATTGGCAGATTAATAACTGTGGTTCCGGGAAAACGGTTCCAGTCCCAGCCTTCCTGCACAAAACCACTGCCTTTATTATCGATTGGCTGACCGCCTCCCATAATTTGCAATTGCCCGTGTGCGAGGTAACGACCATATAGGTTGGCCCCCAGGTAATGCTCAGCTGCCCACAAGTAGCGAGAATGCCCTCGTACAGAGGCAGTCCATTCGGCACACCTGTGCACCGATGATGATGCATAAGGCATGGTAATGTGTCCATTAGGTGTTGCCTCGGCTGAAATACCCTTTGCCAGAAACTCATCTTTGAAAGAGCTTTTCTTTTTCTCCGGTATCAGGCGCATATAAGCCGCTGCCAACTCTGTATCAATGGCCGAGCTGCCATCAGGCGCTCCAGCCTTAGCCAGAATGGCAAAATGGTCGGGGTGTAAAGCCCCTTTTCCTTCAGGATGACGCCCGGACATAGAAATGGGCCATTGCGTGTGGTTGCAATAGAAGCGCATGGTTAACAAAGCCTTCTTGATGGTTTCGTGCCCCAATTGGGATACCTGAAAAGGAGTACCACTCATGAAATAGACCATACGAACGGCCCCATTCAAACCTCCTGTAGCATAGGCCGGATAATGATTAGCATGGTGGTAAGCTGAGCCATCCACCTTAAAAGCATCGTTAAGGCCAGGGGCAGGCAATAAACCATTATCTATCCAGCGGGCAAAACATGACAGGTATTGAGCCTTCTCGGGTGTATCCTCCATAATCAGGATACTGGCCAAACGCCCCATCACCTGTGTATTAAAGGCATCCATATCCATTCCGTTTATAACTGGAGCTTTGAAGGTTTCGCCAATGGCAGCAAACCACTGTAAACCATCAATAGCCGCCTGTAGTTGTCCTTCTTCACGCAGCACATCGCGCATGATAAACAAGGCCCGGTAATAGCTTCGCCAATTGTAGCCATAGTGGTGGATGGTACCTAAACCACTGCCAAAGGCAATACCCTGATCCAGCATGTGATCGTACATATCCATGTACATCTTTCTCAGGTTTTCCTTCAGGCCAGCCTCTTCGCAGTTGGCGTAGGCTGTGGCCACTTTCAACATTAAATCAAAATAGCTTCTGATATCCTGCTTATTCTCGCGGTATAATTTGGCAATGCTATGATCGGCCAAAGGAATATATAACTCGGCATTGCGGCCAAACCAAACTGGCAGCCCATTTATTTGTCCTTTGCGACGATTAATCTGGTAGCGGGCCACTTGTTTGTACAAGTTATCCACAGTCGCTGCATTCACCTTCTGGTTTCGTAAAATATCTGCTTCAAATCGCTGCTCAATCAGCCTGAAGGCGGCCAGCTGATCCTTTGAAAGTTCTGCTGGTGCCGGCAGGTCAGGCTGCATATGACTAGCCTCTTCCTGAATTAACCAGTGGCTCTCGGTACCTTTATTAACAAATGGCACTTGCCTGTCGGGCGTATGATGGCGGCTATCAATATTGATACACAAAAACATGTGATCGAAAAAGAGCTGCCCCTTAGAAATTGACTGCGGACTTTCAATGCGCAAACGGTTCATAGTGGCAACAGGCAATCCTTCCATATCACGCTCAAAAGCTACCCATGCTGCGCGCCACCCTTTAAAGTTGAGATGAAATTTAAAGCTGCAGTTATCGGTTTCATCGGTGCCAAACACAAAAGTGGCTTCATCATCCACAGGCGTTTCATTGTAAACCCATACAGCAAATGATGGAATGGATTTATCTTCACTTTCGGGATTGAAAGGCACAAAACCAATGGCTTGGTTTAAGGTAATAGCACCTGTTTTTTGCCAATCCCATCTCAAGGATTTTTGACCATGCTTGTAGTGCACATCTGAGGTTGATAACTTATGCCCCTTATCAAGGGTCCATTGTTTTTTATTGACGCTTTCAAACGACCAGAGCTGCTCGTGCTGAAACTCCTGGCCGAATGCACTGAAGCTACTGCCTAAAACCAAGGCCGCTATTAGAAAGAGGGTACTAACCCTTTTAATCTGATTTTTTTTCATCATTTACTCTTTAAATAAATCTGGACTAAATGTACCCCATCATCAGGCCTGGCCATGGACAGAAACGTACAAACAAGTGCCAAATTCATTCAGTTCACCTCACACCAATCAGATTAGTTTGGTTATTCAGTGACAAAAATAAAAAAGGTCGCCAAATAACCTTGGCGACCAGTTAATATTATTGTTGTTCAGCTTATTTAAACTGCAAATAAGCTTCGCGGTTGGCAGGTGTGCCATTGCTCCATAAGCGTTCTTTTGATAGAACTACTCCACTGGTTTTATTGAAATTATCATTACTTAGTACCAATGAAATCTTGCCTTTTTTGCTTTGCTTTAGCATTTGCTTCACCTTATCGGCTGGCAGGCTAATCGTCACCCATTCATTTTTTTCATTAACACCCATTGTTTGCGTAGCCAGTAATTCACCTTTCTCAGGCTTGTTATTAAATGCCAATGATGATTCATTCCATTTATTATCAGCGCAGGCATATACCTGCATCTCAAATTCAGCCGAGGCATCCTCTTTGCTCTCGTATACCTTTATACAGATGTTTAGATCAACACTTGTAAAATCCTCTACTTTTTTGAGGTTAAACTGCAGGTAGGATGTGCGCGAATACTTATCCGTTCCGCCAGACTTCATGATGCGCAGCTCGCCAGACTCAGTCACCCCCATTGGTTCATTGGCCGTATTACCACCCTGTACAAATGCATCCTGACTGACTTTAACTTTAACAGGCTTATTGGCCATAGCACTCATAGTGGTTGCACCTGCCATTAGCATTACTAGTAAAAATGTTGTTAATCCCTTCATAATATCTTGATTTTAGTTGTTTTTAATTTCTTTAATCCAATTTGGCAGTTCGCCTAAGCGCAGCTCCAGTTGCGCTTCGTATAAGGACTCTGGATTGACTGGCGTACCCAAGGACTCAAGCACTTTAACCTGATCTTCTTTAAAAGTGGTACCGGCACCATGGAAACCCACCACATAAGGAGGAATGATTTTCCAGAACCAGGTTGTTGACGACCAGAATTCAAAATCCACCTCAGGCTCGCCTAACTCCTTATAATTCCACAACACCAAATGCTCCATGTGGTTAGGCAAATTCTGACGGGCACCTCCGCCACGACCAATAAAGAAACCACCTTCGACACAATCAAACAATGTAGCACGTGGTTGCGAAGCGTGTGTTTCAAAGCTGGTGTCTTCATTATGCTTCACCCGCCAAAGCACCGTACCTAAAGTAGGCCCCGTAACTCCGGGGGCATGCCACTGTGATGAGCTGTCGTTAATTTTACCAATCAATACCCTGGTGGAGGCATTAGAACTGATGGAACTATGACCCGGCGTACCTGTTACCTCACAATTTAGCGCCGATACATTTGAGCAAAGGACGAAATTGGCTGCCCTGTTCACGTCTGTGAAACGACAATTACGCACCCAACTGTTGGCCAAACGCTGAAACTTCAGCAACGAATAGCCACCATCGTGTATATCGTCCTTATGATGAACAAACTCCTCGTGCCAGTTACCTGCAAACGCTATATTCTCAACCCCTACTTCTTCAAAATGGGCATAACGATAGACCTGCCACTCATGCTTTTTATCGATATCTCGCAACAAGGGTTCTTTCAGAGTAATTTCTTTACCCTTCACATCCATTACCTGATGATAAGCATTAACATACACGCCTTTATTGAGTATGGATGTCCACTTTTCATCGGCATGACAACCACACATCTCCTTCTCAATCAAATCAGGTGCATTGTTCTTTACTCTCAGTACAATCCAGTCTCCGGCCTTTATACCTGCCGTATTACGCACCTTTATAGTGTGAGTACCACGCCCAGCATCGGCCGCTATTTCAGTCAGCAAATCTTCACTACCTCCACCTACAAACTGAATCATATAGGGCGTTGTCCATAGCTTCTTAGGGTCTTTAGCCGGCAAATGGTTCTTCATAAACAATTCAGTACCATCCTCGCCTGAGCCACTGCCCCGAAATACAATATTATTCCCTTTTACAATGATTGGTGTTGTATCATCCGTATCTTCGTTTATCAGGAATCGCCCTTTGGGAAAGAAAACAAGGCCCGACTTGTTCTTTACAGCCGCATCAATGGCCATTTGAATAGCATTTTTATCAGACTTTCCATCGTTGGGTACCGCTCCAAAATGCGTTACATCAAATACTTTGTAGTCAACAGTTGGTATGGCCTTTTCGCCGTGATGATAGCCGGCATAGGAGAAATCCGGCAACTCGGCTGTCTTACCATGTTTAGAACAACTTTTAAAGTTCTCCCATAACTGACTTTTCTGTGCACGGAGAGCACCTGAAAACAATATGGCCAGAACTGCTAGTAATAATGTCTTGTTATACATAAATCTTTGGATTCAATTTCTGCTGCAAAATAGCTTTACCTTAATCAAACGATGTGAAAAATCGTTCATTTAGCTGCTAAAATCTTTCATAAACGACAGATATTGTTGCTGCCGGGCCATCCCTTAATGCAGCTTTGTAACTCTAAACCCGCTAATTAGCTGGTGAGACTTATAAGTACGTAGTCCAAACCATCCAGATGTATACGGATCAGGATCGTCAATATCAAATATCTCCTTTCCATCACGGATGTATTGAACATGCCCCTTGTTGGCTATCAACTGCACCGTGTATTTTAGATTGGGTGTGAGTAATACATCTGGCGATGAGAGATCATGCCCCTCCTCCAATGGGCGGATGTCAGTGCCATTATAGCGGCGGAAACGTGTCCGGGTATTATCGTGACCACCACAGCCAACATAGTAAAGGTTCAGCCTGTCGTACTGGCGAAATTGCCCCCTTCGCTGACTTTCTGCATGAAAAAGATTGCTTTTATCGATTGGGTCCGTCGCCATCCAAAATACGTTCATGTCTGATACCCTGTCATACGACCCTTGTTCATCAATCATGGTCACCTGGTATTCAATCATTATAGGCCCTTCCAGTTTGCTTTTAAACCAGACAGTGCAACCTGAAGAATCGAGAATCTCAATTCCTTTATCGGTAAAAAGCACATCCCCACCAGGCTGCTGCTCCACCACCCACTGTGCAGGGTCGAACAACACTTCATCGCCATAAAGTTCATTATCACTGCGGCTGTTACATTGCCACAACAGCACACCCAATAAACAGCATACGATGCTAAAACGCATTACATTATTCTTCTTCATTACTTAATTTATCACTTTCTGATTCTTCACTACCGCCTTGTTTAATACCATATTTTGAAGGTGACACCCCAAAATGCTCGCGAAAACAACGACTGAAATACCGGGGCGTACTAAAACCAACCGCATAGGCTATTTCAGACACATTCATCTCCGGGTTGCCCATTAACAACTCCGCCGACTTCTTCAACCGGGTCGACAAGATAAAATCGTTGGGTGTTTGCCCGGTGACACCTTTAATTTTGGCATATAAACGTGTTCGACCCAAGCCCATCTCACGGGCAAAGTCGTTTACATCAAACTCGGTATTGTCCATGTGTTTCTCAATAATATCACGCGCCTGCTCCATCATCTTCCTGTCAAGGGTGTTGGTAGCCACTTCTTTAATTTCTGCCTGAGGGTCCTGCTTGAATTTCTGCTGCATAATGGCCCTGTTCTGCAACAAATTCTTCACCCGTGTGCGCAGTAAACGAATATTATAGGGCTTAGTCAGGTAATCATCGGCCCCTGTTTCAATGCCTTCTATTTTGTATTCCAGGGCTGTACGTGCCGTCAGCAACACCACCGGAATGTGGCTGGTTTGCACGTTACGTTTTATTTTGGCACACATTTGTGTACCCGACATATTTGGCATCATCACATCCGATATAATCAGATCAGGCTGATGCTCCAATGCCGCCTTCAGTCCCTCGCTGCCATCTTCAGCCTCAATTAGCTTATAACTCGCTCTGAAGATATCGACCAACAGGTGACGCGCCTCGGCATTATCTTCCACCAACAAGATAGTCGGCGCATTCTCAGGCAATTCGGCAGTCTCGTCCACCTCTTCTATATCATGCGGCATTATCACCGGTGGCTCAATGGTCTGAAGTATCTCTTCAGCAGGTGTTAATTGCTCTTCGCTGTAGTGCTTATTCCCTTTCTGAAGCCTCACTGTAAATGAAGTACCTTCCCCTTCCTGACTGTTGACCAATATCTTCCCATCATGCTCGGCAATAATCCCTTTGCATAAGGCCAGACCAATTCCACTGCCCTGACCACTTGTTTTTCCGGTCACGCGATCGATCTGGTAAAACCGATCGAAGATTTTTGATACTTTATCGGGTGGCATACCCGGCCCATTATCCGAAATGGTTATATCCACATATCCGGGCTGCTCAATTACCTCAATCACCACCTTGCCAATTTGCTCATCCACCACCTTAAATGCATTGGATATCAAATTATAAAACACCTTCTCCATCTGCGACTTATCAAACCAAAGAGCCAGCGACTCGGGTGGTGTCTTAAAGCTGTAATCAACCTGATGATAATGGGCATATTCAACAAATGACTGGTAAATTTCATCAACAAATTCACCCAGTCTAAACTCAGCAACCTTCAGTGTCAAAAAGCCTTGCTCCAGCTTTCTGAAGTCAAGCAATTCAGTAATCAGGTTATTCAATCGGATGGCATTATTATTAATGGTCAGCAACTTCCGGTAGTTACGTGCCGATGTTTTGGTATCCTCTAATATAGACTCAAGCGTACCGGTAATAAGTGTCAGAGGTGTACGAAATTCATGTGAGATGTTGGTAAAGAATCTGAGTTTCGACTGATTAAGCTCTTTAATCTGTTCTTTTTCACGCTGTTCAGCCTTCAGGTTATCCACCAATCGTACCTTAGACAGGTATATCTGGTTGAGCCACCATATGATAGCCAGCAACACCAGGAAATAAAAGATATAAGCATACCATGTTTGATAAACAGGTGGATTGACAGTAATGTGCAACAGCTTTTCGTCAACCACACTGTTTTCAATACCGCTAAGTCCCCGTATCTTAAGAGTGTAGGTACCTGCATCCAGGTTGGTGTAGGTCACAGATGTTTGCTCACCGGCATCCACCCAGTCCTCATTAAATCCCTCTAACTGATACTGGTAGCGACTTTGGTTGGTGGATATATAATTACAGGCCGAATAGTGCAGGGTAAAGATATTTTGATCGGGTTCTAATACAATATGATCGGTAAATGGCAAATCATCTTCCAGAATGCCGGAATTATCGCCCGGCACTACTTTTTTATTATTCACCCACAGGGCCGACATCAGCAGGTTGTAGTTGGTCGATTTCTTCAGGATATCCTCTTCTTTAAAGGAAATTAAACCATTGATTCCTCCGACAAATACTTCGCCATCGCTGGTTACATAAAGAGAACCTTCATTGAGTTCCTCCAGCGGGAAACCATTGTGCCGGTCATAGTTATAGAAGCGGTTATTCTCAATATCAAAACGGCTCAATCCTTTTCCTGTGGCTATCCAAAGATTCCCGTAGCGCGACTCCTGAATACCATACACAAAATCGCTGGGTAACTGATGGGTGGCACGTGAATAATTGACAAAGTGATCCTTTTCGCGGATATACTGATTGAGTCCGCCACCAAAGGTCCCTATCCAAAGGCGGAACTGATGATCTTCAAAAATAGTGTAAATAGTATTACTGCTAATAGCATGTAAATCATTTGCTTTATATTGATACCTGTTTAGCTTGGCACTTTGAATATCATAGGCACAAAGACCATTCTTTTCAGTCCCTATCCATAATTTACCAAAACTATCTTCGAACAGACAATAGATAACCTTACCAATATAAGCTCGTGTTTCGGCATCATCGATAAAATGCGAAAACTGCTGAGTGACAGGACTAAATCGGATAACCCCTTCGTGAGTACCCAGTAAATAGTCGCCATGAAACGGAATGATATCGGTGATAACCCCTGATGGCAGTGATGTCGTATCTTCCGGGTTATGGAGGAAGTTCTTGAACTTGCCACTTTCTAAATCAAGGATATTAAATCCCCCCATGTGTGTTCCGATAAATAAGGTGTTTTTGTCTACCTTTAATAATGACTTCACATTGTTATGCGATAAACCGGCCTTTCCTTCACGGTAGTTATAATGTTTGAAGGTCTTGCTTTTACGGTTAAAATAATCCAGTCCGCCTCCTTCAGTAGCAATCCATAAGTTATTCTGTTCGTCTTCAATCATCTTACCCACCACACGGTAGCCAATTCCTTCGGGATGATCGGCTCTGACGGCATATTGCTGGTAAATCTGAAAATCAGGGTTATAATAACTGATAGCTCCAAAATAGGTGCCTACCCACATGGTCCCCTGATGGTCGCGCATCACACTGTACACACTATTGTGCGATAAGGTTTTACTACCCTCATCGGTCTGCTTGTAATTAGTAATTGTATGATTTCGGCTATCAATAATACTGAGGCCTAAAAAAGTACCTACCCACACATTACCTTTAGAATCCTCATTAATATCTCTGATAATATCATTGACAAGCGAACTATCCTCGTCATGATGCTTAAAATGCTTAATGATCTGGTGATGCTGATTAAGCAGGTACACGCCCTGCCCGTTTGTACCTACCCATATGTGCTTGCGTGAATCGGTAAATACGGTGTTTATGGTATTATCAAGGATATGAGCCGTAACATTTTTCTTCGGGTTATATTTATAGAGTCCTTTATTACTGCAGATCCATACCATACCGGCGTTATCAAGGTAAAGCTCATTTATGGGGGTATTCTCATTGAATACATCCGACTTGAGCTTAAAGGCATTCAGTTTCCGATCCAGTTCAAACAAACCTCTGTTGGTACCAACGAGTAAATTACCCTTAAAAGGCAATATGGATAATATACCATCGAATGGAAACTGCTGAAATTCAAGCGTAGTAATATCGAGGCGGGACACACCAGCGTAGGTGCTGGCCCAAATATAATTTCCGTCCCGCTTCAAATCCCTGACATTATGCCCCAGCAATGAGTTGGTATTACCCCTCACCGGCCTGAATGTTTTTATTTGTGCCCCATCATACACATTCAAGCCAT
Organism: Carboxylicivirga sediminis; assembly: GCF_018156225.1. GTDB lineage: Bacteria > Bacteroidota > Bacteroidia > Bacteroidales > Marinilabiliaceae > Carboxylicivirga > Carboxylicivirga sediminis. The sequence continues at coordinate 23,932 of NZ_JAGTAR010000051.1, forward strand.
CGCGTGTACCAATCCATATCCGCCCTATGCTATCCTGCAGCATGGTAGTAACCGTTACCTGCGATAGTCCATCCTTCAGACCCAGGTAGTCAAAAGTTACCTTTTGGGCATTGGATGCTAATGCCAGCAGCAACATAAATGCCATCACTATCGTTTTCTTCATCCTCATAATCCCCTCAATTAATTAAAATGAAACACAGCAAAAACCTATCTATAACAAGGCAAATCTAATACATTTACAAAGGAACTTCACTCACAAAAATATTCATCCAAAATAGTTCGCATTACGTACAATATCGTACGCCACAACATTTATCACCCAACTCTTTGCTACTGACAGTCAATTGTTTTTGCTTTTTCTGTACAATTTTAGTGTTTAAAGGCCAGATAGTTAGGCCTTTTTTACACCAAAGGGTTAGTTATTTTTGTGTTAGACCAGTTAGGGAAAACAACAATAAAAAAGCTAATTTGAACTTATTGAAAAGAGATATGACAACATCGTTAATCAAAAATCTAGGACTCGCTGTTTTTGCACTGACCATTGGTGGCTGTCAGCAAACACAAACATCCGAGCCCTTATGTGAAGAGAATCTGAACTTCGCCACCAAGCAGATAAATTTGCTTTTGGAGGATGCCGAGCAAGCTAATAAAATACCACGCACGCTCACCGCTGAAGGAGAAATGCATTGGACACTTGAAGGATTTGACTGGACAGAAGGATTTTTCCCGGGCACTTGCTGGTATTTATATGAGTATACCAACAATAAGAAATGGGAACAGGCAGCTGATAAGTTCCAGAGTTTGTTTGAGGACCATCGCCTGCTTCCTTATTACCACGACCTGGGCTTTGTATTTAACTGCTCCTATGGCAACGGCTACCGCCTTACGTCCAATGAGCACTACAAACAGGTATTGATTGAAGCCGGTAATACCTTAATCACACGTTTTAATCCTAATGTAGGCTGTATCCGTTCGTGGGATGTGGATAAGGGCTGGCAATCAAAGCGGGGCTGGCAGTATCCTGTTATTATCGATAACATGATGAACCTGGAAATGCTGTTTGAATTAACAAAGATGACTGGTGACCAGAAATACCAGGACGTTGCCATGGCACACGCCAACACCACCATGCAGCACCATTTCAGAGAGGATATGAGCTCGTACCACGTCATTGATTACGACAGCATCACCGGTGAGGTAAGAAACAAACACACAGCACAGGGCTATGCACACGAATCGGAATGGGCCAGAGGACAAGCCTGGGGTGTTTATGGTTATACAATCTGTTACCGTTATACAAAAGATGAGCGCTACCTGAAGCAGGCTGAAAAGATTGCTGATTATATTATGAACCATCAGGATATGCCGGCCGACCGTATTCCCTACTGGGATTATGATGCGCCAAAAATCCCGAATGAGCCGCGTGATGCCTCTGCAGCAGCCATTACAGCATCGGCATTAATCGAGCTCAATGACTATTCGAAGAACGATTACCTGAGCGAAGCCAAGGCCATTATCAGCAGTCTTTCATCAGATAGCTACCAGGCAAAACTGGGCACCAACCATAACTTTATATTAAAGCATAGTGTAGGCAGTATTCCTCACAATAATGAAATTGATGTACCATTAAACTATGCCGATTACTATTATGTGGAAGCCCTGTTACGCCTAAGGGATTTAAATAAGAATGAAACAGGCCAACTGGCCCAGGTCAATTAACAGCAATAATATGATTAATTTCAGACATATAAACAGTGCCATTATGCTTATAATGGCACTTGCTGCATGTAGCAGTCCGGTTAAGAAAGAGCCTAAAAAGCCCAACCTGGTCTATGTGTTTCCTGACCAGTTCAGAAAGCAAGCCATGAACTTTTGGGATACACCTGAGTTCAAAGGTGCCATACGCACCAAGGCTGACCCGGTAAAGACACCTCAACTCGACAGTTTTGCCAAAGAGGCAGTTGTTCTGACCAATGCTGTGAGCAACTGTCCGCTTTGCAGCCCTCACCGTGGCAGCCTGTTTACCGGCTTATACCCCGGTTCATCGGGCGTACCGCTCAACTGTAACGCCGATCGCCCCATCAGCTCATTACGCGATGATGCCGTGTGCATCAGCGATGTGTTGAGTACCAAAGGCTATAACCTGGCCTATTTTGGCAAATGGCACCTCGATTTTCCAACCCCCAATGACCCGGCTAATCCGGGTAACTATGTGGATCCGCGCACACCTGCCTGGGACACCTATACACCCAAAGAGAAGCGCCATGGGTTTGATTACTGGTACTCATATGGCACCTGGGACGTGCACAAAGATCCGCATTACTACGACAACAAGGGCAATCGATTCGATCCCAAAGAATGGTCGCCACAGCACGAAGCCGATGAGGTTATCTCCTACCTGAAAAATGAGAAAGGACAACGCGATACAGAAAAGCCATTTGCCATATTTGTATCGATGAATCCGCCTCATAATCCGTACAACTCACTGGACGACTGCCTGGAAGAGGACTACAGACAATACAATAGTGAGCCATTGAGCAAGCTCCTGCACAGGCACAATGCCAACCCGACCATGAAAAAGGCCCAATCGGCCCCTTTCTATTTTGCTAATGTAACAGGTGTTGACCGGGAATTTGGTCGCATTATGGAGCAACTGAAACAGATGGGTGAATATGAGAATACCATTGTCGTATTTACCTCGGACCATGGCGAAACCATGTGCAGCCAGAATACTAACGATCCCAAAAACAATATCTTTACCGAGGCCTTTGATGTGCCTTTTATGATTCGCTGGCCTGACATGTCTCATGCCCGTACCGATAATCTGCTTATGGGAACGCCCGATATTACCCCAACGCTACTGGGACTGATGGGTTTTGGAGAAAAGATTCCGGCTGAGATGCAAGGGCATAACTATGCCGATGCGCTCACTTTAGTGGATAATGCACACAGGCCTCAATCGGCACTCTACATCAGAAATGTTAATGGGAGAAAAGATGAGGACGGCCTTGTTCAAAGCTATTTCCCAGTTGCCAGAGGCATTAAAACACACCAACATACACTGGAACTGATGATTGATAAGGAACATCAGTTGAAAGCTACGCGTTTTTATGATGATAATGCCGATCCTTACCAGCTGAACAACCTGCCGGTAGATAAAAGTGCTCCGGAGGTACAGGCGCTGTTAAAAGAAATGGCCTACTGGCTGAAACACAGTGACGACCCCTGGTACAACGAAAAGATACTAAACGACTGGATTAGCTATGATGGAGAATAATTACAGGGACATGCTAAAAACCATATTTCTGGCTGCTGCAATGTTTACAGCAGCCAGTCTGGTATCAGCCCAATCGCCCCAACCCAATATTGTGGTGATTATGACGGACCAGCAAACAGCTAATGCCATGAGCTGCGCCGGTAATACTGACTTATCTACTCCGGCTATGGATCTGCTGGCATCTAATGGCACACGCTTTACGCGTGCCTATTGTCCGCAACCCTTGTGTGGTCCCAGTCGCTCATCAATGCTTACGGGGCAATACCCTCACCAGCTCAATGCATCCATCAACCTGCCCGAAACCAATAACTACTGGGCCAATATGGAAGTTGACCTGATGGGTAAGGTATTCAAAGAGCAGGGCTATAGCACAGGCTACATTGGCAAATGGCACCTGCCTGTGCCTGTTGATGAAAAAGAGGTCCATGGTTTTGACCTCATCACCAATACAAAAGAGCGCGACTGGCAGGATGCCTCCATCCCGGCCGACTGCTACGACTTTATTAAGCAACAAAGCAACGATAAGCCATTCCTGATGGTGGCATCCTTTGTTAATCCGCACGATATATGCGAATGGGCCCGCCGACAGAGCTTGCGTATGGAGCCAATTGCTGAAGCACCTGCTCCGGCTGAATGCCCGGATGTACCGGCTAACTATGCGATACCATACGGTCAGCCCGATATTCTGAAACACATACAAAGTCTGTCGTGGAGAACCTATCCTACCAATGACTGGGATAGAGACGACTGGCGCCAGTACCGCTGGGCCTACTATCGCCTGGTTGAACGGGTGGATACCTATGTAGGTCATGTGATTCATACCCTGGATAAACTTGGCAAACTGGATAACACGGTCATCTTCTTTTTGAGTGACCACGGTGATGGAGCGGGCAGCCACCAGTGGAATCAGAAGCAGGTACTTTACGAGGAATCTGTCAACGTACCTTTTATCATCGCTGATTTCAGAGTGAAACAGTCTGGTGTAAATTCTTCACAACTCATCAATATTGGTCTGGATTTGATCCCGACCATGTGCGACTATGCAACCATTGAGCAACCCGCCAGTATGGCCGGACAAAGTCAGAAGCCCTATGCCCTTCATCCGCAGGCAAGCGATGAAAATAAAGTGATTGTGCTGGAAACCACCTTTGCCAACGGTAAGGAGAACTATGGTATCTCAGGACGCTGTATCATACACAACAACTGGAAGTACATTATTTACTCTAAAGGTGAGAAGCGCGAACAGCTCTTCAACCTGGCGGATGATCCGGGTGAAATGAACGACCTGATTGACCATGGCGATGCGCAGGCAATTAAAAAGAAATTAGTTTCTTTATTGAGCCAATGGGGCCAGGCTAATAATGACCCCGTTGTTAAAAACCTTTATTGAAATGAAGCAACTGGAGATTAAGCGTATTGAACAAAGTGCATCAGGCGACATTTGCTACCCTGAAGCCATCAACCCAATTGATAACGATAACTGGAACTACCCGGCCGATGTGAAGGTGAAATTTGGCATGGCCTATGACGATAGCCACCTTTACCTGCACTATGCCGTGAATGAAAATCACCCCAAAGCGGTATGCACCACCACCAATGGTCCGGTGTGGGAAGACAGCTGCGTAGAGTTTTTTATTGCATTTGATGACGATAAATACTATAACCTGGAGTTTAACTGCATTGGCACTCGCTTGTCTGGCCTAGGCAAAAGTAACACAGACCGTCAGTGGCTCGCCACCGAACTGGTTGAAACCATTGAAACGATGCCGTCACTTGGCAAGCAAGCTATTGATTTGGAAGACACACCAACCCAATGGGAGATGAAGATTAAAATTCCGAGAAGCGTGTTTGGCACTAACATTAAGCAGTTTGAAGCCGGCCAGAGCTACAAAGGCAACTTCTACAAGTGCGGCGATAAACAAAAGCAGATGCATTTCCTGTCGTGGAACCCCATCGGTCATGAAGCACCTAACTTTCACCTGCCGCAATATTTTGGCACCATCAAACTGGTATAGGCTAAAGCCAGACAAAACAATAGTTACAACCCGGTACTGATGTACCGGGTTTTTTATTGGCTCCCCAGCTTGCCACTGTATCTGTACCTCTCATTTTATAAGGGATTTAAGGTGCTCAAAAACCGATAGTGATCAATCTTCAAATCGATAGTTATCGGTTTTGGGGTTAATCGCATGGTATAACTCAATTTTATCAATTGAGGTAACTGAACTGCCGTTATACCATGTAGCGAGAGGCAATGACGAACAGAAAACCAAATAAAAAGACTCTGCCAGACAGCCTAAACTTTTTTCATATCCATTGGTTTACCTACTGTTTTGTGAAACACCAGACAGACAAGGGTAATTGCAAACACAATTGTGAGTGCTGGCACATGCAAAAGAGTTGATTATTTTTGCAGCCAATTAAAAGCAATGTCGATTGTTTGTCAGCTTTAGACTACTTTTGTACTCTAAAGCCTTCAATGGAAACTTTTGCTACACAGATGATATGGAAAGACTGGTTACATCAAACTTAAAAATGGGAATTATAGCTGGCGGACAGCTGGGTAAAATGCTTATACAGGAGGCTAGCAAGTGGAATATTATCACCTACGTGTTGGATAAAGACGAAGACTGCCCCGCCGGTAAAATTGCATCGCACTTTGTCAAAGGCAGTAATCTTGATTTCAATGATGTCTACCAGTTTGGTAAGCAGGTGGATATCTTAACCTTTGAGATTGAGAATGTCAATATTGAGGCCCTCAATAAGCTGAAATCTGAAGGAGTAAGAATATTGCCCGACCCTGATATACTGGCTCTTATACAAGATAAAGGACTTCAAAAAGACTTCTACCGCAACAACCACATACCTACTTCGCCATTTAGGCTTGTACAGTCGGAACAGGATATTCTGAAAAGCATTGACAACGGTGACTTTAGCTTTCCGTTTGTTCAGAAATTACGAAAAGGCGGCTATGACGGCAAAGGCGTGGCTGTTATCAACAGTGCGAGTGATTTAAACAAGCTGCTGCCAGGTCCTTCGGTTATTGAAGAAAAAGTAGAAATAGACAAAGAAATAGCTGCGATTGTAGCCCGCAACAACAAAGGAGAAATCAAGTGCTACCCCATTGTTGAGATGCTGTTCGATCCGCAGGCCAACCTGGTGGATAAATTGATCTGCCCCTCATCTATTACTGTTGAGCAATCAGAAAAGGCCAAAAACATTGCCAGTGAAATAATTGAACTGCTTAATATGGAAGGCTTGCTGGCCGTTGAGTTTTTTATCGATAGCAAAGGGGAGGTCATCGTTAATGAAGTGGCACCGCGCACGCACAACAGCGGTCACCATACTATTGAAAGCATAGTAACATCGCAATTTGAGCAGCATTTGCGCGCCATATTGAACCTGCCATTGGGCAGTACCAAGCTTAAATTACCTTCGGTGATGATTAATATCTTAGGTGAAGAAGGTCACCATGGCAATGTATTATACGAGGGTTTAACTGAGAGTATGGCCATTGATGGTGTTAAAATTCACCTGTACGGTAAAAAAATCACGCAGCCTTATCGCAAAATGGGACATATTACCGTGCTTTCACCTTCGCTTGAATGTGCATTGAAAAAAGCTGAAAAAGTAAAACAATTAATAAAAGTTAAGTCATGGACAAAAAACTAGTGAGCATTGTAATGGGCTCTGATTCGGATATGCCGGTGATGAAACAGGCAGCAGAAATGCTGGATAAATTTGATATTGCTTACGAAATTGACATCGTTTCGGCTCACCGCACACCCGAAAAGCTTTATGACTTTGCCAGTAAGGCCCATGAACGCGGTATGGTGGCAATAATAGCCGGTGCCGGTGGCGCAGCTCATCTGCCGGGCATGATAGCCGCCATCTCACCACTCCCGGTTATTGGTGTGCCCATCAAATCGACCAACTCCATTGATGGATGGGATTCTGTCCTTTCAATTCTGCAAATGCCCGGTGGTGTACCTGTGGCTACAGTAGCATTGAATGGTGCCAAAAATGCAGGCATACTGGCTGCTCAAATTGTATCGGCGATGGATAAAACCATTCAAACCAAACTGATGGAATATAAGCTGGAAATGAAGGAGCAGGTGAATAAGAAATCAAATGACATTACATCGGGCAAAAATGGAGCGAACAAATAACATCGAAACTGCTGCCAAATATATTCAGGAAGGCAAATTGGTTGCTTTTCCTACCGAAACCGTATATGGCCTTGGGGCCAATGGTTTGGACCCTATGGCTGTTGCCAAAATATTTGAACTGAAAGAGCGTCCGTCTTTTGATCCTCTGATACTGCATATTGCCAGCCTGGATCAACTAAAGGAGCTGATAAAAACGACTGATGAGCGGGTTTATCAACTGGCTGAGAAATTCTGGCCGGGACCTCTTACCATGGTTCTGCCCAAAAGCGAGCGAGTTCCTGACCTGGTCACATCAGGTTTGCCTACTGTGGGTATCCGCATGCCGGCCAATCCCATTGCTCTGGAATTAATCAGCCAGTCAGGCTGCCCCATTGCCGCCCCCAGTGCCAATAAATTTGGTCGTATCAGCCCAACCACGGCAGCTCATGTTCAGAAGCAACTGCCTGATGTGGATTATATATTGGATGGTGGTAAAACCACTGTGGGCATTGAGTCAACCATTATCCGACTGACCGACATGGGTTTTCAGATACTTCGCAATGGCATTATCACCCGCGAGGAACTGGAAACGGTTCTGCCGTGCGACGAACAATCGGCCATTGAAAGCATGGAAGCACCCGGCATGCTCAAATCACATTACAGCCCACGGAAAAAGCTGCTGCTGGCAGATGATACTGCTAACTGGCAGGCAGACCTTAGCAAAGCCGGACTTATATCTTTTACCGGTAAGCTGGAGAATGGCTTCCACAAGGTGATACGCATATCGCAGAATGAAGAGCTGAAAGATTATGCAGTTAATATGTTCGAAGCCATGCATACCTTTGAAGACGATGATAGTATTGAACTGATTATTGCCGAACCGGTACCTGAAACAGGCATTGGCATTGCCATCATGGATCGCCTGCGCAAGGCTGAGTATGACTGGCGTAAATAAAAAGACTCTGCTTGGTGCTGACCCGGCCACTCTGCCATCAAGCCCTAATAATACAGCCTGCCAGCAACATCGCGACGCTAAGCTAAACGGAAGTACAAAAAAAGCCACGCATTACTACGTGGCTTTAAGTTGTATTGGTTTTGTTAGTTGTAAGCTAATTTTTAATCAGGACATAGATGGATTAGATTTCGGGCTATGTTTTAATATGACGTAGCGCTACGCCAAACGGGAACTCTTTCAAAATATACCCTTTAGCTATACCATAGAATTATTAATTTATTTCTGGGAATGATACTTTTTTAGATTTTAAATGCCACTGTAAAAAATCCGATTCCTTCAACATTAAGCAACTAACAAGTATTTCACTTCCCTTAATATCAACAACTTTATAATATCGTTAGTTTGTGGAATCACTATTCCAGCATACTAAAAAAGAATCAAACGTGATCTTTAACTTAGGCAAAAAGCTCCATCTGCTGCATTAAC